>CAZGUD010000011.1:0-143063 GCA_964528915.1 uncultured Occallatibacter sp.
CTTCCTGTCGAAAAAGTCATTGACAAGGGTAGATGCTGTCATACACGGGGCACCCCGGTTCGTAGTCAGTAGAATTCGCCGGGTGCGGGGACGGCACCTCCATCACGCAAAGTAATTCACGCCCGACGAATTCTGCGCGACGTTTTCATCTTCGGCCAAGTCGAGATCGTCGTCTTCTTCCTCGGCGCCGGCAGCCTTGTTCACGCGCGTAGCCGCGGAGTTATCGCCCATCTTGCTTAATGCATTAATGTCGAAAGCCGGGGTGAGATGAGACTCGGCTCGCGGTGTCCTGTTTTGACCAATGGCGCGGATTCCGGGAATGGGTGCGATCTCCATGGCAGCGCCTCCTGCTGCTTATCCATCGGCGCGGGCCACGGAATCTTTAATCTTCAACTTCGGATTTGTGTATCGAATTCAGACACGCTCATGATTTGCACTCCGTCGCCGAACGCGCCGCGCCGATCGCCAGGCCCCACTCCCTTCTTGCTACACTGGCACCATGCAGGATGAATTGGAGTTTCGGCGGGTAGCGGAGACGGCGCTTGAGGCGCTGAAGCAGCATTTGATTGAGCGTGAGGAATCGGAAGATGCAGGCTTCGAGGTGGAAGAACAGAATGGTGTGCTCAATGTAGTTTTTGAAGACGCCGGCAGCAAATTCGTCATCACCCCCAACACGCCCGTGCGCCAGATTTGGATCTCGGCGCTCTCCACCAGTTTCAAGCTCGACTGGGATGCAGCCAATGCGCAGTTCGTATTTCCGCGCACCGGCGAGCAGCTTATCCCGCTCATTGACAGGCTGATTGGCGAACACCTCGGCGCGTAGCTTCACCTTTATTTGTCGCGGCACATTTGGCAAATGAGAATTGGCGGAATCGCCGGAGGGTTTGGAAACCCTCAGTACAGCCGGTCAGGAGAGGCTGCGGAAAAACTCGGTGAATGAAGCAATTCCCCAACAGTCGATGCAGCAGGGGCTAAAGCCCACACTCATTTTGGGCCTTATCGGCCCGGCTAAAGCCGTGCCCTTGTTACAGAGCGACCTGAGACTAGTTTTTCCGCAGCCTCAGGAGACCGGCGGTACAACTGGAGACCAGCGGCTGCTATACAACTGGAGGCCAGCGGCTGCCTTACAACTGGAGACCGGCGGTACAACTGGTGATGGAGACCTGCGGCTGCTAATAGTAAGGGCCCAGCAGATTCGCCAGGCCCTCAACTGGTTGCCGGTACGCGTTCTTACTGCGGAAGCGCGTAGACCGTCTGCAACACTTTTTCTTGCAACGCTTCAGGCAGCGGCGCATACGACAAAGCTGAAACTTCGCTCTCGCCGCTCTTGACGATCCAGCTCAGCATGTCGCGAATCACTTTCTCCTTGGTTGCGTCGGCCGGGTGAAGGTTGATGAGCAGGTAAGTGAAGCTCGAGATTGGATACGCATCGGCGCCCGGTGCGTTGGTGATGGAGACGCGGTAGTCTGCAGGCATCTGCTTGATGCTGGCTGCTGCCGCCGTCACGCCGGGGATCGACGCAGTAATCCAGTTGCCGGCCGCGTTTTGAACCGCGCCGGAGGTCATCTTGTTCTGCAGCGCATAGATCAGTTCAACGTAGCCAATAGTTCCCGGAACCTGGCGGACCAGCCCGGCCACGCCCTCATTGCCTTTGCCGGCAACGCCTACCGGCCAGCCCGGCGCGCTGCTTGCCCCCGGACCGCTAGCCCAGTCTTTGCTTACCTTGCTCAAAAAGTCGGTAAAGATGAAGCTTGTTCCGCTGCCCTCGGCGCGATGCACCACGATGATCTTGGTGTCGGGCAGACTCACGCCGGGATTGTCCTTGGCGACACGCGGATCATTCCACATGGTAATCTTGCCCAGATAAATGTCGGCAAGCAGCTCGCCGCTGAAGCGAAGATTGGTGACGCCCGGCACGTTGTACACCGGCACCACCGCGCCCAGCACCGTGGGAATATGCACCAGCTTGTTTTTGCATCCGGCGATCATGTCGTTGGTCATGGGCATGTCGGACGCGCCAAAATCCACCAGTCCCGAACAAAAGTTCTTAATGCCGCCACCCGAGCCGATCGACTGGTAGTTGACCTGAACGCCCGGATGCGCGGAACTGTACTCAGTGAACCATTTTGAATAAATGGGATAAGGGAAAGTGGCTCCCGCTCCCGTAAGCGTCTGGGCATGGGCCAGGCTCAAGGCCAGAACAAAGCATGCAACAACAACTAGAGTAGTTCTTTTCACGATTCTCTCCCTTGCAATAAGACTGCCGGGATCATTCTCTACGACGATTGTTACGGAATGTTGAATTGACCTGATTTTTAAGGAGTTTGGCCGCGGGTTGAGCGCCATTTACGGGCCAATCCAGGGTCGGAAAGTGCCTTGATGTATACCCCTCCCACCACCGATCGCGCTTGAAATCCTTTTTGTTCGCCGATCTTGGTGTCGTACCAGTCGGTGAGCGGAACGCGGGTGGGACCTCCATTAATCCATCGGCTTACCGGGTCAATAAGTGTCGCGAAAGCCGCCTGTTTGCCCAGAGTGGCCGTCCACACTTCCCAGTCGAGCTTGGTATAGTCGGCACGATTATCGAGCGGCAGCCCGTATTGGTTCAGGTGTTTCAAATAGAAGGCAATCTCAGTCTGGCGCACGCGCGCCGGAAAGAGATTCAGGTCAAGGATCTGATCCCACACCAGGTTGTATTTCTGGCTCCATGTGCCCGGCTTGTCAAAGGCGAGCTTGTAGTGGTCGGCCGCTACGTTGTCGCCATCGATCGCCAGCGACAGCCATTGGGCAGCCATACCATGCGCAAGCGATGCGTACTGCTCGGCCACATCCGATTTGCCCAGGGCGCGAGCCATTTGCGCGTAAGCTGCCAGCGCCTCAATCGCCTTGATCGACAGGTTCGCATTGTGCGCCAGATGTCCGGCAAAGTCGTCGGTCGAAAGCTGATTTGCCGGGTCGAGGCCTTTGTCGCGCAGGTACTCGGCCCACGCCGTGAACTGTTGCCAATACTCACGCACAAAGTCCCAATTCCCTGTTTCGCGCCCCAGCGCGTCGGCAAGAATCAGCAGGTTTCCGCTCTCTTCCACGGGCATCTGATTCTCTTCAGTTTTTTCGTCGCCGCCATACACTTGCCCATCGGCCAATGGATACGTGCCCAGGTCGTGCGGCGCGAACGGCCACTTCCATCGCGGCAGCGCTGCGTATTCCATCGCCGGCTTCATGAGGGCCTGAACCAGAGCGGGATTGAAGAACAGGAAGAAAGGCGCGGACGGATATATCACATCCACCGTAGAGATGCATCCGTTGGAGTAATTCTCTTTGGGGAACAGCATGGGAGTGCCGTCAACATCGGCGGCCAGTTCGTGCGCCGCAAGGGTCTGCCGGTAGGCCAACACGGCCAGTTGCGCATAAGCCTCGCCACCGGCCCTGGTGAGATCGGCAGTCAAATCCGCATCGAACTTCAGTGCCTCAACCACCAGCGCCGGATACTGCGCCTCGGCCTCGCCAAGCATCTGCTGAACGGTCTTATTGTCACGCTGCCAATATGGCCTGAGCTTTCGCTCCAGGAATTCAATCGAATATTCCTGGGTATAGGCGAGCAGCAGATGGCGGTTCACGGGTGTTGAGCCAACGCGGCCGAGTGGCAGTTCCACGGCCAGGTGCGCCGCATGATCGCGTGGCATGCGCGGCATGTCGAGATCGTCGGCATCGGGCAAATTGCCGGTCAAAACAAATTGCCGCATCGCGTCTTCAGTCTCGGCGAATTGCGCCTGGGCCGCATCTGGAACTGCGAGTCTGAAGTACCCCCAGTCGATGCGCAGGTTGTCGCCGGGGCGGTTGAGCACCTGTTGATCGCGCGAGCCTGCGCTCAATACTGTCAAGCCCGGCGCGCGGCCACGTGCCCACGTCACCTGCTCGTCAGAAGTATTCACTGCGATAACCGGATTCACATCCACCAGCAGGCTTACATCGTGCTGTCCGTCGCCCGTTGCCGTGCCCGTAGCCGTGAAGGAGAGATAAGTGACTGGCCGCGATATCAGATCGAGATCCGACGGGAATGCAGGCGTGAAAAAGGTGACGGTGAGCGCGACTCCGCCGGCCGCGAATGTATACACGCTGCGCGTGGGAGTGACCGTCAGACTGGTCTGCTCCATCGCCGGAACGTCCCACGGCTCCGCGCCCATAAAGCGATAGATTTTGCCGTCAATCCTCGCCAGCCCGGCGATTGGCTGCGGTGATCCCGTCCAGTGCCTGGTGTCTTCGTCGGTGAGCCGGTCGGCCATTGACCACACGCTGAAGTAAGGATTGTGCGCAATGAGCGGAACCGCCGGCGGCCGCTCTGCACTCTGCGCCGACGCAATTCCGACACCACCGGCCAGCGCTGCCGCGCAGATGGTTACCGGAAGCAAATAGAGACCAATCGCCTTGCGCAAGCACACCCCCCGGTCTTTCTCGGAAAAGAGAATTGTATTAGAGTGGGCACCTGATTTCTCTGCGCCATCGTTCCCGCGCACAACCATCCCCCGTCGCGCTACCATATTCATTGACCGCGACGTGCAGGATGACTGCAAACGCGGCCGATCACCATGGCCTCGAAAAAGAAATCGGTCAAATTGTTTCACTGTCCTACCTGCGGGATGCTGGTCCGCACTGAGGATGAGGATTTCCCATTCTGCAGCGACCGCTGCCGCAAGATCGACCTGGGCAAGTGGGCCTCGGGCGTTTACAAGATCAGCTCGCCGATCCTCGACCCTGAAGTGCTTGAAGATCTTGATAATCCGAGTTCAAGGCGCAGCGGAGGGTCGAGTGAAAGTTGACCCGAAGTGGCACTTCATCGGCGCATTGACGCTCGCTGGGCTGCTTAGCTTCTACTCCTCCTTCATCGGGTTCATGGCATTTGCCTGGGGAGGCTTCGGACGGCAGAAGTTCCCCGCGCTGGAGATTCTTCTGTTCTTACCGCCCCTGCTCGCCTTCCCGCTCTTTGTGATTGCGGCAGGTTCATCGCGAATCGCATTATTCGCCATGTGGACGCTGGCACCTGTGCACTCGCTGGCATTGTTCCAAATGAATGCAGGCAGCTTTGCGGGCAGTTTCTTTCAATACGTGGGGCTGCTGCTGGCCTGCCTCTGCGATAGGATAGCGGTCTTTCTCTGGATCGCTGCGTGGCTCGTGCTTTTCGGGACAAGGATCTACGGCTCCCGAGGCGCGGAGCCCGCTGAGACGATCGGAATCGTGAAATGAGCTTGAGTCAAACACCGGCCAGTTCCGCTAAGAAAACGCTCTGGGCTACGGCGGTTGCCACCTTCTTCGGCATTGGCTACATCAAGCCCGGGCCGGGAACCTGGGGATCAGTTGCGGCTATGCTGTTGTGGGCTGCATTTGCCCTCGGCGCGCATCCTTCGCAGCAGACATTGCTCATAGCCACGCTCGCGGGCATTGCGGTGGTCATCGTTGTGGGCGTACCCGCGGCGACCATCGCTGAGCGGGAGGCCGGGCGAACCGACCCAGGCTTCGTGGTGATCGATGAAGTCGCCGGCCAGTGGATCGCGCTGCTGTTTTGCCCGCCCGACTGGGCCCACGCGCTTATCGCACTCATTCTCTTTCGGTTGCTCGACATCACCAAGCCCTTCCCGGTGCGCCGCATCGAGCGGCTTCCCGCCGGGTGGGGCATCGTCTTCGACGACGTGGGCGCGGGGCTGTATGCTTTGGGTATAGCGTCTCTGGTGCGCATCTGGTACTAGAGCCGCTCGATCGCAATGCCACGCGCCGCCGCCCAATCCGCATTTGCAGCCGTTCCGGCTCCGCGCATCGACCAGGTGACCCCGGCCGCGGCCATGCCGCTTGCCGAGGTGGAACTGGCCGGCGCAAATCTTGGTCCTCACAACTTTGGAACACCGGTAGTGCTGGTCGACGGCGAGCCCGCGCACATTGTGATGAGCAGGCCTGCGCGCCTCATTTTTCGCGTTCCTGAGAACGCCTCGACGGGACTGGTGGAAGTGCGCAACCCGGCTGGAGCAGGCAACACGGTGCCGCTGCGCGTCGCGCATAAGCTCATTGAGGGCCTGCACCCGGTTACCAGCCCGGTGGTCAGCCGCTCGGGCATGATTTTTGCCACTGTGAGCGGTCCGCGCGGCAAGCAGACGCCGGTTTCTGTAGTGCGCATAAGCGCCGATGGCCGCGACACGCCGTTCGTGACCGGCATACTGAACGCCACCGGCCTGGCCATCTCACCCGATGGCGATCTCTATGTGACCTCGCGCGCTGAAGGCAACGTCTACCGAGTGGATTCGGGCGGCGACTATACGATCTACACCGAGGGGATGGGAGTGGCCACCGGGGCAGCCTTCGACTCCGAAGGAAACCTCTTCGTCGGCGATCGCAGCGGCACTATCTTCAAGATCAATCCGGAGCGGCAGATTTTTGTGCACGCCACGCTTGAGCCATCGGTATCGGCCTATCATCTGACCGTCGATGGCTCGGGAACGCTTTACGTCACGGGACCCTCGCTCTCGTCGAACGAAGCGGTCTTCGCCATCGATCCTCACGGGGAGACGCGTGTTTACTACCGCGGACTGGGGCGGCCGCAGGGACTGGCTTTCTCAAGCGAGGGCGATCTTTATGTCTGCGCCTGCCTGCACGGACGGCGCGGCCTGGTGCGCATCACTCCCCAGGGCGAAGCGTCACTGGCGCTGGCCGGCGCGAACCTGGTGGGCGTGGCTTTCTCGCCCCTGGGCACAACTATCCTGGCTACCAGCGACGCTGTTTATGAGGTCGACCTGGGAGTTGAGGGGCTGACAGTCCGGTGACTGCGTGCTTGAGGCCAGCGGGGCGAAATGCAGGTCCTTCGACTCGTCGCCGCGGCGGCTCGCTCAGGATGGCCGCGCGTTTAAGATATGAACCGCAGCAGACTGAGGGCGCATAAAGATCGGGGCGGAGCTAATCACGAGGCACCAAAAGATCGGGGCGGCTTTGAGCCGCCCCGAAAGTTTGTTGCAAGCAAAGAGACCTTAGAAGGTGAACTTGGCCTCTCCCTGGACGATACGATGTCCAGTCTTGTAGTCGGCATATCCGAAATTCACTCCCGGAGCCGGCTGCTTGAGCTTACCTGTATCGTCGAACGTCATGGTCAAGGCCGAATCGCCGGTGCCGTTGAAGGTGCGATTCGGGTGGTTAAGGAAGTTGTAGCCGGAGAACCGGAAGGTCAGCTTTCTCTGTTCGGAACTTCCAAAGGTGAAGTTCTTGAACGCCGAGAGGTCGCTGTTAAAGAATCCCGGTCCGGTCGTTGTCGGGAAGATATAACTCCCTTGCTGACCAGGCGTAACGAATGGAGAGAAGCAAGCGCCGTTGACGTACTGGCCTGAGTGCAGCCCCGAATGCGGGTTGCAAATCACCTTCGGCATCAGCGTTACATCGGTAGAGCCGATGGTGTTCCCGTCGCTCGCCTGGATGGGAAGGGCCGTGGGGCCTTGTCCCAGGTAAGATGAGCCCGCGGGAATGAACGCGCTGTAGCTGAAGTTGGAGGTAACTCCTGCCTGCAAGTCGACGCCGCTCTGGAACTGCGAGATACCTGACAACTGCCAATTATTCAAAGCGCCCTTTGCGAATATGTTGCCCGAACGCAAATTCGGGAACTGGTACACGTAGGCGGCGTTGAAGATGTTGGTGCGGTTGTTAGGCAGAGTCCCGTAGTTGTGTGATAGTGACGTGGGGTCGCCGGTCGCCGAGCCATTTTCGCCGCGGATACCGAGGGCCTTGGAGAAGGTGTAGTTGACCATGTATATCAGGCGACCTTGTTGCTTGTTCCAGGTAACCTGCAGGCCGTTGTAGTTCGAGTACATCTTGTGGTTGATGATCTTGATGGACCCGTAAGGCTGATACGGGCGAGCCTTCTGGATCTGCCCTGATGAGAAGGTGTTCTGGTAATTTCCGCCAGTGCTCTCGCAGTTGCTTGGATTGGTGCTGGAGTTGTTGACATCGACCGTGGGGTCGCAGTTGGGCAACCAGCCGCACACCTGATTTCCGGTTGCGCCGGGGCTTGAGAGGTTGCAAACCGCGGCATTGAACAATGTCCCGACAGGGAGATCGTCAATCTGATACAGGCTGTTGTTGTAGTCGCTCAAGTAGTCAGACTTGTTGCCGACGTAGGAGATTTCAACCAGGCTCTTCCAGGGAGTGCGTTGAGCCACGCTGAAGCTCCAGTCCTGAGTACGGGGTTGAGCGCCATCGGTCGGGTCGAGAGCATCGACGCCGCTCGGTGTGCTCAGGGCCGCGGTATTTTGCGAGACAAACGAGAAGGGCCCGTTGATGCCAGGCGAGCTGAACGATCCGCGAACGATGCCGTAGGCGGGATTCTGCACGTTCTGCTCGTCGTGATAGTGATAGATTCCGTAGCCGCCACGCAGCACGGTGTTGCCGGTGCCGAACAGATCCCAGGCAAACCCAAAGCGCGGGTCGACGAACAGGAAGGTTGAAGCGGAGCCCGAAACCGGCGTGGACGAATTCTGGGCGTGCCATTCGACACCCGGGAACGGAGTACCGTTAACCGCTGCTCCCTTACCTTGAGCGTAGAGGGTCGGATACCACGCGGCAAAACCATAACCGGTGAGATCCCACCAGGGTCCGAGGTGCGAGGCGCGAACGCCGAGGTCGAGAGTGACCTTCCTCGAAACCTTCCACGAGTCCTGACCGAAGAACGAGGTGGAGAGGTAGCGGAATACAGGAATCGGGTCGAAGTTCTGCTCGGAGTAACCGTTGGGTAGACCGAGCAGCATATCGGCGTATGCGTTACCGCTCGAATCCGACTCCCAGTTACTGAAAGTGACAGAACCGTCAACCGCGCCCTGGTTCGGCTGAGAGTTCCATGTGCGCTCCCAGTAGAAGCCGAATTTGGCGGTATGGGTCTTCCACACCTTGGAGATGTTGTCAGCCAGTGAAGGCAGAGTCTTCTTGGCAAAGACGGTGCCGCCATCCAGCTCAAATCCGGTGTTTACCTGGTTGGAGATGCCGTCGCCCCAGCCAGTAATCTCGGGATAGAGCAGGGTAGAGAGATTGGCGTGGGTGAAGAGCGTCTGGAAGTCGATGCCAAGGCCCTGGCGATCGACCTTGCTTATATCCTTGAAGTGGTTGGGGAGGTTCAAATACACCCAGTTGAAGATGACTTCGTTGGTGAGTGTGGGGGTGAACACCTTGGTCATGTTCGCCGTGACCACCTCGGAGTCAGAGCTTTCGATGATCGGAGAGGGATACGGAGTAGTTGGATCGTCCCAGCTCTGAGCATTGCCCGTCCAGAGGGTGTCGAGGCTCTCTTCAGCGTTGTCGTTCTGGTGGTTGTATTGAACGTATAACTTGGTGGAGTTGTTGATGCTGTAGTCAATGCGTCCGCGGTACTGATTCATGTTGGAGTAACGCGTAGAGGCGTTGATGTAGTTCCAGCCCTGGTTGAGGGTGGGGTCGGAATTGTTGAGCGGAAAGACGCTGATCAGCGCCGCTCCGGTGGTGGCGTCGACTGCATTGAGACCAGCCGCATTCGTCAGCATCGACGCGAGGCAGGTGCCGCCGACTTTGTTGTTCTGCCACTGCGTGCAGCTGAAGGCATTCGCGTTATTATTGGAACTCGGAGTGCCTGCCTCACCGCCGTTGACCGGCGTGTTGCCGATGGTGCTGCCAGCAAGCTGGCTGGTGTACGCGTTGTCGGAATCGGCTTCGGTAAAGTCGCCCTTGCGCATATCGGCGGTGGGGACGGTGGCGTGATAGATGCCGTTGTCAACATCCTGCCGGTAGAGTTCGAATCCCAAGAAGAAGAACAGCTTGTCGTGGTTGTGGTTGAAGTTCGAATGCGGGAAAATCACAGGCCCGCCGAAGTTGGCGCCAGGATAGTAGTACCTGGTAAAGGGGCGAGGTGCGATCTGCGCGCCGGTGGCAGGGTTGGTGCCAGCGTAGTTGTTGAGCCAGTCGTTGGCGTTGAGGTCGTAGTAGCGGGCGTACATGTACGCTTCGCCGTGGAACTGCTGGCCGCCTGATTTGCCGACGGTGTTGATGGTCACGGGGCCCTTGGCGTTGTCTGCGCCGAAGTTCGAAGTCTGGACCGTGACTTCAGAGGTCATGTCGACGTTGGTGTTTTCAGCCTGGCCGCAGTTGCAGCCCGGGTCAACAATGTGCGCGCCGTCAGAGGTGATATCGAGAGCCGCGGTGCGCAGGCCGTTGGCGGAGAAGTCTCCGACCGGGCCGTTGCCGGTGCGCTCGTCAGCCGCCGCATAGGAGGATTGATTCAACGCGCCTGAGGTGATGGCCATGCCGGGCATGATCTTGATGAACTCAGCCGCGTTCTGGCCGATGATGGCCACGTTCTGCATGATGTTCTGGCCGATGGTGAACGATTTGTCGCCAGAATCAGAGGGTGTGATCTGAGTTTCGCTGGCCTCAACGACCACCGTCTCACTCTTTGCGCCGACCTGCAACTTGATGTTTGCGATCGCGCGCGTTTCGCTTGCGTTCACGTTGATGTCTTTGGCCTGCCAGTTCTTGAAACCCTGCCTTGAAACAGAGAGGGTGTAGGTGCCCGGCTGGACCGCAATGAAGTTGAAGAATCCATCTCCATTGCTGACTTCGGTACGCTCGTCATTGCTCGCCTGGTTCCTTAAGGTCACGCTTGCACCCGGAACTACGGCGCCAGAGGTATCGAGAACCGTTCCGTTGACTGTCGCGCTGCTGGACTGTGCTGTAGCAGTTGGTGTCGTGACGAATAACACGGCAACAACCGCGAGCGCTGCCACCAGCGAGAACAAGCCTTTGGACACGGCCATCGGCTGTTTGAACCAATTCATACCCGTGCCTCCTGAATTGTTGATTTGCATTTGCTTCAGTGCCCCCTAATGGAGCCGCTTTCGCGACCCCCGCCTAATTACCGTTTGTTAACCGATTTCCGTGCAAGCACGGAGGCTACACACCCGGACGCATTCGACTCCGCGACGGAGTAACCCTTACTCTTTGGCGCAGTAAATCGAATTAATTCAGATGCGAAAGCGTTATACACTGCCCGAAAGAGAACTGTCAACTAAAAGTATGAGTCCCTTGTAGGCTGAAAGGCCTATGTTGGATAACCGATTTACTTTAAGAGATTTAGATGGACTTTACTCTTCAGATAACGGTTTCCGGAAGGGTGGTTCGGGCCCTGAAAACGGGCCTGAAACGGGGATCAGGAGGGAAAATCTCAACCTTTTGATGGAGGGCACATGGTTTTGTGATGAAAACTGTGGCAGGAAGGCATTAAGAGCCGATTTTGGGCGATTGAAAAGATTTCCAATCGAGGCAAGACGGGGCGGACGGACCGGCACAGGGGGTTGCGGAAAACTCTTTGAACGCGCTACGGTCGATCCCGCCGGGGCTGAAGTCTCGAACTCCGATGGGGAACTTTATCGGAGCGAGCAAACTCGCGCCCTGATACAAGGCACATGAAGGATTGTGGTCTCCCACCTATCGAGCAAAAGACGCTCGATGGATGGGCACCGTTTCATCTCCTATGGGTTGGCTTCGCCGGTGGCGGACTGATACAAGGCCGGTATACCGTCGACTTTTATCGCAGCCTAACGAAGGAGCGGGCCGGACACCTCAGGCTCAAGGCCAGTTCTGCTCAGATTTCTTGATGCGCTCATATTCTTCCCGCTCGCGGCGCATATCTTCGACTCGCCCCACGGCCCGGTAGGCGTTGACGAGGTAGAGCCTCACTTTGGCGCTTTCAGGGTCGAGTTTCTCCGCGGCCTGGTAAGCAACCAGCGCATCCTTATCGTTTCCGCCGGCTTTCAAAGCTTCTCCCAGGGCCAATTGGCAGCCCACTGAATCGGGACTGAGGGCAACCGCGTCGCGAGCATACTTGAGGGCCTCGGCGGTCTTACCGTCGGTGATGTAACGAAGCGCGAGCGAGACACGGGCGGGAACACTGTCGGGCTGGACCTTCAGTTCCGCCAGAAACTCCGGCACGCTTTCTTCGGGATGGTGTGCCGCCAGGTAAGTGGCATAGAAAAAGTGGACATTGGGGAAATTAGGATAGGCCGCAACCAACGCTTTGAAGTCCGTTTCGGTCTGCTCGGGGGGTTGAGTAATCAGATCCCAATATGCCTTGCCTGCCATGGCGACGACCTGGCGCTGGTTTTGGGGAACCTCCTCGGGCAGGATGGGCATCCTTAGACATGCCAGGCCAGTGGCGAACATCATATCCGGATTATCCCGATCCTTGAGCGCAACCTGAACGGCCACATCTTGCGCGAGTTCAAAAGCTCCCTGGCGCGTAAGGAGCATGACCAGGTGGAAGTTGGCCATATCGAGCAAAGGGCCGCCTCCCTCTCTTACGGGAACCAGCATGTGCGCCTGTTTGAGATGCTGAAAGGCAAGATCGTACTGCTTGGTCCTGAATTCGCAGAGGCCAAGCAGTGCGAATCCGGGGGCAGCCGTCGCATCCAGGGCCACCATGCGGGTGAGCGCGTCGCGGCACTCAGGATAGCGATCGTGCTGGTAGTCGATCATGCCGATGGCCCACCAGCCCTGGGTATAGTCGGGCTTGATGTTGACGGCCTCGGTGAAGAGCCGTACGGCATCATCGTCGTGCTGGGCGTTGTAGGCCTGCTGCGCAGACTTGGATAGCTCTTCAAAGGATTGAGTGGATGTCTGGGCTGCAGCGGCAGACATAACTGAGATCAGGAGCAGGATTGCGGCCTTCATGGGGTAAAACTCCGTCCTCGAGATTCATCGGACTCCCGGCTCTCTGTATGCAATTTTTCGAAGATTTGCTTTTCGCGCCGGTCGTCTCCCTTGCGTCCAAGTCGAAAGTAAATGGTGGCAAGCGAGGAGTGCGCCTCGATGAATTCGGGATGATCGGCAATCAGCGATTCCAGCAGTTGCGCTGCACGTTCATCATTGCCTTCGTTGGAAACAAGGTGCGCGTACTGGAAACGCGCCCGGGAGTCGTCTGGACGCAACTGGAGCGCGTGCGTCAAAGCGCTCTCCGCCTCTGGCAGCCTGCCTTCCTCGCGAAGGACTGTCCCCAGCCAAAGCAATGCTCCGAAATCGTTAGGGTCAAGTTCGAGTGCTTTGGTGAACGACTCTTCGGCGCCTTTGAGATCCGATTCCAGGAAAGCCAGCCTTCCGCGAAGGCTATACGCCTCAGGAAGATTCGGATTTAACGCAATGGCTTGGTTTACCTCGATAAGCGCTTTCTGCATTTCGCGTGCTTTCCACTGGGTATAGGCCATCAGCATGTGGGCTCCGGCAGTATCACCGTTTTTCAGCAGCCGGTCGATGAGTTGCGCGCCGCGGTCAGTGTCGCCCTGGCGCAACAGCGCAGTGCCCAGAATGTAATCAACATTGCTGTCCTCGGCTCCCGTAGCTTCGATGGGCTGTAGCAGTGCGACAACGCGGTCGAATTCTCCCTGCCGCAGGTGACACTCCGCCAGAAGCACCAAGACGCGCTGATGGTCGGGATGGCTCTCCGGCAGCGCCGCGTAAACAACCTCGAATTGCTGGATCGCGCTGGCAACTTGGCCGGCCTTGTACAACGCCAGCCCCAGGTTGAGCCGGATACTGACTTTGTCGGGGTCGGCATTGAGAGCAAGAGTGTATTCCGAAACAGCCTCGGTGTAGCGAGCCTCGTGGGCCAGGCATGCGCCCAGATTGGAACGAATCGCGCCAGCGTCGGGATTGTCCTGGAGGAATTTACGATAGGCAGCGATCGCTTCGTCATAGTGGCCGGCCTGCTGAAGCGCCATCGCATCTTTGAAAAGCTGCGCAGCTTCATTATTATCCTGCTGCGTGTCGTAGGCTTGCTGCTCCGGTTCGAACAGATCTTCGATCGAAGGAGCTGTCGTCTGATTCGTAGTTACGGCTACGACCGTCAACAGGATCTCGGCTGTCAGCATCACTTTGTCATGCTCCTTCCCTGTTCCTGGTCGCGCTTCTGGATGGCGGCATCCATCTGGGCGGCGATTTGACGTTCGCGCCGGCCGTCATCGGGGCGGCCTAGACGGAAGTATATGGTGGCGAGAGTGCGATGCGCCTCAGTGTATTCAGGGTGATCCTTGACCAGGGACTCGAGCAACAGGACGGCGCGCTTGTCATCGCCCTCATCGGACACAAGCCGCGCATATTGAAAACGGGCCCGAATTTCACCGGGATGTAATTGGAGAGCATGGGTCAGGCACTTTTCCGACTCGGGCAATCGCCCTTGTTCCCGGAGCAACGTACCCATCCACTGCAGCGAGTCAAAGTTGTTGCCGTCAAGCTCGAGGGATTTGCGGAACGCAGATTCAGCATCGTCCAGGTCGGACTCAAGATATTCGAGCCGGCCCTTGAGGCTGTATGCCTCGGGCAGGTTGGGATTCAATGCGATGGCCTGGTTGACTTCAACCAGGGCCTTCGCCTTGTCGTGGGCCTGGTACCAGGTGTAGGCCATCAGCATGTGCGCTTCAGCGGTGTCGCCTTTGGCCAACAGCTTTTGAATAAGCTGGGCTCCGCGGTCGGTCTGGCCTTCGTGCAGCAGCGCTGTGCCCAGCATGTAATTCAATGCCTGATCGTCGGGGTGCGCGGCTTCAAGAGGATCGAGCACCGCAACCACTTTTTCGTTTTCGCCCTGGCGCAGATAGCACTCGCCCATCAGCAGCGCCACGCGATCGTGATTGGGATCGGAAGTGGGCTGTGCCTTGTAAACCGCCTCAAATTCGCGGACTGCCTTGGGAATGTCTCCTGCCTTATAGAGAGCGAGCCCCAGGTTCATGCGGATGCCGTAATTAGCCGGGTCAGCCTTGAGGGCCAGCGTGTATTGCTGAATGGCCTCGGCAAAACGGCCTTCGTGTGCGAGGGCGGCGCCCAGGTTCGAGCGAACCGGCGCAGCCTCGGGATGAACTTTCAGGAACGCCTTGTAGGCATCGATGGCCTCGGCGTAGTGGCCGGACTGCTGGAGTTCGACGGCTTGGCGCAAAGCCTGCTGGGCGGAATCATTCTGCGCCAACGCGAGCGATGCCGACAGCAGGAGCAGAATTGTCGACCGCCAGAGCACGTTTTGGTTCGCACCTTTTGCCCGGGCGTGAGTGAGTCACGCCCGGACTACTTGCATTACTGTACCTGGAAATCGACAGCCTGCTCCGCAGTGGCTGAGCCTTGCGTGACATCCAGTTTGATTTGATAGGAACCAGGTTTGAACGCATCTCCTGGAAGGGCCGCGACATAGGCAATCCGGCCGTCTGCCGTGGCTGCAGGAAGCGCGATCGGAGCAGAGCCGAGGTACTGCCCGTCCTTATAGAAGCCCATCGAGGCCTGGGGCGCATCCTTGATTGAGGGATCAGTGTAGACGTTGAAGTAAAACGGCAGCATGTGACCCGGTCCGCCCTGGAGCTTGTTGTCGAGCGTCGGGGTCACCTTTCCAGCCGGGTAACCCTGGCCCGCCGGGTACGAGAACGGATCGGTCGGATCAGCAACCTTCACCTGATCGGTTTTATGAACAATCATCAGGTCGCTGATGGCCAGCTTCGGATTGGGTGCGGGAACCGTCAGGGTGCTTTTGCTCACGCCAATCTTATTACCCTTTTTGTCCATCACCACCGCTTCCAACGAATAGGTTCCAGGATCAAGTTCCGTCGGGAAGTTCTTGATCAGGCTGGCCTGTTTACGCGCCTCCACGGTATCCGCTGCAACCGAGACCGCGAAATCCTGGCTGAACTTCGACACAATGTTTCCGCCCGAGTCCTTGATTACAGCCATCATTGGCACATCGATAGCGGCGGTCTTACCGTCAGGCTGCGGAGCGAAGGTCAATTCCTTGAGCGGAGCTTCGATGGTCACTATGTATTGAATCTTAGGCCCTCGCTCGCTGAAGCGGTCCGCTGCGGCCGAGAACTGCAAATCGGTAGGCGCTGTCGTCGCGCTCAGCGCATTCAGTAGCGGCACCTCGTAAGCGAATACCTGCTGGCCGCCTCCGAGCTGAGGCAGCGCAAAGTATCCGCTGCGAGTGTGGACTTCGATGCCGGGGTGGTTGTCAAGTTTGACGGTGATTTTGTGGAATTTGCCGTCGTAGGTTGTAATTTGCGGGTCGTAGGCAGCTTCGTAGTAGGTTCGCACCTCATCCATCACGATTCTGAGAGGCGCCTTGTAGTCGTTAGTCTCAGCAATGGCGACGCCACCGGTCTGCTTAGCCAGATCGCGCAGCCACTCTTCAGGATTCGAGCGCAGCCCGTTCTCCGCTGTCTCCTGCGCCTGCGCCTGCGATGCACTGACGTCTCCGCCGTTCATTGACAGGTTGCGGGTTTCGCCGGCAGCATTACCAAGCTGGCCGCGGCCGTTATCGTTCTGGCTATAGGTCACCAGGCCCTTGGGGTCGACGGTGTAGAAGGTGATGTTGGCGCGATTGGCCATGCCGATCATGTATTGGTACTGTTCTTTTGCCGAATCGGGAATAAACATCCACGGATTGAAGTAAATAACCACTTTGCGGCCGGGCAGACGCGCCTGCGCCTGCACAAGCGCCAGAAGCGCATCGATGGACGCCCTGGCACTTGCCTCACGGGTTGCAGAATCGGCCTGGTTGAGCATGTCGTACTGCATCTTGTTCATGCGCCAGGTGACGGCATTCGAAATTGAGTTCGCGCTCGGTGCCGAGGTGCCGTTCGAGGTTATTGTTGGCGCCATTGACGCGTCGCCGCTCGCCGCGCTCTGCGCAGACGATTCTCCGCCGGTCAGGCTTATTCTGAGCTGCTCCTTGATATCGGCCGATGCAGCCTCATATTGAAGCGTGCCCCACATCATCTGCTTGTCAATAGACTTCATCAGCGCCGTGCGATCGTTGGTGAAGGGCTGAATCATGTTCAGCTTCTGGTCGATCACCATGATCGAGAAGTAGAGATTCTGTTCCGGCGACATGCTGAGCACGTCAGAGACCGCCTGTTTGAAGAATCGCTTGCCGTCCTGATCCAGCCCTTCAAACACCAGGGTCACCAGGCGCAGTTCCCGCATGGGATCCACGGGGATGCTGCCCGCTGTGGGCGCCTCCGTCGTGGTCGGAGCAGGATTTTGAGCTCCCTGAACGTATTTGAAGGAGTTGACGTGCTGCTCGGCGCCGTCTTCATATACATGGACTTCTTCCGGCTTGATGTCATTGATGATCTTGCCCTTCTTGTCGCGGAAGGTCATGTCGAGGGTGACTTCGTTGGCGTTGACTTTGACGGTCGATGTGCTGGAGCCGGGTGTATTGGCGGCTGCCTGCGGCGCCGGTGTCTGGGCAACGAGGCCGCAGGTAAATAAGAACGACCCGAGAGCCAGGGTAATTGCTGAATATCTCATGGTTCAGTCTCCTTCCAGGAGAGAGGTGTGTCCAAAGAAATTGGCGAATCGAATTATATACTAGATTGCAGTGAGCCCACTTCCCATGGAGCCGTTCGTGCGCACGGAAAGCGATGCATTATGTATGAGTTCCGGCGCCATTGTATTGAGCAGGAACCAATCGCCTCGGAGCCACGGTTGTCGCCTGCAAAATCGCACTCCATTATTGGGGACGATCGCTGTGGCGGCGTGCGTATTTCTGTGCTCTGTGCGGCAGGTTCATGGCCTGCAGCAGGTTCAGCAACCTGAAGTCCGCAATCCGCAAACCGGCCTCTCGGTTCAATCGTTCGAGCAGCTTGCCTCGCGCGCCCAGGCTGCCATGGACGCCAACCAGACCGAGGAAGCGATCAGTCTCTACGAGCAGGCGGTGGCGCTGCGGCCCTCCTTTTCAGAGGGTTGGTGGGAACTAGGTACAACGTTTTTCGATGAGGGCCAGATGGTCAAGGCCCATGATGCCTTTCTGCGCTTTGTTTCGGTCGAACACCGCCAGCCGGGACCAGGATTCGGGATGCTCGGACTTACCGAGTTTGAGTTGAAGGACTATCAGAAAGCGATCATCGCGTTCGAGCGCGGCCGCCAGCTCGGACTGGGCGACAATGCCGGCTTTATTGAACGCGTCTATTACGAAGACGGCGTGGCGAATAACTATCTGGGCCAGCCGGAACTTGCCGTAACGCGCCTCAAGTTTGCAGCCAACGAGATTGCCTACGAGCACCATGATGCGCCGAAAGATGCGGTGCTGGCCAACACCGACTTGATCGATGCATTGGGACTGGCCGCGCTGCACTTTGCCAAACTCCCCGCCGAGATTCCCGCGGATAAAAAGGAACTGGTTCGCGAAGCCGGCAACGCGCAGGCGATGATCTCCCTGGATGACCAGGTAACCGCCGGCGAGGAGTTGAAGCAGTTGGTGGCGCTCTATCCCAACGAGCCCGGCGTGAACTATATGTACGGCGTATTTCTGCTGAAAGAAGACCCGGCATCGGCTTTGGCCGAGTTTGTGCGGGAGACTGAAGTTGCGCCCAAGCAGCCCCCCGCTTACATTCAGGTCGCCCTTCTGGATCTCAAAAACGGCAACTATCAACAGGGTTTGAAATACGCTCAAGAAGCCATAGGTCTGGCGCCGGGCAACTTTATTGCTCATGTTGCGTGCGGCCGGCTCTGGCTCAACTTAAATAACAGCGACAAGGCCCTGCTTGAATTACGCACCGCGGTCAAGCTTTCTCCGAACAGCCCGGACGCGCATTTTGCCTTGTCGCGAGCGCTGTTCAGGGCGGGAAAGAAGGCTGAGGCCGCAAAAGAACAAGCTGAGTTCGAACGCCTGAAGGCCCTGGCGGACCAAGCCGTTAAGGAATAATAGGAAAAGGGTGCCGTGGGTCAGTTTGAAAAAACTTTCCCCCAGGGGCTAAAGCCCGCAGACATTTTGGTCTGTTTATGTACGGGCTGAAGCCCGTACCCTTCAGACTGACCCACTACCGAAGAGGAAATTGAATGCTGACTTACCGAGGCAGCAAATACGATAGGAATGTGCGTTGGAGCGCAGGCCACACGGCGGGAATCAATAAATGAAGAAGCTCGACTTCAAACGGCGCGATTTTCTTCGCTGTTGCGGACTACTGAGTTCGGGACTGCTGGTGCCGCGCATGGTTCGCGGCGCGGCCACGACGGCTCCCTTGCGCATGAACTGGGCGCCTGCGCCGGGCAGCAGCACCATCCGCTTTGAAGACATTACGGCTAAAACCGGCATCGACTTTACCACCAATAGCTGCATGACACCCAACAAGAACCAGCCTGAGACCATGGTTGGCGGCGTGGGCATGATCGATTACGACAACGACGGATACATGGACCTCTTCTTCGTCAACGGGGCGGACCTGCCTTCGCTGACCAAGAACGCGCCCAAATACTACAACCGTCTCTTCCATAACAATCGCGACGGCACGTTTACCGACGTAACCGATAAATCGGGACTGCAGGGCGAAGGCTACGACATGGGCGTTGCTGTAGGCGATTACGACAACGACGGCTGGCCCGATATCTTTGTCGCCAGCGTCACCAAGAATCGCCTGTACAGGAACAATCACGACGGCACCTTCACCGATGTGACCGACCACGCCGGCGTGGGCATGCCCATGTACAAGAACGAAAAGATGTGGAGCGCGGCGGCCGCGTGGGTGGATTACGACAACGACGGCAAGCTTGACCTCTTTGTTTCAAACTACTGCCGATGGCATGTCAACGGCGACCCGGTGTGCATGAGCGGCGGCCGCGAGCGCGCCTACTGCCATCCCAAGTTTTACGAGCCGCTGCCCAACACGCTCTACCACAACAACGGCGATGGAACTTTCACCGACGTCTCAGAGAAGACCGGCATCTCGAAGGTGCTGGGCAAGGGCATGGGCATAGGATTGAACGACTACGATGGCGACGGATTCATCGACATTTTTGTGGCCAACGACAACATGCCCAATTCGCTGTTCCACAACTTGAAGGGCAAGAGTTTTGAAGAAGTGGCGCTGGACGTGGGAGTGGCCTACGCCGAAACCGGCAAAGCAGTGTCGGGCATGGGCGCGGAGTTTCGCGATATCGATAACGACGGTCTGCCCGACATCTGGCACACGGCTACCGAGCTCGAGACTTTCCCGCTGTTTCGCAATATCGGCAACGGCATGTTTGTGGACATCACCGGCAAGAGCGGTCTGGCGCGTTACACGCTGGAGATGTCGGGGTGGGGCAACGGGGTGGGTGATTTCGACAACGACGGGCTCAAAGATCTGATTGTGGGCCGCAGCAACGTGCTCGATAACATCTCCGATTTTTCAGAGCGCACTTTCAGCGAGCCGCTTTCGATCTTCCGCAATTTAGGCAGCATGAAGTTTGAAGAAGTGCTGACCGATAAGGATTCGCCGACACAGATGAAGATGCCGTATCGCGGCATTGTGATCGGCGACCTGCTCAACAGCGGGCGCCTGGATGTTGTGACCACGGCGCTGAACAACAAGGCGCGCGTCCTGCGCAACAGCACGCAAAACTCGAACAACTGGATCAAATTCCAACTGGTGGGGACCAAGAGCAACAAGATGGCGATCGGCGCGCAACTCAAAGTGACCACCGACGATGGCAGCAGTCAATACGATGTGGTCTCAACCAGCGCGGGCTACCAGGCATCGCGCGATCCGCGTGCGCACTTTGGCATTGGTCCCTTCACCACCATCAAACAGCTTGAGATCAAGTGGCCGAGCGGCATTCGGCAAGTGGTGAAGGACCTGCCCGCGAACAAGATTCATAAGATTGAAGAAGCGTAGGCGCTGGAACTGGCTACATAAATATGACTGACGCGACCATCGAGCGTCCCTCAGGGGCTAAAGCCCAATGTCTTTTGCGGCCTGCACGGCACGGCTAAAGCCGTGCCCTTTCAAAGCTTCGCCTGAGGGTCTGGAGACCCTCAGTACAGCCGGTCAGGAGATCGGCGGTACTTTATCCGCTGGGCTTTAAGGATTTCGCGCTAGCTGCATCCCTTTGCGTCGGCATATTTCTTCTGGATTGCCTTCTTGTCGGCGACGGTTTGAGCGGCCTTCTCCGAGGCGTTTTTGATTAGCCCCTCCACCGTGCCTGCGTCGCCGAAGCCTGTCTGTTCTGCGCCGTGCGCCGACGCTGACACCTGCTGCTTCATGCCCGGATCCTGAATCCTGGTCCATGCGGCGATGGCATCGTCGCCAAAGTCGATCTCAGGCATCACGGCCACCTTCATTTTGTCGACCAGCGGCTGGAACTTCGACAGGTATCTGTCGGCGATGGCGATTTTCTTATCGGCATATTCAAGCTTTACCTTACTCACTTCCAGGTCAGATGGAATGCTGGCTTCGCCCGGGCATACGGGAAGCCTTTGCTCCGCCGCGGTCTCCTGCGCCACCAGCGGGGCTGCCTCGGCATCCCACTGAGCATAAATCGTCTGCGACTCCTTGCCGATCGACGTAATGCTTTCCACCACCTGCGCGTGACCCGAGTACACGCCGCCGTTGATCTTCTGTAACTGCACCTGATCTTCGGGCGATACAGTATGGGGACCCGTGTTTTGCGGCATCATCTGCTGCGCCAGGGCCATCAACTGATCCGGGGTCATGCTCTTCAGCGCGGCCTGCCCTTCGGGAGTTCCGTACTTCTGCTGCATCTGCTGAGCGGCCGACATCTGCTGCTGCTGCTGCGACTGGCTGGGTACGTTGGCCTGCAACTGGTCGCCAATTGCCTGGTTGATGCCTGTTTCGAAGCTCTGGAAGCCATCTCCGGGCGTGAGCACACCCTGGCCGTCGTCATTCCACTGGCTGTCGGCAACAGTCGCGCTATTGGGAAGCGCGGGCACCTGTGCCAGCCACATGCGTCCGTTAAAATCTTTTGACACAGTCCACGCGGTGAGGGGAAGCAACACAATACTGGCTGCGATGAGCGCACGATGTTTCATTTTTCTCTCCGGCAATTCCCGCACCTGCCGCTTGGGCATCGGTATTTTTGCTGCGCAATTGGAAGGGGACCCGGGGGCCTGGAGGAAATGTGCGAACGCAGCCGGGGAATTGTGAACAGAGTCTAGCATTGGGGCGATTCGCAGAGCAACTAATGTTCGCGATCGATCTACCGGGCCGCAATTGGTGCGCGCATGATGTGGTATCTTCACAGCCAATGGCGTGAATCTGAAGCGCATGGGTCGGCGGTCAATCGACGCGGAGCGCTTTCATCGGGTCCAGCCTTGACGCGCGGAGGGCCGGAATCCACGTGGCCGCGAAGGCAACCAATGTCAGGACGATGGGAACGCTGACGAAAACTGTCGGGTCCCAGTTCTTCACGCCATAGAGAGAATTGGCGATGAGGCGCGTGAGACCGAACGCAGCGCCTACACCAAGCGCGACGCCCGCAAATGCGAGGCGCATGCCTTGCCACACCACCATGCCGCGAATGCGGCTGCGATCGGCCCCCAGAGCCATTCGAATGCCTATTTCGCGCACGCGCTGCTGCACGCTGTAGGCCATGAGACCGTAGATGCCAATGGCGGCGAGCAGCAGTGCCGAAAAGCCAAAGATTGAGAGCAGCAACATATTAAAGTCCTGGCGAGCGGTCGATCGCACCACGACCTCGTCCATAGTGCGAATGTGGGCCACCGGGAATCCTCCGCTGGCAATGCGCAGTTGCTCCCTTACGGCGGGAACAACCTGGCTGGGATCGGTCCGGGTGCGGATGATCCATGTAAGCGGCGCTACATGCGAGTTGAGCAGCGTAAGGCCGTCGGTCATCTGCGCGAGAGGAACAATCATCACCTGGTCGACAGGCTGATCGAGCGCGCCGTCGCGCACGTCACCGACGATGCCCACAATGGTGCGGGCAGGCTCCTCAAACTCCGGACCGACGCCCTTGCCGATTATGATTTGCTTCCCGACTGGATCTTCTCCCTGCTTCCAATTCGCTTTGGCGAATGCGTCGCTGATGAGCACAACCGGAGGTGCGCCCGCAACGTCGTTCGTGGTGAAGTCGCGCCCGCGGAGAACAGGGATGCGGAGCGCACTGAAGTAACCCGGCGAGACTGCCTTCCACTCTCCGCCACCGGTCTGGGGGCCGGTGAGCGGGCGGCCAACGACAATAAAAGGAAGGCCGAAGCCGCCGTCGAGTGGCAAAGAATTTGTGACTGCGACTTCATCTACTCCGGGGATTACATGAATGCGTTCGCGGCTGTCATGGATGAGCTGCGCCACTCCGGCGGTGGATTCGTAGCGTTGGCCGGTGAGCGCCATTTCCATGGTGATGGCGTGGTGCGATTCGAATCCGGGCTTGACCATGCGCAGCGCAATGAAGGTGCGGATGAACAGTGCCGCCCCGATAAGGAGAACGAGGGCAAGGCCGACCTCGCTCACGATGAGAAGCCCGCGGGCCTTGCTTTGGCGCAGGCCAAAGCCGCTGCGGCTGCCCCCTTCGTTCATGGTGGCTGCCAAATCGGGACGCGAAGCGCCGAAAGCGGGAATCAAGCCAAAGAGAATGCCTGTAAGGATGGAGACACCGATGGCGAAGAGCGCGACACGCCAGTCGATTGAGACACCGGCGCCATTCTCGCCAATCCTTGGGATATCGCCGGGGCGAACCGTGAGCAGCCAGCGCACTCCGGCGAAGCCCAGGCCGAGGCCCAGCGCACCTCCCATAAGCGCCAGCAGGACGCTTTCGGTAAGCAGTTGGCGAATCACGCGCACCCTGCCCGCTCCCAGTGCGGCGCGGATGGCGAACTCTCGTTTGCGGCCCGCGGCGCGAGCCATGAGCAGATTGGCGACATTGGCGCATGCGATGAGTAGAACCATGCTGACCGCGCCAATCAGCACCAGCAGCGATGAACGGACATTTCCGACGATGCCATCCTTTAACAATTCGGCGCTGAAAGACCCCCTGGGATCGGCATCCGGATAGCGCCGTTTGAATTCGTCATACGCGAGCTTGAGCTGGGCCTTGGCGTTGTCGAGAGTAACGCCGGGCTTGAGCCGGCCCGCGGCTCTGAAGTAGTGCGCCTGATCGGTGGAATTTGGCGGGAACTGGAACGGCACCCAGACATCGGCCACCGGATCCGATTCGAAGCCGGGACCAGTGACTCCGAGGATCGTATATGGCTCGCCGCTCAGAGAGATGCTGCGGCCAACGATGCTGGGATCGGCGCCGAACTTCCGTTTCCAGAATCCGTAGCTCAGCACCACAACATTTCCGCCGTGCGGCTGGTCTTCCTGCGGAGTAAATGTGCGGCCACGAATCATGCCCGCGCCGAACAGGCGGAAGTAGGCTTCAGTCACGTGAACGCCCTGAATCTGCTCGGGAACGACTCCGGTAAGATTGAAGCCCTTGGCGCCGAAGTCGTAGGCAGCAATGTCCTGGAACACGCTGGTTTGCTGTTGCCACTCGTGGAATTCGGTGGCGGAGGCGCCGGGGAATTGGCCGTCCGGCGAGGTATTCAGGAAGGTGACAATGCGGTCAGGCTGGGGATAGGTGAGCGGTTTGAGCAGGACGGCGTCGATCACCGAGAAGATTGCGGTGTCTGATCCGATTCCGAGGGCAAGCGCGGCGAGCACCGCGAGCGTGAATGCGGGCGACTTCCAGAACATGCGGACAGCGTGACGGGTGTCGGCGAGAAGATCGCTCATGAACGCACTCCATTTCAGGCCGCACCGGGGCGGAAGCGGGAAGCTTCACCGCGGCAGTCCTGGTCTTTAAGAATTACGCAAACAGCAAGACAATCGATCCCTGAAAAAGACCGTTCCTCAATCGGACTGATTCAAAGTGAATTGGTAAGCGGCGAAGGCCCACGGCCCGACCCGGCCTGCTACGCACATTTGGCCGAGGCGACGTCTCCGGCGCCGGGCTTGAAGCAATTACTTCTTCGGCTGTTCGGCGCGGAGCTTGTCGAGGATCGCAGCGGTCTGCTCGTCGCCGGGGTTAAGCTGGTGCGCGTGTTCCAGAACCGGAAGCGCCGCAGCGTCGTCGCCCAACATATATAAGGTTGCGCCCAGCATTACCACCGTGCCGTACGCTTGCGGCCGCAGCCGCGCGGCCTTCTCGAGAGGAGAGCGCGCATCGGCGTATCGCTCCAGTCTGAAGTATGTAAGCCCGAGGTCGTGCCAGGCCTCATACGAACCGGGATCGAGCTGGACGGCGCGATTCAGCGGATCGAGCGCCTGCTTGAATGCGCCGGCCTCGCCGTACAACTGGCCCAGCAGCGTGAGCTTTTCAGGGTCGTTGGGGTCAAACATGTGCTGGCACGCGGTCTCGGCTGCGTCTGCCGTCTGGGTTCGAAGCGCTTCGCTGCACGCGCGGGCATCGGCTTCAGTGCTCTTGTGCTGGCTCATGAACTGGTTGTAGAGCGTGTACTCGTGAGCGGCATCCTGCTCGCGCCCGGCGGTGGAGTAGGCGCGCGCCAGCCGGTAATGAACGCGATAGTCTCCGGGCGTGAGCTTGACCGCTTTCTCAAGCCACGCGATTCCCTTCTCCGTGTCGCCTGAGGAGACGTAAGCGACGCCGAGGTAAAAGTCAGTATCGGGAAAGGGCGGGGTTGCAGCTACCGCGCCGAGCCGCTTGATGGCCGATGGATAGTCGTTGGCCAGCAAATCGAGGCGGCCGAGGTAATAGGTAACGTAGCGCGAAGGCCCTTTGAGCTTTTCAACCTGTTCGAACTGGGCTCGCGCGTCGTCGTTGCGGCCGAGCGCCAGCAGGCAAACCGCATCTTCAAAATGCGCCTCGGCATTACCGGGCTCGAGTGCTACTGCCTGTTCGAACTCTTTCGATGCTGCCTCAAAGAACTGATCGTGCATCAACTGCGTGCCTTTGCCGATATGTGGGTCGGCACTGGACGGCGGGACGGGCTGCGGCCTGGCGATATCGGAGGACTGCTGCGCGCGCACGGCAAGTGCCGTCAGCGCCATCAATACTAGAAAGAAACAAGACGGGAATTTGCCGATGATTGGCCTTTGTGGTCTCCCACCGATCGAGCAAAAGGCGCTCGATGGATGGGGCACAGTTTCATCGCCGGCGGGTCGGATACACCGGTGGCGGACTGATGCTGTGAACTGGCGCATCATTGGCCGATTCGCTCCAAAACTTGTGGCGGAAAACGTTCCTGACTCACCACTCCCGCGCCTTCTTTCACGGTAATCAACTGATCTGAGTGCAAGCCTTTGAATGACTCGCGCGCGCCGCTGGGCCACACGATATCGACATCCGCTGTCATGGCCGCACCGAGACCGAAATGCAGCCTCCGATCGCTGGCTGAAAGATACGCGCTCGCAGCCATGACCGCCTGCGACTGCTTGCGCTCTCCATATGTAACGGTCACGACGGCTCCAATGGCGCTGCGATTCGAGTGCGTTCCCACGAGCTTGACCTTCAGCCAATGGCCGCTGCCCTGGCTGTCGTTGCGCAGCAGCGAGGGCGGCTCGTTGATGTTCATGATCAGGATATCGATGTCGCCGTCATTATCGAAGTCGCCGAAAGCCACGCCGCGGCTGGCATGCACCTCGTTGATCGCCGGTCCCGCGCCGTCGAGCAGCTCTTCAAACTTGCCGCCGCCCAGATTGCGGAAGAGAATGCGCGGTCCCTTGTGCGGGAATTCGGGATGCACTCGCTCGACCTCGGGAAAGGTGCTGCCGGTGACCCAGAAAATGTCGGGCAGTCCGTCGTTGTCAAGGTCGACGATGCCGTCACCCCAGCTTACGTAGCGAGGCTCGACGCCGAGGCCTGCGCGCAGCGTCACGTCTTCAAACTCCAGGTGGCCGATGTTGCGGTAGAGCGCGGCGGTGTCTTCAGCAAAGTGCGTCTTGAGCACGTCGAGCTTTCCGTCAGTATCGAAATCGCCAATAGCGATGCCCATGCCTGCCTGTTCCCTGCCGTCTTCGTTCACTGAGAGACCGGATTCGAGGCCGACCTCATCGAAGGTGCCGTCGCCGCGGTTCTTGAACAGCAGGCTGGGGGTCGAGTCGCAGGCTACATAGATTTCCTGCCAGCCATCGCCGTCGAGATCGGCTGCAACTGCGGTGAGCCCATAAGCTGGTTGCACCGCACCGACCTTCGACTTCACGGTAACGTCGGTAAAAGTTCCGTCACCGTTGTTGTGGTAGAGCACGGGCCGCTCGGGCGTCAATCCGCGCGGGCCGCAGTTCACGCCGACGCCCTTGTAATTGCAGGCCGGGTCCTTGCCGGTGATCGGAATCTTTTCGAAGTCGAAGACGACGTAGTGCGAGATAAACAGGTCGAGGCGGCCGTCGCGATCGTAGTCCACCCAGGTGCAGCCCGTTCCCCAGCGGTTGCCGGGATGAATCAAACCCGCTGCCTCGGTGACATCGGTAAACGTACCGTTGCCGTTGTTGCGATAGAGATAGTTTTGCGGCCACGCACTGACGAAGATGTCGTCGAAGCCGTCGTTGTTGTAGTCGCCGACGGTGACGCCGAAGGCCCAACCTTGCCGCACCAGGCCGGCCTTCGCGGTTACATCGGTAAACGTGCCGTCGCGATTGTTTTTGTAGAGGCGGTTGGTCGCCGCGGCGACCGGACCTTCGCGGCGTGTGCCCGAAAGCAGAAAGATATCGAGCCAGCCGTCGTTGTCGTAGTCGATGAACGCGACCCCGCAACCTATCGACTCGATGATGTAATCCATGCGGTCAGCGGGGCCATAAACGATTGGAGCGGTGAGTCCGGCTTTGGCGGCAACGTCAGTGAATTTGGCGTGGAATGGCAGGCCTGAAGGCTTGCCGCGCGGTTGAGGTTTGACTCCACGAGAAGCCATGCCGCCCATCTGCTGGGCCGGCGACACGCGTGCAGTCATGGCTCCCGCGGCGAGAGCGGCGAGAAACTCGCGGCGATTCATACCGTGCCGCACCTGGCTTTCATGGGCCGGGGCATGCTTGCGGGACTGTCGCTCGGCGATTTGACTGTTTTCTGCATCTGCACCGTCAGGGAACGTCTGATTAAGTGTCAAGTCTTGCAAAACCCGTCCCCCAGGGGCTAAAGCCCAACTAATTTTGCTGGCTTTATCGGCACGACTGAAGTCGTGCCCTGACACAAAGCTCCCTTTGTCCGTCTTTAAACCAGTTTTTTCGCAGCCTGTGAGGTCGTGCTCTTTCAAATCCTCGACCTATTCAGAGGGCCGTTAGAAACTCACACCACCGACGCTATCAATCGTAACTTGTCAAAGGAGGTTGGGACCACTTGGCAAGGCCAGCACGCATCGTACAAGCCAAATTCTCTTTCTCGTTTTTGTGTTGTTGCAGCAATAGGTGAATAATGGACCCGAATTGCCAGGAGGCTCAATGGCATGTCCCAGCCTTCGGCTCATTCAGTTGCTCGCATTCTCAGCAAGCCTGACTCTGCCGTCTATCGCACAGAATCCCGCTCCTCAATCCCAACCGCAGCCGGCCGCCAGCCAGGCCTCGCTGAACCAGGCAGCCCGGCCGGGATACACGTTGCAGACAACCACCCGCATGGTGACTCTGGAGGTTGTGGCAGAGGATTCAAAGCACCAACACTTAGACGGCCTGAGGGCGAGCGACTTCCAGATCATCGAACAGACTCCGAGCAGGAGCGGAGAGAAGCGCGAGCAGAAGATCGTCGACTTCAGAGAGGTGCATGTGGCCGACCTGGCTCCGGCGTCCGTGGTGAACCACGCTACTCCGGGCGTCTATTCCAACGCTGTCGCCCTGCAAAGGGACCCTGTGCCGCCGACGATTCTGCTGGTGGACGGGCTGAATACGCCATTGGAGCACCAGGCCCAGGTTCACGTGCAGATGCTGAAGATGCTGCGGCAGCTACCGGCCAACGTGCCGGTCGCGGTGTTCCTGTTAGGTGACCGGCTGGTGATGCTGCAGAGCTTCACCAGTGACCCGAAGCTTTTGCAGACTGCGTTGAGCAGGGTGACCACGCCGGCCGGCGTGGGAATTGCAACCGTTCAGCCTCAGAACGATCCGGATTCAATGGGAGGATTAAGCGGGACAGTGGAGAATGATCCGACGACCCAGCAGTTGGTTGCGGCGGCCCAGAGTTTCGATCAGGTAATGTACTCGGTGGAAATGGATGAACGCGTGATCAGGACGGCCAATGCGCTGGAATCGATTGCGCGAAATGTTGCCGGATATCCGGGCCGCAAGAATCTGCTTTGGCTTTCCACCGCCTTCCCGATCACTGTAGACCCATTTGGAGATATTCAGCGACTGTACATTGAGCAGTTGAAACGCGTGAATGCAGCATTGAGCGACGCCAAGGTAACTGTGTATCCGATCAACGTGGCCGGCGTGACAACGGCATATCAGTCGCCAATCGGGCCGTTGGGCGGCAGCGGCGGCACGGCACAAATCCCGGACTTAATGGAGCAAGATGAGCACGACACGATGCAGGTGCTGGCCGAGGGCACCGGGGGAAAAATCTGCACCGGAGACAACGACCTGGGAGATTGCGTTCATAAAGCTGTGGACGACAGCAGCGACTTTTACGAGATTTCCTATTATCCCGATTCGCCGTACTGGAATGGCGAGTTCAGAAACATCTCCGTCAAGACTGAAGCGCACGGCGCGCACCTGGCGTACCGCGAGGGATATTTCGCGAACCCCGAAGGCAGCCCGGACCCGAAGCTGCGGGCGGCCCAATTGCAAATCGATTGCAACGATTACCTGGATGCGACAGAGATCCCATTCACGGCTATGAGCCTGCCTGCGGACGCGCCGGATCAGCTTAAGTTTTCACTTTTGGTTGACGCGACGGCACTGTCTCTGCCGCCGACCGCCGATGGCAGCCATCAACTAGATTTGGATGTCGCGGTGTGCACTTATAACGAAAAGCTGTGGCCGCTCAAGGTGATGGACTATCCGGTCAACATCAAGCTTAGTCAGCAGAAATTTGAAACGGCGATGTCGACGGGCAAGCTGGCGGATACGATTCGTGTCCCGGGCCCAAAGCCGGTAGCTGTGCGCCTGCTGGTGAAAGATGTTGCAAGCGGGCGGCTGGGCTCGATCTTTATCAAGACTGACAACGCGGTGGCGGCGGCAAACGCAGATCGAGGGACGCCCAAAAGCAAGCAATAGGGTCACGGTTGACAACTCCGGAGAGAGTTTGGTGAATCAAATCAGTGGGGTTTCGAGAAGAAGGATCATTCCGCAGGGGCTAAAGCCCCGGGTTTTTTATAGGCCTTTTCGGCTCGACTGAAGTCGTGCCCTGACATATTATGTTATGGGCCTTTTCGGCACAAGTAAACTCGTGCCCTGACACTTCTTGCCCTGTAGCTGAGTTCTTCAGAAAGCTAAGGCGACCGGCGGTATTCAGCAGTGGTCCGGTCGAATTAAGGCACAGTGGTCATTGCTCTCCGGATCTAAACGGTCCATAATTGACGCCATCCCCATGGAGGTCTCCCATGGTCCATAGGTTTCCCCCCACTCCGCTTCGAATGTCGCTGCTGGTTGCGGTTCTTGGCTTGGCCCTGCCGGGCTTGGCGCAGACCTCTCCAGCGCAGCCGCAAGCTGCACCGCAGGCCATGCAACAGGCTGCGCAACCGGGCGGAGATGCGGCCGAGAGTGCGCTGACACTGCAGACATTCAGCCGCATGGTGACGCTGGAACTGGTGGTGACCGACTCCAAGGGCCACCATATTAATGATCTGAAGCCGGAGAACTTCAAGATATTCGAACAGAACCAGACCCAGGCGGGGGGAAAACACGAGCAGAAGATCGCGCAGTTCCGCGAAGTTCGCATGAGCGATATGCGTAACCCGGTAGCGCCGGAACCGCAGGTTGCGCCGGGCATTTACACCAACGCCGTTACCGTGGAGAAGGATCCCGTGCCGGCAACGATAATCCTGGTGGACGGCCTGAACACCGATGTGAGGTTCCAGCCGCAGGTGCACATGCAGATGATGCGCATGCTGCGGCAGCTTCCGTCGAACGTGCCGGTGGCGGTGTTTCTGCTGGGAGACCGGCTGAGAATGCTGCAGAACTTCACCACCGATCCCAAGCTGTTGCAGATTGCCCTGAGCGATGCCATGAGCACGGCGGGAAAGGGTCTGGCGGAAATCGATCCTCGCGACGATTCTCAAGCTGCATCGAGCGTGATGATGCAGGCGTACGGGATTAACGATCCGAGTTCCGTAGTGAACGCAGGTGCAAGCAGCGACGGCTCAACTTCGACGAACGGCCAGCCATCGAACCCTGCCACCGATCCCGTGCTCGTCTCAATGATTGAAATGGCGCAGGAGTTCGACCTCAAGGTGTATTCCTCGACCATGGACGAGCGGATTCACAGAACTTTCGATGCGCTGGTTGCGCTGGGCCGCAATGTTGCCGGCTATCCGGGACGAAAGAACCTGCTTTGGCTATCGACCACATTCCCGATTGACGTGATCCCCAGGGGCGATGTCCCGCTGGTGCAAATGCCGGTGGGGGAGGGAGAGTCGGTGGGCGATGCTCCCGGGGTGATCGATCCCTACTCCGGGTACCGCAGCTATTGGGAACAGTTGCAGTATCTTGACGGGGTAATGAGCGACGCCAAGATCTCGGTGTATCCGGTGAACGTGGCGGGCGTGCAAACGATGGACATTTTCAGGGCTGAGACCGATCCCCCGGATGTGAGGGCGGCGTCAGTGTCAGATGCAATCAACCGCAACGTGCAGACGCGGGCCGGCGAGCAGGACACCATGATGACGATCGCGGAAGGCACAGGCGGCAAGGTGTGCACCGGCGACAACGACCTGAGCGATTGCATTAAGAAAGCGATTGACGACAGCAGCGACTTTTACGAGATTGCGTATTACCCGGATGCGACAGACTGGAATGGGCAGTTCAGAAAGATCACCATTAAGACCGACCAGCATGGCGCTCACCTTGCTTACCGCACCGGTTATTTCGCCACACCCGCCGGCAGCACCGATTCGAAGGTTGAGGCTGTGCAGTTGCAGTCAAACTGCAACGACTACCTGAATGCAACCTCGATTGCGTTCATGGCGAAAAGCACGCCTGCGGAGAGATCGGGCGAGCTGAAATTCTCGCTGCTCATCGATTCGGCGGGATTGACAATAACGCCAACTGCCGACGGACGCCATCAACTCAACGTAGCTCTCGCGGTGTGCACCTACAACGAAAAGGGATGGCCGCTCAGGCTGATGAACTACCCGGTCAACATGAAGCTGAGCGGATGGCAATTCAACCGGCTGACTACCACGGGCAAGCTGATGGACTCCATCTCGATTCCGGGCCCCAGGCCGGCAGCGGTGCGCCTGCTCATCAAAGACATTGCCAGCGGCAAGCTGGGCTCGGTGTACATCAAGACCGACGATCTTGTGGCGGAAGCGCCGGCTCGGGGCACTGAAACTCTGCAAGCGAAGCAATAGGATTTTGAGCGAGCTTCGTACCAATTCCAAAATGGAATAAACCCTGTTGCGCGCCCGGGATGAGGCAGCCTTTCGCGGCTGCTGCGCATCTCATCGCCAGTTCCTGACTATGTTGCCCCGTTTGCCGTGAATGAGCAATAACGGTCCGTTTCAACAGGCGACGTGAGCGATAATGGACGCGAACTGCCAGGGGGACATCGATGGCACATCTCAGTTTTAAGCTGATTCCAGCGTTGGTATGCGCAATCAGCCTGATTCCGCCGTCTACCGCGCAGACATCCACCGCACAATCGCAAGCCCAGCCGGCGCAATCGCAACCGGCAGCGGTCCACGTCTCGCCGTATCAGGCAAACCCACCCTCGTTTGTGCTGCGCACCTATACGCGCATGGTGAACCTTGAGGTGGTGGTGAAGGACTCCAAAGGGAATCACATCCAGGGGCTGAAACCGGAAGACTTTCAGATCTTCGAGCAGACTCCTGAGCGAAGCAAGGACAAGCACGAGCAGAAGATTGCCGAGTTCAGAGAAGTGCACATGGCCGACCTGGCCGCCCCGGCGTCGATTGAGGCGCAGACTCCGCCCGGCGTTTATACAAACGCGCTTGCCAAGCAGAAAGATCCTGTACCCCCCACCATCCTGCTGGTGGATGGCTTGAATACCGATGTTCAGTACCAGGCGCAGGTGCACATACAGATGCTGAAGATGCTGCGGCAACTGCCGACCAACGTGCCGGTGGCGGTGTTTCTGCTGGGCGACCGGCTCACGTTGCTGCAGAGCTTTACTTCCGATCCGAAGCTTCTGCAGGCTGCGCTGAACAAGGCATATAGCGCGGCTGGAGTGGGATTGGCGACCATGGATCCCCGCGACGATCCGAATTCTCCCAGCGCTGCGTCTGGCATGGCTTCTGTGGCCGGGGATTCGATCGGTCCGGGAAATAATGCAAGCGGTTCTACTGCCGGCGAGAGTGGCGTCGAGGGCCCTGGCGCTGACTTTGCAGCCGTGGTTGGGAATATCGCTTCTTTCGATCAGAGGATCTTCGCTGCCACCATGGACGAGCGGGTGTTCAGGACTATCAATGCTCTAACTTCGCTGGGACACAACGTTGCGGGTTATCCGGGACGGAAGAACCTGCTGTGGATGTCGACATCGTTTCCCATCAACCTGTACTCAATCATGGCGCTCGGCGGGACGGATGACTCGTTTGCCGAATTCAACAATTACGAACGAGGGCCGTTGCAACACCTGGAGGCGGTGCTGAGCGACGCCAAGGTTGCCGTGTACCCGGTGAATCTTGCCGGGGTACAGACATGGCAGGCATATCAAGCCGGAGCGCGGCCGCCGGATGTAACGCCGGCCGGATTGGCAGGCAACACTACTCGCGACGTAATGATGCAGAATGCCTCAGTTGACACCATGCACGACATTGCCAATGAAACCGGGGGCATAGTGTGCACCGGAGACAACGACCTGGGCGACTGTGTGCACAAGGCGATGGACGACAGCAGCGATTTCTATGAGATTGCCTACTACCCTGACTCCGGGGACTGGAACGGTGACTTCAGGAAGATCATCGTGAAGAGCGGCCAGAAGGGCGCGCATCTGGCATATCGGCAGGGCTACTTCGCATTCCCTGAGGGCAGCGCCGATCCCAAGGCTGAGGAAGCAAAGATGCAAGGGGAGTGCGACGATTACCTGGATGCGACTTCAGTGTCTTTCGAGGCGAAGAACCTTCCTTCCGATACCGAGGGCCAGCTCAAGTTCTCGCTTCTGATTGACGCGTCGGCGTTGACGATTCCACCATTACCCGACGGCAACCATCAACTGAAGCTGGATATCGCGGTGTGCACTTACAACGCGAAGGACTGGCCGCTCAAGCTGATGAACTATCCCGTCAACCTGGCGCTGGACGAAAAGAAGTTTGAAACGCTGACCACGACGGGCAAACTGGCAGATACCATCAGCATTCCCGCGCCGGAGCCGGCTGCGATCAGGCTGCTGGTGAAAGACGTCTCAACCGGCAAGCTGGGCTCGGTGTACATCAAGACCGGCGACCTGGTAGCGCAAGTACCGAAACAAAGCGAGGCAAAAGAAGATCCAAACGCTGTAGTGCAGCAGTAGCTGTTGGGATTTTGTCGCAGAGGACGCGAATGACGATAAGGAAAGGCCGGCTGTTGTCGCCGGTATTCATAGGCCCGATTGCAGCCATGCTGGTGGCGACTGGCCTGGCTGGCTGCGGAGGCTCGGGGGCAACCGGGACCGGCACATCGCCGCCGCCTCCGCAGACGGCCTTTTATCTTGACTGCTCAGCGACAAGCAATGGGAGCGGTACGCAGGCGTCGCCATGGAATGCTTTTGCCATTGCAAATAACTACGAATTCCAACCCGGTAACCAGCTTTTGCTCAATCGCGGAACGACGTGCAACGGCATGCTTCAGCCTCGCGGATCGGGCTCGAGCGGCTCTCCCATCATCATCGATGCGTATGGCACAGGCGCGCAACCGATCATTAACGGCGGCATGAACACCGCCGGGATCCTGCTTGCTAACCAGCAGTACTGGGAGATCAACAATCTCGAGATCGTGGGCGGCAATCAAAACGGCGTCTCTATCTATGCCAACATCGACGGGGTAAATCTCGATCACATTTACCTTCGCAACCTGAACGTGCATGGAGCCAACTGGGTTCCGACGACACGCGATAATTCCGGCGAAGTCTACATTTCGAGCACGGGCCTGCATGCGACGATGAGCGACATTCTCATCGATGGCGTGACCGCGCATGACACCACGGCGTCAGAAGGCATAGCGATCTATGCGGGCGGCTCAGCGGAAAACTCCGACCTTTCTGACCAGGATTTGGGCAACAACATCACTGTGCAGAATTCAATCGCGCACGATGTGGGCGGCGACGGCATCCTGGTAATGACCGCCAGCAATGTGCTGATGCAGAACAACGTCACCTATCACACCGGCAAGTGTTCGGCCTGCACCGGTAGCACTCCGGGCGCGCTGTGGGAGTGGTTCTGCCACACCTGCACCGTGCAATTCAACGAGAGCTACGCCAACTCCACGTGGGGCCAGGGATACGACGGCGGCGATTTCGATATCGATTACTACAACACGAACAACACGGTGCAGTACAACTACGGGCACGATACTGCCGGCTATTGCGTTTCAGTCTTCGGCGCGGAAAACTACGTGGATTCCGACAATATCATCCGTTACAACGTTTGCTCAAATAACACGCAGCTTGCCAACAGTCCCGACCCCGGCGAAATTCTGCTGAATACCTGGGATGGCGGCTCGATTGACGGATTGCAGATTTATAACAATACGTTTTACTGGAACCCGGTCACGCCCGGAATGGCCATCAACACCACGTGGGCCACGGTGACGAACAACAGTCCCGATCTGATTGAGAACAACATTATCTACGGCGCAGCGCCGGGGATGATGGCATCGAGCGCACCCTTCACGCTGAGCAACAACATCTACTGGACGACTGGCTCAGGCTCGCCTGACTGGCAATACAACGGCACAAGCTACGCCGATTTTGCATCGTACCAATCGGGATCGGGACAGGACGCAGGCAGCATGTACACTGACCCGCTGCTCAACAACCCCACCTACGATTTGACCGGCATGCCCACAAGCGCATTCACGCTGCAGGCGAATTCGCCGGCTATAGGCGCGGGGACGAACGTGTGCAATGGCCAAAGCGGCTGCTCGATGGGCGCCCAGGACTTTTTTGGAAATGCGCTGCCCAATGGAAGCGGCTACAACATTGGCGCGTACCAGGGGCCATGAGGGTGGCGCGCCCTTGGATTCAACTGGGCCGCTGGCTGCTCGCGGTGATCTTCGGATGCATCGTAGTGAGTGTCTTCGCCGCAAACGGGCCGATCCAGCCAGGCGAATCCATTCCCGATTTCACGCTGACTGCCGTTCGCGGGGAAGGCTTTACTCTGCGCGCAGACGCGCCGCAACCGGCGCTGATTGCATTTCTTCAGACGGTTCCCGACACCGCCGACACACCTTCGCGCAGCCAGGTTGCGCTACTCCAAAGCATGTATCACCAGTACAGCAGGCGGGGGCTGCGCGTAGCGATCGTCGATGCCACAGCGTTGGCCTCCGGGCACAAGCCGGATCGCGGTTCGCTTATTAATGCCAGCTACGATTGGAATCTTCAGATTCCCCTGCTTGAAGACGAATCGGGCCGTGTGGCGCAGATGCTCGGGGTCACGCATGCGCCAGCTGTCATCCTGGTAGATGCGCACGGAATTGTCGCAAATGTCTGGCTGGGGCGGGTGGCTCCGGGTGAACTGGCCACCGCAATTGAGAAGGTACTGGGAGGCGGACCGCTGGCGCCGGGAAGCACGCCGCAACGCGCGAAGTAAGTCGCCGGGGTTGTGTTAAAGCATGCGACCGGTTGCCCGCGAAGCAACGTAACTCACCAGAATCCATTTGGGATTTATTTGGCCGGCTGCTGTTGCGATGGGTAAGTGGCTGCCGAGAACACCGGGAACAGAATTCCGATGTCGGGGTTGCCCTTCGCGAAATCCTCAGGATAGTAGGCAAGATGCAAAATCCCTTCATCCTGCAGCAGGCGCATCTGTTTCGCCACGCGGCTGGTGGGGATGGCCTGCCTGGTCCGCCAGTCCACGGTCTGGAGTTCAAATACGGTCTGCTCCGCGCCGTTGGGCGTTGCTTTCACGTCGCGGACAAGGTGCGTCAACCATCTGTCGCCTGACGGTGCGTTCTCCATCGACGGCATGGCCATCAACGCAGTGACGTTATAGCTGGCTAGAAATGCAGGCAGCGACTGCGCGAACCATTTCTCGGCCCCGGGATTGAGAACCGGCTCTGCGAAAAGGTTTCGCGCCGTCGCCAGCTCAGGGCTCCAGTGCCGGGTATGGTCGGCCATCTGCTGCGTGAAATCGATCAGCGCGCGTGTGCGTTCCGGTCCGGGCGGGGGAGCGGCCGCTCCCAGGTCATCTGTATCGCGCAACACTGCGTCATCACTGAACAATATTCCGGCCACGGGAGCGGAGCGTCCCAGATCTTCATACAGATCGCCAACAAACTTCTGCGTCTCAGGCAACAAGGGGTTGAGGCGCACGGGCAGCGCATCTTTTACTCCGGCCCTGGGCGCAATTTGCAATTGCCGTTGAAGCGCTGCGTCAGGAAGGCGCCAAGCCAGCACCGGCATCCACGCATACACCTCAACGCCGCAGCGGGTGCGCAATTGCCACGCCACGCGGGAAAACAGATCGGCGCGCATGGGCAACTCGCGATTGGGAAAGTACACCGCACTCGCAGTGCCGGAGCCATCGGGATCGGCGTAAGCCTGCAGCCATACGTGGGTCACGTTCAGTTTCTGGATGCGATCGAGCAGCGCGCCCAGGTTCTTTTCCTGCTGGGCCGGATCGGGATCGTAAATGTAGTCCAGGTCCACCTGCACGGCCCGGATGTTTTCGCGGACATACAAATGATTCATCATCCACTGGAATTCGCCGAGCGTGGGATTCGGCGCCATGGCCATGCGCGGGATCGCGCTCAGCCCCTTGAATCCGTATGCCCGGTCGGGATAAGTCACCGGCCAGCCCAGCGTGAACGAGACCGTCATCCCCAACGACGCTGCAATCGAATCTGCCATCTGCGTGTAATCGCCGTACGGCCACACCACGGCGCGCGGCGCGCGGCCCACGTGCTCCTCAATCTCGCGCGAATTCCGCGCCAGGTCGGTCCTGATGCGCGTCGCATATTCGTCATCCGTCTCGTAGCGCCCGGTCTTTGCATCATAGGCATGAATGATGACCGCCGGAATCACGTTTCCCTGAGGATTAGCGACGATGCCCTCGTGCAGGTTCCAGGTATGCGATGCAATCTCCACCAGCCCGCTTTGCTGCATCTCGCGCAGTTCATCCCAGGTGGCAAAATCGTCGCGAGTAAAGTCGCGAAAACCGTAGGCAACCTTGCCATCTTCAGGCAAGCTGGCCCACGCGCCCACCACCGCCATCACGGCTGGGTAGTGATAAGCCTTCAGCAGCGGAAACACCTTGGTATACGCGCTGCGCAAGCCATCGTCGAAGGTGAGCAGCACAGCGTGGCCGGGGAGAGGCTGGCCTCCGCTGCGCGCGTCGATCACCTGCTGCAGGCTCACCACGTGATAGCCGTGCGAACGCAGCCAGTCGAATTGCGAAGCCAGATTGCGCGTGCCGATCGCGTATTGATCCGGGTCAAGATTATGCAGGTCAGAAGTAATTGCGGCTTGCGAGGACGCAACCAGCCGTCCGCCCACGTCGTCGCGCACGTCGTGATAGCAGAGCGCCACAAAGTCCGGCGACTGCGCCCATTGAGACTGCGCGAATGCGGCGCAAGGCGCGGTGAGCAGCAATGCGATCAGTACGAATCTCTTCATTGCTGCCCCCATTTCAATCCAAACACCAGGCTGGTGTAGGGTTCGTTGCTGCCATCATACGGCTGGCTGTCCCAGGTTTCCTTTCCAAATACGCTGAAGCGCTTATTCACTTTCCACCGCTGCTCCGCGGCCAGCGATACTGCTGGCCCCATGCCGTAGTTCTGCTGCCAGTAAGGCGCCATGTACGCGGTAAAGTCCAGCGTCAAGCTGCGGTTGTAGCGCCGCCATGTAAGCCAGTGCGCAGTGGTTGAAGGTCCAAAAGAAAAATCCGCCTTGGGATTGAAGTAGATGCGGTTCTCGTTTTCTGAGTTCGTCGACGACGACAACTCCGGCGTCACCGTGACCTGTACGCGCGGCGATGTCCACACACGCTGGTCCCATTCGCCGCTGATTGCCGTACGCTGGTTTCCATCGCTGAAAAGCAACCGCTCAACGCCGGCGCTGATGTCGCGCAGTTCGTTCTGCCGCCATTCCAAATCGACCGTTGCGCTGCGTGCGCGCACTTTACCCAGTTCCGCAATCAGTTGCACTTCGGCCACATTGTCGGTGTCGCCTTCAATCTTGAGCGTCCAGTTGTCGCCGTAATTAAGGTCCGCACCCAGCGCGCCTGCCGCTACTGTTCCCGCTGTTCCAGTGTCTCCGCCGGCCTCAACCCAAACCGATTCACGCTCGTAGTCGTAGCTCACCCCAACTGCAGTACGGGAGCGATAGGCCGAGCCTCGAGTGAAGTCGCCTGTATCGCCCAGCGCGTGCACAAACGCGCGCCAGCGATTGTAGGCAAGCGGGCTGTACACATGCCCGTCGGAGTGTTCGGTGGTGCCGATGAATTTACCGCTCGACCGCTCGTAACCGGTCTCCGCGTCAGCCTGCCAGCCACGCTCAATGGCGCGGTCGAGCAGATAGCGGTCGATGGGCGGGCTGTTGCCGTCGCGCAGCAGCAACGCAGGCAAAATCGCGTCCGCCGGGTCGCGCTTTCCCGCAGCCTCCAGCACTTCAGCGTCCTCAAGCACCGGCAGCGAATCGGGCTGCGCGTCGCTGTCGGCGATGCGCTCCTGGGCCATGGCCCGCTGCGGCCATCCCCGCGCAAGGTAACTCATGGCCGCGGCGCGGTTCAAGCTTTGATTTGCCGGTGCGGCAGCCAGCATGGGCTCGAGCCGCGCATACTCCTGTGCGGGCATGCCGGCGTTGCCTCGCATTTCACTGACCTGCGTCCCCAGGTTCACGTGCTCTTCGTTGAATGGCAGGCTGGCCAGCCCCTGGGCGCGCAACCGGGCCGGCGCATCCTGGTAGGCCTGGTCCACCGTCTCGAGCGACGCGCCGATTTGCTCGTTTTCCATCTGCGCATAAGCAAGCCCGCCCCACGCCTCGCCGTTATCGGGCGCGCGGTTCACCAGCAACTTATACAGAGCCTCGGCCTGGCGCGGTTGACGAAGAGTAAGATACGCGCCTGCCACCGAGGCCAGCGCATAAGTGGGCACGTCAATCTTCTGCGCGCGCAATTGATCGTATGCGCCGATCACCTCGCGCAAGCGCCGCAGATCGTAGAGCGCAAGCAGCCGGTCAAATTCCGCGGCCTTCCAAATGTCATCCTTTGCCGTCGATTCCGCAATCACGCGATCCAGCAACTTCAGCGCCTCTTCCCCTTCCGCGCGCTTCTGCGCCCATGTGCCAGTAGAGGTCTCAATCCAGCGCACGCGTTCGGCGCCCTTTGCTTCTAACCGGAACCGGTCGTCCCGCGTTTCTGTTTGCGGACATGTATCTTCCCCGAGTGTTTCGCCGCCCACATGCACCAGCGCCGTGGCCATGTCGCACTGGATGGCCGCGCTTTCCCGGAGACGATGCTCCATCAGCCGCTGGTCCATATCAATCACGCAGGCGTAGTCGCCCTGTCGCGAACACAGATACGCCTCACCGGATTCCACGTCCGGCTCGTCCAGGTGATCGCGCAGCAAAGGGCGCATGTGAGCCGCAGCGTCGGGATAGTTGCCCTCGTCGGTGAGCACCATGGCCTGCCCCAGCAAGGGCTGCCAACGCTCCGGCGCCAGCCTGGCCGCGCTGCGATAGAGATCGAGCGCGTTGTCATTGCGATGCAGATTGCGCGCCGATCGAGCGGCGGCTTCGGCCAATCCCGCGTCGTCCTTTGGCGTCTCCGCACGCGCATACAACTCCAGCACGTACGCATCGTCTCCGGCCCAGTTGGCCACGATCGCTGTGTCGGCCAGCAATCGCGCGTCCTGGGGATACTTTGCCAGCAGCGCGCGCAGCGTGGCCAGGGCGTCTTTGGTGTCGCCGGCGCGCGCCTGGGCCACCGCGGCTTCGCGTTGCTCGCGCGGTGCCGCAACGTTCTGCGCCAGCAGCGCTCCCGTGCTCCACAGCAGCGACGCCGCAGCCGTGCATCCGCACAGTCTGTTTAATCTGCTTAGTCTCATGCCGCATTCCGCCTGATGCGCCACGTTTGAACCCTTGGAGGTCTGCTGAGAAGCGCAGGAATGGTGTACACAAATGTGATAATGGCCATCAGCATCCAGTAGATGATGGGATAAAAAACTGCATCCGGTGTCGACCACAAAATGTCTTTGTCATATTTCCGGTCGACCCAGGCCCCTATCACCAGTTGCGCAATACAGGTTGTGGCAATCATCATTCCCCAGAAATTCGGAAACGGCGACGCGCCGCGCGGCTCGTATCCGACTGACTTGCAGAAGATCCAGAACATTGTCATCAACACAAAGACGAAGGACCACAGGATGGAGGCGCACGATTCGTAGTAAATCGGCCACATCCGTCGCATCTTCCAGCGAAAGGGAATTTCCCGGTGGCGCTTGAGCGCCTGGGCCAGGCCGCGCGACCAGCGGCGCCGCTGCTTCCACAGTTCGCGAATGTTGAGCGGCACCTGCATCCAGACCACGGCCCGCGGCTCGTAACGAATATCCCAATGCCTCATCTGAAGACGCCAGGTCATGTCCATGTCTTCAGTAGCCATATCGGAACTGAAGCCGCCGATTTCGAGCAATGCGGTGCGGCGCACTGCCAGCACCGCGCCGGAGACTGTGAGGATTCGCCCCAGCACGCGCTGTGCGCGCCTCTGCATCGACACAATCGACGAGAACTCGATGGCCTGTAGATGCTGCAGCACCGACCTTCTGTTTCGCACTCTCGGATTGCCCGTCACCGCAGCCACGCGCGTGCCAAGAAAATGCGGAACAATGCTCTTGAGCACATCGGGCGTCACAATAATGTCGCCGTCGATCACCAGCAGGATTTCGCCGCGGCAAAACGGCAGGGCATCGTTCAGCGCCATCGCCTTGCCTTCGTTCACTTTCTTGTTGATGAGCCGAACGCGGGGATCGGAAAGATAGCCACGTGCAATATGCGCCGTCTCATCCGGCGAATGGTCATTGACAATAATCACCTCAAAGGCCGGATAGTCGAGCGCCAGCAACGCATTCACGGTGTCGTTGAGCGTCGCCCCTTCAGCAAAACATGGAACCACCACCGATACCATCGGAAACGGGGCTTCCATTGCCATCGTGGAGTTCTCTTGCCCGCGCCGGAAAAACAGGGACAGCGAGATCCACAGCCAGCTCATCGAGATGGGATAGAGGCCGTAAAAGTTGAGCGCGAGATAGTATGGGAACGAGTGGTCGATTGCGCGCAGAACAGGCGAAAGGTGTAGTGCCAGGTCGTGCATTACCGGGGGCTACTCCATCTCCGGCGCAGGAACACAAAACTTTGTTCCACCGTCGATGTGAACGTGAATCTCCTGGCTGTCGTGGCAATCTTCATGCAGAACGAGCTGCCTGCCCAGGTAATCCTGAACAAAAGACGGAACGATATAGCGTGTGTAAAGTCCGCGCTTGCCTGCGGACGCCAGTCGCTTGTTGTGGTCAATCCACCAGGCGATGCTGAAGTGCATCAGGAACATGGTGAGAATGAGGAGAATGGCGAAGGTGACAGGTTCGCGGCGGGGTGTTTGCCACGATACGTGCACCCACTCGTACGCATAGAGAAGCCAGCCCATGGCTGCGGATGCGTAGCGAAGGAACATGTACAGCCTGGGGAAACGGGAATCCTGCATTGGAACAAGCCTCGGTCGCAATTACAGAGCTCCGCGGCAGACCGCAAACTTGTGCGTCTCAATTCTGGCCCCTGAAACGACTCTGTGTGATTTAGAACCTATGTTAATGGAATTAAATGAGATACAGAATCCCCGAATAGTACTTATCGCTGCCTCAATGGTGGCATTACCGAACTTTGAAACTCAGGTGACTTGGATACTCTCATTCGTGTTCGCACAGGTTACCAATACACGAATCATGGCCGGCGCGCCGGGTATTAGGTGCGGCGCGGAGAGCAAGCCACGCAGCTAATACGCAGATTCCGCAGAAGAATAGCGGCGACCCGTAGTAATAACCTTCAGGGCAGAGTCGCCGCGACTTAGGTAACATCATCGGGAACTTTGATAACGCTAATTTGGAACTACGCGCAGATTGTTCGTCACAGAGAAGACCCCGGAGACGCCGTTGGCCCGAATGCCCGCAGTATCCTTGTCGCTTTCGTTGTCAACTACGCCTTCGAGCGTGACGTGACCATTATTGACGATGATGCGGATGGGCTTTTGCACGCCCATGGCGTACTTCTCCATAGACGGGAAACCGTAGATGGAGCGATAAAGTGCGACGCGCAACTGGTGATCCATGGGTGAAAGCGGCAGCACCTCGATGTTATTCACCACGCGATCGACTCCCTCAATATGCTTGATCGCATTTTCAGAGTCGGATTTGAGCGAGGGTCGGGTCACCTGGCCAACCAGCGTGACTGTGCCTCCGTTTACCTGGAATGCGATGTTGTCGAAGACGGTGAAGTATGGAAGCGTCGCCAGCTCGTGGCGAACCTCTTTTTGAATACGCATCTGCGCGGGGTTCGAGGGCTCAACCTGGCCGATAGCGAAGGTGGTTGAGGCGAACAGAAGCAACAACAATACGACTGGGACTTTCAAAACGCGATTCATGGCTGCTCCTTTATTTGCGAACAAGCGGTCAATTGAATCGATCCAAACGATTCGGGCTATTTGATGCGGGGGGGAAGGAAGTGGTTGGATGAAGCGGGCTGGAGGATTCCGGGCTGGATGGTCCCCATTCGGAGGCCAGAAATCTTGCTCAGATGCCGAACGCAGGTCTCTGAAATGGGGGAGAATCTCGCCCAATCGCCCCGATGTCGCGGAATAATCTGCTCCGAATCCAGGCTTCCATTTAGGTAAAAGAGAGAAATTGAGTACAAGACGGCTGGCGAAGCGGTAACCGATCAAATTAAGTTATTGATTATATTGGCGTCCCCGACGGGATTTGAACCCGTGTTATCGCCGTGAAAGGGCGGTGTCCTAGGCCGGGCTAGACGACGGGGACTTATATTTGAGGGCCAGAAACAGCCCGTACAAGCCGGACGCGCCCTTATGAAGGCTATCAACTTGGAGGGTGCGTGTCAAAACGCGCAGCATGGTCCGCGCGACCGCGTGGTGCGCTATCCTCCTGAGATACTCCAAATACAATGACGGAGCGGAGGCGGAACCAGGCGCCGGATTGTGCCAGCCGTCACGCGCTGCCGGCTATGGCCTTGATTACTGTCGGCTATGGCAATAGTTTTGAGTCTGATGCGCAAGACGCCGCGTCAGATAGCCAAGAGCTTTTCAAGCATTTACAGGCATTTGCGTTCGGCGGCTGGGTGACGAACCGGGCAGGGGCACGGGAAGCACCCCTCTAACCGATGCGCCCCGCCTGATGCCGGCGAAGCACAGGCAAGGGACCGGAGCGACCGGACGATGGAAATCTGTCAACATTCTTAATGAACCGGCAGAGGAAAATTGAGTGGAAATGAGAACGAGTATTCATAAGGCAGGCTGGTTGATGATTTTGTGCATGGCGGCGGCCGGATGCCAGAAGAAGGCAGCCGCGCCGTCGGCAGGGGCAGGCATGCAAGCCTTGCCGGTACAGACCTACACGGTTACATTGCAGCCGGTGCCGGAGAGCAGCGAATACGTTGCCACCATCAAATCGCGGCACTCGGCCACCATCATGCCGCAGGTGAGCGGAGTTTTGACGTCCATCGAAGTGACCTCAGGCCAGCAGGTGGAAGCGGGCCAGGTGCTGATGACGATCGATCCGCGCCAGCAGCAGGCCGCGGTTGATTCGCAGCGCGCCACCGAGCGGCAAAAGAAGGCGGTCTTCGACTACAACGTAACCGAGCTCGAACGACAGCAAAAACTCTTCGACGCCGGAGTTACCAGCCGCGAAGTATTGGACCAGGAGAAACAGGCCTACCAGAACTCCAAAGCCGATTACGAGTCCGCTTCGGAATCGACCAAGACGCAGGAGAGTTTGCTGGCCTACTACACCATTCGCGCGCCGTTCGCCGGCATTGCAGGCGACATACCGGTGCATGTGGGCGACTACATGAGCCCATCCAATTCGCCCCCCAACGTGCTCACCACGGTGGACGAGGGCAAGAATCTCGAAGTCTACGTCTACATTCCCACCGAGCGTGCCAACCAGATCCGCAGCGGGCTTGAAGTGGATGTGGAAGATACCAACGGCACGTTGCTGCAGAAATCGAATATCGATTTCATCTCGCCGCAGGTGGATTCAACGTTGCAGGGCATCCTGGTGAAGGCGCCGGTGAAACCCACCCCCGAGATTCTGCGCACCATGCAGATGGTGAAGGCCAAGGTGATCTGGAAGACCTCGCCGATGGCGGTCGTGCCGGTGCTGGCCGTTACTCGCCAGGGCGTGCAGAGTTTTGTGTTCGTGGCGAAAAAAAATAAAGGTCAATTTTTCGCCGTGCAAGTTCCGGTGACGCTGGGCGATACGGTGGGCAACACCTATTCCATCACTTCGGGATTGAGCGCGGGCGACAAGGTGATCGTGTCAGGCACGCAGTTCCTTGTAAATAACATGCCGGTGATGCCGCTGGGCGGATGAGCCGGAGAAGCAGCTTTCAGCCCTCAGCTTTCAGCCTAAGCGTGCTGAAGCCATAGACCTCGATTGAGCGAACACTAAAACTGAAAGCTGACAGCCGAGAGCTGCTGGCCGGAAAGAGAGCAAGCCTTGTTTGTAAATTTCTTTATTCACAGGCCGGTATTCGCAACGGTTTGCGCACTGCTCATCATATTGGCCGGCGCAATCTGCATACCTACGCTTCCGGTGGCCATGTACCCTACGCTGGCGCCGCCCACGGTCACCGTAAGCGCGGCCTATATTGGCGCAGACGCGGAAACGGTGGAGAAGGCCGTCACTATTCCGCTTGAAGAGGCGATCAACGGCGTAGAGGGCATGCACTACATCAGTTCCTCGAGCACCAGCACCGGCCTGAGCACGATCACGGTGACTTTTAACACCGGGTATGACCTCGACATTGGCGCGGTGGACGTGCAGAATCGCGTAGCCACCGCCGAGGGGCGCCTGCCCGGCGAGGTGATTTCGACCGGCATTTCCATTACGAAAGTTAATACGAATTTTGTTTTCGGTGCAGGCGTTTTTGACCGCCAGGGCCGGTACAGCAACGCGTTCATCTCAAATTACCTTGACGTATACGTAAAAGACGCGCTCAAACGCCTGCCGGGCGTGGGCGACGTAATGATTTTCGGTGAACGCAAATATGCGATGCGGGTCTGGCTAGATCCGGCAAAGCTGGCTTCGCGAAGCCTCACCGCGAGCGATGTTGTGAGCGCGCTCAGCGAGCAGAATGTCGAGATTCCGGCGGGCCAACTCGGCCAGCCGCCCGCAGGCACGGGACAGCAGTTCCAGATTCCGGTGCGGGTGATCGGCCGGCTCACCAGTCCCGAGGAATTCGACAACCTGATCGTCAAAAACTCACCCAACGGCCTGGTGCTGCTGAAGGACGTGGGACACGCCGAGGTGGGCGCGGAAGACTACAGCTCATCGCTCAAATTCTTCGGCCATGAAGCGGTGGGCTTTGGCGTGATTCAGCTTTCAAACGCCAATGCGCTCGACGTGGACCGCAGAGCCAAAGTCGAGCTCGAGCGGCTTGCCAAGTCTTTTCCGCCGGGTCTCGAATATGCAGTCGCCTTCGACTCGACTACCGCCGTCGGAGAGTCGATCAGAGAAGTGCTTTTCACCCTGGGCGAAGCGGTGGTCATCGTCATCGCGGTCATTTTTCTCTTCCTGCTCGACTGGCGCGCTACTATCATTCCCGCGGTCACCATTCCGGTGTCGCTGATCGGCACTTTTGCGTTCATCAAGGCATTCGGCTTCAGCATCAACTCGCTTACGCTGTTCGGAATCACGCTGGCCACCGGCCTGGTGGTCGACGACGCCATTGTGGTGATTGAAAACGTTCAGCGACACATTCACCTGGAGCACTCTGAGCCGCACGCAGCCACGTCGCGTGCCATGGGTGAGGTAACCAGCGCAGTGATCGCCACCTCGCTGGTGCTGATCGCTGTGTTTGTGCCGGTTTCGTTTTTCCCCGGCACTACCGGAATTCTCTATCGCCAGTTCTCTCTCACCATCGCGTTCTCGATTGCGATTTCGGCCTTCAATGCGCTCACCCTTTCGCCGGCTCTCTCAGCGATGCTGCTGCGCGGCGAAGAAGCCCGGCCCCGCCAACTCGATTTTCTCCACATTGGATTCGTCTCGCGCGCATTCGCAGCCTTCATTCATGGCGCCGACGCATTCATTACCTGGCTGTCCAGCACGTATGCTCGCATCATTCATTTCTCGCTCCGCCTGCGCTACGTGCTGCTGGTGCTCTTCTTCGCAGGCCTTGCCGCGACGGTCTGGATCTATCGCACCGTTCCTACCGGTTTCATTCCGCAGGAAGACGAGGGCTTCTTGATGGTGGTGGTGCAGGCGCCCCCGGGATCTTCACTCGAATACACAACCGCGCTGGCCGACAAAGGCGCAGCCATTATTGCGCAGAACCCGGATGTCGGCGGATTATTCCAGGTCATGGGATTCGGCTTCTCGGGCGGCGCATCGAATTCCGGCCTGATGTTTGTGAATACTCTTCCCAACGGACGCCCGCGCGGCAAGGGCCACAGCACCGCGGACATACTGCACGACATTGCGCCCAAGCTGCAGCAGCTCATGTTCATGCCCAATGGCGGCATCGTGCAGGCATTCCAGCCGCCGGCCGTGCAGGGCGTGGGCAGTTACGGCGGCTTCCAGTTCATGCTGGAGGACCAGGGCGGCAACACGCTCACCGATCTTGACCGCGTGGCACACCAGATGGTGGGCGCGAGCCGCGGGGTGCCCTCGCTTACCAACCTGATCACCACATTCTCGGCCAACGATCCACAAGTACTGGTGCGCCTTGATCGCGACAAGGCCAAGGCGATGGGCATTCCCATTTCGCAGATCTCCACAACGCTCAACGTCTTCATGGGTTCTGAGTACGTGAACGACTTCGACTACAACAACCGCACCTATCGCGTGTATGTACAGGCCGACCAGCCCTTCCGCATGAAGGCCAGCGACCTGCAGAACTACTACGTACGCTCCGATACAGGCCAGATGGTTCCGCTCGACAACCTGGTGACGGTGGTGAACACGTCGGGTCCGCCGGTGATCAACCATTACAACCTTTTCCGCGCAGTCGAGATCGATGGATCGCCGGCGCCGGGTTACAGCTCAGGCCAGGCGTTGACGGCAATGGACGATCTCTTCAACAAGACCAAGATGCCCGGCATGATCCCCGGTTGGACAGGTCTTACGCTGGATGAAATTGAATCGAGCGGCAAGGCGCTGCTCATTTTTGCACTGGGCATCCTGGTTGTGTACCTCACGCTCTCTGCGCAGTACGAAAGCTTTGCCCTGCCCTTCATCATCCTGCTGGCCGTGCCCATGGCGGTGCTGGGCGCGCTGGGACTGATCATGTTGCGCGGCTTTGCCAACGACGTCTACTGCCAGATCGGGCTGGTGATGCTGATTGGGCTTTCGGCCAAGAACTCGATTCTGATTGTCGAGTTCGCCGAGCAATTGCGGCGCAAGGGCCGCTCCATTGCCGAGGCCGCAATCGAGGCCGCGGAGCTGCGCCTGCGCCCCATACTCATGACCTCGTTCGCCTTCATCCTGGGCGTGCTGCCGCTGGTATTCGCCACCGGCTCCGGCTCGCTTGGTCGCCAATCGGTAGGCACCACCATCGTCGGCGGAATGTTGCTGTCGACGGTGTTGAACCTGATCTTCATCCCCGTGCTCTACGTAATCCTGAGCCGGGTGTTGAAGCGCAAGGTCGCCAAGATTGGTGCTGATCCGGAAGCTGAGGCAGCGCATTAGGTCTTTGACCGCTTCGAGCTGCACCAATGTGGACAAATGTGGGTTCCCCATCCAAGCTCTGCTTGGGTGGGATTGACCCACCGCTGACTCGCTGAAACTTCCATGCCGGCGTCCCATCCTCTCCGCGGCTTCATCGCGGAAATGGTGGGAAAGCACAGAACCATGCGGCCTGAGGCATGTTTTAGTGCGACTGCCCTTACTGCTCGCCCCGGTGCGCTATTACGTAATCCTTGATGCGCTCGTAGACTTCGCTGGTGACAATGCCGTACTCAACAAGGTCTTGCTTGGTGCGGTAAGGGCGGTAGCGCACAATCCGCGCGGCCCAGATGTGGGTCATGCCCGGCGCCTTCATGAGCTGGTCGATGCTGGCGTGATTGATGTCGATGCGCGCCTCAGCCGCCGGAGCCGTTGCGGAAGTCTTCGCAGCGCCATTCGTGTCGCGATCTGAATTGGTTTGCGCTGCGCCTGCCAGGCACACAGCCAGCAATATAGTTGCCAACCCAGTCATCCTCAGTCGCGCCAGCACTGGCACATCCTCGCCTCGCAAGGCCCTGCAAACAGCCCCGAGCCCCACCTCAATGGTATTGTGCGCCCTCTTCATTCCTGGCCTGTCACGCACTCGTCAAGATGTGCGAGCACGTGCGGCCACGCATCTTCATGGCGCTTCTTCGACTGCTCGTCGGGGAATCCCGCATGGGTGAGTCGCAACGCGGCGCCGCTGCCAATTGCCGTCAATTCCATCGTTACCACGGTCTCTTCGCCTTCGGTTGCCGCGGTCAGCCAGGTAAGCTCAATCACCCTTGGCTGCTCCAGCCGCAGGAACCGGCCGTAATGCGGATGGCGCCGACCCTCGAATTCGGTCTCGAAGAAAAACGGCGCGCCAGCCTCAGCCCGCATTGACACGGAGCCTGGCGCGGCAAACCAGAGATCGAACTGCTCAGTCCAGGCACGGAATAATGCCTCTGGAGCGGCTTTCATCATGCGCTCGCACTTGAATCCCAGCGGCCTCGACGAAAGATCGGGCACCGGCACTGCCATAGTTCCTCCAGTCAGTTGCAACAATTCTCCGCTTGTTTGAGTGCCGACAGCAAGCGGGGTGAAAACATCTGAAAGCCGCCGGTCCCGTTGAATGTGTTCCCTGTCACTTAGACCCCAGCGGCGCGAATGCTAGCATCAACCGTCACGATAGCTGCGCCGCCAGGTTGACGCCGCGGCCGGCTATGGAAGGAAGGCCTCCAGATGTCCAATACCCGTCGAGCGTTTTTGCAGTCCAGCGCGGCTCTCACCATCGGCATGATGGGTGGAGCGGCAAACTCTCTGGCAGCCGGAACTCAAGCGGCCCAAAACGCGCCATCCACGGCCGCGACGCCGCCGGTCCCCGCTTCTCCTGTCCAGGTCCCAAAGATGAAGTTCGGCAACGCAGAAATCGGCCGCCTGGTGCTCGGCGTCAACCCCATGTACGGGTTCAGCCACTACAACAACAATTTCAGCGCTGCCATGCGCGAGTGGTACACGCCGGAACGCGTCTGCGAGGTCTTGCATCGCGCCAGCAGCTTCGGCATCAACGCCTTCAACTATGTCCACGTGGATCGCGCTCAGAGCGACTTGGAGATGTTCCAGTCCCAGGGTGGCAACATGCACCTCATCATCCAGGTGATGGCGCGGGACGACGCGGCCTTCCTGGTTCAGAAATTCAAGCCGCTGGCTCTGCAAAGGCGCGGCGAAGAGATCGACAAAGCCTTCCAGACAGGAACCATGTCAGCCGAGAGGGAGTGGTGCAAACGCGCGCGCGATCTGGGCGTACTGGTCGGCGTGGGCACCCATAAGCCCGAGGTCATCGAACTAGTTGAGGAGCAGGGTTGGGATATCGATTTCTATTCCGGCTGCGTGTACAACCGCACCCGCACTGAGGCTGAGTGGAAACAGGCTCTCAACGGCGAAATTATGGAAATGCCCCACGACATTTATATGCAGAGCGATCCTGCGCGCATGTACAAGGTCATCCGCCAGACCTCGAAAACCTGCTTCGCCTTCAAGATTCTGGCCGCCGGACGCATAGACGGCGATGGCGTCGTTCAGGCATTTCGCACGGCGTATTCCAGCATCAAGCCGGGCGATGGAGTATACGTGGGCATGTTCCCCAGGGGTAAGGACGAGATCAGGGAAAACGCCGAAATCGTGCACAGTATCCTGACCGCGGCCTGAGCCAGTTGACACCGCGAGGGATTTCCCTTACGTTTTAGACAGATGCAGAACCACCGCCATCATGGTCACCACCATCATCATGGGACCCCCATGCCGGCGGACTGCCATGGCCTGAGCTAAACAAGGCCAGAGAGATCTGAAAAGAAATATCCCGCCCGCCGGCGACCAACGCAGGCGGGCTTTTTATTGCCACAAATCCAAACCAAGGAAGTAAAGCGTGGAACAAATCGACTTTGAAAAGATGGATGGCCTCGTGCCGGGAATCGTGCAGGACGCGAAGACCGGCGAGGTATTGATGCTGGGATTTCTTAACCCCACCAGCTACGCGAAGTCACTTGAAACTGGGTTCGTCACTTTTTGGAGCCGCACCCGCCAAAAGCTGTGGATGAAGGGCGAGACCAGCGGCAATCGGCTCAAGATTGTCTCCACCGCCACCGACTGCGACAACGACACGCTGCTCTTTCGCGTGGAGGTCGAGGGCGACGGACTGGTCTGCCACGAAGGCACTGTAAGCTGCTTTACACGGCCCATCGAATTAAACAAGGAGGCAGCCCGTGGCTGACAAACTTCGTCTCGGAATTCCCAAAGGCAGCCTGCAGGACGCGACCATCGCTCTCTTCAAGCGGGCTGGCTGGAACATCTACGCCGACGGCCGCTCTTACTTCCCTTCAATCGACGACAAAGAAATTGAGTGTATGCTGATTCGCGCGCAGGAGATGGCGCGTTACGTTGAGCATGGTGTTCTGGACGCGGGCCTAACCGGCATCGATTGGGTGGTGGAAAGCGGCCTGGATGTGGAAAGCGTAACCACGCTCACCTACGCCAAGCAAAGCCGCCGCAAGGTGCGCTGGGTGCTGGCAGTGCCCGAAGGGAGTGGCTACGAGAAGGCCGAGGACCTTGAAGGCAAAATCATTGCCACCGAACTGGTTGAAACCAGCAAGCGCTACTTCGCGTCGAAGGGTGTTAACGTCAAGGTCGAATTCAGTTGGGGCGCGACCGAAGTCAAGCCGCCCATGCTCGCCGACGCCATTGTTGAAGTAACCGAAACCGGCAGCTCGCTGAAGGCGAACCATCTGAAGATCATCGACACGGTGATGGAGAGCGAGACTCACCTGATCGCAAGCAAGGCAACGCTTGCCAATGAATGGAAAAAACAGAAGATCGAGCAGATTGCCACCATGCTGCGCGGCGCCATAGACGCGCAATCGCAGGTGGGACTCATGCTCAACGTCAAGCGCGCCGACCTCGACGCGGTGCTGGCCGTGCTGCCGGCCTTGAACTCCCCCACTATTTCGCAGTTGAGCAACTCAGAGTGGGTCGCAGTGAATACGATTGTGGATGAAAGCGTAGCCCGAGACGTGATTCCGCGACTGAAGGCGGCGGGCGGCGCAGGCATCGTGGAGTATCCGCTTAACAAGGTTGTGCTGTAGCAGCACCGGAGGGAGCAGGGGCCTTCAGGCCCCTGAATTGAGTCCCAAAAGAATCAGGGCCTTCGGGCCCGGAGAACAAAGGCAGAACTCAGGACGACCATGAGACTCATCCGAACCAAAGGCCGTGGCGCAAAGAATGCCTGGGCAATCGTCGCTGCTCTCGAAACTCGCGGTGGGGCATCGCTCGGCAAAGTGATGCCGGCGGTTGAACGAATCGTTGCCGCCGTGCGCAATGGGGGCGACCGCGCTCTGTTCCGTTACGCCGCGCAGTTCGATGGCCTGGCCGGCCCCGCCGCGCTGCGTGTCACACAAGATGAAATGTTTGCCGCGTGGAGCGCGCTCAGCCCCGCGCTGCGCGATGCGATCACAACTGCAGCCGCGCAGATTCGCGAATTTGCCGAATACCAAATGCCCGAATCTTTCAGGGCATCAACGATCGATGGTCTCATCACCGGCCAGATTGTTCGCCCGCTCTCGGCGGTCGGCTGCTACGTCCCCAGCGGCCGTCACCCGTTGCCTTCAACGCTGCTGATGACCGCCATCCTCGCGCGGGTTGCGGGTGTAAGGCGCATCGCGGTTGTTTCGCCCAAACCCGCGCCTGAAACGCTGGCCGCAGCGCATCATCTCGGCATCACCGAGTTCTATCGCCTCGGCGGAGCGCATGCAATAGCTGCGCTCGCCTACGGCACGGCGTCCGTTCGCCGCGTCGACAAGATCGTGGGGCCCGGCAATCTCTACGTCACTGCGGCCAAAAAGCTCGTCGCCTTTGACTCCGCGCCCGGCTGTGCTATCGACATGCTCGCCGGCCCCACTGAAATTGTTGTCACCAGCGATCGCGGCAACGCAGCCGATATCGCGTCCGACCTGGTCGCCCAGGCTGAGCACGATCCCGAAGCGCTGGCCATTTTCATAACCACGCGCGAGAATCTCGCCCACGAAGTCATCGCCGAAGCAAAACTGCGCAGCCGCACCAATCCAGTTGCGCGCGAGTCACTTGGCCGCAACGGCCTTGCGATAGTTGCCGCGAGCACCGACGAAGCGCGCGCGCTCACCAATCGCATTGCGCCTGAGCATCTCACCGTCGACGCTGCGAGTGACCTCAATTGGATTGAGAATGCCGGCTCGGTCTTCGTAGGCCGCTGGTCTGCGCAACCCATGGGCGACTACATCAGCGGACCCAATCACACGCTTCCCACAGGCGCGATGGCGCGTGTGCGCGGCGGCCTCAGCGTCAACGATTTTGTGAAGCTGATCACCGTGCAGCAGTATTCGCGCGCCGGCATCGTTGCGCTCGGACCAAAGGCCGCGCTGCTGGCCGAGGCCGAAGGCCTAACCGGCCACGCCGATGCCATTCGAGTGCGCCTCGGCAATAGGAGGTCCCGTGGCTAATTCCGAAATCATCGTCGCGCCTTCGCCCCGCGCCCGCGTGCAGGCCATGAAGGAGTATCACCCTCCTCTGGGCAGCCGCGACGCGTTGCGCCTCGACTTCAACGAAAACACGCTGGAGTGCTCACCCAAAGTGCGCAAGGCGCTCAAGCAAATCTCCGCGGGCTCGCTCACTCGCTATCCCGAGCGCGAGCCGGTTGAAGCCATGGTGGCCGAGCACCTCTCGCTCAAACCGGAACAGGTTGCGCTCACCAACGGCGTTGACGAAGCCATTCATGTGCTCTTTGAGGCCTTTCTCGATGCCGGCGATGAGCTGCTGCTGCCCGTGCCCACTTACACCATGTACGAGGTGTACGCCACGGCAACCGATGCGCGTACTGTCGCAGTGCAGGCGGGCGACGATCTCGAGTTCCCTTGCGACCGGCTGATGGCCGCCATCACGCCACAAACAAAAATCATCGCCATCGCCAGCCCCAACAGTCCGTCAGGCTCTGCCGCCACGCGCGCACAGTTGCTTGAGCTTGCACAACGCGCGCCGCATGCTGTGCTTCTCGTCGACGAAGCTTACTTTCATTTTCACGGCGAAACGGTGATGGACCTGGTCGGCACAGTTCCAAACCTCATTGTGGCCCGCACGTTCTCAAAAGCCTATGGACTCGCCGGGCTGCGCCTCGGCCTGCTCGCCGGACCAGTCGAGCTCATGCGGTGGATTCGCCGCGTGCTTTCACCGTACAGCGTGAACTCCATCGCGCTCGTCTGCCTGCCGCCCGCACTTGAAGACACCGCGTACCTCGAGTGGTATGTCAGCGAAGTGCTGGCCGCGCGTGCTGACTTTGAGGCCGCGCTCGATGCCGAACAAGTTCGCCGCTGGCCGAGCCGCGCCAACTTTATTCTCGTCGATATTGGCGCAAAGCACGCGGAGTTTGTGCGCCTGATGCGCGCCGCGGGCGTTCTTGTGCGCGACCGCTCCAGCGACCCCGGCTGCGATGGCCGCGTGCGCATTACAATTGGCACGCGCGAGCAGATGCGCGTTGCCGCCATAGCGCTGAATGAGACCATGGCCGTGCTGCGCGGCGAAAGCGAGGCGCAATGAAAGCTGCTTCCAGAGGTAAAAAGGTAGGTGCCCCTGGTCTCGATCTTGAGACCAAGGAAAGCAAGGACACAAAGCTGCGCACCTCCGCCGTTGCGCGCCACACGGCCGAGACTCAGATCGACCTCACGCTGACCATCGAGGGCCAGGGCCGCTACACGGTTTCGACCGGCATTCGCTTTTTCGACCACATGCTCGAGCTCTTCACGCGTCATGGCGCATTTGACCTCGACCTCGCCTGCAAAGGCGATCTGGATGTCGATCAGCACCACACCGTGGAAGACGTGGGCATCGCGCTCGGCGAGGCTTTCGATCGCGCGCTGGGCGATAAACGCGGCATACTTCGCGCCGGCTATTTCATCATGCCCATGGACGAGACGCTGGCCATCGCTGCCGTCGACTTGAGCGGCCGCGCGGCCTTCGCAGTCGATACAAAGGTCCGCACGCGCCTGGTAGGTGATCTTCAAACCGAACTCGTGACTGATTTCTTTGAAGGCTTCGCTCGCGGCGCGCGCGCCAACGTCCACGTAAAAACAATGTATGGCCGCTCGAACCATCACAAGATCGAGGCTATCTTCAAGGCTTTCGCGCGCGCGCTGCGCGTGGCCTGCAGCCGCGACAAGCAACTGGGCGAGATGCTGCCCTCGACCAAGGGGCTGCTCTGATGCGCGTGACCGTCATCGATTACAAAGCCGGCAATCTCACCTCGGTGCTCAAGACGCTGCACCACCTTGGCGCTGAGACCCAGGTCACCGGCGGCGATCTCTCGCTGGTCGACTCGGCCGAACGCATCGTGCTGCCGGGCGTAGGCCACTTCGCAGCTACCGAGCGGCTCGACGCAACCTGCCTCACCGGCGCAATTCGCGCAGCAATTGCGCGCGGGGTGCCCTTCCTCGGCATCTGCGTGGGCATGCAGTGGCTCTACGCGGGATCGACCGAAGCACCATCGCAGCCCGGCCTCGGCATCTTCCCCGAACTCTGCACCCGATTCCCCGAAGGCTACGAAAAAGTTCCGCACGTTGGCTGGAACTCGCTCGAACCATGCCCCGGTTCGCGCTTATTTGCAGGCATCGAACCGCGCGCATACGTTTACTTCACGCACTCCTTCAAAGCTCCCGTAACTGCCGACACCGCGGCAACAACGCACTACATTGAGCCGTTTGCCGCTGCCGTTGAGCGCGGCAACGTCTTCGGCGTGCAGTTCCATCCGGAGAAATCCGGCGAGACGGGCCTCAAGATTCTCAGCAACTTCTTGGAGATCGAACGATGACTCTGGAATACACAATCACGCTTGCAGATTGTAAGGCAGCACATCAACTCGACAGATATCAATCGCCGGGAAGTCGTATCAAGTTCGTCTTACTGAACATGGTCGTTCCGCTTTTGGCAGTGCTTGGGCTCGTAATTTGGCCCTTTCTAAATATCACGGAGAAAACTCCATTAAGCGAATCAGGCACACTGACTCTTATCGAGATCCTATTAATTTATTTGTCAATTGCAGTACCCATTTCGAGAAATCACCAAACGCGCAAAGGCTTCGAACGGCTCCCTCCTACAACAAAAGCGGGGCGAGGGTGCTCCATTGAAATCGACGACGAAGGCGTTGTTTCATCAATACCTAGTCTCGCCGAAACGAAGTTTTTCTGGAGTGCGATTGTAGCATTCGCGCAGGACGAAAAGGTTACCCTGCTGTACACCGGCAAAGATAGGTTCCTCTATTTCCCGACACGAACACTGTCGGTTGATCAGCGTGCGGAACTCAATAACCTAGTCGCCCGCCATGTAAAGAGGAGCGCCTAGCCCATGCTGACCAAGCGCATCATCGCCTGCCTCGATGTTCACGCCGGCCGCGTTGTTAAAGGCGTGCAATTCATCGACCTTGTCGATGCCGGCGACCCCGCAACGCAAGCCGCACGTCACGCCCGCGAAGGCGCAGACGAAATCGTAATGCTCGATATCACCGCCACGCACGAAGGCCGCCAGACGCTGCTTGACACCGTGCGCCGCACCGCAAAGGAGTTGTTCGTTCCCTTCTGCGTGGGCGGCGGCATCAAGTCGGCACGCGACGCCGAGCAGGTGTTTACCGCGGGCGCCGACAAAGTAAGCATCAACTCCGCTGCGCTCGCCCATCCCACGCTCATCAGCGACATTGGCGCCAGCTTTGGCGCTCAGGCCGTGGTTGTGGCTATCGACGCCCGCCGCGACCGCGCCGCTGCCGACCCTATTCGCGATGCACAGGTATTCGTGCATGGCGGCCGCAAGCCCGTGGGCCGACGCGTTGTGGAGTGGGCACGCGAGGCTGAGCAGCGCGGAGCAGGCGAAATCCTGCTCACCTCAATGGACTCCGATGGCACGCGTGCCGGTTTCGACTGCGAGCTTACCGCCGCGGTTTCGGAGTCAGTCAGCATTCCCGTCATCGCGTCGGGCGGCGCAGGCACAGTGGGCCACTTTGCCCAGGTGTTTGCCCGCGGAAAAGCCGATGCTGCTCTCGCGGCCAGCATCTTTCACTTCGGTATCTCCACCTCGCGCTCGCTTAAAGAGGAACTTCAGAAGTCCGGTGTCTCCGTGAGGCTGCCATGCTGATTCCATCCATCGATCTCATGGGCGGCCGCATCGTGCAGTTAGTTCAGGGCGAGAAACTTCGCCTCGCCTTCGACGACTTCGAATACTGGATCGAAAAATTCTCAAAGTATCCGCTGGTGCAGCTTATCGATCTTGACGCGGCCATGCGCCAGGGAGATAACTCCGCACTGGTGGCACAAATCGCAAAGCGCCTGCCTGTGCAGGCCGGCGGCGGGATTCATACCATCGACCGCGCGCGCCAGGTGCTCGAGGCGGGAGCGCAGCGGGTCATTCTTGGCTCGGCTCTTTTTTCGTCGGAAGGCAAAGTTAATTCCGCATTTGCCGCGGAGTTGGCTGCCGCCATCGGCGCGGAACGCATCGTTGCCGGCATCGACACAAAGAACGGCCGCATCGCCGTCAAGGGCTGGAAGGCGCAGGTTGAACTGACGCCCGATGAAGCCATTCCAGAACTCGAGCCATTCGTTGCGGCGTTTCTCTACACGCATGTGGATGGCGAAGGCATGATGCAGGGATTCCCCATCGCCACTGCCGCGCGGCTTCGCAAACTCACTAAGCGCCAGCTCATCGTCGCCGGCGGAATTCGCAGCCAACGGGAGATCGATGAGCTCGACGCGCTTGGCGCAGATGCCGTGGTTGGCATGGCAGTCTACACCGACCAGCTCGCCGTTTGAACTGCTCGACAATTCATGGCTGATCGCGCGTCCGCCCGATGGCCCGGCTGGTTTCAACGCGCGAGGCGCGCAGCATTTGCGCAATTTGCTTCAGATGCAATTGCACAGCGTAGGCGCGCAAAATCTCTGCCTGCGAAAAACCCAGTCCAGTTCCACGTACCGAATCCATGCGCGCTTCAAGATCGGCAATGTCGTGTTCAAGACTATAACCCTGCGGCGGCTTGTCGAAACGCCACTTATGAATGCAGTTGGCAACATGGTTGAAGCCGCTTTGGATGTCGGCGGCGAGCTTGCCCAGTTCCGGTTCCAACCGCTGTGCGTAAGCGTCCTTATGACTGTCTCTCACTGCGAGTTCGAGCGCAATCAGGGCTTCAAAAAGCGAGCGGCCGAATTGCGAAAGCATGTTAAGGCCCTCGGGCCAGCCGGCGCTGGAGGGCTCGTTGCGGCTTGCGTCCAGAAGCTGGTCGTTGCCCTGCCGCATGGCCTGCAGACCGTCGCGCAACGATTGCAGATTTGCAGCCGGCGCTCCGCGAAAACCCTGGAGAATGGCTTCAAAGAATGCACCCAGCATCAGGAACTCCTGCGCCAGGCCGTCACGCAGCCGGACCCGTGCGCGATCGGGGACCACCAGGGTGGTAACCACCAGCGCCACCAAAATGCCCAGCAGCACCTCGATCACTCGGTCCAGCGCCAGGCCCCATGCCGAGCCCTCGCGATGCACCAGCATCACGATGGTGATGGTGACGCCTGCCAGTCGCGAGCTGTTGCGCAATCCCATCAACCCGCAGGCGACCATGGCCACCAGCATGGCCAGCACGTACGCCAGAAGCAGCGGGTGCATGGGTGAGAAAGCGAATCCCAATGCCGCGCCGATCACCGTGCCAATAACGCGGTCGCGCGAAGCGGTCACCGTTGCGCCCACGTTCGACTGCAGCACGATGATGGCGCTGATCGATCCCCAGTAACCATCGTGGACGCCGAACAGCGTGGCCAGCCACCAGCTCAGCGCCGCGGCGAGCGTGGTTTTGCCCGCGTGAATCAGCAGCCGCCGCCGCTCGAAGTTGAAGAATCCCTCGCCGGCATTCGGATGCATGCGCAGCTTGACTGCCAGTTGCTGCTGCGACCAGGTTTTGCGGGACTTCAGGCGCATGAATCGAATCCGTTTATGGAATCACTACCACACTTGAGAATACAATCAAGAGACTCGCCCTCCGGGCGCACTTCCACATGCTTCGAGTCGGATATCCCGCATCACTTGCTCTCGAACTTTTCCGCGATTTCCCCGCCGGAATCGAGCTCGTCCCTGTCTCTGACAAGCTCGACTACGATGTTGAGATCGAAGTATGGATTCCCGACCCGTATCCGACCCGGGCCATGCGAGCGTGGCCGCGGCTTCGCGGCGTCAAGCTCATCATATCGATGCTTGCAGGCACTGAGTGGATACCGCCGCTGGCCGGCCCGCACGTAACCATCTGCAATGCCCAGGGCGCGCACAATGTGGCCACTGCTGAATGGGTGATGGCCGCAATTCTGGCCATGCTCAAGTATTTTCCGCTTTATCTCGATGTGCAGAAATCGGGGATATGGAAGCGAAGGTTCGATGCAGCCGCGCATTACACGGCGATTACGGGGGACACGCGGCCGCTGCATCCGCCCGCGATGCTTGAAGAGCTGGCCGGCAAGCGAGTTTTGCTGGTTGGTTATGGAGAGATCGGCAAAGAGATCGAGCGCATGCTGGCGCCGTTTCGAGTGGAACTGACGCGCGTGGCGCGCAATGCCCGGCTCAAGCCAACGGTGCACTCTGCAGTCGAGATCGATGCGCTCATCCCTTCGGCTGACATCATCGTCCTGATCGTTCCCGCGACCGATGAAACGCGCGGCCTGATTGGCGCTGCGCAATTCGCGCTGATGCGCCAGGGCGCGCTACTGGTGAACGCGGCACGCGGGCCGGTGGTAAATACCGATGCGCTGATTGAGGCGCTCAGTGCCGGAAAAGTTCGCGCCGCCATCGACGTCACCGATCCCGAGCCGCTGCCTGAGGGTCACCCACTATGGAGTTGCCCGAACCTGCTGATCACGCCGCACGTGGCTGCTTCAAGCCCGCAGTTTGCGCCCAATGCATTACGGGGAGTAGCTGGTGAACTGCGCCGCTACATCAACGGCGAGCCGCTGCGCAATGTGGTTCAGCAGGCTGTTTGAAAGCGCTATCGTTGGTTCTTGATTCCTGCGGCTAGCATCTCAACGGCTTTCGCAGCACGGCTTTCACGCGTGGCTTCCTGCTTGGCGCCGCCAACCCAGTCGGTATAAGCCCGCTTATGCGAGTAGCTCAGCGATGTGAAAAACTCCGCAGCCTTTTTGCTTTTCTTGAATGCCTTTTCCAGCTCCGCGGGGACTTCCGCTGTGCGCTCGGAGCGATCGACTTCCATGGTCACTTTTACAGTGTCGCCCGCAGCGGCCTTGGCGCCGGCCTGCATCTCTTTGCTCACGGCCATGCGATGCGTTCCGTCGCCCATGGGCAGCAGCGAATTGCGAAATGGAAATCCGTTTAACGTCCCGGAGACAGAAACACGCGCCTTGGAACCAAAGACTTCCTCAACGCTGAAAGGGACATATAGAAATGTCCAGGCTCCGCCGGGGCCGCGTGAAGTCAACTTCGCTTCAAACTTCTTCTTCATGCTTCCTCCCTCGTTTGCAGTCTCGCTCTCGCAATGCGCGCCGGGAACCTCGGGTGTCGCGCCCGTACCACACCCCCTGCAAGCAGAGTAAATCCATCAGCTTGTTACGGGAGCTTTTCGCCAGTCCCACCACCCCAGCACCGCAAGACCCACGAGCACCAGGTACAACAGCGCCGTCGCCCACAGATCTTTGTAAATGTATTCGCCGATGTACACCAGATCTACCACGATCCACAACCACCAGTTGGCAATGTGTTTGCGCGCCTGCCACCAACTGGCGACAAGAGAGTAACTGGCGAGGGTTGCATCCAGATGCGGAAGCGCAATGGTGACGTGCAATTGCGCGCCCAGATAAAGCATCAAGCGGCTCAGCATCACCGCGCCCACCGCACCCACGGCCATCGCTGCAATAGCGGAGCGGATGCCTAACGGCACAACGCGAACCTCGCCTTCTTCGCGTACGCCGCGCCACCAGTGCCACCAGCCATACAACGTGAATGCTACAAAAAAGATCTGCAGCAGTGAATCGGAAAAGAGCCTGGCCTGATAGAAGACGATGAGGTATAGAAAATCCGCCAGCAGTGTCACCGGCCAGCAGATGAGCAGCCGCCTGGTGGTGAGCCAGATGCCCAGCAACGTTGCTATAAAGCCGGCAATCTCAATTTTGTTAACCAGCAGCCAGGTCACAATTGCGTGAAGGGTCATCGCGCGGCTCCTGCCTGCGCATGGGCCCACTGCGCAATCCACTCCAGCAACCGGACGCCCGCCCGCGAGTGAAACCAGCGCGCATGTCCAACGAGCCATCCTTCATAAGCCATCGCTGCCTTCTCTTCACTCTTCAGAACACCGGCAAAATAATCGGCCTCAGATAGCGCGAACTCGGCGTGGCAGAGGGCGGTCATGGGCGCGAGCGCCGCACGTTCCTCAGTGGTAAACGGCCTTACGCGCTCATACCCGGCGAGCAGCGCTTCAAGGTGATCGAGGTGCACCGGCACGGCATCCGGATCATCGGGATTCGCGACCAGAGCGAGCCATTCCACAATGTTGCGCTCGATGGCATGCGCCAGGTCGTGCACCGCGCTGGTACGGTCCGACAGTCCAAAATCGATGATCGCCGTCACGTGCGGACCCGAGCCGGATTGGGAGCCGGCCTCGCTCCACAACAAATTCGAAGCATGCAGATCGTTGTGCGTCCACAGCGGTGCGAGTGCAGGCAGTAACTGCTTAAGACGCGCGTGGTAGGGAGCAAGTAATTCCAATGCTTGATCGGCGCAGGCCCGCACCTTGGCGTGGCCGGCGAGTGAAGGACGCGCGGCGAGATATTCGTCCATCGCCGCGGCCGGACTTTCTCCCGCGAAAATTGTGAAACTGGCCACCAGCGGTTGAGTCTTGCGACGCGGCGCATCGAATCCCTCCGACGCAAGATGCATGCGCGCCATTGCTTCACCGGCAGCGTATGCATCGCGCGCGCTTCGGAACGGTGTCCACGAGAGCGCTTCGCCGTACAAATCAACTCCAGCGGCGGCCTCGTGCACTTCGTACGTCCAGTCGCCGATTTCGATTGCCGTCTCGCCGTCTGCATCGGCAAGCACGCACGGAACGCCGGAACCGTGACGATGCAGATGCGCCATAAATCGGTGCTCTTCGGCCAATCCTTCCCGATCGCGTACGGCTCGCGCATGCCGCTTTACAAAGACGGGCTCTGCCGCGGTCTTTACCAGGCCCGCCGCTGAAAAAGGCCGCGGACTCTCGGTCAAAATCTCAACGGAGCCGGAAAGCGCCGGAAACAGCATGAATAACGCTCGCAATTCGGCCAGCGTGAGCAGAGGCCAGTCGGGCGCGACCAGTGTTCCGTCCATTCCGTGCGTCTTTGGCGTCCCACTCATTTCTTTCCCGCCCGTTCCAAAGTTTGGCCCTTCTCAAGAATGACCGATGCGGCGCCTCCGGGTCGAGCAAGCGGCTCGAAATCCGAGACAAGCGGCAGGCGATCTGCCACACTGAATCTGGCAGCCAATGCCGCCCCACCGAGGTCCCCATGGCAATCGCCGCTACGCCCGCTGCTCCCTATTACGCTGTCATTTTTACCTCGCTGCGCACCGAGGGCGACAACGGCTACTCAGCGATGGCTGACGCCATGGTCAAGCTTGCCGCCGCGCAAACGGGCTTCTTAGGCATCGAGTCGGCGCGCGAGGGCCTGGGGATCACCGTTTCCTACTGGGATTCGCTCGAATCGATTGCCGCGTGGAAGCAAAACTCCGCCCACCTGGTAGCCCAGCGGCACGGCCGCGATGTATGGTACGAAACATTCAAGGTCCGCATCAGCCGCGTCGAGCGCGATTACGATATGGCTGCCTCTCCACAGGCCCCGTCCACTTAATCGCTGTAATCTAAGAACATAGGCCTCAGTGGTCCAGGCTTGCTCGATTCCCAGGTCGTTCTTCGCAGAACACTGAACACTGGCCACTGACCACTGTCATTTATGAAAGCCGAAATCATCGCCGTTGGGTCTGAAATGCTGACGCCGCATCGGCAAGACACCAACTCGCTGTACGTAACCGAAGAGCTCAACCAGATCGGCGTCACCGTCGCCTTCAAAACGATTGTGGGCGACCGCCGGCGCGACCTGGTCAACGTCATCCGCACGGCACTCGGCCGCGTCGACATCGTGATTCTGATGGGCGGGCTGGGACCGACGGAAGATGACCTGACCCGCGAAGCCTCGGCCGAGGCGCTCACGCTCACGCTGCGCCGCGACGCCACACAGGTAGCCGCGCTGCATGCGCGCGCCGCATCGTGGCGCATCACCATGCCGCCCAACAACCTGAAGCAGGCTGACATGCTTGAAGGCGCCACGCTGCTGCCCAACCCCAACGGCAGCGCCCCCGGGCAATTCATCGATACGGTCTTTGACGGTTACCGCAAGCTCGTCTTTCTGGTTCCCGGCCCTCCGCATGAATGCAAGCCGTTGTTCGACGCCGAATGCCTGCCGCGCCTGCGTGAGGTTGTGCCGCCGCGCGGCATCGCCACGCGCACGCTCAAGGCTGCCATGATTCCCGAATCGCAGGCCGACAAGCTGCTGGCGCCCATCTACTCCACTTATCCTGACGTGCACACCACCATCCTTGCCCATGCCGGCGATATTCAACTTACGCTGGAGTGCGCCAAGCCCACGCTCGAGGAGGCACAGGCGCGCGTGAATGAGCTGGCCAGCAAGCTCGAGGAGCCGCTTGAGGATTGGCTCTACTCGTCTGATGGCGAGACGCTGGAGCAGATCGTGCTCTACTATCTCGGCCTGCGCCAGGCCACGCTGGCCGTGGCCGAAAGCTGCACCGGCGGCATGATCGCGCAACGCATCACTTCGGTCCCAGGTAGCTCGCGATCGTTTCACGGCGGGGTGGTGGTCTATTCCAATGACCTCAAGATCGGGCTCGCGGGCGTTCCCGCCGAAGTTATTGCCCAGCACGGAGCCGTCTCAAACGAAGTAGCGCGCGCGCTTGCCGAAGGCGTCCGCCGCCGCACCGGCGCGACCATTGGACTGGGAATCACTGGGATCGCCGGACCTACAGGAGGCACTCCTGAAAAGCCCGTCGGCCTGGTTTACATTGCCGTCACTGACGGGCAAAGGACCGACTCGATGGACCGCACTTTCCGCGGCGACCGCCAGCGCATCCGCGAGTGGGCCACCCAGCAGGCGCTGGATATGGTGCGGAAGCGGCTGATGTAGAGAGCTTTTCTGCAGAAATGGATCTGTAATTCGCCTCGTTAGATACAAAAGGATGGTGGCGAATGTTTTCGCGATATGCGTTCTTTGGCCTGGGTGCTTTCTTCTTGCTTTGGGCGGTCTCGATAGTTGGCGCCGCTGCACTCTGCTGCAGTTGGCTGTTCGCTAAAACAGATTATGAAGATGGCGTTCTGAGCCGGAACAGCCGCTACTTGATTACTACCCGAGCGCTGTTGGCCGCCGCTTGCATCATCTTTTGGATTTGCACTTGCCTGGGGCACGTATTAACCGCTTCCGGCGAAGGTGTTTTTATGTTCTGGGAACATCATCCCGCCGCCCTGCAGATTACATTGATCCCGGCAGATCTCGTGTCAGCGGCCTCGACACTTTTCTCATGGCAGCTTAATGGCCCAAGGAGCTGGGTTGTTAAGGTAGCGACGGCAATTTTCTTTCTCGACGCGATCACAAGTTCGATTATTCTCTGGCAGCCCTGAAAAACGGAGGCCCAAAGTCTACGCTGACCGGATTCGAGCGACTTGCCCCTCACGTTTCCGTTGTATTGACCGCACCTCACGTAATTTCATCCCCCATTCGCTCGGCTGTAACGTCACCTGTACGCGTGGTCCTCAATAATTTCTGCGGGTCGAATTCCCCAACCCAATGCGAAAGGAGCTTGTCTATGTCCAGTGAGGCAGCCCATCACCACACCCAGGCAGCGGAGCATAACGAGCACGCTGCACGCCACCACCATGAAGCCGCCAAGCATCACCTCGACGGCAATCACGAAGCCGCCGCGCATCACGCCCACCTGGCCCACGCTCACCATCTTCACGCCTCTGAGCATCACGAGCATGCCACCAAGCATCACCTTGAAGCGCACGGTGAAAAGTAGAACCTTCGTTCGCAGCGGGCCGCGTGAAGCGTGCGTTCGATTTTGAGCTGCTCGCGGCCTTCGCTCTGCTCCGGCTTCTTCATGTACCGCCGGTCTCCACAAGCTGCGGAAACGTTTGTCAAGCGCGGGACCTACTCCAAAACCTTACCTCAGGGGCTAAAGCCCAGCCTTTTTTGGGCTGCTTCGGCCCGGCTAAAGCCGTGCCCTTGTTACAAAACGGCCCGCAGACGAAGTCTTTCGCAGCCTCCCCGAACCGGAGGACTCAACGAACGATCCTTATTTGTTGGTGCGGCAGATCCTCAGAGCGCACCTGAGAACCTCAAGTCCTGACGCAAACCCTGCATGAGCTCTCCGCAGTTGAGAACCCACCTCCCGATGCAACCACTCCCCGTGGCAGGCGCATCTCATGCTCTGATTTGCGAGGGTATGAGCTGTGTATAAACTCTTTAAAAACCTCCCCACGCTGGCGCTCTCCGCAGCGCTCGCCGCGCCCGTATTCGTTTCCGGCTGCGCCGTCCACGCGCGCGTCTACGACCCCTATTACCACGACTATCACGATTGGAATGGCGAAACGGTTTACTACAACCAGTGGGAATCCTCGACACATCGCGAGCACAAGGAATTCAGAGACCGCAATAAGGACGAACAGAAACAGTATTGGGACTGGCGTCACAGCCACGATCAGCACTGAGCCGCGAGGGCTCTGGCCACACTCTTCGCCGGGTGCCCCAGGGTCTTGCTTCTGAGACCTGGGAGGTTGTGTCCTCGCTCCGGCGCTGAATTACAGACTTGCTGACTTGCTACTCGACCCACTCCGCGCCGCACACCTCAAGCCCCGCCACGGGCAACGCGTAGAAATACGTCTGCGCCTCGCAGCCGTCCGCCAGCCGGATCGTCGCGCGAACGTACTCCTGAGGAACGCCCTCGAGCCTGTCGAGAGCAGCCAGCAAGTCATCGTCCACGCGGTAAAGCTCGCCGCAGATGGCCATTCCGGCCTGCTCATCCCGCGCCCGCACCAGTCCGGGATACGACCCGCAGTTAACCATCAGATAACCGGGCTCGGTGGAAGCCTCGCCTGCGAACTCAGCCCCCCGCATCGCGCCGTGGTTGCGGCATCCGCGCTTGAGCGTTCCGTATACGAAGAGTGTGACCGTGCCGGACATCTGTCTTGGTTATCGCAGATTCTATGGCGCACAGCCGACTTGCGCCTTATTTTCTGTCACCTTGCCGATAATTACCGGTCATCGCGATACATTCAATACGGGAAGAGATCTCCGAAGCAGGGATCCGCAAAGATTCGGCTCGATCGCCAAACGTAACCCTTTTGCTATGGGGGTTGCGCCTTAAGTCCTTCGTCATTAGTATTTTGCAGCCATTTTGCACACATCGATCTTCATCAACTTGCACAGAATCAATCACTTATCCATCCCGAGGGGGAGAGGGGGTATACCCACACACTCTGGTAATTCGCAACTTCTCGACCGGTAAAGAACGTGTCGATCAGTGCAGGTGGGCTACTGCACCGTCTCTGCCGGCTTCTCGGCTGGCTGTGAGGTATCGGTGGCGGGCGCGGCACTCGCAATCGGGGCAGGAACCTGGACTATCGGCAGCGTGAAGTGGAACGATGCGCCACTACCGAGTTCGCTCTCGGCCCAGACGCGGCCGCCGTGGGCCTGCACGATATGCTTCACAATCGCCAGCCCCAGTCCGGTGCCGCCGCTCTCGCGCGAACGCGCCTTATCCACTCGATAGAAGCGCTGAAAGATTCGCTCGATGTGCTCGGAGGGAATTCCGGGACCGAAATCGCGCACCGTGAATTGCACCTCCGATCCCAGCTCGGTGGCGCCAACGCGAATCCGCTTGCCTTCCCTGGCATACTTGATCGAATTCTCAATCAGGTTGCCGAAGACCTGGTTCATGGCATCGGGATCGGCCATCACCATCACGTCGGGCGCGCCGGCCGACTGCAGCTTCACACCCGAATCGCCCACGATGCCGGCCAGCGACTCAATGGCATCGTCGACCAGTATGTTGGCGCGGGCCGGTTGCAGGCTCAGCTTGTAATCGGGACTCTCAACGCTGGCCAGGGCCAGCAGATCTTCAGTGAGCCGGTTCATCCGCGTAGCATTCTTGAGGATCACTCCCAGAAACTCGCGCGTGGTCTCGGAGCTGGGATTGGGATCTTCGATCAGGGTTTCAACATAGCCCTGAATTGAGGTAAGCGGCGTGCGCAGTTCGTGGCTCACGTTGGCGACAAATTCGCGATGCGAGGTCTGCGCTGCTTCAATTTTGGTAACGTCGTGCAGCACCACCAGCGCACCACCTGAAGGCAATGGCGCCGCGTTGACTTCGAAGATGCGCCCCGGGGCCAGCAGGCTGGCGCGCCCGATGCACAATTCGCGCCGTTCGAGCGCGTTGCGAACGCAGCCCAGCAGTTCAGGATCGCGCGTGGAGTGGACCAGCGGCTTGCCGGCGCGAATCTGCGTGCCCATGATCCGCTGCATCACGGCATTCGACCAGCGTACGTAGCCCTCCGCGGTGATCGCCACCACCGCCTCCTGCATCGAGTCGAGCATCACGGCCAGCTCGTGGCGGCCGCTCTCCAGCTCGGCGAAGTCCTTGCCCAGCCGTTCGGCGGTAAGATTGAGCGCCTCTTCCATCGGGGCCAGTTCGTCTTTGCGGCTGCGGTCAAGCCGAGCAGTCAGATCGCCGGCGGCGATGCGCCGCGCAAAGTCCATCACGCTCTGCAAGCGCCCCGAGATGCGCAGCGAAACCCACGTGGCTACCAGCAGAGCCACGCCCAGCGCAATCAACCCTGACCAGAAGGCTTCGCGCCCCAGCGCGCGCAGATCCACATCTGCCGAGTGCATAACAAAGCGGTGAAAAACAAACTCCATCACCACCGTATGAATTGCAAGCAGTATGAAGAAAAGCCCGAGCAACTTGATGAAGACTTTTGAGGTCATGGTTAATAAAGCTCTCAGCTATCAGCTTTCAGCTCTCAGCTCTCAGTGATTCGTGCAGAATCGATCGGCGGTCAGCCTTAACTTTTGTCATTGCTTCCGGGCTGCCGCAGCGCCGGTCCGTTCGCGAAAAAGGCTGAAAGCTGATGGCTAAAAGCTGGTTCTTAATCGGTCTTGGGCAGCTCGAACCGGTAACCTGCGCCGCGCACTGTCTTCAGATAGCGCGGGTTTTCAGGATCGACCTCGATTTTCTCACGGATGCGGCGGACATACACGTCAACCGACCGCGGAGTAACGAAGCGCGCATCGCCCCACACGGCGTCGAGCAGATGGTCGCGGCTGAACACCCTGCCGGGATGCCGCGCCAGGTAGTCCAGCAGCCGGAACTCGGTGGCCGTGGTGGTGGTCAACTCGCCGCGCACCTTGAGTTGCATGGCGCTGGCATCGATGATGACCTCTTCAAAACTGATGACCGAGGGTGTAGTAGGCCGCTCGAACCGGCGCAGGACGGCCTTGACCCGCGCCACCAGCTCACGGGTTGAAAACGGCTTGATGATGTAATCGTCAGCGCCCAGTTCCAATCCCAGCACGCGGTCGTTTTCGGTGGCGCGCGCCGTCAAGAAAATAATGGGGATGGTGGAGAGGCCACTGTGATTGCGCAGGCGGCGGCAAACGTCGAGGCCATCGCCGCCGGGAACCATGATGTCGAGAAGAAATAGCGCGGGCGCTTTTCGCTCGGCATCGGGAATCAGATTTGTGGGAGTGTGAAACAGGCGTGCTTCAAAGCCTGCCGCCTGAAGATGATGCTGCACCAGTCTTGCGATGTCTGTGTCGTCTTCCAGAACAAATACGGTTTGGCTCAAAACGGTCAGCCCTCGCCCCGGCGCTGGTTGAATTCGGGATGCGGGGAGCGCCGGGAACCATTAACAGAGTAAAGCAGCGAGGCAAAGAGATTGCAAACGTTTGATGAATTTGAAACGGCCCGGGCCTCTCCGTCAGCAGGTACTTTTCTCCGCAACTACCGGCTCTGGAAGGCCTTCCGCGCCGGTACCCTGCTGGGAGCTGCCCGCTTGCGACTGAAGTTCCGCAACCATGATCCGGCTTGTTGAAGGCGGTCGGTTTCCGTCTGACGGTTGGGTTTTCGGGTCCCGCCCTTCGGGTTTGCCCCGCGTTCCGCGCGCGCGCACCTCGCGCATCGCTACCAGCAGCAACGCCGTAAAGGTCACGATCAGCAGAAGGATCGCCACTTTCCCATGCAGTTGCTCCAGCGGTTGTCCCACGTCGTCACCCACATCGCGAACCAGAAGCGCCAGGCCCACAAACACGAAAACGATGTGGGTGCAAAACACCTGCAACGAGGCCTTGCCGAGGGTAAGAAACGGCTCAATCGAGACAATCTTCACCAGTTTTCGGCGCAGCCAATACACCACAACCGAGAAAGTAACCAGGTTGATCAGCCGCAACGGCCCAATCTGCCACTTGTCAAGCTGCAAGCCCAAAGCCTGTTGCGTGAGGTGCGGCCCCAGCCACCCCCAGCGAATTCCGATAAAGAACAGGCAGAGCGCGCAGCAGGTTGCCGCCAGCCATGCCGGAGGATCGCTGAAAGTTTGGCGGCGCATCGCCGACCGCGCGCCCACCCACAATCCCACCACCCACACCGCCTGCCATGCAAACAGATTGAACGCGCCAGTCTCCTGCAGCGGAATTCGCAAGTGTGTTGCTTGCACAACCCAGTTATGCACCAGGTCGCGCAGGCCGAATTGCGCCAGCAGCCACACGCAGCCGCTCGCTGCCAGTATCCATCTCCAGCCAAAACGCAATGCTGCCGTCAAGAGCATTGGCGTGAAGAACAAGAACGTCACGTACATCGGCAGAATGTCGAGCAGAGGCGGGCAATAGAGCAGCAGAACCGAGCCGACAATTGCTACCAGCGGATGGGCAAGATAGAAATTCAGCAGATTGCTGATGGCCGCTTTGTGAGTGCTGATTGCGAACGCCGCAGCCACCGTAAATACCAGTGCGAGCATCGCCAGGTGATATCCGTAAATCTGCAGCGACCGCTTCCACAACCGGGTGCGCACCGTCGTGGAATCCCGAATCGTCTCACGAATGTACAACCGCCCCACCAGCAAAGCGGAAACAAAAACAAATCCTTCCGCCGAAGACACAAATCCAATCGGGGAATTAACGAAGTCGCTGAATCGCGTAGGTAAGTGGGTGAGCGTCATCCAAACAAGGAACAACCCACGCATGGCGTCGAGCTCGGGTCGGCGATCGAGGCGGGGAAGAAACTGCATAAGAAAACGCCGAACGGGAAACTCCGTAAACTGATTAGACGCTTGCAGTGCCCCTCGGTTGCCCGCCGTTTTCATTGCATGAATTCAATGCGGAATCACCCTGAAGAATTGCGGGAAGCGACAACCCGCTCCCCGCAGTTTGTTCATTCACTCGCCGGCCGTGCCCTCGGCGTGCTCGAGCTCGGCAATGTATTCAACCACTGCCTCGCTCCAGCCGTCGATGTGCGTCCAGGCGCCGTAACCAACGCCGTTCTGGTTCGACGCAACGTTGATTACGTAGCCCTTGCCGTGCGGCGCGCCCACGCTGTCGTGCGACTGCTCATCGGTGATCACGACCATGCGGTCGTAACCACGCTTGCACTCGCCCTCAACGTGCTTGAGCGCGGCGCCGAGGTAGGTGCCCGAATGAGGCTGGCTGGCCTCGAGCGCATCACGCAGCGCCATGCCGCGGCGAGGCGCAACCAGCTTCGCGTGATCGGAAAAGGTGTAGATCGTCACCTTCTCCGCAATCTCGCGCAGCAGGATTGCCAGCCCATACGCGGCGTCGGTGCGGCGCATATCGGAGCGGCGCGAGATCGGCGACTCCATGGACCCGGAGACGTCGACCAGCAGCACCGTGTGGCCCGCCAGACGCGCAGCGCGGCCTTCGCCGGCTCGACCCTGAATCGACTTGAACATGGCCGACTCAAGCGCCTGCTCCCACTGCGGAGCAACGCGCGCGGCGGCAAGAAAACGGAAGGGCAGAACCCGCTCAGTTTTCATTGCATCGAGCGCGTCGAGCACGGGCTGCTCGCTTACGCCGGCCTGGTGCATGTTGCGCAGGTTGCGCAGCAGCGCCAGCGCGCCCAGCTTACGCTCGGCCAACAGACGCTCCCACACTTCGCGCTTCGCAGCTTCGCGAACCTCGTCCTTCTCGCCGCGACCCGCAGCCGAAAGAGCAACTTCCCAGGTGTCGGGCGTGGCAAGCTGGTTCTCGGCAAGGCGCTTCCACAGCTCGGCCTGCTCCTGGCTTCGAGGGCGGGCGTGCGAGAGGAACAGCACGTCGCGCAGACGCACAGCTCCGGCGCGATCGTACTTGGCCAGCGCGTACTCGTCGAACTTGCCGAACGCCGCGGCCAGGCCTTTCTTGACCTGCGCCGAGAGAGGCTGGCGTCCGCCGGCCCAGTAGATGGCCACGAACTCGCTAAGTTCGTCGGCACGCTGGATGACGCGGGCAAGCGTATCAGCCACCAGGCCGCGGTGCGTTGCGAGGCGCGCCATTTCGCGCACCAGAAGCAGCGGAGCGTGGCGCAGCTTCATGCGTTCACGCGCCTCAACTGCCAGCGCAGCCACCTTCTCGGCATCGGCCTTGGGCACCAGCTGGTGAATGCGGCCTGCGATCTGCACGCCGTCTTCGTAAAACTCGCCCTCCCAAAGCATGCAAGAGAGCACGGTGCGGCGCAGAGCCTGTTCCGCAGTGATCACTCGCGCCTTTGCGCCCTCGTGGGTGCGCGGAATCTTAAAAATGTTCAAACGCATTGTGCGCCACCTTTCAATTGAAATACTCTGCCGGGGAAAATCGGACGCGGAAAGCTACACCGAAATACGCATTGCTGCGAATAGCGGCGGCAGGATTCGAACCTGCGACTTCCGCATATAGCGGCGCTCTACCACTGAAGTATCCGTATCCTGCGCCACCGGCAGTTGTTTTTGAATCTCGTTGATCTTAGCGCGCGAGAGCGGCTTCGTCTTCCTGCTCGTCATCGCAACTGTCGTCGTCGGCAACCGCGGCAAATCCCGCGGTGCTGAATCCGCGCACCGGCTTCCTGCGCCCTTCGCTGAAGTCCAGCGCCAGCTTGTGCATCTGGCCGAAGCTCGGCCGGTTGCGGTCCCAGTAGTCTGTGCACTCGCACACCGGGAACGGCACCAGTCTCGCCGGCGTTGGGTTGGTGCAAATCACCAGCACATCGGTCTCGCGGTAGCCGGTGGTGAACTGCCCGTGCAAGCACGTGCGGCATAGATGCGCGTTGCCCACCGGCGTTCCGTTTTTCACATTCACTTTGCCCATGGCAATGTCGTTTCTAATCCGGCAGTGCCGGATGGTTAAAGCCGGGGAACAAACGGTTGCGGACTCTTTTGACGGCGCTCTGACCACAGAGCCTCCAGGGCCTAAGTCCTGGGCGGGAATCGAACCCGCTCCCCCGGTTTACCAAGCGAAGTAACCGCATCCTACGCCACCGGCTGAATTGTTGTTTTCAACATCGCTTAACTGAAGAAATCTGACCGGGGAACAAACGGCACCAGTGTTTTTCGGACGTCCTGCCAGTTAGACCACACCATGGCTCTCGCCATCGCGGCGGGATTCGAACCCGCATCCTCCGCTTACGAAGTAACTGCTGCCTACACCACCGGCCTTCTCCTTCTGATTTAAATCACTGCCCACGAACTTCTTGACCGGGGAACAAACGGGGCGGTATCGGTGCTCTGCCACTGAGCTACCGGAACAGTATTCCGCTCCGAGCGGGAATCGAACCCGCGACCACCGGCTCCACAGGCGAAGTAACCGCTTCCTACACCACCGGTCAAAACCATCAACAATCAACACACAACAAACTTGCGCCGGGGAACACTCGAAATGAGCCGGGCTACGGACCTCTGCATTTACGGTGCCTTGATCATCAGGGCCTTCCCTGCGGCCTCGACAAATACCGCAAGAGCCCTGGGGACTGCGCCCCCGCCCGCAAAGTGAGTATTCCGGCAGATTCCCCACACCTGCTTGCCCTTGGTTGGTGGAGAAGAAGTAACTCATCTCTATCACCACCGGCGCTTACTTGTTCCGACTTAGTCACACTTATCCGGCTCGCCGCGACTAACAGCTCGCGGCGTCAAGATTGGACGGAACAAATCCACGTTGAAATTCATCCCCGAGGGAACAGGCGAATACAGGACCTGTTCGTTTTCAAATCGATGAACCTGTGTTCTACACCACTCTGGTGAATTCAAATTGTAGTAACGGACGCGCAGGAGAGATACGGTTGCAGGTTATGGGTGATAGACAAACCACGCCCGGCAACCGGTGGAGCTCAAATTGAGCTCTTCCGGCCTACGCATCGAGATTTGCGTCTTAAATGTCATCGGGCGTTCTCCTACGCACTTAGTACTTTGCCATAAGTCAATAGATAATTGCAAGTAGTTTGATTGATTTATTTTTTCTGACTTACTCCACTTATTTGGATAACATCTTTGAGGTTCGTCCCTGGTCCCTGTTCACTGCTCATGCAATTGCCACAAACCGCAGCCGTACGTAATCCGCAATCCATTTGCCGTCTTCATCGCGCAGCGCCTCAGCCAGCAGTTCTTCCGTTTCGCGGACTACTTTTTCCCGTGCTGATTCAGGCAGCGAATCTAAAACGCCCTTGCGAAATGTCTCGAGCCATCCGCGCATGCCGCTCTCAGTCAACGGAGTGGGTCGCGGTATCAATTCCATCTTTCTTACTCTGAATCCGTGTTTCTCAAGGCGACGTTTATATGCATCGGGACTGGGATAGTAATTCACGTTGTCTTCGCGTCCGGCAAATCCGTTGCGTTCGAGAACCGCAATCAACGCCATGCGGATTGCGGCAATGTTGCCGTGGCCTCCCATCTCGGCCACGAATCGCCCGCGCTTGCGCAGAACGCGATGCACTTCAGCCATCATCTCGTCTTGCCCGCGCACCCAGTGCAGAGCGGCGTTCGAAAACACGGCGTCGAATTCGCCATCGCCAAAGGGCAGCTTCTCTGCCTGCGCAACTGTCGAACCTATGCCACGCGAACGCGCAGCAGCCACCATTTCTGGAGAGGCATCAACGCCGCTCACTACAGCGCCAGTTTGGGCGATGCGTGCGGTCAGTTGTCCGTCGCCGCATCCGAGATCGAGAATGCGCTCGCCTCTTTTTGGCCGGAGCCACTCAATCACTCCGCCCGCAAGCTGATGCACAAATGCGCCGTTCTGGCCGTAGGTTTTTGGATCCCAGGTTTGCGGCATATGAAATTGTCCCTCTGCATTCAAGCTTGCGGGAATCCACTGACATAACGCAAAGTTATTTTGTTTTGTGTTTTGATAAATGGCTGTAATCCGCCCCCGCATTGCTAAATGCGGCATCCTATTCTTCAGAGGCCCCGCCCACTTCCCATGAGACGCGCACAGTGTGCTGGCGGCCGAATCCTGCTAGGTAGTATTCGCGATATTCGAAGCGCGTTTCTCCAAAACCTGCACTCGATCCACCTTTGGGCCGCAAGATCAAGCCTCCGCCGTAGTCTGCGGCATTGCCAGTTGCAAAGAAGCGGGTGTAACCACCGTTCAAGAATGCAAAGGCGTGTTGATGCTTCGGGTCGTTAGGATGCCGGTCCATGTTAAACGTCGGCTGCGTGTTCACCGAAAAGATCCCGTCTACCGCGTGAGTTGGTGTGTGCGCCGCCATCCCGAACTCAAAAACGACCTCAGGGGTCCCGGGGTGAAACACGCTTCCCGTGCTGTACCCGCCGACGAAAACCCCACCCTGTCCCATCAAACCGCCGCCGCCAAATACACCCACCACAAATCCGCCCGCGTCCTTGTCCTCCATTGAGTCTTCGCTTTGTATCGCGGGCGTTGGCGCGTCGATCAATTGCGTATGAGTCGCTCCGACGCCGGGAGGCTGTGTCACGTCCTGCTGTTTGACGGATGTAATCTGTAGCGTCTGTTGTGAACTACTTTCCTGCCCGCAACAAGGCAGCGCAATCATCAAGCCAATTGATAAAACAGCGACCTTCACCATAGAAGCCTCCTTGGGTTTCTATGGCGATTGTCGATTCGATTGAAGTTTGAAACGGTCGCGACTGTGACAGATTTGAAGGTGTCACATCGGGAGGGTCCGGAGGTTGCGCCCATATACGGGCGTGGACGCCCGTATGACAACCGCGCTGGAGCGCGGCGCTACAGCTTAGATGGACTGCACCGGGACGAGCGTGAGGTCGTCAACCAGGCCAACTTCTTTTTGCACGAAAGGCTCGCCGTACTTGACTCCGGCCAGCAATCCGTAGTGGCGCGCCTCGGCGAAGGTGCGCTCCCGTATCTCTTCCTCGCGCACAAACAATCCACTGCCCGCCTGTTGATTCGCATACTGCGAACGGTAGGCCATCAATGCCCGGTGGCGCTGCTCAATAAACGGCGTAATGTCGACAATGAAACTGGGACGCACGTCGGCATAAAGGCTCGCATAAACGATCTTGAATGGCCGGTGAGGCTCTGCGCCGGCGTCGACCTTCCTGATTCCGGCCACAAAGCATGCGTCGTAGCCGAGGGTGCCAACCATCGCATGGTCGGGATGGCGCGCCTGCCAGTACGGCAGAATCACAACGCGCGGGCGCAACTGGCGCAGCACGCGCGCAATGGCGATGCGGTTTTCAAGAGTATTTTCGATGGCTCCGTCAGGGAAACTGAGCGCGTGGCGCCAGCCCACGCCCAAAATCTGCGCGGCTTCATCAGCCTCGCGCCCACGTTCTTCCGCGGTTCCGCGCGATCCTGCTTCGCCCTGCGTGAGATCGAGGATCGCAGTGCGCAACCCGCGCGCTGCCATGCGCAGCAGGGTTCCGCCGCACGTCTGTTCCACGTCGTCGCGATGCGCGGCAATGGCCAGAACGTCGGCGCGAAACTCAGCAGCCATTTGTTTAGGGCCTGTTAACACTACTGGGATGGACGGCGTTGCGCGCGAAAATCCGGTCAAACGCGGCCGAGCCCGAAGGCTTTGGTGGCTCCAAGGTCGAGGGCGAGAACAAAGTATGACCGGATTTGCGCCGCAACCCTTCGGGACGGGGCCAATTTTTCCGATTTCGTTGTCGTTCGTCGCTAGCAGACACCCGGTATGCGTCGCTCCTCTCTCCTAGAACTCGAAAAAAACTGGCTCCCGTCGCCGCCATCCCAGTAGTGTTAGCAGGCCCTCTAGTAGACGGTGTTGTTGGTGTCGGTTACGGCATCCATGTAGGCCACGTCGTATGCCGTGCCGGTCACCGTAACATACTGGTTGTCGATTGCGGAACCATCTGCGGTGGAGTAGATGTACACCTGTCCGCCTATTGCGGTGTAGATCTTGTGCAGGCCTGTCACCGCGGCAATGCCGGTGGCGTCGCCAAGATACGGCTCAAGCAAGGTGACCGACTGGGTCGAGGTGTTGTACATGGTCAGGCAGCCGTAGCCGGTAACGGAGTTGGTAGCGTAGCGCACACCGTTGGTGCAACCGGTCATCGCGATCCACAACGTGTTGTCGTCGGCTTCGATCATGCGGCTGGTCGCACCCGGCTGCCCATCGCTGATGGCCGCCGGCGAAGACGCTGAGTTGTTCGCCAGGTTGACCACGGTCAGGTTCCCGCCAAACAAAGTCAATCCGTCGGGCTGCAGTTGCGGCTGCTGGCCCACCACGTACATCGTCGTGGAATCAACCAGGGCATTGCTGGCGCCGCCAGGAATCGGAACCGTGGTCATGGCCGAAGTTTCGGAGTTGACGCAGGGCGCGGTGTTGCACGGCAGCAGGCCCGAGTTCTTGCCCAGCGTGAAAATCAAGGGCGCAACGGGCAACACCGAATACGACGACGCAACGCCGCCGCACTCTGGTCCGCAATTAAGCACATAGGCGGTACTGCCATCGGCCGACCATACCGCCTTTACCGGGCGGTCGAACTTGAGGGGCTGGCCATAGAAGGTTCCGGTCGCGTCCAATGCATCGGGGCTTTGCACCTGGAAGAGGCACCACGTGGGCGCATTCTGCGGCTCGCAATCCACGGCCGCCTTGGGCCAGGTGGAAGGTCCGCCCGAGTAAGCATTTCCCTGCTGCGCGGTGAGCTGCACCGGAGAATACGCGTAATCGGAGTTCTGTACAAATGCAAGGACCGCCGTACCGCCCGGATTCACACTCACGCGATATACGCCGGGCACGCTCAACTGGGCTGAACTGCCGCCCTCCTGGTTTATAACCGTAAGAATATGCGCCTGCTGGTTGGCAGCAAAGACAAACGAGCCACTGCGGGTTTCGAAGATGCTGGATGAAAGACCGGAGAGCCCCGAAGCGGAGCCTCCCGCCTTTTCGGTCTGATAGTTGACATACGACAACGAGCCGTCACCCGACCCGTAAATTGCGCCGCGCTGCTCCTCAGGCATGTTCTCAATTGAGATGGGCAGCGCACCTCCGTATCCGCCAATCGAGAAGTTGGCAGGCTTGCCGTTGTAGCCGCTGCGGATGTCGTAATAAGCATCGACGATGGCCAGCGCGCCTTTTGACAAGGACGATGGATTCTGAATCGCAATGAGGACACGATGAGTGATGCCGCTGGGAGGTAACGTGCGACCCGCAAAATATGTAGTTTTGCCACAACCTGCCAGCGCAGCCGCAATCGCCAAAGCGGCAATCGCACTTATACCAAGACTTCTCTTCTTCAAAACCCTCTACCTCGATCCAGCAATTCCAGAGTATCCATGCCCTTCAGGCGAGAATCGCCTGTGGGGCGGGTCCCCCTGCGGGACGGCCGCCAGGGAGATTCCGGGCAATCCTGGAGTTGCATTGAAACAGCGGAAGATATCCGCCTAAATCCAATGTCCGACGGCCCCAGACCCGCTACGCGCAGCCCTAAAACCTTGAGGCCGAAACCAGTTTCAAGCCAAGCGTTAACCTTCGAAGTATAACAAAGCACACCCCGGCCACGGCGCACCTGCCGGCGGGTATCGATGCCGCTCGAAGCCCCCGCGGGCGCACGGCCAACACTCCATTGCGTTAGCATGGGAACTGCATGAGACCCTTCAGCGAAATCTTTGCTGACCGTCCGGTGCTTGCAGACGGCGCAATGGGAACTTTGCTCAATTCCCGAGGCATTTTCATCAACCGGTGCTACGACGAATTGAACTTGTCGAACCCGGCGCTGATTCTCTCGGTGCACGAAGAGTATTTGCAGGCCGGCGCCGAGATTGTAGAAACCAACACCTTCGGCGCCAATCGATTCAGGCTCACCCGGCACGGGCTTGGCGATAAGGTGCGCGACATCAATGCGGCGGGGGTGCAGCTTGCACGCCGGGCGGTGGAACGCCTGCGCGCCAAGCAGGCCGGCGAGGCGTGGGTGGCCGGATCGGTAGGGCCGCTGGGCGTGCGGCTTGAGCCGCTGGGCAAAACCGGGCTTAATGAGGCACGCGCCGCGTTCGCCGAGCAGATCGGCGTGCTGGCCGGCGATGGCGGCCAAAACGGGAGAAAGAACGGTGAAGGAACCGGCGTCGACCTGCTGATTATTGAAACCATGCCGGCATTGAATGAAGCCCACGAGGCTCTTAAAGCGGCTGGCGAGGTCGCGCCCGATCTGCCCGTTCTGGTGATGGTGACCGTTGACGAGGAAGGTAACTGCCTGGACGGTTCGTCGCCGGAGCACGCCGCGGCGTTGCTCAGCGAGTGGGGCGCAAGTGCAATCGGCGTCAACTGCTCTACGGGACCAACCAACGTGCTCACCGCCATTGAAGCTATGCGCGCTGCCACCAAACTGCCGCTGGCTGCCATGCCCAATGGGGGACTGCCCCGCGCCGTGGAAGGCCGCAATGTTTACCTGTGTTCGCCGGAGTACATGGCCAGCTTTGCGCGCAAGGCAATCGCGGCCGGGGTGCAGATGGTTGGCGGCTGCTGCGGAACCACTCCCAATCACATTCGTGCCATGCGCTCGGCCATGCGCGCCATCGACACCCAGGCACGGATCGAGGTTGGCGGCCCCGCGCCCAGGGCTGAGACTGAAACGCCGCCGGCTCCGCTCGCTGAGCGGTCGCGCATCGGGTCGCTGCTGGCGGCCAAGACCTTCCTGACCCTGGTCGACATTGTGCCTCCCAAGGGCATCGACTGCTCCAGCGAGGTTGAAGGCGCTGCCTTCCTGGCCAACCTGGGCGTGCACGCCATCATCGTAGGCAACACGCCGCGCTCTTCGGCCCGCTTGAGCGCGCAAAGCCTGTGCATCCAGATCCAGCAGCACACCGGGATTGAGACGATTCTTCACTACACCTGCCGCGATCGCAATCTGTTTTCGATCCAGTCGGATCTGCTGGGGGCGTCGTCGATCGGCCTGCGCAATATTCTCTGCCTGACCGGTGACCCGCCCAGAATTGGAAACTATCCTGACGCTACTCAAGTCTTTGACGTGGACTCCATCGGTCTGGTCAACATAGTGAGGGGGCTGAATCACGGACTCGACATTGGTTCGAACGCGATAGGCTCGAGCACCAACTTTACGATCGGAGTGGCCGCCAATCCGGGCGCCCCTGACATCGAGAACGAACTGAGCCGGTTCCGCTACAAGGTGGAGGCCGGCGCCGAGTACGCCATCACGCAGCCGGTCTTCGATTTGCGCCTGCTTGAAGCGTTCCTTGAGCGAATCAAGGACTATCGCATCCCGGTGATCGCAGGAATATGGCCGCTGACCAGCCTGCGCAACGCCGAGTTCATGAAGAACGATCTGCGCGTCTCAATGCCGGAAGAAACCATGCTGCGCATGGCCCAGGCCGACTCTTCTGAGGCTGCCAGCCAGGAGGGCATCAGGATTGCGCAGGAGATGCTTGAGGCGGTGCGCCCGCTGGTTGACGGCGTGCAGGTCAGCGCTCCCTTCGGCAGATACGTGGCCGCGGCCGAAGTAATAGGCAGCGTGCTGCCGCCGGGCGCGCTCCAAATGCAAAGCTAAGCGAATTGGACTCCCGGGCATTTCCCTTGCGCCAGAACGATGCCCCGCGTACACTTCTCCGCAAATATAACTGCTGATAAATGCTGGAGCCACCCCCTTGGGTATTGGAAGGAGAGAACCGTAATGTCTGACGGGTTTACTGTTGGAGCCGCCATGGGCACGCCAACCATCTTTGAGTGCCCCAGTTGCAGGGAGACCATCGACGCAAAGGCCGAAACCTGCCGTTTTTGCGGCGCGAAGGTCGATCACGACGCGGCTCTCAAAGCTGCCGCGCTCCTATCTCGCGTGAACCAGGCTTGCAGCGACGCCAGCTACATGAAGAGCACTGCGCTGGTGCTGCCCGTGTTCTTCGTCCTTCGCTTCATTCCATTTCTTTCCGGCCTGGGTTCGCTCGGATTCTGGGCCCTGTTGATCGTTATTCCGGCATGGGCGCTGCGCTGGTGGCTGAAGTACCGCAAAATCGAAACTGACGATGCCGATTTCAGCCGTGCACGAGGAAGAGTGCTGGCGATCGGAATCACGGTGTCGTGCCTGCTGGTGATCTTCGTTCTTCTGTTCGCCGTTTCAGTCCTGCTCATTGCATCGCAAGGCATGCGATAAAAGGGGAGTTTCGCCGTTACGATCCGCACCGTCTTCTGAGCCGGATCGGATATTCTGGAAGCCCGTAGGAATTGGAGCCGCCATGCCTTCGTTTGAAGAATCGCTCAAGAAGCTCGAAACCATCGTCGATCAACTGGAAAAGGGCGACTTGGCGCTCGAAGAATCGCTCAAGCTGTTTGAAGAGGGCGTGGGCTTGTCAGCCGCGTGCAAGAAGGAACTCGACGAGGCGGAGGGCAAGGTGCAGATGCTGATCAAGCAGCGCGACGGCTCGCTGAAAGCCGAACCCTTCCTCACCGACAAGCCCTTCTGATCTGCTCCTCACGCAGTTTTTATTCAAAGATCGCGATCGGATGCAGGTACAAGCTGAGAGCTGATAGCTGTTTCTACCCCGTCACAATCTCGCTGAAGTCGGCAATGCTCGAAAACGCAAAGAAGACTTCGTGCACCAGCGCCAGCCTGGTAGAGCGGAGAGTCGGGTCCTCGTGCATAATCACGACCGGCTTGTCGAAGAAGGAATCGATCCACGGACGCAGGGTTCCGATGATTCGCAGGCATTCCTTGAGTTTCTTTTGTTGAATGAGCCTCTTGGCTTCAGCGAAAACGAGCTTGGTTATCTCGTGGAGACGCACACCCTCTTCTTCGACCGATTGCTCGGTAAAGCTGGGTGCGGGATCAATCTCTGCGCCCACCGACTGCGCCTGGCGAAGAATGTTTTTCATGCGCTTGAAGGCAGCCGATACGGCGATGAAATCGGGAGAGTTGCGGGCCTCGTTCAGTGCCTCAGCCCAGGCAATTCCATCGCGCACGTTGTGCATGCCGCTGCTCTTCACTGCATTCACGACATCGTATTCAAATCCGCGAGTGTCTTTGAGATAGAATTCAACCCGCTCAGAAAAGAACAACTCGATTTCTTTTCTGTGGCTTGCCGAAGTGGCAGCCCAATCCAGCAAATCGCCGATCGTGAATGGCAATGCCGACTCCGCAAGAATCTTCACAATCGCGTTCGCTGCGCGGCGCAGCGCAAATGGATCCTTCGAGCCGGTGGGCGCCATGCCGATGCCGAACATGGCTACGATCGTCTGGATGCGGTCGGCAATTCCCAGCAACTGCCCTTCAACAGTCGACGGAATCGCGTCCTCAGCCGACGCCGGCGTATATTGCTCGTAAATTGCCTTCGCAACCGTGTCGCCCAAACCCTGGGCCCGCGCGTACAGCCCGCCAATCACACCCTGCAGTTCGGTGAATTCTTTTACCAGTTCGGTGGTCAGGTCGGTCTTGGCCAGTTCCACAGCCTTCAACAGCGCAGTCTTATCGAAGGGCAGTCCCGCATTTTCGACCGCTGCAGTAAGCCTGTTTGCCAACGCCAGGTTCTGTTCGGTCTTCCAATAGTAGCTGCCCAGTTCTTTCTGGAAGGTGACATGCTTCAGGCTCTCGACGCGGTCTGCCAGCGGCTTCTTCTGGTCCATATCCCAGAAGAAACGCGCATCCTTGAACCGGGCGCGCAGCACGCGCTCATTGCCGTGCCGGATGATTGCCGCGCCCTCTTCGTCGGCCTCGGTGTTCAGCACAGCCAGGAAGTGCGGCCCCAGCTTGCCGTCTACGCTCTCCACCGCAAAGTACTTCTGGTGGTCGCGCATCACCGTCACCAGGACCTCTTCAGGCAGGTTCAGGTACTCGACCTCGAAGTCGCCCAGTACCGCGGTGGGCCACTCGGTGAGGTGAGTGACCGTCTCAACCAGCGGTTCGTCCTCGCGCCAGCGCGCTCCCGGCAGCGCGCGCGTAGCCTTGTCGAGCGCCTGGCGCAGCTTGTAGCGGCGCTCGGCCACATCGGCCACAACATGCGCGTTGCGCAGCCTTTCAACGTAAGCACTGGCCTCGCCGATCCTGACAGGCGCATCTCCGTGGAGCACGCGATGGCCGCGGCTCACGTTCGCCGCCGTGATGCCTGCAATCTCCAGCGGCACTATCGCCTTATCCAGCAGCGCCACGACCCAGCGCACCGGCCTCACAAAGCGCTCCGGCTTGCCCGCGCGCCAGTACATGTTCTTGGCCCAGTAAATGGCAAGAACTTCTTTGGGCAGTTCGGCTACTAGAATCTCCTCAGCGGTGCGTCCCACACGTTTCACCGTCGCACCCGCGTACTCGCCTTTCGGCGTCTCCACTTTCACCAGCTCGGCCACGGTTACACCGGCCTTCTTCGCAAAGGCCTCGGCGGCAGGCGTCGGAGCACCCTCGGCAAAGGCCACCTTCCACGGTGGGCCGGTCAGCTTCTCTTCGATATCGGCCTGGCTGGCCAACACGCCCTGGGCAATCACGGCCAGACGCCGCGGCGTGGAGTAAGTGGCCAACTTCGCGCCTTCATCAAGCAAACGCTCGCGGGTGAGCAGGTCGTGCACGCGTTTGCCCAGTTCGGCCTCGGCCCCGGCAATCATGCGGGCCGGAACCTCTTCCAATCCGATCTCTAGAAGAAAATCTGCCATATCGTTGTGTCTTCCAAGCTTCTAGCTGCTAGCTTCTAGCCTCTAGCTTTTATGCGCATCAAAAAAACAGAGTAAAACTTCCCCGCGGGACGACTCCAAAATACCGCATTCAATCGATACCGCACTCCAGGCACGTACAAGCTTGAAGCTTGAGGCTAGGAGCTGGAAGCTAGTAGCTGCTGCTGTGCATACGCCTTTGCCACGCCCACTGCCAGGTTCCGTATCCGCCCAATCACGCCCACGCGCTCCGTCACGCTGATGGCGCCGCGCGCATCCAGCAGGTTGAAAAGATGCGAACACTTGAGTGCCAGTTCATACGTCGCCAGCAACGGAAATCTTTTCTTGTCGTTCGCGCCGGCGTTTTCGTCGTTGAGGAGCTCGCCTGCCTGTTCCAGCAGCTTCTGCGCCTCAGACTCGTAGCTGTTGAAGTGCTCCCAAAGCTTGGGCACGTCGGCGTACTCAAAGTTGTAAACGCTGAACTGCAATTCCTCTTCGAGCCGCACGTCGCCGTAGGTCACAGGCGCACCAGTTTCAGGGTCGCGCGCCCACACGATGTCGTAGATCGAGTCCACGTCCTGCAGAAACGCCGCAATGCGTTCCATGCCATACGTCAGCTCAGCGCACATCGGGTCGAGATCGAGCCCGCCGCACTGTTGAAAATAGGTGAACTGCGTAATCTCAAGCCCGTCAAGCATTACCTGCCAGCCCACCCCCCATGCGCCGCCCGCGGGCCACTCCCAGTTGTCCTCTTCAAACTTCAGGTCGTGCTTCTTCAGGTCGATGCCCAGCGCTTCCAACGATTCGAGATACAGCTCCTGCACGTTGACCGGCGGCGGCTTCAGGATGAGTTGGAACTGCGTGTGCTTGAACAGCCGGTTGGGATTCTCGCCGTAGCGGCCGTCAGCCGGTCGGCGCGAGGGCTGCGCGTAGCCCACCTTGTAAGGTTTGGGGCCGAGCACGCGCAAAAAGGTTTCGGGCGCCATGGTGCCCGCGCCAACCTCAACATCGTAGGGCTGCTGCAGAACGCATCCGCGTTCGGCCCAGAACTGTTGCAGGCGGAACAGCAACTCCTGGAACGTGAGCGGACTCGGCTTGACTGGTGGCGCAATTTGGGTAACGGACACAGGCAAATCTCTCTTGTCGGGCGGTTCTACGGGACTCCAACAGATTCTAGCAGCCACCCACTCTAATAGTTAGCTGATTGCTTACTTAGGTAATCGCTCAGGTAAATGGCTCAACTGAGATTTCCGAGAGGATAGATCTACGCTTGGAATCGCAGGCGCCTGGCGACCTCAGAGGGTGCAGCGGTCTCAAAAAAGAGCTCGAGTGCCTCGATCAGGTTGGCGCGGGCTTCTTCAACCGAAGAACCCTGGCTGGCTATGTCCAACTCCGGGCATAAGGCGACGAAACCGTCGTCTTCCCGCTCAATGATCGCCGTCATGCGCCGCGAATTAATCATGGATGGATTTTAGGCCACCTTTGACGGCCGCGCGCCCCGCAGCAGCCCGAAGTGAGTGCCCAAGAATCAATCCCACTAGTAAAAGGCCGAAAGTAACCCCCTAGGGTTTTGGAGCCCAAGGTTCGTATTCCTTGTAGTTGGCGACAGTCATCAGGTCGCTTTCGGGTCTCGATTTGACGCGCATGCTCACGACCACGCCCTTGGAGTTGACACGCAGAATATTTGCATCAATCTGGCCCAATTGGTACAGCTTGAATGCCTGTTCCTCGCCTTCGTTTTGCCCTGTCACTTCTCCGACAAACGAAATCGTCATCGGCTTGTCCTTCTCAAGACCGAGCTCCCCAAGCTTGGGCTCGGTCCAATCGTATGTGTTTACGATCCCCTTCGTGGCATTTCCTTTAGCCGCAAGGCGGACCACGCCGGTCATGAGCCAGAGAAAGTCATAGCCGTAGAACTCCCCTACACAAATAAAAGGTGGGTCCGCCCCGATCGATGCCTCTGATTTATGCCCGTCACTCGACTCGGTCTCGCAGCTCAATTTCCTGGGTTCGTATTGGCATGAGATTGTTGTTTTCGATGCCTGTGCCCACGCCGGCTTTCCCTGTGGTTGGCCGATCTGCAAGGTGTAGCCAAGAGGCATAAGCTGCGGGTCGAACCGGTATGTCTGAATCGCCAATGCGTTTTGGGCGCTCACATCCACGACCTCGTAACTTCCATCGCTCAAATGCCAGATTTTCCAGTGGAATGCTGGCTTGTTGCCATCCTTGGAGTGCACTACAGTATCGCCTTCCGCAGCCAGCGTCCGATCAGGGGTGTTAGCTGGCTGAGCAAATGCAGGGCTCATGCACAAGCAAACGACAGCCGCCGAAGCGATTATGCAATTTCGCACGCTCATTGGGTGTCTCCTTCTTCACATGCGATTCTCACCGGTCGTCTCCTCAATAGAAGCCGCGAAAGTGGCACTCTTGAAACTGTCACAATCGCGCTTTTGTCCCAGGCAAGACGATTCTTCCACGATACCGGTGATGCTAAGAACTTGCGCTTCTTTGCTTGTTACCCGCCCAACCGCGCCAGCGCCTCGGCTGTGCGCAACTTCTTTTCCAGATGCCGCTCCAGCGACTGCAGAGTAAACCTGCGCAGGTCGTTGCCGCGACGGCGTGGCCACGGCTCACCTGCAAATGCAGCGACCGGAGACTTCAGCATCCGCTGTGCCAACTGCCAGGAATCTGCGGAGAGCGCGCTCGCATTTCCGCCCCGATGCAGCCCGCAGACCAACCCGTCGGCGTATGGATTAAAGTAAACGTCCCCCGCATGCAACGGCTCGCCGCAGGCCATGCAGTGCGCCAGATCCGGCAACAGACCCATTAGACGTGTCATCCACAAAGAAAAATAAGTCAGCGCCATCCATGGTCCGGTAGTCGGGATCTGGGCGGCCTTGGCTGGTGATTGCACGGTTTCAGGCGGCGCGGCCTGGGTCTGTTCCAGCACCGAAACCAGCAGTCTGAAGACCGCATCCTGCGGGTCGTGCTCGGGCAGCACCTCATCGAGCGTCTCGGCAAAAAAGCTCAGCACCGCCATGCGCGCCTGGTCAACCGGCGCCGAGAGAGGCGAGCGCACTATCTCCAGTTGATCGAGCCGAACCAACTCCTGCCGGGGCTTCTCGGCAAACCATGCCCGCGCCACCGTCATAGGCTCCAGCGCCCCGCCGAACCGCTTGCGGCTTTTGAGCGCCGACTTGGCCACGCCTTTCAGCCGCCCGTAGTCGCGCGTAAAAAAACTTACGATCAGGTCGGCCTCATGCACCGGCCAGGTGCGCAAAACCACGGCTTCTGAGGTGAGTACGGCCATTGCTTCTTATGATTGCACCCTGAGTTCGGCCCGGGACTCCTTTGCATTCGAGTCATGACACCGCATCGGATTCCAGCCTCCTGAAAGCTAAATCTCGCCCCAGATGCGAATTCTCCTCTATCCAAAACTCAATCAATGCTAGCCGAATGAACCTTTTGGCACACTTTCAACCATGCAATTCCGATCACCTTGCATCCTGTTGCTGAGGGCAACGCCGTTCTATAGGGGCGTATCCAATCCCCAGTACGACCAAGCAAGTAGATGAAAGCTCCCAAGGAGTCTCAAATGTCACAGCACGGTGTAACCGAGAAAACCGAGAATCAGAGCGGCACCAACAACCCGGGCAATCGCCAGAATCCAAACGACCGCGACATGAAAGATCGCAACATGCAGACGGGCAATCGCAGCCAAAGCGATTCCTCGTCTTCGTCGAAGAGCGGCCAGCAAATTAACCAGGGCTCGCAGGGCAACCAGGGCCAGCAGAACCCAAACTGGCAGAACCAGGGCGGCAACAAGGATTCGCAGAGCAAGAGCGGCCAGGGGTCTGGGCAGACCAACCGATAGGCAGCTTACTGCAGATTCAAATTGTCATTCGATAAAATGGCACTTGCGGGCGGTTGCAGGCTTGGCGCCTCGGCCGTCCGCGCCTCAGATTTATGGGCCTGTCTGCACTAATCGCATTGCTGGCAGCGCTCCGCGCACAGGCAGATGCAGGCCTCTAAAAGAACCCTACAAAAAATCAAACGCGCCCGCCGAGGCGGACGCGCCTGTTTACGTGCTCTCGCGCCAGACGACTAACGGCCGAAATGGGCTGAGTTTTTCTCGGCAAAGTGCGCCCACTTCTCGGGCAGGTCGTCCAGCGCAAAGATGGCCGACACCGGGCACGCCGGTACGCAAGCGCCGCAGTCGATGCACTCGACCGGGTCAATGAACAACTGATCGGCTTCGCCGTGGCCGGCTTCGTCCTTTTTGGGGTGAATGCAATCCACAGGACAAGCGTCTACACAGGCTGTGTCCTTGGTGCCGATACAGGGTTCTGCAATCACATATGCCATCTTTTTTCTCTCCGGTAAGTGAAACTTCTCGACGCTGATAGTAGCACAGGACCCCTGCAGCAGGGTTCAACCCAGGCGAAGTTTGTTTTGCCATTTGGGAAAAACTGCGGCCCATGTCGAATGGACCCGCCCACAAAGCCCGAATCAGGATTTGCTGCGCTCCGCTCCCAGGCGCGCCGCTCTCTGCTCGGCGTATTCGTGCGGTGTGGGAATCGGCTCGAGACCACGCCCCGCAAACAAGGCCTCGAACATGCCCACCAGTTCATCGTGGATATGCCCGTTCGACGCCAGAATCTCGCGGCTGTCGAGCTTGTATGGCTCGCCCGCAAAGCCCGTCACCTTGCCGCCTGCCTCAGTCACTAACAGAATTCCTGCGGCCGTGTCCCACGGGTTCAGATTGAACTCCCAGAAGGCTTCCATGCGGCCCGATGCAACGTAGGCCAGGTCGAGCGCGGCCGAGCCGGCCCGCCGCACCCCATGCGAGCGCAACGTGAACTCGTGGTAGAAGTGGATGTTTGGGCAGGCGTGCCGCTTCCGGCTCGGGAACCCGGTTGCCAATAGGGACTCGCCCAGCACCGGCGTGCGCGAAACCTTGATCGGCCTTCCGTTCAACCATGCACCGCCGCCGCGCTCGGCTGTGAAGAGCTCGTCGCGCATGGGATCGTAAATCACCGCGCCCACCAGCGTTCCATCCTCATCGGCTATGCTCCCTGCCGGCCGATGCTCCAGACCCATCGATACGCAAAATTGTGGGAAGCCGTGCGCGAAGTTCGTAGTGCCATCGAGCGGATCGACGTACCAGCGGTACTCACCGGCAAGCCGCTCGCGCGTTCCTTCCTCGCCGTAGATGCCATGCTCGGGAAAAGCCTCACCCAACCGCGCACGAATCAGCTTCTCAACAGTACGATCGGCAACCGTCACAAGGTCGACGTCGCCTTTGTACTCTGTCTCAACTCCCGCGGCAAAGAATTCTTTGAGCCGGGCTCCGGCTTCGCGCGCAATTTGTGTCGCGCCCGCTACCACCGCCCCAAGCTGCGTTTCCGTCTGCGTCTCGGTCGGCTCCTGCGCGCCGCTCACGAGCCCGCCTCGCGCGGCAGAGAACCCGAATCGCCCAAGCGAACCGTCTTCCTTCGCCCGGCCTCGCTGATCGTCCTGATCTGGTTCTTGTAGATGAAGAGATTCGGCTGATTCTCGCGGGTCAGGCGCAGCATCGTGTCGTCAAAATATTCAATCCAGCCGCGCACACTTTCGCCATCGCGGAGCTTCACCGTCACAATTACCTGGCGATCGCTGAGGGAACGCAGATAGAGGCCTTCCTGCCCGGTTTCTCCGGGCGGAGGAGTCTTGGAGCGGCGGCGGGAAGACAGAGGGGACGTCATGATGCCATTTTAGATGCAACTTTGATTCACTCTGATGAAAGTTGACCGTCATTCCGTCGGTTGGGCCTGGGGAGTGGAACGGCAGGGCAAAAATAAATCTGGAATACCTATTTTCAAAATAGTTATTTCTAATGTAAAGTCTTCTCCATGGCAAAGAATCCCGATCAACGCGACCTTTTCCCGGGCGCGCTCGAAATCATGCTCCTGCAGTCGCTGCGCCATAAGCCGATGCATGGCTACGCACTGGCGAAGCATATCAAACAGGTTTCCGACGAACTGCTCCAGGTGGAGGAGGGCTCGCTCTATCCAGCTCTGCAGCGCATGCTGCGTGAGGGGTGGCTCGACGCCGAAACCGGAATCAGCGCCAAGGGCCGCCCAACGCGCATTTACCGCATCACCGAAGCCGGCACGCGTCATCTGGAAAGAGAAGTTGTGAGTTTCGAGCGGATGTTCGCCGGCATCACCCGCGTATTGGCCGTCGCCAAAGCTTAGCGCCTTACGAATCCCCCACGAGGTCGAGATCTCCATGAGCCTTTTCTCCCGGCTGTTTTCGCGTCAGCGCCGTTATAACGATCTATCCGTCTCGATCCAGGAGCACATTGCCGAGCGGGCCGATGAGCTTGTGGAGGAAGGCATGCCTCGCACGGAAGCTGAGCAGAAGGCGCGGCGGGAGTTCGGCAACGTAGCGCTGGTTGAGCAACAGAGCCGCGAAGCCTGGCAGTGGCCTGCGCTTGAATCGATCATTGCTGATCTGCGCTTCGCACTGCGCCGCCTTGGAAACTCCCCGGGCTTTGCCGTCACCGTTCTTCTCACATTGGCAATAGGCATCGGAGCAAGCACTGCCGTCTTCAGCGTGATCAATTGCGTTTTGCTCAAGCCACTCCCCTACCCCGATTCCAGCCGCCTCGTCGCGCTCAGACTTGACGCTCCCGGCGCCGCAGGATTGGCAAACTTCACCAATGGCCTGCAGCTTTCGAACTCGATGTACCTCACCTTCAGCGACCACAACCAAAGTTTCTCTTCAGTTGGCGTGTGGTACCCGAGCAAAGCCAACGTTACGGGCGTGGCCCAGCCCGAAGAGGTCAATGTCGCGAACATCAGCGGCGGCGTGCTTGAAGCTCTCGCCGTTCCCGCCGCCCAGGGTCGCTTGTTCTCCGCGGTGGACCAGGAACCGAACGGCATCAAGACCGTGATATTGGGCTACGGCTACTGGCAGCGCAAATTCGGAGGAGACCGCTCGGTGATCGGCCGCACCATTCAAGTGGATTCAATTTCGCGACAGGTTGTGGGCGTAATGCCTCGTGGCTTCCGAATCGTCGACAAGGACTTTGACCTGCTTGCACCCCTCGCGCTCGATCGCAATCATCAAATCCTCGCAGGCTTTGGCGGGGACGGCATTGCCCGGCTCAGGGATGGCGTATCGATTCCGCAAGCCAACGCCGATATTGCCCGCTTGATTCCCAGGTGGATGGATTCCTGGTCCAATGGCCCTGGCAGCAATCCACATTATTACGAGGTGTGGAGAATTACGCCCAATCTGCGCCTGCTGAAGCAGCAGGTCATCGGCAATATCGGCAGCGTGCTCTGGGTGGTAATGAGCACCGTCGGCCTGGTAATGCTGATCGCCTGCACCAACGTTGCGAATCTGTTGCTGGTGCGCGCTGAAGGCCGCCAGCAGGAACTGGCTATTCGCTCAGCTCTTGGCGCCGGGCGCGCCCGCATCGCACGCGAGCTTCTGCTCGAGAGCGTGTTGCTCGGTCTGCTGGGAGGCGCGCTTTCGGTGGGCGTGGCATATGGCGGGCTGCGCCTGCTTACCGCCATCGGACCCGCCAACCTGCCCCGCCTGAGCGAAATCTCATTAGACGCAACCTCGCTCGCATTCACGTTTATTCTCTCGGTCGTCTCCGGCCTGCTTTTCGGATCGATCCCGGCGCTGCGCTACGCGCGCGGCGCGGCTGCAGTGGTTATCGGCAACGCCGACCGCACTGCCAGCACCGGCCGTCCGCGCCAGCGCACGCGCAACATTCTTGTCATCGCGCAGGTGGCCATGGCGCTGGTTCTGCTGGTCAGCGCGCTGCTCATGATTCGCACCTTTGCCGCTCTGCGCAGAGTTGAGCCCGGCTTTGCCGACGTGGAGCACATTGAGACCATGAGCGTCTCCATTCCCGGCATGATGGTCGCCAACGCACATGCGGTATCGCAGATGCAGAACGAGATCCTGGCCAAACTTGCCGCGATTCCCGGAGTGGTTTCGGCAGGCTATGGGGAAGCTGTGCCCATGGACGAAACCGATCCCAACTGGGACACGATTAATGTTGAGGGAAAAATCTACGACGGCGGCGAAGGCCCGCTTCGCCTCTTCAACTACGTCTCGCCCGGATACTTCAACACCTTGGGCACGCGAATCGTCGCCGGCCGCGACTTCAATTGGGACGATCTGAACAACATCAGGCCTTCCCTCATCGTCTCTGACAATTTTGCCCGGCAGAACTGGGGCTCGGCCTCGGCAGCCATCGGCAAGCGTGTCAAGAAATATTCGGGCTCGCCGTGGCAACAGGTCATCGGCGTAGTTGAAGACGTGCGCGTGCACGGAGCGGATCAGGACGCGCCGCCCATTATTTACTGGCCCGCGATGTTCTACGACCGGTACTCTGCCGCGGATGAAATGGACGGCCTGCGCACTGTCACGTACGTTATTCACACCAGCCGCGCCGGCACGCAGAGCCTGCTTGAAGAAATGCAGAAGGCTGTGTGGTCGGTCAGCGCGCAACTCCCGCTGGCGTCAGTCCAGACCATGCAGCAAATCTATGGCCGGTCGATGGCCCGCACTTCGTTCACGCTGGTGATGCTGGCCATAGCCGGATCGATGGCCTTCGCGCTCAGCCTCATCGGCATCTACGGAGTGATCTCGTATTCCGTTTCGCGCCGCACGCGTGAAATCGGCATTCGACTCGCGCTCGGCGCGCAAAAGCATGAATTGCGCTGGATGTTTGTGCGCTCGGCGCTGGCTCTCACCTGCATTGGCACTGTCATCGGGCTCGCTGCCGCTGCTTCGCTGGTGCGCTTGATGAAGGCTTTGTTGTTCGGCGTCAGCCCGCTCGATCCACTCACGTTTATCGTGGTGCCTCTGATGCTTGGCGCGGCAGCCGCGCTGGCCAGCTATCTGCCCGCGCGCCGGGCTGCCGCCATTAATCCGGTTGAGGCGCTGCGCGCCGAGTAATGCCGCCCGGTAGTCTCGATGGCGCGCGCCGGGTTTGACGGAACCAACCTGGTCGTCTGCGCGTATTCTCTGCTCCAGAGTGGATTTGCGCCGGCAGGTCAATCTCAGGCTCACTGTTCCGCACTTGTCCACTGGAGGTCGCCCATGTTCCCGATTTCGCTCTCCCCAAGCGGAGTGGCGCGGCTGTTGCGCGCCGTCGCAGTTTCCACCACAGTTCTTCTTGCAGCAGCGACCTCCGCCGCTGCCCAGTCCGCACCGCAATCCACTCATGCAACCGCAGCAAACATGGGCGGCATGGCCGGCATGGAAGGCCACATGCACCTGAGCGAGCTGCGCCCCATGCAGCCCGGCGACCAGGCCCGCGCCGACGCTATTGTGGCCTCCGCGCGACAGGCCATGGAGCCCTACAAGGACTACCGAAAGGCACTCGCCGACGGATACCGCATCTTTCTCCCCAACATCAAGCAGCCCCAATATCACTTCACCAACTACGCCAACGCGCGCGCGGCGGCACGGCAGTTCGATCCACTCAAGCCCACGTCGCTGCTCTACAAAAAGAATGCCGATGGTGGCTACACGCTGGTCGGAGCGATGTATACGGACCGTCTGTTCGCCACTGAAGACGAACTCAACCAGCGCATTCCGCTCAGCGTGGCGCGCTGGCACCAGCACGTAAACTTCTGCAAAGCTCCGCAAGGCGAGCGGGCCGGCTACTTCGGGCCCAATGCGAAGTTTGGTCTCATGGGCTCTATCCACACGCGCGAGGCATGTGAGGCTGCGGGCGGCACGTTCATTCCTCATGTATTCGGCTGGATGGTCCACGTCTATCCGTACGAGACCGATCCGGCGAAGGTGTGGTCGATTGACGATGACGACCAAGGGCACGACAACATGGATCACTCGGCGATGCCTGGGATGGATATGAACTCCATGCCGGGCATGAACACGCAAGCGAAATAGCCATCAAATCACCTTTGTCAATGCCTCTCCCCCGTGTTGCAGTTCGCATTCTCTAAGCTCTGAGTGCATCCGATCAACTCTTGGCGCGCCTCTCAAAAATGCAATTTGTTTTGCAGTCCTTATCCGGACTTTGCGAATTGCATGGTATGATCCATTCAACTTTCACAAACTTGTAATTTTCCCACCACGAGCCATTCGCTCGGGAGGAGATCGTATATGTGTAAGCGTTTGACCGCAATCCTCTTTGTTTTCTTTGCTTTCGTCTTCTTCACCAATGCCGCCAACTCTCAAACCTTCCGCGGAACAATTCAAGGCTCAGTCACCGACACCTCGGGAGCAACAATTTCCGGAGCGAAAGTAAAGGTATTCAGCCCTGGCACCGGACTGTCGCGAACCATCTCAACCAACGAGCAGGGTGAGTATGTTGCGTCTGAGCTGCCGCTCGGCTCCTACAACATCACCATTGAAAAAGAAGGATTCCGCACTACCACGCTCACTGGAGTCCCAGTCAGCGTGGGTGCTCCTTCGCGCGCCGACGCCAAACTTTCGCCCGGAATGGTTGAACAGGCGATCGAAGTCACCGCCAATGTGCCAATGGTTGAAACCACCTCAAACACAACGGGCGGCACCATTGAGGCGTCTGAAGTCGCGGAACTGCCGGTGAACGGCCGCGACTATACCAAGATCCTCGAACTGGTTCCGGGCGCAAGCAGCGACCCGGTTGGCTCGACCGAATCCGCGGGCTCCTATGGCCTTTTCAGCCTGAACGGCAATCGCGGACGCTCCAACAACTACCTGCTCGACGGCACCGACATGAACGATGGCTATCGCAATCTGCCGTCGGTTAATCAGGCCGGAGTGTGGGGCTGCCCATCCACCATTCTTCCCGTCGATGCACTCGCCGAGATTCCGGTTACCGGCAACGCGGAGGCTGAGTTTGGCCGAAGCTCCGGCGCCACGGTCAATATCGTCACCAAAAGCGGCACCAACGAAATTCACGGCACTGCTTCCGAGTACTATCGCAACGCCGCCCTCACCTCGCGCAATTTTTTTAATACTGCCGATCAGCCCAAAAACTCATTCCTTAATCACCAGTTCGGAGCCTCGGCCGGAGGGCCCATCATCAAGGACGACACCTTCTGGTTCCTCGCTTATGAAGGCCAGCGCGAGAACGGCGGTCTGCCGCAACTCGGCCTGGTGCCTACTCTCGGCGACATCAATGCATACACTTCAGGCGGCGGAGCCATCAATTCAGTTATCCAGAGCCTGCTGGCCAGCAATCCATGGGGCACGCTGCCGCAGAGCGGAGGCAACGAAACCTTCACCACGCCGTTCATCAACAACAGCGACAACATGATCGTGAAGGTCGATAAGCACCTGCATCTCTTCAGTCCCGGCGATCTGTTCACCGGCCGCTACTATTACAGCCACGGCACACAGAGTTTCCCGCTGGGAATGCTCTACACCGGCTCAAGCGCCCCGGGATACAACACCATCACCCCCACGCATGTGAACATCGCTTCGCTCTCTTACACTTCCATTCCCAAACCCAATTTGATCTTCGAGCTGCGTGGCGGCTACAACCGTTTTCTGCAACAATTCCTGCCTCAGGACATCGGGCGCAATCCTGATGCGCTGTTCGGTCTCGACACCCTGCCGCCCGACTCCGCGTCCGCTGACCTGGGCCTGCCGACGATTAATGTCGCCGCCTACAGTCCCATTGGCGCCACCTCCAGCGACGCCCGTGGACGAATCGACACCAACTACCAGCTCTTCGGCAACGTATCGATGGTCCAGGGCCGTCATAGTTTCAAAACCGGATACGAGTGGCGACGCACCTTTATCAACAGCTTTATCAATTCAGGCCACCGCGGCAAGCTGGTCTTCAATTCTCTCGACGACTTTCTCTCCGGCACCATCGACGGAGGCGCTTCCGCAGACGGCGAAGGAACCCGCTACTCGTATCAGAATTCGAGCGGCGCCTACTTCCTCGATTCGTGGCGCTTCTCAAGCAAGCTGACATTCAACTACGGCTTGCGCTGGGATTATTTCGGCGTGATCGGCGCCCAGAACGACGCCTTCAGCCTCTTCGACTTCAAAACCCTCACGGTCGTTCCAGTCGGTTCCCAGGGCGCTCCTTCGTCGCTCTATCCCAAAGACTGGCTCAACTTCGCTCCGCGCTTCAGCGTGGCCGATGACATCCAGGGCAATGCCAAAGTGGTGATTCGCGCCGGCGGCGGCATCTTCTACGACGGCCCTTCACAAGACTTCTTCGTCGGCAACCAGGCATACAACACCAACGCCGGCCAGGCTGGACCCATCTTCAATAACATCGGCTTTGCCAGCCCGGTCATCCCCACCATTGAGCCCAATGTGCCCATCTTCAGCGGCTATCAGCCCTCCAGCGCATTCACCGTCGACCAAGGTCTACGCACTCCACGCTACGGGGCTTATAACCTCAACATCGAGACGCAGCTATCGAAAGACATCGCCTTTCAGCTCGGCTACATCGGCTCGCAGGGCCGTCATCTCTTCCATTTCCGAGACCTCAACCAGTTCAACAACGTGAACGGCACCATCGATACCTGCGCAAACGGCACTACCATCACGTACGGTAATCAGTGCTACCCGAGCTACTCGATCGGTTCCTACAGCGGCATTCCGCTTTACTATCTGAACCAAATCGAGACCAGCTCCCTTTCCAACTACAACTCAATGCAGACCACGCTAAAGCTGCAGAAGTTCCACGGCCTGACCTCAACGCTTAACTACACGTGGGCGCACTCCATCGATACGGCCAGCGACGGCATGGATTTTGTGCCCAACGCCGCAATGCCCGACAATAGCTGGAATCCGCACGCCGAGCGCGCCAGTTCCAACTTTGACGTGCGCCAGCGCGTGCAGTGGTACTGGAGCTACAACCTGCCCAAGTTCAACCAATCGGGATGGATCACGAATGGTTGGGCGCTCGACGGCATGTTCAACGTCGCCAGCGGCCAGCCTTACACAGTGAGTTATTTGTTTGAGAACGACTACAACGGCAGCGGCGAGTACTTCGGCCGGCCCGACATCATCGGCAATCCCTACGCGGGAAGAAACGGCATCAACCTGCTGAATGAAGCAGCTTTTGCCGCGCCCTGCACGGTCGACAACAACCCAAGCAGCCCAACCTATCAGCAGTGCATTAACGGCCATCCGGGCAGCGAGGGCCGCAACGCCTTCAACGCGCCCAATTACGCCAACTTTGATTTCTCGCTCACCAAGACTTCGCGCCTTAGTGAACGCGTGACTATGGAGTTGCGCGGCGACCTGTTCAATCTCTTCAATCACCCCAACCTGTCGAACCCGTTGCTGCCAGGCTTTGGCATCGATGTCTTCGGCAATAATCATGTCGAAGGCAATCGGCTGGTTGCCGGCCTCGATCCCGCAGCCAATGGGCCACAATTCATGCAGACCACGGCTACTCCTGACGTCGGCAGCGGCAACCCGTACCTCGGTGGCGGCGGACCGCGCAGCGCGCAACTCGCAGTGCACTTTACGTTTTGAGTGCGTCTTTTGAATGTGTAAAGATTGAAGGCCTGAAGGTGCAAGGTTTGGGTGCCCCACCCTCGCGACGCCTTTGTTTTTGTCGCCAGGGTGGGATCGCTCTACAGCATAAAAGAGTGACTCCCTAATTATTTCCGCTCACCGCATTGGCATAGTACCCCACCTTGTTGCGCACGTTGTACACGTCGGTCGCGGCTCGCGGAATGGTCACCATGATGCGGTGAAAGTCGCGGCCCGGCTCCTGGTTCTTGGGGTAGTAGCCAATCAAGTATTGGGTGCGCAGATCGTCGCTCACCTGCGCGAATGCCTTGTCGAGCCCGCCTTCGCCCACGTAGAAATGCTTGCCGCCGGTCTGCTCGGCCAGCGTGATGAGCGCGTGTTCGCCGCCCAGGTCGCGGCCCGCGCTCGCCTCAATGGGCACGTCGATCAGCGAATAGATCGTCACTTCATTGCGCAGCGCCGCCTCAAGCGCATCGGCGTAGGTCAAGTCCTTGGCCGTGTCGTCACCGTCTGAAACCACCACCAGAATTTTGCGTCCCTGGCGCGTACCCAGCTTCTGCGACCCTTCGACAATAGCGTCGTAGACAGCCGTGGCCCAGTCGCCGCGCAGTTGCCCTAACCCGCGATCGATCTCCGGCAGCTTGTTGGTAAACGGGGTGAGTTGCCGCACCAGGGTGGCGAACTGGAAGATGCTCATCTCGTCCTGCGGGCGCAGGATGGCGTGGGCAAAACGCCGCGCCGCTCCTGACTCCTCGCTCATGTCCTTACGCACGCTGCCCGAGGTGTCGATGGCCAGCACCAGGTTGAGGGGTAATTCCGACTGGCGCTCGAAGACCGCAATATCCTGCTTGCGCCCATCTTCGGAGACGGCAAAATCTTCTTTCTTGAGTCCGCCCACAATCGCGCCGTGAGCGTCGGTCACATTCACGAAGATATTCACCAGCTTAACGTCAACGTGGAACGTGGTGTCTTGAGCGATGACAATGGGCGCAAAGAGAATTGCCGCTGCGAGGGTCGCAAGAAACCACCGCAGATCCTTCGACTCTGGTCGCAAAAGACGCGACCTTCGCTCAGGATGACAATCAACTTCTGGGAGGCTACGATTCATGTTTCGCCTCCGCCGCAGGGATTTGAAACTCCGCGGGAAACGGCTCGCCCGGCGCCCATACCGCGCCATCGGCAAAGGTTTCTTTTTTCCAGATGGGCACTATCTGTTTGAGCGTATCGATAAGCCAGCGGCAGGCATCGAAGGCCTGGGCGCGATGCGCCGATGCAACCACGATCAGCACACTGGTCTCGCCAATCTCGAGCCGTCCCAGCCGATGCACTATGACGACTTGCCGGACGCCGAACCTGGTGCAAGCCTCGGCAGCGATCTCACGCATCTTGCGGTCGGCCATTTCCTCATACGCTTCGTAGTCGAGGTAGAGGGTCGCGCGCCCTCGCGAGTTGTTGCGCACAATTCCGTCAAAGACCACCACCGCGCCGTCTACCGCGTGCCTCGCCGTGGCAACCAGTTTTTCAGTTTCGATCCGCTCCCGGGTCAGGGCGACAAAGGTCCGATCCGCCTCGCTCCCATCCAGAGAGTCCGATGGACGCGCAGGGCCACCCCCGGAGACGGGAGGCAGCAGCGCCACCTCATCGCCATCGCACAGAACGCGCGAAGCGGTCGCGTATTCCGCGTTTACTCCTACGGCGATCCCGGCAAGCTGCAATTCGAGGCGGTTGCCGCGGCCTGGCTCGGCAATCAGCTTGCGCATCAGATCGGCGATGGTCGCTCCCTCCTCAAGCTCGATCAGAGCGGCCTCGGAGCCCAGCCAATCTTTCAACATCCCAAATGAAATGACCTTGACGTGCATCGCTGACAAGAAGAATACCGCCTTCAACAGTTAGACGGAGCACGACAGGGACTAGGCACTAGGAACTAGGCAATATGGACTAGGTAATAGGGACGAGGTAACAGGGGCTGGGGAATGGGATGGGGGCGCGGTTTGAAAGCGGGGCAGGTACCTAAGCGACGTGGGTGGTAATAGCCGGAAGCTACAGGCTGAGGGCTGCAGGCAACTGTCTATTGCCTGATGCCTGTTCCCTAGCGCCTAGTCCCTATTGCCTGATCCCTGCTTCAAACAATTTTGTACAGGAACCCGGTGGGTGAGCCCCAGAGGTTACGGGCGCGATCCTCGTAAAACATGCTGAACTCGATGCCGCTGGCGTCAAAGTCGAACAAAGGTATGCGATCAAAGGTCGAGTCGCCGTGGATCGAATACTCGTCGCCGCAGCAATCCACCATCAGCGCGTCGCTCGACGACAGCCGTTCAGGGTGGGTAAGCAGCATCGCTCCGAAGGCAAACACCCCCAGCCCAAACTCATTGCCCGCCATGGCGGCGCGGGTTCGTCGTGCCGACGAGCCGCGATGAAGCATTCCAGCCTGAGCCGCCACCACCAGGATGTCGTTGCCTGTCTGCTGGTCGGTCAGGATTTCCTCGGCCAGGCGCGAGCGCGCAATCTGCCGCAGGTAAGCCGGGCTCAGTCTGCCCGCAATGCGATTCGAGAGCCGACGCCGCTTGCCCAGCACTTCAATCATCATCTCAACCGCTTCGTTGTAGGTGGGCGCAATCGCCTGCCATCGCGGAATCGCAAACCAGCCCTCTGCGCCTTCGGGCAAAGGCAACCGTGCCAGCTTTTCAATGCAGCTCCCCAATTTCGGGAAGGCCTTGCGCAGCTCAGTGGTTTGGGCCTCGACCGGCCTCAGGCGATAGGTCGCCGGATAGGAGCGATCCGATCCCACTGCCTCGCTTGCGTACTTGTTGCTCACAGCATGACGCTGAATCGTGCCGATAATTTGCTCGATGATCTCGCTTTTAAGCTGGGTGTGCGATTGAATAACGCTTTCCACCGACTGCCGGTCGAGTTCTTCGATGGAGGTGCGATAGGCCTCCTGTATGGCCTCGGCGAGGTATTGCTGCAGGGCTGCGTTCTGTTGCTCGGTTGTGTTGCCTGCAAGCTGCAGCGGAACAATCGAGTGGGCTGTTGCTAAGGTCGCCATTCTGCTCCGCTCTCGTCGACAATTCCGCGGGTCACGTCTGCGACTCCGCACCGGCACTGCCGAGAACGGGTCTCATAATCCAATGCCCTGGTTGGCCATCCGCGTTGCGACAGATACCAGTATCTTGAGCAATCGTTGTTTCTCAAGGTGTCTTGCCAGTTATGAGACCGGTTGCTCTCATTTCATCGGCAGAATCGGAAGAAGCGCTAGAGCGCCCGTTACGATCAGCCGGAAACTGCCGGACTCGCCCGGCAGGTCGCCCTGAAAAAGCAAAAGGCCGGCAGGTTTGCCGGCCTTTTGAATCGCTCGATTCTGGGTTTATGCTGCCTGATCGTCCACCACCAGCTCGGGCGAGGACTTTGCCTCTTTGCGCGGCTTCAGGTTGGGTAGCGCTATCGCCAGAACGTCTTCAATGTGCCGGGCGTAGTGCACGGTCACGCCCTCCATCATCTCCGGCGTCAGATCCTCCTCCACGTTTTGCCGGTTCTCGGCAGGCAGGATGATGGTTTCCACTCCTGCCCGGCGCGCGGCCAGGAACTTCTCCTTGATTCCGCCCACCGGCAGCACGTTGCCGCTCAGCGTGATCTCTCCGGTCATCGCCGTCAGTTGACGGACGGGGGTCTCAGTCAGCAACGATGCCAGCACCGTCGCCATGGTTACGCCGGCAGAAGGACCGTCCTTGGGGATCGCGCCCGCAGGAACATGGATGTGCAGATCGATGTCCTTGTTGAAGTCCTCGGTAAGGCCCAGCATGGGCGCGTTCGACCTTACCCAGGTCAGCGCGGCCTGCATCGATTCCTGCATCACCTCGCCGATCTGCCCGGTCATGATAAAGCTTCCCTTGCCCTTCATCTTGTTGGCTTCGATGAAGAGAATGTCGCCGCCGGCCGGCGTCCACGCCAGGCCAACAGCAACTCCAGGCCGCTTCACGCGCTCGGTCAGCTCGGTATCCACGCGCACCTTGATACCACCCAGAAATTCCTTCACTACCTCGCGCGTCACCACAAGCTTTTCGTGTTTGCCCTCAACCACGCGGCGCGCCTGTTTGCGGCAAACCGTCCCGATCACCTGCTCCAGCTTGCGCACGCCTGCCTCGCGCGTGTAATGGCGCACCAGGAAGCGCACCGCTTCGTCGGGAAATTCGACCTGCTCCGGATTGATCCCGTTCTCCTTGATCTGGCGCGGAATCAGGTACCGGTTGGCGATGTGCACCTTCTCTTCTTCGCTGTAGCCCTCGAGCGGGATAATCTCCATCCTGTCCTGCAGCGGCGGCGGCACCGTGTCAAGCATGTTGGCGGTGCAGATAAACAGCACTTTCGACAAATCGAACGGCACATCGAGATAGTTGTCGCGGAAGGTGTTGTTCTGTTCCGGATCGAGTGTCTCGAGCAGCGCCGACGCCGGATCGCCGCGGAAATCGCGTCCCAGCTTGTCCACCTCGTCCAGCATGATCACCGGGTCGTTGGTTTCGGCCCGGCGAATGCTCTGGATGATCTGGCCCGGCAGCGCGCCGATATAGGTGCGCCGGTGGCCGCGAATCTCGGCCTCGTCGTGCATGCCGCCCAGCGAGACCCGCTGAAACTTCCGCCCCAGCGCCCGCGCAATCGACCGGCCCAGGCTGGTCTTTCCCACGCCCGGAGGTCCGACAAAGCAAAGAATCGGCCCCTTCATGTCGGGCTTCAGTTCCAGCACGCTCAGGTAGTCCAGAATCCGCTCCTTCACCTTGCGCAGCTCGTAGTGATCCTCGTCCAGAATCTCCCGCGCCTTGGCGATATCGATCTTGGAGCCCGAGCTTTTGGCCCACGGCAGCACCGCCAGCCACTCGATGTAGTTGCGTGTGAGCGAGTAGTCGGCCGCCATGGGAGACATCCGCGAAAGCCGCGTCAGCTCCTTCAGGGCTTCCTTCTTCACGTCTTCAGGCATTCCCGCGGCTTCAATCTTCGCCCGCAGCTCCTCGATCTCGCGCTGCCCCTCATCCTGCTCGCCCAGCTCCTTCTGAATGGCCTTGAGCTGCTCGCGCAGATAGTAGTCGCGCTGCGACTGCTGTACCTGGTCCTGCACTTCGGTCTGGATCTTGGCGCGCAACTGCTGCACCTCGATCTCTTTGGCCAGCAGTTTGTTGAGCTGGTCGAGCCGGTCGAAAACCTCGGGAGTTTCAAGCAGCTTCTGCTTCTCTTCCGTGGTGAGGAAAGGCAGCGATGAGGCCACAAAATCCACCAGCCGCGCCGGATCCTCCAGGCTTGCGGCAATGGTGCGCAGCTCGTCTGAAAGCGTCGCCGACTCCGTCACAATCTGCTGGAATTGCGCTACCACGTTGCGGACCATCGCCTCGATGCTCGAAGTCGTGGCAGGCTCAACGTCCTCCAGCACTTCAACCTCAGCCATCATGTACGGCTCGGTTTGCGAATAGCGCACGATTCTCACGCGGCCCACGCCCTCGGTAAAAACAAAGCGGCTCTGATTGGGCATGCGCACCACTTTGTGCACCGTCGCAATGGTGCCTACCCCGTGCATGTCCTCCGGCTTGGGCTGGTCCTGGCGCGGGTCCACCTGCGCCAGCACCACGATGGTGCGTTCCTCACCCAGCGATTCAATCAACTGGATTGAGCTCTCGCGGCCCACCGTCAAAGGAAGAACTGCATGGGGAAAAAGGACCGTCTCCCGAACTGGCAATACCGGGATATGGCGATTGTTCACAACTACCTTCCCTGTGATTTCGCGGGGTGGGGTCGGATTCGAAGGCTGGTTTGGCATTGAGTGTCCTCTTATCAGCTTTTCTTAATTAGATCACGAAGGTTTGAAAAAGTTGCATCTTTCGCAACCCTTCCGCAGCTCCTTTCCGATCCAAACTGCCGTTTCTCTTTGCTTCGATACGACTTCCCGCCGATCATGGTTCCTGATCAACCTCCCCAGACCACGGCCCGAAGCCAAGATCCCACCCAAATTTGGCCGGTCCGCACCCTCAGGTAGTCGGCGACATCCTTCCCCGCTCGAATGGTCTATCGGCTGATTCCCCTGGAAAATGAGAAGGGGACGGCCATCCGTCCCCGTCCCCTGTCACAAGAAAATGCAAACTTTAGCGTAGTATCTCTATTTCCTCGGCTCTTCCAACTCCGTCTCGGGATCTTTTTTCTTCTCCGCGTCTTCTTCCTTCCGTGTAACGGCCCCTTCTTCATTCTTCAGTGCCAGCTCGATCTTGTCCCACAGCTTGGACGGCGGGTCCTCAATGGGGAACAGTTGCCGCGCGGCCTCGGCGATCGTCTCCAGGTCCGCCAGCAATGCCTGGCAGAGTTCGCAGCTCTTCAGATGCGGGTGGTTCGAGTCAATTTTTCCGGAACCGATAAGGTCAGGCAGTTGCGACTGGAACTCCTCGCAGCTCATCTCACCATGCAGGTAGTTCATGGGCGCACCTCCTGTTGAGGGTTGGTCTTCAACGCGTCGCGCAGTTTGAGACGTGCTTTATGCAGCTGCGACTTGCTGTTCCCTATTGAGCAATCCAGCATTGCGGCAATCTCATTATGTTCGAATCCCTCAATGTCGTGAAGAATAAAGATAAGCCTATAACCGGCCGGCAGACTAGCCACGGCACGTTGCAGCGCGAGGCGGTCTATGGCCCCTGAGAGCGTAAGATCCGGCGCTCCGAAGCTCCGACCCGGTCCCTCTTCGGGGGCCGGTTCCATGGCTTCGTCGAGCGAGATCAGCGACAGCCCTTTCTTCCTGAGCTGCATGAGCACCACGTTGATCGCCAAACGATGCAGCCAGGTTGAAAACGCCGAATCGCCGCGAAACGTGCCGATCTTCCGGTGTAACTGCAGGAAAGCCTCCTGGGTCAGGTCTTCAGCTTCGGCCACGTTCCCCACCATGCGCAGGCACAGGGAGTAAATGCGCCTTTTATGGAGCGAGTAGAGTTGTGCGAAGGCTTGATGGTCGCCGGCCTGGGCACGGGCCAGAATATCGGCGTCAGCGAGGCTGGGAGGGGTTGCAGGTTGCCGTGCGGTGGGCGCATCTTCGGCGTCTGCCTTGCCGCGGCCGCCGCTCCTCAACACGGGATCGGGGGGAGGGAGAGATGTGGAATCGGACATTCGCTTCCTTCAGGTCCTTTGCTGGAATCCGCATAGCGTGCGCCCGGCTTCCAGCCTCGTTAGTATAAAAGGGAAAGCAGGCGCAGATCTGCGATGATCCTTTGAGCCGGTCCTTCACTTTCGCGCCCGGGCGAGATTGCGATTAACTGGCTCTAGTCTGTGAAGTCGTTTTTCGCCGGCAAGTTGCCTGAAGAGTCAGGATTGGTCTCAAATTCTGATTTTGTCGCATTGCGGGGTTTCAATCATTAGCCGTTGCAACGCAACCTGGCGCTCGATTTCGGGTCAGCAGATTCACGGTTCATTGAAAATAGTGACCGAGTGAGGCGAGGCGGCTTAATCTTGGCCGTAGCATCTATTTCTTGTAGTCGGGCAGGCTCGGTTGCCGGGCAGGCTCGTTCCAGTCCATCGCGCCGGACCACGTTCACGGTTTCGGGAACAGTTTCTCGATTCCCTTCTGGTTGGGAGAATAAAGTCTTGCGGAGAAAGCCGGAGGGTAAGCGCGGCCACCATCGCCGGCAACAGGATCTGCATCCTGTGGCCGTGCGCAATGGGGTTTTGCTGGGCTGCATTTTTTTCCTCTGTGCAGCTTCCGCTATCTCCGCCCAGGCTCCCACTCCAGCGTCGCCAGTAGCAATTCCTGCGCCCGCGGGGCCGGCGGCGGCCGCGAATCCCGCTGACATCGGGGCACCCATCCAATCGACCGCCCCCGTTATTCCGGGTTTTGTTCCCGCACAGCCGCTCACCAGCCCGGCACCCGACGCAATCCTCCAGTTTGCCGGTCTCACAGTCACGCGTATCTTTTACACCGGTATTCCGGCCGAGCGCATTAAAACCATCGCTGCCCATCTGGCCCAGGCCGAGGGCCAGCCACTCGATCCCGACGACATCAAGCGCAGCCTGCGCCAGCTTTATCGTTCCGGGCTTTACGACGATATCGTGGTTGAAGCTTCGCGCGTTCCCGGCGGCGTCGAGCTCACCTTCGCCGGCACGCCCCGAGCCTTCATCGGCACGGTGGGCGTGTATGGAGCGATCGGCGCCACCATGAACACCCAGCTTGAGCGCGCCAGCCAACTCGTCTCCGGAACCCGGCTGACCCGCGAAAAGCTCTCCCGCGCCCTTGACCAGATGCGCGCCACACTGGCGTCGGGCGGTTTCCACGAGCCCAGGATCGATCAGCAGATTACGCCTTACCCGCAGGATCAGCTTGTCGACGTTGTTTTCCACGTTACTTCGGGGCCTCAGGCCCGCGTCGGCAAAGTCGAAGTCACCGGAGACGCCGGCATCAGCGTGGCCGAGTTCCGGCACTACGCGCATCTGCGGAGCGGCGCCCGCGTTGACCGCGATACCGTGAACCACGCCCTCGACGGCGCCCTGCGCCATTACCAGAGCGGCGAGCGGCTGGAAGCCGACGTCAAGCTCGAATCGGCGACCTACGACTCGCAAACCCGCCAGATGAACTTCCACTTTTCCGTCACGCGCGGTCCCCTGGTCAAGGTGATTGTTGAGGGAGCAAGCCTGAACCATGAACACATCAGGCACCTGGTTCCGGTATACGAAGAAGGCGCTGTCGACGAAGATCTGCTCAACGAGGGCAATCGCCGGCTGCGCGATTATTTTCAGCGGCTCGGCTACTTCGACGCCCGGGTGACCCACGAACAGCAAACCGTCTCATCGCCCGGTTCAGCGAACGCCCAGCTCAACATCGTCTTTACCGTGCAGCCCGGTCCGCGCCGTCGCGTCGAGCACGTGCACATCAAAGGCAATCGCTATTTCGACACGGCAACGCTGATGGATTTGCTCAGCGTTCACACGGCCAGCCCGCTCGACCCACACGGCGCCTACAGCCAGGCGCTGGTCTCCGCGGATATTGCCGCACTGCAGAATGTCTACCAGGCCAACGGATTCTCAAGCACAAAGGTCACCGCCGATACCAACACTCCTGAGACCGTCCAGGCCGACCACCCGGCCCCGGTTAACGGAGCCCGCAGTTCAGAGCCGCTCACCATCACCTACAACATTGATGAAGGCGCTCAGATGAAAGTGGGCGCAGTCACGATTGAAGGCAACGCGCACATTGATACGGCGACTCTCTCGCCACTTCTCAACACCATTCCTGACCAGTTGTTCTCGCCCCTGAACCTGGCCGGGGATCGCGATGCATTGCTCAATGCTTACCTCTCGAAGGGATTCGAGCAGGTGAACATTGAAATCGGCCAGACTCTTGAATCCGCCGACCCGCACAAGGTCGACGTCGCCTTTCGCATCACTGAAGGTGAACAGATCTTCGTTCGCAAGGTGCTCACAACCGGATCCACCTTCACGCGGCCTGCGACCATTGCCAGGGCCATTACCATTCACGCCGGCGATCCGCTCAACCAGTCTGCGCTTCTGGATACGCAGCGCAACCTCTACAATTACGCTTTGTTCAACGAAGTCAACACGGTGATTGAGAATCCCAACGGCGCCGAGCCCGAAAAAACTGTTCTGCTGCAGCTCACTGAGGCGCGCCGCTGGACCCTCACTTACGGTTTCGGATTTGAGGTTCAGACCGGCCAACCCCAGAACAACTGCGCCGGGGCCTTCGCCGGCGGAGTGCCGTGCAATCCCAACGGCAAAACCGGCGTCAGCCCCCGGGTCATCTCCAACATCACGCGCAACGGCCTCTTCGGCCGCGAGCAATCGGCGTCACTGCAGGGCACCTACGGCCTGCTCGAACAAAGCATTCAGTTCCTCTACCAGATTCCGCACTTCCAGGGCATCAAGAACTTCGGCTTTGGATTCTCGGCCGGTTACGCCAACAGCGAAGACGTCTCCACCTACGTTGCATCGCGGCTCGAAGGCGCGTTCCGCGGCACTGAAAACTTCAGCGGTACTCACCCGTTTCTTTCCAAGGCGAATACACTCATCTACGAACTTGACTTTCGCCGCGTGAAAGTGGCGGCCAGCACGCTGCAGGTCTATCCGGGCGAGATCTCCGAGCTGGCCACCGCAACACGCGTCAGCGGCCCGGTCTTGACCTGGATTCGCGATACCCGCGATCAGCCCATGGACGCGCACCGTGGCACCTACTCCAGCTTTCAGGAGTTTTATTCTGCCCACGATTTTGGCGCGCAGGCCGAGTTCAACCGCATCGACACCACCAACTCCAGCTACTACAGCTTCGATAAGGGGGCGTTCGTAATCGCACGCAATACCCGTTACGGTCAAATTCGCGCCTTCGGCCCGGGATCGAGCGGCATTATCCCGCTGCCCGAACGGCTCTTCTCCGGCGGACCAACCTCCCTGCGCGGTTTCTCATTCAATGCGGCGGGCCCGCGCGATCCTGAGACCGGATTCCCCATTGGCGGCGCAGGCGCGCTCGCCAACAGCACCGAGCTGCGTTTGCCTCCGCCCAATCTGCCCTGGTTCGGAAACGCGCTCAGCTTCGTGGTTTTTCACGATATGGGTAATGTGTTTACCAATGCCGGCGACGCCTGGGCCAGCGCCATTCGCATCCATCAGCCCGACCGCGATGGGTGCAAGACGCTGGCCACCCCGGGCAATTCAAATTCCTACCTGCCAAGTGGGCCCTACACATCGACAGGCCAGCAAGGCAACTGCAGCTTCAACTACTTCTCGCACGCGCCCGGCATCGGCCTGCGCTATCACACGCCGGTCGGCCCCATCCGCTTGGATTTCAGCTACAACCTCAATCCGCCCATCTATCCGGTCAACATCAACTACTCTATTGCCACGCCTACCGGCAGCCCGATCCCCGGTTACGAGTTGGATCCTCATCTCGGCCAGGCGCCGCACTTCAACTTCTTTTTCTCCCTGGGGCAAGCCTTCTGATGCGCAAGCTGTTGCCAATCCGGATGAGAAACCTGCTGCCCGCGGCAGGCCTGTGCGCGCTTGCTCTGGCAATGGCTGCGCAGGCATGGCCACAATCTGAAGCCGCGCCATCCACACCCGTTGTCATCGACCGCGTAGTCGCCGTCGTCAATCAGCGCGTGATACTGGCCAGCGATCTCGATGACGAGATCCGCCTCTCGGTGCTCGATCCCAACATTGTGGGCGAAGGCCCGCTCACCCGCCAGCGCGCGCTTGAACAAATCATCAGTCGCGCGCTCATCGAACAGCAGATACGTCAGGAGGACGCGCAGGCCGTAGAGCCGTCGCAATCTGAAGTGGACGCGCGCCTCGCCGAGGTGCGCAAAGAATTGCCTGCCTGCGTCCACCAGAATTGCGTTACCGACGCCGGCTGGAACGCGATGCTCGCCGAGCACAATCTCACGCCGGAGCGAGTGGTGGCTTATCTGCGTTACCGGCTCGAGATTCTGGGCTTTATTGAAGAACGCTTCCGCCAGGGCATCCGAATTTCGCCGGAGGAAATCGCGGGGTATTACAACAAGACGCTGCTTCCGCAGTACAAGCCCGGCGAGCCCATTCCGACACTCGATCAGGTCGCTCCGCGCATCCAGGAAATCCTCCTCGAACAGCGCGTCAACGTGGTGTTTGATAACTGGCTCACCAATTTGCGCCAGCAGGGCGACGTCGAGATCCTCGACCCGGCGCTTGAAATGCCCCGCGAACCCGGTCCGGGAGGCAGCGGCAAATGAGCACTCAGCCCAATACGCCTCCCACCCCGCGCGTGATGAGCCGCATGCGCCGCTTCTTCACCCGGCACGTACCGTTCACCATCGGTGCCGGGCTGGTTCTGCTGATCCTAACTGCGATCGGCGCATATTTTTATCTGAGCTCCGCATATTTTGAGAACGTAATGCGCGCGCGCAGCGTGCGCAACCTTGAAGCGGTCACCGGCGGTCGCGTTGAGATTGAATCGTTCCACTGGGATCTGTTCAACCTCGAAGCCAACATCGGCGGCCTCGTCATCCACGGCCTTGAATCGCCCGGCGAAGCCCCTTACGCGCGCGTCGATCGTCTGCACATCGCAATCAGCATATTCGACATCGCAGACCCGCGCTATCTGCTGCGCGATCTAGATATCCAGCATCCCCAGTTCCACCTCATCGTCTATCCCGACGGCACCACCAACCAGCCGCACCCGAAACGCAAGGCAAAACGCAACCCGCAGGCCCTCGACCAGTTCTTCAATCTCAGAGCATCGCGCGTCACGGTCGAGAACGGTCTCTTCGACTTAGACGACCGCGCGGCCTCATTCGATTTCCAGAATCGATGGCTACCGCTCGACTTTACGGCAAGCGACGTCTCGGTGCGCTTGAACTACGTTGCCGCATTGCGGAACTCGCCGGAGAGCTATCATGTCGAACTCGGCGCCACCGATCTGAATCTTTCGCGCACCGTACCCAAAATCACAATCCCGCCCGTGCACGGACTTCTTCAGGCCACCGTCGACTTCACCCGCACCGCAGCCTATCTGCGCAGCCTGCGACTGACTGCGCACAGCCGTGACGGCAAAGATCACGCATTCCAGGTTTCGGGTGAGCTCGACGATTTCACCCGGTTCAATTGGCGCGCGCAGGTCAACGGCGATCTCGACATGCGCCTGCTCGATCCCATTGCCGGCTATCCGTTTGCGCCCGAAGGCTTCGCAGAACTCGACCTCGCCGTCATAGGCCAGTCCGGCAATTTCCAGTTCGACGGACCCATCCACATCGACAAAGGCGCCTACATTGGCCCTGGCGTTGCAGAGCGCGGCATCACGCTCGACTGCAAGGTGCACGGCACCCAGGACCGCCTCCTGATCGATAACGTCGTCGCGCGATTGCCGCAGGGCGGCGAACTGAATGGAACCGTCGATCTTTCGCCGTGGCTGCCCGGGCCGCAACCGCCCCCACTTCCTCAAGCCCAGAACGCCCATGCGGCAGGCCTCTCTTTGCGCAGCCTGCTCAAAGGCAAGGCGCAAACCGCGTCTCCAAAACCTGCGACTGCGCCCGTTGAAGTTGCTGCAGTCCATCCACCCCCTGCGTTCATTCCCGTCAATGGCAAGGTGACCGCAATCTTCAAAAATGTTGCGCTTGACGCCATCCTCGACATGGTCAGCGTGCCGCCCTTCAAGCGCCTGGGCCTGGATTCACTCGTCAACGGCACGGCTCACGCCTCGTGGACCAACGGGGACGATCGCACAGTGGTCGCCGACTCCGATCTTGTTCTGTCGGCTCCCCAGGCGCCCTCGCCCAACTCATCCGGCGAGGTACCCACCTCCGGCGTCATCGACGTCACTTACACACAACGCGACGGATCGGCTGCCGTCCGCAGTCTCGAGCTTCATTTGCCGCAGAGCGAATTCTCCGCGCGCGGCCAACTCGGCGCTTACCCGCTCACCAGTCCGACCAATCTCAACGTCGAATTTCACTCCCGCAACTTTGCCGAGTTCGACACCCTGCTTCGCGCGCTCGATGTCAGTCGCAATGGACGCTCCGGCGCCGCAGCCCTGCCTGTCTCGCTTGCCGGCCAGGCCAACTTCACCGGCTCCTGGGCCGGCTCCATCGTGCATCCGCGTCTGGCCGGCCATTTGAAGGCCATCGACTTCCAGGCTGAAATGCCCTCCACTCAAAATTCCCCGGCCCAGCCGCGCCTCATCCACTTCGACTCGCTGGAAGCCGATGGCAGCTACGCCCCCGCCCGCATTGCGGTGCTGCACGCTCTCGCCATCCGCGGCAAATCGCGCCTTATTTTTAACGGCACGCTGGATGCGGCCGACGACCCCGAGCCAGGATTCAACGCCGATTCCAATCTTCATCTCCACGTCCAGGCCAGCCAGCTTGCCTTCGACGACATTGCCCCGCTCCTGCCTCAAAGCATCCCCGTCAGCGGCACCCTCAACACGACCATTGATGCCGACGGTCCTCTCCACGACCCGCGCGGCTCAGGAACCGTTGAACTGAGCAACGGCGCCTTCTATGGCGAACCCCTCAAGCAACTCACGCTCAAGGGCACGCTTGCCAGCCCGGTCGTCACCATCTCATCCGCGAGCCTGGTCGTCGACGCCGGCACGGTTACCGCCTCAGGCGCCTACAACCTGCGCGACAAGAGCTTCAAGGGAGAAGCTCGCGGCGCAGCGATCGATCTCAGCCGGATTGCCTGGCTCCGCCAGCAGGACATCGATGCAGCCGGCCAACTCACGGTCAGCATCTCCGGCTCAGGAACGATCGAGAAACCCATCTTCGATGCCCAGGCATCTCTCCCAGACCTTGCCCTGAGCGGACAGAAAGTGGGCAATCTCAGCCTTGTTGCCCACACCGTCGAGGGCGTTCTCGATTACAAGGTCTCATCGCACCTGCAGGGCGCCGAACTGGTTCTCGATGGCGAGACCACTTTGAGCGGCGACTACCATACCCATGCCAGGGCCGGCTTTTCGCAGTTCAACATCGGCGCGATTCTCCAGCTCGTTCACCTTGAATCAATCAAGGGCGAGTCTTCGCTGGCCGGAACCATTACCGTCGACGGGCCCCTCCGCGATCCCAGGAAACTTCACGGAGAAGCCACTCTTCAGAAACTCGCGGTCACGCTCTCCGGCGTGCATCTTGAAAGCCAGGGAGGCGCGCATGTCACGCTGGCAAACTCAAGCATTCACCTCGATCCCCTGCACGTGACCGGCGAGAACACCGATCTCCACGCTGAAGGACAGCTCGACCTTCAGGGCGCGCGCCAACTCGATCTGGCCGCCAGCGGCACCATCAACCTGAAGCTGGCCGAGAGTCTCGACCCCGATCTGACTGCCAGCGGCACCACTACGTTCCAGTTCGAGGCCCACGGTCCCATCGAGCATCCAAGCCTGCACGGCCGCATCGACTTCGACAACGGCTCGCTTTCGCTTGAGGACCTGCCCAACGGACTCAGCCAGCTCCACGGCACGCTTGAGTTCAATCAGAACCGGCTTGAGGTTCGCTCTCTCACTGCCATGAGCGGCGGCGGACTGCTCAGCGTTGGCGGCTCGCTCGCTTACCAGCACGGAATCTACTCAAACCTCAGCGTGACCGGCAAGAACATCCGCATTCGTTACCCCCAGGGTGTAAGTTCGCTGGCCGATGCCTCGCTGCATCTCGATGGCTCGCAGTCCAGCCTGCTGCTCTCAGGGAATGTCACCATCACGCGCTTCACTGCCGGCGCCGATCTCGATATCGCGGCCCTCGCACAGCAGGCCAACGCCGTCCAGACCGTCACTTCGCCAGACGCCCCCTCCAACCATGTCCGCCTCGATGTGCATGTTGTCTCATCTCCGCAGCTCAACTTCCAGAACGCCTTCGCCAAACTGGCCGGCGACGTCGACCTGCGCGTGCGCGGCACCATTGCTTCGCCTTCCCTGCTCGGCCGCGTCAACATCACCCAGGGCAGCGCCATGATCGCCGGAACCCGCTACGAGCTCCAGCGCGGCGCCATCTCATTTACCAACCCGGTGCGCATTGAGCCTGTTATCGACCTCACCGCAACCGCACACGTTGAGGACTACGACATTACTCTCAGCTTCCTCGGCACTCCCAACCGGCCGGTAATCAACTTTCGCAGCGACCCGCCGCTCCCCGAGGCCGACGTGGTCTCGCTGCTGGCCCTGGGTCACACCGCTAATCAGGAACGCCTTTACACCCAGCAGCAGGAACAGGCCGTCTCAAGCGAAAGCACCGATGCCCTGCTGGGCGGCGCCCTTAACGCCACCGTCAGCAATCGAGTGCAAAAACTCTTCGGCGCCGGCTCGGTCAAAGTCGATCCCAACTACCTCGGACCCTATGGCAACTCCACCTCGCGCATCACCGTGCAGGAGCAGATTGGGCGCACGGTCACGCTCACCTACGCCACCGACGTTAATACCACCGGTCAGCAGTTGCTCCAGGCTGAAGTCGCCATCAATCGCCACGTCTCCCTGGTGGTGGCCCGCGATGAATCGGGAGTCTTTTCCATGGTGGTAAAAGCCACCCGCCGCTATCGATAAAAGGGGTGGAAAATGGGGCGCCCGAAGGCCTCGGCAGCTTGGCACGAAAGCCTCATTCGAAATGAGGCCTTCCGTTACCCTTCAGTTAACGTTCGCTTGCCGGTAGTTTTGTCCTCCCCGAAGGCTGATCGGGCAGATTTTACTTTTTCCACACCCTGACTGTGTCGTTTGCCTGGCAGCTATCTCAAGCAGATGTTGAGCATCTACAACAGCCATTTAACGGCCAGCGCTGTCGTCCTGGAAGGGAAAAGCCAAAAGAATTCAGCCTGAGCAACCTATTTTTCGTACGCGTCATCTAAGGTGGTGTTTCTGTCTTCTAACTTTTGGACTGAAGGGCTTGGAATGGCCTGTTAGTACCTTGAAGGTAACTAACCATAGTTCCGGTTTTGTTACACGATTGGGTAATTTGCATTATTCGGTATTCACATTAGAATCATTTACGTGCCAAACTCCAATTCCCGGAGAATCAAGTGAACAAGCTCTTTCTCGGTCTCTACGTTCGTCTCCAACTTCTTCTCAACAATGAAGACGGCCAGGATCTGGTCGAATATGCCTTGCTGGTTGCATTGATTGCTCTGGCTGCCGTCACGGGTGTCAAAGAAGTTGCGTCGGCCGTCAATACAACATTCAGCCATGTCAGTACCACACTGGGCTAAGAGCGATTCGTCGTCCTGAAGTCCTCGTTGATAAACTCCCCCACTCGCCATTCCGCATAGGCTTCGACGCACTGGGAAGCCGAATTAGCTGCGCTTAGTCATTGAGCGTCGAACATCAATCAGACCAATCCGGCCATCCCGCCAGCATCAGCGTCTTCCACACCGCCAGGCTACCCTTCCTTTAGAGCCAGCTTCCATCTCAACGTGATAGCACGAAGGGCGAATCCCGCTTCGGCCTTCCTTCCCTTATCCTTGTATTCATCCTGAATACGCTCAGGGAGACGATATGGAGCCGGCAAACGACTCACCGGCAGTAAAGACGCCGTCCGATGGCGGACATGCGGTTGATAGCGGCCAACGGGATCCTTACTCTTCGCCGATGCCCCTGACGCGCGTCTTCATCGGACCTCGTGGCCTGCGTGCCGCCTGGACGATTTTATTTGCGTACTGCCTGTTTTATTTTCTCCGCTTCTTCTTCGGCACCATTTTCTTTACCGCCGGCCTGGTCGACGAGAATAGCGGTCAGACCGCCGTTTCCACCATCTTTCTTGAACTCATTCCGTTCCTCTCCATGCTGGGTGCGGGCGCTGCCGTCGCTGTCATCGATCGCCGTTCCGTTTGGAGCTACAACCTCACGGGACCGCGCCGCCTGGGTGGCTTCCTGCTAGGCGCGGCCTCAGGATTCGTTGCTCTCACCGTGCTCATCGGCACGCTCGGCCAGGGTGGATGGCTGCGTTTCGGCCCTCACGATCTTTCAGGGCTCTCGGTCTTCCGCTTTGCCGCGCTCTGGGGTTGCGCATTTCTCCTCGTCGGCTGCGTCGAAGAAGGTCTCTTCCGCTGTTATCTGCTCTCAACCCTCACCCGCAGCCTCAACTTCTGGTGGGCGCTGGCCGCAGTGGCTGGTTTGTGCGCCTGGCCATGGTTAAAAGACTCTGCAGGGCAAAGTGCCTGGGGCGTCTACCTCATCGCGGGTTTGGGTTTCTTCCCCTGCCTGTATCTCAACCAGAGAGCTAAAACGCGGAACTCCGATGCGTTCTGGCAGGCTGCATGGGTCACGTCCACCGCCTTCGGCCTCATTCACACCTTTAATCACGGAGAAAACGTCATCGGCATCTTCGCAGCCGCGACCATCGGCTTTGTATGGTGCGTCAGCGTGCGCCTCACCGGCTCGGCATTCTGGGCCATCGGCTGCCACGCCGCCTGGGACTGGGGTGAGACCTTCTTTTACGGCACGGCCGACAGCGGCCTCGTCCCCCACGGTCACCTCTTCACCACTACCCCGGCGGGAAATCCTCTCTTGAGCGGCGGCGCTGACGGCCCCGAAGGCAGCCTGCTCATCCTTGGCGCTATTCTTGTACTAGTTGGGTTGACCTTTGTTACCCGAAACCTGCTGTTCCGCGTAAACAAGGCAATGGAAACCGCCTGACAACCGCTTCTCTGCACAGAGTCTCAGCTTCCCCGCTGCCGCCGCTGGTTTGCGCCTGCATCATCGCGCGCTCACGGCGCTCGATCAGAGGAGGAGCAAGCCATGAGAATTGCCCCGGTCTTCATCGTCGCCTTCGTCATCGCCCTTTCAACAGCCGGACTCTCAATTTCATCGGCTGCCCAGACGCAGAAAAACACCTACCGCCAGACTCTCGCACAGCCCACTGAGATCCAGGGCTATCCCTGCGCCAAAGGCAACGCGTTTTTCTACTCCGGTGGGAAACTCCAGAAATGCACCGTGGCGCGCGAGATTCCCTTCGGCGAAATCACCATCCCCGCTGGCTCCTGGATCACTCTCACTGAAGACGGCAAACCCTGGGGCGTCCAGTTGCCGCACGACACTCCGATGCTTGGCCTCACCTGCCAGGGTGGCAGCATTCTTGGGCCCAGCGAAGGCTCCATGCTCGCACTCCACCCCAACGGCAGACTTGCCGTGTGCTATCTCGCGCATGACCAGGTCGTCCAGGGCGTCCCTTGCAGCCACGGCGGATTCCGGGCATCGCTCAACGGACCCGATCCCGGAGTGCATTTCACCATCGACGGCAAGCTGAAACAATGCCGTCTATCGGCCGACTACCAGGGCCACCGCCGCGGCGAACTGTTTGTTGCGGGCCGCTGAACTCAACCGTCGCCCTTCATTGCGGCTGCTCGCCAAAAAGCCCGCAACGCGGGCGTAAGATGGTAGCCCCAGGCGTGAGCCTGGGGAACGCGATAGCAAGAAAGCAACCCTAGCCCGCTTCAGCGGGCGTAAGAACCCAGTCACCCGTCGCTCGTTGCCGGCGTATCTTTGTAACTAAAGCTGCTACCATGCGCCTCTGGCTCAACCACACCGGCGAAGTTTCACTGCGCGAGCAGTTGACGACGCAGATCGTTCTCGCCATCCTCAGCCGCGAATTGCCGCCCGGCCATCGACTGCCCAGCACGCGCGAGCTCGCCCGCCGCTTTCAAATCCACTCCAACACCGCCAGCGCCGCCTACCGGCAGCTCGAAAGCGAGGGCTGGGTCGAGTTCCGCCACGGCAGCGGCGTCTTTGTCCGCAGCACGCGCCCAACCGCCGCGGTCACACCGGAGCTGGCTCTCGATCAGCTCATCGCCGAGATGGCCGCCAAGGCCCGACGCATCGGTGTCTCGGAATCCGAGTTGCGCACCCGCCTGCGCCGGTGGCTCAGCTTCGAACCGCCGGCACGCTGGCTGCTCATTGAGCCCGACCCCGAACTGCGCCGCCTGGTGATCTTCGAAATGGAGCCGGAACTGGCGCTGCCCGTCACTGGCTGCTCGCCCGACGACTGTGCCACTCCCGAGACCCTCGACCGCGCGCTGCCCTGTGTGCTGCCCAGCAAGGCAGCGAATGTGCGCAGCCTGCTTCCCTCTGGAACCGAGCTCGCCATTCTTGAAATTCATCCCGTCGCCCCCGAACTGCAGGCGCATCTCGCCCGCTATCTGCCCGAGCACTCCAAAGAACTGGTCGGCATTGCCTCACGCTGGGGCGATTTTCAGCGTATCGCCCGCACCATGCTGATCGCCGCCGGCCTGCCGCCCGAGGGCCTGCTGGTTCGCGATGCATCGCGCCCGGGATGGAAACGCGGCCTCGATGCGACGATCGGCGTGGTCTGCGACGCGGCCACCGCGGCCGAGCTGCCCAAAGGCTGCCATCCGCTCGTCTTCACCCTGCTCGGCGAGCAGGCTTTCAACCATCTGCGCCAGATTGAAGCCGCGCTGACCGGCGCCCCCGCATAAATTGCGTCGTAAATTGTGTGCCCAGTCCAAGCTCCGCTTGGGTGGGGTCGGCCACAGCCGGGTGCCCCATCCTCGCGACGTCTTTGTTTTTTCGCCAGGGTGGGAATCGCTAACCCCGCTAACGCCGCTTCGCATTGTGACACCTTGAAAACTGTCCTAATGCCGCGACCGGCGCAACCAGATCCTGCCTACGATGGCAGGTATGAAACGCCTTTGCTTCACCCTCATCGCCGTCAGTTGCTTATCCGCCACGCTGATTGCGCAAAATCTGCCCGACGCGCCAGCGCCCGCGCCTTACGCGCCAGCGGGTTGGAATCTTGTAAAAAACCTCAGCAAAGATGAGCCAATCGTTGTTCGCGACGAAAATGGTCCGCCAGTGCACTGTCTTTTTGCCGGAGCTACTGACCAGTACCTGTATTGCGATCCACCGGGAAATCCTGCGGGTGTCGGCTTTCGCTTCGACCGCGCCAGCATAGTCAGTGTCGGCCTCGATCTGCCGCAGCGGAACAATGCGCAGTTTGACCGCCCGCAACGGAACTACCATCCCGCTTGGATCGCATCGATTCTCGCCGGCGGCCTCTTAACTGGAATCGTCGCCACGCGCACCACCAGCGACGGAAACGCCGCCAAGGCCGGCCTCATCGGCGCCGGCGTAGTTGCAGTCATCGGCGCGCCGCTTGCATTTCTTCCGCATTCTGAAGACGGCTTTGCGTTTCGCAACGGAGCTATGTACCACGCAGTGATTCCGCACTCTCACGCACCCTTACACCTCTTCAGCTCTCGATAAGGAGTTCACCATGATTCGCAAAATCTTCCAATCCGCGCTTTGCATTTGCCTTTCGCCACTGCTCGTTGCGCAGCAGACTGTACAGGCCGGCCAAATCTCGCCAGCCCAGATCCACATCGACCTGACCGGCGACGCCGGCGTTCGCTTTCTCAACCCGCGACCCGACTTGCTCGGAACCGTCGAATCCGGAGACCTGGTTCAATTCGTGCCCGGCGAGGATATAACCTCCGGCGACGCCGTGTTGCTCCATGCAGATGTGCCGGTGGCCGGAGTTATCGCTCAAGTCAAGCGCTCATCGCGCTTCCACCATCGCGACGGCGAAATCTTTATCAACGTCACAGAGATGGTCTCAGGCAAAATGACCGAGATCGTCGTGCGCTGCACCAACCCGGCGGATCAGTATGAGGAGCGACCCTCCCGGCGAGGCTCCATCTCCGTCCTCCCTTACGTCGTGGCTGTCGCAATACTTGGACTCGTGGCCCTGGCAGTTACGAACGGCGACCGATGACTCGGACCTCGCCGCATACTAACTCTTCTGGAGCGCACTATGATACGCAAACTCTTTCAATCCGCGCTTTGCATTTGCCTTTCGCCACTGCTCATCGCTCAGCAGACCGCGCAGTCGGCAGCCGGCCAAACATCGCTATCCCAGATCCACATCGACCTGACCGGCGACGCTGGCGTTCGCTTTCTCACCCCGCGACCCGACTTGCTCGGAACCGTCGAATCCGGAGACCTGGTTCAATTCGTGCCCGGCGAGGATATAACCTCCGGCGACGCCGTGTTGCTCCATGCAGATGTGCCGGTGGCCGGAGTTATCGCTCAAGTCAAGCGCTCATCGCGCTTCCACCATCGCGACGGCGAAATCTTCATCAACGTCACAGAGCTGGTCTCAGGCAAAATGACCGAGATCGTCGTGCGCTGCACCAACCCCGCCGACAAATATGTTGCATCCGCATCTCCCCATGGCTCGATGAACGCTGTGCATGCAATTGCCTATATCGCACTCGTCGGCTTGATCTTTGTGGTTCTCTATGGGGCAACTCACCACACGGACGGGTAATCGCAACCACTTGGACCAAGCATCAATCGGCAAAAATGCATCCGGTGTCCATCCTCGGATCCGTGACAATACACCATCGGTTTGCCGCCGGCTCGCTGACCCGCTGGCCTGCTGCCTCGCTCTCCGGCATTATCCTGTTGAAGACCGATGCCAACCTTCGACAGCGCATTTCAGCCCCATCCCAGCCTTTTTCCGAGGTGGCTCCGGATCATTGTTATTTCGATTGCCAGCCTCGCCGCGCTTCTCGTCCTCGTCTTTCTAGCGTTCTTATGGTGGCTGCACTCGGCCACTGTCTCCGCCCTGCCCGCGCTCGATGGCGACGTGCATCTTGCCGGTCTTTCAGCGTCCGTCACTGTCAGCCGCGATGCCCACGGTGTGCCCCACATCGACGCCGCTACGCAGGACGACCTGTTCACAGCGCAGGGCTATATAACGGCGCAAGACCGCTTGTGGCAGATGGACGCCTTCCGCCGCAACTCCCTCGGCGAGCTGGCCGAGGTGATGGGCCCATCGCTGGTGAGGCACGATGAAGCGCAGCGCCTGCTCCTGATCCGCCCGGTAGCCGAGCGCATTGCCGCGAAGATGAGCCCCGACGACCGGCGACGCATGGAGGACTACGCGCGCGGCGTGAATCTCTACATGGCCCAGTGCGAGCGCAACAACACGCTCCCCATTGAGTTCAAGTTGCTCCGCTATCACCCGCGCCCCTGGACCGTGGTCGACTCAGTCAGCGTGATTTTAATGATGGTGGAAGAGCTCGACTCGCACGGCTGGGCCAAGTATGGCCGCATGCATATCGCCGCCAAACTCAACGACCCTAAACTCGAAGCTGACCTTTACCCGGTCGGCTCCTGGCGCGACCATCCACCCACCGGCGTCGACGTCGACCTCACAGCACCGCACCCCGAACTTCAGCAGCCGACCGGCGACGACGATGAGACGATGGTGACGGCGAGCGCACGACCCGCAGGGGCTAAAGCCCAAGTCATTTTGCCAACCTTATCGGCACGACTGAAGTCGTGCCCTGACACCTCGTGCTCTTCGAATGATTCTCTCCGCAGCCGGCCAGGCTCCGAACCCGAAACCTGGACAGGAACTCAGCCCGATTCTGTAACCGCAGCGCTGCTCCGCCTGCTCGGCCTGCCCACATGCGATAGCTGCGCCTATGGCTCAAACAACTGGGTTATCGCCGGAAGCCACACCGCCAGCGGCAAGCCGCTTCTGGCAAACGATATGCACCAGGCGCCGGCAGTCCCCAACATCTGGTACATGGCCGATCTGCGCGCGCCCGGCTATCATGCCGCCGGAGTCACGCTTGCCGGCCTGCCCTTCGTCGTCGCCGGCCACAACGACCACGTGGCGTGGGGATTCACCGCGCTCATGGCCGATGTGCAGGATCTTTACATTGAGAAGCTGGATGGCAAAGGCAACTACGAAGGCCTCGACGGCCAATGGCATTCACTCAGCGTCGATCACGAAACCATCCGCGTGCGCTTCGGCAAAGACGTAACGCTCGATGTGCAGTCCACTCCGCACGGCCCGCTCATGAATCGCCTGCTCGCGCCTGGCGATCCGCCTATCGCGCTGAAGTGGACCATCTACGACGAGTCGCTGAACTCGGTGCCGCTCTACGCAATGAACACCGCATCGAACTGGACCGACTTCTCTGCTGCGCTCGCCACATGGCCGTTTCCCGCGCAGAATCTTGTTTACTCCGACGATCAGGGTCACATTGCGTATCACGCCATCGGAGAGGTCCCAATCAGAGGCCCGGACGAGAAGAGCATCTTCGTGAAGCCGCTCCCTCACGACACTTTGGACCTACGCTTTGAGTGGGGAATTTTTATCGGACCAAAGGCACCTCTGACTTACATCCCCTTCGACCAGATGCCCAACGCATTCGATCCTCCCTCTGGTTTTCTGGCCACGGCTAACTCGCGCGTCACCACCGATCAGTCTCCGTATCAACTTACTGATGAGTGGATCGATCCTTATCGCGTGGAGCGTATCTACAAACTGCTTAACGACCGCGATCACCTGACGCCCAAAGACATGCTCGACACGCAGACCGACGTCTACAGCGAAGTGGACCAGGAGATGGGCCAGCGCTTCGCTTACGCCATCGACCACACTCCGGAGGGCAACATCGATCCGCGCATGCGCCAGGCCGCGGACCTGATGCGCATGTGGGACGGCCGCCTGACTCCCGACTCCGCAGCCGCTTCCATCGTTACGATGACGCGCCGCGAAATCTGGCCCATGATTCTGGAGCCCAAGCTCGGCAAAACGATGGACGACTACCACTGGGGAGAGCGTGACTTTGCCCTGGAAGAGATAGTGATGCACGCCAAGCTCGATTGGCTGCCGCCGAATTACAAGAGCTGGGATGCGCTGCTGACCGCGGCCGTTCGCAAAGCGCTCACTGACGGCCATGCGCCCGGCAACCTCGCGGGCTGGACTTACGGAAGCTGGCACAAGATCGACATCGAGCACCCGCTCGCGCGCTTCCTGCCCTTTCTGGGCAGCAAGGCCGGCACCGGCCCCCAGCCGATCAGCGGCGATGGCGACACGGTAAAGCAGATCGGCGCCGACGTTGCGCCCTCGCAGCGCTTCACCATGGACTGGAGCAACATCGACGGCTCAACCGAGAACATTGTGCTGGGCGAAAGCGGCAACCCGCTCAGTCCTTACTTCCGCGATCAGTGGCGCGACTGGTACAACGGAACCACCTTCGCGCTGCCATTTACTCCGGGCGCAGTCGCCGTGCAAACCAGGCATACGCTGCGACTGGAGCCGTAAAGACAGGGACCAAGGGAACGAGGGAGCAAGGTCGGGGACCTGGAATTAGGGGTCAGTTGTCAGTTGTCAGATTGAGAGTATAGTCGGCTGAAATGGACGATGGAGACAAACAAATCCGGGTGCCCCAGGTCTCGCTTTTGAGACCTGGGAATCTCGCCAGCCCTCTCATCATCATCCTGGCCGCGTTCATCGCCATCGTTCCCGAGCTCTTTCGCGGCGCATCCTGCGGACACGATTTCGATGTCCACCTCGTCTCCTGGTTCGACTGCCTTAACGCGTGGCGTCACGGAATCGTTTATCCGCATTGGGCGCCCAGCCCCAACTACGGAGCAGGCGAACCGCGCTTTGTCTTCTATCCACCATTGACCTGGATGCTCGGCGCGGCGCTTGGCGCAATTCTGCCGTGGGCCGCGGTTCCAATCGCGGTGACGTTTTTAATTTTTGCGGCGACCGGCTTTGCCACGCGCGCCCTTGCACGCCTTGCACTGACCAACGCGCAATCCACGCTCGCCGGCTGCATCGCCATCTTCTCGGGATACGCGCTCTTCACCGGCTACGAGCGCACCGCCTTCCCCGAGTTCGCCGGCGGCTTCTGGCTCCCGCTGCTCATGCTGTACGCGCTGCGTCCCTCCCTTGTCCCCAGTGGCGAGGGACAAGGGGCACCCCGTTCACTCCTGCGACGCGCCTTCAACGGTTCCACCGTTCCCCTGGCCATCGCCCTCGCCGGAGCATGGCTCTCGAATCTTCCCCTCGGCGTGATGGCCGCGTACCTGCTTGCCGCACTGGCCCTCGTCGCGGCCATCGCCAACAAAAGCTGGGCACCCGTACTGCTCGCAACTGTCGGCGGCGCGCTTGGCCTTGGCCTCGCCGCTCTCTACTGGCTCCCCGCCGCGTTCGAGCACAACCTGGTGGACGTGCGACAGGCTACGCAGGACCCCGGCTTCAACTTCGAATACAACTGGCTCTTCTCTCACCACGCCGACCCAAACCTTGCGCTCCACGACTCCATCAATTACCAGGTTTCGTGGATCGCAATTTCAATGCTTGCCATCGCCATTGCAGCGTTCCTGGTTGCGTGGCGACGGGGCAGGCTGACCTCGCCCTCCAACTCAATCCGCTGGTGGATTCCCCTCGCCGCCATCCCCTTCGGGGTCGCGTTGGTGTGCGTGCCCGTCTCGCGCCCCGTGTGGCATCTGCCTGCAATGCAGTATCTGCAATACCCGTGGCGCTGGCTTGAAGCGGTCGAAGCTCCCATGGCCATCTTTTTCGTCGCCGCCATCTGGCCCGCAATGCGCCGCGCCCGCATCGCTATTTGCGCAATTTGTGCGCTGGGTTTCATCGCTGCCGTCGTCTACGCCAACCGCAGCTACTTCCAGGCCTGCTACCCCGAAGACGCCGTGCCCGCCATGCTCTCCGCATATCATGCAGGCGCGGGTTTCGACGGCATGTTCGAGTACTCGCCTCCCAGTTCCGACATCACAACAATCGCCCGCGGCCTGCCCGATGCCTGCCTGGTCTCCGATCCCGACGCGGAACTCGGCAAGCCCGACCCCGACGACGACAGCGCCAACCCCATTTGGGCATCGGATCAAGGCTCATGTGTTGCAACTTTTGCGGCCGATCGCTCCAATCCCGAACATCTGCGGCTCAACGCCGTGGTTCCGCAGTCAGGATGGCTGGTGCTGCGCCTGCTGGCGTTCCCCGCGTGGCGCGCCGAACTCAACGGCCAGACTCTGACCAGCGACCGCGCAAACGCTCTCCACACGCGCCCCGACGGGCTTATCGCCGTTCGCGTTGAGCGTGGCACAATTAACCTCATCATCGACTGGACCACTGGGCCTGACGTCATCCTCGGCCGCGTGATCAGCGCCTTCGCGATGCTGCTCGCCATCGTCGTCGGATGGTTCGAGCGACGACTTACGCCTTCTGCGTCCACCAAAACAGATGGATAAAGCCGAAGCCACCAAGGCGGAGATTTCGTCGCGGCCCTACGGGACGCGAATCGTCAACCGGACCCTTTCCCAGGGTTTCACCCTGGGCTATCGTCATGTCTTCCCTCCGGGAAGACGGCGGTTCATTCTCTGAATGCGCCAGGAAGTAAAAAACATCCTCACGGGCGGGGAATATCCTGAACGCCGCCTCACCTGTGCGCGCCCACACTGAACCCTTCGCGCATTCGTCTAAAATTAAAAGTGATGCAAGTCGACGTAAAATCTCTGCGGCAGCAAGGTGTCGATCTCACCGATCGCGCGCTCGAGGAACTGATCCCGGGCATCGATACCGTCCCCGCCTCGATTCACGGCGCCATGCGCCACTCCACCTTCGCGGGCGGCAAGCGGTTGCGCCCTCTGCTTGTCTACCAGGCCGCCATCGCCATTGCCGGCACGCTGCCCCGCGGCATTGAGAAACTGGGCGCGGCCATTGAGATGCTGCACACCTACTCGCTCATCCACGACGATCTGCCTGCTCTAGACAATGACGACCTGCGCCGCGGCAAGCCCACCTGCCACAAGGTCTTCGGCGAAGCCATCGCCATCCTCGCGGGCGACGCATTGCAGACCCGCGCCTTTGAAATTCTTGCCGGCCTCGACTCACCTGCCGCCGCAACCGTCAAGATCGTCGGCCTGGTCGCCAACGCCATCGGCACCGTCGACGGCATGATCGGCGGCCAGGTGCTCGATCTCGAGAGCGAACACCTCAAGCCCACGCCTGAGCTGGTCGAAGCCATCCACCGCGCCAAGACCGGCGCACTCATTCGCGTAAGCGTGGTTGCCGGGGGAGTCTTTGCCGGCGCCGGCGACGATGACGTTGTCCGCCTCGATCGCTTCGGCCGCAAAGCCGGCCTCGCCTTCCAGATCGTCGACGACGTGCTCGACCTGACTGTCGATTCAGCGCACCTGGGCAAGACCGCGGGCAAAGACCAGGCCACCGAAAAAGCTACCTGGCCCGCTGTTTTTGGTATCGAGCAGAGCCGCCGCGACGCCACCCAGCTCATCGATGAAGCCTTCGCCGCCCTCGAGCCTTATGGCGACCGCGCCGAGGGACTCAAATCCGTCGCGCGTTACCTGGTCGAGCGGCAGAACTGAAACGCAGCTTTCAGCCCCCAGCTATCAGCTTTCAGCCCTGCTCACTCCCAATCGAAAGACTCCACCTTCCCCGCCAGGAGTGGCGAAACACAACAACCGCGAAACGATCTGGAGTAAATTAAAGTCCAAAGGACAATCCTGCCCGAGCTGAGCGGCTGAAGGAATGCCTATGTTTCACCCCCATTTTCCGTCGCGATCCCTGCTTGCTGTTGCGTTCTGCATCGCAACTGCGGCGCTGCCTGCGCATGCGCAGACTGCCGGCACAAGCCAGTGGACATGGATGGGCGGCAGCAGCACAGTCTCGACCGAATTCGGCGTCTGGCCGGGCGTCTACGGCACCAAAGGCACACCCGCATCCGCAAACATTCCCGCCACCCGTGCATTGGAGGTAACCTGGACCGGCAGCGATGGCCGCTTCTGGCTCTTCGGCGGATCCGACTTCACTACCGGGTTGAATTTCTTCAATGACCTGTGGGTATTCGATCCCGCCACCAGCCAGTGGACCTGGATGGCTGGCGATAGCACCATCGGGAGCAATTGTCCGATCCTGGCGGGCGCTACCTACTGCGGCCAGCCCGGGGTTTACGGGATGCTTGGCACGCCGTCGCCCGCGAACTCGCCCGGCGGACGCGAGAGCGCCCAGGGCTGGATAGACGCAAACGGCAATCTGTGGCTCTATGGCGGCCTCGGCTTTGACGAAGCCGGAAACCTTGAAGAGCTCGATGACCTTTGGGAGTTCGACGTCGCCACCGGCGAGTGGACCTGGATGTCGGGAGACAGCACCGTTCCGATCACTGCGACCTGTGACGGCTGCTATTCGGGCGTAGCTCCAGTGCCCGGAACCCAGGGAACGCCTGCGGCGGGCAACACGCCGGGAAGTCTGTTTCTGGGCACCAACTGGACCGACCACAACGGCAACTTCTGGTTATTCGGGGGATGGGGCTTCACCCCGGGTGGCGATTCCGCGGTGACCAACGATCTCTGGCGGCACAGTCCTTCAATCAGCGAGTGGACCTGGGTAGGCGGCAGCCCGAACTTCGGTCTCGACGGCCGAGTTGCAGGAACCTACGGCACACTGGGAACACCTGCACCCGGAAACTTTCCCGGTTCACGCTGGCAAGACGCGACGTGGGTGGATGCAAACGGAAACCTGTGGCTCTTCGGCGGCGAGGGAGACGACTCTACCGGGACACTGGAGGGAGTCCTTAACGATCTTTGGGAGTATGACCTCGCAACCAGCGAGTGGGCGTGGATGGGCGGCAGCAGCACTTTCAATTGTGCCGATTTCCCGCAAAAGTACTGCAATCAACCCGGAGTCTATGGGACCCGTGGCCAGCCGTCTCCCGCAAACATTCCCGGCAGCCGTTACCTGGCATCGAATTGGATAGACAACAGCGGAAACTTCTGGCTTTTCGGCGGTGACGGTTTCGATTCCAATGACGACTGGAATTATTTGAACGATTTGTGGGAATTCAACCCAGCCAAAAATGAATGGACATGGTGGAGCGGGAGCAGCAACGTAACAGTGGGTTCCGTCAACGGCGTTTACGGCAGCATGGGAGTCCCGTCTCAGTCAAACGTGCCCGGAATCAGGAGCGGAGCGGCTAGCTGGACCGACAAGCAAGGCAATTTCTGGTTGTGGGGCGGCGCCGGAATCGACTCGGCCGGCGCATATGGCTATGAAAACGATCTTTGGAGATATCAACCGCCTTCGGCCGCTCCACCTGCAACAACCGCGACTCCCGTATTCTCGCCCGCGACCGGCACGTACGCACCTACGCAGTGGGTAACTATCAGCGATTCGACTGCGGGAGCAGCCATTTATTACACCACTGACGGGTCAACCCCCACCACGAATTCAACTCAATACACTGGCCCAATCCTGGTAGCAATCACTGAAACCATTCAGGCGATGGCAACCGCCCCAAATGACATGCAAAGCGCGGTTGCCAGCGCAACCTACACCATACCGGCCGACTTTACCCTCGCCATCAACCCCACATTCCTGGCGGTTCAACGGGGAAGCAGCGCCACTGCCACTATCACAGTGCAGGATGAAGGAGGCTTCAACTCGAACGTCGCGTTCGCGTGCTCCGGCTTGCCACAGGGCGTCACGTGCAGCTTCACGCCCCAAACTGTATCCCCCCCCGTCGGCCTTACGTACACCACTCTGACGGTATCGGCATCTGAAAGCACGGCGTCTCAGCGCGACAATCGCAGCCCGCTGATTCCGGGATCGGTCCTCGCAGTCGCACTGTGCTGCCTAGGATGTTGGAAGCAGCGGCGTCGGATGCAGATTTTGCTGCTCGTGCTCTCGATGGTCACAATTAGCGCATTCATCGGCTGTGCTGTCCCAACCCTCGAAGCTGACTCCTTCACTTCGAAGGTCACCCTGAAGGCCACGTCAGGCTCCCTCTCGCATAGCGCTTCATTCAAGCTGACTGTTAAATAGCCTGCACTTGTCACAACCTGCTTAGCCGGGCCGATAAAGCTCCCAAAATCAGGATGGGCTTTACAGGCCACCGCTTAAGCTGAGAGCTGAAAGCTGAAAGCTGAGAGCTGTATTGCTGACTGAATCCGAAATCCTCACCGCGCTGCGCGACTGCTTCGATCCTGAGGTCAAGCTGAACCTTGTCGATCTCGGCCTGATCTACGGCATTGAAACCGGTCCCGATCCCGACTCAACGCCCGCATGGCCGCGCCAGTGGGTCAAGGTAACCATGTCGCTTACAACGCCGCACTGCCCCGCCAGCGGCCTCATCCTCGAGCAGGTACACAACCGCCTGGCAGGCATCCAGGACATCTCAAAAGTGGAACTGAATCTGGTGTGGGAGCCGAAGTGGACGCCGCATCGCATAAGCGAAGCGGGGCGAAGGCAACTAGGGCTCTAGCCACTCTGAATCCTCTCGCGCCAAGCAGAGCTAGTTCGGCTTGATGCCAAAGCCCGGCTTGCGGCGGAAACGATCGTCCACGGGCTGGCGACCGCTGAAGCCTGCTTCCATGGTGTGCCAGTGCTCAATGGAGGTCTCGCCCATCTTCCAGCAGAGCAGCACCACTTCCTCGTCAAGCTTGAAGGGGAAATCAAGCAGGCCCGACTCGAGGTCCTTGACTTGTACGCCGATGGCGTCGATTTCGGCGATGCTCTCCTTCACCTGGCCCAGGTGCGACTCGAGCTCCGCGCGCTGCTGCGCCACTGTCACCAGGTTCACGCGCATGCCGCCTGAAAGATAGATGCGCTGCGCGAGGCTGGAGAGATGCGTCTCAGCTTCCTCGGCCAAACGCTTGCCCTCAATTGCGCGCTTAAGCAGAGATTCAAGCACCGGGAGCAGAGACTGCGCTTCGTCGAGTGTAAAAGTCCTCATGGATGGCCTGGATATAGGATACGAGAAATGGAAAGAACAGGGAACAGGGGCTAGGGACTAGGGACTGGCTGCTAGCTTCTGTCGCATTTGTCCTAAAGGAGTAGAGCGTGGGTGCCCATCCTTGCCGCGTCTCTTTTTTTGCGGCTAGGGTGGGATCGCTCTATAGCAAATGGAGAAATGCTCCAGCTTCCAGCTATTGACTATTGGCTGCAACGTCATCTGCTCCTGAGAGAATTGAAAGGCTGGAGCAAAGTTTGAGACTCGAGGTGCACGCATGAGCGAACTTGCAGAGATTCTGATCGGAGACGGTTATGCCACTGCTCCCAAGCGCATTCTCGAAGGACTGGCCAGCCCGGAGATCGGCGACGCGCTGACGCATCAAAAGCCGGCCGGGGCGCCGCATTCAATCTATGAAGAGTTGTGGCACGTGGTGTTCTGGCAGGATGTGACGTTGGAGTGGATCGGGGGCCTCGAGACACCGTATCCGCAGAGCTCGCTGGACGGTTTTCCGACGGTGCTCGATATGGAGAAGGAACCCTTCGGCTCGCTTTGCGATCGTTTTGTTGAGGGCCTTAAAACAGCCGTCGAAGCCGCCAACGACCAGTCGCTGCATGATCGTGAGGTTCGCTGCCCTTCTCGTCCGGGGCAGCCGACGCGGACCATGACCGTGCTGGAGCAGTTGCAGAACCTGGCCGCGCACAATGCCTATCACCTGGGCCGCATCGTTCTGCTGCGGCAATTGCTGGGAGTGTGGCCGCCGCCCTCGGGCGGGGATAGCTGGTAAACAACCCGAGCGCGGAGCCTGAATTCCATCCAAACGAGGCGTATCCGCCGCGCAAAACAGCCAGGCGTGGGCAGCACGCCCGCTTCCAATGCAATACCGGGATCGCATGTGCCGAGTAGGCCGTTTGTGACCACTCTCCACGGGCAGTTATCATTGAGCTTCATGGCAATTCCACCAACAATCGAGATCGGCAGCCTGGGAATGTCGGATTCGCTCTTCCTGATGCTGCTGGCGCTGGTGGTCTTCGGGCCGCGACGGCTGCCGCAGATCGGCCGCCAGATCGGCAAACTCATGTACGAGTTCCGCAAGGCCTCAAACGATTTCAAGTTCCAGATGGAAGAGGAGCTGCGCAACTCAGAAGAAGCGGAACGGCGCAAGAAGGAAGAGGTGGAGCGGCAAAAGCTGCTGGCCGCGGGGCAAGTCCCGCCGCCTCCGCAGCCGTTTACCGGCGGGTACATGAACGCTCCTCCCGAAGAACCAAAAGAGATTCCGGGCGAGAGTGAAGGGCTTCGCATTCAGCCTCCGTCGACTGGAGAGCAGATTCCATCGGCGCCGCCGACGCGGATGGTTCAGGAGCCTGAAACCGCGAGCGGGCCCGAGTCGACGGCCGAGACTGTCGCAGCACCCGAATCGGAACAGACCGCATACGAAGCCGAACTGAAAGCCGTTAACGAAGCCGCCACGCACACCGCTGGCGAGGCCACGGAGCAGGAAAGCCACAATGGTTGACCCCGGCGACGCAATCGACAAAGCGCGAAAAGCAATGACCGAGCGCGCGGATCTCCCGGGCATGAGCCTGATGGAGCACCTCGAGGAGCTGCGCAAGCGCATTATTCGCTCGGCCATGTATCTGGCGGCGGGTTTCATCGTGGCGTATATCTTCCACGAAAGGCTTTACGGCTTTGTGCAGAAGCCGCTTACCGATCTGCATATCAAGCTCAACTACACGCACCCCATGGATCCGCTGAACCTGTATCTGCAGGTATCGCTGATTGGAGGCGCGATTCTGGCTTCGCCCTTCATCCTTTACCAGGTATGGCTGTTCATTGCGCCGGGGCTCTACCAGAAAGAAAAGCGATTCGTAATACCGTTCATGGCGGCGACGGTGGGGTTGTTTCTCATCGGGGCAGGTTTTGGATATTTCTTTGTGCTGCCGGGAGCGCTGAAGATCCTGATTGTTGGATTCGGGAAAAACTTCAACCCGGTGGTCACCATCGAGGAGTACACCGGGTTCTTTCTCTCGATCATTCTCGGCCTCGGCATCAGTTTTGAGCTGCCGATTCTCATCTTCTTCCTGGCATTGTTCGGCATCGTGAGCCCGCGCTTTCTATGGAAGAACATCCGCTACGCGATTCTGGCGGTCTTTCTGGTGGCGGCCATCATCTGCCCCAGCCCCGACGTCTGGACGGTATGCATCTACGCGGTTCCAATGCTGGCGCTTTATTTTGTGGGAATCGGAGTGGCATGGTGGGTGCATCCTGGGCGCAAAAAGCAGAAGGAGGCGGCGAAGGCGTGACGCTTAACTCCCTTCAAAACTGGGTGCCCCCGGCCCCTCGCATTTGGGGACCGGGGAAAGCATTTGTCGCAGCCGCCTTACTTTTCGTCCTGACAATTCTCGCTCCGGTTTCAGCCTCTGCCCAGCATTTCGACGGCGCCAAGGCATACGAATACGCGCGCGAATTTGCCGCCATCGGGCCGCGCTGGCCCACCGGGCCGGGCCACGTGAAGGCCGAAGAGTTTTTGCGCACGCACTTTTTGCATGATCAGCGCGAAGAGGATACATTCACCGCCGACACGCCCATCGGCCCCGTGCCAATGCGCAACTTCATCATTCGCTATGACGGAACCAAGCCGGGCGCGATCGTGCTGGCCACGCATTACGAAACGAACTACCCACTGCGCAATATCAACTTTGTAGGCGCGAACGACGGCGCATCGACTACCGGATTGTTGATGGCCATCGCCGACCGGTTGCGCGCAGAAACGGCCAACGGCAAAAAGCTCGATGGCTACTCGGTGTGGCTGGTTTTCTTCGATGGCGAAGAAGCGATCCAGACCTGGTCGCAGACCGATTCGACATATGGGAGCCGGCACCTGGCCGCGAAGTGGGGCCGCGACGGAACGCTCGGCCACATCAAGGCCTTCATCCTTGCCGACATGATTGGGGATAAGGACCTGGACATCCAGCGCGAGACGAATTCAACCGGGTGGCTGGTCGACCTGGTGGCGCAGGCGGCGAAGAGATTCAGCTACCAGCGTTACTTTTTCCAGAAAGACATGGCGGTTGAAGACGATCACCTGGCGTTTGTCGCGCGCGGAGTGCCGTCGATCGACGTCATAGATCTGGACTACGGCCCCAATAACAGCTATCACCACACCGCGCAAGACACCATGGACAAAATCAGCGCGCACAGTTTGACGATAGACGGCGATGTATTCATGGAGACGATACGGCTGATCGATCAGCGGTAAGGCAGCTACTAGCTATTGCCGCGTTGAGTTCAAAGGCTCGACCCGGTGGGACGGGAAAGCTAGAGGCTAGAAGCTACCAGCGAATGGCTAACAGGGAGGTGGGTTATGAAAAGGCGTTTAGCGTTTGGAATGTTTCTCTTCGTTCTATTTGCGACGAGGTCGTTTGGGCAGAACGCGCCGGCTCCGGACCCGCTGGATGGAGTTTGGGCGGGATACGACGGCGAGTGGCGTCACACTTCGAATCAGCTCATCGCGCTGGCCGAAGCCACGCCTGAAAAGAATTTTGCATGGCGGCCAGCGCCGGGAGTGCGCTCCACCAGCGAAGTTTACATGCACATAGCACAGGCAAACTTCTTCTTGCTGGGCGCCACCGGCCCCAAGATGCCGAAGGAGATGGAATCGAACGACGTGGAGAAGACCATCACTTCGAAGGCTGAGGTGATCAAGTGGTTGAAGCTTTCGCTTGAAGCGGTCAAACAAGCTCACACAACCGAGACTCCGGCGCACCTGGCGCTGCACGTAAAGATCGATGGCCGCGACTCTACCGTCGACGACATGTATCTGCGCATCATCATTCACGACAACGAACATATGGGCCAACTGATTGCCTATGCGCGCATGACCGGCGTTGTGCCGCCGTGGTCGAAGTAAGCAACCTGCGACAAACTTTATACTGTTGAGTAACACCCACCAGCTCAGTGGCCGCGGAATCGGCCTGTGGAATCGGAACATAGAGGCGAGGAACGTAGATTGGCGCAAACAGAGATTGGCATTATCGGCGGCAGCGGGCTTTACTCGATGCCTGGATTTACGAATGTGCATGAAGAGCGCGTGGAGACGCCTTTTGGCGCGGCTTCAGACGCGTTTGTTCTGGGCGAGTTGGAAGGGCGCAAAGTTGCGTTCCTGGCACGGCACGGGCGCGGGCATCGCATACTGCCCAGCGAGCTGAACTTCCGTGCCAATATCTACGCTATGAAAAAGCTGGGCGTGGAGCGGATAATTTCGGTTTCCGCTGTGGGCTCGCTGAAAGAGGAACACAAGCCTACCGACTTCGTGATTCCCGACCAGTTCATCGACCGCACCTTCAATCGCGTGGCGACATTCTTCGGCGAGGGAATCGTAGGCCATGTTGCTTTCGGCGATCCTGTTTGCGCGACGGTTGCGAAGGCCGCAGCCGAGGCCTGTGCCAGCGTTGGCGTGGCAGGCAAACAGGGCGGCACGTACGTTTGCATGGAGGGTCCGCAGTTCTCAACCAGGGCCGAATCGAATTTGTATAGAAGTTGGGGCGCCGATGTGATCGGCATGACCAACCTGCAGGAGGCCAAACTGGCGCGCGAAGCCGAGATTTGCTACGCGACGGTAGCCATGGTGACCGACTACGACTGCTGGCGCGAAGGCCACGATGCGGTGACGATCGAGGAGATTGTGGCCGTGCTGCACAAGAACGCTGACAACGCGTGCAAGGTTGTGAAAGCTGCAGTGGCTGCGATGCCGCACGAACGCAATTGCGCGTGCGCCTCGGCGGCTAAGTTCGCGGTGCTCACGCAGGCCGATGCGATTCCGGCGGCAGCAAAGGAAAAGCTAAAGCTGCTGTTTGGGAAGTATCAAGGTTGGTAGGCGACGAGCGCAGACTGCTGTGTTCGCTGAGTTAGATCGCTGAATTAGCACCGCGAACCTTACTGACACGCCTAACTCCACTTACTTAGTAATCTGACTTACGAAGGAGAAACAACCTATCCATGGCAATTACCGTTGTCGGCAGCGTGGCTTACGATTCTGTTGAAACCCCCTCGGGCCGGTACGATCGCAAACTCGCGGGCGCTGCCACCTACTTTTCGCTGGCGGCAAGCTTCTTTACCGATGTGCGCGTGATCGCCGTGGTTGGCGAAGACTTTGGCCCTGAGCAGGAAGCAGTTTTCAAGGCGCGCAACATTGACACGCGCGGCATTGAGCACACCGCGGGCAAGAGCTTCTTCTGGGAAGGTTCGTATCTCGAGAATCTAAACGAGGCCAAGACACATAACACGGAGCTGAACGTGTTTGCGGCGTTCGATCCCAAGCTGCCCGACGCGTACCGCGATTCTGAATTCCTTTTCCTGGCCAACATCGATCCCGTATTGCAGCGGCGGGTGCGCGAGCAAATGCCGAACGTGAAACTGGTGGCCGGCGACACCATGAATTACTGGATCAAGGATCATAAGCCCGCATTGCTGGCGATGCTGAAGGGGCTGGATGTTCTGCTGATTAACGACACCGAAACGCGCATGCTGGGGGAAAACAAGAACCTGGTGAAAGCGGCGCGGGCCGTGATGGAGATGGGGCCGCGGTTGCTGGTGGTAAAGCACGGCGAGTACGGAGCCACACTGTTCCACAAATCTCCTCCAAAGGGTGGAAGCGCGGAGCGCACGTTCAAGGCGCCCGGATTTCCGCTCGAAGAAGTGGTCGACCCCACGGGCGCGGGCGACAGCTTTGGGGGAGGATTTTTTGGCTACCTGGCATCGCAGCCCGAGCTCACGCCGGGTGCATTTCGCCGCGCCATGTTTTACGGCAGCGTGATGGGATCGTTTGCCTGTGAGCGCTTTGGCACCGAGCGGCTCGAACAGCTCACGCGAGCCGAGATCGACGAACGTTTCAACCTGTTCCGAGAGCTGACGCACCTTGACTGACAAAGCAACGCGTAGCATTTCGACTGCGGCGAGTGGGTTGCCGTGGCGCGAAACCTTCGCCGTTCTTGTTTCAGCCGCTGCCGCCTCGCTGATTGCCATTGCGTGGAGCTGGCGCAACAATGCACTGCTGAACTACGGCGACGCGGTTGCGCATCTGCATATTGCGCGGCACGTCTTCGATTGCCGCTTTCATTCGATTGGCGAGTTCGGATCGGTGTGGCTGCCGCTGCCGCATATTCTGATGCTGCCGTTTGTGCAGGTGTACGCATGGTGGGCCAATGGTGTTGCGGGTTTGATTCCATCGGCGCTGGCATATCTCGCCGGTTGCGTGGGCCTTTACCGGATTGCGCGGCGATGGCTTGAGCCTGCAGCCGCGGCACTGGCGCTCGCGTTTTTTGCGCTCAACCCCAACTTGCTCTACTTGCAGACGACGGCCATGACCGAGCCGCTGTTTCTGTGCGAGTTGATATGGGCCGTGGCGTGGCTGATAGAGTGGCGCGGCGCGCTGAACATCGATCCGCAGCGAGCCGCCAGGCTTGAGTATCCGATCCTGCTGCTGCTGGTTTCTGCCGTGTTCACGCGCTACGACGGATGGATCGTCGCACTGCTGGCCTGGGTCGGCATGGGTGTGGTGCGGCTGCGCTGCGGTCAGTTGGGCAAGCGCAGTTTCTGGATTCTAAGCGTGATTCTGGCTGCCGCCCCCGCAGCGTGGTTTATCTATAACGCGACGCAGTTCGGCGACTGGCTCGATTTCGCGCGCGGTCCGTATTCGGCAAAGGCCATTGAGATGCGCACATCGGCTCCGGGCTGGCCGCCGCATCCGGGCTGGCACAATCCGTGGGTCTCGGAGTTGTTCTTTATCAAAGTGGCGGAGATGGACGCGCTGGTGGTGTGGCGTCACTTTGCACTAACGCTGAGCGCTATCGGCACAGGGTTCGCTTGTCTCATCGCACGCCGCCGCGCCTTTCTGTGGACGCTGCTGCTTTGGGTTCCGGTTCCCTTCTACGCCTGGTCGGTGGCTTACGGTTCGGTGCCCATTTTTATTCCCGTGTGGTGGCCGCACTCGTACTACAACACCCGCTATGGCATGGAATTGTTGCCGGCGATTGCGCTCGGGCTGGGATTTATAGCGCAGTTCGCAATCGGCACGGTGCGCGAATTCAAGCCAGCATGGGTAAGAGCTGCCGTCGCAGCGTTGGCGGCGCTGGTCTTCTTCAACACGCTTGGCCTGATTCACAAGCGGCCACTGGTGTATGTCGAAAGCACAAAAAACATCGAGGCGCGGCGACCGTTTGACGAGAACATTCCGCCGGTAATGCGACAACTGCTTTTGCGGCGGCCGGGGGCCCCGGTGCTGATGAACAGTTCAGTCTACCCCGAGTTGATTGCGTTCAGCGGAATCCCGCTGGCGCAGACCATCAATGAGAGCGACCAGTACATCTATCGCAACGCACTCGCGCATCCGGCCGAGCACGCGGCCATCGTGCTGGCGTTCGATGGCGACGAGATTGATCGCGCGGTGAAGGCGCATCCCGAGGGTCTGATTGCAGTGGCGCGGTTCACGGCCAGAGAGCAGGCCGCGGGTACGATTTACGTCTCCGGTACTTGGTCCCCAGGCTACCCGGGATAGGCCCTGAACAAGACGTGCGAGCGGTGTTAGCATCGGGCAAGGAACAACCATGACCGCAGGTTTGGCACAGCTTGTCGATGTGGAACAGGATTCAATCGGTGAACTTCGACGCGTGAGCTTCGCAATCATCACGACCAACAAACAGCATCAGCGGCTGCGCGCCAAGCTCGAAGACGAACCCTCCATCGACAAGCTGCTCACCTTCCGCGATCCGGAGGACGATTGAGAGAGACAGGGACTAGGGAACAGGGAATAGGGATTTGGGACTAGGGATTGAATTCGTTGAGGAGGATGATTGATTTCGTTTACCAAGGCGCATGCCTGCGGCAACGATTTTTTGATTGTGACCGAGGAGGCCGCGCGTAATCACGATTGGGCTGCGCTGACCGAGCGGCTGTGCGCGCGCAACACCGGCGTGGGCGCTGACGGCATCGAGTTCTTTGCGTGGACCGGTCCGAGGTCGGGACGCATACGGCTGCATAATGCCGATGGATCGGTTGCAGAAATCAGCGGCAACGGCACGCGCTGCGTGGCGGCATGGATGGCGCAGGAGCTGAATGCGCGACCCGGCGATGAATTGCAAATTGAGACCGACGCCGGCCCGCGCGTGTGTCGCATCGATAGCGTGCGCAGCGGCTCGGGGTTCGCGGTTGACGTAACGGCGGGGATGGGCATACCGGAATTTGAGGCGAAGACGGTGCGATTGGCCGATGGATCGGAATTCGAGGGGCTGCAGGTTTCGACAGGCAATCCGCATTTTGTAATCGTGGCCGGCAGCGCCGAGTTTTCGATTGCGCGCAAGAGCTGGGACGCGATTGGTGCGGAAATCTGCGTGCATCCCGACTTTCCCAAGCAGACCAACGTCGAGTTCTTTCACGTGACTAATCCGCATGAAATTGCGATTCGCATCTGGGAGCGCGGCGTGGGGCCGACTTCGTCTTCGGGAACGGGAACGTCGGCCTCGGCCACCGCGGCAATCGCACTGGGACTGGCAGAATCGCCACTTACGGTTGTGGCTCCGGGGGGAGCGCAAACCGTGCGGTGGAACGGACCTGGGACGGAACTGTTCTTGACCGGACCGGCAGCGCTGATTGCGCGTGGTGAGGCATATTGAAATGGGCGCGCAGCGAAAGCCACTGATGAAGCTTGCCGCGGTCGCGCCTGGTGCGGGCATAAGCGTGATTGCCGCGGCGAGCTTTGCGCGGCCGGAACGCATCGAACGTGGATTGGCGGCGGTAACTGCGCTCGGATTTAAGCCCAGGCCAGGGCCGAACGCGCTGGCTCGCGGACCTATCTACTTTGCAGGCACGCCGGAACAGCGGCTCGCCGACCTGAACGCTGCATTTGAAGACCAGTCGACCGGCATGGTGATGTGCCTGCGCGGCGGATACGGTTCGAATTATCTGCTCGAAGGATTAGATACAGCGAAGATCGCTCAGCATCCCAAGCCATTATTCGCTTACAGTGACCTGACCGGCATTCAACTGCGGCTGCTCGACGAGTTGGGTCTGCCTGCGTTTCACGGGCCAATGCTGGCCGCGGATTTCTACCTCGAGGACGGCGTGCATGCGGAGAGTTTCAATGCGGCGCTCGCCGGAGAGGCTTACTGCGTTGGCCAGAACGAGGGACTGCGAACGCTCAGGGCAGGCACAGCGCGTGGCGTGTTGTATGGCGGCTGCCTGAGCATTCTGGCCGCGCTGGTGGGCACGGCGTGGGAGCCGCACACCGAAGGCACGCTGCTGCTCGTTGAAGATGTAGGCACGAAGCCGTATCAAATCGATCGCTTATTGTGGCAGTTGCGCAAGGCCGGCAAATTTGACGGCGTGACCGGAATCATCTTCGGCGAGATGCTCGATTGCGTCTCACCCGGCGCGTCGCCCGAGTTGCTCGATGAGGCGATTATGAATGCGCTCGACGGCTTCGAGGGTCCGATTGCGATCGGACTGCGCAGCGGCCATGTGTCGCGGCAAAATGTGACTCTGACGTTTGGCGTGGAGGCGGAGTTAACGGCCGGTGCGAAACCGCAACTAAAGATTCAGGGACTGAGGGGCTAGGGACTGAGAGACGATGACACGAAAAGCATCGGCGGTGACGAATTGAACGGAACGCCGCGGCATATTCATTTAAGCGGGATCTGCGGAACTGCGATGGCCTCACTGGCCGGCCTGCTGCAGCTTGAGGGGCACCGCATCACCGGATCGGACAAAGCGGCATACCCACCCATGAGCGATCTGCTGCGCGAGCTCGGCATTCCGATTATGGAACCTTACGCCGAAGCCAATCTCACGCCAGTGCCCGATCTCGTCGTCATCGGCAATGCTCTCTCGCGAGGCAATCCCGAGGTGGAACGCGTGCTTGACGAGCGCATTCCATTCACATCGATGGCTGCCCTCTTGCGCGAAGAGTTTCTTAACGGGCGGGAATCGCTGGTAGTGGCCGGCACGCACGGCAAAACCACAACCACAAGCATGCTGGCGTGGATCTACCAGGCGGCGTCGCGCTCGAAGCCCGAACTTGAACCGTCGTTTCTGATTGGAGGGGTAGCGGAGAATTTTGGAACCAGCTTTCAGCTGCGACCTACGCGCACATTCATTGTTGAAGGCGACGAGTATGACACGGCGTTCTTCGACAAGGGGCCCAAGTTTCTGCACTACTTTCCCGACGCGCTTATTTTGACGCACGTGGAGTTTGATCACGCGGATATCTATGCCGATCTTGACGCAGTGAAGACGGCATTCAAGCGGCTCGTCAACCTGGTTCCGAGGCGCGGTGCGATTATTGCCTACGACGCGAATGCAAACGTGACCGAATGCGTGGAGCATGCGCTATGCCGCGTGGAGCGGTATGGATTTTCAGACAGCGCCGACTGGCAGATTCGCAACATGCGCTATGCCAATGACGTGTCGCGATGGGAAGTGTGGCATGAAGGCGCCTCGTGGGCTGAGCTCGAGATGCAATTGGCAGGAGAGCACAACGCGCTGAATGCCACGGCCGCTGCGGCTCTCGCCTCTGGATGCGGAGTGACGAAAGAAACAATCGTCGAAGCGCTCAAGACATTCAAGAGCGTGAAGCGCCGTCTCGAGGTGCGCGCGGAGATTAGCGGCATCACGGTGATTGAAGACTTTGCCCATCACCCGACGGCGATTCGCGAAACCCTGCGGGCACTTCGCGCCGTCTATCCCAACGCGCGCCTGTGGGCGATATTAGAGCCTCGCTCGAACACGCTGCGCCGCAAGGTACTCGAAGCCGACCTGGTGGCAAGCTTGGCGCTCGCCGACCGCGTGGTGCTGGCCGGCGTCTACCAACAGCAACGCATTCCCGACGCCGAGCGTCTGCATCCGGAAGATATTGTGAAAGCGCTCAACAACCAGGGCACGCCCGCTGAACTGCTCGAAAATGCCGATGCAATTGTCGACGGTGTCGCGCCCAAGCTTGCCAGCGGCGACGTGGTGGCCATCCTTTCCAATGGCGGCTTTGATGGCATTTATGAGAAACTGCCAGCGCGTCTCCATCAATTATTTCCGGCTGCCTCATCGATTTAAAACGTACGCATGATCGCCTCACTCACCATCCTCGCCACCTTCATCGTGCTCGGCATTCCCACGGCAATCGTGTTGATTCCCTGGGCGGTGATTACGGGCAATGCAACGCCGCTCTACAAAGTGGCTCTTATGGTGCAGCGACTGGCGTTCAGGCTCGCCGGGATACGCGTTGAAGCGAAAGGTACGCAACTCATTCCGGCGGACACCGCGTGCATCTTCATGGCGAACCACATTTCGAATCTCGATCCGCCGGCTCTGATCCCGCGCATTCCGGGACGAACGGCCGCATTCATCAAGAGGTCGCTGATGAAGATTCCCGTGCTTGGGTTCGGATTCAAGCTGGGCGAATTTATTCCCGTGGATCGCGACGGCAAGGTTGAAAGCGCGCAGGAGAGCATTGCCGTGGCGCGCACGGTGATGGCCAAGGGGCTGCACATCACCACGTTCGTTGAGGGCACGCGCTCACGTGATGGACGCATGCTGCCGTTCAAAAAGGGCCCGTTTTACCTGGCCAAGGAGACGGGAGCGCCGTGCATTCCGGTGTCGATCCACGGCACCGAAGGCATGATGGCCAAGGGCAGCATGAAGATCAAGCCGGGGACAGCGCACATTGAGTTTCACGCGCCAATCTATCCTGACAGCTTCGCAACTCGCGAAGAACTGCTCGAGGCGGTGCGGGCGGCGATTGCTTCGGGCCTTCCCGAATGGATGAGAGAAACAGGGACTCAGGGACTAGGGACCAGGGACTAGGGACTAAGGGCGCTGGTCGGCTAGCCAGAGTCAGCGATCACTCGGATTCTGTGTCCGGTCAAGCGGCGGTTAATCCACTCCCCGCTTTCGGGCTTTGGGGCCTCTGAACGGGAACACCCGCGATATCGTCTTCGGGTCGGCCGCCAGGTGGGACCGGTTCGTAGCCGGCAAAATACATCGGATAGCTGACCCGCCCTTGCCTGCTTGACCACAGCATTTCGGCCAGCGGCACAATCGCCTTGATGAATTTGAAATCGCCCACCTGCTGCATCCCCTCGACGCGTCCGCGGCGCGAGTTGATGTCGCTGACGATGACTCCCGTGACCTCCTCGGGAACGGTGACCTCAACGGCCATCATGGGCTCCAGCAGCACCGGGCTAGCCTTGCGCGCCGCTTCTTTGAAAGCGATTGACGCGGCGAACTTGAAGGCCAATTCGTTCGAATCTGTTTCGTGGTAACTGCCATCGCAGAGGGTCACTTTGACGTCCGCCAGCGGGCAACCTGCCAGGATGCCTAACACGGCAGCCTGCTGTGCACCCTGATCGATGGATTCGATGTATTTGTCGGGCACCGAGCCGCTCTTGATGGCGTTGAGGAACTCGTACCCACTGCCCGGCTCGTTGGGCTCGATGCGCAACCAGCAGTGGCCGTAGTTGCCCGATCCACCGGTCTGGCGAATGTACTTGCCCTCAGCTTCAGCCGATCGACGGATGGCTTCCAGGTAAATCACCTCGGGAACTGCATCGGAGATCTGGATCTTGTACTCACTTAAGATGCGATCGCAAATCGCTTCGAGATGCAGCCCGCTCATGCCGCCAATCACGGCCTGCCCTTCTACCGGCGCCGGAGTAACAGTTGCGGTTGGATCGTTCTGGACCAGATCGCTCAGCGCGCGCTGAAAATCCTCGCGGTCCCCATCGCTTTTTGGACCGATGGTGATCGATATTATGGGACGGCTCCTGGCTTTGGGTTCGCTCATTGCTGCACAATCGCGTTATATCCGTCATTGAGCAGGCGGTTCTTCCAACTGTTGGCCTCGGCTGCAGTAGCGAACGGGCCAATGCGCACGTGGATGAGATTATCGACCGGTTCGCGCTTTGCGTTCACAGCGTAGCCGCGCTTGCGCAGAGCATTCGAGAGCACATCGGCGTCTTCCTGGTTTGAGACCGCGGCGATCTGGACCATAAAGTTGCCTGCGGGCTCAAGCGCTGCACGCACCGCACCATTCGGCAGCGTAGGCGGTGCTACTGTATTTCCCGAGTTCAATGCCGGATGTACCTGCGGCTGACCGCCGCTGCCGGATGGTTGAGCTTGGGGTTGCGCCACGGGTTGTCCCGCGGGAACGGCCTGGGCAGTCGCAGTTGGAATCGAGCCAGCAGGCTGCACCGACGCCTGGGCCGTATCTGCTGCAGACGTCACGGTTCCGGTATCGGCGGGGAGCGTAGCAGGCGTCTGTGCGGAGGCGGACGGCTTGGCCACCGATCCACCGGCAAACGGTTGAGGAGCGCTTGAGCCGGGCGTTTCAGGAACGGAGTTCTGCGCGCCGCGATGGCCCAGCGCGTACCCCAGACCGAAACAAAGACCGCAAAGCAGAACCAGGCCGAAGAAGATCGCCAGAAGCGTGCCAGACCCCAACGTGAGCTCAGTATCGCGCCGTTGCTTTACCGGCCCCAGGTCTTCTTCGTCAAAAACACCCCTCATATTCCGCCTTTGTCACCATTCTTACAGACGCGCCGGCTACGGCTTCGGCTTCTCAGCCGGTAATGTGGCGGCCAGCTTGTTCATCAGTGTAAGAAATTCCATGGGCAACGGGAAGACGATGGTGGTGTTCTTTTCAACGCCGATTTCCGTCAGGGTTTGCAGGTAGCGCAGTTGCAGGGTCATGGGCTGCGTAGCCATCAGTGCGGAGGCATCCACCAGCTTTTGAGCGGCATTGAATTCGCCTTCGGCATGGATGATCTTCGAGCGGCGTTCGCGTTCCGCCTCGGCCTGCTTGGCCATGGCGCGCGTCATGGTCTCGGGCAGGTCCACCTGCTTCACTTCAACCGATGTCACCTTTACGCCGAATGGCTCTGTCCGCTGGTCGATGATGGATTGAATCCTGAGATTGAGCTGGTCGCGATGGCTGAGCAGGGTGTCAAGCTCCACTTCGCCCAGCACCGAGCGCAGCGTGGTCTGCGCAAACTGCGAGGTCTGGTAAACGTAGTTAGCCACCTTGACGGCCGCATCGTTGGGGTTCACCACGTAAAGCGTGACCACGGCATTCACCTTGATCGTGACATTGTCGCGGGTGATCACGTCCTGGGGTGGAACCTCAAGCACTTCCTGGCGCAGGGAGATGCGGACCATTTGCTGCACCGGCCTGAAAACAAAGATGATGCCGGGACCCTTCGGCTCGGGCCTGAGGCGGCCCAGATTGAAGATAACCGCCCGCTCATACTCGCGCAGAATCTTGATGCAGTTGATCAGGTAGAGAAGCACAATTGCGAAAAAGATCAGGATCGGAATCAGAGAACCGGTGTCTGACATAGAGTTTCCTCACTCAGCAGGAATTGTACTCCAGGCGACACTTCCATCGCGTACACCTACAGGGAAATCCGCTGCTAACAGCCCACCTTTGGTGAGTCCTGCGCATTGAAAACAAATGATCGATGCCACCGCATTTCAGGCGCGAGCTCAAATCAACGTTCGTGCAACGTTTCCCGGGCTCCTCGCACGCGGGTTCAGCACAATCCGCGAAGCCGGACCAAACTGATCATTTTGCCGGGGTGGTTGAACCAGAATTGTCTTTCTTGCCGAAGAGCTTCGAAAGGCCGGTCTTATTGAGGATGCCGGCGCCTTTGCTTCGTAAAGCTGCGGCGTTGCCCTTCATGAGCCCGCTGACATCCGCGGTGATCACGGGGTTCTCCGCTGTGCCGGTGATGTTAATGGGAATACCGGTGGCAGTCGAGGGTTTGTCGGCAGCAGATGTGCTGTTTAACTTTGTGAGTATACTTACGCCGAGTTTATTGAGTCCTTTAGCGCTAGTGACTTTGGAGATCAAGTGGAAGTTGAGCTCGCCGGAAGGAGAAACGGTGCCGCTGCCGGTAGACTCGCCAAGGGCAGGAAGTACCGAATAGATATTCGTGCTCTCGCTGCCTG
>CAZGUD010000012.1:0-139362 GCA_964528915.1 uncultured Occallatibacter sp.
AACATGGTTCGGAGGGCGTGTAAGAAAGCCTTCTTTGAGCCGGGCGACACGAGGCGGCAGTGGAAAGGGGAAGCCGCGGCTAGCTTCGTTTTGTGCAGGGATCACCAGTAGTCGCGTGCTACCGACCTCCAGTGCCGACTACTGGTTCCCATTATTATCTTGTGATCATACAAGCGCCTCCGAGGCGAAGTTTTCCTTCGGAGGCGATTTTCTTTGCCCAGAATCCAGGCAAGCAAACAATTCTCAATCCCCGAATCAATCACGAAAATGAGTGGGATGCCCCGCAAACTCACTCTCGGTGAAATACGAAAATGGGTGCCCCATCCTAACGGCGCCTTTTGCCGTTAGCGTGGGATGCGACAAACCCAAGTCAACGTTCAGCGATCAACCACCACGCCAGCATTACCACCGTCGAAGCTAAAAGCTAAAAGCTAGAAGCTAGAAGCTGAAAGCTGATAGCTGATAGCTGAAAGCTGCTCTCACGCCGTCGCCCGCTGCCGCTCCTGCCCGCCCAGCCGCACGCTCACTATCTTCGACACGCCGGGCTCCTGCATGGTCACGCCGTAGATCATATCGGCGCACTGCATCATGCGTTTGGAATGGGTCACCAGCATGAATTGCGTGTCGCTGCTCAGCGATTGCAGCAACTCCGCCAATCGACCCACGTTGGTCTCATCCAGCGCCGCGTCAACTTCGTCAAGGATGCAGAACGGACTCGGCTGGAACTGGAAGATGCCCACCAGCAGCGCCAGCGCGGTAAGCGCCTTCTCGCCGCCCGAAAGCAGCAGCACGTTTTGCAGTTTCTTGCCCGGAGGCGACGCTACAATCTCCAGCCCGCTCTCGGCTTGGTTGGCCTCGTCGGTCAATCGCAGGAACGCTTGTCCGCCGTGGAACAGACGCGAGAATACCTGCGCAAAGTTTTCGTTGATCCGCGTAAATGCCTCGTCGAACTTGGTGCGCGATATCTGATCGATCTCCTTGATCGTCTCCTGCGTATTCTCGATCGACTCAATCAGATCCCGGCGCTGCGTCTCCAGGAACGAGTGCCTCTCGGCCGTCTCCTTGTACTCGTCCAGCGCCATCATGTTCACCGGGCCCATCTGTTCCAGCTTCTGCTTCAATCCGCGGCAGTTCTCGTCCTCTGCAGTCAGCTCGTCGCCGCTCAGCCGCACCATCTCCGCGTCGTCGCGGAGCACCTGCGCTTCCACGTTCACCTCGGCCAGGCAACTCGCCTCCAGATGTTCAAGGTCCGATTGCAGCTTGGCCAGTTCTGTCGACCTCGCAGCGCGACCCTCGCGCAACTCATCCAGAGCTGTGCGACCCGCCTTCAGTTGCGTTTCCATCTCCGCCAGTTGCTGTCTTAGCGCCTGCGCCTCGATCGCAACCTGCTGGGCTGTGGCCAGTGCTTCCGCGCGCACATCGGCCAGTTCCTTCTGCCGCGTCGCCAGTTCAACATTTTCATTGGTCCGCTGTTCGCGCTCGGCGATTGCGCCGGCACGCTGCTGCTCAATCGAAAGCACTCGCCGCTCAAGATCCGCATGCAGCCGGTCTATGCGCTGGAACGCCGCTTCAGCCCCGCGACGCCGCTCCTCAAGACCTGCCAGCTCCGCCGTCAGTTGAGCAGCTTCCTGCTGCACCACTTCGCGCTGCTGCCTCAGCGTTACAAGCTGTCCCTGCAGCGCATCCAATCCCGCTTCGGCCTGCGCGTGCTCGCTCTCCAGACGCGTCATCTCTGCGCGGTTAATCTCGATCGACTTCCGCTTGATCTCGCATGCGTCCTTGTTGCGCGCGGCCTGCACTCCCCAATCTTCGAGACGCCGCTCGATTCGCTGCGTCTCGCTCTCCATCTGCTTCAGTGCGGCGCCCAAGTTCGCGCTCTCGCTCTCCGCATGCCGTCGCTCTTCACTCAGGCTCTCAAGCTGCGCCGTCAGCCGCTCTATGTCGCGGGTCAAACCGATCGCCTCAGTCTCAGCCTGCGCCATCGCCGTTCCCAGCCGGTCGAGACGGCTCTCGGTTTCGCGCAAATCGCGCTTCAGCGCCAGTGGGCCTTCGCTCGCCGGCTTGCCACCCGTTACCGTCGAGTTGTGAAAACACTCTCCCGCCCGCGTCAAAAAATACGCGTGCCCGTACTGCAGCGCCAGCCTCCGCGCATCCACCCCTTCTTCCACCAGGTATCCATGCGTGATCTTGGGCAGAATCGATTCCAGCGATTTGCCGAAACCATTCAGCACGTTGATCGCATCCCGCAGCGGCGTCAACCCCGGTTCGTGAATCACGCTCTTCTCTTCTTCAAACAGCGAGCCTTGCGCGTCATTGTGGACAAGGAACGTCGCCCGCCCATCGCTCGTCTTCAGCAGCTCCACGCCCTGTTCCGCCGCGCCCCAGCTCTCCACCACGACGTAATTGAGCTCTTCGCGCAGAAACTCATCCACTACGCCCTCGTGCTCGCCGCTCACCTCGAGAAAATCGGCCAGCGTGCCCACCGGCGCCAGGTTATGCCCCAGCGTTCCCGGCTTCAATAGCTTCCGCACTGAATCGCTGGAGTAGCCGTGATTCCTGATCAGCGCCTGCAGGCTGTCGCGACGTCCCGCTGCCGCCGCCTGTTCGCTGCGCAGTTGGTTAGCCAGCGATCGCTTCGAGTTTTCCTCCGCGCGCCGCGTATTCAGCTCATCCCGCACTCCCGTAATCTCGCCTTCCAGCCGCTTCAGCGCGTCCCCCGCGCTCTCAAACTTGAATCGCGCCTGTCCCGTATCCACTCCCAGGCCCTCGAGCTCCGTGCGCGCCTGCCGCATCTCCGCCTGCAACCGTTCAGCTTCGCGCTCCAGCGCAGCTAAACTCTCTTCGCCCTGCGACGTGTGGTTGCGCGCGTTGCCCGCCATCGTCAGCAAATGCATCGCATGACGACGATTGCTCTCCAGCGTCCGCTCCGCGGTAAACACCTCATCGGCTGCGGCCCTCGCCTCCTGCTGGCGCCCTTCAACCTTCTGCCTGAACTCCCGTGCCTCGCCTGCCGCCGTTTCCAGGAATTGTTTCTGCTGCGCGCGCTCTTCGGCAATCCCACCCAACTGCGCCCTGGTCTGTTCCAGCTCGGCTCCCGCGGCCGCCACACGCGCCTCGAGCTCGGCTACTCGCTCAGTGTTGCTGCGTTCGCGCTCAATCGCCCGCTCCAGCTCAACCGCCGCCTCATTGGCTCGCGTTTGCGCGCTCTGTCCATCGCTGTCTAATTCATAGCCACGCTCGGTCAATGCATGCTGGCTCCTCTCGAGCGTCGCAATTTCTTCAGCCGATGCATTGATCTTCTCGGTCAACCCCGCGATCTGTTGTTCCATCGCCTGCTGCTCGGCGTCCATCGTTGCCATGCGGCTGGCCAGCACCACGCGCAGCTTCGCCCGCAATTCCTCCCGTACCGCCGCAAACCGCTCTGCCTTCGCCGCCTGCCGCTTCAGCGAATTCATCTGCCGCGTCACTTCTTCAAATATGTCGTCCACCCGCGCCAGGTTCTGTTTCGCGCTCTCCAGCCGCAACTCCGCCAGACGCTTCTTGGTCTTGAAGCGCGTGATGCCCGCCGCCTCTTCGATAATCGTGCGCCGGTCGTGGGGCTTCGAACTCAGCAGTTGCCCAATTCGCTCCTGCCCGATAATCGCGTAGCTCTCCGGCCCCAGCCCCGTGCCCATGAAAATGTCCTGGATGTCTCGCAGCCGGCACAACTTCCCATTCAGCAGATACTCGCTCTCGCCCGTCCGGAACAGCCGCCGCGTAATCACCACCTCGCCCTTGCGCGGTGTCGAATGAAATTTGCGTCGCCTTACCGTCAACACCACTGTTGGCTGCGGTCCCTGCTGCGATGCGGCTGCGCCTGCGGCCTGGTCCGGGCTTCCAGCGGCCACCTCTTCGGTCCCATCGTGTTCCGGCCCACTCTGCTCAGTCACCACTCCCGGCTGCTCGGCAGATACAATCTCCTCGGCCTCCGCCGCCCGCTGTTTCCTCAATTCCTCTTCGTCCCAGTCCGCCGGCCCGTCGTGTTCGACCTCCACCTCCGGCTCTACCGGAATCGGCCCCTCGTATGCTTCGGGATCCACCAGGGTCAAGCTCACTTCGGCCATCCCCAGCGGCTTGCGGTCCCGCGTCCCCGCAAAGATCACGTCCTGCATGTGCGTGCCGCGCAACGTCTTGGCGCTCTGCTCCCCCAGCACCCAGCTAACCCCGTCGAAGATGTTCGATTTGCCGCACCCGTTCGGCCCCACCACCACGGCGATCCCCGTGCCCGCCACCGCCAAGTCAGTCCGGTCGCAGAAGCTCTTGAAGCCGAGGATGTGAATCTTCTTTAGTTTCAGCATTTTTACTCCAGTTTCATGGGGGTCTCACTCACTGCGTGCGCAATTGGTCCACGGATGAGCATTAAAGTCTTGAAAGGTACGGGCCTTAGCCCGTACGTAAATCAAAGCAATAGGTGGGGGCTTTAGCCCCTGAGGGAACTTTTCTCGCAGCTCCGCGAGGCGCGCAACTTTCCCCTTTGATTACTGACTCTACGGACCCTGAAACGCGGGGTCAACGCCGGAAAAAGGCGCCTTTGTGGATAAGGGGTGCCGAATTCCCGCCGTGCCAATCCCGCCAATTTGCCGAATGCGCTCCTTCCGTTGCATTTCAGGCATTTGGCTCAGTTTTTCGGCTGTTTCAATCCCAGCTTGCCACGGTATGCTTGCCCCATGCTTCCCCGAAAGCTGCGCCTGTCGGTTGCACTGTTTACCGTGCTCGCTGTAATTCCTGCCATGCTGCTGGCGGCAAACGTTCCAACCCTCGCCGCGCCCATTCTCACCATCGATGGGCTTGGCCGCGGCACTGTCGCACTCGACGGCCCATGGCAGTTCCACATCGGCGACAACATGGCTTGGGCCGATCCAGCATTTGACGATTCAAGCTGGCAGCAGATCGACGTCAGCAGGCCGTGGGGCGACCAGGGCCATTGGGCTCAAGCCGGCCACGCCTGGTATCGCCGTCACATCCAGATCAAGGGTGGGCCCAATGGCGCAGCGGACGTTGCACTGTACATTCCAATCGCATTTTGTACTTACGAGGTTTATTGGAACGGCCGCCTCATCGGCCATACCGACCCCATGCCAGGGCAAGGAGCGGAATCAGAACCGCCGTCGGCAATTTACCAACTGGGAAAGGCAGGGAGTGGCGTCCTCGCCTTCCGCGCGTATGCTACGCCGTTGGATTCCGTTTCAACTGGAGATCAAAACGGACTGAACGCCGTGCCGCGCGTGGGAAATCTTGAGGCGATCAGAGATTTTGCGGCCAGGGAGCGCTTGATCGTTGTGAGGAGCAGGCTCCTTACTGTCGTGCAGATTCTGGTCTACGGGCAACTGTTTCTGGTCGGAGTCGTGGTTTGGCTGCGCCATCGCAATCAGAAGCTGCTCTTCTGGATGTCTGCGTTTCTGCTGAGTGCCACTCTTTGGGCCTTTACCGACATTATTCTCTTTCCATGGACTGAGACCAACCTGCTCGCGGGCTTTACCACGGGCGGGCCCCCGCACTCGTTTGAAGACATCGCTCTCTGGTATCTGCTGTTGTATCTCCTCGATTTCGACCGCTATCCCGCACTGGTGCGGTGGACGCGCATTCTGGCCTGGATCACATTCCTCTTCGCCATCCTCGACTGCATCGTGTACTACATGCCCTCACTCGATGCGCATGCGCGGCTGTTCCAGGTTCTGGACGCGGTCTTTACAATCGGATTTTCTGTGCCCGAAGTTTTTCCGGTAATTCTCATCGTCCTTGCCTTTCGCAAGCATCTCGACCCCGCGCGCCGCCTCGTTGCCGTTACCGCATTCCTGGCCGACATGTATTACGTCGTTGCACACACCGCTCAGCAGGGAGAGCGATTCACCCGCTGGACCCTTTACAACACCATGACCCAGCCGCTCTTCACCGTGGCCGGAGTCGAGGTCCCGATGCAGGCCATCCTGTCAATGCTGCTGGCTTGCGCCATTGTCTATGCCGTCTATCGCTATATGGTCGAGCAGGGCCAGCGCCAGACCTCCCTCGAGCAGGAATACCGAAACGCCCGTGCCGTGCAGCAGGTGCTCATTCCCGATGAGATTCCTGAAATCCCCGGATTCAGCATTCAATCGGTCTATAAACCATTCGGCGAAGTGGGTGGCGACTTCTTCCAGATCTTGCCGCTCAAGAATGGTGGACTGCTGGCGGTGATTGGCGACGTCAGCGGGAAGGGAATGCCGGCAGCGATGACCGTTTCTCTGCTGGTGGGCACCGTGCGCACGCTGGCGCATTTTGTCGAGAGCCCCGGCCACATTCTTTCGGCCATGAACCAGCGGATGCTGGGTCGGAGCCAGGGCGGGTTTACCACCTGCCTGGCGCTGCGCGTGGATGCTGACGGAGCCATGACCATCGCCAATGCCGGCCATATTTCACCGTACCTTGCTGGCAGGGAACTCCCGCTCGTAAATGGCTTGCCCCTGGGCCTTGCCGCCAATACAACTTACTCCGAATCTAACTTCCAGCTCGCTCCCGGAGCCAAGCTCACATTAATAACCGACGGCGTGGTGGAAGCGCGGGATGCGAACGGTTCGCTATTCGGCTTTGAGCGCGCCGCGGCCCTCAGTGTCGAACCCGCTGAAACCGTCGCCGCCACCGCCCAACAATTTGGACAGGATGACGACATCACCGTACTGACCGTGACCCGGCTGATAGTTGAACACGCAGTTTCTCCTCAACACGCCGTACCCATCCCGTCGCCGGCCTAGAACTGGTTGCATAAATGTAGTTTTGAAAGGGCACGGCTTCAGCCGTGCCGATAAAGCCGCAAAAAACTTTGGGCTTTAGCCCCTGAGGGATGTTCCGGCCCCTCCCTCAGGCATATTTATGCAACCAGTTCCAGACACTGGCTATCAACGAGGAATTCTCCCGTCCAAGGAACTCCAGGCCCTCTCACCTGCTCGCGGAGGCGCTGACAACTGATCACCGACAACTGATAACTTAAAACTGCTATTCTCTCCACCGTATGCACGGACTTTCGCTGCTCAAAACGGCTGCTGTGGCCATGCTCATCCTGGCCAACGCTTTCTTTGTAGCCGCCGAGTTTGCGCTGGTCTCAATTCGCGAGACCCGGATTCAGCAGTTATTTGAAGCCCAGGTCCCCGGCGCTCGCGCCGTTCGCCGTCTCCAGCAGTCACTCGACGATCTGCTGCCCGCAGTGCAACTCGGCGTCACTCTCTGCTCGCTGGCCCTGGGCTGGATCGGCGAGCCTCTGGCTATCTCATTATTCATGCCCTGGTTTGGCATGCTGCCCCACGCCCACCTCTATGGGCAATTGCTGGCGGTTGCGCTGGGCTTTGCCATCATCACCTATTTTCACGTGGTCGTGGGCGAACTGGTGCCCAAATCCCTGGCGCTGCGCCGGGCTGAAGCACTGGCCGTGGCCGTCGCTCCTCCTATGCTCGTATTCATGGCCCTGGTGCGGCCTGTGGTTCGCCTGCTGCGCGGCTCGGCCGCCGCCGTACTGCGCGGCTTCGACATCCCCATGACCGAGCGCGCTGCAGTTCACTCCGCCGAGGAATTAAAGCTCATCGCTACGGCTGCACGGCGCATGGGCCTGCTGCCACCGTTTCAGGAGACGCTTATCCATCGCGCCGTCGAGCTCGATGAAGTGCCCGTGCGCGAGATTATGACGCCGCGCCAGAAGATATTCGCCCTGCCTTCAAATATGGCGATTGAAGAAGCCTTCGCAAAAGTCATCGAGAGTCACCACTCGCGAATCCCGGTCTACGACGAGACGCGCGGACCTGAGCACATCGTGGGAGTTGTGTACTCGCGCGATCTGGGGCGGCTGCTCTTCCTCCGTAACGCCGCCGCTCAGGCAGGCACGCCCCAGCTTGAATTGCGCCTGGCGCAGATCATGCGCGAGATCCTCGTCGTTCCCGAAACCAAGTCGGTACTCGACCTGATTCGTGAGTTCCAGCAGCTTCGCAGGCATCTGGCCGTGGCAGTGGATGAGTACGGCTCGATTGTGGGTCTGGTCACGGCCGAGGACGCCGTAGAACAGTTGACTGGCGAGTTCGAGGACGAGTTCGATGCGCCCAGCCTGCCTCTGCTCACCAGCGCCGGCGGCCCCGTTGTGATGGATGGCGGAGTGAACCTGCGCGACCTTGAGACCCAAATGCACTGGGACCTGCCGCGCGAAGGCGGTGTGGAGACGCTCGCAGGTTTCATGCTGGTGCAACTCGGCCACATTCCTCAAGTGGACGAGTCAGTGGTGTACGACGGACGCCGAATGACCGTGGCGGCCATGGATGGACGGCGCATCGCAAGAATTCGAGTGGAGCCGGTAGCTCCGGAAGCTCCAGAGTCAACCTGACCCACATCTCTCACGGACCGTCCAACCTTGTACCGGTCTCCCGAGGCTGCGGAAAAACTAGCCTCAGGTCGCTTTGTAACAAGTCCTCCACCGGTGTATCCGACCCGCCGGCGATGAAACTGTGGCCCATCCATCGAGCGTTTCTTGCTCGATGGGTGGGAGACTACAAAGGCCAACCATCGGCAAATTCCCGCCTGGTTTCTTTTTAGGGCACGGCTGGTAGGTCAGGGCTTCAGCCCTGACTGCCAATAAAGCTCCCCAAATGAGTCCGGGCTTTAGCCCCTGCCGGGTGCCCCAGGTCCCGATTCACGGACCTGGGATACCACAAACCTAGGCCTGAATCCCACTGACAACTGACAACTGAAAACTGACAACTGACAACAGGCTTCTCCCTCAATACCCCGGCGGCGGCGAGTTGTGCAACGCCGCGTTGTATCCCTCGCGGAAGCCATGGCGGTACTCTTCAAAGGCCGGCGGCGGCACCGGCGGATTGCGGAAGCGGGGATGATGTTCGAGATCGGGCGGACGGTTGTTGGCGATGTCGTGCCGCGCCGCGGCAACCCCGTCGTTGTATCCCTGCTGCGCAGCGGCGCTGAAGGCCGGCGGAGGCGGCGGTGCCTGAACATAAACCACCGTGCGGTGCGAACAGCCCGCCAGCAAGAAAGGCAAAGGCAGCAAAAGCGCTGCCAGGACGAGAATCTTTTTCATGACGGAACCTCTTTTGCGTTGTAGGGTCTCAGACTTGCCTGGCCATCGATTCGGCGCGGCGTCTTTGGTTGTGAACACGGCTCCAGAAAAAGGGTTGCTGTCATTCGTTCATCGACTGCGCAACCCGCCTGATTTTGCGCTTTAATGAAGATTCTTCACCGAAATCTCTGCCGCTTTGCCTCGGATAGGACTACACTTGCAGCCGGAATCATCTGAACATTCCGGCCTCTGCGTCCGATAGAGAACCATAGCGGGCCGGATGCCGAATCCGTCAGGAGATCGATCATGACAGGCAAGAACAAAGAAAAGCACATTTCCAGGCACAACCACGTTCACAACCACATTGAAGGCCAAGGTATCGAGGTTGCCGATCATGCTGCCGCTGGAGTGAAGAAACTGCACCTGGGCAAAGACTGCGAATACGAAAAGGAACTGCGGCGGCTGCAGGTTGAGCTGGTAAAGCTGCAGGAGTGGATTAAGCACGAAGGCCTGCGGGTTGTGGTGCTGTTTGAGGGCCGCGATGCGGCTGGCAAGGGCGGCGCCATCAAGCGCATCACCGAATCGCTCAATCCCCGCGTGTGCCGCGTAGTCGCGCTGGGCACGCCCACTGAGCGCGAGAAAACACAGTGGTACTTTCAGCGTTATGTCGCTCACCTGCCAGCCGCAGGCGAGATGGTTATGTTTGACAGAAGCTGGTACAACCGGGCCGGCGTGGAGCGGGTCATGGGCTTTTGCACCGAGCGCGAATACGCCGACTTTATGCAGAGCTGTCCGGAGTTCGAGCGCATGCTGGTCCGCTCAGGCATCATCCTCATAAAGTACTGGTTCAGCGTCAGCGACGAGGAGCAGGAACGGCGATTCCAGGACCGCATGGACAAGCCCACCAAGCGCTGGAAGCTGAGCCCCATGGACCTTGAGTCGCGCAAGCACTGGGCCGATTACTCGCGCGCCAAGGACGAGATGTTTGCCATCACCGATACAAAACATGTTCCGTGGTACGTAGTGAATGCCGAAGACAAAAAGTGTGCCCGCCTCAACGTCATTCGCCACCTGCTCTCGCTCATTCCGTATCGCGACCTCACGCCCGAGTCGCTGGCCCTCCCCAAACTCGTCAAGTCGAAGTACGTCCGTCCACCCATGAGCGAGCAGAACTTTATCCCGGAGGTGTATCGATAAGGCAGGGAACTGGGAACAGTGAACAGGGACTAGAGACCAGAGACCAGAGACGGCTGCATCAGTGGCTTTGTATCAGGGCACGACTTTAGTCGTGCCGCAAGAAGCTTATAAACGCTGGGGCTTTAGCCCCTGGGCGAGGCCGCACCGCCAGGCCCCAACCCGGTTGTACCGCCGGTCTCCTGACCGGCTGTAGTGCGGGCGTCCTCGCCCGCACACGGCTTGTTACCTGGCAAGCATTTTCATCGTCTGTGGGTGTCGCTACGCGACATGTATGACTGCGGTTGTCTTTCGGATTCGCACGCGTCGCCGGATCCGCATATTCAAGACGGCTATTTTGTTGCCGGCGCCGTTACTGCGCCGCATGCCGTCTGTTTCTCGTCCTCACAATTCTGCTTTTGCATCTCGCAGGCTCGCGTGCGATCGTTCAGCTTTTTCTCGACGAACTCGGCATAGATGCATAGGGAGTGCTTCTTCTGGTCCGGATCGGTCATCAGCGGAAGCGCCTTGTTGTACCACGTATCGGCCTCGTTGATCTGTCCCGAGTAGTCGTAAGCACGCCCAAGATCCCAGGTGTCGATGGGGTCGTTAGGCGCGAGCTCGAGCGCTCGCTGAAGGTACGGGATTGCCTCGGCGTCACGCATCATGATGTCGAGAAAGGCGCCAATGTTGCCGATAATATCTGCATTATTGGGATAGTGTTTATCCAGGATCATTGAGAGATCGAGCGCGGCCTGGTACTGCATCTGATCGTCCAACTCGGCCGTAAATGCCAGCCATACATCGGGAACTTCTTTGCCGTGATAGATGGTGCAACTTTCGTCAAGCGCTTTGGCCATGTCTTTATAGCGGCGTGAGATTTCGAGTATATGCAGACGGCCTTGATGGATCGACAAATCCTGTGGCGCGAGTTGCAAGCCGCGGTTGAGATGCGCAAGAGCCGCGTCGACCGATTCGGGTTCCCATTCGTCGTAAATGTCCACGGTTCCGTCAGCATTTTTCTCTGACTTAACTCTGTCTGCGCCCCAAAGCTCGACGTTTGCCAGGCACTTTTCTGCCTCAACCTGCTCAGCAATGATTTTCGAATTCTCAAAAGGTGTGCAAAGCGTCCGGGCCGCGTCGGGGTCCTTCTTTTCGGTAATCAGCTTCTGCCAACCCGAAAGGTTTCCCGTCTGCGCGACGCAGGGAAGCGCGGTAAAAATCACAGCCAGCACTTCAAACTGTCTTCGCATGTTGGCGAAACAGTATCACAAACCGCCATCGAGATAAACAATCCGCGGCTCCAATTTATTACCCGTCACCGTCAACAGCCCCACGGTTACCGGCAGCTCAAACCGCCGCGGACCGCACGAGCCGGGGTTGAAATAAAGCACGCCATTCTTGGTGTGATAGTTCGGCACATGCGTGTGTCCATATAAGACGGCGGCAAACTTCGCCGCGGCCGGGTCAAGATGCAGCGTCTTCAGGTCGTGCAGCATGTAAATGTAGCGGCCTTCAGCGAGGAAGACTTCAGTCTCAGGCAGCTTGCCACACGCGCCTTCGCGGTCCACGTTGCCGCGAATCGCTGTTACCGGTGCAATCTTCGCCAGTTCGTCGAGAATGGAGTGCTTACCCACGTCGCCGAGGTGCAGAATCTGGTCTACGCCCTTGAGCGCGGGAATGACTTCAGAACGAAGCAGGCCGTGCGTGTCGCTGATGATGCCGAGGATCATATGTTCGGGATTAAAGGGTCCTTGACGGTTCGAAAGGTGCCTGGATTCTTCGGATCTTCAATTGCAACGCAATAGAGTCCGCTCCAGTTTCTCTGCCAGAGCCATCCCTTCGCAGTTCCCGGTGCATTTTGCTCAATGTGCCCCGCTGCGCGTTCGGCGGAGAGAGGCACAGTGCAATGAGGACAGCGCGGCGATGCGCCTTTGCGGAAGCGCCCGCCGCAAGAGCACGGTAGGAGGTATCGTTCGACATCAGTATTGATCTCGTGGTGCCAGCCAACATCAACCGGAATATTCTTCATCCGGGGATTCCAGCCATCGAGAGTCGCCAACTTGCCGCAAGTTTCACAATATGCGTAAGCCTTATCTCCAAATCCGGAGTGTAGGAGCATGTAGTTGTAGACTTGGCTGCAATGTTCGCATTGGCCTTGGTCAATTTTTGCCATCTTTCACCTCACAATCCCAACTCCAGCCTTGTTTTCTGATCAAGCTCGTCGCCGAGTGCGAACCCCAGAACCAGCGCGCCCACTCGTGTTATGTTAACTCTGTTCACGCTTCCAATTGTGCCTGGCAGGCGCCGCTCTACAATTGCTTCCGGCGATCCTTCATTCAAGAGGCAGAAATAGGGCAAGAGGCTAAATACAGGGTGCCCGAATATTGCAATGAAGGAATCATCCCCAATCAACGAACCCCACGCTCCAACCAACTGGCGGCACGCGGTCGCGGCCTATACTCAACCGCGCGTGCTGCAGGTGCTTGCGCTGGGATTCTCCAGCGGCTTGCCGCTCCTGCTCACTTACTCAACGCTTTCGGCTTGGCTCGCGACAGGCGGCGTGCGGCGCGCAGCCATCGGCACTTTCGCACTGGTCGGCACGCCCTACGCATTCAAGTTTCTCTGGGCGCCGCTGATGGATCGCGTGCCTCCACCACTGCCTTTGGGTCGGCGCCGTGGTTGGGGAATCACCATCCAGATTCTTTTGATGGGCGCAATTCTCTGCCTGGGACTGTGCAATCCAAAGCACAACTTGCCTCTGATGGCCGCTCTCGCGGTACTGGTCGCAACTTTATCTGCCAGCCAGGATATCGTGATCGATGCCTGGCGCGTGGAGATCCTGAATAAGGATCAGCAGGCTCACGGCGCAGCCATGATTCAGGCCGGATACCGCATCGGCATGCTGGCTTCCGGGGCAGGCGGCCTGTTCATCGCAGCCTACGCAGGGTGGTTCGCGGCCTATGCCACCATGGCTGCGCTGCTCGGTGTGGGACTACTGGTGTTTTTGCTCGGTTCCGAACCAAAGGTCTCGACGCAAACTTCAAATGCCGCGGGGTCTGGATGGCAGATGATAAGCCATGCGTTTGCCACCGCCGTCATCGGACCCTTTCGCGATTTCATGCATCGGCCGCTGTGGCCCGTCATCCTCATCGCCATTTTCGGATACAAACTGGGCGAGGCCATGGCGGGAGTGATGTCAACGCCACTTTATATCTCGCTGGGATTTTCGCTCCCCGAGATCGCCGCCGCTTCAAAAGTTTTCGGATTTTTCTCGATCGTGACCGGGGCTCTATTGGGCGGCGTCGTCACCACCAGGTTCGGAATCCGCCGCTCGCTGATTCTTTGTGGCATTTTGCAGTCATTAGGGAACCTGTTTTTTGTTCTGCAGGCTGTCGGCGGGCATCGCATCGGATACCTGGCTTTATGTGTGACTGCCGAAAATCTCACCGGTGCAATGGCCGGTACCGCGTTGGTGACTTATCTTTCCAGTCTATGCTCGCCCGCTTTTACCGCCACCCAGTACGCGCTGCTCGCCGCGCTGGCTTCGCTTGGCCGCACCGTGGTGTCCTCCTCAGGAGGAATATTGTCAGAGAAGATCGGCTGGGTGCGGTTCTTCGCGCTAACCAGCGTCGTCGCATTGCCGGCCATCATCCTCTTCATCTGGATCGGACCGCGCGACGACTCCGGTAATCACCAACGCAATCCAAACCTCAAAGCTACGGATGGCAGCTCAAACGATCCGACCCCGGCTTAAAACTCGTTGCATAATTACAGTTTTGAAAATGCACCGCTTCAGCCGTGGCCTCGGGAGGGAGCAGAGGCCTTCAGGCCTCTGAATCGAGCAGGAAAAACGTCTCGGCTTCAGCCCCGGGCGGTTTTTAGAGTGCACCGCTTCAGCCGTGCCGGAAAAGGCCAATAAAATCGCGGGCCTTACACGCTGCGAAAAAGTCGGCTTAAGGGCACTGCTTTGTATCAGGGCTCGAATTTACTCGTGCCGCAAACAGCTCCATTCAACGTCGGGCTTTAGCCCCTGAGTAAGGACTCACTTGGTCGTTCTAAGCTCTGCCTTCGGCGATGTTTACCGAGGAGTAACTTCCGCATTGGCGACGATACACTCCGAAGGACAATGGCCCATATAATGGGTCAACGACCAGCAGCATTAAATATGGCAATCACGCATCTAAAAGCAGGATGGTGGCTCTTTCTGGGCAGGAACAGATCGAAGCGAGAAGATTACGGGAACGCGCTCACTTGCTATGAACGTGTCCTTCAAATCTTCCCGGAACATCTCCGGGCCATGGCTAATATGGGGAACTGCCTTCAGCACGAGGGACGTTATGCCGAAGCAATGGATTTCTATGATCGCGTCCTGCAGCAGAGGCCAGATTATCCAGATATCCATGCCCGTTTGGGTGTGATCTTCTGCCATCTACAGCGTTATCAAGAGTCGATGGACGCTTTGAAGCGTGCATTTCGTATGAAGCCTCGCCTCAAAGAAGAATCCTGCTATGGGATTACGTTTGCCATCTCTCTCTCATACCTTGGGAAGACCAAGGACGCACTTGAAGCTTATAGGGCTGCTGTGAAGCAAAACCCAAAAGATGCTAGGGCGCTGGCAGGGGTGGGATGGGCCTTGCTTGAATTGGGAAACTATGCAGACGCTGAACCCCCGCTGCGGGCCGCAATCAAGGTGGAACCCGGATTTGGAAGACCCTACCTTCACCTGTCATTCGTTCTGGCAGGATTGGGAAAATACGACGAGTCACTCGTAGCTGCAGAGCAATTCGCCGCACTTGAGCCAAATGACCCACTTGCACATTCAAATGTGGCTGAGATTCGGTTACAAATTGGCACCGCCCAGCTCAAGTCCGCTATCTCAACTGATGATCATGGCAAGAGTTAACAAGCCCATCGGGAACGTTGCATTTTGAATGAAATGCCCGTGTGACCGCCTATGCGGAAGTTACCTGAACTGCGGCCACATTGGCCAGCAATCATGACCTGAAGCTAATCGAGAGTAATGCTCCGTCGCCGGTTTCGAGCCGACGCCTGTTTACGAACGCGATACCATCGACAATCGCCTCGTATAGTTCGGCGTACCTCTGGCGAAATAGTTTCACATTGAGGAGTTCAAGCACCAATACTGATCCAGGTTTGCAGTGGATCGTGCTCATCCCAGCCGCAGGATCGTCCAAGTAGGTCATACAGTCAATCCAAGCGTCCATGTTCTTTCCATAGAAGGTCGGGAATCCAAATACATCGGCGAACACTTCATGGAAAGACCGCCAGTCGCTGATCTTCTCGCAGTTCACAGACACTTTCGCTGCAATCATGCTTCAACGATACCGTGTTCTGGGCAAATAACCGCGAATCCGGAACCAACCCCGATCGACATCGGGTCTAAACTAACCATGAGATCGATGATGAGAACTACTTTGCAAGTGTGGGCAATTTGTGCGGCTCTGCTATCGCCAGGCCTGATAACGCCTGGATTAATGTTTGCGCAGTCGCGGTCGAATCCCGACGCCCAATATACCGCCGGCGCCGATTTGCAGGCCGAGGCTGAGCAACTCTTCGCCCTCGCCAACCAGGCGCGCAGGGCAGCGGGAGTTGCGCCATTGCAGTGGGATCAATCGCTCGCCGCCGCGGCGTTTTACCACTGCAAGTGGATGGTGCAGGCGGGCCAGATCTCGCATCGCTATAGCGGCGAGCCCGACCTGAAAGAGCGCGCGGCCGATAGAGGCGCACGCTTCGGCACAATTGAAGAAAATGTGGCGATGGGGACCACCGCGCCAGTGATTCACGATGCGTGGATGAAGTCGCCCGGACATCGCGCGAATCTGCTCAGCCCGGTTGTGGACCGCGTGGGCATTGCGGTGATTGCCAGCCGCGGCATGCTGTATGCAGTGCAGGATTTTGCCCACGACGTTCCTTCGCTGACCCCGGAGCAGGTTGAGGCGCGGGTAGCTGACCTGGTGCGCGTGAGCGGCATTGCCATTGAGGACGATCCCACGACGGCGCGTGCGGCCTGCGCCACGGACTCGGGCTTTCCGCGAAATGCAGCCGGCGTGGAACCGCGATTCGTGGAACGGTGGGTGAATGCGGACCTGAACAAGTTACCGCAGACGCTGGTCGAACATCTCGGCACCGGAAAATACCACTCTGCAGCCATCGGCAGTTGCCCGGCAACGGTGAGCGGGGGCTCGTTCACGGCGTATCGAGTCGCGGTGCTGTTGTACTGATCAAGTCAGCCGGATACCGGGGATAGCAGCACACCTCAAAATTTGTCTCTCGGCATTTGCAGTTAATTACCCCCATTCGGCGCACAATCTAAATCGGAAGGCAAAAGGGAAGGATCGAAGCATGGCGCCAGGAATCACGGAAACGATGGTCTCACCTTCCCCGCGATCCCTCCCCTTCAGAGCCCTTGTGAAACCGGCCATAGTTTTCTCCCCCAAAAACCACGCAGAATCTGTATGGCTGCGGATGTTCTTCAATTGAATCAGTAAGTTACGATCCTCAAAGTCGCACAGAAACCGTACAGAAACCGTACAGTTTCACACAGAAACTGCGCATATCCACTCATTTACCCGGTTTCGCTGTGAGGCTCTCTCCTCAGCCCTCATCCGAAATCTTTGTGCTCTTTCCACACTTCGGACCAGGGCTTGCGCGGCGGGCCGCACACGAAGATCCACGGGTGGTCGTCGAGCTCCTCGTTGTGGATTCCCTCTGAGTTGCCGTTGTGCCCGGCAATGCGGCAGTTGGTAAAGATCTGATCGGCCTCTTCGGGCCGGATACCGAGCGCAATGATCGTCGTTATCTGCTGCGTGGGATATCCGCGCAGCCATTCTGAATTGGTGGTGCCGATCGGCTCAGGCAGCCCATACGCGCGGCCCAGAATATCAATCGCTCCGTACTCGCCGTAGTTGCCGGTAGTGATGCCGAGATGGGCCTGTTGATCGGCCGGCAATGAGTCGCGAATCTGCGCCACCGTTTTAACCAGTTCATCCCAGCCAATCTCTTCGCGCAGATCGCCCGAGTGGTTGAGCGCGAAACTGCGCAGGGGTCCCGACGATGCTACCGGAACCCAGCCGGCGATGATGAGAGCGCCGTAGGCCGCGAGGCCGGCGAAGAACACCGATTCGATAGTGCGCCGGCCCCACGCGGGAAGGGAAGCAAGCCAGCGTTCGCAGGTAGCCGCGCCCATGGCCAGCAACATTGGATATACGCCGGCGGCATAGTAGCCCCGACCCTTGGCGAGAAATAGGATCGCGACGGGGACGATATACATGAACGCAAGCATGCGATAGCGGGCACGGAGCAGGCAGGCAAGCAGGCCTGCGATCCAAAGTGCGGCGGCAAATAGATTTGCGCACTCTATGAACTGTCCCTTGATAAATCCGTCGGCGCGGCCTTCGCCCACGTCGCGCACGTGAATGTGCTGCAGAAAGTGGTAAGAGATGAAGTCGTGACGCACCAGCCAGATGAAGTTGGGCAAAAAGATGACCAGTGCGACGGCAATGCCTGCCCAGAACCATGGACTGACGAGATAACGGCGCGCGCCAGTAAGGACGACGCCAGCCAGAAGTCCTGCGATAAAGAAAACGATGGCGTACTTGGTCTCGAGTCCCAGGCCCACTGCAACGCCAATGGCCAGCCACCAGCGGGGATTGTCAGACTTCAGAAGGCGAATGGTGAAGTATGCGATCAGCACCCACCACAGATAGTCGAAGGTGGTGTATTGGAACTCAGTGCCTTCAAAAAGAGGAATTGGCGAGAGGGCGACAGCGAGAGCCGCGGTGACCTGGGCCAGGCGCCGGCCGCCCAGTTCGCGCGCCATGAGGCCGGTAACAATGATGGCCGCCGCCTGCGCGAGTACCGAAAAGAGTCGCAGCCCAACCATGTTGAGCCCGAAGAGCGACATGCTGATTCGTTCCATCGCGGCCGTGAATGGTGGATAGGCGACGAAGCCCCAGTCCATGTGCCGCGCGTCGCTGAGGAACTGAAGCTCGTCGCGATGGAAGCCGTAGCGGCTGTTTGTAAACAGGTGAAGCAAAGTGATGGCCGCGGCAATGGCGAAGAGCGCAGCAGTGTCGCCGCGATTTGCAGTGGCCGAAACGGCCGGCGAGCCGGCGGCGAGATTTTCCGGACGAGGAGCGAGTGGCAAGCAGACCTCCGCTTGCAAAGTGTTACGCAGGAACCCGGGCTTCGGTTCCTCTGCGGCGCTCCAGCGGATTAGGCACTCGCACCGTCGCCATCCCGGCCGCGACCGCCCCCTCAATGCCGATTGCGGCATCTTCAAATACCAGGCATTTTTCGGGCGCCACGCCAAGCCGGGATGCGCCGGCGAGAAAAACATCGGGAGCGGGCTTCGAGCGCGGGTAGTCCTCTGAGCCAATAATGACGGGGAATAGGTGAAGCAGCCCAACTACGCTAAGCGACTTGACGATTGATTCACGAGTGGACCCCGAGACCACCGCAAAAGGTATCCGACCCCGCTGCGCCTCAACGATTTCGAGCACTTCAGGCACCGGTTTGAGAAGAGGCAACTGGTCGTAGTAGAGATTCTCTTTGCGCTCGGCGACAATCGCAACAGGCATTTCAAGGCCATTCAACTTATTGAGGTCGGCAATAATCTGAATCGGGGGTTTGCCACCCCACGCATAAAACAGTTCTTCATCAAACTCGCAGTTCCACTCGCCAAGAGCCTGCTTCCAGGCAATGTAGTGCAGGGGCATGGAGTCGACAATGGTGCCGTCGCAGTCGAAGAGATAGGCGCCAAAGTCGCCAGAGGGAATAGTAAGTTTCATTAACCAAAGCACTCCAAAGTTGGTAAAAAGCAAAGGCGAGATCGGGTCAGAAAAACGGCTCAGTGACCGGCAGGAACCAGAAGTTTGCGGCTAACGGCCGCAAGCGCCTAGCATGTAAATATCCGAGGATTGTGAAGGGCGAGCTCCGCGTCGCTGTTGCCCTTTCCAACCTCACTGTCGAGGAAAGAGTTCAAGGGAAGAATCATGGTTAACATTCAAATCGAGTATCAGGGAGAGCTGCACTGCAAGGCAACTCACGGCCCCTCAGGCGCCGAACTCACGACTGACGCCCCCAGGGACAATCAGGGCCGCGGCGAAAGCTTCTCCCCGACCGACTTGGTGGCGACGGCTCTTGGCACCTGCATGCTTACCATCATGGGCATAGCTGCCCGCACGTTGAATATCGATATTTCCGGGGCCGCAGCGACTGTTGAAAAGGAAATGACGGCGACAGCGCCGAGAAGGATCCAGCGGCTGACCGTCAGAATCCACGTGCCTCACTCGCCTGCCCCGGCAGACAGGGAGAAGCTCGAACGATCCGCCCACGCGTGTCCGGTGCACAAGAGCCTGCATCCGGATGTCCAGATTCCCATCGAATTCACGTGGGGCTGAGCCAAAGGAGCCAGTCTGGTCCGGCAACCTGTCCGTTCCTGCATTTTGACGCGCCTCCTCTGCTCTGCTAACTTAATAAAGGACAAAACAGCGCCACTCACTCCTCAGTAGCTCAATGGCAGAGCATTCGGCTGTTAACCGAAGGGTTGTAGGTTCGAGTCCTACCTGAGGAGCCAATCCTCCTTATTTTCCAGCCACTTACGTATAATCCCAAATGTCGCCGAAATTCAGAAGCGTTGTGCGGAATCTGCAAGGCTGGCGATTTGCGGCGCAGTGTGCGTCTGCTATCTGCTTGTTGGTTGCCTGTTTGCCCGGTGCATCGGCAATGCACGCGATTCAATCTGCAGGCCAAGTCCAATCTCCCGAGGCGCTGGGCAGGGATGCCGATGCAGCTTTCGATCGCGGCGACGTGCAACAAGCCATCCGCCTTTATCGAGAGTTGCTCAAGATCCAGCCTGATTCTGTGGCGGCGCGAACAAATCTAGGCGTGGCGCTGGCCCGCATCGGCGACTACAGCAATGCGGCTGCTCAGTACGATGAAGCCCTCAAACTGGCCCCGGATAACGAGAAGATTCTTCTCGACCTGGCATTGGCACATTACAAACAGGCTGTGTTCAATACGGCCGCTGCCGATCTCGAACATCTACGCTCAATTCACCCGGAGAACAGGCAGTCGCTCTATCTGCTGGCCGATTGTTACTTGCGTTTGGGTCGGAACGAAGACGTTATAGCACTGCTTCAACCGGTTTACGATGCCGACCAGCACGATCGTGCGGTGGAATTCGCGTTGGGCATGGCGCTTATTCGCGCCGGTCAGATCGAAAAGGGAAAAGCCATCATTAGCGAAGTTGCGAGTACTGCGGACCAAAGCGAAGTGGATCTGCTGACAGGAGCGGCCCAGCTTGCCGCACGCGACAGTAAGGCAGCGGTAACGTCGATCCACAAGGCGCTCGAGGCTTCCCCCGATCTGCCGGGTGCATGGTCACTCTACGGGCGGGCTCTGCAGGACAGCGGGGACCGCGCGGGAGCACAAGCGGCGTTTCAAAAGGCGCTTCAGCTTGATCCCAACGATTTCGAAGCGAATCTCTATTTAGGCGGAATGTTGCGTTACGACGGCGATATCGAAGCAGCGAGTCCGTACCTTGAGAAGGCACAGAAGCTTCGGCCCGCCTCTGTGGAAGCTCGTTTTCAGATTGGGTTACTGAATCTAGCCAGAGGGCATCTGGAATTGGCCCTGTCGGACTTCGAACAAGTAGAGCGCCTATCTCCCGACTTTAAAGAAGTCCATGTTCAACTCGCTTCTTTGTATGCGCGTTTACATCGCGTCAAAGACAGCGAGCGGGAACAGGCGGCAGTGCTCGAACTCGACCAGAAAGCGCGAGCTCATGCTCCCGGTCAACCCGAGCCGTAAGCTGCTACCTGGGTTCTGTCACTGGCAGAATCTGGTCCGCCGGAATTTTTTTCAGCACCTGAACGGTCCCCGAAGGCCATCGGATTTCGACTTCATCCACTATGTTCGCCGAGCCTAGCCCGAAGTGCGCCGGGCCCGCGCTGGATGATGCGTATCCGGACGCGTGGGATTTGTAAATGTACTGGGTCTGCCCTCCGGCCACGATCTTGATGCGCGCCCCGATTCCGTCGCGATTGCTCCTGGTGCCGCGCAGTGCGAGTTGCAGCCAATGGTTCTGGTTCGGGCTGTCGTTGATCCAGATTTCCGCCGGCGCACTCAGCGCGCTTACCACAATATCCAGTTTCCCGTCGCGATTGAAATCGCCCACGGCGGCGCCACGGTGCCGCCGTGGAGGAAGCGCGTCGAAACCGGCCTCTGCCGTCAGTGCGGACCAGTGGCCGTCGGGAAGATTCCGGAAGACCGTGTTGGGCTGATCGATCTGCACTAGCGCCGCCATGTCGGGCGATTGCACATCGCCTCTGGCCACGAAGATGTCCTTTCGGCCATCGTTGTCAAAATCGGCGATGTTGACGCTATACCCTGACATGGGACTGCTCAGCGCAGTCATGCCGCTACGTGCCGTGATCTCGGTGAAGTCGCCTTTCCCGTTGTTTTGGAAAACCGGAAACGTCTCGTTGACAAGCGCGCTGAAAGCAATGTCCGGAAATCCGTCGTTGTTGAGATCCTGGGCATCGACGCCCATTCCGGAAATGAGATTGCCATGTTCCGAAAGTGCCACTCCGGCTTCAAACCCTGCTTCTTCGAAATGCAGCTTACCGTTGTTGCGAAATAGGAAATTGAACTGCTTGTCGTTAGTCACGAAGATGTCGGGCAGTCCGTTCCCATCGAAGTCCGCCACAGCCGCACTCATTCCTTTTCCGGGATGCGCGCGAATTCCCGACTGCTCGGAGATATCGGTAAACGTGCCGTCCCCGTTGTTAAGGAAGAGCTGATCGGGAAGCGGCTCGAAATATTTTGGATGACAATAGTCCGGCTTGCCGTTAACCTTGCATTCCGGTTCTTTCGACCGGTCCCAGCGCAGATAATTGACCACGAACAGATCGAGCAGGCCGTCATTATTTATGTCGACCCATACGGCGCCAACTGACCACAGCGGGCCGTACTGCTTATCCAGATGGGCAAGGCCCGCCTTCTCAGTGACGTCAGTGAATGTCCCGTCGCCGTTGTTATGGTACAGGGTGTTGCGATACACGCCGGCCACGAAAATATCCTCGTAGCCGTCGTTGTCATAATCTCCGATCGCCACCCCTGCGTCATAGCCGGTCCCCGTCAGGCCCGCCTTTTCGGTCACATCCGTGAAGGTTCCATCGCTATTATTACGGAACAGCCTGTTCCAGTATTTCGGCGAGGTCTTCTTCAAGGTCGATATGTCCGCGCCGTTGGTGAAGAAGATATCCGGATAACCGTCATTGTTGTAATCGAAAACGGCAACGCCCCCTGCCATGGTTTCAGGAACGTGCCGCTCGGGAGTTTCGCAACTGTCGAGTGAAAATGCAATTGGGCGGGGCGTGAAATGGATTGGCGACTTAGCTGTAGCCGGAAGAGCCTGCGCGGCAAGCGTGCGTGCGCGGACTACAAGAGCAGCGGCAGAAAAGCAGAAAGTCCGGCGGTTCACGAGATCCTCATCCATGCGTCGGCCGGCTTTTGTGCCGCATCGGAGCCAAGCCTGTCATCGACATTGCAACTCCAGCCGCGCTCTGCGCAGCAGAGGTGATTCTTACTCATTGGGCGGGAATCAATGCGCCGCATCTTGTTTGCCAAGCCGTTCAATCTCACTCTTTTCCTTATCTGCGTCGGCAGTACGCCCCTGGGCAGTGAAAGCTCGCACCAGGTCCCAGTGAACTCTCACCATGTCTGGCGAAGCGTTGCGAGCAGTCTCCAATTCGCGAATCCCGCCGCCGGAATCTCCCTTCGCTATCAACCCTTCACCGAGCACCATGTGAGCCGAGGCGCTCCCAGGCGCTAGCTTCAGAGCTTCCTGAGCGTACTTTATGCCCAAATCGACATTCTGCTGCTTGATGTACTGATCCGCAAGCCTGAGCCTCGCCGGCACATGCGACGGAGAGATTTCGATCTCCCGCTTCAGTTCCTTGATTGCATCTTCCGGGCGCGAATCCAGTAGACGGACACCGACAAGAAAATGGACACCGGGTTGGTCAGGATACGATGCCTCCAATTGGTCGAAGAGTTTGTCCGCTTCCGGATAGTGCTGTTCTTCCAGGGCGAGCACGGCTGTACCAGCCAAGCGAATCATTTCCTTGCTATCGGCGGGAGTTTCGGCAGGCAAGAACGGTAGCCGCAGCGCAGACAGCCCGAGAGGTTCAACCAGGGGCGACGTCTCTTCGCCTGCCGCAACCTGCGCTAAAAGAAGATCCATGCTGTCATCGAACTGTTCTGATCGCGTGAGCAAGATGGCGGTGACGTATGTAACAGTGGTTCTCATTTTCTTGTTGTCGCCCAACCCAACTATCATGCTCTGCTGCAAATGATCCAGAGCCCGCGTGTATTCGTGCGACTCGAATTCGCTCAATCCAAGCAACGCCCATCCATAACCGTTGCGTGGATTCTGGGCGAGGAATCGCCGTAGCATCGCGCAGGCTTCGAGGTAATTGTCCTTTTCGTAGAGCAAGGTACCCAGGTACCACAAACCCTCGTCCCATTCCGGCTTGAGCTTCAAGGCTTGTCGATAGCTATCAATTGCGGCATCGTCGCGGTTTTCCTCACGCGCGCGGTTCGCGGCCTTGGCCAGGCCGTCAAAGGCCACGGAGTTGTTTGCGGTACTTGTGCCCCGAGAAGGCTGAGAAACATTCTGCGGCGGAAGCGAAATCGCCAACGCAAGCAAAGCCGGTACCAGAATCGCAATCACTGCGGCGCCTCCAGAGGAGGCTCTGCATCATGCCGTTCCCCCGCATCCAGTTCCAGGGATTTCTTCTTAAGGGAGACGTACATTGACATCTCGCGATCCGCGTCCTGCGTGCGTCCCAACTGCTTGTAGGCTGTGGCAAGATGAAAATGAATGGCAGCGTTTTCAGGGGCCAGCCGCTCTGCCGCCTCCAGTTCCTGCGAGCCTTCTTTTGCTTGCCCGGCTGCCAGCAAGGCCCGGCCTAGAATATGGTGAGCGTCGGGATTCGCCGGATCTATCTCGGCCGCGTGTCTGGCCAGGGATAGCGCTTCAGCCTGATCGCCGGCGTCAATATCGATTCGTGCCAGTTCCAGCATGGCAGCGGCATGTTGCGGCGAAATCTGAAGTTCTTTGCGGAACTCCTGCGCCGCCTCCGCCGGCTTGAGTTCAAACAAGAGATGCGTGCCCTCAAGATAGTGAACTTCCGGCTGTTGGCCATATTTGGCCAGCAATCGATGTGAATACTCCTCACTGCGAGCGGAGTCGTGCACCGACGCATAGAAAGCTGACTTCCCAGCCAACCAGACTCGCTCACGCAACTCCGAGGGATAATCTTCGGGTAGATTGGGCATTCGCAGCGAGGCCAGGCCCATGGCCTCAACCAGCGGCGGGCTCTCCCCATCCTGTCGCGCTCTGTCTGCCAACATATAGAGCGCACGTACGAAGTCGCCTTGCAGTGTCATCAGCATCGCCCAATGAAAGGCCGCGACCTCGGTCAAATCGCCGCCGCCCCGAAAACCTCCGCGGCCCCAGGTTTGCAGGTCCTTCCTTGCTTGGGCATAGTCGCGCATTTCGAATTCGCAAAGCCCCTTCATGGCCCATGCTGGTCCGCTCTGTGTCTTGATTGCGACAAAGTACGCAAAGGCGTCCTGCGCCTCGGGAAATCGGTCCTGATCGTAAAGCACAGTGCCGAGCCATAACCATCCTTCGTCCCAGGAAGGACGCATTTGGACAGCTTCGCGGTAAAGCTCGATTGCCTCGGTCGGCCGGTCTCCATTCCGCGCGCTCGTTGCCTGCTTCACTACCTCGTCAAAGCTTTTTTGTGGAGGCGCCGGGGTAGCGGACGAAGCCATTGAAACCAGCAAGAGCAGAGGGAACACCCGATACATAACGGAACTATAGCATCTGCCTTGGGCAGAATGGGCAATAAGAGAAGTCGGATTACCGGCCAGGGCGCGGACCACTGCGCACCGGGTCCAGCCCGTCGCGCAGCGGCCGGCGTATACCAGGCTCGCTCTCGATTGCTCGCTGTGTTTCACATCAGGCAAATGCATGACTCCGCCGGCGCCAGGAGTGCGGACCTCAATGCCAGCAGATTACTTGGCTGGAGTCGCCGGGCTGCTGTAGTAGACCGATCTTGTGCGTACCTTCACGCCCGGCTTGTCCACCTGCACTTCGACAGCATGGTACTCGCTTGGATGAGCGGCAGAAGGCGGATTGAAGGTGAGCACATAGTATGTTTTCGTTTCCGCAAGGCACTTGTTAATCAGGTTCGACAGATTATTGGATGAATAAAGCGCCTGGCCGCCCGTCTGTGTGGCCAGAACCTGGAGAAGCAGGTACCCGTAGTCAGCGTGTTTGGGCACGTCCAAACCCTTCAGAAACGCTTCATAAGTCGGTGCAAAGGTCATCTCGCGCTCCGGCCCGGACGGGTCAATGCCATAGACCGTGACACGAGCCGCCCGCAATGCGGTTAAGACCGAAGCGGCGTTGTCATAAAGCCCCTGCTGATCGCTCTTGCTTGCACCATCCCATTGCCCGTTGGTTTGCAGGTTCCAGCCAGGACTCAGCCAGATGAACAACTTTCTGCCGGGCATCGAGTTTACCTGCGAGGTAAGGTAATTGAGCGTCTTAAGCGATAGCTGTTCGCGTTCCATGTCGCCCCACCAGCCGTCCGGCCTCTTAACGTTATGCAGATCGGTTGTGTTGGCGTTGAGAAACTCCTCCAGTACTTTCCCGTCTTGCGTGGCCGGAGTGTGGACCTTCATTCCCTGATCGGTGAAAATGGCCAAATAGACAGGAATAGGCAGTTGGCCGTTCTCTTCGAAATACTTGGCAAGCAATTGACGTTCGGAGTTAACCGTCAGAATCCACGCGTTGACTGCGTCGACCACCAAAATAGCCACGGCAGGCGGATCGCTTTGTGCAATCGTGCTTCCGGCTTCGCGCACCGAAACGATATTTTGCGGCTGTTTCTTATCCAGCAGCAATTTGAAGTCTCCCGCCTGCAGGCCTGTCACCGGCGCCCCCGACTTATCGGTCACCAGCACATCGAGACTGATTGCGCCAGCCTGAGTCAGACCGGGAGCAGCTTGCGCCGTACTTGCGGCGGCGGGCTGAGTACCACCCGGTGCATTCTGGCCACCGGCCGCCTGAGCAGAACTAATCATCGGAATACAAATAAGCCCTGCGACAACCAGGGCAAGTATCGCTGCTGTTGTTGATTTCATCTGGCTACTCCTTTGCATCGAAAGCATCTTTTCATTGAGTTATTCGAGGTTCTTGTCTGGCTATTCCCCGCTCTATTTCACTAGCCTGCACCCACGCTCGGCTGTGACCGTTGCCGCATCATTTGAGGACCGCTAACCTTGGTCAAGGCTGTCTTACCAGGTAGATCGCGGACGCGTGGGCCGCCAGAGTCACTTCCAAACCCTCAAACTGGCCAACGTCGGACCGTCTCCACAAGTCACGGACAAGATGCGCACCAGGCGGCAACTGTAGATCTGGCCACGAGTAGTTGAAGGTTCTGGCATGGTCGGAAAGGTTGAATACGGCGATGTAATGAGCGCCGGCGATCTGCGACCCCGCGGGCGGGTCTGCCGTCCAAACGACAGTGTCATCGCGTTGAAAGATGGGATGGTTGTTGCACGAGTGCTGGTCAACTGAAATGATTTCCGGGTTGATAAGCAACGATTCGGTAAACTCGTCCATCTTCAGCAAGTTCGATCCGAGGATAAGCGGAGACCGCGCAATGGACCACAACGTCATCATGGTTCGCTGTTCGTCGTGAGTAAGTCGCGAATCGCGGGCCGGCCCCGGTCCAACCGGCGTGCGGGGGCCGAGATTGCCAATAGGCAGCATGTCACCGTCTGGCCAGTGATTCGCTACGATATATGGCGCCCATGCTGCCAGGCTCGCAAACTGGTCATGTAACGATTGGGGAAATCGAGGAGCGTTCCAAGGCTTGGACCACACATCCCACACATCGTCGGAAACACGCCAAAGCTGTGCGTGTTCACGAACATTTCCGACTTGATCGATGGGAGTTGGGCCAGGAGAGAGACTCAGTACAATCGAACGGCCAGTCTTGCGCAGTGCGGCGTCAAGCATCTGAATCTCCTGAGCGTTGTATGGCTGCGAGATGCAATCGACCTTCAGAAAGTCTACTCCCCACCTCGCATAAAGCCGCGCCAGGGAATCGTAATACGCTTGTCCGGCGGCATTGTTCTTTATCCCGTAATTGTCTGAGTTCCAACTGCACACATCGCCGGTGTTGACTGCGTCCGAGAGCCGAAACGACGAGCCCTCGATGGGGAGACTTTTCTTGAGCGCTTCTCGGGGGATTCCGTGAATGATGTGGATGCCGAATTTCAATCCCAATGTGTGAACATAATCGGCTATGGGTCTTAACCCTTGTCCGTTAGTCGCGGAGGGGAAACGGTTGACGGCAGGCATGTAACGTCCATCGTCTGAGACCACCAGGCCGCGCGGCAGTTGCATCTCTGAATTTTCTGGATGCTGCGCATACCAACCCTCGTCGATGACCACGTATTGCCATCCGTACGGCTGAAGATGCTCGTGGAACTGCTGGACTGTTTCGCGAAACTCAGCCTCGGTAATGCTGGAGCCCCATGAATCCCAGCTATTCCAGCCCATAGGTGGCGTTGGGGCCGGACCTGCAGCACCGGTTTGGTCATCGTGCAGCCTCGCGTTTGCTGAGGACGGAGCATCCAGGGACACCGCACTTGTTGGTCCACCTGAACCTGCGCCGGACTGACGCTCATACGCGCCCAAATCCACTTTTCCTTGATTCGAGCGCGCTTTACCGGCCAAGTCAGTGTGCGCAACGGCATACCGCGTCGTGCCTGCGTTGACGGCCGAGCTCGCGGACTGCAGCGTAAAATCGCCGCTTGAGGAATTTACAAACAGGGGGTCCGCGCCAAGGATATTGCCATTTGCGGCTGTGATGGTCGCGGTGGTGCTGGCGAGATGAACCGATGGCTGCCCCGAGATGCCGTTATACGATAGATTGTTTAACCAAATCTCGTTCGTGTTCGAGATGCTTGGTCCCCCGTATGAACTATCAGTGAATGCCACATTGTTGGAATTCGCTGCTGGGCTTGCCACCCCGATGTTATTTACAACCACGTTATTATGGGAACTTTCGGAGCCTGAGATGGAGATATCGCCTCCACCTCCAATCGGATTCTGTGCGTCAAGGAAGTTATTGAAGGTAGTATTGTTGCGAATGGTGACATAACTCGCGCCAGAACCACCTGTTACGATTCCCCCACCGCCGTTGTCGAAAGAAAGATTATTCTCGACGAGCGTTTGCTGCTGATACGGATGGTAGTTGTTATTAGGATAGGCATTGTAAGTGTCGAGCTGGATACCGTTGCCATCGTAGTGGGGGTTAGAACCGATAGTGACTTCTGCATTGTTGTAGGAGACATTGTTTCGGATGATGTAATGGAATTGCGTGCTGGTGTTGTCCATCGTGCTCGCACTCCATGAATTGCCGTCAAGCGCCAGTGGCTCATACGTGTTTATCGCGGAAACTCCCCATTTAGATGTATTGCTGGTGCCATACACCACGTTCCCTTCCACGTCGAAGTAGTCCGCGCAGACGGTTCCAATGCCGCTTCCACCCCAACCATGGGAGATGTTGTTGAAGATCCTGATGTGATGACTTTGAGTGGTGGCAGGACAGTAAGTCGTGCCGCTTCCGTGTTCATTTCCCATGACGACTATGCCAGAACCGTCCAAGTCAGGCGGGGAATTGCTGCCGGCGAGATCAAATCCATCGATGACGATGTATTTTGCGCCGGTGAAACCTATCCCGTCGGTGTAATCGGAGCTGCCCGGCGCAAGTTTAATAACAGCACCATGGGGAGTCACAGAGCGAAGCACAAAGTAACCGGTGGGAGTATCGGCACTTCCACTCAGCGTTCCTCCATTAACAGACTCAATATAGGTGCCGGGACCAACATTGACGCACACACCGCCATGGGTGCCACCCTTTGCAATGAGCATTGTGATGGCTGCCCCGATCGTTTTCCACGGTTTGTCGCTGGATCCATCTCCCGAATCGCTGCCGGCTCTCGAAACAAAATAATTGGTGACGCAAGTGTAAAACGGTTCAATGTGGCCGGGATTGGGAACGGCCATAGCGGGCAACGTCGACGCGTTTGCTGTTGCAGATGCGGGCGAGAGATTCCCTGCTTTGTCAAATGCCTTAACCGTGTAAGCGTAGTCGGTGGCAGGAGCAAGGCCGACATCGGAGAATGCGGTCCCGGTCCCAGTAATGGACTTCCATTCGGTGCCAGTCGGAGATCCAACCTTGACGCCGTTCCGATAGACGTTATATCCGGCCACACCCACATTCTCAGTACCGGCGGCCCATCTGAGATTAACCTGATTTGGAGCAACACCGATCGCGATAAGTTGTGTCGGAGCAGAAAGTGGGCTCTGACCCATGGCTGCTTGGAGTGAGAGAAGGCTAACGCAGCCAATAACACTAAAGAAAAATGTTTTGTTCAATCGAGGCATATTTTTCTTGATATTCACTTTCAACCAGTAACTGCAGTGCAGTCGATGGCACTTACTGCAAGCAATCGGATTCCTTGAATTACTTGATCTGAAAAAGTCATTCTCCCAGAAAAGTCACGGTTATCGCCGGTTCGTGATGTTGCTTCGCATAGCCTGGAATGTAACTTGTACTTCCGTTGTTTCACGACAACGTCGATTCACCTGCGACTTGGTTAGTTCACCGTAAGTGAAAGCGTCGTAGCTTGCTGCAGCGATCCGGCCGTCGCTGTCACCGTGACCGTCGATGTAACGGGCGGGGGACCGGACGATCCGCTGCCGCCACCGCTACCGCACCCGCTTAGCAAGCTCATGCCCATCGCGACCGTTGCCAACATCAGCAACGCTTGCAGACTGCGCCGTCTTTTCCAGCCCGCGCAGCAAAACAGAATTGAGGACAGCACGATTCCAGTTCCTGAAAACGGCACTACTGCGTTTCGGTCAGCGTTGCTGGCTGTGGTGGAAGCTGAAATCGTGAGCGCGGTTGTGGCCGCGGATCCCGACGGTGTCACGTTTGCCGGGGAGAAGCTGCACGATACGCCGGACGATTGCCCTGAGCATGAAAAGGAAACCTGCGCACTGAAGCCGTTTTCCGGCGTGATGGTTACCGTGGCCGCGCCGCTGGTACCGGGCGCGAGAGTCAGGCTGGATGGAGAGATGGAGATGGTAAAGTTCGGCGGCAGATTGATGACGTATGCCGCAGTTGCCACGTCGCTGTTGGAGTATCCGCCGGCAGCGGCGATGGCGTTGATGGTCTCAGAACTGTCGACGGAGATGGCGGAAGTGTATTGAGTTGAGGAGGTAGTTGGCGTGCTTCCGTCGGTCGTGTAGTAAATCGTTGCTCCCTGCGTGCCGTCGCTGATTGTCACCGATTGTGTTGAAGTGTAAGTGCCCGCCTCAGGCGAGAACGTGGGCGTCGCAACCTGTGGAATCGCCGTTACAGTAACCGTGTAGTTCGGAGAAGTGCCGGCAGTGAAATTCGCATCGCCAAGATACGAGGCGCTGAGCGTGTACGTGCCGGCCTGGGTGAATGTTACTGCCGCTGTCGTGCCTGTGCCGCCGGCCGCGTATGCCGTGATAAGCGCCGATGCCGCTGAAGCCTGCGCCACTTGTTGCGGCGCGCCGCCACCCTCGGCAGCAAGCATGGAAACCTCACCCGTTGGAGTTCCATTCCCATTGCTCAATAGGAAGACCTGCACGTTGATCGGGGAGCCTTCTAAGGCAGAGGCTGGCGCATTGAGTACGATCGCGCTGGTTGGCGAAGCGGGCGCGGAACCGGCGGTGTATTCGTAGGCGCCTAAGTCCACTTTCCCGTTGGTTGTACGCGGATTGCCGGCCAGGTCGATTGCGGCAACGCCGTAGGCGGTGGTGCCCGCCCCGATGGCCGGGCTGGTGGATTGCAGCGCGAAATTGCCGCTCAGGTAATTGGCGAACTGGGGATTGGCGCCCAGGAGATCGCCGTCAGCGGAACTGAAGACGACATTGGTGTTGGAGGTAACAACGGATTGCTGCCCTGCAATCCCATCAAATGACAGGTCGTTCGCCCAGGTCTCGCTGGTGTTCTGATCCGTCGAAGTAAACGCCAAATCGGCCAACGCGTTATTCTGCGTCGAAGACTCTGAGTTCTCGACACCGATATTGTTGACCAAAACATTATTGTGAGAACCCACGGAGCCAGCGATTTGTATGTCGCCGTGCCCGGTAGAGGGATTCTGAGCGTCGATATAGTTGCTGAAGGCCGTGTTGTTGCGTACCGTCACGTAGCTGGCGCCCGAACCGCCCGTAGTAATCCCTCCTCCGCCGTTATCGAAGGACAGGTTGCTGTCGACCAGGGTTGGCACCGAATACCCGACGTAGCCGGTGACGGCGTTGTAGGTATCGAGGGTTATGCCGTTGCCGTCATAGTGCGGGTTGGCGCCGATGTTGACTTCAGCACTGTTGTAAGAAACGTTGTAACGGATGATCGTATGGAACCCGACGCTGGCACTGTCCATGGTCGTGGAACTCCAGCTACCGGAATCCAGCGCTACCGGCTCCCAGGTGTTGAGCGAGGACTCCCCATAGATGGATGTGTTTGAGTTGTTATAGGCAACGTTGCCTTCCATGTCGAAGTAGTCTGCGTGTTCCGTGGCGATGCCCGATCCACCCCAGCCGTAAGAGATGTTGTTGAAGATTCTGATGTGGTGGGCTGTGCATTGGGTGGGGCTGGTCCCGCCCGCAGAGATGCCTGAAGCATCGACGTCCGGCGCAGCGTTGCTTCCTACTATTGTGAATCCGTCGATTACATAGTAGCTCGCCCCTGAAAAATAGAACCCGTTGGTGTAATCGCCGGAGTCCGGGGGCAATTGGATGATGGCGCCATGAAGAGTGGTGGAGCGCAAGACAAAGTAGCCAGTGGGAGTGTCGGAGCTGCCGCTGAGGAGGTTACCGTAGACCGCCTCGATGTAGGTGCCGGGCTCAACATTTACGCACACTCCGCCCAGCGTACCTCCCAGCCCGCTGAGGTGGCTCATGGCTGCGCCGATGGTACTCCATGGATTGGCGCTCGATCCCGTTCCAGAACTGCTCCCCGTCGCGGAGACATAGTAGTTTGTGACGCAGGTATAAAAGGGCGGGATATAGGGCGCTGAGGGAATGGTGATAGCAGGCCAGGTGGTCGTGGTTACGGCCGCGGAAGGCGGTGATACTGCGCCTCCGGTGGCGTATGCCTCCACCGTATAGGCGTATACGGTGCTTGGAGAGAGGTCGACATCGGAGTATGCCGTCGCGGTTCCGGTGGGAGTCTGCCAATCAGTGCCTGTAGGCGAGCCCACCTGTACGCCGTTGCGGAGAACGTAATATCCAGCCGGGACAATACTTCCGGAACTCGCTGTCCAACTGAGATTGACCTGAAAGGGGGAGACTGCGGTCGCAGTCAATTGTGTGGGAGCCGATGGCGCTGTCTGTGCGACGGCTCTCTGACCGCCTGTGACGGTGGCACAAGCCAAAAGAATTACAAAAAGGGCTTTCTTCAACCCGGACTTCACGATCTTGTTTTCACGAAAAAATTCGCAGCTCTCGTGCAGTGGCTCTGCAATTCTTGCCGACCCTTCGGAGTGGGAGAACCTTCCTGTTTTCATCACCTTGATTTGCTCTTTTCTTTCTGTCGCTCTTCGAAACTGAGGCAGTTGGCCTCCGGAACAAGAGCCGGCAGCCCCGTTACATTTTCGTTATCCGTTTCCATCAGCAATCGGACCCCCTCAACTGGCCTCGAATTAAGCGGAACGTGCTTACGGTGCCAAGCGGTAGGAGAGCCCATTAGCAATCCAGAATTGGATTCCCTCTACGGCTTATCCCGGTAGCAGGGTCGTCCAAATTGTAAGCGTTATCATTTCGCGGGCTTTTCGCTTTCGGGGGATGATTGCGCCTTACTCTACCCTGCGACAAGTGGATGGTGGTGTTTGCACATCTATTTACGTAAAGTTAATTTATTTGCAATAACTTAGACCCCCTTGAAGCAGCAGTAGAATCGGCTCTTGGGGGCACTAGAGGAAAACGCGGATTTACGACGAATCCGCCCGAACGCTCAGGAAAAACCCGTGCATTCCATGTGACAATCGCAATTACTTCCCAAGCAACCGGTACGCGATACCAACGCTGAAGCCGTTGGGTTTCATGCCATTGCTGGGTTGGCCGGAAACTCCGGGAGCGGAGGGCCAGAGTTGGTATTCATATTCAGCGCGAAAAGCAAAGCGATGCGAGAGCCGATAATCGAGGCCTCCCCCCGGAGCAAGAGCCAGGTATCTGCCGGTTCCAATCTTGAAAGGAAAATCGTTCTGTGCAACACCGACGAGGATCTTGGCATAAGGAACGAAGTTTCCACGGTGAAGCAGCGTAACCCTCGGGCCAGCGAAGTAGTTGTCCTGGGACTCGCCACTGAAACCGTTGAAGGGCAGAACGCGCACCTCACCTTCTAATCCCAGACGCGGGGTTACGTTCCAATCGACGTAGGCGCCGAAACCGCTGATCCGTTGCGATGGGCCGAAATCCGGCAGAAAATTAGAGTAATCCGCTCCTACCCAGAGGCTGCCGCTGGCACCGTGCGCAGCGGGCGCCACTTGAGCCAGGAGCCGGCTTGGTGACAGAAGCAAACACGAGGCAAGCAGACAAGAAGCCACCAGGCAGGTTGCTGGAGTGACCAGGAGTCTGCGCATTTCGTGAAGGCCCGCTCTTGCTTTTTGCATGTTTGCTCCAAAAACTCCCGGTTCGCGTTGCCGCGATCTGTTAGCTAGAAAAGAGATTGAACGGTCAGGGTGAATTGGGCGCTTTGCGTAAAGGTCGCGCCATACCCGGAATAGGTCGCATTGATAGAGACGACGTAGACGCCGGGAGTGGTTCCTCCGGTGTCCTTTGGAGCGCTGCAGCTGCTCATCACCGCGAATGCGATCCCCAGAATAGCTACCGACAGCATGCGCCGCAGCCGGGATGAGCGCCGGCTGAAAGGGATTCCGAATGGAATCAAGATCAGCGCCAGGGCCGCAAGCGCGTACTTTGCGCCGAGCGGCCATCCCAAATTACTTGCCGATGGACTTGAGGCGGCTTGGCTCGGTGCCGTCGTTTGAACAACAAGCTGAGAGACCCCGCTGGCCTTGGGCACGGTTATAGTTGCAAACGTGCAGGTGGCGTTGGCGGGTAACTGGCTGCAGGATAAAGTAACATCCCTGTCCCAGCCGCCGCTCGAAGCTAGAGTTACTGTAATAACATGGGTGGCCTGCCCGGTATAAACCGACTGAGATGTGGGCGAGGCAGTAATAGTAAAGTCGCCCAACGCGATCACGATTGTTTCTATAAGGACGGGCGAGTTACTTGACTGGTAATCGGGTGACGCGCTGGCAAAAGAAGCCGTGATTGAATTCTGGCCGAGGGCGAGCGAGGAAGTAGTGAAAGCGGCGGAGCCGGTGGAATCCAGGGTCACGGTGCCCAGGGAAGTGACTCCATCGAGGAAGGTCACGGTTCCCCCCGGAATGGCCGTCGCGCCCGGCGCGGTGACCGTCGCCGTGAAAGTGACCGGCGAGCCGATTTCCTGCGGGTTAATGTTGGACGCGAGGGCGGTCGCCGTGGGGGAGGGTTGAACTGCGATCGGTTGCGAAGCGGATTGGCTAGGCTGAAATGCCACGTTGCCTGGATAAACTGCAACCAGGTTCTGATTGCCCAACTGGGTAAAGGTGTAGGCGAGAGTTGCGACGCCGCTTGCGTTCAAGGTTGCCGAGCCCAGCAAGGTTGCCCCATCGAGGAAGTTGACCGTGCCGTAGGGCTCCGCTCCGAAGGCCGAAGCGCTGATGGATGAGAGAGTAGCCGTGAGCGTAGTAGTATGTTGGGCGAAAACCGGGATGGGCGAAACGGCGAGTGCGGCTTCGCTGTCGTTGATGAGCACATCGACCGGGTAGGGCACGGAATTACTCGGGGAAAAGTTTACATCGCCAATATAGTTTGCGGTGACTGCCTGGTTGCCCGAGGCAGGAAATGCATAAGTCAGCGTGGCCGTACCCGAACTGTTAAGTGTGGCTGTCCCGATACTTGCGCTTCCGTCTGTGAAAGTAACATTGCCCGAAGGCATGCCGCCAACGCCAGTAACAACAGCCGTGATAACAGACGACTCCAAGGCATAAAGTTTCGATGGAGTTATTGATGTCATGACGGTGTTAGTGAGGAAGCCAATGACAATTTGCGTAAGCGAGGCCGAGTTACTGAAGAAGTTAGTATCGCCGGAATAGGCCGCAGTTATTGTCTGTGAGCCTTGGGCGACCGCACTGGTGGTTAAGCTCGCCACACCATTTATCAGCGGCACGGTGCCCAGCGAAGTGCTGCCATAGCTGAAAGCAACAGTGCCCGTCGGTGTGCCATTGGGCGAGGAGACGGTTGCGGTGAACGTAACGGCCTGATCGCGGTGGCTGGGGTTGAGTGAGGAAGTTACAACTTCATTAACTGTATACAAGACCGTCTGTGTGACGCTGGCCGAGGCACCGCCCCAGTTAACTCCGCCGGGATAATTGGCGACGATAAGATGAGTGCCCACTGTCAGCGAACTGCTGACAAAGTTCGCCACGCCGTTGTCGTCGAGGATTGCCGACCCAAGCGTATTTCCGTTATCGGTGAACTGGACGTTTCCTGTAGGCGTTCCATTGCTCGTGGAGATGACGGTCGCCGTAAAAGTAACGGGAGATCCCACTGCCGATGGGTTCGGCGACGAAGTCATCGTCATGGTCACATTATTGGGCTGGACAAGGACCAGGACTTCCACAGAGACAGCGGGAGCAAAATTGCCCTGGCCGGCATACTTGGCCAGCAGCGCGATCTGGCCTTGCGCCAACGGAGGAGTGCTGATTGTTGCAGTTCCGCTGGAATCGATCGCCGCCGTTCCGAACGAACTGCCATCCATGCAAAAAGAGACTGTACCGGTGGGAGTGCCGTTGGATGAGATCAGTTGCGCACTGAGCGGTAGCTCAGTCTGACCATACGGGTTATACCAGGCGGGGCTGAGCAAGATAGTCGTCGCCCCGGCGTCCTGAGCCCCCGCAAACTCAAATGGTCCCATATCCACAATCGGGTTACTGGCGCCGGTCGAATCCTGGACGCGGGGATTGCCATCGAAATCCGTAGTTAAAGCGAACCCCAAGTTTGCAAGTTGCTGCAACGCGCTGGTGTTCCCTGCGTCAATGGCGGGCGAACCGGATTGCAAATGATAGTTGTTGTTTGAGGCATTGACAAATAGCGGATCGGCAGAGATGTTGCCGTAAGCGCCGGTTGGGTCGGAAACGATTCCGCCTCCGTTGAAAGCCGTGCCGGATGGATTAAAGATATCGTTGTGATCGAAGATCACGTCGTTGAGATAGACGCCCGGACCATAGCTGCCCTGATGCGGACTTCCGTACGGGGAGAAGTTAAGCGGTAGATACTTTGGATCGATGTAGACAGCCGCATGAGAGTCGTTCCCGACAATGATGTTATTGGCGAACTCCAATTGCGTGGGATCTGCGACCTCGACTTGGGACCCGTCCTGCGTAGCGCTGTTATTCGCGATCAGGTTATTCACAAACAGCGCCGCTGGCGGACCATCGAAAGGCGCGCTGATGATTTGGGGATAGAGATCGTAGGAAGGCCCCCAGGCGATTACTCCACCGGCCCCGAAAGCAGATTGATTGCCGTAAATCAGGTTCTGCGCCACGATTCCCGGCGCCGCCAGAGCCATCCCTCCGCCGTAGCCATTGGTAACATTGTTGCGCACAATGTTGTTTTCGATTACGTAGTCGTTTCCCTGCCAGTTGGGACCGGAGGGAGACTGAAAATATGCATCGACCGTCCCAACGGGAATCCCTGGATAATACGCGTTAAAGGTGTTGTCTTCGATCGTATTTCCAATGACCACCGCTGGCGGGGACGGAGGCGGACTGGTGGGGTCGAATCCCAGCCAGATCGCCGTCCCTGGGTATCCGTAGTTCGGGAAGAGTACATACATGCTGGCGCCTGAGAAACAGGCGTTATATCCCGGCGAGTACTCAAGTCCTGAGTAACTCGTTGGGTACTCAGTGTTGTTGATCTGGTTGTTCTCGATCAGCGGAGCGCCATCGCTGGAGAAGATCCCGGCACAACCATTGCCGGTGACGATGTTGTTGACAATCGTCGGAGCGGCTCCGTTCAAAACCTCTACTCCCCCTGTAACCTCACCGATCGCGACGTCAGAAAAGCCTTGCGGCACGACCTTCTGGAAGTCGCTGAAGGGCAGGCCAGCTCCGGTGATGGTGAAACCGCTGAGGATGCTGCTGCGCGTCTCGTTAGTCTGAAAGGTAACCACAAAGAGGTTAAACGGATCATCATGAGTGGGAGGATAAGCCCAGACGATGGTAGTGCTTGCCGGCCCCCCGGAACTCTCGACCGTGATGGCCTTCCCAGTGAAATCGATGGTCTCGTTGTAGGTGCCGGGCGCTACCAGCACCGTGTCGCCGTTGTTAGCGGCGTTGATACCGGCTTGAATGGTCGGCTGATCGGCTGGGACATGGATGGTGGTTTGCGCTCGCGACGCAACAACACTGCCTGGCAACAGCATGAGGCAAAACAAGAGCGGCAGCCCGCGGAAGTGGATTTGCCGTCTGAAAGTAGTCGATAGGCTGGAACGCACACGCCTCGCCTTGGCTCCCCCGCGAGTTTCCAATCGGCAGGATTTCCACGCAGCTGGCAACGAGAGCCTCGGTGCGCTCGGCGAATTCCGGAATATGTTTATGGCGAATGATTGAGCCGCTAAGTGCCATGCAACAAGTGCACGGTCGTGTTTAAACATCCGTTTACGTAAAGCATATTTGTTTACAATAACTTGATTGCTCTCTCTGATCTGCGACCGCTGCACGATGTGAGCTCAATTCCATTTCGGCCCATCTGAAATAAACCGGTAATGACCCGAACCAACAGTATGTGTACTACCGTTCTTCCCCGGCACCACGATAGTTGCGTTTGTATTTGCCGGCACCGTGACATCCATCACCAGCCGGCTACCCTCAATCTTCCACTCGCTCGCAATCCGGCCATAAGGGGAGTCGAAATGAGCTTTCACCCAGGTCAGGTTCCCGACAATGGCAGGCTGGATGAGGATTTTCTTGAAGCCTGGCGCCGCGGGACGGATGCCGGCGAGGGTCTGATAGAACCATCCATCCAGATTGCCGGCCTGGATCAACAATGCCTCACTATTCATGCCCGGCCCGCGTGTGTCGTAGTCCCATCGCTCCCAGATGGTGGTTGCGCCTTTTGAGAGCATGTAGCCCCAGCTTGGGCGGGTCGTCTGGGTGGCGATTGTCCACGCAACATCGGCTCGCCCGATCTCGGTGAGTGTCTGCATCAGCCACTGCATGCCGACCAGGCCGACCGACAGATGGCCGTCATGCTTGACCATGATGTCGTTAATCAGGTTCGCGATGATTGCATCGCGTTGATCGTCAGGCGCCAGTCCGAACGCCAAGGCCAGCACGTATCCAGTCTGTGTCGCTCCCTGGTAGGTGTGCGTGCGAGGGTCGAGAAACTTCAGGTTGAATGCATGCTTTAATTTGTCGGCCAATACCGCAAAGGTTTGCTCGTCGTCCGCTCGTCCAGTTAGCGCCGCCAACCGTTCCATGATCCGGTAGTTATGATACTGATACGCTGAAGTTATCAATTCACTGGGAGTGGCGCCCGAGTCGGGACCTTTCTCATCCATCGAGTAGGTATCGCACCAGTCGCCGTAGCTCGAGGACTTGTAACTGCTGGGCTCGAACGTTCCGTCGGGCAACTCATGCCTCCGCATGGCCAGGACCCACGTCTTCATTGCGGCGTAGTGCTCGTCCGCCACGCGGCGATCGCCATAGAAGTCAATGAACCAATCGGGAATGATAGTAAAGACACTGGGCCACACCACGTTGTCGCCCCACGCAGTCCAGTACATGCTGACATCAGGCAACGACCCGTCAGCCCTCTGCGCTCTTTCCACATCGTCCATCCATTTTGTGTAGAAGGGCTCAACGTTGTAGTTATATGCCTCGCTCTCTGCATCCTTGGCGGGGTCGCCCATCCACGGCTGCCGCTCATCGCGATCGGGGTCGATAGGCGCGGATCGCATGAACATTCGCGTGCCCCACCCTAGCGCTTGATGAATCCTGCTCACGAGTTCATTCGAACTTTCAAACTCGCCGGCCGGTTCCGCCGCGGTATGGATAACCAGCCCTTCAAAGTTATCTACCGAAGGCGTGCCGGGAAAGCCGGTTACCTGCACATGCCGGAAGCCCTGTCCTTTGAACCTGGGATTCCAGACTTCGCTGCCTTCACCCTTAAATGTGTAGACATCGGTGCAAAGTGCTGTGCGGTTGTCAGCGGTCTTGAGGGTTCCATCGGGATTCAGACTGTATGCGCTCGTCATGCGCACCTGCGTTCCTCGCGGCCCGCTCGCTTTTAAGCGCAAAGTCCCGTAGAAGTTTTGCCCCATATCGACGATGTAAACCCCCGTGGACGGGCTGGTGATCGCCACGGGATGAATGATCGCCGTTACCCGCATCGGTTCAATCATCTGTGCCTTGAGCGCACCGCGCGGAGCGGACACAATCTTCGCCTGGTCCCATGTTGCGTCGTCGAAGCCGGCGCGATCCCAACCCGGCATCTCCATCCGTGCGTCGTACTCCTCGCCGTCATATTCGTTATTGGCGCGGATCGGGCCATTCGTTGTCAGTCGCCAGTTTTCGTCGCTGATCAGGGTCGTTTTTTCCCCGTCCTCGTACTCAATTTCCAATTGCAGCAGCAACTTCGGATATCCGAAGTTCGACGCTTGCGCCCAAGATATCAGCCGTGGTCCGTAAAAACGCCCATTACCTAGAATCACACCAATCGCGTTAGCGCCCTTATGCAGCCGGTCGGTGACATCGAAAGTGACCACGTATGCGGCCTTGTCATAGTCCGATAGTGCCGGGTCCATCACATCGTCGGATATCTTTGTCCCATTCAGAAAGAGATCGAAGAATCCCAGGCCGCAAACGTATGCTGTTGCCCGAGTGACTTTCTTCTCGATGCCAAACTCCTTGCGCAGATAGCGGGCGGGCAATGGCTGCGTGTCGCCGGGGCCTCCGGATTCATCGTGACCGATCCATTTTGCCGACCATCGTTGCAATCCGGTAGTGAATATGGCGATCTGGCTCCAGCCGGATGGCTTCCCCTCCGAATCCCAGACCCGCACTTTCCAGGTGTAGCGAGTGGCGGGCGCCAACTCTTTGCCGCCATACACAACCTCGATCGATTGATCGGACTCCACGCGGCCTGAGTCCCAAATGCCGTCCACGACGACCTCGAAAGCCGTCTGTCTTTCATTTGCGCGTCCCGACTCGATAATCCAACTGAAACGCGGCTTGGCCACATCGATCCCCAGCGGATCGAGAAGGTTTTCGCAACGCAAATGCGAGAGGGTCACATTTGCCGCATCTGACCGCGCGGCAAATACTCCGAGCATGACCACAACAAACAGGCACATTCGAACATTCAGTCGGCGCAGAACTCTATAAGGGAGTTTCGGCATTCTCATGCAACTTTCACTGATGGCTGCGTCTTAATTACTGAGTCGCTCAATCTCGCTTTTCTCCCTGCTGGCATCTTCTTTGCGCCCCGCTGCCGTGTACGCCCGAAACAGATCCCAGCGAATCTCGACTTTACCCGGCAAGGAATCACGTGCAATTTCCAGTTCCCGAATCCCGCCAACAGAGTCGCCCTTCGCTATCAGGCCTTCGCCTAGCACCATGTGGGCGAGAGGCTCCTCAGGCGCCAGTCTCAACGTTTCCCGGGCGAGCGATATCCCCTCATCCAGGCTCTGCTGCTTGATGTACTCTTCCGCCAGGCGGACTCTCGCCGTTACGTTTTCCGGCGAGATTGCAAGCTCCTGCTTCAATTCTTTGATCCCTTCGCTGGGGTGCGCGCTCAGAAGATAGGCGCCAATCAGAAAGTGGATTCCAGGCTGATCGGGATACCGGGATTCAAGGTCGGCGAAAATCTTCTCGGCATCCTCATACTTCCGCGCTTCTATCGCTATTGTCGCGGCGCCAGCCATGTGAATCATTTGTCGACGGCCGGGGGGAATCTCGGAAGGCAGAAACGGCATACGCAAGGCAGCCAGGCCAAATGGCTCGATCAAAGTCGCTTGATTCGCGCCGTCGGTCATCAGGCCAAACAGCTGTACCATGCTTTCATCAAATTGTTCCGATCGCGTGAGCAAAATTGCGACGGCGTAGCGGACCTCAGTGATCGTTTTCCGATCGTCACCCAATCCTAGTGTTAATCCCTGCTGCAGGTGATCGAGCGCTCGTGTGTAATCGTGCGACCCAAACTCGCTCAATCCCAGCATCGCCCAGCCGTAACCGTTGCCCGGATTCTGCGCGAGAAAGCGCCGCAGCACCGTACAGGCATCAAAATATTCTGCGTTCTTATATAGCAATGTTGCCAGATGCCATAACCCTTCGTCCCACTCCGGCTTGAGTTGCAAAGTCTGGCGATAGGCTTCAATGGCGTTAGCGTCACGGTTCTCTTCGAGTGCGCGTTTCGCGTCTCGGGCAAGCCGGTCAAAAGCGCCGGGGTTTTGCGAGGTAACTGCATTAGTAGATGTCGGCGCAGCATCCCTTGCCTGGGCCAATTTCGGCGTGGCTTGTGAATTCTGAGGAGAAATCTGAAGTTCCTTTTGGAACTCCTGCGACGCCTCGGCAGATTTTGACTGGGCTTTGAGCAGCAAACCCCGAATGTGATGGACTCCAGGCTGCTGGCCGTATCCTGCCAGCAAACGGTCGGAGAAATACTGCCCGCGTTCAAACTCCCGCACTGAAAGATAAAACGTGGCCTTTCCCGCAAGCCAGACCTGCTCGCGGAGATCCGGCCGGTAATCTCCCGGCAGATTTGGCATTCGCAGCGACGCCAGGCCCATGGCTTCAACCAGCAGCGGGCTTTCTCCTCTGCGCCGGGCTCTCTCACCCAATAGGTCAAGCGCCTGATCAAAGCGGCCTTCTCGCGTGAGGAGTTGCGCCCGGTGGAATTCGGCGACATCGGTCAAGGCTTCATTTCCCTGTTGGCCGCCATGCATCCATGTCTCGAAGTCTTTTGCCGAGTGAGCATAGTCGCGCGTCTCGAATTCGCAGAGAGCCTTCATGGCCAGGGCGGGGCCAGGCGCGGGCGCTATGGCGACAAAATGAGCAAAGGAATCCTGCGCCTCTGGAAAGCGATCCTGCTCGTAGAGCAGGTCGCCCAACCACATCCATCCATCGCTCCAGGAGGGGCGCAACTGAAGGGCCTGCCGGTACAGACCGATTGCTTCAGTCGCTCGATCTGCATTGCGCGCGGTATCGGCCCGATGCGCGATCTCATCGAATCCCGGGTGCGGGGGGCTCTGCTGCGCAGGCGACGCAGCGGAAGGAACGACCATAGACAGCAGGGCCAGTAGAGGGAACACCGGGAGCATAACGGGGCTGGCAAAAGTCATTGGATAAAATGACGGGCGGCCGTTAGGCCGCCCGTCCAGGGGCACACTTACAAGGTACAGTTTAGAACGAGTATTTTGCTTCGAATTCCATGATTCTGTGGCCGAAGTGCCATTCAGCCTTGCCGAAGTTGGGATTCTGGTTAATTTCGGTTCCCTGCCAAGTCGATCCGGCTTGCCATTTGAGGTTGTTTGCCTGGAGGTTGGTATCGCCAGGCGCGAACGACAGCAGGGCATGATTCAGGAAGTCGAATGCGGCCACTCGGAATTGCGCGTTCTTTTGCTCTCCGAGTTTGAAGTTCTTGACGGCCGTGATGTCGCTCTTCCAGTATTTCGGACCGGGTATATACGGCATTTTGGTTGTTCCGTTAATCCCGTTCCCTGGAGGCAGGCCGAAGCAGCTCCAGTTGAGATAGACGTTCTTGGGGTTCCCTTTACTTGGGTTGCAGGTCAAGAGCGGCATGAGTGTGATATCGGGTGTTCCAAGCAGCCATTGAGAGCTGTTTTGAAGGGTCCCTATTGCCAGCCCAGTTTGTGTCGCTGGGTTTGACTGTGCACTGTATCCGAAGTTCCAACCGTCTGTTCCCGAAGTAAGGTTGGCGCCACTTTCGATTTGCGTGATACCGGAAAGTTGCCAGCCATTCACGGCGCCCCTTACGAAGGAGTTTGCGCCCTGGATCCGCGGGAAGTGGATGACATACGCCGTGCTCAAGACCTGCGGACGGTCGATGGGCAGGACACCGTAGAACTCGTTCACGCCGCCATCCTTATAGCCGCTGGTTGAATCCCCACCCAGCAAGCCATCACCCAATGCCTTCGAGTAGGTGTAGTTGGCCATCAGGGTAAGGAAGCCGGTGTTGCGCTGCAGGCTCACCTGGAGAGAATCGAACCGCGATTTTCCCACGGTCTGCGTGTCGGTGATGTTTTCGTAATTCTGATAAGGGACGAAATGGTCGGTGCAATATTCGCTGTTGGTAACGGGTGGGTTAATGCAGTATGAGGAGTTGTCCCCCGTCATAGGCATAGTTCCGATTGGAATCGCGTTGGCATCCATCGAAGTTTGCGTATCATGGGTTGAATTGCCGACATAGGAACCCTCGATATGCATTTTCCACGGTAGCTTTTGGTCGATGCTGAAGCTGTAGGTGTTGGTGTAAGGGTTCTGCTTATCCTTGGCATCAACAACTCCGGCGATGGGGTTCGGGTTACTGGTTCCAGTTGCTGTCGGGAACGTGCCGGAAGGCAGACCGGTGCCGAATTTGGGAGCGCCTTCGCTGTGTGTGTCAATGTCTTCCCAACTTGGGCAGTTGATATCGTTGAGGCCGCATTGCCACGCAACCGAACCTTCGGCTGTAGAGTTTGCGCTGCCAAATGACCAGATTGCGAAGTCGCGATACTGGCCAAAACCACCGCGCAGGACGGTTTTACCGTTTCCAAAGATGTCGAACGCCCCACCGATGCGCGGCGAGTAATTCAACAGGGTGCTGGGCTGTCCCGACCACGGAATCGCGGAATTCATGGCGTGCCAGGAGATGCCCGTATTCAGGCCGATTGCGCCCGGATCGTTGTCGTACACGTCTTTGGAACTGAGGATCCCGGTCGGATCCCACACGGCAACGCCGTAAGGTGTCGACCAGGGTTTTCCATAGTGATCGAACCGCATTCCATACTGGATGGACAAACGGCGGTTTACCTTCCAGTCATCCTGCACATAGAAGGAGAACGTGGTGGCCTTGGTATTGGGAGGCGTGGGCGGAATCGCGTTTTCTACATATCCGTCGTGGCCAACACCCATCAGAACATCGGCATACTGGTTGCCTGTAACGCTGGGGTACCAGTTGGCGTACGGGAATTCGCTCCATGTGTTCCAAGTGTCCTGAACGTTGTCGACCCACTCCCAGTAGGCTCCTGCTTTCAGGGTATGCGTGCCGAAGACCTTGGTCAGATCTTCGCCGGCCGCGGGAATCTTCTTGTAGCAGATCAGCGGATACGCGTGGCCCACATCGCCCAGATTCGGGAAGCCCGAACCCCACGTAACCAGTTCAGGGGCGGTAGCCTGGTCCCAGATGCCCTTCAGGTCGAAGTTGGGTATGTCCTTACGGAGCAGCTTGGCTGGATCTTCCGGATTGCCGGGATAATTTTCGAATACGAAGGAGAACCTCGTTTCGGTAGTCATACTCGGCGAGATGACGTGCATGAAGTTGGCGTTGACGAAATCCGTACCGTCCGCTCCGATAATGGGCGACGGCGTGGGAACTGAATTCTGAGACGCAGTGGTTACCCAATAGCCCATTGGGAAGGTTGCGGTTTGGCGCGACCGGTTATAGGTGACGTACAGCTTGGTCTTGTCGCTGATGTCCAAATCGACACGGGCCAGGTTCTGGTCCATGTTCATGGGCTGAATGATGTCCTGGCTGTAGTTGAAGCCACCCGCGTTCGGGATGCCACTCGCGGTGGTGGGCTTCGGCAGGTAGGCACTCGCAATGGCTACGCCATTGGCGTCAAGGCAGGATGGGTTAATAACACCACCGGTAATTCCGCTGCCTCCCGGAGCGCAAGCCGCGAGCCGTGTTCCGGAGACGCTCTTGGTTGGATCGAACGCCAGCCACGGAGAGCCCCATAGGCCCCCGTTAATGGTGTTTTGCGCCGGGGTTGTTGAAAGAACAGATCCGCCGGCCACGTTGTTGCCGTAGCCACTTACTGCGCTGAAGTCTCCACCGAGCATGGCCGCCGTTGGTACGAAGGCCGCAGCAACGCCGTTATCCTGCAACTGGTCGTAGTATTCGAAGCCATCAAAAAAGAAGAGCTTCTCGCGATTCTTGTTGAACCTGGTGTGAGGAATGATTACTGGACCGCCAATAGTGGCGCCGGGATAGTAGTAGTGCTCATCGGGCGTCGTTTGATTCTTGATCGTTCCATTCAGATAGTCGATTTCCTTTTCATAGGAGTCATTCGCGTCCAACACATGGTTACGGGCGATGAAGTGGAAGTCGCCATGAAATTGAGAACCACCGTTCTTGGTGACGGTGTTCACCACCACCGGCCCCTTGGCGTTATCGGCGGTGAAGTTCGAGGTCTGGAGCTTTACCTCTTGGATGAAATCCTGGTTTGCGGTGACCGGAACTGCATTGCCGGCCGCGCCGGGATCGAAGGTGTGGCCACCATCCGTGGTCACGTCAACGGATTGACCGTTCACATTCTCGTTAGCGAGTGGACCCGTCGCAGTGTTCATGCCCATCGCCTGGCCTGAGAATGCCTGCGAGTTAACTGCGCCGTTTGAGGTCATGACCGCTCCGGGCATAATATTCACGATCTCGGTAGCGTCGCGGCTTACAAGCGAGAGCTCACGAAGATCGCCGCCGGAGATGGTGTAAGACTTTTCGCCCGAGCTTGACGGCGTCAAATCAGCTTGGTTGCCTTGAACCTCAACCGTCTCGCTCACTGCGCCAACCTTAAGCTGGGTGGTCAATGAGCGGTCGTCGCCGCCGGTCAGGGTTATGCCGGTCTCATGGAATTTTTGAAATCCCTTGGCGACTACGGTCAATTGATAGGTACCGGCAGGAAGTTCTGGAAAGGAGAAGTAACCTTCCTTGTTGGAAACCGCAGTCTGGGTTTCGCCTGACGCCGCGTTCCTCACGCTGACGCCTGCCCCCACCACAACGGCGCCTTGAGCATCCTGTACCGTCCCGTTCAAGCTGGCGAACATTGACTGCGCCCGCGCCATAGGCGCGACCAGCACCAGAACGAACAGAGCTATCAGTAGCACTCCGAATCGTTTTTTCATTCTTATCTTGTCTCCTGTCAGAGAGTGCATAAGCAGCCTCCTACTTACTCACCTCTTGGTTCAATTTCGTTGTTCACTCAGTCTCCAGATTCCCTTCGTCAACCAACCTGGAGTGATTCTTCGTAACTGCAAGATTCTGATTGCGCCATTTCGACTACTTCAGGCCCGTCGAAACCGTCAACCTCCCACAACTGCTACCCTTGGAATCGTTTACAGACTCACCTTTGAATAAGAAACCCTGAGCTCTTAAACCGCAGTGACTTTCGTCACTCCGTCCTTCAAATGGAGCCGCTTATTCGAGAACACCGATCCCGTAGGTCGATGGCCGCCGTGTCTCCACTCGCGAACTCATCGAGAGGAGACCTGACTACGCAACGGTAGTCGCCATCGAATTTCCCGTTTTGATGATCCGCGAAATTGTGCAGACGCTTCTGTGCTATGAGCAAGTGGATGGATGTGATTGAACGTGCATTTACGTAAATTGACTTTATATGCTATAGTTTAGCGAATCTCCGGATCAGCTTCGCGTCGTTGCTCCCGACAAGATAATCGCGCTTTATCGCTTTGATCAGAGTCAGGAACGTCGACTGGCGAGGAACTGATACATGGAATTAAAAAATCAAAAAGACGATCCACGGACAACCGATGAGACTCTCTTAGAGGGTGATAAACGTTGGGAGCTAGTCCAGCGCATTATCGCAAGTGAAGGCTTTCAGCGCGCATCACAGCTTCGAAGTATCTTAAAATACACATCCCAAGTGGCCATCCTTCGGCCGAATAACGTACCAGGTGAGTTCGAAATAGCATGCAATGTGCTTGGAAGGCGCGAAGATTTCAATCCGGCCAACGACAACATAGTCCGGGCTCAATTCAGTCATCTTCGCCGCAAATTGGAGAATTATTTTGAGGGCGAGGGGAAAGCCGAACCACTTCTTCTAACTATTCCAAAGGGAAGCTACACCCCTGTATTTGCACCTCACCAAACCCATACACATTCGCCCACCATCTCCGAGCCATCGACCAAAGAGCCGTTCGATTCTCCCGCAGATGCTGCCGGTTGGTCTTCAGATTTGAGGCATGGTGCACAAGCGAAATGGTGGAATGGGAGATTTGGGGTCTTAGTAGGATTCAATTCTGCGGTTATCTTGTTGATTCTCCTGTTTCTGCTGGTCCACAATTCGGGCGTCCCCAAAGCTCCCTCCACGCTCGGCGTAAATCCCTTCGTCCAGTTCCTTTCCCGGTCGGAAGGGGATGTGAAGATAGTCGAGCCCGATACTTCGCTGGTCATGATCGAAGATTTTGCCGGAGGCAGCATTCCTCTTTCTGAATACCTCAGCAAGGACTTCCCCCAGCGGCAGCTCGCCATGACCAAGGACCCTGCCATGCAGAAGATGATCTCGTCTCTCAACACATATCGAACGACAAGCGCTAATGAGGGACTGATTGCTGTTGACTTCTTTGAAACTCTCAATCGAGCGGGGGTCCACGCTACGATTCGATACGCCCGCGACCTGCATGTCAGCGACTTGAATGAGGGGAATACCATCTTGATTGGTGGACCCAACAGCGATCCCTGGGTCACACTCTTTAACGATCGAATCAATTTCCGTCACGTCGACAACATTGCTCAGCAGACTAGCTCCTTCGAAAACCTTCGTCCAGCGGCCGGGGAACAGGCCCATTACATAAACACCTGGGGCAACCAGAGCGTAGGCTACGTCGACATTGCTCTAACTCAGAACCTTTCGCAAAGCGGCTATGTTCTGCTCATCAACGGCGCCGACATGCAGGCCAATGAAGCCGCTGCCCGATTCATGCTGCATGGCAGGCTGCCCCCTGAGATATCGTCTCTTTTGAACCGCAAGGATCTTCGCTACTTCGAGCTGTTCCTGCGCAGCAAGCACATCGCCGGAGAATCCGACAGCACATTCGAACTGGTCGCATTTCGAATCAAATGATCTGTCCAATAGGCGCTTTTTATCCCGCTTGCGCCGTGTTTCAATACGATGACCTGCAGCAGGATCGTTTTGAAACTCCCTACCCAGAACCGAGATAGTCGATCCGCTGCCGGCCTCGACGCGCCGGTCGAATTGAGGCGACTCGAACCAACATTCAACCCTGGCATCGTTCAGGTTCGGATTGCTGAATATCCGATCAACCGGATCGAGAAACTGTTGATATGAAACGTTTCGAATTCTTGACGGAAGGAATTCGCACATTCTTTTTCCCTCAAACGTTGTCCGGGTCTTGCTATCCGCGCTTGGAACGATACAATTGCGTGGATCCAGCGCTCACAAAATTCCCGGCCTAAGTCGCATTACAATTCTCTGCGAATGCGGTGAAGAGCCCGATGACGCTGGAGGCGGACTTACCGCAATTCAGCGAGAACCGGGTTCCTGATCGGAGTGGAGATTCTAATGAAAGTATCGCGGCGAAGGTTCCTTGAAAGTTCAAGCTATGCGGCGTTGGTCGCGGGTGTCGGTGCACTGGGGCTTGTCAGTCGCCCGCTATCCGCAAGCGTGAAGGACGCGGCCTTCGCGGTGCCCGACAGCAAGCTCCAAGCTTTCTCGCCGGAGTTTCTTTTTGGAGCGGCGACTTCGTGCGTCCAGATTGAGGGAGCGGCAAAGGAAGATGGGAAAGGAGAGTCTATTTGGGATCGCTTTTGCAGCAGACCCGGCGCAATTAGCGATGGCTCAACTCCATCTGTGGCCTGTGACTCATATCACCTTTGGCCCGAAGACCTCGCTCTATTGAAAACGATGGGGCTGAATTCGTACAGGATGTCAATCGCCTGGCCGCGCATTTTCCCCAGCGGCAAAGGCACAGTGAATCAAAGGGGCCTCGATCACTACAACAGGATTATCGATGCGCTCAAGCAGATCGAAGTCAATCCGCTGATCACCTGTTTCCATTGGGATTTGCCCCAGGCCCTCGATGACGCGGGTGGCTGGCCGAATCGGGATACGGCCGCGCGGTTTGCTGACTATGCGTCCCTGTTGGCAAAGACCTACGGCGACCGCGTACAGAATTGGTGCCTCCTTAATGAACTTCAGGCCTTCACGGTTGCCGGATATGGTTGGGGAGTACATGCGCCGGGAATCAAAGACCGCAGCTTGATGCTGCGTGCCACGCACACCGCAAATCTGGCCCAGGCAGCGGGATTTCACGCTATGAAGGCTGAACGCCAGTCGCTCAAAATCGGAATAGCACACGATATGTACCCATTTCATCCGGCCAGCCCTTCGGACGCGGATCGCCAGGCGTGCATTCGCTTTGACGCCTTCCGCAACCGGTGGTTTCTCGAACCTGCTTTCACCGGAAAATATCCCGAGGCCTTTCCAGACGGAAACCCATACGAATTGATGGGCTTTCGGCCAGGGGATGAATCCTTGCTTCGTGCACCACTCGATTACACCGGGGTTAATTACTACAACGGCCTGGGATTTGTGGCTGCAGGAGATGGGCCCGATATTCTCCGCGGGTTAAACGCCCATGAGGTTCACGAGCGGGGAGTCGAATTCTACCCTGGTGGTATGAAGGAAGTCCTGCTCGATCTTAAGTCGCGCTACAAGCGTCCGATCATCATTACTGAGACCGGATGCGACGAGCAGGAAGAGTTGACGCCTGGCGTGCCCGTGCACGACCCGGCGCGCATTCGCTATCTCAATCATGTGCTCAAATCGGTGCTGGAGTCTGTCGCGGCTGGAGCCGATGTGCATGGGATTCACGTCTGGAGTCTGATCGATGACTGGGAGTGGCAAGACGGCTTTCATTCGCGTTTAGGATTGGCCCAGGTCGACTACAAGAATCCCGGCAAGCGGACATTGAAGGACTCGGGCATCTGGTACGGACAAGTTGCAAGGACCCGGACTCTGCTGGCGCAGGCCTGAAGACGGATCGTTAACTCAACTGAACAAACGAGAGGCAGGGAAGAATGCATAAGAAACTGTGGCTGGCCTGTTTGATGGCCGCATCATGTGTCGGCATTTGGGGACAGGACAAGCCCTTCTATCTAAAGAACGGAGACAGGGTGGTTTTCTATGGCGACAGTATTACCGACCAGCGCCGCTATACGCAGATCGTCGAAACTTACGTTGTAACGCGCTTTCCGAACCTCGATGTCACCTTTGTAAATTCCGGGTGGGGCGGCGATAGAGTGGACGGCGGCGCGGGCGGCCCGATCGATTTGCGGCTGAAGCGCGATGTGATCGCGTATAAGCCCACCGTACTTACGATCATGCTTGGAATGAACGACGGCGGTTATAAGGCAGCAACCGTGGCCAGCGACGAAACCTTCTTTGCCGGCTACAGGCATATTGTGGATTCAACCCGCTCGGCGCTTCCCGGCTTGCGCATCACCGCCATTGAGCCATCCCCATACGATGAAGTCACGGGCCCGGCACAGGTCACGATCGACAATGGCATCAGCTACAACCAGGTTCTCCGCGGCTACGGAAAATGGATCGACAACTACGCTGCGCAATCAGGCCTTGATTTTGCCGACCTCAATACCGACCTGGTGCGAATGCTCGAGAAGGCCAAACAGCTTGATCCAGAGGGCGCGAAAAAAATCATCCCCGATCACGTTCACCCGGAGTTCGGCGGCGCAATGATCATGGCCGAAGATCTGTTGAAAGCGTGGGGAGCGCAATCCCTGGTCGCCTCAGTCGAAATTGAAGCGTCAACCACGGCGCCACAAGTGAAAAAGACCAGGGGGGCGACGATCTCTGACTTATCGGCCGGCCAGGGTTTGAAGTGGACGGAACTGGATAACGCGTTGCCCCTTCCATTCCCCGAGTGGCAGGCGACCTGGTACGGAGGCACACCTGTCAGGCTGGCAATTCAAAGCTCTGATATCGCCAGCGCCTTGAATCAGGAACTGCTCAAAGTCACGGGCCTCAAAAGAGGTGCCTATTCGCTCAAGATCGACGGCGAGTCATTGGGCGTCTTCAATGATGACGAGCTGGGCAACGGAATCAACCTTTCGCTCATAAGCACGCCCATGACCAGGCAAGCGATGAAAGTGTACGACCTGACGGTGGCGCATGGAGACATTCACGTTGCCCAATGGCGATACGCCGGCACATCGCTATCCGAATATGATTTTCCCCAAGCCCAGCAAGCAACTGAAATCCTGGATTCACTTGAGAAGTCGGTCGTAGAAAAACAGCATGAAATGGCGAAACCCAAGCCCCACACGTTCGAATTGCTGCCCATTTCATAGAATCAAGCGATTGTCTGCTTGTGCTTATCCTTCTTTCTAGATTGCAGGAGGGTGTGTACCTGTGCTGAGAAACTATGTCGCTATCGTCACCGGTTCCACCAGCGGAATTGGAACCGGCATTGCCCGCGCCCTCGCGGCAGAAGGTTGCGCAATCATGCTCAACGGCTTTGGCGATCCCGATGAAATTGAAAAACTGCGCACCGATCTCGCCACAACCTTTAATGTGAGAGTTCTTCACAACGGAGCCGACTTGGCTCAGCCCGCGGAGTGTGTCGATCTAATTAAGGACACTGAAGCCCGCCTCGGAAGCGTCGATATTCTCGTCAACAACGCAGGGATCCAACATGTTGCTCCGCTTGAAGACTTCCCCGTAGATCGCTGGGACGCCATCCTCGCGCTGAATCTGTCTTCGGCATTTCATACCATGAAAGCAGCCTTACCGTCGATGCGCCGGCGTGGCTGGGGACGCCTCATTAATATAGCGTCGACACACGGATTGGTCGCGTCTGTCAGAAAGGCAGCTTATGTTGCCTCCAAGCACGGACTGGTCGGACTGACAAAAGTAGTGGCGCTGGAGACGGCAGGGCAGGGAATCACGTGCAATGCTATCTGTCCAGGCTGGGTGCGCACCCCGCTTGTCGAGCGTCAGATCGAGGCCAAAGCTGAAGCGGAGGGCATCGACTTGGAGCGCGCGACAAGGGAGATGCTGCTCGAAAAACAACCCTCCGGTTCATTCACGACCATCGACCAGATCGGCGCGCTGGCCGCCCTTCTTTGCACAGAAGCAGCAAGCAACATAACCGGCGCAAGTATTCCGGTCGATGGAGGCTGGCTGGCGCAATAACCCGGCTGGCTGCTCCTCTGCAATTCCACAATTCCCGGCGATTTACTTCTGGTTCTTCTCGATCGCGTCGGCACACGAGAAACTGGCGGCGTCGTTCGAGTCTCCGGCGCCGTTATAGCGTGCGACCTGCGGATAGGGACAGACCGGCCTTGTCATCTGTGTCACGCCACGCTCGTACCGCCCCGCAATAATCTTCTCCGGTGGATGCCCCTTCTCGACCCAGGTCACGATCGATTCAAATGGAGCGATCCCGTTGAGCCCCGGGCCATTGCCGCAGTGCGCCATGCCCGGAACCATAAACAGCCGGAAGAACCCCTGTGTCTCATCAGTCTTATTGCGATGATGGCTTGCTGCCTCCTCCGCCTGCGCGTTCTCTACGCTCTGGTAGTAGTTGATCGACTCCAGCGAAGGAACAATTACATCCGCCCAGCCATGGTAAACAATCAGTTTGTGACCGTGTGTCTTGAATGCCTGTAGGTCTGCATCGGTCGCGTTCACCATCGAACCCAGCGTGTCGTCCACCGTCTTTACATCGCGATTGAAATCGAACTTCCGCCAATCCCAGTTCGCGCCGAATGTCCATTTGAACAGCGCGTCCAGCAGCGGCGCCCCATCCTTTGGTATCACTTCGTTCCATTGAAGTTCACTGCCGCGTGCGTCCCCCGGATAGATCGGTTCGTTCGTGACCGGATTGCGCGGGCCGTCGTAGAATTTCTTCGCGGTCGCGACCTGTTCCGCGGTCAGGCAATCGGGAGCGTCGCCCGCCTTGCAAAGAAGAGTCTGCGGATCCCAATGACAGGCCGGCGGGTCTGACACAAACTTGTCCGATGCAACAGTTTTCTGCGCAGTGCAGGCGCTCAGCATCGCATTGGACATGAGCGCAAGTTTCGCTTCTGGTAAGTAGCTCCCCGGCGTTTCTTCCGCGGCCGCATAATCCCAGATGAAATCCATGTGCAACCGGGTGCGGTTATTGGCTGGGCCTCCAGCGACAATGCCATCGTAGTCGTCCGGAAAACGCTGCGCCTCTACAAGTCCCTCCTGTCCGCCGGTAGAGCAGCCAAAATAGTATGAGAATTCAGGTTCCTTGCCGTAAAACGCGCGAACAATCTGCTTTGCGGCAACTGTCATTTCGTGCGTCGATCGCGAACCCCAATCTCTCCACCTCTCTGGATGTCCGACTAGACCATCGCCGTCCCTTCCGGGAAGCCCGGAGGTACCCATGTCAGTATTCGCCACGGCATAACCGCCGCGTAACCCGTCAGCCAGGCTCTGGAACGCAATTCCCCCTGCGTAACCACCGTTGCCTGTTCCCTCATACTTGCCGTTCCAACCTGTAGCCGGCATCCAAACTTCGATCCTGATGCTGGAGTCGCTGGAAGGCATTAACGTAGCGGCTACGCGGCAGAACGCAGGAAGATTCTCGAGCGGTTTTTCGCTAAGCCCGGTTAGCGTTCCTGCAGGCTCTGAGACAGACATCGCGATCTTGCCATCGATCAGGGATAATCCTGCCAGGCCCTCGCAGCTCGAGGCAAAGCATCGGGAGCCGAGTGTCAGTCCGCACAGAACAATCAATAAAGCTTTCTTCATCTTTTCCTCGCAAGTTGGGTGGAATCGAGCCGCACACTTCGCTCCGCCTGAACCGATTCCCATTCAAGCAAATCGACTCCCAGGAAGGTCCTCTTGGTGGTGTTCTCCTGGTGGTCCTACTTCACGCTGGGATCGAATTGAACCTGAGTCTCCTCGCTGGAACTCAATTCCAGGAATACGATCAGGCAGTCCCCTTCGAGATGATGGACGTATCCAATGTGCACCGGGCTGTTTACTTGCTTGCCTTTGCTGCTCACAGTGATCCTCGCCGGCCCGCCCCAGTTCTCAATCACAAAGGCAGGGTTCACGAGAGGGCTGTCGGCGCTGGCAGAGATTTTGAGTGTGATTGGGCCGGAAGGCGCGGCCGCGGGACGATGCACCAGAAAGGCCCGTTGCGCAGGGTCATATTCCGCGCCACTCGAGTCTCCACTGACAGCCCTGATGGCGGGGGGCGAAATCCACGACTTGGCTAGCGGGAGTAGTTGTGACGGGGACATAGTCGTCAGGCCGTTCAACAACAGTTTTGTCTCTGTCTGGTCGCCCTTCTGGTAAGGGTCCCAGTAAATATGCGATAGGGATGAGTGCGACGGGCGATCGGGCGCAACCGCGGGACGCCCGCTCGACGGAATCTGCGCAACCGGCCAGTGGTTCCACATTTGAAACATAAACATGCTCTTCTCGTCGTTGAAACCGACGATATGCGCGCCTGCCGGCGGAGCAATCTGGAAGGGCTTTTCCTTCGATTTCAGATTCACGATCTGAATATTCGCGCCAGTGGGCAGTTTTGTATTCTCGGGCGCCTTCGGATATTCGAACGAATCGCCAGTCTTCGGTCCCCAACTGTACGTCTTCGTTTCGCCGTTCATGTTCATCAAGGTCAGCGCATCGGGTTCAATGTTATCTTCCGGTTTCTGTCCGGGGCCATTGATGACAATCGTCTCCTGCCATTCGTGATCGGTGGGCGGTTCAGGAGTGAGTACGGAGCTCCATAATACCTGCTTTCTTACTGCCGTAGCGTCAGGATAGACATACCAGTACTCGTCGGCCCAATCGAACCAGCCAGTTTCCGGATCTTGGAATCCCCCCTTGTAATTGCGCGCTTCCGCAAGAGCATATCTCCAGTGAACAACCACGCGGGCGGGGCTCGACTCCAGGATGCTGACGTGCGAATAACGGCTTTGCTTGTCAGACATCGGTTCACAATCGTTCGCGTCGGGACAAGTTGGCCCCCACGTCTCGAGGAACTCGTCGGTGTACCATTTGCCGTTCCCGGTCACCCAGGCGGGTATGTAGTTGTTCCCCTGCCAGAAAACCAGGCGAATGGGCGATTGCTCAAAGCGCACAACAACATCGGAGTCAGGGCCGATACGGCGCGGACGATCCCACGCAGGAGTGAACTTCAGCGATGCATACATGGCTCCGAAAGGACCCACGCCCGCCGGCCCGGAAGGCAGAACGGCGTATGGAATCACATCCTGATCAGGCATTTTTATCTGCGCTTGGTTCGCCTGCGTTTCGGCAGCGGAGACCGCCCGGTTCAGAATCTTCACTTCGTCGAGATAGCCGTCGAATGAGTACCAGACAGGATCTTGCGGATGGATAAGCCACGAAGGATAGGGCAGCGTGGGAAATCTCACGCGGCCAACATAAAGATCGGATTGACGAGCCTGCGTAAATGAACCGGTAACCGCAAGATGTGCGACAGGTGCACCGTTGATGTAGATGGTCATGCCGGCCTTGTTGTCAAAGGTGGCCGTGAGGTTCACCCATTTCTTGAGCGGCAAACGCTCGCTCGTAGTAAGTTCTTGCCACACGCCATTTACCGCGGCGTCCAGGCCCACATGCCCCAGCGCATCGATTCCGAAGAAGAATCCAATCTGGTGATCGGCGCTTTGGTCGGCAATCGGAACCCAGTTCCACGGATAGTTGTTGAGAGCCACATACGCTGACACGGTAAAAGCATCTCCCAGGTGCGGTACGGCCCGCGCAGGTCGGACAATTTTCGTCGAATAGCCATCGAACTCGAGCGCCTGCCCCTGAACACCCGGCACGCGGCGCCAGAATCCTTCGACCCGGTCGTCTACGTTGCCGGTTGAATCGTGGACGATTGCGCCGTTCGCCTCGTCGAACGTCCAGGAAATGCCTTCAGTTGTTTTCTGCGCATTTGCGCCGGCGGATAGACATAGGCACAGAGCAATCAGGGAAATGCACGGCACAAACGAATTGGTATTCATGGCAGGTGGTATCCTCGTCGTACGAAAAATCTATTGAACTTAAACGATAGTCCTGATACCCCCCTCCATGCCGTGTCCAGGACCATAGCAGGCATTAATATCGCTATTTTTCCTGCAAGTGAACCAGCCAACGGCCTGCTCTGCGACACTTTGCAAGAGCGAAAACTTGGTTGGTGGCCGATCTGCGCCGCTTCGGGCTATCCGGTTTTCGATCAAGCTCATGGAGAACCAAGGTGGTGGAGCATGCTTGAAGATCGATTGGAAATCCTTCGGCGATTCGATCGTTTTTGCATCCCTCAGCGATTTACCGCCGCGGTGGTGGGTGTGCCCAGTCACTTGACTTTGGCGACCTGAAATCCTACGATTCAAGCATCGTTGAGGTGAAGGAGTTCACCTTTAACCGCTGTCCTACCCAAATGGCCGGACAGATGATGACTCCTGACAGGGAATCCTGTTGTGGAGTTATGGCCGGCAGCGATCCCTGAACACATCTGAAGGAGCTTGGATCCATGATCAATCCATGGGCCCTCTCGGCTTTGTGGGCGGGGTTGGCGCTGTTCGCGACGCTGCTCGCAATCTGGTTCAAGATCTCAACTGCACTGTCTGAGATCGTTGTCGGAACAGTCGCGCAGTTGGTGATTGGCGTCATGATCGGCGCCGGGGGACTGCAGGGCAACACGCAAAGGATTACGTTCCTGGCCGGCACGGGAGCCATCGTGCTTACGTTCCTGGCAGGTGCGGAACTCGACCCGGTAATATTCAAAACCAAATGGCGTGAAGCGTCGGTCATTGGCCTCGCAGGTTTCTTCGGTCCCTTTCTCGGCTGCACAGCGGTCGCGCATTACGTGCTGCATTGGGCTATTATGCCCAGTTGGCTTTGCGGTGTTGCTCTTTCCACAACTTCAGTAGCTGTCATGTACGCGGTCATGTTGGAACTTGGTTTCAACGTTACGGAGTACGGAAAAGAGATTCTCGCTGCCTGCTTCATCATGCAGGCCAGCTTGATTGTGATGGGCAAGCGCAGCCACACTATCCTGCACCGCTGGATGATCGGGTCAAACTCAGAGCGTGTCCTCAGGTACGCGCACTGTCCCGTCATGATTGTCCACTGAGGCGGGAGAAGGATTCAACAATGAAAGTCGCACATCGGCATCGGGGATGGGGCAGATCAAGACCGGATCCGCATGTCGAGGAGAACGGATTGCAAAGTACAACCGCCTGCTTGAAATTGAGCGCGAACTGGGTAGCAAAGCGTTACGCGGGCGCCACAATCTATGACCACTGGAAGAAGCCGGTAAAGGCATAAGCATTTTCAACCGGTCGTGGAGTTCACCTTAACGGCTCATCTGGGCGAGTGACTCCTCGAAGTGGAAGCGACGAGGAGTCATTTGGCCGGGATTCAAATAATGAACACGCAGATACGACAACACGGGGAACTCAACGAAGCCCAGCGAAGGCGTCTGGGCGTTACCTGCAAATATATTGACGGCTTGCTTTGCGACATCGTGCATTCGCTCCATTCTCAGGAGTCGGAGTCGCCTTTTCCCCACTTTGTTGTGGATGTCACTCCGGCGCAGGTGGACATGATTGAAGACCATATTCGCCGTCTTCGCGCTCAACTGTTGAAGGCGCTGGATTGGCAGCACATGAAGCCGGAGCCGCCTGAGATTCCCGTGTCGCGTACGGTGATAACAGACCTTGGTTTTGTCGATATCGCCGTTGAAGAGCTGAGGCCACGCTACATGCGCGGTTGTGGCGCCATTCCCGAGGACGCGATCGAGGGTTTAAATCAGGTCGTCGATGAGCTCCGCACTCTGGTGCACGAAATGAAGCACAGCATCCGCGAGGAATTGGGGTTGGGAAAGAGCTCACATATCAGCGAACGTGAAGAGAAAGGTGAGCAGGGGTAGGGTCGCAGAAGCATTTCTTTATTGCGTTCGGAGGCGCACTTGATTCCATCACCCTATATTGGGCCGGATCGACGATCTTCGACCGCTTCGGAGTGCGGTTACTCCCTCGGGACGAGTGGGATGAGCTCTGATTTGACAATTCGGGAAATGGGCAAATTCGTCCAGAATTGCGAAAGCCTTTCATCAGAATCATCCGTGTGCCTGGATGGCGCTTCCCGTCTGGTGCGGCTTGCTGACCTCGCTCAGGAACTGGGAGCCGAGCCTCAAGCCGAGGAAGCACGTGAGCTCGCGGAGCGAGTCTCTGAAGGGCGTTTCTATGTCGCCTGTGTCGGTCAATTCAAGCGAGGCAAATCCACTCTGCTTAATGCTCTGGTAGGTTACGAAGTTGTTCCAACAGGGTTTGTTCCGGTCACGGCAGTACCCACCGTGATTCGGTTTGGCGAAACGCTTCATGCTCGCGTTCGCATGCGAGACGGGGGCTGGCAGGATATTGCAATGCTCGGCTTGAAGGAATTTGTAACCGAAGAGTTAAACCCCGAAAACAAGAAGTGCGTGGAGGGCGCCGAGGTATTTGTGCCCAGTCCCTTGTTGTCCTCGGGCATGTGTTTTGTTGACACGCCGGGCCTTGGCTCGGTCTTCACTGGAAATTTAGCAACCACGCAGGCGTTTATCCCTCACATTGACGCCGCATTGGTTGTAGTCGGAGCCGATCCGCCCATCGCGGGCGAGGAGTTAGCGCTGGTGGAAGCGGTTGGAAAGCAAGTCCAGGATTTAATTCTTGTAATCAACAAGGCCGACCGCACCAGCGATCCAGAACGTGCGGCGGCGGCCAGATTTACGCGTCAGGTTCTCGAAAAGCGGCTGCAACGCCCGATGGGGCAAGTGTTTGAAGTGAGCGCTACCGATCGCTTGGCAAGCCACGGTCCGCTTCGCGATTGGGAAAGACTGCTGGCGAGTTTGCATCACCTCGTTGAGGACTCGGGAAAAAACCTCGCTCGTGCCGCCGGAGGCAGGGGTCTTCAACGTTTAAGCGAACAACTGCTTGCTGTCATCAGTGAGGACCGCAACGCGCTGCGTCGGCCGATCGAAGAGTCAGAACGGCGCATTGAGCTGATGAAGGGAACCATCAACGAGGCTGAGCGTTCCATGCGCGAGCTCAGTTTCCTTTTCATGGCGGAGCAGCAGCGGATTTCGGACCTATTCGTTGACCGGCACAAGGAGTTCTTGCGTTACGCGTGGACCGAATCTGAAGCGGAATTTACCCGGGAACTAATTTCAGTATCCCTGGGATTTGGCCCCCATTATCGACGTCGCGTGATGCATCTGGCCCAGGAGATCTCGCGCCGCAAGGTTATGCCGTGGCTCAAGCCGGAGCAGGAAGAGGGCGAGCGCCAATTTCATGCCGTGGCCCTTCGGTTTGTGGAGATGGGAAACAACTTTTTGATAAAACTGGTCGACGCGGGTCTGAGCGAACTGACACGGATGCCCCATGCGCTCGACCTTGAGAAAGGTCTCCGCGCGCGATCTAGGTTCATCTTCGAGGAATTCATCGGAACTGCGGCCCCTCCATCGCCTCTGCGCTGGCTCGCCGACGTCTTTTTGCCGCTTGCAGGTGGACGCAAACTAATCACCAACGAGGCGCGAGAATTTCTGCAGCATCTTTTGGAGGTGAACAGCTCTCGTGTTCAAAACGATGTTCTCAATCGCATTCAGGAAAGCCGGGAGCGCCTGGAGGTGGAGATTCGCAAGTTGTTGCATGAGGTCAGACGTATTGCGGAACAAGCGCTTGACCGGGCGCGAAAAGTCAAAGAAAAAGGCGCGCCCGCAATACAGTTGGAAGTTGAACGGCTCGACCGATTTGAACGGGATGTCTGTGCGCTCGTCTAATTAGCATCAATTGAGGTTTCATCATGTCTGTGCTGGCTGTTAACGGCACCATCGACGATCGGCAATATAACGCCGTAGTCGAGCGCACAGACGAATTGGCGAGACTTCAAGCGCAAGCGCAGAGGCTGAAGTCCATGCTGATTTTCGGGCCGGAAGCAATCGGTAAGACTCGCTTGTTGAAGAGCTTTGTTCAAACGCAGCCTCTCGCCCTGTTTGCCGGGCAGGTCGGGTCTCCCCGCGAATTATTGCTGGCGCTCATTCAGGAGCTTCGGCGGATTGCAAAGTCAGGCATCAATCTGCCTCCGGATTGCACGGCCATCAGCTCCGCGTCTCTAAAGGGCGTTGTGCAGCGGGCCCTCGAACAGTATCCGTTTCTCCTGGCGCTCGATCATCTGGCAGGCCCATCGCGCGTCGTCACTGGTCTGATTAAAGATCTCAACTACTTCGATCGAACCCCGATTATCTTCGTTGCTCGCACGCCACATATGGAGGACATTGGGACCCTGCAACCTATGTGCGCCGCTAAATCGGAGCGGTTGGAACTGAAGGAGTTTCCTCCGTCCATCGCTCTGGATTTTGCGCGGAAGGAAGCGAGCCGCAACGGACTCTGCGCGTCAAACCTCGATCACGTCCTTCATCAGCTTGTTGAGTGGAGCAATGGAAATCCCGGAAGCATAGTTTGCATGCTGAAGATGGCACAGTTGTCCCGCTACTACTCCGGGGACCAGATCAAGGCGCACGTTTTGTATCTCGATTTTCGGATGGGACGCCGTGACTGACCGTCACGCCGGGCGCACCGGGCGGCGAGCATTTCGGTCGTTCCACCGTCTACATTTGTCTCCGTCGAATGGTTGATGCGTTGCTCGCCCGGCGCCACGTAGCATACCCTCAACGTAAATCCGGCGGCGCTGAACTTCCCCGCTCTCTGCAGGCGCCTTTGACCGTCATCCCTAGAGGAGATTCTTATGCCACACATTCCGCTGGACCCCGACCTTCCCGGAATCAGAGGCGCAATGGCCTTCAGGCCTGAGACTGCGCGGCCGCTTAACGCGCTGGTGGAAGTGTTGCTGCAAGGCCCCAGTACCCTCACTCCAGGCGAACGCGAATTGATTGCCACCTATGTATCGAGTCGCAACTGTACCCAGTTTTGTCACAACATCCACGGCGCAATTGCTGCCGCTCATTTGGGTGGCAACGAAGATCTGGTCAGCCAGGTGAAAGTCGATTTTACGCAGGCTGAGATCAGCCCCAAGCTCAAGGCTCTTCTGAATATTGCGGGCAAGGTTCAACAGGACGGTAAGCTGGTGACGCCGGCCGACATTGCAGCTGCGCGGCGTGAAGGCGCAACCGACATCGAAATCCATGACACGGTCCTGATTGCTGCGGCTTTTTGCATGTACAACCGTTATGTTGACGGCCTGGCCACCAACCAGCCCGCCGACCCAGCCTTCTACCGCGAGCGAGGCAAGCGCGTGGCCCGCGAAGGCTATGTGTCGGTTAGCGAAGAGTACCTGGCGTCGCACTCGAACGTACCGGCGCGATAGTCTCCGGCGCCACGCCTCTAACCGATGCCTGTTTCTCCTTTCACGGTCCACGTTCCACCGTCCACCGTCCACCGTCCACCGTCCACCGTTCACTGTTCACCGTTTTCAGGAGTCACTCATGCCTCACATCGATCTTCCTGCCGGCTTTCCCGGCATCAGCGCCGGATTCCAATACCGTCCTGAAACCGCGAAGCCGATGCGCGAACTGGCCCACATCCTTCTGCACTTGCCCAATTCGCTCACGCCCGGCGAACGCGAGCTGATTGCATCTCACGTCTCCTGGCGCAACCAATGCCACTTCTGCTACGCCAGTCACTCCGCCGCGGCTGCGTGCCATTTGGGAGACCCTTCACTGGTGGCAAAGGTTAAGGCGGATTTTGCCTCGGCGCCAATCTCGGAAAAACTCAAGGCGCTGCTCGTTATCGCCGGCAAAGTGCAGCAGGACGGCAAACTGGTGACAGCCGCCGACGTTGAGGCTGCGCGAAATAAAGGCGCATCCGACATGGAGATTCATGACACCGTGCTGATCGCGGCCGCCTTCTGCATGTTCAATCGTTACGTCGACGGACTCGGCACCTGGCAGCCCGACGACCCTGATATGTACGCGCAGATGGGTCAGCACCTGGCAAAGGAGGGCTACACACAACCCTCCATTCGCCAACCTGTCGCCGCTGATGCGTGAGAGTCCGCGCTTGCTGCCTCCATCGAAAGGTGGACGTAGAAATCGCACTTTTAACCGACTCGAATTGTATTTATTATCAAGTAAACTTGGTTTCGATTCAGAGATAGCCCCGGTCTCGTTCCCCTGTTGAGGTCAACCGAAAATGGCTGCATCCGTTCCCAATGTTCACGGTCATGTTCTGTCCGCATCTGCGCGCCCCACGCTATCTGAAAAACTGAATAGCCAATGGCATGAGAAAGCCCTGTGGGTGTTTATGGCGGTTGTGCTTGCCCACTGGGGCGAGCACCTTGCCCAGGCCTACCAGATCTGGGTGATGGGCTGGCCCACCTCAAGGGCAAACGGCATTCTGGGGCTCTGGTACCCGCAGCTCATCAAGACTGAAACCCTGCACTATGGCTACGCGCTGGTGATGCTCATCGGCCTCTGGGTGCTGCGCAAGGGATTCGTCGGCCGCAGCCGCACCTGGTGGAATATCTCGTTGGGCATCCAGATCTGGCATCACTTTGAGCACCTCCTGCTCCTCACCCAGGCCACCTTTCACCACAACCTGATGGGCAAGCCAGTGCCATTCAGCGTCCTCCAGTTCTTTTTCCCACGGGTTGAGCTCCACCTTTTCTACAACGCGATTGTGTTCATCCCCATGATGGTCGCCATGTACTATCACATGTTTCCACCCCAGGGCGAGGCGCCGGCCACCTGCAGTTGCTCTTGGTACAAAGATGACGCAAACCAGGAAGCGGATTGCCGCGCATAGCTCATATGGCAACAATTTGTATATTGAGACATTCATGATGAATTGGGATGATTTGAGAGGCTGCCGGAGGGTGGCCTCTCGGCGTGTTTGGGCATTGTTGATGTTGGCTGGCCTCACATTGTTTGTTGTCACCGGTTGCCGCAGGCCGGCAAATGACGAAGGCGGAATCTCGATTACTGAATCCATCACCCCCCAACCCGTTCGCGCCCGAGCAGAAACCATTTCGTTTAGACTCACGAATGAGTCGCATCAGTCCGTCGCAGGCGCGCGTGTGCAGGTGGAAGGCGACATGAACCATCCCGGCATGGCGCCGCTTTTTGCGGACGCCCACGAAACTACGCCCGGCAACTATCAAGCGAATTTGAACTTCACCATGGGCGGCGATTGGGTGGTGCTGTTCCACATTACTTTGAGCGATGGCCGCAAGGTCGAACGGCAAATGGATGTGAAGGGGGTCGAATCTAATTGACTAGACCGCCCCGCGCGCTCTCCCCAGCCGCCGAGCAGCAGCAACTCGGAGAGCAGGAAGAGTTCCTTGAATCGCAGCCATTCGATCTGCTCACCGTCCCGGTAATCGGGCCGCTGCTGCGCTGGCGTCATTCACGCACTTTTCTGCAGATTCCACTGTTCGCTGTCAGCATTGTGATGATCGTTGAGGGGCTTGCCGGACCCACCCTCGCGCCCAAGAACCTTGCGACAGTGCTTACCTGGGTCCATTTTCGCGGAGCGCTGGTCTTGGCCATTCTCTGCGCCGGGAATCTATTCTGCCTTTCTTGTCCGTTCATGCTGGCCCGCAATTTTATGCGCAAGTGGATTCGTCCACGTTTTACCTGGCCGCGGCTCTTGCGCAACAAGTGGATTCCAATTGCGCTCTTCGTAGCCTTGCTGTTCTGTTACGAACTGTTCTCACTATGGTCTTCTCCGTGGCTCACTTCATGGGTGATTGTCGGCTACTTTGCCGCAGTGCTGATCGTTGACTCCCTCTTCACCCACGCCACATTCTGCAAATACGTCTGCCCCATCGGCCAGTTCAATTTCATCGCTTCCACCGTGTCGCCGCTTGAGGTCGCAGTTCGCGACTGTGAAGTGTGCGACGGATGCCAGACAAAAGACTGCATTCGCGGCCGCCGCGAGCCTTCATCGGCCTTAGTCGTGTTGCAGCGTGGTTGCGAACTGGCGCTCTTCCAGCCCGCCAAAGTGGGCAACATGGACTGCACATTTTGCCTGGACTGCGTCCATGCCTGCCCGCACGACAACATCGGAATCCTGAGCCGTCTGCCGGGCGGCGAACTGATGAGCGATCCACAGCGCTCAGGAATCGGCCGCTTCTCGCGCCGCAACGACATCGCGGCCCTGGCAATCGTCTTCTGCTTCGGCTCCCTGATGAACGCCTTCGGTATGGTCAGCCCCGTCTACACGGTCGAAGATTGGCTCAAGCGCATCCTGCACTTCCAAAGCCAGGCTGCTGTGCTCGGCCTCCTGTTTACGGCGGTTGTAGTAATCGAGCCCGCTCTGCTCCTCGGCCTGGCCGCATGGATTACACATGCATGGGCAGGAGTCAAAAGCGGCTGGCTCAGCATTGCCGTCCGATATGCCTACGCTTTATCGCCACTCGGCTTCGGAATGTGGCTCGCGCACTATGGCTACCACTTCTTCACCGGCCTCTACACAATCGTTCCCGTGACGCAATATGCCTTCGCCGAAATTGGCTGGCCCATCCTGGGCGATCCACGATGGACCCTGGTTGGACTGCCAAAAACAGTAGTCGAGCCTCTCGAGTTCGGCTTCCTGCTGCTCGGCCTCATCGGCTCTTTGCTGGTCGCATGGCGGCTGGCCCATGATGACTCGGAAAATCACCCTCTGCGCGCCTTCGCTCCCTGGGGAGTGCTGTGCGCGATCTTATTCCTCTGCTGCGTGTGGCTGATGACTCAGCCGATGGACATGCGCGCCACCATGCTGGCCGGATGAAAATGATGCGTTCTCATACAAAGCTTGTCGGAAAACTCTTTCGGCCGTTGGCCGGCGCTCCTCTTGCGGTTGGCACGCGCTTGGCCGTTGCGTTCGCGTTCTTCCCGCTCTGCGTTTGCGTTCCGGCCAGGGCGCACATCGGCCCTCCATATCCGATCATGCAGAATCGCAAGGTTGGCCCATTCAACGTTGAAGTCTGGAGCAATCCGGACGTCGGCACGGGTAGTTTCTACGTGGTCATTGATCCGCCCAAGGGCAGCGGGCTTGCAGTTCCTGCAGACATGAAGGTGCAGGTAGCCGTCCAGCCGGTGAGCAAGCGCCTGCCTGCGGCAGTCTACAACGCATGGCGCGAGAAACTTCTCGATCACGTCGAATTCAAAACCCTGGTTCCGTTCGACAAGGAAGAGACCTGGCATGTCCACATCACTTTCTCGAGTTCGACGGCCAACGGCGCAGCCGACACCGATGTCTCGGTTACGCCCACGCTGCTGGGACGCTGGGATCTGCTGATCTTTTTGCTTCCGTTCGCGGGCATCGGCGTCTTGTGGTTCAAGGCGGCAACAGTAAAGCGTGCCCGCCGGCGGCGCAGGCAAACTGCGCAGCCCGGTGCCGCGCGACCGGTTCAGGTATCCCGTGGTAGCCGTGAATGATTAAAATCTATCTCAGCAAGAACGAGATGAAATCCATTCTTCCCCACTCCTCGTCGCGGCTCGCAGTGGCAGGTTTTACGGCTGCCCTCGCCTTGGTCTCCGGATGTCACCGCGGACTGCCTTCACCATCTTCGGCGGACTATCACGAATTCGTTTCGTCGTTTTATGTTGGCCTGGCCGCTCTGCAGGTGGGTGACGATGTGCGGGCAGAAAGCTCGCTGTCACACGCCGCGCAACTTGCTCCCGGCGAGCCTGCCGCCTGGGCCGACTGGGGCATCCTTGCGCTGCGCCAGCGCAACTTCGATCTCGCCGCTGAACGATTTGAACGCGCGCGCAAGCTCGCTCCTAAAGACGACCACATCTACTATCTGCTCGGAATTCTCGGCAGCAATCGCGGCGATCCGGCGAGCGCGATTGCGAATTTGCGTCAGGCTGTTCAGCTCAACCCGTCAAATCTTCAGGCGGAATACCAGCTTGCGCTGGAGGTTGAACGACAGGGTGGGCAGGGAAGCGAAGACCAGTTTCAGCAACTCATTTCGCAGATCCTTACCGCACAACCAAACAACCTGGCTGCGTTGCTTGAGTTGAGCCGCATCGCCGCCAAGCGGGGGGATACGGCAGCGCTTCGCTCCACAGTCGACCGCATCGCGGCGCAATCTTCCGCGTGGCCGCAGGATGCGCGCGATCAACTGGCGCAATTACAGACCACGGCAACGTCGGGCCCCGCCGCGGCGGCAGCCATTCGCAGCGTGTTCCTGCGCAATGTGCTCATGCAGCTTCCCGCATTCCGTCAGCAGTTGGCTCAAATCAAACCCGCGCCCGGCGACGAGGCACAACCCTTCACCCACCTGCTTCGCCTCGAGTCGCCGCCAGGCCGGCCCGCGCCTCCAGACACTGCCCTGCGCTTTGAAAATCAGCCCCTCGCGAATCCTATGAGCGACAAGTGGGACTGGGTTGGCGCTGTTTCGCTCAGCGGTGAAGGCATGCCTGCGGTTGTAACTGCAAACTCGCATGTGGTGCGGCTCTCAACTGGCGCATCGTTTCCGTTCCCGGGTAACGCGACAAATGCGGCTCCGTCGCCCGAGTCCGTTCTGCCCATCGATTTCAACTACGACTTCAAGACCGATCTTGTGCTTGCCGGCGCTGGCGGCCTGCGCTTCATGCGCCAGGACGATCCAGCGGAGTTTACCGATGTGACGGCGCAAACTAAATTGCCGAAGGAGATTCTCGCTGCTCCCTGCACCGGTGCGTGGGCCGTGGACATTGAGGCCGACGGCGATCTCGATATTGTGCTCGGTACGGCAAACGGCCTGCCAACGGTTCTGCGAAACAACGGCGACGGCACGTTTAAAGCAATCCATCCCTTCGCCGGGATCTCGGGAATCCGCCAGTTTGTGTGGGCTGACCTCAACGGCGACGGTAATCCCGATGCATCGCTTATTGACGGCGCCGGCCGCCTGCACGTCTTCATCAATCTGCGTCTAGGCAACTTTGCTGAATCGTCGTTGCCCGCCGGTTTCAGCGGCGTGAAAGCCATCGCCGCCGCCGATGCCAATCACGATGGCGTTCTCGACCTGCTGGTCGTACAGCCGAACGGCGCGATCTCTCGGCTTTCGAGCATCAATGACGCCTGGGATTCTTCCGAGCTTGTGCAAGTGCCCGATGCCGCGCACGCACTGGCCGGTGACGTGCGGCTGCGTGTTGCCGATCTCGACAACAACGGCGCATTCGATTTGCTGCTGGTAAACATTGACGCAAAGCACAACGCTCCCGGCGCAACAATCTGGCTTGCGGACGAGAACGAGCACTTCACGCTTTTCGCGTCGCAGGGGCCTGCGCGTGTATTTGATGCAGCGCCGGTAAGCACTGAAGGCCGGCTCGATCTTCTTGGACTTACAGCCGACGGGCAGCCCATCGACGCCGTGAATCGCACCACAAAAAATTATCATTGGCAGGTCATTCGCCCGCGCGCGCATCAGGCTACCGGAGACCAGCGAATCAATTCTTTCGGTATCGGCGGCGAAATCGAAATCCGTTCCGGGTTGCTGGTGCAGATGCAGCCCATCAACAGCCCGCAGCTTCACTTCGGCCTTGGCGTACAGTCCGGCGCGGAAGTGGCTCGCCTGGTGTGGCCCAACGGAACGGTACGTGCGGAGTTCGCACTCAAGGCCGACCAGGAGGTGCTGACAGAGCAGCGCCTCAAGGGCTCCTGCCCGTTCCTCTTCGCATGGAACGGTACCTCGATGCAGTTTGTGAAAGATACTGTGCCGTGGGGCGCCGCGCTGGGCCTGCGTATTGACTCCTTGGGTCCCGCCCGAATTGCGGCAACCGAAGAGTGGTACAAAATTCCCGGCAGCGCACTCGCTCCTCGCAACGGCTTGCTCGATCTGAGCATTACCGGCGAACTTTGGGAGACCTACTACTACGACTATCTGGCACTGATGGCCGTCGACCACCCGGCTGGCACTGAGATCTTCACTGACGAACGATTCGCAGTGCCGCCCGTCAAGCTGGCCGTTACTACCGTCGCCGAGCCGCACGCAATTGCTCACGCCACCGACGATCTTGGCGACGATGTAACAGGCACGCTTCGTGACCTGGATGGTAAGTATCTCGACACCTTCGGTCGCGGTCAGTATCAGGGCATTACGCGAGACCACTACGTTGAAATCGATCTGGGCAACGATCTGCCGTCGAGCGGCCCACTCTGGCTCATCGCGCGCGGCTGGCTGCATCCTTCCGACTCGTCGATCAACGTAGCTATGTCGCAGGGCAACCGCGTCCATCCGCAACCGCTAAGTCTTGAGATTCCCGATGGCCATGGCGGTTGGAAAGTCGCGCGCGCCAATCTCGGGTTCCCGGCAGGCCGGAATAAGACTTGCCTCATTGACCTCACCGGCCTGTTTAATGCCGGGGTGCCGCACAGGCTGCGCCTGCGCACAAATCTCGAAATCTACTGGGACCAGATCGAGTGGGCAAAGGGTCTTCCCGATGCCGCAACCAGGATCACTCATCTCGATCCGCAATCAGCCGACCTGCACTATCGCGGTTTTTCGGTCATTCATCAGGCCAATGCTTCGTCGCCCGAGATTCCCGATTACAACCAACTTGCCGCGACTACGCAGATCTGGCGCGATCTTGAAGGCTTCTATACCCGATATGGAGATGTGCGGGAACTGCTCAAGACGACTGACGATCGCTACGTGATTATGAACGCGGGCGACGAGCTCGCCCTGCGCTTTACCGTGCCACCGCCTCCGCCCAAGGGCTGGGTGCGCGACTATGTCATTGCCGGCGACGGATGGGTCAAGGATGGAGACTACAACTCAACTTTCTCGCGAACCGTGCAGCCGTTGCCCTTCCACGCGCGCACCGAATACGACACGCCACCGGGCACGCTTGAAGACGAATGGGTTTACCGCCATCATCTCCAGGACTGGCAGAACTATCAAACGCGTTATGTCTCCGCGGACATTTTTCGCAGCGCATTGCGCAACGGGATCGCACAATGAAGAAAGCTCCAATCGCACGAATCCTCGTCGCCTTGTTTTTCGCAGCGCTGCTCGCGGTGCCGTGGATGGTGCGTCATTTGTCTGCTCCCGCAAAGGCCGATGCTAATCCCGGCGCCCAGGCCGCGCTCGCTCGCTACGGTTTCTCGCTTCAGGAAGTAGCGCACGCTTCGGGCATCGATTTTGTTCACCAGGCGCCCATGCTCGATTCGAAACTCGACGGCATCATGCCTGAAATCTCGTCAATGGGAGCAGCGGTCTCCATCGTCGACTACAACCGCGACGGATGGCCCGACATTTACGTGACCAACAGCGCCATTGGCAGCAAGAATCATCTCTACCGCAACAATCACGACGGCACGTTTACCGACGTTGCCGATGAGTTGGGAATCGCCGACGTCAATCAGCCCGGGACCGGGGTCTCAATGGGGGCCGTGTGGGGCGACTACGACAATGATGGCTATGAGGACCTGTTCCTCATCAAGTGGGGTAGGCCTGAGCTGTTCCACAACGACCAGGGAAAACACTTTACCCGCGTCAGCGATCAGGCCGGGCTTCCACCGTGGATCAATGCCAACACCGCCGCGTGGCTCGACTACGACCACGATGGAAAGCTCGATCTCTTCGTCGCCGGTTACTATCCTGAAGACGTGAACCTGTGGCATCTGCGCGATACGCGCATGATGCCCGACAGCTTTGAGTATGCGGAGAATGGCGGCCGCAAATATCTCTTCCACAATATGGGCAACGGGCAATTTGAAGAAGTGAGCGCCAAGGTTGGCATTAACAGCCGCCGTTGGGCGCTGGCCTGCGCCGCAGCCGATCTCAACGGGTCGGGCTATCCCGATCTCTTCGTCGCCAATGACTACGGAGTTTCAGAACTCTATATCAACGACCACGGGCACTTCCACGAGGCAGGCAAGGAAACTGGCGTCGGCTTCGCGCCCAAGAGCGGCATGAATGTCTCCTTCGGCGACATCTTTGACCAGGGAAAATTCTCTATCTACGTTTCGAACATCTCTGAAGAGGGCGTACTGATACAGGGCAATAATCTTTGGGTGCCGCAGGCGGGCGCGACCCTCAAGTACGACAACATGGCCCGCGACCTCGGCGTTGAGCTCGGCGGGTGGAGCTTCGGCGCACAATTCGGCGACTTTAGTAACAATGGCAACCTCGATCTCTACCTTGCCAACGGATACATTTCACTCGATCGCCAGCGCAGCTACTGGTACGACTTTGCCAAGGTGGCCGGCGGCAACAGCTCCATTATTGGTGACGCCGCAAACTGGCCTGCGTTTAACGGCCGCAGCCTTTCAGGCTATCAGCAAAAGCGCCTGTGGCTCAACGATGGCGAAGGCAAGTTTGTTGATGTAGCGCAGGCCGTGGGCGCACGAGACACTTACGACGGTCGCGCGGTGGCTCTAGCGGATTTGTGGAATACCGGTGCGCTCGACATTGTTGTCGCCAACCAAAGCGGGCCATTGTTGGTGTATAAGGACACTCCTTCGCCGGAAAACCGATGGATCGAGTTCTCGCTTGAGGGCACAAAGAGCAACCACAGCGCAATCGGCGCGGAGATCACGGTGTTCTGGGACGGCAAACAACAGTTGCAGCAGATCTCTGGAGGCAACGGCTTTGCCTCGCAAAACGACCGGCGCGCGCACTTCGGCCTCGGCAAGAATCCGAGGATCGAAAAAGCAGTGATTCACTGGCCTTCTGGCACCGTGCAAACCCTCGATAACCTTACGCCCGACCGTCTCTACACTGTGAAGGAACCGTCATGAGCCAGCCAACCACGCAGTCCAAACCGCCGCAACCGCAAGTGGCGGCCAAGCCGCAATTCAGGGGATGGGTGCCCATATCGAGCCGCCTCAATCCCTATCTGCCGCCCATTTTCATCACGCTGATTCTTCTCATCGGCAACCTATCTTTCGGCATTCTCGAAAGCTACTCCAAGACGCTGCTCGCCATCGCTACCGCCATCGCCTGTGAGATGGTTTTAGGCCGCATATTCCTGCATAAGTGGCCGCATCCGGCCAGCGCTTACATCAGTGGCATCAGCGTTGGCATCCTTCTTCGCTCGCCTGCCTTCTGGCCGTACGCACTGTGCAGCGCGCTCTCCATTACTTCGAAATATGCATTGCGGGTTCGAGGGCGTCACATTTGGAATCCATCCAATTTTGGCATTTGCGCCATGTTAATTCTTGCTTCGCAGGCCGTGGCCTCGCTCAGCATTCAGTGGGGTAATAACTTTGCGTCGCTCGTCGTCATCTGGGTGCTCGGCACAGTGATTGTTTTGCGCGCCAAACGATTCCACATCACGCTCACCTACGTGGTCTGCTTTATTGCACTGTCGTTTCTGCGCGCTCACATTACCGGCGACCCCTGGCGGGCTGAGATCGCGCCCATCACCGGCCCCATGTATCAACTATTCATCTTTTTCATGATTACGGATCCGAAGACGACGGTGCGATCGCGCATTGGCCAGTGTGCCGTCGCCGTCGCAATTGCGGTAGTCGAGTTCTTCCTCCGGCTTAACAGCAGCATCTATGCTCCGCTCTACGCGCTATTCTGGGTCGGCCCCACTGCGCTGTTGATTGAGATGGCAATCGACTCGCGGCGAGCTCGCCTCAACGGCGAAACACTCCCCCAACAGAAGGCGGCCCGTGCGTAGTTCATCCATGTGCCAAACTCCGTTGTCTTCCGGTTGCGAACGCCATATACGAGCGGCCATTTTGCGCTCTGCTGTATTCATCGTGTTCGCCTTCTCAGTGTTGAGCGGATGCAAATCAAAACCGGTTCAACAGCCGGAACAAATCAGCACTGCCCAACCGGCTCCGGTCCAATCTTCGTCAGTCAACGCTCCGCAACCACCCGCGGCGTTGCGTCCATCGGGTCCCATTACCTTTACCGATGTAACCGCGCAGGCAGGCATCAGTTTCAAGCACAACAGCGGCGCATTCGGCGCCAAGTACCTGCCTGAAACCATGGGCAGCGGCGTATGCATCATCGACTACGACAACGACGGATGGCCCGACATCTTCTTCGTTAACTCCATGGACTGGCCAGGTCACGTTAAAAACAAATCGTATCCGGCGCTTTACCACAACAATCACGATGGCACATTTACCGATGTGACGCGCCAGGCCGGACTCGACGTCGAAATGTATGGAATGGGCTGCGCAGTGGGCGATTTCGACAACGACGGCTACGACGACATCTATGTCACAGCCATCGGCGGCAGCCATCTCTTCCGCAATTTGCACAATGGCAAGTTTGCCGATGTAACGGCCAAAGCCGGCCTTGGAGATTCAGGCTTCCCCACCGGCGCTGTGTGGTTCGACTACGACAATGACGGCAAGCTCGATCTCTTCGTTGCCCATTATGTTGATTGGACGCAGAAGACCGATCAGCGCTGTTCGCTCGACGGCAAAAACAAGTCGTACTGCACGCCGGAAGTCTACAAGGGACAAAGCTCGCGCCTCTTTCACAATCTCGGCAATGGGAAGTTTGAAGACGTGACCAGGCGTGCCGGCCTCGAAGATCCGAATGGAAAGTCGCTCGGCGTGGCATTGCTGGATTACGACAACGATGGCTGGATCGATCTCTTCGTTTCCAACGACACGGCGGCGAATAAGCTTTACCACAATAATCACAACGGCACGTTTACTGAATCCGGTTTTGCCGCGGGTGTCGCCTTCAGCGATGCTGGCCGCGCGCGTGCAGGCATGGGCACCGATGCCGGAGACTACGACGGCTCGGGCCGCCAGAGTCTGGTCATCGGCAATTTTACTGACGAGAGTATCGCGCTCTACCACAACGACGGTTCGGGCCTCTTCAGCGACCAATCGGTGGACGCGGGTGTTACTTCGCCTTCGGCGCAGTCGCTCACTTTCGGATGCTTTTTCTTCGATTACGATCTCGACGGCCGTCTTGACATCTTTGCCGCGGACGGCCACGTTGCCGATGACATCAGCGTTGTGCGCCCGAGCCTGCACTATGCTGAGCCGCCGCTCCTTTTTCATAACCAGGGCCAGGGCAAGTTCCAGGATGTCTCAAGCGATGTCGGTCCTGCGCTTCGCCGCGCCATGGTTGCTCGCGGCGCGGCCTACGCCGACTTCGACAATGATGGAGATCTCGATGTGGTGGTGACCACCAACAACGGCACTGCTCATCTTTTCCGCAACGACAATGGCAATCGTAACGATATGTTGCGGCTTAAGCTGGTGGGCACAAAGTCGAACCGCGATGCCATTGGCGCCAGAGTTACACTCACCGCAGCAGGCGGGATGAGACAACTTGCCATGGTCAAATCCGGCTCAAGCTATCTCTCGCAAAGTGAGCTCCCGCTGACCTTCGGACTCGGAAAACCTAGCAGCGTGAGCGAGGTCGATCTTGAGATCGCGTGGCCCAGCGGCCGCAAGGAGTTGCTCTCGCACGTGGCGCCCGATCGGTCTCTTGTCATCGAAGAGGGGAAGGGAATTGTTTCGACGCAGCTGATCGCGTTCACTTCGAAATCTAAGCCATAGCGCCGCGGTCTGAAGTTGCCTCGCACACGAATCCGCAACGCTTCAGCAGCGCCTCCACTTCATCGCGGCTGGCATCGAGTTTCGCGGCGGCATTCAGCATGTCGTCGGCTTCAACCGGGTACCAGTTACGCCGATCGCGCCTTCCCAGGCCGGCGACGTTAATGGGCTCGATTACTGCATGGATCTTGGCGATCAGCGCTTCTGCTTCGCCATCGGTGAGTCTGTGCCGCGCGCGGACATAGATTTCATCGCAAGCCGGACCGAATTCCGGATGCGTGCTGAGCAGAAACGATGGCGCTAGCTGCGGTTTTTGGAGCCTTCGCGCCGACTCGGCGTAGCTTGCCGCGGCGAAATAGAGTAGCGTGAGTGCGACAAACACATCGAATCGATTCATGTTGGCGTAGAGAGTTCCAATGAGCCGCGCTGTGGCCAGTAGTTCCACGTCGGTATGTTGCGAGTAGTTCCGTAGCCGCGGAACAAAATCCTCGCTGTCCCACGTGCTTTCGATGATCTCCGCGACGCGCTTGATGCCGAGCAGTGTAAGTGGAAAGCCGGTAGACAGCAGCGGATCGACGAAGCCGGCAGCCGACGGAAGCAACGCCCAGTGCTCGCCGGCGATAGCTGAACTGCGGAAAGCGAGCCGGGGCATGTGTGTGAAGGGTCGCTCGGCATGCGCATTGGCGAACTGCGCCTTTAGCGCCGGAAGTCGATCAAGCAACCGCTGCCACGCCACCGCGCCTTCTTGAAAACCCAGTTGCGCCGCGAACTCGTCCGTCGCCGCGACACCCGCGCTTGTCATTCCGTTGTTGAATTGAAGAACCCAGATCCATCCACCGTTAAACACGTGGTGTACAGCCGCGTCGTCGATCGGATAGGGGGGCTGGCCGTCAGTGCGGCTGAACGCCGTTCTCTCCAACCGGCCTACGCCGGAAAAATGACTGTATAGGCTCTGCGTCGCCGGATAATCGGGAAGCGGCAACTCAGATAGGCCCAGGGCACGATGGAGAAAACCGCGCGGGCCCGTGGCGTCGACGACAAACCTGGCGCGAAACTCCACGCCGCGGCCAGCGCGTTCGCCACGCAATCGAACTCCATCGAGTTCATCCACATAGTTCTGTAGCGCAACGCGGTCGAAATAGTCGACCCCCAGCCGCTGCGCCTCCTGCACCATGAAATGATCGAAGTCGGCGCGATACCAATGCGTGTCGGAGATTTCGTCATGCGGGCTTGCTGCCACCAGAAGCTGATCCCGGTGCTCAGGGTCGAATGACCGCTCGCCGTCAAACAGATGATGATGAAATGTAAATCCGCGCTTGAGCCCGCATGCGACCTCGGGATGCGCGCGCTGCCAGCTTCCCCACTTAACCAGCGGCTTCAGCGTTGGCAGATCGTAGCGCAAACACAACTCTTCAAAGAGCAGGTTCGCAAGCGGCGTCGACGATTCGCCGATCACTACCCGCGGATGCGTACCCTTCTCGATGAGAACAACGGAATGTCCAAGCCGGCGCGCAATCATTGCGAGTAGCGAGCCCGCAAAGCCTGAACCAATCACCGCAATGTCGTACTGTGTGTTCATGCTTCGTCCCCACACACGTCGCAGTGAATCGCTTCAACGATTCTCTGTTCAAGATTCATGGCTCGCAGGCGTGCGATGCGCCGCTCGCGGCAAGCCTGGCACCCCGGCCAATTCTCTGCGTCCCATAAGTCGGCAAAGACCCGGCCCTCATTGAGCAGAATGCCTCGCTCAAAAGCCGCTTCGAACATCTTTAGCGCCGGCGGCGAGAAATCGCCCACGGTGGCGAGCTCTTCCATCGCACCGTTACCGCCCCGCGTAGGGATCAGCGTAGCGGCCGTCGCGCCGCATTCAAACGCAAACTCCAGCGAGCGTTCGGCCCACTCTACTGCTTCTTCCTCGCGCATAAAGGGTGGCTTCACAAGAATAAAGACGCGCAGATCGATCTCGTTCTTCCGCAGAAATCGCGCCGAATCCGCAAACATTTCCAACGTCATTCGCTTGTTGAGCCGCTCAAGAATTTCAGGGTGCGCCGTTTCGAGTCCCATTGCCACTTCGAGTTTGCCGCGAATCAAATCTCTGAAACGGACACTCGATTCGCCGACCAGCGCCGGATGGCACTCGACGATCACGCGTTCGAATCCCTCGATGCGCCGCGCAATCGCTTCGTAATCTTCCGGCGGAATGGCGCGCGGATCAAAAAAGCTGCCGCTGTTATACAGCTTGATCTGACGCGCAAGGGGCATGCGTCCCAGAGCGTATTCAATCTGCTGCGGAATCGCGCCGGCCGGGGCTGCCTCCGTAATCGTATTGCGCCACAGATCGCACATCAGGCACCGCCACGGACACTCGCGGTTCGTGAGGAACACCGTTGCTGTGGGCACAATTTCACCCGCGCCGGTTCGTTCGTCTTCGACCATGTACGCGGAGGGAATGTGGGGATCAACTCCGTTGCGCCCGCCTCTACGCGCCAGAATCCACGCGTCCCGCTCGCGAGCCGCATTAGGATAGGCAGACAGTAGCGGAAGCATCACTCGTAGAGCGAAAGAAACTGATTGCGGTACTCTGCTTCGCGATAGGGCAACCGCTGCCGCAGCGAATCCTCAGAGAGTGCGCCATGTTGAAAGCGCCGCTTCGTAAACACCGGCATCTTCATGCCCGTCACGGCCTCTACTCCGCGCGAAACTACTTCGCCCTTCAGCGCGTAGAGCCGCTCCACGTCGTAGTTGGTCAATTCTTTAAACGGGATCGCCTCGGCAACAGCGATCACGCCCGGCATGGTGTATGGGCTGAACCCGCTGAAGCCGTAGCGGCGCGCGGTTGCGTAGGTGCGCACATACGAGCGGCTCAGGCCGCCGCTATAAGTGAGCGAATGCTTGATCTTGCCCACGCCCCAACCTTCCTGGTACAGCATGGGATTGTTGATGACGCTGCGAATTGTGAGCTCGGGATTGGCCTCGATCGGATAGTCCTTCAGGTTCTCGTCGCCTCCGTCCCCGTCGATCAGGTAGCGCCAGTCGGGATAGCGTGCCCGTATGCCCCTTGCCAATGCAAGCGCCATCGTGGCCGATTCAATATCGAGTGGCTTGTAGTCTTCAACCACTCGAATCGTCTCGCTCACATCGAGCGCCGACGCATCGCCTTCGATTGACTCGAGAAAGAGCGATAGCCCGAGCGGATCGAGGAATGCACGCGCCTGGCTCAGGTCAGGCCCGTCGCCGAAGTCCAGCACGAACGCCTTCAGCCTGCCCGGATGCATTCCCAGTTTGCGCATCACGTGATATGTAACCAGGAAAACGCTGCCGCTATCGATGCCGCCGGAAAAACATGCGCCGATCGGTGCGTCCTCCGGGATGGAGCGCAGCCACTGCGCGATCTCTTCGGCAAGCGCGGATATGTAAGTCCGGCCGATCGCATCGAGATCCGCAGGCAGCGAGCCGGTTACAGGCGTAAAGAACCGCTGATAGACAGGGTCGGGATCGGGGCAGCCCACCAGTTGCAGTTCAACCACGTAATGCGCAGGCACCATGCGCGTGTAATTGGGCCGGAATTGCCCGTCAAGGCCTTCGCTTTTAAGCCACTCGTAAATGCCGTCTATGCGATCTGAAACGACCAGCGCAGGTCCGTCTTTACGCTTGGCCAGAAAGTACCGCAGCGGCCTGTCGAGCGAGCGCGCCATTCTTACCGTCCGGCCGCGCTTGGCAAGCAAGGCAAAAGAGCCGTGAATCCGGCTCACGCTCTCCGCCGGCCCATCCAGCACCAGCGCCCGCGCCTCTTCCACACTCATGCCGTAGAGGTGATTCAGGCCAGGGTCGGTAAGATCGATAACGCGTTCAATTTGCTCGTACACATCGACAAGCATAGCACTGCTTTCGGGGGCGTTCAGCATTGAGTTTTCGGCGCGCGTGGTTACCGGCTGGGTTTACTAAGTACCGGTTGTCATAACCAACTTCTCTATGACGGACTATCCACCTTAGGGTGGGTGCGCGCCTCAATTGAATGCTCGATGTGAGTCGGGTTACCATTCGGCAATGATCGATTGGTTGACCGCGCATGACCCGCAGCGGCTGCACCTGGCGCCGGCCCGCAGGCGCCCGAGGCAACGAGACAAATAATGGATCAAACCGCCGATCGAAGGCTCGCAAATGAGAGCTCGATCCACTATCTCGGATGGGGAGTGGCGGCGGCAGCTTTCGTGGGCGTAATGACGAGCTTTGCGCCCATCATTCCCTACACATTCAGCCTTTTTCTGAACCCGTTGCATCAATCGCTGGGCTGGCGGCGCGAGTCGCTTGACGGGGCATTTGGCCTGGCGGCAATCACCGTTGCATTTGTCTCGCCCCTCATCGGAATCCTTCTCGACCGCTATCCGCCCAGGCGCATCATCCTTCCCTCCATCCTGATATTTGCGTTCGCGCTCGCATCGCTCAGCAAACTGGGTCCGAGCATCGGCAGATTCTATCTCACCTTTTTCGTAATGGGACTGGTTGCCAACGGCGGCGCGCAGTTCGCCTACACGCGCACAATGCTCACCTGGTTTCAAAAACATCGCGGCTTCGCGCTCGCGCTCATCCTTACCGGAAGCGGCGTGGGATCCATCTTGATTCCACCGCTCACCCAATGGACCATCGGTAACTACGGCTGGCGCAGCGCATATCTGATGCTGGGCGGAATTGCGCTCCTCGGTTTTCCGCTCACGGCGCTGCTGGTTCGTAACCGGCCTGCTGCTGTCATCCACAAAAGGGCTGCTGCTTCCTCCGGCGCAACCGTCGGCTCGGCATTGGCAAGCACTGCGTTCTGGATTCTCGCCGCTATCACCATCCTCTCGGCTTTCAGCGAGAACGGACTGGTGACCAATCTTGCGGCCATCCTTACCCAGCACGGCATCCCCGCGCAGAGCGCTGCGGTCGCACTTTCATTTCGCGGTGGTGCGGGCATCGTGGGCAGGCTCTTTGTCGGCCTCCTTATTGACCGCCTGTCTCCTCAGCGCATCCAGACCTGCGTCTTGGCGCTTGCGGCCACAGGGTCTCTCGTTCTTGCGCTCGCTGGCTCGTCAGGCGTTGCGCTCATTGGCGCGGCCCTGCTCGGAATCGGACTCGGCAGCGAAGCAGACGTCGGCCCTTATCTGCTGGCGCGATACTTCGGTCGCAGGCATTTCTCGGTGTTGTACGGGCTTATGTGGACCGCTTACGCCATCGGTGGTGGTACAGGGCCGGTCTTGGTCGGTCACTTCTTCGACCGCGCTGGATCCTATCGGCTTGAAATCCTCGTGGCGCTCTCTGTCATCGCGTTCGCCGCGGCTGCCGTAAGCCTCCTGCTAAAAGGCGGCCCCGGACCTGTCTTGTACGACGAACCTCACGCTTCGGCCGCAATTTCGCTCGAAGAATAGCGATTTCATCACGGTCGATTTGCCGGTGGCGCACAAGCGCTCTTAACGCTCAAACTCTGTTACACTTGTCTGAGCGTAACAAGGGAACGAACGCGCCAGGCCGCGCCCTTTCGATACGCTGTCAACCGTGTTCGGGGAGTGGCTCAGCCTGGTAGAGCACCTGGTTCGGGACCAGGGGGTCGGAGGTTCAAATCCTCTCTCCCCGACCATTCTTTAATTCCATTAGGCTGATAGGTTTAGGCAGCAGCCCCTACGAGCTGAAAACCACCCTTAAAATTGGGTCCGTTGGGACTATCCGCAACACTTTCTCAATTGAATCGAGAGAATGCGCCACCTCCCGCTTCTAATTTCACATTGGAATGGATTCAAATACATGCTGGCGGGATTGCCCGATTCTGGTCGGCAGTCATTGCCGTTGGAAGCAAGGCGCTTTCACTCTCCCGAATTCTCAAGGCATACCCTGCTCCTCCTGTCGGCCTCGCTTGAAAGCCAGCAACGGGATTTTCATAAAGACCATGCATACTTCAATCTATGAGCAAGATAAGCTGGACCGCCTTTTCCGTTTGTGTATTTTCTCTGGCAGGCCTCCCCGTTCTCCGCGCTGAGAAAGGTATCGTTGCCACACTCCCTAATGGCCGGGTAATTCACCCTGCGGGCAACTGGATATCTTTGGCTCCTTATCCATTTGCGCTGGCGGTGCGGCCCGGCGGCGGGCAGATCGCCGCGCCCTCTATTGGTTTCCCATTCGCTCTCAATGTGATCGACGATCCGGCCGGCGCAAGCCCCGTGGTCAAGCGTATGCCGGCCGGGGAGAAGAACGATGACGCCATCGAAGTTCACGCGGGGTTGGTTTATTCCCACGATGGCTCTTTGCTTTACGTTGCGACCGGCGACTCCGGCAAAGTGCGCGCTTACCGCACCAGCGACTGGACGCCCGCCGGAGAGGTGTCGCTGGATTCTCCACTGGGCGGCGAGCAAAGAAATGGAAGCTTCGCCGCAACGCTGACAATCTCAGCCGATGGGTCCACCCTTTATGTTCTCGACCAGGGGAATTGGCGCGTTGTGATTGTGGATGCTGGAACATTGAAACTCCTTGCCGAAATTCCAACCGGAAGCTATCCCTTCGGCCTGGCGCTCTCGCCCGATGGAAACCGGCTATACGCGACCAACAGTGGCCTCTTTGAGTACAAGCCTATTGAGGGGGTCGACGCGAACGACCATCTCGGAACGGGGCTTCATTTTCCTCCCTTTGGTTATCCGTCGCAGGCGGCGCGCGAAGGGACAGTCGCCGAAGGCAAGAAAGTACCCGGCCTGGGAGACGAGAACTCAGCACGCGGCAGTTCGCTTTGGACCTATGACATACATGATCGCGAACACCCCGCAATCACGGCGAAGCTCAGGTTGGGTGCGCGGATTTCAGAAAGTGGAGGAGCTGTAGGCGGAGCAGCACCCACCGGCGTAGCCGCTGCCGAAGACACTGTCTACGTTTCGCTGTCGCACGATGACGAAGTGGTTAAGGTAAGCGCCGACGGAAGTCAGGTGCTGAGTGAAATTCAACTCACGCCGTTCAATGGCCCGCGATTCCAGGATCGCGCCGGAAGACCGCTACGCGGTGTTATGCCAAGCGGTTTGGCTTTGAGCAATCACCGGCTCTATGTGGCCGAATCCGGAATCGATGCCGTGGGCGTGATTGACACCACTGCCGGGAAAGTAATCGAGCATATCCCGGTCGGCTGGAATCCCTCCGCGCTGGCGCTATCGCCAGATGACGCCACGCTGTATGTGATCAATACAAAAGGAAGAGGCGCGGGACCGAACGCCGGCAGCGATCACGATCCCAATGCACCAACCTATGTGGGCTCACTCGAACTCGGCAGCCTGAGCGCGATCACGCTTGCAGGACTGGCGCAACCCGATAGCTTGACGCAGACAGTCATCGACGGAAACACTGCAGCCATCGCGAGTCAATCGGAACTGCCTCATCTCAAACACTGTTTTCTCGTGATTCGCGAAAATCGCACTTTCGACGAGATTCTGGGAGATATTGCAGGCCTCAATGGCGACCCATCGCTGGCCCGCTATGGACTGGATGGATGGGCAGAAGAGGATACAAAAGCAACGCACTTGAAAGTCACTCCCAACCTGCATGCGCTCGCGCATCAATACGCCATAAGTGACAACTACTATGTCGACTCCGACGTCTCCGCCGACGGGCACCGCTGGGTGATGGGCATCGATCCCACGCCATTCTTCAACACTGCATGGACTTCGGGATACGGCGGCCGCCGCCATGGAGGCCCCGCGGACGCTCAGCCCGGACGGCGCGCCATGTTTGGAGGCGCCGATGCGCCCATGCCTGAAGATGAGCCGGAGTTCGGTTCTTTGTGGGAGCATGTTACGGCCAGCGGAAAAGGGATCCTCAATTACGGCGAAGGACTGGAACTCGAGGGCAACGATGAGATGGAAGGCTCTCAACCGCAAGGTCAGCGGCTGTTCCTCAATTCACCGCTTCCGCTGCCCGTTTTTGAACACACAGACCGTCGCTATCCGACGTTCAATCTCGGCATTCCAGACCAGTTTCGCGCAACTGAGTTTGAACGGGACTTTCGCGCCCGGCTGGCAAAGGGAAATGTCCCCGCGCTCATTGTGATTCGCCTGCCCGACGACCACACAACCGAGGCGCGGCCCAGGGACGGTTATCCTTACCGCGCCTCGTATGTCGCCGACAACGATTTGGCTCTGGGACGGATTATCGCGTTTCTGTCCCGGACCTCGATCTGGAAAGATTCAGCCCTGTTCGTGACCGAAGACGATGCGCAGGGAGGGGTAGATCACGTCGATGCGCATCGCAGCGTCCTGCTTGTAGCCAGCCCGTGGGTAACGCCCAATTCGGTCTCGCATCAACACACCAGCATGGGGTCGATCACGCGCACGATTGACGAGTTACTCGGACTAGGACCCTTGAATCTTGAGGATGCCTTAGCCGGTGAAATGACGGGCGTGTTCGATGCAAAACTACATCCGGATCCATTCAAGTTCCTGCCCTCCGATCTGCGGATCTTCAACCCCGCAGCGGCGCGGTTTGCCAGGCCGAAATCCAAGCAGGAAGCGGCTGAGCTGCGCGATGTAGACGATGCGCAGCAAATTCGCAATGAGATGGAGAAGGCGGCCGGCACTCTGGTGAAATCTGACCACGATCGTTGAGAGATTTTGGGATGGGGGTTTTCCTCCAGCCCGGACGGCCTTGGTCTGCTTGTGGATTTGTCAGGTCATCGCAGCGTGATTTTAAAACTCCGTTAATCGAATTCAGCGAATTCTGAAACAATCCCCCTCTACCCTGAACCTAATTGCCAAGCAATCGAGTTGAGAGCGACAGGTTCTCAACCGAAAGATAGTTCGGATTCGGATAATCAAGAGCCGAAATCTCGACACATAACCCCACTTCTACGAGAGGCGGCGTCCGGCAAATTCCCGGCCGCAACAGTTACCTCTGTTGACGGTTCACTAATCGTTGAGCTGGCCCCTGTGAGCCGACCTCCCGCAGCCAACATATAGGAGACAGTGAACCATGAAGAAATCAAGATTTCTCAGCCTGCAGGCATTCGTGCGGAGCAGTTTTGTAGCCGTCGGATTGCTCTTCGCGCTGCTTTGCTTGCAAAGCCAGGCGCAGACGACGCAGGGTTCAGTGATCGGCACAATCAAAGATCCTCGCGGCGCAGTCGTTGCTGGCGCGAATGTTAAGCTGACCAGCAACGACGAAGGTACTTCACGCGTCACCACCACAAACGGATCGGGTGATTACCGTTTCCTCGATGTGAAGGAAGGGCACTATTCGGTCACCGTCAACGCACAGGGGTTTGCTGAATGGTCGGTCACCGGAGTTGATCTTCAGGTTCGCCAGGAACTCCGCATTGACGCCAGCCTGGGGATGGGAAACGTGAAACAGGAGGTCCTGGTCACCGCTGATTCCGTAAGCGCAATTGAGACCGATTCACCGACCATCAGCGGAACGCTCACCACCGACGATGCTGACAACCTGCCTGTGAACACGCGCGCCAGCTTCAGCGGCACAACGCCGGCCGCCATTTTTGGCGCGCTTCCAGGCGTACAGGCCGATGAGTCAGGCATTTCGCTGCAGGGCGCACTGCCATTCGAGGTTGATGTAACGGTGGACGGTGTTACGTCGAAGAGCGCGACCGGAGGCAACTTCCTCAACGACGCTTTTCCTTCGACCGAATCGATCTCGGAGATTCGCGCCGACGGTGTGCTGGCCAACGCTGAATATGGCGATCCCGGACAAGTCGTCGTCACCACCAAGGGCGGAACCAATAGCATTCACGGTACCGGTTTCTGGTATTACCAGGATTCGAAGTGGGACGCGATCCCGTACACCTATCCAATTACCACCACCAAGCCCGACTATCATGGCGCAACCTTTGGCGGCAGCGTCGGCGGCCCGGTGGTCATTCCGCACCTTTACAACGGCCACAACAAGAGTTTCTTCTTTGGCACTTACGAAGGCTGGCGCCACCCGGCACAGTCCACCATCTTCGAAGTAGTTCCCACTACGGCCATGATGCAGGGCGACTTCTCAAACTACATCGAGCCCAACGGCAATGGAGGAAACAGTTTTGCCGGCCTGTACGATCCTTACACCGGCGGCACGTTCGGAACCAGCATTCCTCAGGGCAGTATTAACCAGATTGCCTCCAGCACGCTCAAACAGTTCTATCCATCGAACGGACCCAATATCGGTTCCTCAACCACCTACACCGACAACGGAGTGGCCAACTGGGAACAAAACGTAGACTCCAGCGGACATTCGAACCAGTTCGACGTGCGCGGCGATCAATACTTCGGATCGAACCAGAAGTTCCTGCTGTGGGGCAAGTTCACCTACAAGAATTTCCCCACCAGCTCGCCTGAGGTGCTGCTCGTTCCTTCCGATTTACAGATCAGCCAGAACCGGGCGCTGAAGGTCGATACAAACTGGATATTCAAACCGAACCTGATCAATGAAGGCGGTTTTGGTTTCACTCGCTACACTTCAGGCCAGAGCGACAGCTTCAACGGCAACGCCTGGACCACATCGCAGAACTGGCAGGGATTGCAAAACCTGTTCTACAACGGCATCCCCGAAATGGACTTCAACAATATTCAGAGCCTGAACGCGGACCGCCTGACCAGCCTGACCCGCTCGCTGACCTTCGAGTACAACGACACGCTCATCTTCACCAAGGGCGGCCACACCATGAAGTTTGGAACCGATATCCAGCACCTTGAAGCACTCACGCCCCTTGGCTTCAATGGATCGGATAACTACGGAACCTATACCTTCAGTGACGGTCACGGAAGCCAGGGCGCCTTTACCGGCGTTGACTTTGCCGACTTCCTGCTCGGCATTCCCGACGCCACATTCTACGACGTTGTTCAGCAGGACAATGATGGCCTCTCCAACCACTATCACTTCTTCGCGCAGGATGAGTGGAAAGTGACACCGCGGCTCACCCTTTCTTACGGCGTGCGCTACGAGTACCACCCCGGCTATTACGACCGGTACGGCGATATTGGCAACTTCGATCCCAGCGTGGCGCTCTCCGGACGCGTCATCTATCCGCAAAACAAGCAGAAACTGCTGGCCCAGGGATTTCTGGCCGCAGCCAATGCCTGCGATCAGGATGGCGTCAACAACACAAATTCAGCCACGGTAAACGGCGCGCCCTGCATGCCCGTGGTCGGAAACGCTACAGCCGGATATCCTGCAGGTCTCAAGATGGTCCCCCATCTTCGTTTCCTGCCTCGCCTCGGCTTTGCTTATCGCCCATTCGCCAGTGACAAGTGGGTCATTCGTGGCGGATTCGGCGACTACCAGGTCACCATGCTGGGCTCCAGCTTCTACTCCCTCACCGGCACCGTGCAGGCTTACACGCAGCAGTTCAACAACACTTATGACCCGGCGAGCCAAGCCATTGGATACCAGTGGCCGCAGGTCGATGCAGGCTCGGGCTCGGCTGCGGGTGTTGGAGCCTACGGCACCGACTACTTTGGAACTGCCAACAGCACCGTCTGGAAAGATCCGTATACCGAGCAATGGGCGCTCAGCGTGGAACACGACCTGGGCTCAGGTTACGCTGCGCGCGTCTCCTACATCGGATCTGAGACTCACCAGTTGGTCTGGGCGCCCGACGAGAACACACTGCCTTATTCCAGCACCGTTTCGGCGTACAACCAGCCATTCTCCGCGCGCCTCTTCCCTAACTGGGGGCGTATCAACACGCGCGCCACTGGCGCCAACGACAAATACAACTCAATGCAGTTAGAGGCGAGCCATCGCCTTCAGCACGGCCTGGAATATCACTCTGACTTTACCTGGGCCCATAACCTGGCTGACAATGAAGGACCCTACGGCACCGGATTCGCGGGCGAAGGCGGCGGCAACCGTGCAACCTCGATCCTCGACCGCGAGGCAGACTACGGCAACGTCTTCGGAAGCCGTCGCCTGCGCTGGAACACGACCGGCTTGTACGACCTGCCAATCGGCCGCGGAAAGATGTTCGGCAGCAACATGTCCAAGGCCGGCGACCTGATCGTGGGAGGGTGGAGATTCACCACCATCTTCACGTGGCAGTCAGGACCGTATGAAACGCCGTACTTCCCCAGCGGCCAGGGCGACCCCTCCGGTACTGGTTCGGGCCTGACCTCGACTGCCGCTGGCTGGGATCCCGGACATCGCAACCAGCATGCCGACCTGGTTCCTGGGGTCAGTGCCGTTCCCGCCAGCAGAAACCGCCTGAGCTGGGTCAACGGCGCGGCCTTCACCTGTCCCGGTTATCCAGGCTGGCAGCTTGGAACTCCATGCACCATCGGCAGCGGTTCCGGCCCCTATCCCAACCCCATCGGCCGCTTTGGCAATGCACAGGTGGGTTCCGTCGAAGGCCCTGGCCTCGTAAACCTCTCAACCGGCGTCAGCAAGAGCTTCATCCTCACTGAAAAAGTTCACCTGAAGGCTGAAGGAACCTTTACCAACGTCCTCAACCACACCAACCTCGGCGATCCGAATATGAATCTGAGTTCTCCGAGCTTCGGTTTGATCAGCGGAACGATCGGATCCTATAACGGCACCTCGAGTGACTTCGGCGGGGCCCGTACCATCCAGGTCTCCGGCCGAGTCGAGTTCTAATTGAGACTCGTGCTTCACTCAGCGGCGTGGGCCCTATGGCTCACGCCGTTCTTCTTTCGCGCGCGACTTCAAGCGCCGCGTGAGCATGACCACGGCGCGGGCGCTAATATTCAACCTGGTACGCCGTGCCCTTGAGCGTGATCGGATCTTTTTCTGAGGAGTGGAAGTGAATCTTGAGAGCAACTCCGGGTGTAACATCGCGCGCGTCAATTTCTCCCACGGCCCAGCTCAAGCCGCTCCACACGATCTTGTCGTAGTCGATCTGAATAGGGACAGTGCGGCCGGACTGACTTGCCGACAGCGCAAAAACTTTGCCCATGTTTTCGCCGTTGGGCGGACCCCCAGCCCAGGTGCGACGCAGATGGCCGTCGGGTGTCATCTCCTGAATAATGATGCGAAGAACGCCATGCGAGGGCGGGTCGATGCTGGCATCGATGGACCCAGTGCCGGAAGGCTCAAACGAAATATGTGCCGGCTCGATGGTGCGTGGAATAACAATGTCGGTCTGGATGCCGAAGTCGTAGGCGGGCGCGGCGTAGGCGCCGTAGCCGACCATTGCCATCTGGCCCGGGCCGAGCGTGATCTGATTGCCGGTAAGTTTTGGCACGTAGCCGGCGTCTCTGAATTGAATGCGGCCAATGCCGAGAGCGGGCTGATCGGGCGCGAGCATCGGCAGCTTGATGCTGGAGATGTTTTGCCCGGGGTTCATCACAACATAAACTGCGCCACGGGTTGTGACGCCGCCAAAGCCGTAAGGTTGAACGTCGCCGGGAATTCCGCCGAAGGTTCGGATGCGACCGCGACCCTGAATCTCAAAGAATAGTTTTTGCGCGCGCGCCATCCACAACGCGTCTGCGCCCTGAATAAGTTCAAGGTTGCCGTGGACCGTGTTGACCCAGCCTCCGCGCGACATCATGAGCAGAAATGCACCCTTCCACGCGTGCATGGCGCGATAGTAAATTGTGCCTGTTTTGCCCACCATGAAACCGGTTGAGTCGATGCGCTCGAGCGGGAAGCCGGCCTGCTCAAAGCGGCGCACCGAGTGGTCGCTGTAGATATCCATTGCGCGCCAGAAGCTGGCTTCGGGCACGTCGCCCGGCCGCGGATCGCCGGTGTACTGCATCTGGAAGACCGAAAGCCAGCGCAGATCGGCGGGGTCTTTGAATGGCAGCGGCGAAAATGTGTCGTCGAACGAGCCCCCAAACCCATTGAAAGCGATGAGCACAGCTTCGGGGTTCTTCACGCGGAACTTGCGCAGCGCCTCACGAAATGCATCTACATTGCGTTCTTTGATTTCGGCTTTGCTCAGGCGGGCCGCATCGTCGGCTGGCGTGGCGGCCTCCATGTAGGCAAAGTCGAATTTGAACATGCGGATGCCATGGTCGTACCAGTATTGCAACACGTCAATGAAGTCGGGCAGGTAACCGCCTTCAGAGAGCGACATGGCGCCGCCGTTAGCGGTGAGTGAGCCTTTCCATGCGGGCGCAGCTTGGATTTTGACCAGTGTGTTGGTTTCGAACCACATTCCGGGTTTAATGCCGTTTTCCTGGCATTTCTTGATCCACGCGTCTGGGCCGTTGGGCCAGTCGGGCTTGCGCCAGGTGCGATAGCCGCCGTCGGGCGCGAACCAGAACGCATCCATCATGTAGTAGTCGAAGCGTACGCCGGCCTTCTTCAGGCGCAGCAACTCGTCGAGCTCCCGCATGGCAAGTTTTTCAGTGAGAGGAATATTGTCAGAGAGTTCGTCATACGACGACCAGTTGTTATAGACGGAGATGGGCGCCTGCAACTCGGCAGGAGGTGGCTCAGTTTGCGCGCGGGACAATGGTGTCCCGGCGAAGATGCAGGCAAGAGCTGCGCTTGCAAAAATGGCGCGATTGGATGCGGCGCGAAGAAATGCTTGGAACTTGCTGATCATGGTTGGCCCTCGTATTGTTCGAGCGGTTGCATGTGGGAGTAGCTGGGTGGTCCGAGAAGTTTGCGGATTGCGCCGCCAAGCGTGGCTGCGTTTTGAAGTCCATGCCATTCGCGGAGGACGCGGCCATCGGAAGACTGAATGCGAATCAACCCGGCTTCGGGGTTGATGTGCTCCGGCTGAGCATCGTGCACGAAGTCGAGCGAGTCAGGATAAATCCTATTGAAATCGTCAAGCGCGTTAGCGCCTGGCTCGCTCTGGCCAGCGGCAAGCAGATGAACGATGATTTTCAGGCGGTCCGGGCTATATTGCCCGCCGAGACTGCGCATCACCACAAGCTGCGATCGCACCGTATCGGAAAGCAGGCCGTCTTTATCGAGTGCTGGATTGATCCACGCGTCCAGCTCCACTCCTTCTTCTAGTTTCGGCTTCACTGCTGGAGCGGCTGTGCTCGATGAATCTACTCCCTGCGCAAGAAGGCCCTCGAGCGACAGGCTCTTTTTGTCGCCTATCGCAAAAATTGGTTGGCCATCGAGAATGTATTTGTTGGCCGAGCTTTGCCACGGAGTCTTGATGCGGTATATAAGCGGCGAAGTGGACTCGACGATGTTGTGATCGAAGACAATCGGCGTACCGCCCACGTCGCCAGGGCCTTCGATCGCCGCAGCGCCGGCAACCGGCGGATTCCACTGAATCTCGTTACCGCTGATAGTGAGCCCGCGAATCGTTCCGCCGTTCCATGTGCTCAAGTAGATGGCGCCCTGCATCACCGCCATGCGCGGGCTCAGTCCGTTATTGATGCAGAGGTTGTCGCGCACAACGCTGTCGCTGGTCACGTAGCCTGCGCCGAAGACCGAGATGCAATAGCCCTGGGTATCGTGCGCATAGTTGCGCTCGATGGTGATGTGCTGATTGTTCCAGTCAATGTCGTAAGCGCCGCCGTCGACGCCGGGGCTGTCAGTCAGGTAGGCCTCATTGTTGGCCAACACGCAGTCACTGCAGGTCCACACCCAGATGGCGTCGGGCGTGCCCACGTCCTGCGTAGGCTCCATCCCAATCTCCCAGGCTGCGCTCGAGCGAATCGAACTTTGCGCGTCGCGGAAGAGGACAATTCCGTCGCCGTAGAGGTCGTGCGCGGTCGAGTTGCGAATCTGGATGTTGGTGTTGCGGGGCGCGTCGTCTTTGTAGGGGAAGCTGCCGCCGCCCACCAGGATGCCGGCCCACTGATTGGTGTGGGCAGCATCGACGCCGTCGATGAGCACGTCGTCGAAAAAAACATTGATGCTGCTGGGGCCGACGATCACCAGTCCATTGTCTTTGTTTTTGAGCGCGCCCCCGTAGACATCGTGGACGTAGAGGTTCTTCAAGCAAAGATGATGCAGAATGCCCGTGTCGCCAGTCACGAAGACGCCGTATTTGTTTCCGCCCGAGATATCGAGTGAATCAACCTGCCAGTATTGCTGGTTGAACAGCAGCAGCGCCTGGCGGGCAGTAGCCGGCGCGACGATTTTGGGGCGATCGCCCACCCCATACGCGGTGAGGCGAATGATGTGGCCTGCGGCTCCGGAACCTTTGGGCGCAAATGCCGCGTTGCAAACTGTGCCGCGGGCGATGGCGATGGTATCGCCGGGCGCGAACTCATGGGTCTCGGCAGCGGCCAGACTGTTCCAGGGGCTTTGAATGGAGCCGTCGCCGTTTACAGAAGCGGAGCAGTCGATGTGGAAGCTCTGCGAGGTTGCGACCGCCTGTGCAGGCGCGGCCGCAACCTTCATCATGCCAACGCAGAGAGAACAGGCAACGGCAAACTCCGGCGCACGCCGGCGGATGCCGGAAAAGAAACGAATCACGCGATGAATCTCCACCACCAACTATCGTAGACCGCGCGCCTCATGTACCACGCGCAAGGTGGCGGCGGAATTTCGGGATCTCTGCATACTACGCGGAAGAGATCCCGAGTCAAGTGAATCAATACAGACGAACTAGAAATCGAGCCGGATGGCGAACTGGCCCTGCCGCGGGTTGTCTTGTACGCCAAGGATCTGGCCAAACAAGTTGTCCTGCACCGCGCCCACTGCAACGCGATCGCCGCCGCAGCCCTGGATGTCGTAGTAATGGCGGTTGAGCAAATTGTAGAAGTCAAGCCGGAATGAGACGTCATACTTTCCGTCTGGCCCGACGCGGTTGTTCTTCATCAGGGTTGAATTCTCATTTGCCTGTCCGGGGCAGCGCAGGCGCGAATTCGTGGGCGAATACGGTAGGACTCCGGCTGCGGGCTGACTGGCAACGTTCGCCGGCATATAGAAGTCTGAGTCAGGAACCTGGCCGCTCGGGCCGACCGGCACATAGCGGCGCGGATTTTGCGGCCCCTTGAAATTGGTAATGTTGAACTGTGGATAGATATTCCCCCACAGCGGCCAGTAAGCATCGGACGCACTGATCTCGAATGGCTGGCCGGTGTAATAGCTCACCAGGCCGCCGATTGTCCATCCTCCAACCACCGCGTTGACGACCGGTCCTTGCGTGCCCAACCACAACTGTCCCTTGCCGAGCGGAAGATTGTAGGTGACAAAGCCCTTGACTACCTGCGGGGTATCGTAGCCGGTGAGCGCATGGGCTGCCCCGCGCGGGTTCTGCAAGTTTTCAACCCCGGTGTAGCCATTGTTGTAGTCCTGTTCTGAGGCAAACGTATCGCCCTCCTGGCGCGACCAGTCGTAGCTCATGTCCATGGTCAGGCCGCGGCCAGCGCGCTTCACAACGTCGACTACCAGCGAATCGTAGTAGGTCTGCCCCAGCGGCAGGCCAACGTAGTTGATGTCGGCGCAGCAGCCGTACCAGTAATACACCTCGGACGCCGCCATTTGCGGCAGAGGCGCAAGCGCCGCCAGCGCCGGGCCATTGAAATTCGGGTACGGGCAGGCCACGCCATTGATCGAGGTCTGGCCATACTGGCAATATCCCCAGTCCCAGATGCTGTAGCCGGGGTTCTGGTTGATCAGGTTAACGAAATTCTCTGACGTGGTTTCGTTCCACGCCAGCGCTGTATCGGTGAGCCGGTGGCCGCGATTGCCTACATACGCAATCTCCAGACGGGTGTTGGGCGTGAGCTGCTGCTGTATGCCGAAGTTCCACTGCTCGCTGTAACCCAGCTTGAGCGCGCGCGGATCAGTCTCAACCGGGAAGGGCAGCATGGTTGAAGGATCTGTGGCCAGCGAGGCCTTGGTCACCACGCCCGGATAGTTTCCGCCACCTCCGGCAGCGTCCCAATCAAAGCTTTGCGCCGAACTGGAACCGAGCTGCGGAGCAAAGCTGTCGGGCACGCCGCCGAAGAAGGTTACTCCGACGGGATTGAAGATAAGCCCGTACGATGCGTGCACCACAACATTGGGCAGAAGCTGATAGGCTATGCCGATTGTCGGCCCGTAGTTGTTGGGATACTCATCCTTGTCAAAGCTGTCGCCTCCGCCCTTGGCGAAGACCAGCGATCCGGGAAGAGGGGCGCCGTAAATCGAGGTCAGTTGAGGGTCAACCACCGTCGGGTCAAAGTTGGCCCAGTTGCCGTTCTTTTCCTTGAAACGTGTGTTGTAGATCCAGCGCAGTCCTAGATCGACGGTCAGCTTCGGGGTGATCTTGTAGCTATCCTGGGCGAAGAGGTCGATGTTTTTCTGCCGGCCGTAAAGGTTGTAGGCCACAGTCTGCGTCGCGCTATTCACCTGGCCCAGTTCATAGGTTGCAAAGCCGAAGCCATCATAGGGATAGCCCGCTCCCGACGTGTTTTGATAAGAGAAGTTGAAGCCTAATGCGCCGGATCCGGAACGGTAGTTCACTTCGTGGGCAATAAAATCGCCGCCAAAGCTGAAGCTGTGATGTCCCTTGGTCCAGGTAAGCGAATCGCCGGTCGTCACGATCGCTCCAGCCACATCACCCTGCCAGGTGTTGCCAATAAAGGTCTCTGTGTTCGTGTAGGCCGGGTTATCGCTGAATGAGATCTCAGGGAAATCGACAGAGCCGTCGTCTGCAAATCCGACCTGCGAATTCCAGTTGCCAGGATCGGCCGGGACGCTGCCGTTGTCGTCATACGAGTCAGTTACGTTGAAGACATTCAGCAGGTTCGGTGAGAATGTGTGGGACTCGCTGATGCGGTACTGCTGCTGATGGTAGAACTGTTCGCGTAAGTCGGAAAGCGGTCCACCGTTCGTCGTGCCGGACTCCCAAACACCGCCGCCATCATCGAGCAGGCGCGGCTTGTGATCGTAGATCCACGAGCCGGTCAGGCGGTCCTTGCTAGTGAGCACATGATCAAGCTTGACGACGAATTCGTTGGGCGACTGGCTCGGCGTGTTCGAAAGCAGTGTGCGCTCGTTGTTGTAAATGCCACCAAGATTGGGAGCGTAATTGGCGTAAAAAGTGTTTACCTTCTGAGCCACCGCGCTCAGCCGCCCGCTGGGAATCACATTGTTGGTGAATTGATCCCCCGTAGTCGGATCGTAGATCATGCCTTCCTGCGCCTGCAGACTCTGGCCGGCGTTGTTTGTCACCATGATCGGCGTTCCGGGGCAGTTTGCTCCGCTGCACGGCGTCACGTTGCCCTGGTAGGTCCACAACGGAGCGCCAAGCAGCGCGCCGAAGTTGCCCTGGAGAAAGTCTGTTGTGGGCACAGTCGCGCCACCGCTGTTCAAACGCCAGTCGGTGCGGTCGAAGCGCTCGAAGGTGCCGAAGAAGAAAGTCTTGTTCTTGTGAACGGGGCCGCCTAGGCTGAATCCGTAGTCCCAGCCGCGGTCCTTTGCCTTTGGGACTCCCTCGTTATCGTTGGTCCAGGTGTTGGCATCCAAAATTTCGTTCAAGCCATACGTGAATGCCGAGCCATGGTAGACGTTGCTTCCAGATTTCAGGTTGAAATGCATTAGGCCGCCACCGGTGATGGCGCCTGCGGCATCGATGCCGCTGGTTTCGGCCTGCACTTCTTCTACTGCTTCCATACTGGGGCCGCCATCCATGCTGTCGCCGCGAATGTTTGAGGTGCCCGAGGTTCCATCGATTGTGTAGTCCTTTACGAACCACTGTCCGCCATTGACCACCGCGCCATAGGGCGAGCTCTCCAGCGAATAGCCTGGAGTGATCTGCACCGCGAAATCTTCAATAAAGCGGCCGCCGCCATAAATGCTGAGCGGCAGGGCGTTCACCACGTCGGCCTTCATATTGGTGCCTACTGAGGCGGTATCCATGTCGAGAATGGGCGCAGCGGTAGTTACGGTAACCGTCTCGCTCGCGGAACCGACCTTGAGCGCCACTTCGACGCGCGCCACCTCGGTGGAGTTCAGGATTACATTGGGCCGCACAAAGGTCTCGAATCCATCCCGCTTGACCTGCAGCGTGTAGGTGCCGGGGAACAGGTTGGGAATAACGTAGTTGCCCACGTCGTTCGACACCGTTGAGGCCGGCACATTGGTACCGGCGTTGATGGCCGTGACATTGGCGCCCGGTATGATTGCGCCGCTTTGGTCAGTTACGGTTCCAGTGATGGTGGCGCGATTGACCTGCGACCACGCACCCTGGCCGGCGAGGAATACCATTGCCGCCGCCAGCGCTGCGACTCTTGTTTTCATTGTCAGTTTCATAGAGCCTCCCCATTTCTCGACGTGGTGCCTGAATGCGAACAACACATTCCTTTTATTGTTTCGTTCCTCATATCGGTTATTGCCGGCCCGCAGTCTGCGGTGAGCTGTTCTGGTTTTTGAGCCGCACATTCACCATCCCCACGGCTCCCGGCGTTAGCACAATTCCATTCGCGTCGGCATGCAAGCCGTCAACGCGTTCATTCGCGGAGTAGAACAATGTGAATTGTCCGCTGCCTTCATCGATCAGTCCCAGCGGCGTTCTCACTTCCGTGGCCCAGATTCCGCTGCCGGTCTGCACCGTTAATTGCAATCCCGGCGTCCAGTGGATTCCATCGCTCGAAAACGTGTATCCGATTGAATTCGCCTTGTGATTGTCGTAGACCGCGATATAGCTGCCATCGGCGAGGCGCGAGACGATCGGGTTCTCAATAAACCTGGGTTCAACCGTCAGCGGGTTCAGTTCCGTGCAGCGCTTCCATGGTCCGCCAATCCGAGGAGCCTGGGCCAACCCCACCTGCCACAGCGTAATGGGAAGGCTCTCGGTTCTTGCGCTGCCATAGAAGGCATACCAGCTCGCGCCGACCCTGTAGGGGAAGAATGAGTCAGTCCCCTGAAGGCCTTCCCACGCGTCTGACTGCTTGCCGCGCTCCATCACGATGCCCACGTCCCTGTATGGCCCTCCGATACCCGCCCTGCCCGGCGTTTGCGAAACCGCGCGCCAGATGCGCCCCTCGTGATTGGTTAACCATTGCTTTGGCGTATCGGGCGCTGCCTGGTACGCCACGTAAAACAGGTTCCACCGCTGCTCGCCGTCGTCAAATACCGGCATAGGCGACCAAAGCGCCGCACGCGGGTCCTTGCCCGTAAAATCTCCGCTTGACTCGCGCAGCGTGCCTAACCGCTTCCAGTGCGCGCCATCCCGGCTCGTCCAATGCGCCAGCTTCATCCGCACCCAATGCGGATCGCCAACCATCTCTGACGTGAAAAGGTGATACACACCGTCCTGCTTGATCACCCTTCCGCCTTCAAATCCGTACTTGTTGCCCACCGCCCCTTCCGATTGAGTGGTCAACACTGGACGGTCGAGCTGACGAGTTACCTCCAACTCCTGCCCGATCGCCCCCGTCCGGGCTGCTACCACCGCGACAAGAATTACCGCAAGGCATTTGAGCGAGTTCGCCACGGATGGCGTCATCTTTCCCTGATCCCCTCAAGCCCCGCGTGCCCCTTCCCGTCGACGGCCAGCGAAAGCGCAGACAACGCGCGGAAGGACACTTTTCCCAGGACGCCATTGGTTGTAGGCGCTCGAGAATACGATCAACAAGGTAATTGAGGTTATGCGTTACGTTAACTGCCCGAGCAACCGCGCCACGAGCGGCGAAAGCCAGCAATGGGCTTAGTTTAGTTATGGATAGCGCTGCTGGCTCTTGGTAGGTATGCAGTACCCGAGCTCCCCCTGGGGCGGGAAGGCGAACTAAAACTCCGGTTTTGAGGCGTTGCATGACTGTTCATTACCCCGCGATCGCAGTTCGAATAACTGAGATTAACCCTGCAAATAACCGTTAGTGTTCTAACCGCGAGTCCCGGCAGGCGCCCTCGGGCACTTCCTTGACACGATGTGCAACCGCGGATTACGGTGAAATTCGGTTAAGTGAAGTGCTTCATCCCTTTTGGTTTGCGCTTCCTTGCTCGGGAGCTCGAAGTGGTGCAACATTCCAACTCGGTCAACGGTTTCTCCACCTACGAAAAACGTGAGGAACTTCGCCGGGTTGTACAAAGCAAACTGTTTGCCAGTTCGCCCAAGAAGATAAGGTTTATTGAGTTCATTGCCGAGCAGACATTCCAAGGCAACAGCGAAAAACTCAACGAGTACCTCATCGGGACTGAGGTCTACGAGCGGGGCGCCGATTTCGACCAGCAAAAAGACCCCATCGTGCGTGTACAGGCTCACGAGATCCGCCGCCTGCTCAAGCGGTATTACGACGAAGAGGGCAAGGGCAGCCTCATCCGCATTGAGTTGCCGGCCGGCCATTACGTGCCAATCTTCAGGCGCCTTCAGCCTGAAGACGGCGCTGAGGCTGCGGCTGCCGCGCCGTCGGCTGCCGTCAACACTGAAACTCCACCCCCTCCGCAAAGATCCAACCGCCTTCTTGTCGCGCTCGTCGTGATTCTCGCAGCGCTGTGCACAGCGCTGAGTATTCAGCTTGCCCGGCGGGGCGCTACCCAGACCGGACCAGCACCTGCCCAGCACGCGGCGGCCACATTGCCGCCGAATCTTGACTGGTTCTGGCATCCCTTCCTGCCTCCTGCCGCTGCTCCCCTCATCGTCATTCCCAACCATCCGATACTGCGCGCGGCTCACGGGGGCGACAGTGAACAGACCGTCGCCGCGGGACATGAGATTCCCAAAAACAGCCTGCCCGAGTTTCGCGACACCATTCACTTCCACGAACTCAAGCGGTTCATCTTCGTTCCATCGCTCACCGATTTCACTTCGGTGGGGGAGACCATCGGCCTGGTGCATCTATGCGAGATGTTTTTTCGCGTCAACGATTCTTGCCTCGTAAGCCAGTCACGCCTGGTTGACTTTGAGCAGATCAAGAACAATAACGTGATCCTGCTCGGTGGCAATCAATCGTGGAGCGGCCGGGTGTTTCTGAATGTGGAGGGATTTCACTTTCAGGACGGCGTGATTATCAATCGCAGCCCGCAGCCTGGCGAAAAGCCCCTCTACAAGCCGGAGTTCGACCCGGTGACCAACGAGCTCACGCGCGATTACGCTCTGGTCCTCATGCTCCCTAATGAGAAAAAGGAGAATCGCGTTCTGCTCATCTACGGCATCTACACGCAGGGCTCGCAGGCAGCCATCGAATTTCTGACCAGTCCCGAAAAAATGGCCCAACTGCGTAACGCGCTCGTCGCGCTGTCACCGGATCGCAAGACGATTCCTCCGTATTTCCAGGTGCTGCTCACCACCACGGTCGAGAACGCGGTACCCGGCGATGCTTCAATCGTCGCCGTTCGAGCGGTCACGCACTAGCGCGCATTTCTCACACGTCTGCCGGAGAGCCAGTTTTATTGCCCGCCGATTGCATTGAATTACGCGCGATGCGCGCAGTGTATAAACATGCATACCGCAGTAGACACCATGCCGCTGAATTCCACTTTTTTTACAGGCTGTCGACGACTTGCGCAAAAAACGGGGGCAGAAAACAAAAAAACATACCCCTCCCCCACCCCGGGTGCCCAGAGAGTAAATAGGGGGTTGTCGGCATCATGCCTAAGCAAATAAATATAGTTAGCCGACAGAATGTAACAAAAAGGCTGTTACATTTGCTTCGAGAGATTTGCATTCTAAAGAAGTTATGGCCAGAATTCTGCCGTTTATTGCGCAAAATGCGCGTTTTTGCATGTTCTGGAGTTTCAGCTTTAAGTAATTGAATCAGAAGATATTTATGTCGACTTCCGCGCGCCGGTCATTTCGCTCGAATCCGCACAAAAAAGGCCTTTGAAAGCCACCGGTGCCTGAAGCTGTTTATCGGCGCACGCTGACACAAATGCTCACTGGGCGACGCATCCGAGAAATACGGGCTGGAACCAGTCACATCAAGGCCCTTGCACCATGGAAGGCTTTCCTCAGTGGCCAGGCTGTGTCTGATGAATCGAATCGTCGCCAAAGCAAGGTTAAGAAACACTCCTCAAGGCCGATCGAGTGTAAGGGCTGCGGGAATTGACGGCAGCGCTGGAGCGAACTGAGGCCGGCGAATCGGCGTAAACTGGCTGTTTGCAGGAGTAAAGACATGCAGACAGCAACGGAAACGGCGATGAGCCGCGAACGGCTCATTGCGACACTGGACCACAAAGAGCCAGACCGCATACCGATCGATTTTGGCGGAAGCTCGGTTACCGGCATCCACGCAAGCTGTGTGGCAGCCCTGCGTGAATATTACGGGCTTGAAAACAGGCCCGTGCGCATTCATGAACCGTTCCAGATGTTGGGGCTGGTGGAGAAGGATCTCAGCGATGCAATGGGATTGGATGTCGTCGGTGTGTTCCCGCGCAAGACCATGTTCGGCTTTCCCGCGGAACACTGGAAGAACTGGAGCTTCAATGGGCAGGATGTGCTGGTTCCCGGAGATTTCAACGTAAGCACGGATGCTAAAGGCGACACGCTGATCTATCCCCAGGGCGATACCAACGTTTCCGCAAGCGGGCGGATGCCGCGTGGCGGATATTTTTTCGACTGCATCATCCGGCAGGAGCCGTTCAATGAGGAAGATCTGAACCCCGAAGACAATATGGAGGAGTTTGGACTTCTCTCCGTAGGAGACCTCGAGCATCTCGAGCAATCGGCCAGCACCGCGGCCGCGACGGGCCTTGGCGTGATCGCTGGTCTGAGCGGCACCGCGCTGGGCGACATCGCGCTGGTCCCTGCGCCGTTTCTCAAGCATCCCAAAGGAATCCGCGACGTGACTGAGTGGTACGTTTCGACCAGCAGCCGTCAGGATTATATTCACAAAGTCTTCGAGCGCGAGTGCGAAGTCGCCATAAGGAACCTGGAACTGGTCTGGTCGGTTGCCGGCGATCGTCTCCAGGCCGTGTTCATGTGCGGCACCGACTTTGGCACGCAGACCTCCGCTTTCTGTTCCGTGAAGACGTTCAATTCCTTGTACCTTCCGTACTATAAGCTGCTCTGCAACTGGATTCACTCGCACACAACCTGGAAGATCTTCAAGCATTCCTGCGGCGCGGTTTCAAAATTCCTGCCGGCTTTTATTGAAGCTGGAATCGACATCCTCAACCCCGTTCAATGTTCGGCCACAGGCATGGAGCCGGAACAGCTTAAAGCCAATTTCGGCGAGCACATAGTTTTCTGGGGAGGCGGCGTGGACACGCAGCGCGTGCTGCCTTTCGGGACGCCTGCCGAAGTCCGCGAGCAGGTTCTGCGCAGGTGCGAGGTATTTGCTCCGGGCGGGGGGTTCGTCTTCAACAGCATTCATAACATCCAGGCGGGAACCCCCGTGGAGAACATCGTTGCAATGCTGGATGCGGTGCACGAGTTCAACGGAAGAAGGTAAGCGCTCAAAACGGCGCAGTTTTTCAATTCGGCTGAGTTGAATAGCCCTGGGCCGGAATGACGCGACTAACGCCGCCTTTCTCACCAAGTGCCTGGATCCGCCCAGTGCTCGACGGCTGCATAACTTCATGGAGGAAGGGCAATGACGATCGGCTGGTTGCAGGCGCCTTGTCGCGCGCTCTGTATCCCGGTGTTGCTCTTGCTGGCTCTTTCGTGCGCTGCGCAGCAACCAGTTCGTGAGCCGATTCCCGTAGGACTGGATGCATATCGCGCGTGGGACCAATGGCCAAGGCAGAGAATCGGGATGCGGGCCTATATGCGCAGCACCTACGACCGAAGCGGGGGAAACGAGGGCGCCGATGCATCCCATTTTCTCTATCAGCTAGCCGACGACTTCAACGTCGTACTCGATGTAGAAGGCGCTGGAGTGTTGATGTTCAGCCGCTATAACCACTGGCATGGAAGCCCCTGGCACTACGTTGTGGACGGCAGCGATCACATCGTCCGTGAAGGCAGCACTGAGGACCCCCTCCATCCGCATCCCAACGCCACTTTTATTCCCGAAGCGCCGTTCCCCAGCCCTCTCAATGAAACCTGGGCCAAGACAAAAGGCGCCGACCTCATCTGGAGTCCGATTGAATTTGAGCGCAGCTTCAAAATGGCGTACACCCGGACACATTATGGGACTGGCTACTACATTTACGACCAATTTGTGCCAGGCACCCCGCTTTCTCATCCGATTCATGCCTGGAACGAAAGCGTGATACCGGATCGCGATGTCCTCGACTTGATCTCGAAATCAGGGTCGGACATTGCACCAACTGCAGGGACAAATCAAACCAGCGGTAAAGTGGATGTTCCGAAGAGCGGGTCGGTTACGGTTGCAAACCTCAAAGGGATGGCCGCCATCCGGGCGCTCAAATTCTCCATCGCGCGCGAACAGGCGAGTGCATTTGAAAATGTTCATTTGCGGGCCACGTGGGATGGAAGAGCACGTCCCTCAATTGACGCGCCTATCGCACTCTTTTTTGGCGCCGGAACGCTCTATAACCGCGATGAACGCGAATTCCTTGTGAAAGCTTTCCCCGTCAACATCCGATTTACCGATGACCGGATCGAATTATCCTGCTACTTCCCGATGCCGTATTTCAGATCGGCACGTATTGAACTTGTCAGCGCCGGGCAGGCCATCGATGGCGTCGAGTTTTCAGTCCGTACGCTGGCATCGAGCCAACCCAAAAATCAACTTGCCTATTTCCATGCGACCTACCGCGACCATCCTCACCCTGCACTCGGCGAAGACCTGGTCCTGCTCGACACACGTCGCGAAGAGGATGCAGAGGATTGGTCGGGAAGTTTCGTAGGAACCTCGTTTATCTTTTCTCACGATGCGAATTTATCGACTCTCGAAGGCGATCCGCGCTTCTTCTTTGATGACAGCCTGACCCCGCAGGCTCAGGGGACGGGGACAGAAGAGTGGGGAGGAGGGGGCGACTATTGGGGTGGCTCGACCATGACATTGCCTTTCGTTGGCCATCCGGTCGGCCCACCGCAGGCTTGCTCCAGCTCCGGGACGTGCATCCAGCGCGATTCCAACGACGACGGCAGAATCGAATCCGCCTATCGCTTTCTGCTTGCAGACCTGATGCCATTCGGCAAGAACGCGGTGATCCGTCTTGAGCACGGCGGTACCGACGAATCGAATGAACATTACGAAACAGTGGCATATTGGTATGGTCTTCCATCCCCTTCACTCATAGAAACAGATAGAATGCAAATCGGCGACGCAGCCGACGAGCGCGCTCACAACTATTCATCACCGCAGGCATCGCCACCCTATAACATCTCTTCCCGTTACGAATGGGGAGTGGATAAGTTGAACGGGAAGGAGATTTATCCCGAGCAACAGGATATGGGTCGGACCACCAAAGGTACTTCGCAGTTTCATCTGAGAATTCGCCCAGACAATTTGGGCGTACTTCTTCGACGCAAACTCGACTATTCGAAGCCGGACCAGCGTGCTGAAGTCTATATCTCAGACACTCCAGTGTCGGGATGGAAGTTCGCCGGTATCTGGTATCTGGCTGGATCGAACTCGGTGATTTACTCGAATCCGAATGAAGAACTGGGCGCAACAGAACACCAAGTTGAAACATCGAACCGCAGATTCCGAGACGATGAATTCCTCATCTCGCGTGAGCTCACTCACGGGAAAAAAGCTATTTGGATTCGAATCAAATACACTCCTTTGAACCGGCCTCTTTATCCCGGCTATCCGCTAAGTGAGCAGGCATGGAGTGAGATCAGTTACACAGCTTATAGCTTCATAACTCCCAGGAATCCGAACTGAGCGTACTGCTCTATGTGCATTTTGCTGAACGGGGCAGGGTCTAGTGAGCCAGAAACCGTTTTCTCAATAGGCGCTGGTTCGCTATACTGCTCTCGCGAGGCTCATCGACTCAACATGAAGAAGATACTCCGTTCCGCATTTATTCTTTTGGCGGCGCTCACGCTGGTCGGCGTCACGATTACGATGTCGCAACAAGCGACGCGGGAAACAAAAGCTGCATCGCCCCGGCCCAAGGGCCCATGCGACATTTACGCCGCTGCCGGCGATCCTTGCGTGGCCGCCCACAGCACTACGCGCGCTCTCTACGCCTCTTATAACGGCCCGCTCTATCAGGTTCTGCGACAGTCCGACGGCACGACGCTCGACATCGGCGTAGTCGAGCCCAGCTCATCGCGCGGGCCCGATGCAGGTGGCTATGCCGACGCGGCTGCGCAGGACCGATTCTGCGCCAATACTTACTGCTGGATCACAACCATCTACGATCAATCTGGCAAGCACAACGATCTAACCCAGGCGCCGCGGGGCGGTTTCAGCGGCCCAGCCATGGGCGGGTTTAACAACGTTCCGCTAGCCGGCATGGCGCCGATTACGGTCATGGGCCACAAAGCTTACGGCGTCTTCATCGAGCCGGGCATGGGCATGCGCATCGATGACCCGAAGGGTACCGCCGTTGACGATCAGGCGGAAGGGCAGTACTGGGTCATCGACGGCCTGCACTTCAACAACGGCTGCTGCTTCGACTACGGCAATGCCGAGATCGACAGCCGCGACGACGATAACGGCACCATGGAAACCGCTTACTACGGCGATGCCACTCCCTGGTTTCACGGCAACGCCACCGGGCCGTGGGTAATGACCGACCAGGAAAACAACCTGGTTGGTTGTGTCAATCCCGACGGCTCCAAACTTTGCACCGGCTTACCGAACATAACCTGGCGATTCCTGACGGCGATGGCCAAGGGTGAGCCGCACCACTGGACCAGCATGGGCGGCGACGCACAGCAAGGCGCATTGAGGGTGATGTTCGACGGACCGCGCGTGGACGCGACCTACGATCCGATGCGTAAGCAAGGCGCCATTCTGCTGGGCAACGGCGGCGATAACAGCAATGGCTCGCAGGGCACTTTTTATGAGGGTGCAGTCACGGCTGCAGGCACTTTCCCCACTGACGCGACAGACCAGCTTGTACAGGCCAATGTAGTGGCTGCCCATTACGACGTTGCGCGGCTGAGCCTGGCGCCGGCATCTGCAGCGGCCGCCCCGCCAGGGCTTCAAACGTTTACGCCGGGCTCGTCGCAGGAAACGACGGTCACGTTTACCAACACAACAAGTGCGCCGGCTGTGGGCGTCAAGCTGAGTATTGCACTGCCCGGCAAACAATGGAGCTCGTCCGTTTCCGGTATCGCCGAATCAGCGAAGTCATTCGCTGACCCGGTGGCGCCGGGTGCGAGTGTGAGTGCGACCTTTAAAGTCACATCGGGGCCGGCGGCTTTCAACGGCGACCTGGTGGCCAACGCTTCGTGGACGAACCAGGCAATCGGCGCAATGCAGTCGGAGACAGCGGCCGAAAAAGTGAGGAACGCGAGCCCGATCAAGATCAACGAATTCCGGATCGCAAGTTCAAACGCCAACTCGACCGACTCGTTTGTAGAACTCTACAACGCCGGCGACCGTGACGTTGACATCTCAAACTGGACCCTCACTGAGCGTCCGGCTCAACAAGCGATTGTCTCGTCTGTGATCGTCCCGGAAGGAACAACGCTCAAGGCGCGCGGCTTCTACTTGTTGGGGCTCTCGAACTCCGGGCTGGCCGCGGCTACGCAGGCAGGCGATGCAGTTATCTATGTCAGAAATACGACTGGCATGACGGCCGGCGATTCGATCGATGTCGATGCTGGCGGCAAAGTGGAGAAGCGCAAGATCGCAAGTATTGGGACGGCGGCGAGCAACCATACGGCATTGTGGCAACCGCTGCCCGATGGCCCGGTGATCACCATTCCCGCAGGCTCAACCAACGTGCCGGTAACAAGCGCGGCCGGCTTCGTGGTCGGCCAGAAAATCGCTCTAGGCTACGGCGCCTCATATCCCTCGGTCGCGCGCACTACGGAGAAGTATGAGGTGGCGACCGTCACCGCGGTGGGAAAGCAGGGAACTCAAGCTTACCTGGCCGCGAGTGCGCCTGCCGGCGCCACCAACATCAAGGTGACGTCGGTTGCCAACATTTCTGCGGGAGACAAAATCAGGTTGGATATCGACAGTGTTGGCCATGGGATTGAGACCGTGACCGTCAAGAGTGTCGGAACCCAGGCGAACCGCATCATACTCGCCACTGCTGCTAGCCCCGGCTCAACCAACCTCAAAGTAGGGGACGTGAACGGTCTTGTTGTGGGCGGCAAAATCATTCTAGGCGCTGCTGGGAATCGGAAAACGGTTACCATTACCGCTGTCGGCACGCCGGGCGCGAACGGCACCGGTATCGACTTTACCCCGGCCCTTGTTGAGGCGCTTGCCAGCGGCGAGACATTCGTCAATCCCGGCACCGGACTCGAACTGGCTGCTCCGCTCAAATTCAACCACGCCGATAACCTGCCTTTCAGCGATCGCGGAACGGGAATCAGTTTTACGCCGGGGACGGCGTTTGCCCATTCGAGTAACGAGCCCATCCAGGGGCTTGGAACCGGCATCACTCTCGATAGTCCTCTCACAAAAGAGCACGCCATCAACGCAGTTGTGCGCGATGCGGCTGTGACGACTGCGGGTTACCAGGGAACGCCCGAACCGAGTCAGTGGTTCGGAGGTCCCGAACTTGCCACGACTGCCAATCTTTTTGGCCGGCTCATCACTGTCAGAGAGGGAAGCATGGTGCTGCGTGACGCTGAGGGACTCGTTGTCGACAGCCTTAATTATGGGGGGCTCGTCGACCCATGGGCTGCTGAAGGCTATCAGGCCATATCGGGACCGGAAAGGACCGGCTGCTATGTGCCTGCACCCGCCGCGCCGGGAGGCTTCGGAATGGCCGCTGCAACCAACAGAAGCTCGGGCCGATTCCCCGACGGCGTCGATACCGGAAGCAACTGCGGCGACTTTCTGACCCAGTCCGCCACCACCTTGTCCGCCGCTGCGTCGGAAGGCGGGATCAACATCAAGGTTGCCAGCGTGACAGGCTTTGACGCAGGCCAAACGATAATGATCGATTCGGGCGCGAACCTTGAGACCGCCGTCATTGCGACGGTGGGTTCGCCAGGCGCAACCACTGCGAGTTTCGCTTCCAGCGCGGGCGCGACTGTTATCCGAGTCGCCACTGCGTTTAGCTTCAGCGACGGCCAGACCATCACGATCGACGAGGGCGCGAACGCTGAGACCGCGGTTGTCAGCGCCGTCGCGAGGTTTTCTGGCAGAATCGTCCTCACCGCGCCGCTCGCTCATGCGCACGCTGCTGGTGTGCAAGTCTCCGGCACCGGCATCTCTCTTACCACCGCGTTAACCCATGTGCATGCCAAGGGAGCGCAGGTTACTGACGATCTTCCTACTCCCGGCGCGCCCAACAAGTATGTGAGGAAACCTGATTAAGGGAGCAGTGCAACTGGCCATGGCCGCCGTCGCTCGAGCCGTCCCGGAGAATAACGGGGATACCGGGACGGCTTCCTCTCCCGCTTCAAATCCGACCTGCGCATCGGCTAATCTGGAGCAATGCCGGTTCGTTCACTGCATCTGAAACTCTCGTTTCTCGCCGCCGCTGCTCTCGCTTTCGGCACAGCTTCGCTCGCACAAACGGCTGCCGTCCCTTTAACCATTGATGCAAATGCTCCCTCCCATGCTTTTCCGCACTTCTGGGAGCAGATGTTTGGCTCCGGGCATGCATCGCTCGCCATGCGCGAGGGTTATCGCGACGACCTTAAGGCTGTTCACGAGCAGGTGGGCATGCGCTATGTGCGCTTCCATGCTATCTTCCTCGACGATGTTGGCGTGTACAAAGAAGACGATCACGGGAATGCAGAATACAACTTCACTTATGTCGACCAAATCTACGACGGACTGCTGGCGCGCGCCGTGCGCCCCATGGTTGAGATCAGCTTTATGCCCTATGCCCTGGCCTCGAAGAACTCCATCCAGGGCTTCTGGTACAAGCCGAATGTGGCGCCGCCCAAGGACTATGCAAAGTGGGACGCGCTGATCCGCGCCTTTGCACAGCACCTTATCGACCGCTACGGAATCGATGAAGTTGCTCAATGGTACTTCGAGGTTTGGAACGAGCCCAACATCGATTTCTGGGCCGGCGAACCAAAGCAGGCCGCTTACTTTGAGCTTTACGATCACACCGCTCGCGCGCTCAAACAGGTGAGCCAGCGGTTGCGAGTGGGCGGGCCAGCGACTGCGGCCGCCCATTGGATTCCCGATTTCCTGAATTACGTCAGCTCCAACCACGTGCCCATCGACTTTGTTTCCACCCATGGTTACGCCGACGACACTGTGAAAGACATGTTCGGCGCCGATGAAGACGTTCCCATGCGCGACCGTGTGTGCCGCGCAATCCAGATGGTTCACGGCCAGATTCAGGCTTCCGCACAGCCCTCACTCCCGCTCTTCTGGACAGAGTGGAACGTGCCCTCCTACGGTGAACTGAACGCGCGAGACAACTGGTATGTCGGCCCCGCGCTCGCCCACGACGTAAGCCAGTGCGACGGCTATGTGAAGATGATGTCGTGGTGGACATTCGACGATGTTTTTGAAGAAGGCGGCGTCGCCACGGAACCCTTCGTCGGAATGTTTGGCCTTATCGCCGAAGGCAACATCAAGAAGCCGAGCTTCTACGCGTTCTCGCTGTTGCACCAGCTGGGCGATGTGCGCCTTGCCAACTCATCCGACCGTCTGCTGGTAACGCGCCGGGCCGACGGTGCCCTGGTTGTGGCCGCGTGGAACCTGGTGGACATGGATAAGGTTGCCGAGGGCAAGCCCGTCACGTTGCGGTTGTTGTTCAAAGGAATTGCGGCCGGATCAAAGGCCTCCATCGAGCGCCTGGATGAATCGCATGGCAGCCCTCTCATTGCCTATCGCAAGATGGGAAGTCCCCGCTATCCCACGCCGGCGCAGGTTGCCGAGTTGAATAAGGCGTCGGCGCTCCCGCCGCCGGAGCACAAAGCGCTGGCCGGCGATCGACTCGACCTCACGCTGCCGGTCAACGGACTGGCGATTGTCGAAATCCCCGGCCACCGATAGATTTGGCTCCGGACGCGGCGTCGAAAGCCTCTGAAACCCGGGCCGAACCGTCCCCCGGGTCTGCTCCTTTAATAGCGCTCTCAGCCATTGGTGCGACCACCCTGAAGGGCCTGTTTATTCCCTGCAAAGTCAGCAATAAGATGCTTGACAGAGCTAAATTGCGAGTGCATCCTTATCCATGGCGCAAACGATTGCGCAAAGGGTTTTCTGCAGAATTCTCTTCGGAAGAATAGTCGGCGCATCCTCTCGCCGCACTCGGGAAATCCGGCAACTCAGAAAGTGGAGAAAGTATGTTCCATCGGTTTGAACATTCGAGGCTTGGGATCAATACGGCAGCAGGAATTCTGATTGCTGCCGGCGTCGCGCTGGTGTTGCTGCCGGCTTGCGCCCGCGCGCAAAACGATATGCCATTTGCGACGGCAACCCTGGCGCAGAAAGCGCCGTCGCCCTCGAATGCTCAACTCGCCGACCCCGCTATCGAGCGTCGTGTGGACGATTTACTGAAGCAGATGACTCTCGCTGAAAAACTGGGGCAACTGGTTCAGTACAGCGGCGACGGAGTGCGCGGCGCAAACGAAGCCGCGGCAAGAGACGCGCCTCCGGCCCCCGGGAAAAACCCGACTGCCCCCGACAGTCCTGACGCGATGCAGCTCATCATCCAGGGACGGCTGGGATCAATGCTGAATGTGGTGGGCGCCGAAACCACCAACTCCTATCAACACGCCGCGGTTGAGAAGAGCCGGCTGCATATCCCGCTGATGTTTGGCGCGGACATCATCCACGGCTATCGCACCATTTACCCGGTTCCGCTCGGCCTTGCCGCTACCTGGGATCCAGCTCTTGTGAATTCGGTGACCCATATTTCCGCACAGGAAGCCAGAACAGCCGGCGTGGATTGGTTCTATTCGCCAATGGTAGATATCTCGCGCGATCCCCGTTGGGGGCGCACCATTGAAGGCGCGGGAGAAGATGCATACCTTGGCGCCGCCATGGCGCGAGCCTACATTCGCGGCTACCAGGGCGACGATCTTTCAAAGCCCGATGCGGTGGCTGCCAGCATCAAGCACTTTGCGGCGTATGGCGCGGCTGAAGCGGGAAGGGAATACAACACCACCGACATGTCTCAAAGCCGGCTGATGCAGGACTATCTGCCGCCCTACAAAGCCGCGATTCAAGCCGGGTCGGCCACCATCATGTCGGCATTCAACGCGCTGAATGGCGTGCCTGCAAGCTCCAATCGCTTCCTGCTCACCGATGTTCTCCGCGACCAGTGGGGATTCGACGGCTTTGTGGTCAGCGACTACACCGCGATTCGCGAACTCATCAATCACGGCATTGCGCTCGACGGGGCAACTGCTGCGCGCAAGGCCTTTATGGCTGGTGTGGACGTGGACATGATGTCGCACCTGTACGATGCCGAATTCCCAGCGATGGTCAAGTTTGGCCAGATCCCGATGTCGGCCATCGACGAGGCCGTTCGCCGCGTGCTGCGGGTCAAGTTCGCGCTCGGACTCTTCGATCATCCGTACGCGCAAGGAACTGAAGTAATCCGCGCCGTGCCTGAACACAGATCGATTGTGCGACAGGCAGCCGAGGAATCGCTGGTGCTGCTTCAAAACAAGCCATTCAAGGGGCCGTCCATTCTTCCGTTGTCCGATCGGCCAACCAGGATTGCTCTCATCGGCCCGCTCGCTGACAACGCCGATGAAATGATCAATCAATGGGGAGATCCGTACCGCAATCCCGATGTAATCACGGTGAAGGATGCGCTTGATGACCGCGCCAGGCGCAACGGCGGTTCGGTGATTTATGCAAAAGGCACTGAGATAGCTGGAACCTCGGAAAGCGGATTTGGTGAGGCGCTCAATGCAGCCAATCAATCTGATGTTGTCATCATGGCGCTGGGCGAATCGAGCGAAATGAGCGGAGAGGCTGGTTCGCGGGCGCATCTCGATCTGCCCGGCAACCAGCAGAAATTGCTGCAGCAGGTTGCCGCAACCGGCAAGCCGATTGTGTTGCTGGTGTTCTCAGGCCGGCCATTGATCCTGAACTGGGCGGCGCAGAATGTGCCGGCAATCATTGAAGGGTGGTTCCCGGGAACTGAAGCCGGATCGGCCATCGCCGATGTGCTTTATGGCGATGCGTCCCCCAGCGGCAAGCTGCCCATGAGCTTTCCTCGCGCCGTTGGCCAGGAGCCCCTCTATTACAATCAATTCCCAACCGGCCGGCCGACCTACGACGCCGATCTCAGTAAGCCGCCGGGCGGCGATTCGCGATTCATCTCGCGCTATATCGACGTCCCCAACGATGCCTTGTTCCCCTTCGGCTACGGCCTGAGCTACACGACATTCGATTATTCCGGCGTGGCTGTTTCGCGTGCGTCAGTGCCTCTGAGCGAAGCCAAAAGCAACAGCGGCAGCAAGCTGATTACGGCAACTGCCACAGTGAAGAACACCGGCAATCGTACGGCCACTGAGGTTGTGCAATGCTACGTGCGCAACCTGGGAGCGAGCCTGGAGCAGCCAGTGCGCAGCCTGCAGGGCTTCACGCGCGTGACGTTGAGGCCCGGCGAATCGAAGCAGGTTATGTTCGATCTGGGCTTCCCCGAGCTTTCGTTCTACACCAACTCGGGAAACGCAGTGATTGAACCAACCCATTACACGGTGTGGGTCGGCGGCAGCTCTCTGGCTACCGAACATGCAGACTTTGTGATTGCGCCGGAGTAGAGTTCGAATAAGAGACCTTCGATGCCGCACGAAGTTCAAGCAGGACGCCTGAGCCGCCGTACAGTGCTCTCATCGCTTTTCGGCACGACAGCCGCCTCACTGGCAGCGCGCAGGCTGTGGGCCGTTGCCGGAGCGACACCTGCCGCAGCCCAGGAACTGGGCCCGTCCCAGATCCGGTTTGAAGAGATTGCCGCCAAATCGGGGCTGCACTTCACCACGCTCAATTCCGCCACACCCAACAAGAATCAGATTGAAACAATGGTGGCCGGGGTGGCGTTATTCGACTACGACGGCGACGGCTTTCTCGATGTCTATCTCGTCAACGGCGCCCAGATTCCTTCGCTGCAGAAAACGTCGCCGGACTATTGGAACCGGCTCTTCCGCAACAATCGTGATGGCACGTTTACCGATGTAACTGAAAAAGCCGGAGTGGCCGGCGCGGGTTATGGCATGGGCGTTGCCGTGGGCGACTACGACAACGACGGCAGGCCCGATTTGTTTGTCGCCAATGTCACTGGCAACCAGCTCTTCCACAACAACGGCGATGGAACATTCACTGACGTGACGACGAAGGCAGGCGTGGCCGGCGCCCATCACAACGGGCGAAAGATGTGGTCTGTCGGAGCGGGGTGGTTTGATTACAACAACGACGGACTGCTCGATTTGTTTGTTGTGAATTATTGCCAGTGGGAAGTGAACAAGGATCCATATTGCGCGCTCAAGGAGGGCCTGCGCGCTTACTGCCATCCCAACCAGTATGCGCCGCTTTACAACACTTTGTACCGTAACAACGGCGACGGGACTTTTACCGATGTCTCGCGCGAGACGGGCATCGCCGCAGCCTTGGGTAAAGGCATGAGCGTGAGCTTTGCCGACTACGATGGCGACGGATATATCGATGCGTTTGTGGCCAACGACACAACATCGAATTTCCTGTTTCACAATGTTGGCGGAAAGAGATTTGAAGAAGTGGCAGTGGCGGCGGGCGTGGCATTCTCGCCTGATGGCGATGCGCTTTCAGGCATGGGTGCAGACTTCCGCGATGTGAATAACGACGGACTTCCAGACATCTGGCACACCGCAGTCGAGCACGAAGCCTTTCCACTTTACGTGAACCAGGGCGGCGGATTGTTTGTGGATGCGACGGTGTCCAGCGGCCTCGGCCGGCTCACCAGTCACATGACGGGCTGGGGCAACGGCATCTATGACTTTGATAACGACGGCTGGAAGGACTTATTTGTTGCGCGTGCGAACGTAATGGACAACATTCAACAGGCGATTCCCAGCCAGGCCTATCCTGAGCGCAACTCGCTCTTCCGCAATCTTCGCAACGAAAAATTTGAAGAGGTTGGCGACCAGGCGGGGCCCGATTTTCTGATCCCCGGAGCACACCGCGGCGTGGCGTTCGGCGATATCGACAACGACGGGCGCATCGACGCCGTTGTGACTTCGCTCAATGGGCAGGTGAAGCTCTTCCGCAACGTCTCGCCAACCGGCCATCACTGGATCTTGTTGAAGCTTGTAGGCACGCGCAGCAACCGGATGGGGCTTGGCGCGAAAGTGCGCATTACAACCGAAGACGGCCAGTCGCAATGGAATGAAGTCACCACCGCAGTCGGCTACGCCTCGGCAAGCGATTGCCGGGTTCACTTCGGACTGGGCAAAAACCAGCTCATCAATGAGCTCGAGATCATTTGGCCGAGCCGCACGCGCCAGGTACTGCACAAGGTTGCAGCCGATAGGATTTTGACCGTCGAAGAACCGGAAGCGTAGCCCCCATGACCTTTGATTTACCGCTTCGTGGCTGGTCTCGAATACCGCCATCAAAATTCTAGAAGTGGTATCCCGGCTTGAGTTCACATAAGTAGACTGTCGAGTTGTCTTGTTTTGAATTGGGTCTGGATGTACAGGTGGCCCAACTCAGGTAAAGCTCCGGTCCCAATGGAAACACCATTGGAGTCCCGTCGATTTCGGCCTCGATGGTGACACCTTCCTCAGTGGGAGGAACCGTAAAGTTGAGCCCGGGACCAAAGATAACCGGGTACAGCGTGCGCACGTTGGAACTGATTGCAACGCGATACACTTCAGCCTCCACCAGGAACGTTGCTGTATCCGACCAATCCAGAGCGGAAACCGTGATTTTCCGGCCGCCATTTACAAAGCCCCGCGGATCGATTCGTGTGAATGGACACGGCCCTGCAAAGCATGAAGCTCGCACATTGCGAAACTCATTGCCAGGTCCGGCGTCCAGAGACAGGGAGCCTGTTGACGCCTTCCATTTTCCATCCGGCGAGCACGGCTTCTGCCCATTGCATGCCAGGTCTCCCTCATTGACAACTTGAAAAGTTCTAGCCGCGCTGCCGATGTTGTCCTCCGTATGCGAATTTACCGTGTATCTAATTCGGATATTGGAGACGACCGACTGCTTGGGCTGGCCTGCAGAAGTCACGGCGGACTGCGGAGCAACCGGCGTCATGTACGCGATCTGGAGCTCTCTTCCGCCGAGCCGGAGACTGGTGTGAAGTTGAAGATCGAGAGGAAGGTAGTCCGCGTGACGGAAGCTGAGATTCACGATTTTCCCCGGCCATGCCACTCCCGGAAGCTTGACCTTGAAGTATCCGGAGGCATCGGACTCAGCGCTTGCGCTTGTCACTCCATCCTCCGCAGACACTACCGCGCCTGAAATTGGCAGTTGCTCTCGGGGATCGTTGTCGCTGCGGATCACTGCGCCCTGAATGGTCAATGAACCGGGTCTCCAGTGGTGCAGCCCAAGCACGACTATGGTAGCCGTTGCAGCAACAGCGGTTCCGGCCATCACCGATAGCAACAACTTTTTCCTCTTCACGTCAAAACCACCTGCACCCATAAAGATTTGACGCAGCTTTGACTCAATTTGCTGTCCGTGTTGCACTTGTCGCGTCTCGATTTTCTGCATCTAACCCATTGGCCATCAAGGCCGCATTCAACAGAAGCCGCCGTTGTATTCAAGAACCCTTGCGGCGATTGAGTGGAAAGCATGGACCCTGACAAATCAGACAGATTCGATCTCCCGGAAAGAATTCCAAGCTCCCGCCGAAGGTTGCTCCGTCAAATGGCGGGCCTGTCCGTTGGTCTCCCGTTTTCCGGTACTCAGGTTTTGTCCGTCCTTTCTCAATCTGCACCGCACCCAAAAGCGGCACATCCGCACGAGCGTCCCGCGGCTCCTCCCGCGCCCACTTCGCTTTCGCCGCAGGATGACCAACTCCTCGACGAGATCGAGCATAGCTCTTTTCTCTTTTTCTGGGAGCAGGCAAATCCGCCCACTGGATTGATTAAAGATCGCTGCAATGTCCGCGTCGCCGACACCACTACCGCCGCAAGCATCGCGTCTACAGGATTCGGTCTGACCGCCATCTGTATTGGAGAAAAACGCGGCTTCGTCAGCTATACCGAGGCGCGATTGCGGGTCATTCAGTGCCTGTCGTTTCTCTGGCACAAGCTGCCCACCCATCGCGGATTCTTCTATCACTTTGCCAACATCGATACCGGCGAGAGAATGTGGGATTCTGAGGTTTCGTCTGTCGACACTGCTCTGCTGCTTTGCGGCATCCTGACTTGCCGCCAGCATTTTCACGACGACACTATTTCGCAGCTTGCCCACGCTATCTTCGATCGCGTCGACTGGACCTGGCTCGCCGAAGATACCACTTTGCTCTCGCATGGTTGGACTCCGGAGCTCGGCTTTATTCCTTCCCGGTGGGACCTCTACAGCGAATTGATGATGATGTACCTGCTGGGGCTCGGGTCGTCGTCTCACCCGCTCAACAGCGGCGCATGGTTCGCGTGGAAGCGGACTATCTTTGAATATGACGGGCTGCGCTATATTGGTTCATTCGCGCCTCTTTTTGTGCATCAGTATTCCCAGGCATGGTTCGACTTTCGCGGCAAGCGGGATCGCTATGCGGATTACTTTCAGAATTCGGTCATCGCCACCGATGTGCATCGTCGCTTTTGCGTTGAACTGAACACGCAGTTCTCCGATTACAGCAACGCGTTGTGGGGCATTACAGCGTCAGACTCTGAACGAGGTTACATAGTGTGGGGCGGGCCGCCGGCGATGGGGCCGATTGATGGAACCATCGTTCCCTGCGCGGCCGGCGGCTCATTGCCGTTTCTTCCCGAGGCAACCATGCGCGTTCTTCGAACCATCCGCGATCACTATCCCAACGCCTGGTCCCGATACGGTTTTGTAGATGCGTTCAATCCAATGACCGGCTGGTACGACACTGATGTGATTGGCATTGACGTCGGCATTATTATGCTCATGGCTGAGAATGCGCGTACAGGTTTTGTGTGGGAGACATTTATGAAGAACCCTGAAGCCCAGCGTGGGATGGAGATTGCGGGCTTTAAGCCTTATGCGCCCTAGGCGGCGCAGGTGCCTCTTCCAGTACCCGCAATGGCGGTCTGGCAACTGGTTCGCCAACCCACAGCAGAGTGGTTCCCCATTCTGATGGATTGCGGCAAGCTCGTCGGCCGGTGGAGCAAACAACGATCCGCTCGAAGTCCGCATCCGACTAGAGGAATGCTGAAACGAGGCGCCACGTAAAGCAGGGCGTCCACATGCGCCTTGGTTAAGGAATCCCGCGTTAACTGTGCCTGTGCGGAACCCCAGTGCCAGGCAGCTGGCCGCGAACGGAGCATCCTCAACCATGACTGACGCCAAGACGGCCGGCGATTCCGGTCCACGCCAACACGGCGCGCAGAAGAATCCCGGCGGTGCATGGGCCGATCGAATTCGAGCCCTCAAAAACATTCCCCCGGTTCTCCATTTCGTGTGGGAGTCCGGTCCTTCCGTCGTCTTCTGGAATATCGCGATTCGCATCGTCGTCGCGTTCCTGCCTGTCGGTATTGGCATTATCGGACGCTTCATCATTGACGGAGTTAATCGACTTCGCCTGCATCAGTCTTTGCCTCAGCATTTCTGGTGGCTGGTTGGTGCGGAGATGGCACTCGCTGTCGTTGCAGGCATTCTTTCTCGCGCGGTGGATTATTTTGACAATTTGCTGGCCGATAGATACACACATCACGTGAGCGTCGAGGTAATGCGCAAGGCCGCGTCTCTCGATGTCACCGTGTATGAAGATCCGGTCTTCTACGATCGGCTGGAGCGCGCCCGCGTACAGGCCACCGACAGGCTGGCAATGATCCAGCAGATGGGCCGCCTCATTCAGCAGACCGTTACGGCCATGGCCTTTTCCGCGGTGCTCATCCGCTATTCTCCGTTTCTGCTTCTGCTGCTCGTAGCCGGCATTCTACCCGCATTTCTAGGCGAGAGCCATTTCGCGTTTCTTACCTATGCCAAGAACTTCAGGCAAACACCGGCGCGCAGGCAAATGGATTACCTGCGCCAGGTCGGCGGCAGCAAAGAAGCATCGAAAGAACTCAAGCTGTTCAACCTCAGTGGATACCTCACCGATCGATTCACAGGACTCTCGCAAAAGATCTATGAAGAGAATGTCGCTCTCAACAAGCGGCGCCTCTTCTGGGGCGGGCTCCTGGCTATTGTTGGACAACTCGGATACTACGGCGCATATGCCTACAGCATCTATCGCACCATTCAGGGCCGCTACAGCATTGGCGATCTCACCCTGATTACAACTGCAATCATGCAGGCCATGGCTAACATCCAGCAGGCATTTTCAACTGCGTCGGGCGTAGCAGATCAAGCGCTGTTCCTCACTGACCTGCTGGCGTTTTTTGAGATGAAGCCGGTGGTCGCATCGAAAGCTAACGGCCTTCCCGCCCCGAGCCCGATCGTGCGCGGTTTTGAATTTCGCAATGTCTCTTTCGTCTACCCTGGCGCGGAGCGCCGCGTACTCAGCGACTTTAACTTCACGCTCTGCCCCGGAGAACGAGTGGCTCTCATCGGCGAGAACGGCCAGGGAAAAACCACCGTTGTCAAGCTGATCACGCGCCTCTACGATCCCACCGAAGGCCAGATCCTGCTTGATGGCGTTGACCTGCGCGAATACGATCTGGCCGATCTCCACGCGGAAATTGGAGTCATCTTTCAGGACTTCATGCGGTACGAGATGACGGCGCGGGAGAACATCGCAGTCGGGCGAATCGAAGTCCCGCACACTATACAGGAAATTGAGCATGCGGCCGAGAAGAGCCTCGCAGCAGATGTGATCGCCCGAATGCAGGGAGGCTACGACCAGATGCTTGGCCGCCGCTTTGAAACTGGAATGGATCTGTCTGGCGGCGAGTGGCAAAAGCTGGCTCTCGCCCGCGCTTACCTTCGCGACGCGCAACTGCTCATTCTCGACGAACCCACTGCGGCACTTGATGCCCGCAGCGAATTCCAGGTCTTCGAGCGCTTTGCTGAATTAACTGAAGGCAAAATGGCTTTGCTCATCTCTCATCGATTCTCCACCGTTCGCATGGCAGATCGTATTGTCGTGCTCGAAGAGGGCCGGCTGGTGGAAGAGGGCAGCCACGCGCAACTCATGTCGCTAGGCAGCCGATACGCCGCCATGTTTGAAATGCAAGCTGCAAGCTACCGTTGAGGCCACAATGATCGACACCCATACCATTCCCGAGGCCAGCCAATCCCTTTCCGGCGCTTTGCTCGAATGCGTCGCCGCCGCCCGATCCTGGGAGGTTGTGCCCCGTCCTGCGGCGCCAGGTACCTTTCCTGCACGGGTTCGTGCCGCGGAGCGTGCCCTCAAAAACCTTCAACGCGAATTGGGTTCAATGCGGAGTTCGTCGAGGCCGGCAGGCGACTCTAGCTCCGCTCTCCTCGAACTGCGGGCGAACGCTCGCATGCTTCGAGCCGCAGTCCGTGCTGTTTCCGACAGGCCTCGGGTTGTGGCCGGCCTGCCCCGTGTCCTTCTCCCTGCTCAAAAAGACGAGCCGCGCGCCCAGACGATTGCCATTGCGTATCTTCGCGCTGTCGCCGGAAGCTTCTCAGCGCCGGCCTTTCGCGATTTTATCAGCGCGCTTCAGACCCAGGAACCTCTCACGCTCGATGAATTGTGGAATGCGTCGGCTTTCCTCAAGTTCACTCTGCTTGAATTGTTGCTGGACGATGCTCGCCTTCTGCTGCGTTCGCCTGCGTCCGCATCCGATTCTCAGATCTCGGTTCATCTCAAGAGTCTGCGCACAGTCTCACATACTGACTGGGCCTATTTGATGGAGCCGCTCATCCTGTTCGATGCCGCGCTGCGCCAGGATCCCGCGCAGGCTTACTCGCCGATGGATTTCGATAGCCGCGAGTTCTTTCGAAAGCGCGTAGCATTCATCGCCCGCCATTCCGATTGCACTGAATACCAGGTTGCCCAGGCAGCGCTCGATCTTGCCCGTGAAGCACAGACTAAGCCGTCAGGCGACCGGCGGATTCAACAGCGTCATGAACACGTGGGATATTACCTGATCGACAAGGGTTTCCCGCAGCTTGCAGCACGCACCGGATTTCTCCCTCCGCTCGTCGAGCGAGTGCGGACCTATATTCGCGGCCAGGCCGACAATTTCTATATCACCGGCATCGAACTCATTACCATCGTCCTTATTGCAGCCCTCATTCTTATTCCATTGCCTCGTTTCAGCCTGCTCGACTGGCTCGTGGCCGCTCTTGCGCTCTTCATGCCGGTCATGCAGTGCGCTGTCGATCTGGTCAACAGCACGGTCACTTCGATCTTTGATCCTGATCCGCTGCCCAAGCTCGATTTCAGCAAAGGCGTTCCCGCCGAATGCACCACCTTGGTCGCGGTTCCCACTTTGCTAGTGAACGAAAAACAAGTGCGCGCCCTGGTGAACGATCTTGAAGTCCGTTTCCTCGCAAATCGGGATGCTCATCTGCATTTTGCGCTGCTCACCGACCTGGCCGACTCAGTCAGCCAGCCACACACCAACGACTCGCACCCGCTCGTCGAACTTGCAATTCGGCTTATCGACGAGCTCAACGTAAAGTACGATTCCTCGGGCGGCGGCAGCTTTATGCTTCTTCATCGTCATCGCATCTTTAACGTGCGACAAGGCGTCTGGATGGGATGGGAGCGCAAGCGCGGCAAACTGCTTGACCTGAATAAGCTGCTGGCCGGTGAATTCGATGCCTTCCCCATCAAAGCGGGCCGACTTGAACCCCTGAGCCAGATTCGTTATGTGCTGACCCTCGACTCTGACACGCAATTGCCCCGCGGCGCTGCGGCCCGCCTCATCGGCGCCATTGCGCATCCGCTCCATCAGGCCGTTATTCACCCCAGGTTGCGTATCATTACGGATGGATACGGAATCCTGCAACCGCGTATCGGCGTAAGCGTTCGCTCCGCCTCACGCTCCCGCCTTGCTGCTATCTACTCCGGGCAAAGTGGATTCGACATCTACACCCGCGCAATCTCCGATGCCTACCAGGACCTCTACCACGAAGGAATCTTTACCGGCAAAGGGATTTACGAAGTGGCAACGCTTCACGCGGTTCTCAACCGTCGCTTCCCGCGCAACTCGCTGCTGAGTCACGATCTCATCGAGGGCGCCTACGCTCGCGCCGGACTCGCCACGGATGTGGAGCTTATCGACGACTATCCCTCGCACTTGAATGCTTACAGCCGTCGCAAACACCGCTGGGTCCGCGGCGACTGGCAGATTGCGCAATGGATGTTCTCCAAAGTACCCGACGAGTCCGGGCGTCGCGAGATGAATCCAATTTCCGAGGTCTCCCGCTGGAAGATCTTTGATAATCTACGCCGCTCGCTGATCGAACCATTTACCTTCGTCTTGTTCGTGGCTGGATGGCTGGGCCTTCCCGGAGGGCCGCTCTACTGGACCATCATCCCGCTAGTCCTGCTGGTCTTTCCCGCCGTGGTTCAATGTGGATTTGGACTTGGCCGCGCTGTCTTCAGCGGCCGGAAAGGCAGTGCCGGTGAGGTGCTTTCGGGTTTCTGGAAAGCAGCCTTCATGGCGCTGTTGAATTTGATCTTTCTGCCTTATCAGGCACTTCTTTGCCTTGACGCCATTATCCGCGCGCTGGTCAGGGGCTTCATCACAGGCGAGCGTTTGCTGGAATGGGAAACCGCAGCCCAGGCTGAGCTGAATAACGCACACCAAACTCTCATAGACCGTTATTTTGCACTTACCCCGCTGGTCGCCCTTGCAGTGGCGGGAATTGTTTACGCCGTCAACCCGCGCCATCACCACGCGCTCGTGGTTGCTTCGCCAATCCTTCTGCTATGGGCTATCGCCCCAATCGTCGCGGCATGGCTCAATGCGCCGCTGAGCGAACAACATAAGCTCCTCAATTCCGGCGACGAAGCGTTTCTGATGGGTCATGCATTGCGCATCTGGCGCTACTTTCACGAGTTTGGCGGGGAACGTCACAATTACCTCATTCCCGACAACGTCGAGGAAGCCGGCCTGTTTGAAGCCGCCCGAGTTTCGCCCACCAACCTCGGCCTTCTGCTCAATGCACGCCAGGCTGCTTGCGAGTTCGGATTCCTGACTGTGCCTGAGTTTGTCGCTCTTACCATTCGCAGCCTCGCGACAATTTCGCAGCTCAAAAAATATCGCGGCCATTTGTACAACTGGTACGGCACACATACGCTTGAGCCCCTCAGCGATGCGCCTTTCGTTTCTTCAGTCGACAGCGGCAACTTCGTCGCATCGCTCTATACACTTCGTTCCGGGGCTCTCGATCTGCTTCGTCGCCCATTACTTTCCCGTCAGCTCTTTTCCTCACTTCGTGTGCATTGGCAAATCATGCGTATTAATTGCAAGCTTTCAGCGCCGTTGTCTCATTTAGCCCTGCCCGGCGCAAACTCGCCGATAAGAGAGTGGCTCGCTTGGCTGGCTGACGCCCAGGCCGCGTTCGCTGCAGATTCACCTTCTCCTGCAGCCAAGCACAAAGACGGCTGGTGGTGCGTAGAGACTCAGCGCCGTATCAGCGCGATCCTCGCTCTGCTCGAAGACTGTATGCCGTGGCTGCTGCCTGAATACGCGCCCCTAAGTAAACTGCCCGACCTCGCAATCGACCGGATCGAGTACACGCTTTCAATCGAGGAGTCGATCGCATTCTCTCAAGAATTGGCAGAACGCATTAACCGCGCGTGGCCGGCATTGGCCAATGACCCATCGCTGCTTGCGCTAGGCGAGCGGCTTCGCGCAACCCTGCCGATTGCCGCGCAGAATCTGCGTTCCATCGCTGACGGACTTCGAAGCATCGCTCAACAGGCTGAGCGTCTCGTTAATGAAACGGAGTTCGCATTCCTCGCCGACCCAGGCCGTCAGATTCTCTCCATCGGTTACGACGTGCGCGCACAGACGCTCCACGAAGCCTGTTACGACATGATTGCCTCTGAAGCGCGCATTGCCACATTCCTCGCAATTGCCCGCGACGAAATTCATCAGCAGAGTTGGTTCAAGCTGGGCCGTGAACACGTGCGCGCCTTCGGTCACTTCCTCCTGCTCTCCTGGTCGGGGACAATGTTTGAATACCTGATGCCTGCGCTATGGATGCGCAGCTACCCTGAAACCATGATCTCCAGCACCCTCGCGGCATGCGTCAACGTGCAGCGTGAATTCGCTCGCTCGCTCAGCATCCCCTGGGGCATTTCCGAATCGGGCGCGGCGCGCAAAGATCATCTCGGCCATTACCACTACCAGGCCTACGGCATACCGCAGGTATCGCTTTGGATTGAAGCCACCGCCGGCCCCGTCGTGTCGCCGTACTCTTCGTTCCTCGCACTCGCTATCGATCCCGTGGCTGCTCTTGGCAACCTGCGCCACATGGCTTCCATAGGATGGGTTGGCGCCTTCGGTTTCTATGAGGCTGCGGACTACTCCACTGCATCCGGAAGACCCGTCCTGGTGCGCGAGTGGATGGCGCACCACCAGGGTATGTCGCTGCTTGCAATTCTCAATCTGCTTCACGATAACGTTACGCAACGCTGGTTTCACAGCAATCCCGAGGTGCAGGCGACTGAACTTCTGCTTCACGAGATGCCCGTCAGCAAGGCTGTGCTCAAAGCGCGGCTGAAAGAGTAAAAACGCTTCGTCTTAGTGCGTTTCTGCTGCGCCAGCTGAATCCATCACGTCAATTTGGGGAACTGAATCAGGGGTCTCGTCTGCGGCCGTGCCAGGGGATGCTCCGTTATTCGCCTGGTTCAGGCGGGCAAACGCTGCTCGCGCCTCGGCTGCATCCTTTTGTCGGCCGGCATGTGCATAAGCGACCCCAAGCGACCAATAAATCTTAGACTCCTGGGGGAATGCCTTCTTCGCAATCTCAAGGTGCGTGATCGATCCCTGGTAGTCGCCCGTATCAAGCAGTAGCAATCCCAACAAATAGTGCGGCAGGGGCGAGCCGGGCTCAATCTTTACGGCCTGCTCGGCGTATTCCGCTCCTGTAGCGGAATCCACTTTGTACTCAGTTGCCGCAATCTCGAGCTGCGCAAGCACGTTGTCCGGCGCCTCCGATATCTCTTGTTTGAAGGCCTCAATCGCGCCGGCACGGTCACGCGCCTCCAGCAGGAATTTGCCGTATGCAAAGTGCACGAGAGGGAAGTGCGGGTACTGTTGCAATACGAACTCATATTCGCGCCGCGCTGCTTCGTATTCCTTTGCAGCGGAGAGGCACGCCCCGCGCCCAATGTGATTCACAACCTCGCCGGACGGGCTACCCGTAACCGGCAGAGTTTTGTCGCTCATATGCAGCATCGTCATTCCGAAGATCTCCGCAAGATCCTCGCTTCTCACTCCGCTCAGGCAGAGAGATGACAGTGCCTTGCTCGCGGCTTGAAATCGGCTGCTGCGCTGTAGCAGGATTCCTTCGTGATAAAGAACGACCTGCCGCAGTTGAGGGTCCGTCTCTACTCCCAGGCTCTTGCTTGCCTCGATGTTCCGCAGCGCTTCTGCATCCTGCCCGAGCTCAAACTCGCATAGACCCAGCATGGCATGTGCGGTTCCGTGTTTCGGATTGAGCGCAACCACTTTCTTGAATGAGACGGCGGCTGCCTGGTACTGGTCGTTGTCGTAATCGATGGTGCCCAGCGACCACCACCCCTCAGCCCAACGGGGATTGAGGGCCAGCGCTTTGTGAAAGAGAGGAACGGCTTCGTCCAGACGTCCGGCATCGCGCGCGGCTGTAGCCTTGTTAGCGGCCGCCTGGAATGAGGCAGGCGACGATGCGCTGTGAGAGGACCCCGTGGTCGATTGGGAAGAAGCCGGCGTGCATGGCAGCCATAGCGCAGCACACCCAAGTGCGGCAGTAATGCGCAGTTTTCGCGCGGCGTTCAACAAGAGAAACTTCCTTTTAGATGCGGCGCCATTCAGTGCAGCGAATGGCGTTCCGGTTCTAATGATAATTCTAGATCGAAGACAGGGATCGAATACGTCCGCCGACTGCGCATTCGCCATGTGCGTACACAAAAAACTGCCCGGACCATAAAGGCCCGGGCAGTGCAGGAGTTGCGAACTGGTTAGAACTTGAAGTGAAGTTCCGCCTCGATGGTGCGCGAGCCGAGAACTGAGTTGGCCGTTCCGAAATTGGAGTCGGTAACGGTGGTATCGATGTTGGCGAGGTTCAGTTTGTTGAACAGGTTGAAGGCGTTGACGCGAACTTCGAACCTGCCATCTTCGCCCAGGATCTTGTTGTCCGGCAGACCAAAGGCCTTGGTCATTGCCATATCGACATCCGAATAGCGAGGACCGTAGAAAGCGTTCCGTCCGATTCCCGGAGTTTGAGGCAAAGCGGTCGGTGTCGGCGCCGTATCGGTGTTCCAGGCGGTATTGTCCTGCGGGGCAACGGGCTGAGTGAAATAGGCTGACCCGCCTCCGGGGAAGTTACCGTTCGAAGTTGGTCCGAGGAGCTTGAACGTATCGGTGCTTTGGCTGCTCTTCGCTCCGCCCTTATATGAAGCGGGCAGCAGATTGCAGTTGCCGCCGTTGCCGCCGCTGCCGTTGTAGAAGGTATTGCAGGCGATGCCATCCCCGTAGGCCGCGGTATACGGGAAACCGGTATGGAAGTTGAAGATGGGGCTGATATTCCATCCACCCACAATCTTCTCCATCCAGTTATTCGGACCGTGGAAGATGACCGGCGACCAGTTGGCAAAAAGCTTGAGCATCTGGTGCACATCAAAGTCCGACGGACCGTAGTCATAGACGCCCGGTGCGAATTCGTAATCGGAATTCGTGTAGGGACCTGATCCATTATCGGTCGACTTTGCGATCCGGTATTGCGCATCCGCTTCGAAGGTGTGCGAGAACTGATGCCGCGCTTCGAACAACACTGCGGTGTACTTCGATGCGCCGCCGTCATAGTACCAATCGATTCCGTTCACCATCGGGTTGAACGACATTTGTCCGGCCAGGATCTGCTGTGCGTAGTAGTTGTTCAGATTGGTTTGCAGCGGCAGATTCTGGCCAACTGCGCCGGAGTACCCAACCGTTGCCACCCATTCGTGTCCAAGGTCGTATTGACCCTCAACCGAATAGTGAAAAACGGTTGACGTAGGCAGGCTCAGGCTGAGCCCGGTCACGCTTGTAGGCGAACCGTTTGTTGGCAGATTGGCTGAGTTAAACTGCGTAACCAGGTTCGGGTTGGCAGGCAGCGCGCCGGCCTGATAGAGATTGCTGGCCGTTCCATACAAAATCTGAGAGCCGGTCAGATTCACTCCGTTGGCCAGGTAGGGCGGGTTATTGCGGGTGTTGGTGGTGATGGCTTCCTCGAGTCCGTTATAGCTGATTCCAAAGCCGCCCCGGACCACCAATTTGTTCGCGAAGCGCGACGGGCTCCAGGCAACACCGATCTGGGGTCCGAAGTTGGTTTTTGGAGCTTCAACCTGCTTGCCGCCTAACTGGATGGCGAGGTCTGCCAGCGTATAGGCGCCCTGCCCCAGCCTGACGTTCGGCTCATGGCCCTTCTTCTCGGTCATGCCTTCGAAATAATCCCAGCGAAGGCCGAGGTTCAGCGTCAGGTTGGGACGCACCTTCCAATCATCCTGGAAAAATACCGCCGCAACATTCTGACGGTCGTCTTTGCGGAAGGTGGAGGGCTGACCCGTAAGCGGATCCGCCGTTACGTTTTCGCCGCTCGGCGCGTCGTTCATGAAGTCCCACATGTTGTTGAAGAAGTAAGTGGGCTCGCTGTCCCAGGTGGGCTCGTCAAGATAAGCAAGCCGCGTGTATTCGCCGCCTAACTTCATATTGTGGCTGCCATGAACCTTGGTCAGCACGTCTCTGAAACTCAGTGTCCACTGGTCAAAGACGCTGCCGATGGCCGGCCCAAAACTGGCAGGTTGAATGCTCGCGAACGAGTTGCCGCCGTAGTTGTTCTGCTGGATCTGATCGTCGGGCAGGCCCAGCGGTGACTGCGGGTTATCGCCAAGCTCATTCCATTTCCACCCTGCCATGTCGGCACGAGCCTCATTCAGCAGTGTGCCTGAAAACACATGGTTGTATATCAGCCCGGTGGAGTAGTTGGTCGCGTTGTGGTAGAAGATGTTCGACGCGCGATTCGGTCCGTTGTAGCCGGTGTTGTGTACCGGTACGTAGAAGAATGTGGCAGCAATCAGATCTTTGCTCGTGGCTTGCCAGTCAGTGCGCGAACTGTACTGCGAGTTGATGTTGTTGTTGGGGCCTGTCGTTTGAACAAACATGATGTCGGCGATGCCATCGAGATTCGCGGGATCGCCGGTGCCGTCACCGCCAAGTCCCGGGGTAAACACGCCGTTGTTTGGCGCGGCGTAAGATGGATCCGGCTTGTCGAGCCCGATCGTCAGCGGTCTGCCGATGTCCAGTCCCTGCCCCGAAATGTAGTTGCAGTTGGTTCCCTGAACCAGGCCGATACTGGCGCAATCATTATTGTCCGCAGGATCTTCAAGAATCTTGGTGTAAACTGCGCCGGCTCCCTTGATGGTGAGAAACTTGTTGGCAATGCTGGTCGATTGCGATTCGCCATCGAAGCTGGACGTGTCGTACCAACCGCTCCCTGACACCGATCCCGTGTTGCGGATTGTGTCGTAGCCGAAGAACTCGAAGAGGTGGTTCTTCCAAACCGGTCCCCCGACTGTTCCGCCGTATTCGTTGTAGCGGGCGTCGTCGCGCACTGTGGCGTTATGCGGAGCCCAGCGCTGATACGCGTTCATGCCGGGCCGGTCAAACTTGAAGAGCGCCGTCCCATGAAAGTTGTTGGTGCCGTTCTCTGAAATCATCTGGATCTGCGCGCCGCTGAATCGGCCAAATTCCGCGTCGTAGCCGTTCACGTCGACCTTGATCTCTTTAATGGTGTCGGGATTCGGCGTGATCACCGCTGCCGAGCCCCAGGTCACGCTCGTCACCTGCACCCCATCAAGCGAAATGCCGTTGGTGTCGTTGCGCTGCCCATTGGCAAATGCCTGTGGCTTGTTTTCCGTCATGTATGGGCCGCTGGTGGCGCCCGCGCTGCCATCGCCCTGGTTGCCCGGCAAACTGAAGGTGCCGCCGCCCGCATTCTGCGATTGGTCTGCCGTAACGCCCGGCGCAAGTTGAATCATCTGCAGTGGGTCGCGGCCAAAGTCAGGCATCTTGGCCAAATCGTTCTGCGTAATGGTAGCCGTCACATTGCCGGTCTCGGTATCGATGAGCGGGTGGTCAGATGCATTTACCGTGACCGTTTCAGTTGCGCCACCGACTTCAAGCACCACATTCAGCGCGTTCGCCTGCTCTGCTATCACCTGCACATTGTCAATGACGTTGGTCTTGAAGCCCTTGCATGAGGCCTCGACTTTATACTGGCTCGGCTTGAGGGCGTTAAACACAAAATTGCCGCCTCCATCGCTGGTCGCAGTAATTTTGTGGTTGGTTTCCTGATCGGTGAGCGTCAGGGTCGCGCCTGGTATTACGGCGCCCTTCTCATCCAGAACGGAGCCCTGCAGACTTGCATTGTATTGGGCGCGCGCAGGCAGGGCCGGGAGGAGAAGCAGCAGGAATGCCAAGGGCCAAAAGGCCTTCAGCGCGGTGTAGAGGTTCTTTACGAGGGGGGCGGAACTCGGATGGCTTTCTGGGCCGAGGGTTCGCATAACGGGTCTCCTGAAAAGCGGTTGCGGTGTTTCGGTAGCCCTGTAGGAACGGTGCAGTCTACTCTCTCAGGGCGGGTTTGCTCAATCGATTGTTCTGCTCGGGAAGGACGTGCTCAATCGATTGTGCAACGGTGTACAATTACCACCGCAATGAATTCTCTGTCAACCGGAATTTTCAATTGGAGTATTCCCAGCGCCCTCCAACGCTCCGAAACTATTCGTCAGGCTGAGGTTAGGGGTCTTCAGGCGAAAGCACTGGCATTCGCACCGAGTCATCGAAATGGTGGGTCTTCGCCCGTTATTCTTGAACCCTCCGCAAAGTTGGGGGTGACCGGGCAGGCTCATCCGTAACCGAACGATTCAAAAGGAGAAGCGTGGCATGAAGAGCGTTCAATCAGGGAAACCCCGCAGCCCACGGCTCAACCTGGCGATCATTCTTCCGGCGTTTTGGCTTTTGGGAGTAGCAGGTCCCATGATGCCGGCGCAAGATCGGGTCCAGCGAACTCCCCTGCAGCTCTCGTCGACCGACGTGCTGCCCACTGGCAACGAGTGGATTTCTCTGCCCGACATACGCGCGGTGGATGGGGCGTTGACCACGTTCAATGTGCTGTCGATGCATCGTCGCGGCCTGATGCAGGTGCAAGGCGATTCGGGCGCCCCCGTTCTGCAGCCTTATTTCACTGCCGCCGGAAAGCCGCTCGAATTCCAAAATCCGTCATGGGAGCTGATTGAATACTGGATTCCAACGGCGCATTTGACCACGGACGGGCTTGAAGCCACCGTGACCTGGTGCGCACCGCCCGGGTCGCGCGCGGCGTTTCTCCGCATGACCCTCAAAAATCATCGCGACAAGCCGGTGGACGTGACGCTGGGACTGAAGGCTGCTTTCGGTTCGCTGCAGCGCGTAACCTATGTGCCCGTGGAACTGCACGGTGAGCGATCGGTAGCCATGGCCCCCTGGGTCGACCCTGCCGAGGTCTTCAGCTTCACCACAAGCGACACTGACTTTGCCTGGGCCCTGCTGCATCCCGGCTCAAGGGCGCTTATTACCATGCCTCCCAATACTCCCGTTCCCGCAGTTGATGCCAGCCGCGACGTGACTCTCGCGCCTGGAGAATCGGCCGAAGCCCTCTTCGTCCTGGGTGCAGGCGTGGAGGAATTCAGCGCTGCGCATTATGTGCGCGCCCTGCGCGAACTGCTTGACCGCGACGGCGCCGACGCAATCATCGACCGCGCCGCGGCGTGGCTCAAGGCGCGCACAAGAACCACGGGCAGGCCAGATCTCGATTTGCTCATGAACCGGAATTTCCTGTTCACCGAGCTCTACGCCTGGGGAAGGACCATCGACACCGAACAACTGGTTGGAGTAACTTCGCGCAGCCCGCGTTATTACGTTTCGGCGGCCTATTGGGATCGCGATGCAATGCTTTGGAGCTTTCCTGCGCTCCTCGATACCGACCCGCCGATGGCTCGCGACGCACTGCAATACGCGCTCACCACGCAGTTGCCCGATGCAGGCACGCATAGCCGCTTTATCGATGGCATCGTGCTCGAGGACGGGTTCCAACTCGATGAAGCCGTGGCCCCCATTCACGCTCTCGCAGAATACGTAAGCCAAACCAACGATACCCCATTTCTGGTTTCGCACCAGGCCGCGCTTGAGACTCTGCGCGACCGGCTTATGGCGCGCTTCGATCCCTCCACCGGCCTCTATTCCTCGCTGCAGGATCCGCAGGATGAGTTCCAGGTGCTTCCTTTCATTACTTCGGATAATGTGCTTGCGTGGCGCGTCCTGTTCGATATGGCAGATCTATTCAAGCGGTTGAACGAGCCCGATGAAGCTGCCAGGATGACCAGACGGGCGCAGCAGCTTCACGACGCCATCATCGCTCACTGCGTTTCTGCCGGCGCGCCCGGTGCCGACGGTCCGATCTTTGCGTCAGCCACTGACGGCAAAAAAGCCGTCTTCACCGAGATTCCCCCGGGCTCATTGATGAAACTGCCCACGCTTGGATTTATCGCCCAGGACGATCCCGTTTTCGTTCGCACCTACCAGTGGCTGCACTCCAGCGGATACAAATACTCCTATAGCGACGAACCATTCGGATTTCCCGGCAGCTACCGGTTGCCATTCACGACTTCATGGAGCATCGCAGATCATTTGTTGCTGAAGGCTGGTCACGATCGCGCACTGAAGACGTTGCTCACCAGTCAATGGGACGGGGGAATCATTACCGAAGGTGTGGATCCTGCGACGGCGCGTATGGACCAGGCCGGACGAGCCTTTGCAACCGCCGCCGGCTATGTGGCCCACGCTATTTGCGAGTCGGCGTGTATCGGCGGACCAAAATGAATTTCTGCGGCGAACACTTGACTTGAGTTGGGCATGTGCGCTGAAATTAATTTGCTCAATCGATTGCGCATCGCTCTCCTCCATAACCCACAGCGCCGGTGAAGCTGTGTAATCAGGGCAGAATCCGCATTCCAATGCCCGACTGCTTTGGAGATTCAATGACGAGTCCGATTCCATGCCGCCCGTAAACCGCCGCAAGCTTATTCAGTCGCTGGCGGCAATCGCCGGCTCGACGCTCTTGCCTACTTCGCTCGTGGTTGCCGATCGCGCATGGCGCCCCTCGCAGAAAGATGAGGACTTCCTCGACGACCTCGAGCGCAAAGCTTGTCTCTTTTTCTGGGAGCAGGGCAGCCCTGTTACCGGCCAGGTTCTCGACCGCGCGCGTAACGATCTTGGTGGCAAACGCGACTCGCGGCACATGGCCAGCATCGCCTCCACCGGCTTTGGGCTTACGGCTCTTTGCATTGCCGACCACAGGGGATACCTGCCGCACGCCCACTTGGTGGAGCGCGTTAAAACCACGCTGAATTGGCATTTGAACACGATGCCCGAGGAGCACGGCTTTTTCTTCCACTTTACCGACATTGAGAGCGGCGAGCGCTGGCCAGGCGTGGAGCTTTCCTCTGTCGATACTTCAATTCTGATGTGCGGTGTTCTCACCGCGAAAGCCTACTTCCGCGATGCCGCGATCAGTTCGCTGGCTCAGCAACTCTACGAACGCATCGACTGGCCCTGGATGCTCAACGGCGGACCCACCTTGAGCATGGGCTGGAAACCCGGACTGGGCTTTCTCTCGGAGCGCTGGAAGCACTATTGCGAACTGATGATGATCTATCTGCTCGCCATCGGCTCGCCAACTCATCCCGTTTCTCCCGAAACTTGGAACAGCTTCACGCGACCGCGCGTCCACTACAAGGGCTTCGACTACATCAGCGGAGACGACCCGCTCTTCACCCACCAGTACTCTCATGCCTGGTACGACTTTAGAAATCGCAACGATGCCTACACCAATTACTTCGATAATTCGGTGACGGCAACCCGGGCCCACAAGGCTTTCTGCCTTTCCTATCCGCAATGGTACTCCGATAATTACTGGGGTATCTCGGCCTCCGACTCAATCAAGGGGTACACCGGGTGGGGTGGACCGCCGGCCATCGGAGACATCGACGGCAGTGTGGTTCCATGCGCCGCCGCCGGCTCGCTGCCTTTTCTTCCAGCCGAGTGCATTGCCGTCTTGCGCGCTTTGCGCTCGCGGTGGGGAAAACAGTCATGGGGACGTTACGGCTTTGTCGATGCCTTTCACCCTGCCGCCAACTGGTACGATCCCGATGTGCTCGGTATCGACCAGGGAATTTCGGTGGTGATGGCCGAGAATCTGCGCTCCGGGCTGGTTTGGGAGACGTTCATGCGAAACCCTGCAAGTACTTGCGCCATGAAGCTGGCAGGATTCCATGGCAACGGGTTGGATTGAGCGGTGTGCGATGATGAATCTTCAGTGCAACCGCGCAGTTGAACAACGCGTTTTATATTCCATTCGCACTCATGAGGCCGCTCTTTTTGCTGATCCTCATGCCAAGAATGCGTGGTACAACGGGGACAACTGAAGCATTGCCTCTTCGGACCTTGCAGTTAAGCTCACCGAAATGGGGCGAATGAGATGTGCTTTGAGTTTCAACATTTTTTCTGAGAGGCGGCACGGTGGCCCCAAAACAAACGAAGCCGATTTCACTGAAGGAATTATCGGCGGTTCTCGGTCTATCCCAGTCCACGGTCTCGCGGATCGTTAACGGCGAGGCCGATCGGTTTCGTATTTCCCGCGATACTCAGCAGCGTGTTCTGCATGCCGCCGCTCTCTACGGGTACACCGCAAACTCGGTTGCCCGCAGTCTCCGTCAAAAGCGCACTTATACCATCGGTGTCATTGTCCCCGAGATCAGCGAAGGCTACTCCACAGCGGTACTTAGCGGTATTGAAGACGAGTTACTTAAAGAAGGCTTCTTTTACTTTGTAGTCAGCCACCGGCATCGTAACGACTTACTCAGCGGGTATCCCCGCATGATGATTTCCCGTTCTGTTGAAGGCATCATCGCTGTCGATACGAATTTCGAGGAAGATTTGCCCTTGCCCGTTGTCGCGGTCTCCGGCCATACCCACCGCGACGGCGTCATCAACATTCAACTCGATCACAACAAGGCTGCCGAATTGGCCCTCACACACTTGAAATCGCTGGGGCACAAACAGATCGCATTCATCAAAGGCCAGGCTCTGAGTTCAGATACCGACCGGCGCTGGCTTGCCATCGTTGAAACCGCAAAGGGCCTCGGCATTCTCATCGATCCTCAACTCGTTGTGCAGTTGCAAAGCCTGGAACCGGGACCGGGGCCTGGAATCGAGGTCACCCGCGAACTCATTCGCACCGGCAGGCGCTTTACCGCGGTCTTTGCTTTTAACGACCTCACTGCGATGGGTGCGATTCTCGCCCTCCGCGAGGCGGGGCTGCGCATCCCCAAAGATGTTTCCGTGGTCGGATTCGATGACGTTCTGGCTGCGGCCACCAACAACCCGCCACTGACCACCGTCCATCAACCGCTCAGAAGCATGGGGCAGGAAGCAGCGCGCACCTTGCTCAGGCTCATCCGCGATAAAGAGCTCCGCCCTCACTCCGTCGCGGTTACTGTTCATCCCAAATTCGTGGTGCGCGAATCCACTGCTCGCGTCGCATCGCAAATGCCGGCGCCCGCTGAAAATCCGGCGCATTGAACTATCAGTTCGGCCGTTTTGGATATCGACGCATTACGATCATGCTGCGTGGCCGCGAAATTGGCGCAGCGATGCACGCGGCATTTAAGTGAGTTATATCGGAAAGTGATTTAGGCTAAGCCGGTTACGGTAATGCCTGGCGGAGAGGGAGGGATTTGAACCCCCGGTACCCTTGCGAGTACGTCTGATTTCGAGTCAGGTGCATTCAACCAGGCTCTGCCACCTCTCCGCTTTTTTTACAACAACTTACGCTCCTGCGCAAAACCACGCGAACTGCTGGTGTCAGTTCTGGTGTCAGTCTGAACTCCGGATTCGAGCTGCTTCGCGCTCTCATAGAATGCATCCACGACACTGTTGGCGACCATATTCGCACCGGGCATAAGATGAGCATATCTCATGGTCATCTGCACCGTCGAGTGGCCGACGTACTTGGCCACGGCTGCTAACGGCACTCCTCCCATCACCCACCGGCTGCACGCAGAATGGCGGTTGTCGTGCCACGTGTAGTCGCCGATTCCGGCCTCGGCCAGCGCCGGGTCGAACCAGTACCGCGAGTCCGTCATCGGCGTACCCTCGGTGTTCATGCACAACCGTGCGCCCTTCTTCTTGCCCGCGGCCAACTGCGAATAGGCCTCGGCGCCTACCTTGCCAAGCGGGGTGTACCGAACCATCGGCCGGTCGCGATCCTTCTTCTGATGCACGGTCAGCATCCCGGTCTTGGGATCGAAGTCCCCCACCCGGCTCCTGAGCTGCTCGGAAAAACGCATTCCGCTGGCAATCGACAAACGGAAGATGGGGATGTAGGCAGGGAACTTCGCCGCGATGGCTTGGACCAGCCGGTTCTCTTCCTCCAAGGTCAGGTAACGCACCCGGTCGTTGGCTTCCTGTTTGCGGCGAATCCTCGAGACCGGATTGCGATCGATCTTCTCGTTCTCCATGCCCACCCGATAAACCAGGCTCACCGCTGCCTTCCAGCGGTTCGAGGTGGATGCCTTCCAGTCATGCTTGCTGGCTCGCTCATCAAGCCATTCGGCCCATTGCTGCTTGTTGATCGACTCGGCCGGCCGGCGGCCGAATGCCTCTCGGACGTGGGCCATTTTCAGCTCGAAGTCGTGAGCTACAGTGGGATCATTCTCCGATTTGCAGTGCGTGATCGCATCATCAATCAGTGTCGAAAGCAGCACCTTCCGCGAGGCCTTCTCAATATCCGGCAACTTGCCGTTCAGCTTCTCAGCCCTGCGTATGGACAGAAGATTCTTGGCCGCACTCAGGTTGCCCGCTTTTTCGCGATGCAGCTTCCCATCTGCGTCCACGTAACGGATCCAGAAGGCCCGGCTGCCGGCGAACTTCTCGAAGATTCCCCGCGGCAGCCGTTCAACCTTCTTTGCGCACATGTACCTGTCCTTCCCAGCAACAAAATAGGATACAACTGATCGGGTATATCGATAAGTCAGGTGCAGAACAGAAGAAGCCGGGGAAATCCCCGGCCTCTCTGTTCTTGCTAATCAACTATGCGGCCTTGTCCTCCTGATCCAGCCCTGCGGGCTGCGTTTTGGAAACCGGCCGATAGTGGTCTTTGCTTGCCCAGCGTTTCAGACTGGGGGCAGTGATGAGAACGCGCGAACCTACCCGCTTGATCTCGAACTCTCCGAGGGCAAGTGCATAGTCCACTTTCCGCACAGAGATTGACAGCTTGTAGGCAGCTTCCTTGCGTCCGTAAAGGAGACGCTCCAACTGAGCCATCTTGGCCTCAGACTTCGCGTCTACACGGTTGCTGGATGATGACCCTGACGACGATCGTCCGGGTACTTCTTGATTGCGTTTCTTCAATGGTAGATTTGTTCCTTGCGCGCACCAAGGGTGCTCCTGGCAAGCAATGTCAGCCGATCATGAGTTTAATATTTTAACCGGCCGGAAAGTTACTCCAGCACCGAAGCTGCATGCCTGTGTAGAACATGCTCTTCAGAGTCTACCTTCGACCTCGATTGTCTTCTTGTGACAGCGGCAACAGAATCAGGTAAACACCTTAAGGAGCGCGCCATCCAGTCGATGGTGAGCACTACATTCTGGCATCCAGATGGCATGCCAATTTCAGCCTAACAGTTTATGGAAATGCTATTCGGTCAGCTGCCCGATTTCTTCAAGGACGAAGCAGAACTTCGTATCCTTTGGAGCCTGCCGGACACCAGAAAGCTCCTTATGCACGGGTTGGCAGAAAAGGGATTTGGTCCAGATCGGCTCCATGAGATGCAAAAGATCATCAACGCCGAAAAGAGCGACCTGTTCGATGTACTGGCGTACGTGGCTTAAGCTTCGGCGCCGCTGACGCGGCAAGAGCGTGCGACCCAGGCAAAGTCGATTATCGATGCGCAGTTCACAAGTAAGCAGCAAGCGTTCCTCGACTTTGTCCTGTCCCATTACGTCCAGGTGGGTGTTGAAGAGCTTGATCAGTCCAAGTTGGAAACGCTTCTCAGCTTGACGTATGGAGCCTTATCGGATGCCATTTTGGATCTCGGCATGCCCGAAGAAATCAGCAACATGTTTGTCGGCTTCCAGAAGTACCTGTACGATCAATCCTCGGCTTCGGCTGAATGAGTGCAGCGAGAGAGGCGAACCATGAACGGCCTAAACTGTGATCTTGATGGTTGAATACTTAGGGCCAATTCTTGGACGAATTCTTAGCGGGAAAAACCCCACAGGCTCTGTGTGAATAGAAAGCCTATGTTGTGAATTGACGGTCGGGATTCAGAGCCTGTGGGGTTTTTCCTGCTGGGGATGGCCGGGATTCACCGCTCAAGTACACTGTTCCGGTCGCCGAGGTCGGGTACATGACCGCTGGGGATGGCCGGGATTCACCGCTCAAGTACACTAGAGATTGAGGGTGAGGAATGCAACTGACGGCTGGGGATGGCCGGGATTCACCGCTCAAGTACACTTTCCTGCTCGGCGACCCGCGCAATGCAATAGCTGGGGATGGCCGGGATTCACCGCTCAAGTACACTCGCCCAAGGCAGCGTGCCGGCGATGCACTTGCTGGGGATGGCCGGGATTCACCGCTCAAGTACACTTGCGATGCAGGGTGTTGTGGATGACTTCTAGCTGGGGATGGCCGGGATTCACCGCTCAAGTACACTTCTCTTTTGGTTTGGTCTCCGGTTGGAGAGCTGGGGATGGCCGGGATTCACCGCTCAAGTACACTAAAGCTCCCCTTGAGGATGAAGCATATACCGCTGGGGATGGCCGGGATTCACCGCTCAAGTACACTGGGCCTGGCATGGGCTATCCCTCCCAATCGCTGGGGATGGCCGGGATTCACCGCTCAAGTACACTCCCAAGCACAAACGGCTGCATCTGGATCCTGCTGGGGATGGCCGGGATTCACCGCTCAAGTACACTTGGCAATCAGCTGGGTCATGGCCTGCCTCCGCTGGGGATGGCCGGGATTCACCGCTCAAGTACACTTTACCTGAGCCCGAGGGTGCTGGAACTGTTGCTGGGGATGGCCGGGATTCACCGCTCAAGTACACTGGATCGCGCCGAACCTACTGAAAAGCAGTGGGTTGGCGCGATTCTTCTTTTCAAAAGAGAAGAATCTGCTCAGGAATCTCTTCCGGTTCGCGCGGTTTTTTCCCATAGTAGACCTCCATTTTGCCGAATTGCAGGTCTGTCACGGTGATCAATCGCACCTGGCCCAGCGGCGGAATGACCGAGCGGATGGTGATTCGATGCGCGTCCGCGGCTTCCTCACTCGGCAGATAGCGAGCATAGACGGAAAACTGCAACATCATAAATCCGTCTTTGAGCAGGGCTTTGCGGAAGCGCGTATAGTCACGCCGGTTCGCCGGCGTTTCCACCGGAAGATCGAACATGGCAATCAACCACAAGGATCGATACGCTGATAGCAGCAGCCCTTTCATGGCATTCCCAACTCATCCGTTCGCTTTCAGGCCCCAGAGTTCTTCCACCTCTATGCGTTTTACTCCGCGCTTCGGCGCTGGCTCAACCGGGATTGCTTCCAGCAAGCTCGGTAAAACCGGATCGCGCAGCTCTCCGGTAACGCACTTGGCTAGCGAATTCGCAACCCGAAGCAGGATGTCGAACAGTGTGCGCTCTTCGCCCGCGTAAATGTAGCGCGCAGTAACTGCTCCGATGAGCCAGTTTTTTGTGCGCGAGTCGAGAGGCGCTGCCGCATCTTCGCGAGCGACCCACTGCGCCACACGCCGGTCAATCAGCGGCCGGAATGGCTCCATGACGTCCGCCGCCAGGCAAAAGGGGTCGTAACGATTGCTGTGCTGCAGTCCGATGGAGGGATGCAATCCGGCGGCACAGAGAGCCCTCGCCACCGCAGCCCGCAGAACCGTGTAGCCGTAGTCAAGATGACGATTTTGGTCAACATCATCGGAGCCGCGACGAAATGGCTTGCCCGGAAATAAATGCTGCCAGTAGCGCCGCGCTGCCTGCGCTTCAAGATTGCCCACATCGCCGGAGCGAACCCGAGCAGCCATAGCGATCAGCCCCTGGTCGCTTCCGTGCAACTCGCGCAACAACTCACCTTGGGACTTAATTTTGGCGCGAACGATCTGCTGCCAGAGGCGCTTGCGTACGGGTAGCGAAAGTTCCATCTGGTGGGCGAATCGCTCTGTCTGAATGAAGTGACTCTGCACGGGGAGCAGCATTGAGGCGGGCAGGAACTTGCTGTCAATCGTGATGACCGAGCCGCCGGCTTCGGCAATACGAGAAAGAACAGCTTGAGAGAGGCTGATCTGCGGATGAGCCAGAAGCAGCACAGCAATTTCGCTGACCGGCGTGGTGAACGGAAGCATAAGTTGCTCAGCCTGCGGCCATTCGATGACCAGTTGCGCATCACGCACGCTGAGTCGCGCCGGCGTTGCGATTTCAACAATGCGATCAATCATTGGCGGGATGCACCCTTCCGAGGAGATCCACGACAACCTTACGTGGTTCAAGTGGTCTGAGGGAATTGGGATACTTAGACTTCACAATTGCCAGCTTCTTTTGGTCTGCATCCAAGTGCGCATCATTTACCGGCACATAGAAAATCTGCTTATTGTCGTAGAACAATTTGACGCGGACAATCCTTCTCAAATCTCCATCTTGGATTTCGAGCGTGTCGTCTTTAGAAATGGAAAACAGGAACTGCGCTTCCAGGTCTCCTTCAAGGATTCGTGCAACGACAGGCGTCTTCTCTCGCCGGCGCTCGTATGCTTCGGTGATCTGCACAACGCGGCTGTCCCATGTTTCCCGACGCTTCTCATCCCGCCTCACGAACAACTCCACGTGATGGATACCGCCGGAAGCAACATAACGCTCACGTGGCCCTTCTCCGACACGCAGAGGACTTCTCGTTTCGCGGATGCGCACTTTGCGAATCGGAATTCGCTTTCCGGCCGGAGTGGTCATGTAAGGCATGTTTTCTGGCTTCTCGAATGCCTTTGGATTACCTCCTACCTCGCCCAGTTTTGTGCGAACAATATCGCGAACGGCTCGGTCCACGATCACATCGTCGGCTTCGATGTCTCCGACTTTCAAGGCGGAGATGAGCTTGCGGGTATGCACAGTAGGGGTTCCGTTGTGCATATACGGCCTGCCGTAGTTCGATCCCTTGTGAAGTTCTCCGTTGACCTTATGCTCAGGCCGGTGCGAAGTCAGCATCTCTCTGACACGCTGTTCCACACCCCCATAGAAATCGGGGGTACGCCATGGCTGCGGGACTTGCCGCCAGCAACGCGTGCCTGGCTGCCAAGGTTCCAGCGCAGACGCCCGCGCCATTGCCTGAATGATGTTGTCTCGTGTAAGCCCAATCACGATTGCGTCGATTGCATGGTGCCTGTGGTCTGTTCGCGGCTTACCGCGAGTTTCTCCCGGCTCTGCGGGCAGAATACCGCGCAGAATTTGCTCGAATCCCCAGTTTTGACGCAGCGTCGCAGTCACAGCTCCCGTGGACGCAAAGATCACTCGCCGGCTCGTGCCGTCTTTGACCACGTCGCGCCCGCCATAGAGCGTACTTAAGAGTCTTGCCGCCAGCAGACTTGTGTAGCGCGTGTCGTTTAATTGGCGCGAACTGAACTCAGCAAGCTCATCTGTGCTGCGGATCTCGAATTTCCGTAACTTTCCGGGATTTCTCCACCGCGCCACGCGTCCCAGAACCTGCTGCCAATTCTCCGGGTCCTGCTCGGCAAAGGCCTCATAGGGCGTCTGGTTGCGCTTTACAATGCGGTTTGTGTCGCCCCAACAGAGAACCTTGTTCTGGAATGAGTCGTCCGGGTGACGGCTGCGCGGAAGGATGTGGTCCACATCAAAGCCGTTGTCATCGTTAAACAGGCGCGAGAAAGGAAGCGAGTGCCCGGTATATGGGCATTCGCCTTGCTGTTCAACCCACAGTTTTGCCTTTTCCAAGTCTTTGCGGGAAGGCGGTTGTGGGATGCCGCACTCCTGAAACATCCTCTCAGCCAGTGCCCTATTTTCCGCCTCGCGCTTGCGGTTGTTAACGGTGTCTTCGAGACGCTTGGAGCGGGGCTTTTTGAGATCGCGGGCAAGTTCGATGCGAATCTCGTAGGGCTTGCCGTATTCTCGCACAATAGCATTGACCACTTTTCGCATCTCCGTGATGGCGCGTTCGACGGCCGGGTTACGCAGCCCATTCGCAATGCTGGCCATCAGCGGATCTTGCGGCGGTGGCGTGCTGTTACGAAAATGCTTGCGGTGCGGACGCAGCACTGGGATGAGCGGATGAACCGCCGCGCCGGAGAAGCGGTTGCCATAGATTTCTGTCTCGGCTTCCTTGAAGGATTTTCCTGAGCGCATCAAGGGAAGAATCTTACTGAGTGCAGTCAGAGACAAGGCACAGTAATCAGCCGGTGCCTTTTCCGCAAGCAACGCACTTGCGCCCGCCTCATCAAGTCCCCAATGTTCCATTGCCTCTCGCTTCAGGTCTTCATCCTTCTCAGCGTTGCGCCAGTTCTCAATAATCTGATTCCGTTTGCCCTCGGAAAAATCCTTCCAGCGGTCGCCAAAGACCTTTCGCATGGACTGTGCGGTGGCATTGCCTTTCAGCTCCTTTGCCTTGTCACGTTCCAGGTTGAATTGCGCTGTTTTGGGCAGGCCGAGATGCTGCTTGATCTTCGCAAAGCTCTGCGTTCCGTGATTCTCCAGCAGGTCGAAGGCGGCAGCGCGTTGTTTCGGACTCAGAGGTTCTTCGGATCCGCGCTCCCGCTCGATCCGTAGGTCATTTACCTTTTGCAGCACACGAAACTGTTGCGCCGGAAGCGCGGCCCAGGGCGCTCTTCGTTTATCCGGCTCCAACTCGCATTTTCCCACCAGGTGTTTCTGAGTGGAAACGGGACGCTGGTCAAAGAGTAAGCCCCAGACGCGGTCATGGAACTCCGGCGTGAGAAGGGAAGGATGATATGCCTGTTGCGCAGTCCAAATCTTCTCGAACTCTTCTTTGAACATTCTTCTGCCAGTCCATTGGCGGCGGACTTTTTGCTCGCGTGGATCGAGTCCGGCGAGATATTCGCCCAGTGTTTGCGCGCCTGAGGCTTGAATGGCTTGTTCAAGCTCATGAATTGCCGAGTTTACCTGCCCCAGGTCTTCGTCATCTTTAGTCTTTTTCTTTACATCCTTGCGGTTGGATTGAAATCCACGGCGCTGGCTCAGGTGAAAGAAGACGCGCCCCAGTTCGTCAAGTGCAAGTGGCTCGTAGAGGGCCTTTTTACGGAGAGCATAAAGCGGCATTTGACTGAACGCTTCTATGTCCGGGCCTGTTCGATAGTGTTTCGCGAGGGCTGCATCGAGATCGTTCAGAATTCGGTGCCGCTGTTCTGAGCCGATACCTGCACCCGGGACGTCACTGGTTGGCAGAAGGCCTGCGCTCTGCAAAACGCCAAACAGTTCGCGCTGCCGAGCCACGCGCCTGCGTAGCTGGCGGCGGTGCAGTCGAGCCTCGCGGCGATCAACGGCCTTCGACTGGTCTTTGCCCTGCTGGATATCTAGTGCCGAGCCGTCAACCCCGGGCTCAAAGATGCGTACTCCTGCGCGGATCAGAGAGACCGGTTCATCCAAGGCATCAATACCAATTAACGCCCACCCAAGCGAAGCGGAACCAAGGTCAAGGCCCAGCACATAGGGTTGTTCACTATCACCATTTACCGACATGAACTATCTCCATTGACTTCACGAGTACGATGGGGTAAAAAGACATCAGTGTACTTGAGCGGCGATTGCCCGACTATTCTCAGTAAGCTTTCGTCGTAAGGCTCCGCTCAATGAGCGACCTTTGAACGCCCCGGAGACGGGGCGTTCTTGCTTAGGTCACATATCATTCCTTCAACTGAAAAGTCCTTAGAAACACATTCATCAGGGGAGGCCAAAATTATACATCTGATGCTATCTCCAACAAGTAACACCTTTGCGGGAAGAACCGCCCCTTGCTCGTAGAATCGTGTATTAGGCTGCCGAATACCGCAGCCAGGACTGGGCGGTCATTCCTCCGCGGCACATGCGGAACTGGGTCACTATTCCTAAGCCTCCGTCTGGTCTGCGCTTGGGTTGATGACTACGTCGGATTCTGCCGCGTTCTTGCGCCGCTTGTCATAGCGAACAGACCCATTTGCGCGTTGCTGTGTCCTCATTGCTGCCTTCCTCAGTAGAATCAGGGGATGACAGGCCATACGCGTTGCTCCGGAGTATCAAGCCTGCCTGTCCGTTGATGCCGCTTCACATTAGCGCGAATGGCAAAAATAGCGGCGCGTAGCTGGAAGGTATCCATCTTCA
>CAZGUD010000013.1:0-135759 GCA_964528915.1 uncultured Occallatibacter sp.
AGGATCACGGGCGCTAGAGCAGCCCTCCCCCAGAACTGCCCACGCAGCGAATTTATGTGTTCATTTAATGAAAGGCAAGGAAACTTAGGTAACAACTTGGTAATCAGATATTTGGTGATTGTCAAGAAAGATATCAGATCGTTTCGCTCAGATTACCGAAAGATAACGTCAATTCAGGGATTTTGGCGCCATTTTTCGCTCAAAATCCTCCCCATTCGGCCAGCTCTTTTGCCCCCCGTGAAACGAATTTTGAAGAAAGCAATTCGACATTTTCGGCCGTGCCGAGGGCGTGACGGATTGCCGCCTCGGCTCGGGGAAGACTCGAATTATTGTCGACAATGACCAGGACGGAGGGGCCGGCGCCACTGAGGGTGGCGGCCAGTATCCCGTGTTCGCCGGCAAGAGGCAGCAGCAGGGGCAGCAGCGGGCAGATGGCGGCTCGATAGGGCTGATGGATCTTATCCTGCATGGCCAGGCGAAGCAGATCGCCTCGGCCCCGTTCAAAAGCCAGGCCGAGCAGCGAAAGAGACTGCAGGTTTTGCACCACGTCCTGAAGCCAGTAGCTGGCCGGAAGCACCGAGCGAGCCACACTGGTAGGTAGCGGCTCTGCCGGGATGGCGACGATTACCCGCCAGTCTTGAGGCGGCGACACATGAACGGGATAAACCCGGCGGCCTTCGCAGACTGAGGCAACAAATCCGCCCAGCCAGCAGGCTGCCACGTTGTCTGGATGGCCCTCGAGCATGTAGGCCTCGTCGAGCACCGCTTCCGGACTGAGGCCGAGCTGCCCGAAGTGATTGGCCAGGGCGATTGCCGCAAGCCGACCCGCGGCCGAAGAGCCGCAGCCCATGCCAAGGGGGATCTGGTTGTGCATCTTGATGGCGAGCGGAACGATCTCGCGCTGATTGGCGCGTAAAAGGCGCTTATAGGCTTCGATTACCAGGTTGTCTTCGAGCCTAGCGCAGCGCTCTCGATTCCGCCCCGTGGCGGCAATCAAAAAGTCTGCGGCGGCCTCGGCTTCGATCTCGAGATAGAAATCGAGAGCGACGGCAACAGCGTCGAAGCCGGGGCCAAGATTGGCCGAAGTGGCCGGCAATCGCAGGCTGATTTTGCCAGGAGCAGAGCTTGCTTGGCTGCTCATGCCTTGACGCCCCTCATAGCCGAAATAACCGCCTCAGGTTTGGCATCGGTGACCCTAGCGTTGCGGCGCAGGGCTTCAATCTCCTTTTCAGCGCCCGCTTTCTCCTCGTCCTTGAGCAATGTTCCGCGATGGAAGTCGATAGTGTAGTCGGCGTCCTTGAGCGTGTGACCGGTAAGCACCAGCACCACCGTGTCGCCGGAGTGGATGAGTTTTTGTGCGCGAAGTTTTTTGAATCCGGCAAGCGTGACTGCCGATGCCGGCTCGCAGCCCAGGCCCTCAGCACCCAGCTCGGCCTTGGCGATGGCGATTTCCGCCTCGGTCACGTCGAGGCACCAGCCGTTGCTCTCCTGAATCACGCGCGCTGCCTTGCGCCACGATGCCGGATTGCCGATGCGAATGGCCGTGGCGCGTGTGTGCGCCTCAACGGGTTCAATCGATGTGCCGTTGCTCTCAGCCAGGCTCCGCACCAGGGGATTGGCGCCTGCGGCCTGGATGACCGAGATGCGCGGAATGCGGGCGACCAGGCCAAGTTCTTTCAGCTCCCTGAATCCTTTGCCCAGGGCTGAACTGTTGCCAAGGTTGCCGCCGGGAACGATCAGATGGTCGGGAACATTCCAGTCGAAGGACTCGGCGATCTCGAAGGCAGGCGTCTTTTGGCCTTCCAGCCGATAGGGATTTACCGAGTTGAGCAGGTAGATGGGTGTCTGCTTCACGATCTCGGTAAGGACGCGCATGCAGCCGTCGAAGTCGGTCTTTAACTGGCAGGTGAGCGCCCCGTAGTCCATGGCCTGCGACAGCTTGCCCCATGCAATTTTGCCTTCGGGGATCAGCACCAGGCTCTTAAGACCGGCGCGAGCTGCGTAGGCTGCCATTGCAGCCGAAGTATTGCCCGTGGAAGCGCAGGCGACCCATTCGAAGCCGCGCTCCCGCGCTACGCTCATTGCGGCGGTCATCCCGGTGTCTTTAAACGAGCCGGTGGGATTCATGCCCTGGTGCTTGGCATAGAGCTGATCCACTCCCAAAGCCTTGGCAGTGCGAGGCAACCGGTAGAGCGGAGTGTTTCCCTCGCGCAGGGTTACGGCGTTGCCAAAGTTGTCGAGGATGGGCAGCAGTTCCCGGAAGCGCCAGACACCCGACTGATCGAGCGCCTCAGACGAGCAGCGACGCTCCCGCCACAGCCACTTGAGGGCGCCGGGATTGGGGCGGTCGGGGCCTTTCTTCTGAACCCAGCCCGGATAATCCACTTCAAACAGGTCTCCGCAGAGAGCGCAGCGAAAATCGGGCTGAGCTTCAGCGCCCGCGATGCGAGTCCCGCAACCGAAGCAGCGCAATTGGTGTAGGTTGTCGTTCATAACCTTAAGATTTAGCCTACCAGTGTAGGGCGTTGTCTTGTATCAGGTCGCGACTTCAGTCGCGACAAAATGGCTCATTGAATGAGGTCGGGCTTCAGCCCGCGCGATATGTTTTTCGGAAATCTTTCTGAGCTTGATGAGTCATTCCGCAGGCTGATTGGCCCCTGATGAGAAGTTTGACACTATCCAGGCAGGTCGTTGAAAAACTTCCCGCAAATCCGAGGTTAGTCCCATGTTGAAACGATTCTTCTCTGCCCTTTTCCCTTTTCTCGTCGCGTTTGCGGCCCATTCGCAAACCACGCTGCGCATCGCCGCGGCGGCCGATCTCACCCCGGTCCTGCCGCCGATCCTGATCGAGTTTGAGCACGCGACGGGCATTCATGCGGAGGCGACTTTTCAGGCCTCGGCGATGCTGACGACGCAGATTCAAAATGGCGCGCCCTTCGATGTGTTTCTTTCGGCTGACCTGGGCTACCCTAAGAAGCTGATCGATGCTGGCCTCGCGGATGCGGCGGGATCGAAGGACTCATCGACTCCGATAACCTACGCGAAAGGCACGCTGGTGCTGTGGGCGCGCAAGGACTCGAAGCTGCCGGCGCCCTCGCTCGATTTGTTACGCTCGCCCGATTTGAAGCGGCTGGCGGTCGCCAATCCCGACCGCGCGCCGTATGGACGAGCAGCGGTCGCCGCGCTGACCAGTCTCAAACTCTACGATGCGCTCAAGCCGCGCATTGTGACGGCAGAGAACATTGCGCAGACAGCGCAATTTGTAGAGTCAGGAAATGCGGACGCAGGGCTGATCTCGCTCACTTCGGCAATGACACCGCAGCTCTCGTCGAGCGGATCGTATTTCGTGATTCCGCGCGATCTTTATCCGCCGATCGAACAGGGCGCGGTGATTGTTACTGCGACGAAGAACCGCGACGCCGCGCACAAGTTCCTTGATTTTCTGCTTTCCGCGCCAGTGCAGGCGGAGCTTGAAAAGAGCGGGTTGACACCGGCGAAATAGCAACCCTCTGGCATTTGCATTCAATTACCACTCTTTCGTGCATACTGGCTCTTACATGTGCCCATCCTCCAATCCGGCGGTTTCTGCTCCCGTAACGCCTCACGATCCACGAATCACGCCCCACGAAAACAAATACCCCCCACCTCCCCTAACCCCCCGGGGGTACATTTATTCAGAAACAAAATCGCATAACCCTTTGACAATAAACGGCAAACCAGAACAGGCCATTACCATTCAGTTACTATAAAAGGCCGTCAAATGAGCAAAATAAGCCCCACTTAAGCCCCTTAAAAGGCCACTTAACACGGTTAAACAGCTACTTAAGACGGTTCGCGTCCGCGCAATATGGGCTGCTCGAATCGCTCCGAATCGTGGGCCGATGTTTGCGGTTATCCGTATCTTCCCGGTGAAATCAATACCAAATCGCCAACTCTGAGCGCTACTCTGTTGATTGGCGCTCATGGACTGGCAGGCGTTTTTTCTCACATTCAAATTGGCAACGATGACCACCGCGATTCTGCTGGCGGTATGCATTCCGCTGGCGGCGTGGCTGGTGCTGGGACGGGCGCGATGGCTGGCAGTGATTGAGGCTGCCGCCACCCTGCCGCTGGTGTTGCCGCCCACGGTGCTTGGATTCTTTCTGCTGGTTCTGCTGGGGCCGCGGACGGTGGTAGGCCGCGGAATTGCCGCGGTCATCGGGCACCCGCTGGCGTTCTCATTCGATGGCCTTGTGGTGGGCTCGGTGATTTACAGCCTGCCCTTTGCGCTGCAGCCGCTGGTGGCGGGTTTCTCGGCCATCCCAACGTCACTGCTTGACGCGGCAAGACTCCTGGGCGCTTCGCCGGCGCGCATCGTGAGAACCATCCTTGTGCCGTTGGCAAAACCGTCGCTGATTGTTGCCGTAGTGCTGAGCTTTCTGCACACAGTGGGCGAGTTCGGCGTGGTGCTGATGCTGGGCGGCGACATTCCCGGAGCCACCAGGACGCTCTCCATCCTGCTCTACAACCAGGTGGAGAATTTCGACTACGCGGCGGCCATGCGCACGGCGGGATTATTGATTGCCTTCAGCCTGGTTGCGCTGGTCCTCATTTATTCGCGAGCGCGCGCAGGGTTGACGCCGAAAGGGGAGCGCAGCCGTGCCTGAACCTCCCGTGTCTGAGCCTGGCCTTGAGTTCGAAATCGATGCGCATCGCGGCGCGTTTCACCTGCAGGTTGCGGGCAAATTTACTGCGGCGTGGACCGTGATCTTCGGGCCGTCCGGTGCGGGAAAGAGCACACTGCTGCATCTGCTGGCCGGTCTCGGTGAAGGAAAGCTGGTACGGGTGAAGCTCGAGGGGCGCGCCCTGAACGATTCATCGCGCGGATTTGCCGTGCGGCCCGGCAAACGACAGACCGGGCTCGTAGCGCAGGAGCCCGCACTTTTCCCTCACCTGCCGGTGGCTGATAACGTGGGGTACGGACTCGATGCAATGGAACGGGCGCAGCGCGTGCGCCGGGTGGAAGAGATGCTGGCGCTTGTAGGCGCGACGGAACTGGCGGGACGGCGGATTCAAGACTTATCGGGCGGACAGGCACAGCGTGTCGCGCTGGCCAGAGCACTTGCTCCTGCACCGGCATTGCTGCTGCTCGATGAGCCGTTCTCCGCGCTGGACGGCCCCACCAGCGATGCGCTGCTGGAGCGATTGCAGGCGTGGACCCCGGCTAATCGCATGCAGGCAGTGATGGCCACGCATGACGCCACAGATGCGCTGGCCCTTGGGGCCGAGGTGTTGCTGCTTGAAGCCGGGAGAAAGATTGCGCAGGGGCCGGCGACAGAGGTGCTGGCAGCAGAACGCGCGCGTCTGAGAAATCGGCTGGACGGCTGCAAGGGCCGAGTTTTGTAAAAAGGGCACGACTTTAGTCGGGCCGCAATCTCTTCCCCCAACCTCGGACTTTTAGCCCCTGCCACTTGGCATGGATGCGGCGCCGCATTTCAGCAGCCTCAGAATCCGACTTTCACAGGCTCCATCTCCAGCCGCACGCCGAACTTCTCCGCGACGGTGTCCGTTATTTTTGTGGCGAGGGCGAGAATATCGGCAGCGGTTGCGCCACCAAGATTGACGATCGCGAGCGTATGTTTCGATGAAATGCCTGCCGCCCCGAGCGCGTAGCCTTTGGCAAAGCCCGCGTGTTCAATGAGCCACGCCGCTGGAATCTTGACGCGATTGGCGTGTTCGCCGACAAGGCCGGCTGGGTATCTTGGCGGCGCTGCAGCGGCGCTTCCTGCGGCGATTCTTTGGAATAGCTCTTCGCTGATGACGGGGTTTTTGAAGAAGCTGCCCGCACTGCGGGAATCGGGATCGCCGTCGACAATGAGCATGCCCTTGCTCTGCCGGACGCCGCGGACGATCGCGGCAACTTCTTCAAGCGTGGGCTGGCTGCCGCCGGGGTGCGATGCCGCGATGGCGCGTTCGAGGTCGGCATAGCGAATCGTAGGTGAGCCGTCGCCGGTAAGGCGATAGTCGACCCGGGTGACAATGAAGCGGTTGCGATCGGTAGTGTTGAAGCGGCTGCGGCGATAGCTGAATTTGCAATCGGACGCGGTAAGTTCAACGAATGCGCGATCGCGGCGGTCAAAGGCGCGGAGGCGATCGATCACGGTCGACACTTCCTGGCCGTAGGCGCCGACGTTCTGCACGGGAGTTCCCCCGACGGTGCCAGGGATGCCTGCCAGACACTCGATGCCGGCGCAGTTGGCGGCGACGGCGTGATTGACGCAATCCTCCCATGAAACTCCTGCGCCGGCGCGAAGGATCTTGAATTGGCCAACGGAGTCAATCAGGTCGATGCCGCGAAGTCCAATTTTGAGCACCAGGCCGTTGAATCCCGAGTCGGACACAAGCAGGTTGCTGCCGCCGCCGAGGACGAAGAGATCGACTCCATGCTCGGTTGCCCATGCCACGGCTTCTTCGATATCGGCTTCGGCCGCTGCCTCGACAAACCAGCGCGCAACGCCACCGATGCCTAAGGTGGTTAGCGCAGCGAGAGGCTGGTTTTCTTTTGTGAGCATCGCATCAAGAGTATCGCGTTGGGGCTGGATGGGCTTGCGCCCGCCCCGCCGGATACGCTTCAGACACCTGGCGCGCAATTAACGGTAGAATGAATAAAGGCAGTCCCCTTGCCGGAGGTATTCATGTATCCAGAACTTATGCTGATCCCCATGCGCGAGGAACTGACGCGCGCTGGCATCAATGAGGCGCGCACGGCTGAAGATGTTGACGCGGCGCTGGCTGAGCAAGGCACAACGATGGTAGTGGTGAACTCGGTGTGCGGTTGCGCGGCGGGCAAGATGCGGCCCGGCGTCAGGCTGGCGCTGGCCAACTCTGCCAACCTGCCTGACCACAAAATCTCTGTATTTGCGGGTCAGGACCGCGAGGCCACCGAGCGTGCGCGAAGCTACTTCGAAGGCAATCCGCCCAGCTCGCCTGCAATCGCCATTCTGCGCGACGGCAAGCTTATCTACCTGATGCAGCGGTTCGTCATTGAGCAGGCGACGGCGCAGCAGATAGCCGGCGAACTGGTGCGCGCGTTCGACGAACTGTGCGTAAAGACAGTTGTCGGTGGTCAGTAATCGGTGGGAATTTGCTGACGGCTAGACTTTGCGTATGGGCCCGGGATAGCGGGCAATCGTCACATCGGCGGTAAGAAGTGTGATCCCTTCGATCATGGCTTGCGCAATCAGCAGCCGGTCGAAGGGATCTTTGTGTATGGTGGGAAGATTCTCAAGTGCAGCCGCATGAGATCCGCTGACATTTAATTCCGTGTAGCCGTTCACCAGCAATTCCATGCGAACAAGACCCGGCGGCGCATTGAAGCATGGCAGCCCTTTCGCGTGCTTAATGGCGATTTCCCAAATGCTTGCGACACTGAAGATCAGTTCGTTCCCGGGGTCCCGGATAAGCTTGACTGCGACATTGGGCAAGCTGGAAGATCCGCTGATCGCCCAGAGCAGCATCTGGGTATCAAGAAGGAGCCTCACTCTTCACCGTAGAACATTTGCTCGATCTCTTCCGCAAACGGGGTCTTTATATCGTCGGGAACAGTGATCTTGCCTTTCATAAATCCAATTCGGCTTTGCGTCTTCTTCTTGCCGGAATTGATCGGGATCACCTGGACCTTGGGCTTGCCGGCCTTGGCGATGATGAATGGCTCTCCCTTCTCCGCCTCGTCAACCAGGCGCGAGAGATGGGTCTTGGCCTCGTGGATGTTGTACGTGCGCATCGATCACCGCCTCCCAAGTGAACTTAGTTCACTTAGTTTAGTCCACTCTCGATCTGAATTTCAACCCCCAAGTCCCTCAGAATCGCAATGCACAACGGCCCCCTGCGAAGGAGGCCGTTGCGTTTGGTCCCTCGTTCGGGCAGCGATTAATCCCCGTCCTTTGCCGAGGCCAGCTTCTGCACTTTGCTGTGCTTGACTGAATAGCCGAAGTAGATCACCAGCCCCAGGATCAGCCAGCCCACCATCACCTCCCAGGTGATGAGCGCGAGCCGCGACATGAGATAAACGGCTGAGAGGATTCCGAGGAGAGGCACAACTGGAACAAACGGCGTCTTGAACGGGCGATGCAGCTCAGGGTTCCGCACGCGCAGCACCCAGACGCCTATGCAGACAATGGTGAAGGCCAGCAAGGTTCCGATGTTAACCAGGTCAGCCAGACGCGAGATTGGCAGCACCGCCGGGAAAACCGCCGCAAAGATGCCGAAGACGATGGTCGTGATCCACGGCGTGCGAAACCTGGGATGAATTGCGGAGGCCCACTTCCAGAGCAGGCCGTCTTTCGACATTGAGTAGAAGACCCGGGTCTGGCCGAGCAGCATGACGAGCATGACAGTAGCGAGGCCGAAAACTGCGCCGATCTTCACCAGCAACGATCCCCAACTGACTCCGGTTGCATCGATGCCGAGAGCGACCGGCGCGCCTACGTTCAGCGTTTGGTAAGGGACGAGCCCCGTGAGAACCAGCGAAACAAGGATGTAGAGAATGGTGCAGATTAACAGCGAACCGAGGATGCCGATGGGCATATCGCGCTGTGGCTTCTTGGCCTCCTGCGCCGCGGTTGAGACCGCGTCAAAGCCGATGTAGGCAAAGAAAATGCGTGACGCGCCCTTCGTAATGCCGCCCCAGCCGAAGTTGCCGGCCGCGTCTTTGGGCGGAACGAAGGGATGCCAGTTAGTCTTTGCCACTTCAGGATGCTTCAGCAGGAAGTAGCCGCCCACAACCAGGAAGATGGCGACGACAGTCAGTTTGATAAAGACAATCACCGAGTTAAAGTTGGCCGATTCTTTGATGCCGATCACCAGGATAGTAGTGATGCCCAGGACGGCAAGTGCGGCTATCAGGTTGAAGAAGCCGGTGGCATGCGGAAGGCCCAAGTCTGAGACACCCGGAGGCAGCGACATCTGCGGCATCCAGACACCCTGATACTGCACCAGCACTGTGCCGGGAATAGCCGTGAGCTGCGGCGGAATGTAGATCCCGATCTGCTGCAGCAGGCTGTAGAAGTATCCTGACCAGCCGGATGCGACGGTTGCGGCTCCAAAGGCGTATTCAAGAACCAGGTCCCAGCCGATGATCCATGCTACGAGTTCTCCCAGCGTCGCGTAGCCGTATGTGTAGGCCGAGCCGGCAATGGGAATGATGGAAGCAAACTCCGCGTAGCATAGGCCGGCAAAGGCGCAGGTGAAACCTGCGAAAACAAAGCTGAGCGCAACCGCGGGCCCCGCGTAGAGTGCGGCTGCCTGGCCGGTGAGCACAAAAATGCCGGCGCCAATCACTGCGCCGATACCCAGGGTGATCAGGTTGACAGCGCCGAGCGAGCGCTTGAGAGTGTGCTCGCCCTGCTCGCCGGCCTCGGCCGACAGCATGGACATAGGTTTAATTCGAAACAGCCTCGACATGGATGTATGGCATCCTTCCTGGGGTTTTAGTTGGTTACGCTTCGCTGGCGCGGGTGCGAGTTGAGCGCGACCAAAATAGATAAACGGGTATTCCGAGCAGAACCAGCACCAGGCCCGGCCACGTGTATTGCGGTTTGTAACGCAATAATACGATACAGATCCACGCTGCCATAACGATATAAAGTGCCGGGAGCACCGGGTAGCCGAGTGCCTTGTAGGGTCGCGGCGCATCTGGTTGTTTCACGCGCAGCACAAACAGCCCCGCAATGGTGAGAATGTAGAAAACCAGCTCGGCAAAAATGATGTAGTCGAGCAGTTGACCGTAGGATCCTGAAACACAGAGAACCACGGTCCACGCGCCCTGGATCATCAGCCCGGCCACCGGCGTTTTGTACTTCGGGTGCAGCTTGCCGACCGCCTTAAAAAAGAGCCCATCCTGGCTCATGGCGTAGAACACCCGTGCGCCGGCAAGCGTCATTCCGTTGGCGCAGCCGAAGGTTGAGATAAGAATGGCGGCGGCCATCAGCAATGCGCCGCCGGAATGGAAGACCTGGCCGAGCGCCGCGGTTGCCACGCGGTCCTCAGACGCGTACTGGATTCCCCGGGCCATGACGGTGGCGCCGTTGGGATCGCCGTGAAGCGGCAGCACAACAAGATAGGCCAGCGAGACCAGGAGATACACGGTGAGCACAAACCCGGTGCCGAGGATGAGGGAGAGCGGGAGATTCCGCTTCGGGTTCTTGACCTCTCCGGCCGTGAACGTAACGTTGTTCCAGGCGTCCGCAGAGAAGAGCGAGCCAACCTGCACGACGGCGAGTATCACGAACAAGTTGACGAAAGCGATGGGTCCGCCGACACCCACCTGCACCGGATGAAGCGAGTGCCAGCCGGCATTGCGCCAGAACTGGCTCAAGCCCGCACCGAAGTTTGCGCTCCAGGCGGTGGCGTTGACGCCCACCGTGAAAGCCAACAGGATCAGCGCGGCCAGCGAAATCGCCTTGGCCGAGGTGAATACGTTCTGGATGAGCGCACCGAGCCGCACTCCGAAGATGTTGGCGATGGCCAGAAATACCACGATGGCGATGCCGGTAATGTTGGCTGTGTTGACGCCGATCTCCATGTTGCCCAGGACCATGGGCCCCACGCGAATGGCTGGAACGTGCGCGATGTGCCATAACCAATTGGTGGTTGAGACCGACGGGAAAAAGACGCCGAGGAACTTGCCGAAGGCGACACAGACGGCGGCGATGGTGCCGGTTTGGATTACAAGGAAAAGCGTCCAGCCAAAGAGAAAGCCCCAGAGAGGGCCGAGGGACTCGCGCAGGTAGACATATTGACCACCGGCCTTGGGCATCATGGCGGCCAGCTCTCCGTAACTGAGTGCTCCAATGAGCGTCATGACGGCGGTAACCAGCCACGCCCCCAGGTAGAGAGCCGGCGAATCGGTTCCGCGGGCAATATCGGCATCGACGATGTAGATGCCTGACCCGATCATTGAACCAATCACGATGGCGGTGGAGCTGAAGAGACCGAGGCTTTGCACCAGCCTGGTGGGCGGGGCTGCCGCATTGAAATCAGAGGTGGAAGCTTTTTCCGGGGTCTGCACTTGAAGAGTGTTTTACCTGATTTCTAATAGTTTGTCTTGGAGTTTCTAACATCATGTCTCGATTTGAGACACCAGTGGCGCGAATTGAGACAGCCGATGGCAGTGGTCAGCCAAGTTCCCTCGTCCAGCGGCGGAATTCGGCGGCGGGATCTCGTGTTCGAAAGATCGCGGCGGAGACTGCGACGGCGCTGGCTCCGGCGGCGAGGATGGCCGCAGCAGATGCCAGCGTAACGCCGCCGGCAGCCGTAAGTATGCGTGAGGGGCCGGCAAGTTCGCGCATCCGTCTCACACCTTCAATACCGATGGGCGGGGTCGGCGTCTGCTTGGTCGTAGTGGCAAAGACGGGACCGATGGCCAGGTAGTCGGCAGGGCCCTCAAGTGTGCCGGGCAGAAAATCAGTGCTTCCGCCAAATGCGCCGATGATTCGGTTGGGGCCGAGGAGCTGGCGCGCTTCAGCGGCCGCGATATCGCCAGCGTCGACATGCACACCGTCAAAGCCAATTTGCTCAATTAGATCGGCGCGGTCATCGAGAATCAACTTTATGTTTGGGACAGGCAATGCAGCGCGCAGAATGGCTGCATCAGAGAGTATTTCCGCGTCGGAGCCAGTCTTGTTGCGGTACTCAAGCAGGGTGACGCCGGCGGAGGCGAGTTCGAAACCGAGCCGGCGAACAAACTCCGAGCGCTTCTCAGCAGGAATGATGCCAGAGTCAAGAATCGGATAGATCTTTGGAAACGAGAACTGCATGGATCAAGGGTAGAACAGTGTGACGGGCTTACGGTATGCGGGGCTGTCGACCGACGGTCGACAGCCCCGACACTATTCCCTATTCCCTGGTCCCTGTCTTTCTCACAATTCGTCGGCGGACGGACCGTACATACCCGGCACCTTGGCGCCGAGAATGCGGAGATAGAGGCCCAGTTGGGCGCGGTGGTGGATCATATGGCTGATCACGAGTTCGCGGAAAACCTGATGACGTGGCTGGTCGATCCAAACCTGGCCCCCAAAGATGAATTGCCAATGCTGATCCCACCTGTCCCCAGTAGTGGCTGCCAGTACGGCCTTCGCCTCGGGCAGTTTCTCCTCAAACTTCTTGAGCAACGCCTCCTTGTCAGCCGTGACGTAGGGATCCCACTTGTGATCTGCTGGGAACTCCAGTTTGTCGAGGTTGAGCGAATGGATGGCCCAGTCGCCGGTAAAGTCGACCAGGTGGCCGGCAAGGCGGCCGAGAGACATCGATTTCTGGTGTGGTTTAAAGTTCCAATCTACGTCTGCGGGTATCGCCTCAAGCATCTTCCGCGTCCGCTCAATCTCGCGATCGTATTCTGAAATGATTTCTTTTTGATAGTCCATTTGGCAACCTCCAGCGTTGCAGAGGAAGCATAACTCAAAGTCCTGCCAAACGGCGAAGAAACAACGAAAATATTCTGTGAATTCTCTATTTAGACAGCGCAAACGCCTCGTACTGCCCGCCCACCGGCCGCTTGGGATCCCGGCCACCGCTGGCCGCAATCACCACAAACTGTTTGCCATGAACCATATAGGTTGAAGGCGTTGCGATGCCCGGATACGTCAGATCGGTCTCCCACAGTAGTTTGCCAGTGTGGGTGTCGAAGGCCCGGAACTTGTTGTCGTAGACCGTTGCCCCGATGAAAAGCACACCGCTGGCAGTGACAATAGGACCACCGTATTGCTCCGATCCGGTGTTCTTCATCCCTTTCGCGGCCAGTTCAGGGTACTCACCAAGGGGAATCTTCCAGAGGTATTTGCCGGTCTTCAGGTCGATAGCGTTGAGAGTCCCCCAGGGCGGCGCAATAGCCGGATAGCCATCGGGATCGAGGAACTTTTTGTAGCCGCCGAAGGTGTAGTCGGGAGGAGTCTCGCCAGGTGGGGTCGAGCGCACGCCTATACCGAGGAAACGCAACAAAGAGGCGATGTCCGCGGATGGAATATCGCTCATCGACGGCATGCGGCCTTTGCCGTCGTGGATCAGCGACCGCAACTGCGCCTCGGTCATGCGGCTGCCGATACCGGTAAGCATCGGGAAATCGGGCGGAATTCCCTCCTGATGATCGCCATGGCAAATGGCGCAGCGGTCGGCATAGACCTGTGCGCCGTTAGCGTCGGTCGGAACTGCCGGCACGGGATTTGGCGCCGCAGCCAATTCCTTTTGAGCGGTAGAGTCTACAGGAGTGCGCAGGTACTCGAGGAGCGAAGCAATTTTCTGGTCGTCGAGATTGGGGAACGACGGCATGCGGCCGGTCCCGTTGTGAATATTCGCGAGGATCTTCTCTTTGGGTAGCCGCGTTTCGACGTCGATGAGTGATGGAAACGTGGGCGGTGAGCCAGCGCGGTTTGCGCCGTGGCAGATGGCGCATTGCTGGTGGTAGATCTGCTCGCCGGGACTGCCGCCAGGCTTGACTGGCGATAGGTCGCCAAGCCAGGCCATCTCCGTCGAGCCAACAAAGAGCGTGTTGCTGACGGGATCTATTGCCGGCCCGTTCCACTCACCTCCGCCATCGAATCCGGGGAAAATGACGGTTCGCTTGCCTACCGCGAAAGGAAGAAACTGCCCGTCGCTGCGGAGGGTGCTGAACTCCTTCACCGCCCATTCGTGCGCCTCGGGGGTGCGGTTGGTGAGCATATCGGCAGTAAGCCGCTGGCGGCCAAATGGAGCGGGCAGATCGGGCACGGGCTGAGTGGGCGAAGTTTTCTCGCCGGGAACATCGCTGGCTGGGAATGGTTGCTCGTGAATGGGGAAGAGCGACTGGCCGGTGGCGCGATTGAAAAGATATACGTAAGACTGCTTGGTGATCTGGGCCAGGGCGGGGATGGTCTGGCCATCTTTCTTGACGGTGTAGAGCGCCGGAGCGGCCGGGAAATCGCGATCCCAGATGTCGTGATGAACTCCCTGAAAGTGCCACAGAAGTTTGCCGGTGTTCGCATCGAGGGCAAGCAATGTGTTGGCATAGAGATCGTCGCCAATGCGGTCGTTGCCATAGAAGTCCATCACCGCTGAGCCGGTAGGCGCGTACACGATGCCTCGCTCGGTATCGACAGTCATGCCCGCCCAGTTGTTGGCTGCGCCCGCGTTCTTCCAGGCATCCGGCGGCCAGGTCTCGTATCCGGGCTCGCCGGGCCGTGGAATGGTATGGAATACCCAGCGGAGTGCGCCCGAATGTACGTCGAAGGCGCGTATGTCCCCAGGAGGGGCGGGATGAGACTCCGGATTGCGCCCGCCGACGATGATGAGGTCCTTGTAGATGGAGCCCGGCGTGGTGAGCACAATGGATTGCTCCTGCCATGGCTCGCGTAGTCCCTTGCGCAGATCGATACGGCCGTCTACGCCGAACGACATGATCGGTTTGCCCGTCTTTGCGTCGAGGCAATAGAGAAAATTCGTTACCCCGGCGAAGATGCGCTCGTCCTTGCCGTCGGTCCAGTAAGCCACGCCGCGCGCAGGTTGCGTTGAAGAGATTCCGGAATCGAACTTCCATTTCAGCTTTCCTGTAGCCGCATCGAGAGCGATCACCTTCTGGCTCGGTGTGTAGGCGTACAGGATGGATCCAACGATGACTGGATTGGTCTCGATATTTCCTTTTTCGCCGGTGTCGAAGGTCCAGACCTTGGTGAGTCGGTGCACGTTTGCGCGATTGATTTGCGTGAGGCGCGAGTAATGATCTCCGTTTTCTCCGCCGTATGCCGGCCAGCTCACGTTCTGCGCCTTGGATGAGACGGCAAAAAGCGCGGCGCAGATCAGTGCTGTTTCGAGGGCGTATTTGCAGCCATTCACAATTCGTTGCTCGTTCAATTCCCTGCTCCGTGTTTTCTGGTCTGCTGGTCAGACATATTTGAGGATGGTCATGAAGCCGAAGTCCATGTGCAACTGCTGGTGGCAGTGGAAGAGCGTATCGCCTGGGTTGTCGGCGGTAAAGTCGACGTTGACCGTCTGCAGCGGCATGATGTTCACCACGTCTTTGTGCAGCCCGCTCATCTGGGTTTGGCCGATCTTCGTCACTTCAAAAGTGTGCCGATGAAGATGAACCGGATGCTGGTCCCCGCTGCCGTTGCGCAGCACGAGGCGGTAGCGCTTTCCCTTGTGCAGTTGAATGGGGTCGACCTTTGGCCATGACTGGTTGTTAATCGTCCAGGTGTCGAACTGGGATCCATTCTTCGCGCCAACGTCGTGAAAGGTGAGGGTAATGGTTTCGTCCGGGGCTGGGGCGTTGGCTGCGGGCGGCGCGGCGAATTGCACGTAGTTGGCGGCGAAGGTCGTGGGATCGGTCCAGGCAGGCGCGCCAGTTTGGCCGGCGTACTCCACCACGATGCCGAGGCCCAACTTGCGCGCGGGTTCGAGGGTTGACCCGAGGATCCAGACGCCGGGCGAATTCATTTCGACAATAGCGTCAATGCGCTCGGCAACGCCCAGCGAGAGCACCGCAACAGCAGTGGGGGTCGGCACCGGATTGCCATCCATGGCTATCACTTTGAAGGTGTGATTGGGCAGGGCAAGTTCGACGTTCTCTGTGGCGCTGGCGTTTAGCAGGTGCATCAGCACCCGCTGCCCCTGCTTCACGCGGATGGGATCGCCCGCGCCCAGCATGTGCTGGTTGATGGTGGCGTATTTATAGCCCACGTCGGAACCGGTGGTGAGCGGATGGTTTGCCGACTGGGCGCGCATGGTCTCCGCCATCGGCACAAAGCCCGGCTCCCAATGATGGATCGCGAGAAAGATCTCCTGATCGAAGCTGCCGGGGTTGTCTTTGCCGTCAACAATCAGAAAACCAAATTGGCCGCTGTAGGTGCCGCGGGTGAGATCGGAGCCGGCGCCTGAATGCGTGTGATACCAGCGCGTGCCTGAAGGCCGCGGAGTAAATGTGTAGCGCAGGTGTCCGCCCGCCGGAATCATGGGCGAGCCTTCTTCCATCGCGCCGTCGTTGAGGGAATCGATGGCCAGACCATGCCAGTGGACGATGTCTTCGTTAGGACTGGAATTCGTAACGTCAATTGTGGCCTGGGCACCCTCGTGCAGGCGCAGAATAGGGCCCGGCACCTGGCCGTTATATGCAACGGTTTTCACCGTGACGCCGTGAGCTATTTCGAGATTGATCGGGGCGATGTTCAGTGTGTAGTCAGGCTTGTCTGCCGCCGTCGAAGCGAAAGCCGCCATGCCGAAGTTACGCCAAGCCGAAGCAGCAACTACGCCCGATGCCGCGACCAGCGCGCCGTTGCGAACGAATGTCCTTCGGGTTCTCAACAATTCGGGGTGCATAGGGGATTGCAGCCTCCATCGCCTGACTGAAGCATTGTTTCATGCCGGAGGCAGAAGGCACACCGGGAACCAGCGGAGCGATTCGTCAGGCGTCCGGGGTGGAGTTCTGCTGGGAGTTAGCGGCTTCAATCAAAGGCTTGGCAGCTACAGGCACTCCTCCGACGGCAGCCACTACCGGCGCTCTCGGAGCCTGCATTGCGCTCGCAACCGCGACGGCGGCATCGACGGCCGGAGTCTTGGGGCCCTGCAGAGCATCCGTAGCCGCAGCCAGGGCGCTCGAAACATCTTTTGCCATCGGGGCCAGAGGAACCGCGAGCAAACCCACCAGCAAAGCGCATGCCACGTGATCCAGTTCCCAGAATCGACTTCCCAGGAGCACCCAGCCGCCTGCAATCGCCAGCAAAACAGCAACGCATGCCGCCAGCGATCGCGTTCCATTGCGATATCTCTCGTCGGCGCGCTGGTACGCCTCATCGATAAGCGTATTCACGATCAACTCGAATCGCGTCTGCACAGCCGTCTGCTGCGGACTCAGCATCACTCCCGACAATGTGTTTCCGGCGATCGCCTCTAAAGTCGAGGAGTCGACATTGGTGTTCTGGGCAAGGCCCGCAGCGTTGGTTGCGATCAAGTGCCCCTGAATCAGCGAGACTGCAGTGCATTTCTGCCGATTCAGGTCGGCTCCGTTGATCCAATTGGCTTCGACCGTCTCCAGTATTTGCCTTCGCCCCAGCGAATTCACGCCTGCCGGCCCTGGCGTAAGTAAATCGATGGTCTGTCTTATGTGCGATAGACCGATGCGATTGATAAAAGAGAATGCCGATTTTGACGCGTCAACGATGCCAAACGCCGCGGTGCCAAGAGCGCCAATCGCTGCGATTGTCTGAGTAAGCGGAATTTCCTTGATAGGAGGAAGCATTGACGTGCCCTTTCTTTTACAAGAGCACTTATACCGCGGATCAAAGCGGCATTAAAGAAGATTCTTTGCCTGTCGATCTAATTCTCAGGCCGCTTGGCCAGGAAGCGCTCCATGAATCCAGTATCGAATTCGCCGGCCACAAAATCTTCGTCGGCAAATATCTCTTCGTGCAGTGAGATTGAGGTCTCAATGCCGCGCACAACAAATTGGCTGAGGGCACGCCGCATGCGCGCAATGGCCTCAGCGCGATCGACACCGTGGACGATGAGCTTGGCGATAAGCGAGTCGTAATAAGGGGGGACGACGCCCTCAGCATACTGCGCGGTGTCAACACGCACGCCGTTGCCGCCGGGAACGTTGAAGGCCGTGATCTGCCCGGCGGATGGAGTGAACTTGCGCGGATTCTCGGCGTTGATGCGGCACTCAATGGCGTGGCCGCGGATTTCAAGCTTCGGAGGCAGAATCGCGCTTAGTTCTTCGCCTGAGGCGATGCGTAGCTGCGCTTTAACCAGGTCGACGCCGGTAATGGCTTCAGTCACCGGATGTTCCACCTGGATGCGCGTGTTCATCTCGATAAAGTAGAGCTGCCCGGTCGCGTCCATCAGGAACTCGACGGTGCCGGCGTTCTGGTAGCCGATATCAGTTAGGCAGCGGCAGAGAGTTTTGCCAATCTCCTCGCGCATCTTCGGCGTCACCTGGAGCGATGGCGCTTCTTCAATCAGCTTTTGATGCCGGCGTTGAATCGAGCACTCGCGCTCAAACAGAGTCGCAACATTGCCGTACTCGTCGGCCAGCACCTGGAACTCGATATGGCGCGGATTCTCAATGAACTTTTCCATGTAGAGCTCGCCGTTCCCGAAAGCGTTGGCCGCCTCGGTGTGAGCTGCATGGAAGAGATGAGGCAACTCCTCTGCGCTGCGTGCGATGCGCATGCCGCGTCCGCCGCCGCCGGCCTTGGCCTTCAGAATGACCGGGTAGCCAACCTTGGCTGCCCATTCTTCCGCCTCGGTGACGGTGGCAATAATGCCATCGGAGCCTGGCAGGATGGGCACTTTGGCCTTCTTCATCGCCTGGCGGGCTTTTTCTTTCTCTCCCATCAGGCGCGTAACCTCAGGCGGAGGGCCAATGAACTTGATGTTCGACGCGCGGCAAACCTCGGCGAAGTTGGCGTTCTCGCTCAGCAGTCCGTAACCGGGATGGATGGCCTCCACGTCGGCAATCTCCGCAGCAGAGATAACCGCGGGAACGTTGAGATAGCTGTCGGCCGGACGCGGAGGGCCGATGCAGATGGCCTCATCGGCAAAACGAACGTGCAGGGAGTTGCGGTCGGCCTCGCTGTACACAGCGACCGTGCGCACACCGAGTTCACGGCAAGCGTTCAGGACCCGGAGTGCGATTTCGCCACGATTGGCGACCAGAACTTTTTTAAACATCGATCTTCCTGTAAGCGGAGCTAGCGGGGTTAGCGGAGCTAGCGGAGTTAATATTCCGGCTGTAAGGTCGGCATCAAAAACGAGCTGTCATCCTGAGCGAAAGTCGCCGAGGCGACCGGAGTCGAAGGATCCGCGGTTGTTTTTCAACGAACTTCAGATTCACCCCACCAGGAATCGTTGAACCAAAATCGGAATTAGGGGACTAGCGCCGCAACCTCCGCTTTAATTCGGCCGAATCGTGAACAGCGGCTGGCCGAACTCAATGGGTTGCCCGTTCGACACCAGGCACTTCACAATCTCTCCCGCCGCGTCTGACTCAATCTCGTTCATCAGCTTCATGGCTTCGACGATGCAGATAACCTGGCCCTTTTCAACCACGTCGCCCGGAGAAACAAACGCCGATGCGCCCGGAGAAGGCGAAGCATAGAATGTGCCCACAATCGGCGACTTCACCACGTGCAAAGCTTCTTCTTCGACTTCTTTTGCGGCGGCCGGTTGCGGTGTCACTGCCGGGGCGGACGCAGGCGCAGCGCGCCCGGTAAACGCGGACGACTGAATCATGCGGGCTAATTCGCCCAGGCTGGCAGAGGACGCACTCTCCTGCGCAAACTTGAGCCTGATCTTCAGGTCGCCACGGTCCAAATCAAATTCGGCTACCTGGTACTGTTTCAGGAATTCGATCAGTTGCTTCAGGTCGTCAATGTCCTGTTGTTTCATTCGTTCCTTTAACTCTCCCGCCCGAGGCGGGCCTGATTAAAGCTCGATTAGAGCTCAATTAACGCCTTCGGCGCCGGGGTCAGAATCTCGCCGCCGGTGCGGGTTACGGCCACCATATCTTCGATGCGCACCCCAAAATCGCCGGGCAAATAAATACCGGGCTCAATCGTAACTACCATGCCGGCCTGCAGCCGGGTTTTCTGCTTCGCGCCAATGCGCGGAGACTCGTGAATCTCAAGGCCTACACCGTGCCCGGTGGAATGGGAAAACGCCTCCGCCAAACCCTCCCGGCGCAACACGCTGCGTGCTGCCTCGTCCACATCACCCGAGCTCACGCCCGATGATACAGCAGCCACCCCGGCCTCCTGCGCTTCCAGCACTGCATGGTACGCATTGCTTTCGCGCGCGGTGGGTGGGCCAAGGTGCACCGTGCGGGTCATGTCGGAACAGTAACCCTTGTGGATTATACCGAAGTCCAGGGTCACAAACCCCTTGCGCGGCAGCGGCTGGTTAGTGGCGTTGCCGTGGGGCATGGCTGAGCGGGGGCCTGAAGCCACGATCGTATCGAACGACATGCCTTCAGCGCCCATCAGGCGGGCCTTGTACTCTAGCTCAGCCGCGACCTCAACCTCTTTAAGCCCGGGGCGGATGATCTGGAGAATATGGTCAAACAGCTTGCATCCCATCAGGGCGGCTTCGCGCATGATGGCCAGCTCGTCCTCGTCTTTCACTAGACGCAGCGTCTCCACGAGCGGAGCGGGCAATGCAGACAGGAACGCCTTGCGGAAACGCGCGGGCAGCCCCTCCTTGAAACGGACGAACTCGGCCACGCTGGTGCGATTTGGGTCGAAGCCGGCCGATCCGACGCCCGGTTGTGCGGCCAGCCATTGCACGGCGGCGGTTGCGGCCGGGCCCGTTGCAATCTCCACATCCACGCGCGGGGTCTGAACCTCTTCGGCAGCCTGGGTGGTATAGCGGCCGTCGGTGAACATTCGCGCCGAGCGGCGGGTAATGGCCAGCGCGGCGTTGGAGCCGGTGAATCCGCACAGGTAGCGCACGTCGGGCAGGTGCGTAACAAGAAGGCCGGGGAGACCAGTGCGGGTAAGCTTGCGGCGAAGAGCGCCAATGCGTCGCAGATGATCCACGGGGTTTGTTTTATCACAGAGGAGCGGCGAGAGTAGCGTCTCGTGAGACTGAGGAAAAGCAATTGCTGAGAGGCACGAAGTGTCAGGGTGCGACTTTAGTCGCGCCGCAATGGCCCACAAAATGAGCCGGGGCTTTTAGCCCCTGAGGGATGCTTTGTCAGTTGCGCGCTAAAATCTTACAGTCGTGATCGGTATCCGTGCAGACCGCGCTAATATGTTTCGTGATCGATTTTCAGTCGCAGCCCCGGATTGTCTTCGTTGAGGAGCCGGCTCTCAAACGGATCGGCAGAATCGTAGCGGACGCGAAGCACCTGAAGCTCTTCGATCGATTCCCTCGCTTCATTCTCAAGGTCTTCCCTGATCGAAACACAACGTGTCGCCCCGTAGTACGTCTCGCCGTTCACCTCATATGAATAACTGAAAGTGGGAACAATTAGCGAGCCAGAGCGGTTGAAGCCGAGCCTTGACACTTTCCCTTCTACGATGAGCCATCCCTCCGCCGTTGAGACTCGGGAGTTCGCGCGAACCTTCTTCACAATCGAACTTACGATGCTGTCAAGAAAGAAGCCGCCCATGGCGGGAGTATATGCCAATAAAGGCCGTCGAATTCGGCAACATTCGCCGAAAAATACAAACGCGGATGCAAGCATCCGCGTTCCTATTCCCTGTTCCCTACTCCCTGCCTTCACACCGCCGGTTGCACGGGCTTCTTCTTCCCGGCTTCGATCTCGGCAGTGTTCGCGGACAATTGCAGGTCGCTCTGATGGTCCATCCACTCGTCGAGCCGCGAGCGCTTGAAGCGCCAGCGATTGCCCAATTTGAACGCCGGCACAAAACCTTCGGAGGCGTACTTGTAAAGCGTGTCGGGCGAGATGCCAAGGTAGTCGGAGGCCTGGCGGATGTCCATTACCTCGCGCACTTCAGGAACGAGCAGATTGGAGCGGGCCGCAACGTTACGCATGGATGCCTCCTACCAAGAGATGCCAAAGGGCTGGTCTCCGGCGCATGTACCGGTAGCTTTGTATATAACGCGGTTTCACCCGTCAATTCAAGGAATTTCAGGAAGTTAAAGGAAATTAATGGGAATTGGAAGTCAGGCGACCCAGAGCCGCGGTGGGGCTAAACCAGTCCAACCCTGCAGGTTGGGGTTCAGCCATCATGCCAGCCCAAGATACTGGGCCATTGGAGCAGATGGTGCAGAAAAGAGAGCCTGAGGGCAACGTTGAACTCAAGCACGCAAATCATGTCACAGCGGTTTGCAGGCAATTTCGGTCTGAGGGCGCATGATAGAGACGAGAGTGAGGAAAGGACGATGAATGCCACCACCGCGGCAGCGACCGGGCATACCGAATCGTCCATTTCGGCTTCGAGTTTCGCAATCCCTCGTATTCTCAAAATCCCCGCAGAAACTGTGCAGTCGCAACCTTACTTAACAGAATCAATAAGTTAGCGCACTGATCACCCTTCAAAGGCGTACAGAATCCGTACAGTTTCTGTACAGATGTACACAGTTCTTGTGCGGCCGCCTCAGTTCTGGTCGTCGCGGCGGTGCAGCGTAGGCTGATCGGTTCCGTTGCTGCTGCCCGAGGAATCGTCTCCGGCCTGGCTATTGCCCGAGTCATCGCCTGCGGTACTGGCGCGGCGCAGCGATGGACGCGTGACTCCCTTGGTATCCGTCAGACGGCGCTTGTTCTCAATCCGCGCCAGGCGCGCCTTCACGTCGTCGAACTCAGACGTGGTGACCATGTATTCATCCTTGGCGGGAAGAATACGGGCGATCTCTTCCTGCGTGTGGAGGATGCGATCGGGGGTTTGCGGATGGTCAGAGAATGCTTTGGCCACTGCACCAGGCTTGCGCTTCTCAAGAGCCTGGATCTTCTCAAAGAAACTGATGAAGGCCTGGGGATCGTATCCGGCGCGGTACATGTATTGAACGCCAAGGTAGTCCGCCTGCGCCTCGAAATCGCGGGAGAACTTGAGAAAAGTGATGGGCACGCCGATTGAGGCCGCCTCATAGATTCCGTAGCCGGTCCAGCCTCCGATGAAGATAAGCGGGATGGTGCCGAGCTGCGCGTAGTTGGCGCGGGTCATTTCGCGGACGGCGTGGTGGGCGCAGACGTGGGCTGTTTCGTGGGCCATGACGCCGGCAAGTTCGGCCTCCTCATCGGCCGCCAGAATCAGTCCGGAATTCACGTAGAAGAAACCGCCCGGCAGCGCGAATGCGTTGATCTCGTCGGAATCAATCACCTTGATGGTGAACGGAACTTTGCAGTCGGAGTTCTTGACGATGTTCTGGCCGATGCGGTTCACGTACTCCTCGACGACTGGGTCGGTAATGAAGCGCGAACTCTTCTCCACTTCCTCTGAGTACATCTTGCCCATCTTGATTTCGGTATCGGTGGAATACCAGTTCCCCAGGCCGCGGGCACCAATATTGCGGTTGCCAACGGCACTCACGTCCTCATCGCTTCCTGGCTTGATCTTCCCCATTTGACTGCCGGGCTCGATAACTTTGTCGGGATCGACCTTGGCATTGTCATCGCCTGACTTGCCATTATTTTTTTTGGCGTCGGGAGGAGGCGGCGCGCAATCGCCGCCAACCGGCGTCGTTCCGGGAGCTGGAGCCTTGGCGGAAGATTTATCTTTGCTATTCTCCGAGTCGGCGCCGCACGGTTGAGAGGCAGCGGTTGGCTGATCGGTAGAGGACGAGCTCTGAGCCGGTGGCGCTGGCTGATCGCCGCCCACGGGCGTAGTGCCCGGGGCAGGCTGCACCGTATTGGGAGCAGTCTGAGCAGGAGTTGGCGCAGTCGTGCTTGCCGGAGTGGAGGTTTGAGCGGTGGGCTGACTTTGTGGCGAACTTGGAGTGCCAGTCGTGGACTGTGCCCAGGCTGCGGTGGCGAACGCCACAGCTACTACCGCTGCCGGCGCAATAACTGACCCTATTCGAATCGACCTCATGACCTCACCTCCGGACAGCCCGATTGAGCTGCCGACCTCAGAACCGGTCACCCGCGTGGGAGTCCGCAGAGAGACTCCGCTCCGCTCTGCCACTTTAGACGCTAGTATGGGCCTGTTTGGTAACGAAAGACCAGCAATAAAACGGGGGGAACTGGGCGGGGCGGCGCCTTGATGCCGTTTTCGATACCGGCGCGGAGAGCTTTGCGCTTCGTTCTACTATAGTTGAGAGCACAGAAACCGGAGGGGGCCCATGCGGCGAACAGGTTTGACGCTGGCGGCGGTGGTTTGCGGAGCGACACAGCTTTTGGCGCAGACCGGTGCCCGGCCGCCCCTGCCTACGTCGCCCTCACACTTGAAGGCGAGTGCGAAAACAGCGCAGCCGGAGCCGCCGGCAAAGTTCGACGCCACATATCTTGGTTCGCCCCTCAACCTCGACAAGGCTTGGCTGATCGGGGTCTCTGCCGACCCCAATGCGGCCAAGGCTGACTTTGACGATTCAGGTTGGGCGCTGCGCGATGCGCATCCATCCATGGCCAAGCTCTCAGGGGTTGATGTAGCGGAATCGCCCAAAGGCGTTCACGTCGAAGTAAATGACAACGATGTTGAAGATGAAGACAGGTTCAAGCCTGGCACGAGATATTCCTGGTACCGGATTCATGTAAAACTGGCTCCCAACCACGGGCCGCTTGCGCTGCTGATGCAGTTACCGGTTTCGCAGACGATGGGAATGGCAGCCGTGACCTCGAACATCAACGCCGATCTGTTTGTAAACGGCAAGCTGGTGACGCCGGAGGGCCCGCACGGGGACATGACCGGCCGGTACCAGCAGATTTCCAGAATCTACAACCTTGATCTGGGGCCGGACACAACCGAGGTGACTCTCGCATTAAGGACCCTGTTCATTCCGTTTGGGCCGTGGGCCTATAACAACTTCTTTGCGCATCGCAAGTTCGTCCTGGGCAAGCACGACGATCTGGCGGCCAGCTTGCGCGTTTGGCAGGACAGGAACTTGTTTGAACGGATCCCGCGCCTGGTGTATTCCCTCGTGCTGGTTGTGCTGGCCATGTTCCTGCTGGCCCTATATTTCTCGCAGAAGGGGCACACAGAGTATCTATGGCTGGCGCTGCATGAACTGGTCCAGGCGCCCATCAACTTTATCGAGTACGCGGGCAACTCGGCGCGTCTCGACAGCCTTTGGTACGCAGCGCTGATGATGCAACTGGTGCTGATTTCGGCGTACCTTTTCTTTGAGTTTCTCATCGCATTTCTTGCGTTGAAGCCGCGCTGGTATATTCGCTGGCTGCGTTACACGGCGCCGATATTGGCCTGCGTAGGGCCGTTTTTACTGGCGGTTGAACACCACACCGTGATTGCCATCCTTCTGGTCATTGCCATGCTGGGGACTTTCGCCTGGATGCTGGGGTGGGGACTGTTCGTCTTTATCACCCTGATTGCAGCTACGATCCGGCGTAATTTTGAAGCGGGAATGTTGCTGATTCCGTTGGTGCTGACCGGGGTGGGAATTGTTCAGCCGGTGTATTCGGCCAGCATGGACGAATTGCACGGTACAAGCGGGAGCCAGCCATTGACACTGCTTGCGGGACCAATTCCGTTCCATTTCACATCGATTGCCGACTTTACGGGAATCCTTGCGATCGTGCTGATCATTTTCTTCCGCTTCCTGCGCATTCATCGCGACCAGGAACGCGCGTCGAGCGAGCTGGCGGCCGCTCGGAGCGTGCAGGAGCTACTGATTCCGGTTGAGAAACCAGTGACGCCGGGATTTGAAGTCGACTCAGTCTATACGCCGGCCAATGAGGTAGGAGGCGACTTCTTCCACGTGCAGACACTGGGTGCGGGCGCCATGCTGGTGGTAATTGGCGATGTGGCGGGGAAAGGCCTGAAGGCCGCAATGAATGTCTCGCTGCTGATGGGGGCGCTGCGCAGAACCACAGAGCAGAGTCCGGCAAAAATCCTGGAGAGCCTGAACGGTGTGCTGATGGGGACCGATGGCTTTACCACCTGCCAGGCGGTGTGGTTTGGTGCGAATGGCGAAGTGGTGCTGGCCAGCGCTGGCCATCTACCGCCCTACCTGAACAGCCAGGAGGTGAATGTGCCCGGAGGGTTGCCGCTGGGCGTGCTGCAAGATGTGCAATACGAAGAGGTGAAACTATACCTGCATCCCGGCGACCGGCTGTTGCTACTTTCAGACGGCGTAGTTGAAGCGCGCAAGTCGGGAGAACTGTTCGGCTTCGATCGGGTAAGAAATCTGAGCAACCAAACGGCGTTTTACCTGGCGGAGGCGGCGAGAGAGTTCGGCCAGGAAGACGATATTACCGTGCTTACAGTGCGCAGGCTGGCGCAGGCGATGGCGGCGTGAAAAGGCGGGGACCAGGGAATAGGGAACAGGAAAACAGAGACGCAGTTGAGCGGTGAATAAGTGAAAGAGTAAAGAAGTAAAAAAGGTGAAGTGGTCGCGGGTCCGGAGTGGGAATGCAGAGTTCGATTGTTTATTCAGATTCGGCGCGGGGATTACGAGCCGAGTTCCCTGCCCCTCCGAGGGTGCACTGGGTAGTGCTGATGGTTGCGCTGTGGGTGTGGAAGATCCTGGTGGGACTGTACGCGCCCATACATTATCGGGTGCTGCTCGAAAGTCTGGGCGGAGATGGGTGGGCGTTTTATCTGTGCCGTTGGATCGGGACGCTCGATGACGATGCGAAAAGCCCCTTCTGGTGCGACCTCGCAGTGGTTGCGGAGCTTGCCTGTGCAGGATTCACAGTGATTGCGCACCCGGGGCTGGTTGTGCAATCTACTATTGCGGCGTTGGGATTTGCGTCGGCCATATTGGGACTGGTGACGATTTTCAAGATCCAGGACGATCTGGAGAAGCACTACAACGAGCGCGAGCCGTACGGGATTTATATGAGCGGCCTGATGACTTTCTTCTTTTCGTTTTTGTATTTCCAAGCGAAGCTCTATCCGATTGCAAAGGCCAAACACGAAGCAGCGATGCGAGGCGATGTAATTAGCGGCAGGCCGATTGTGTGAGACGTGCAGGGTGAGCGGGCTGGTCCCGCTTGTGGATCACCTAATAGCCAGGAGATCGATTTGTACACGCCAAAGTTCAACCAGGTGACCGATCGCGCGATTTTGATCGAGGCCATGCAGCGGTACTCTTTCGCGATCCTGTTCGGTGAGGATGGCGCAGAGGGGATGGCCGTGGCAACGCATCTGCCGTTGATGGTGAAAGACGAAGGGCCGCACGGGCTGATCGAGGGACACTTTGCGCGAGCTAACAAGCATTGGCAGGCGCTGGTTGGGCGCGAAGTGCTGGTGGTGTTTCCCGGGCCGCACACTTACGTCTCTCCCGCCAATTATGTTGAAGAGCTCTCCGTACCAACGTGGAACTACATATCGGTACACGCATATGGAAAGCTGTCGCTGGTTGAGGATGACGCAGGGAAGGCGGCTCTGGTGGAAGGGCTGATTGCGATCCACGAGCCGCGCTATGCGGACCAATGGCGAGGATTGCCGGAAGGCTATCGAAAGACAATGCTTGCGGGGATCATGGGGTTCAGGGTTCCAATCGAGCGTATCGAGGGCAAGTTCAAACTTAGCCAGAACCGCAAGGAGCAGGAGCGATTGAATGTCCGCGCCACGCAGGCCGTGGGGTCGAGCGACGAGCGCGAACTGGCGGAGTGGATGGAGCGTTTGGGAATCGTGGCACGATAGAAGCAATTGGCTTACTGATCACGACTCTTTCGAAGGAGACCAGGAATGCAGAATTCTATGAAACTGATTTCAATGAAAGGCCTGGGAATGGCGTTAATGCTCACTGCTCTGAGCCAAGCGGGAGCGCAGATCAACAACGAACCGTATCCGGCAATGGCCCCGCTTGCCCAATATTTGATGGACCGTGATGCGGAGATTGCGCTTGCCCGAAGTGCGGCGCCGCCTTCTATTTCCGATAATGCCGAAGTGATGATTCTGGGACCGCAGGGATACACGACCGCAGTGAAAGGAACCAATGGCTTTCTCTGCATCGTGGAGCGAGGGTGGGCGGCGGCCACCGATAATCCGGACTTCTGGAATCCCAAGCTCCGGGGCCCTCTTTGCCTCAATCCTTCGGCGGCAACGAGTTTTGAACCTATTTATCTGATGAGGACAAAACTGGTTCTTGCAGGAAAGTCGAAAAAGCAGATCGCCGAAGAGACCCTTGCGGCACTCGATCGGAAAGAACTGCCAGCGCTGGAACCGGGCGCGATGTGTTACATGATGGCCAAGCAACAGTACTTAGGCGACGGCCCTAAGAGCTGGCATCCGCATTTGATGTTTTTTGTTTCCGGCGATGCGGCTAAGAGTTGGGGAGCAGATTTGCCAGGCACACCGGTTATGGCTGCGAACTTCCCTGAAGAGAAGGCGACGATATTCCTGGTCCTGGTTGGCAAGTGGTCAGATGGAACGCCTGCTCCAGGCGGCGAGCACGCGCATTAGATCGGATACGCTAGGGAACAATCGCGGTCTTGATTTCGCTGGAGCGGTTCATCAGCTTTTCAAAAACGCGGTTAAGTTCGTAGAGATTAGCGTGGCCCGTAATAAATGCAGAGGCCTGGAAGCGTCCGCCCGCGATGATCTCGAGAGCTTTGCGGCAGATAGCCGGCGTGTGGTGAAAAGTGGCTCGTAGCGTGATATCGCTGTAGTGGATCCGATTGGTGTCGAGCGTAACGCGGGTGTTGGCCGCGCATCCGCCGAAAAAATTTACCGTGCCGCCCTTGCGAACCAGTTCAACAGCTTCCTCCCACGCCTGCGGCAAGCCTACTGCCTCAATGGCGATGTCGACGCCGCGGTCTTTTGGTGTCAGGGCGCGTGTTTCCTGCACTGCTTTACGGATGGTAGAGGCCTGGACAACATGGGCCGCGCCGAGTTGCTTTGCGGCTTCGACCTGCCCGTCGTGCTTGACCAGCGCTATGACTTCATAACCTGCAAGCGCAGCAACGTGGAGCATCATCAAGCCCAGCGGACCGCCCCCGATGATAGCGATGATGTCGCCGTGGCGGGGTTTCGAGTCTTCAAAACCATGCACGGCGCAGGCCAGCGGCTCAGTCAACGCGGCATGTTCAAGCGGAACGTGCTCGGGAACGGGGAGAGTGTTCTTGGCGACAATGCGCTCGGGGATGCGGATGAACTCGGCATAGGCGCCATTATTGAAAATCAGGTCGTCGCAGAGATTCTCCTGGCCGCGCTTGCAGAAGTAGCACTCGCCGCAGGGGGCAGAGTTGAGGGCGACTACGCGATCGCCTTGCGCAAATGTCGTTACTCCCTCGCCAGCTTCAACCACCGTGCCGGCTAGCTCGTGGCCGAATAGCGCGGGAGGAACAATCATGCGCGCGTGGTATCCGCGCCGGAAAACCTTGAGGTCGGTCCCACAGGTAAGAGCGGCGCCTACGCGGACAATCAGCTCACCCCTGGCAGCTTTTGGAATCGGCACCTGCTCGATGCGCACATCTTCGCGGCCGTGGAGGATGGCCGCGCGCATGGTGACGCGCCCGTGAAGCAAGGTCTTTTCGACTGTCCTGCGGCCCTGATGGACGGCGGATTCAACGATCTTGCGGCCTTCGACAACGGCCGTTTCGACGGTGTTCAGGCCTGCTTCAACTACCGTTTCAACGGTATTCAGGCCTCCCTCGACGACGTCCTCGACCTTTTTGCGGCCTTGTTGAACAACTGTCTTAGCGGTCTTGCGACCTCGGATGATCGCGTCTTTCACCGTGCTTGCCATCCGGGTCCCCCTTAGTTTGCTCCGTCCCCTGAGACTGGCTCAATCATGATCTTCATTGAATCCGGTTGAGGGTGGGATGCGATTTCAATGGCTTCAATTGCCTGTTCGAGCGGGAAACGGTGGGAGATGAGCTGCGTCAGGTCGAATCCGTTTCGATATCCGTCAAAGACCAGGCTGGTGACTTCGTCGAGAATCGGGAACGAGGACGAGTATGAGCCCAGCAGGGTCTTCTCGTCCACACAAACCGCTGCTGGGTCGATAGTTGTCTCGCCGTGCTGGGTCTGGGCAAAGAGCATTACCTTGCCGCCGGGTCGGGCCGCATCCATGGCTGTGCGGATGAGCGCATTGCCGCCGACGGCCAGGATGACAGCATCGGCGCCGCGGCCATCGGTTTCGGCAAAGACTCGTTCCACCACGTTCTCAGTGCCGGCGTGGATGGGGTTGTTGAGGCCGAACCGCGCGGCTATGGCGTGGCGTTCGGGGAAAAGATCGGAGGTGAGCACACGAGCGCCGATGCGTTTGGCGAGCGCGGCGTGCATCAGGCCGATGGGCCCTTGACCGATGACCAGGACCGTATCGTCAAGCTGCAGATTGAGCAGCTTTACGCCTTTGAGCACGGTGTTCACCGGCTCAACGAATGCAGCCTGCTCGAACGGAACGCCGTCGGGAATGCGAACCACGCCGCGGTTTTGAACTACGAAGTCCATCACGCGGATGTACTCGGCAAAGCCGCCGCCGGAGGGCTCAAAGCCCGCCGTGGCGCCGGTCTTCTTGTAAAGCGGGCACTGCGCCGGAGTTTGCTTGCGGCAGTAGTAGCACTTGCCGCACGGCACGTGGTGGAAGCTCATCACGCGATCGCCGACTGCGAAGCCGCTGACGCCCTCGCCCACCGCGGCAACAGTTCCGGCCATTTCATGCCCGAAGATGCGAGGGGCCGAATGCGATCCCATGTGTATTTTCTTGAGATCCGTCCCACAGATGCCGCAGGTGGCGATCTTTACCAGCAATTCGCCGGGGCCGATCCTGGGCACAGGAACAGTCTCAACGCGCATGTCGTTGATGCCGCGATAAACCACGGCGCGCATGGTATCGGGGATGCGAGTTTCGGCGAGTCTTTCAGCAGCGGAGATCTGAGTGGCCATTCCGTTTCCTGACTTGACGTTATGCCTCGAGGAGGTTCAGGACCAGCTCCGCGATGCCTTGGGAAGCCTTTCTACTATTCTCGCCCATTTGGACGAGTGCGGGCCAGTGCCATGGACGGAACATGGAATAGAGGACCAGGCGCACCGTTTCAAGCTGTCCTGTGGGCGATAGGAAGCGATTGAAATCAGGCAGTTTGGCGCCGAGGCCGTCGCTCACTCCCTTGATGCAGTAGAAAGGAATTTCGCGCATGGCGGCCAGGCGGGCAATGGCCGCGGCTTCCATATCGACTAACGCGGCATGGTAGGCCTTGGCGAGGCGGAGTTTTTCGTCTTGGTTGGCGACAGCAGGGGCGGTGACGAGCCACTCATTGCCTGACTCGGCATCGCACCGGAAGCGCTCGCCGGTTTTTACGTCAATGACTCCGGCAACATTGTGAGCCGTGCCGGCAGCGAGGCCGGACTTGAGTGCGCCGGCCCATCCAAGCGAGAAAACCAAGTCGACGGGGCCGCCGTCTTCAATGGCCGCGAAGGCGCGGGTTGCGGCAGCCTGGCCGGCTCCGGCGCAGGCGGCAATCCACTCTTCTTCTTCATTGCGCACGGCCCAGAAGTGTATGCCGTCGCGCGAGGAGTGTGGCCAGACCCGAGCGCTGCTGGCGCCGCTGACGACGGTGCTGACCAGCGGCTTGAGCTCGCCGGGAAATGCGGCAATGAATGCGGTGCGGGTCATAGGCGTGGAGAGAACCGACTGAGGCTTAATCCAGTGTGCCTCTCCCCCCCTCTATCTGTAAAACAAGCGACGTGTTTTCTTGGGGTTAGCGTTCTGTTTTCGGTCAGCGTACTTCATAACAAAAGACTTAACGCCAAGCATGTGATAACAGAATGCTTACGGGCTGTTGTGTACCTGAGAAAGCTGCTTATGACTTTGAACCGCGAGGTTATAAGACCGTCGGCGGCCGGATGCGAGGTTGATCAGATTATGCGCGTTGGGGCGGTAATTCCCGGCAAAGGGCGGTTCAGGTTTCCGTCCGAAGCTCTCGAGTCGCTTGGTTCCGTGGTAGACTTCAGTGAATTCTCAAATTCTGAAAACCGAATCAGTTTTGAAAGAGCGAAGCAGGTCTTGGCGGTGAGCTCCTGACTGCATGGCGCGTCAGAGCTGGCTGCAATTGCAGGGCCTTCGTCGAAATTGGCGACATTGCGACCGCTAGCTAACTCGCGAGCCGCCGTGCGTGTAATCAGCATACGTTGAGCTGGCTGCGACGATTGCAACTGAAAATGACAGGAGCCGACGTGTCAAATCAGTCGAAGGGCTCCCTGCTCCTCCTTGGTTTCTCTGTGCTTGTGGTTGTCGCCAGTCTTTCGGGCTGCGCGTCATTCAAGATCAATCCTGCTGCGGTGATAAATCCAAATAACCCAGCCGACCCGGTTCCAGACACTGGCACGCTGGCTCTGAAGGCATCAGCGACGCTCACGTCCGATGAGGTTGCCCAGCCGGAAGTGATCTTCCTCTACTCGTTTCCGCTGCCGCAGGGTGAGCAGAATTTTGTTGGTCTCAATGGGACGATCTCTCTCGCTTCGCAGAAGGCGGTGTTTAACGAGAGTTTGATTTCGGTTGCGACCAATACGTCTGGATATTGCCCGGCAGATGGCGACCGGTTTACCGATTATGACGCGGTCTTCAGCGCCTTTCCGAACCTCAATTCAGTGCAATCGTTCATTCTGAAGAACCCGGATGGGGGTAGCTCGCAGTTAGCGATTGACTACACGATGCCGATTGGCGTGCCGGTCTCGGGATGCATCGTGGTGATGCTGGACTGGGAAGGAAAATCTGCGGTTACGATGAGCAGCGACCTGACATTTCATTACACATCGACTTCGTCGACACCGACCGGGATGCTGCTCGAGACGAATCAGGAATTTGTTTTTGGCAGCGATCAAGGCCCCAAAAGCACCACAAACGACGCTCTTTCGTTTGCCCAGGAGACAATAATCCCCCAGGCGGGCGCGATTCTTGGATTCGTTGGAGACATCAGCGACAGCACCTACTTTGTGGCCCCTCCGCCGGGCCAGTGGCAGGCAGCCAACGACTTTTATCTGATTCCGGGTGGCTGCCCCGGTGATATTCCCGTGACAGCCTTCGGCACGACTGTGAATGCCGGCGACTACTATTCGTTGCTGCCCGAAAACGCGCAACACCTGCTGAGCAAGCCGCTCGGCGGCTCCGGAGCATCGGTGGCGGAACAGGCTATCTTCGAGAGCGCGAACGTGCAGGTGGAAGCGGGCGACTGCCTGCTGACGATGTTTGGACTTGATGCCCCGCAAGGCGGTGGCGTGGATTCGGAGACCCAGGTGAAGACGCTGTTCCTGCCGGCGCAGTAGTGGGCTGGTTGGGGAATTCTTCTGGGCTTAAGCCGCTCGCTCAATCTTGCTGTTGGTGTTGTGCGGGTCTGGAGACCCGCATTACTGCCGGTCAGGAGAGGTTGCAGAGAAACTCCTTGAACGAGCCAATTTCGCAACACGAGGCGCAGCAGGGGCTAAAGCCCGGACTCATTTTGGAGCTTTATCGGCCCGGCTAAAGCCGTGCCCTTGTTACAAAGCGGCCTGAGGCTAGTTTTTCCGCAGCCTCAGGAGACCGTCGCTACAACCGCGCTGGAGCGCGGCGCTACGTTGGCTTACGGCGCATAGCCGTTGGCCCTGAACCAGTCGATCGCCGCGCGCATGGCGGGGTAGACAGGCAGAATGCGGAAGCCGAGTTCCTGCTGGGCGCGGGCGCTCGATGCGTACATCTTCTTGCGGCCCATGCGCACCTCTTCGAGTGTGGCGCGCGGTTCTCTGCCGCGGATACGGCCCGTGATCAGTTCCTCAAAAAACGCATAAGTGGCGGCAACAGCAAAGGGAATTTTGACGGTGGGCGATGAAATGCCGGTGATGGCCGACATCTTGTCGAGGATCTGTTTGAGGGTCAGGTTTTCGCCGCCGAGAATGTAGCGACGGCCGGACTTGCCCTTGGTCAGTGCGAGCACATGCGCCCGCGCGACTTCGGAGACGTCGACCAGGTTGAGGCCGGTATCCATGTAGGCCGGGAATTTGCCGTTGAGGAAGTCGAGGAAGATGCGGCCGGTAGGCGTGGGCTTGGCGTCGTTGGAACCGATGGGGCTGGTGGGATTCAGAATCATGACCTGCTGGCCGGCCTGCGCGGCTTTGATCGCTTCCTGCTCGGCCATAAACTTCGAACGTTTATAGTGGCCCACCATGTCGGCAAGCGACACCGGAGTGTCTTCGTTGATCACGATGCCGTCGGTGCGGAAGTGCATGGTGGCGACGCTCGATGTGTAAACGACACGCTTCACGCCGGCCTCGCGAGCCATGCGCAGCAGTTCGCGCGTGCCGTCGACGTTGGACTTGTACATGGCGGTAGGATCGGGAATCCAGAGGCGGTAATCGGCGGCGACGTGTATTACGGCGTCGATGCCGGCCAATGCGGGCTTGAGCGATTCAGGATCGGCCAGGTCGCCGACGAATGTGTCGCCGGCAATGCCTTCAAGATTTTTCAGGTTGCTGGTCTTGCGTATGAGGAGGCGAAGCCCGGCGCCTTCAGCAGCGAGTGCTTTGGCCACGTGATGGCCGACAAAGCCGGTGGCGCCTGTAACAAAGACTTTCATGGCTGAGGTAGCGATGCTTGCAGTCTACTCCAGCTTGTCGGGTTGCAGCGCGATGTTCTTTTCGCCGGCGGCTTTGCGCTCGTTGTAGGCCTTTACCCAGTCTTCCCAGTGCTTGCCTGCGGCGCGGTCTTTGCCGGTGAACTCGAGGCGCGCAACATCGGCGTAGCTCAGCTTGCGCTTGTCGGTCGCCTTGGGCGTGAAGTACTGCACCCACGAATCGGCGAGCGTAGCGCCAGTATGGCGATTGAAGATGTAGGCTTCAATCACTTCGCCTGACTTGGTGGTGATGGTGACGTCGCCGCGATAGTCAAAGGCGTTCTCGAGAGCCTGGCGCACGTCTTCGTCGCTGGCAAATTCGGGTATCGAGCCTTCGAGCTGCTCGTGCTTGAAACCCGGAACAACTTCGAATGCCTCAACTTCTTCACGCGTGTATTTCAGAACCTCAGCGCTCATGGAACCTCTCAGCGGAGCTAGCGGTGCTAGCGGAGTTAGCAGGATGCATTGCTGAAGCCACGCATTCATGCAGGAGAAACTTCGTCCCTACGGGACTGCATCCTCTATTGGGCCAGCGTTCCCCACGCTAACGCGCGGGGCTAACAAACGTTGCGCCTACGGCGCGGTGATCGCGGGATCATGTCGCAAGGAGTCAAGATCGACTTCTGTCTCCGCCAAAACGGTCCATTTGAGTTCCGCAATTACCGCAAGTCCAACCGCCCCAAAGAAACTCTGCTGCATTCTTCGGCAGCCGAAACGTCGGCGCAACCTTGCCACAGGAATAGCATCGGACTAAACCAAAGTTGCGGCCCAACCCAGATCCGTAAAGGGCAATAACGGCGATCATTCCAATAAGCGATCCAATCAGAACAGCAGACGAGCTCATGTCTTTCTCCTGTCTCACGCTGCCCATATTAACTCTGAGGGCGGTCAGCAGGTACAGCTACATTTAGCAACACAAATCACAGTTCGGCCATTTCGTGCTGTCGCTCCCCTTGCCCAATTTGAACCAGCGGAGCGTGCCCGTGCGGCTTGAAGTCATTCAGCACCTTTTGCGCATGATCGTCCTTGTACGCGCTGAAGTTGCCCTTGACCATGCCCCAGAAGCCGCGCCAGCTCAGGAAGCCGTCTATCACCGCGGTGGGCTCATAGCCGCAACTGACCATACAGTTGGCGCACTTGGGATTGCCGCTGGCCACGCCGTATTCTTCCCATTTTGTAGTTTCAATTAATTCCTTGTAGGTCTCGGTGTAACCGTCCTGAAGCAGGTAGCAGGGCTTTTGCCAGCCGAAGATGCTGTAGGAAGGCGAACCCCACGGCGTGCACTCGTATTGACGGTCGCCCATGAGGAACTCGAGAAACAGCGGCGACATGTTGAATTTCCAATTCTTCTTGCGGTTCGAGAGAATGGCGCGGAAGAGGCGGCGAATCTTGGCGCGGCCCATGAAGTGCGTCTGGTCGGGCGCTTTGTCGTAGCTGTAACCGGGCGAGAGCACAATGCCCTCGACGCCCATGGCCATTACTTCATCAAAGTAAGCGCGCACACTGTTGGGATCGACGCCGTCGAAGAAGGTTGAATTGGGAGTGACGCGGAAGCCGCGCTTGACCGCTTCCTTGATGCCTTCGACAGCGATGTCCCAGCCGCCCTCGCGGCACACGCTGAAGTCATGATGCTCGCGCTGGCCGTCGAGGTGAACGCTGAAGGTGAGGTACTTTGACGGCGTGAACTCGGGCAGGCGGCGCTTCAATTCAAGCGCATTGGTGCAAAGGTAAATGTACTTCTTGCGCGCGGTGAGGCCGTTGACGATCTCGACGATCTGCGGATGCAGCAGAGGCTCGCCGCCGGGTATGGAGACCATGGGCACGCCGCTCTCTTCGACAGCGCGGAAACACTCTTCGCGTGAAAGCTGTTTCTTGAGAATATGGGGCGGATACTGCACCTTGCCGCATCCGGCGCAGGCCAGATTGCAGCGAAACAACGGCTCAAGCATTAGCACAAGCGGGTAGCGCTTGTTGCCCTTCAACCGCTGTTTCCACACGTAAGTGGCAACCGTCCAAACCTGCGATATAGGTATCGCCATCCTGTTTTATCCCTCAGGGGCGGAAGCCCCAAAAACAGCTGTCAACTTTCAGCCTTCAGCTATCAGTAGAAACAAAATCCGATCTTGCCGCGGCCCAGGAGCTGACAGCTGAAAACTGACAGCTAAAAGCTCGCGCTTCTTTCCATCGCCCGCTTGTAGGTGGTCAACGCCAGCAGCGGGAAGTAGTGCCGGTACATGGTGTACGCCAGGTAGAAAACCTTGGGGAAGCCCGTACCTGTAATGATACTTTGGCGGGTGGGTCCTTCGCCCATCGTTTCGTCCCAACTGCCGTCGGGTCTCTGCCGGGTTAACAGCCAGCGCACACCCTTGGCAATCGAGTCTGAGCGGTCGTCGCCCGCAGCCAGAAGCCCGAGCAGCGCCCACGCCGTTTGTGACGGCGTGCTCACGCCGATACCGCGCGTGTCCGGCTCGTCGTAAGTGCCGCAGCTCTCGCCCCAGCCGCCGTCGGCATTCTGCACCATGCGGATCCATTCTGCGGCCTGCTGAACCTGCGGCTCGAGATGATCGATGCCGATAGCCTCAAGGCCGCGCAGGACCAGAAACGTGCCGTACAGATAGTTCACTCCCCAACGGCCGAACCAGCTTCCGTCGGGCTCTTGCTCAGCGAAGATGAACCTGATGGCCTTCTGCACACGCTTGTCGTCGCGGGTATAGCCGTAGGCTGCGAGCATCTCAAGCATGCGTCCCGTAATGTCCACCGACGGTGGATCGAGCATGGCGTTGTGGTCGGCGAACGGGATGTACTGGAAGATCATCTTCGTGTTGTCTTTATCGAAGCTGCCCCAGCCGCCGTTGCGGCACTGCATCGCGAACTCCCACTCGATGGCGCGCTCGGCCACCTGAAGCTGGTAGCGCTCGCGGGGATTGTCCACCTGCTTTAACGCGAGTAGAACCTGCGCCGTATCGTCGGTGTCCGGGTAAAACTCATTGTTGAACTCGAAGTACCATCCACCCGGCTCGGTATTGGGAACCTTGACTGCCCAGTCGCCCCGGTGGCGAACCTCTTTGGCCAGCATCCAGTCCACGGCCTTCAGCATGTTTGGATCGTCGCGCGGTACGCCGGCCTCGCCGAGCGCAAAAACTGCTTGCGCCGTGTCCCACACCGGACTCATGCATGGAGTCATGCGAAAGGTGGGCTCGGGCATCTCCTGGGTAGGTTCCTGTTCGATGCCGAGTTTCTCAAACTCGTCGCGGGCGCGAATCACCTGAGGATCGTCTTCACTGTAACCGAGGCAGCGCAGCGCGATAATGGCGTTGAGCATGGCCGGATAGATGGCGCCCAGGCCATCGGTCATTTCCAGGCGCTCGAGCATCCACTTTTCGGCGCGCTTCATGGCCAGCTTGCGCAGCGGACGAATGTGCACCGCCTCAAACAGGTGGGTCATGCGGTCGGCGATAAGGAACAGGTTCCGCCACGAGAAGAGCTTCTTGCGGTCCATGCGCAGCCGCAGAATTGAGTTGGCGCGGCCACCCACGTAGAGCTCGTCAATTCCCTGCTCCGCGGGAATCTTCTTGTACGGCTTCTTGGCATAAATGATGGCCAGAGGAATGAGAATGGAACGCGACCAGGCTGAGATTTCGTAGATATTGAAGTAGAACCACTTGGGAAACAGCACAATCTCCGGGGGAATCGCCGGTGCCGCGTCGTAGTCGTACTCACCCAGAGCGCAGAGATACATTTTCGTGAAGGTGTTGCAAGCAACCACTCCGCCGTGTGCCAGAACCCACTCGCGGCACTTCGCCAGCCGCGGATCGTCGGCCGAAATGCCCATGAGCTTGGCCGAGGAGTAGCACTTGACCGAGAGCGATATATTACCTGGTCCGCCGGGAAAGATGCTCCAACTGCCGTCCTCGTTCTGGTAGCGCATCATCTCAGTACAGGCGCGCTGCAGGCGGCCAGGGTCGCCGGATTCGAGCAACGTGTGCAGTAAGATATAGTCGGCCTCGAGCATGGCGTCGGCTTCGAGTTCGCCATTCCAATAACCTTCAGGATGCTGACGAGAGAGAACGTATTCGCGGGAGTGGGAGATTGCCGATTCGACGTCAGCCATATCGGCATCGATACGGCCGAATCGCGGGCGACCAATATCGTGTGCTGCGGTTTGCGTAATCCGTTGCTCAGAACTCATGCCGTTTTCTATAAACGTCCCGATTCCTCATTGGAGAATTGCCGACGCGCCAACGAGCTGATGCGCCCGTTTTCTCCGCGGTAATGGTTAGACGCCTGACTTCACCCAATCGGTCCAATCAGGCCGATTCAGCGAACAGGTACCGGCTGCTCACCGCCGGCACTGCCGATGGCCTGCACAATCTCAGGCGGCAGGCCAAAGCGCACGTTTTCCGGCATCACTTCTACTTCTTCGACGCTCGCGAAACCGTTTTGACGCAAATAATTAACGACGTCTTCGACCAGGATTTCGGGAGCCGAGGCTCCGGCTGTAACGGCAACATTTTGAACGCCTTCAAGCCACTTGGGGTCGATGGCCTGGGAGTTGTCAATTAGGTAGCCGATGGTGCCCAAATTGCGGGAAACCTCAACCAGGCGGTTGGAGTTGGAACTGTTGGTGGATCCAACCACGAGGACCAGGTTGGCATTATGGGCCACGTTGCGCACTGCAACCTGCCGATTCTCAGTTGCGTAGCAGATATCCTGCGAGTGGGGACCCACTATATTAGGAAACTTGATTTTGAGAGCGTGAATAATGTCGCGCGCCTCGTCGAGCGAGAGCGTGGTCTGCGTCAGGTAAGCTACGCGATCCGGGTCGGGAATCTTGAGCGCCTCAACTTCAGCCACATTGGAAACAACCTGTGTAACTTCAGGCGCTTCGCCCAGGGTGCCTTCGATCTCGTCATGGTCACGGTGGCCGATGAGCACCAGCGAATAGCCCTGCTTGGCAAATTTGACAGCCTCAATATGGACTTTGGTGACGAGCGGGCAGGTAGCGTCAATCACCTTCAAATTGCGCCGCTTGCTCATTTCGCGAACCGCGGGCGAAACGCCGTGGGCGGAATAGATGACGCGCTGGCCGTCGGGAACCTCTTCGATCTCATGGACGAAGATTGCGCCTTTCTCAGCCAACTCATTCACAACATAGCGGTTATGGACGATTTCGCGGCGCACATAAATTGGCGCGCCGAAGGTCTCAAGGGCGATTTTCACAATGTCGATAGCGCGCACCACTCCCGCGCAAAAACCGCGCGGCTTGAGCAGCAAAACCCTCTTCTGGCCGGGGGAAGACGAGTGAGAGGAACCATTGGATTTGGTTTCGAGGACGTCTGTGGTCACACTTCAAGTATACCAATCCGATTGTGATAAAAATACCGGCTTTGTTTGCCTGAGAAATGCCTCCGGACCAAGCGTCTCCGGGCCCCATGCGTCAGGCTCCGAAGGCGCGCCATCCTTTCAATCTGGAAGGGCATCGTAGTCGCAAGGTCTGGAATGGCTTGAAAGTCGGCCACAGAATCTTCTGAACCGGACCAAATAGTAACCGGAGGAAGAGATGGCAAATAGCAAATGCGCAAACCCGGCCTGTAGCTGTACAGCGGCCAACGACTCAAAGTACTGCAGCCCCCACTGCGAGGCAACGGATGGCAAGCCTGAGGTGGTATGTACCTGTGGTCACTCGGGTTGCCGCGGCGACGCGACCAACGTGTAATGCAAAATAGGCAGGTCTCTTGACCCTCAGGCACCTCTCGAACGCCCAAATTCCACACGCGTCGCGTGAGCCGCGAGAAGTCAAAGCTCGGGGTGGCGATACCGGCCCGGCCACTGTAGTATGGACGCCGGACTGGTATCGCCATGAAAAAACTTCAGTTTTACTGCTGCCTTGCCGTTTGGTGCCTCGCTTCGGTCTCTGCCCAACAAGCTCAAACCCCAGCCCAACAAGTTCCGGCTGCTGCCCAACATTCGGCGCAACAGCCACCGTATGCTTTCCAGGACCCCTCACTGCCGGTCGAGAAACGCATCGACAATCTTCTGTCGCTGATGACACTCGATGAGAAGATCAACGTGCTGGGCACCATTACCGCAGTGCCGCGGCTGGGCGTACCTAATATAGGCAACACCGAAGGCATTCACGGAGTGGTGCAGCGTGAGGCGCGCGGACCCCGGCAGCCGATCACCACCACGCAATTCCCGCAACCGCCGGGGATGGGTGAATCGTGGGACCCGGAGATGGTCCGCCAGGCCGGCTACGTCGAAGGATACGAAGCGCGTTACATCACTGAGAATCCAAAGTACGGCCGCCAACTGCTCATGGCGTGGGGACCGCAGTCAGATCTGGCACGCGACCCGCGCTGGGGACGCAGCGAAGAGGTGTATGGCGAGGACCCGTTCTTTAACGGAACCATGACAGTGGCGTTCAGCAGAGGTATCGAAGGCGACGATCCGAAGTTCTGGCAGGCATCGCCGCTGCTCAAACATTTCCTGGCCAACAGCAACGAGAATCACCGCGACAGCTCCACTTCCGACTTCGACCAGCGGTTGTTCTGGGAGTACTACTCCGTGCCGTTCCGAATGGCGTTTCTTGAGGGGGGCGCGAAGGCAGTGATGGCGAGCTACAACGGCTGGAACGGCACGCCCATGGCCATTAACCCGGTAATGAAAAGTATCGTGGTGGACAAGTGGGGCGTTGAAGTGATCTCAAGCGATGGCGGCGCCGTCACCCAGTTGGTCGACCCCAGGCATATTTTTCCTGACCAGAAGGCCGCAGTGGTCGCGTGCCTCAAAGCCGGCGTCAACCAGTTCCTCGACGTCTATCGCGACCAGACCAAACAGGCGGTGAAGGACGGCACAATTACCGAGGCTGAGATCGATGCACTCATTCGTCCCAAGTTCCGCATCGCCATCAAGCTGGGGCTGCTTGATCCGCCCGAGACGGTGCCCTTCAGCAAGATGAAGGGTGAGCCGGAGCCGTGGAACAGCGACCAGGCAAAAGCGATCTCAACAAAAATGGCGCTCGAGTCAGTGGTGTTGCTCAAGAACGACAACAACCTGCTGCCGCTGGATAAGACCAAGCTCAAGTCGATTGCGGTAATCGGACCGCTTGCCGACTCGGTTCATTGGGACTGGTACGGCGGAACGCCACCATACAAGGTGACTCCACTTGCAGGAATCACTGCTGAAGTGGGGCCGAACGTGAAGGTGAACTACGCTGAGAACGAGTTAGGCAATGCAGCCCTGAATGCGGCGCGGCACTCCGACGCGGCAATTGTAGTAATCGGCAACGACCCGACCTGCGGCCCTGACATGGCTCACGACTGGGTGAAGACCGTCGACGGTGGCGGCACCATTGCGTGCACGGTGCCTAGCGACGGCCGCGAAGGCCGCGACCGCGAGAGCATCGACCTGGCGCAGGAGCAACTGGTGAAGCAGGTCTTCGCCGTCAATCCGAAGACTATCGTGGTGCTCATCTCTAGCTTTCCGTTCGCCATTAACTGGTCACAGGAGCATGCGCCGGCCATTTTGCACATGGCGCACAGCTCGCAGGATGAAGGCACAGCACTGGCCGAGGTGCTTTTCGGCGACTACAATCCCGGGGGCCATACGGTGGTCACGTGGCCAAAATCAATTGACCAGTTGCCGCCCATGATGGACTACAACATTCGCGACGGCCGCACCTATATGTACTTCAAGGGCGAACCGCTGTATCCGTTTGGGTTCGGGCTGAGCTATACGACTTTCAAGTATTCGAACCTGCGGGCGAGCTCGCCGAAGCTGGCGAAAGACGGCACGCTGACCGTAAGCGTGGATGTGACCAACACGGGCAGCCGCGACGGTGACGCCGTAGTGCAGATGTATGTACAGCACCTCGGCGCCAAGGTTCAGCAGCCGCGCGAGGCACTCAAAGGTTTCAGGCGGGTGACCGTCGCGGCCGGCGCAACCAAGACGGTTGAGATTCCATTGAAGGCGGAGACGCTGGCATGGTGGGACGAAAAGCAGTCAGGCTGGAAGGTTGAGTCAGAGCCAGTGAAGGTGATGATCGGCGACTCATCGGCCGACATACTGCTGAATACGACGATTCACGTGGAGTAAGAATTCCAGGTGCGTTACCCCATTCCCTGAGCGAAGGGCGTCACGACAATAAGAGTTCGAAGGGCCTATGAGCGGTACACTGTTTTTGCCATGTCAAATGAACAGTTGTCTATTGCCACGATGAAGGATCCACTTACCTGGCTCTATCCACCGATCGAGCCCTACCACACGGACCGGCTGCGGGTTTCAGCCGTGCACGAACTCTATTTTGAGGAGAGTGGCAACCCCGCCGGTAAGCCGGTGGTGTTTCTCCACGGCGGTCCTGGCGGCGGCTCCGATCCAAAACAGCGCCGCTTTTTCCACCCCGAGAAATACCGTATTATCTGCTTCGACCAGCGCGGCTGCGGCAAGAGTACGCCCTACGCGTCGCTGGAGGACAACACCACGTGGGACCTGGTGGCAGATACTGAGAAACTTCGCGCGCACCTGGGCCTCGAGCGCTGGCAGGTATTCGGCGGCTCGTGGGGCTCCACTCTGGCCCTGGCCTACGCGGAGACGCACCCAGAGCGTGTCACGGAACTGATATTGCGCGGCATCTTTCTTCTGCGCCGGCAAGAGATTGAATGGTTCTATCAACGCGGCGCCTCGATCATTTACCCGGATGCGTGGGAACCGTACCTGGCGCACATTCCGGAGGCGGAGCGCGGCGATCTGCTCGATGCCTACTATCGGCGTTTGACCAGCGACGACGCGGCCGTACGCCTCGCCGCCGCAAAAATTTGGAGCGGATGGGAGGGCGCCACGTCGAAGCTACTGCCCGATGCAGCCTTCGCCGGCCACTATGAAGAGGACGAGTTCGCCCTGGCCTTTGCGCGCATCGAAGCCCACTACTTTATCAATCGGGGATTTTTCGAAACCGACGATCAGTTGCTGCTCAATGTCGAGCGAATTCGCGCCATCCCCGGTGCGATCGTGCAGGGTCGCTACGATGTGGTCTGTCCCATTGAGAGCGCCTGGGCGCTGCACCGTGCATGGCCTGAGGCCGAACTGGTGATCACGCCAGACAGCGGCCACAGCGCGTTCGACCCGCCCAATACCCGTGCCCTGGTCGCGGCCACCGACAAGTTCGCCGGTCGCACGATTTCATGAACAGCCTAAAAACGTTTGAAGGACAACGCCTGGTGAGTGCGTCGGAGAATTAGTTCGAAGCAAAACACGACTTGCCTCCGGCGCAGCGAGAATTCGAGCTCAGTCTCCCGCTGCGTTCATTACATCCTTCTCGCCGAGCGGCGTGAGTTGCCCCATCCATGCCCGCTCAATGCGGCCGCTGGAATCGAGGAGCAGCACAGTAGGTGTTCCCGAGACCCTGAGAGCACCAAGTCTTTGACCGAAGATCACTTGAACATCCACATCATCTTTTCTCAGGAAACTACTGCCAGAGACTGCATCGTTCGGCATGACGATGAGAACGTGAGCGTGGAGCGCGTTGCCTTTCTCCTGCTCGCCGAGCTGCCTGTAGAAAGGCAGGCTTGCTTCGCAATAGGGGCATCCGGTGCGGATGGCGAGCACGAGCGTTCTTGGATAGCTACTCCAACTGTATCCCGGAAGCGGAGCAAGAGTCTGGCCCTCGAGGCCCGTCTTCTCATCACTTTCATACGTCTGTCGCTTTGGAGTTTGGACTGGAGTGTACGAGCCAAAATTCAGGATCTGGGGAAGTCGTCCGCCCGGCGGTGCCGGAGTATCCTTCGGCCTATCAAGTCCCGAACACAAAACATATCCAATTCTGGGCGAGCCATTCTGACTTGCAATGCTGCACCAGTTTCCTTCTGCTCCGGTCACCGTAAGAAGAACGCGAACGACGGTCCCTTGTGCCAATGTCTTCACAACATCGCTCTCAGTCGACATCTCGGAGTACACCGCAAGAGAGTCGACTTTGACAGTGCCCTGCTTGACCTGAGGAAAGGCTGGCGATGGCGCAAGCAGGAACAGAGAAATGAGAGCGCACCAAACATTCGATGACGGCATCTTGACCAGATTCTTTCTTTTCGACCTCGAGTTTTTATAATTGTACCTACCTTGAAATAGATAGCGGCAAGAATCGATCCAAACCAAGAAGCCATGAATTCCCCAACTGCAAACGTACTTGGCGAAGTGGGTATTCCGATGCCTGTTCGCGATCTGGCCTTAAAGACCTGGGACACGATCGTGGTGGGTGCGGGACACAACGGCCTGGCCTGCGCGACATACCTTGCGCGTGCCGGTCAGCACGTGCTGGTGCTCGAAAGCCGTAAACGCGTAGGCGGTGCATGCACCATCGAAGAGCCATTCCCGGGCGTCAGAATGTCGCCATGCGCCTATCTTGCGGGGCTGTTGCATCCGCTGGTTGTTGAAGAACTGGAATTGCCGCGGCGGGGATTCAAATGGACGCCCGCGGTGAACGGTCTCTTTGTTCCCTTCCTCGACGGCGAATCGATCCAGCTTTGGGATGACGACGAAGATTGTGCAGAAGAAGTGCGTCGGCTGGCGCCACGCGATGTGGACGGCTGGCGTGCGATGAACGAGGTGATTCGGCGGTTGCGTGATGCCCTGCGCCCTGCGGGCTATGGGGACTTCTGGATCGGCGACGCGCCGACGCGCGAAGAGATTGAGCAGCGGCTGGGTACGGACGCAGAGGCACGGGCGGTGCTATTCGACTGGTCGATGGCGGAGATGGTTGAACGCTACCTGATCGACGAGCGGTTGCAGGGCGCATACCTTGGCCAGGGCGTGATCGGGACCAATGCGAGTCCGTTCGACAAGGGTACGGCTTCAATCCGCTTCCATCATGCTTCGGGGCGTTTGGGCGGGATGCCGGGGATGTGGGGCTACGTCGAGGGCGGCATGGGGATGGTGTCGTTCTATTTTTGCGATGCGGCGCGCGAGGCCGGCGCGGTTATCGCTGCGGGCGTGGGAGTCGAACAGATTGTTCCCGGCGAAGGTGTAGTACTGGAGGGCGGCGAGAGGATTACGGCGCAAAATGTCGTTTCGAATGCCGACCCGCGCAGGACACTCCGCATGCTGGGCAAGGCAGCCGATGCGGGCTGGCGTGCGCAGATTGAGGGCGTGCCCATCGAGGGCTGCACGGTGAAGTTGAACGTACACTTGAGCGAACTGCCGAACTTCAAAGCGAGACCGGGAACCAATGAGCCGCATCATTATGGCCAGATTAATGCGCCGCTGACGAAGGAAGAATGGAAGGCCGGATTTGCGGCGGCAAAGCGCGGCGAGCTGCCAGAACACTTGTGGTGCGAGCTCTACTTCCAGAGCGTGCACGACGCGAGCGTGGCTCCAGCAGGCACGCACACCATGAGCGTTTTCGCGCAGTACGTGCCGTACAAATTTGCGCGCGGCACATGGGACGAGCGGCGCAACGAGGTGCGTGCGCTGGCGATGAAATCTCTGGCGCGATTCTGTTCCAATGTTCCCGCTGCGGTGATTGACGCGCAGGTGCTGGGGCCGCCGGACATCGAAGAGAAGGTGGGGCTGACGGGCGGCCATATATTTCAGGGCGAATGCCTGCCTGCATATATGTGGGCAAATCGACTTACGGCGCGCACGCCAATGAGGGGCGTGTATCTGTGCGGCGCGTGCACGCATCCCGGCGGCAGCGTGATCGGCATCAACGGAAGGAATGCGGCGATGGCGGTGGTGAAAGACAGCCAGTAGCTTTTAGCTTTCAGCTTTCAGCAAATTCTGCGGCCGGGTGGGCGGTGTGTTTTCTCAGGTCCCAAGATCGGGACCTGGGGCGCCCCAGATTGTTTGTGGGGCACACATCGGGTGTTTCCGAAAACATGACATTGATATCCAAATTCTTGTCGAGGTAGAAACTCCTTCAGCTTGCGGCTTAACGTCTGCTATCCTCCGCTCAATGTCTTCCCCACTCGGTCTGAAGCGAAGCATCGGGTTTCGCGATCTGGCGCTGTTCTACGTGGTCACCGGGCTCAGCATCCGCTGGATTGCGACCGCGGCCGCGGCCGGTCCCAGCGTGCTCGTCGTCTGGTTGCTGGCGCTGATATGTTTCTTTATCCCGCTTGCCGCAAGTGTGATGGAACTCTCTTCGCGCTATCCGCAGGAGGGCGGAATCTATATCTGGGCGGAGCAAGCCTTCGGCGAGTTCTCCGGATTCATCACCGCCTGGACCTACTGGATGAGCAACGTACCGTATTTTTCAGCGGTGCTCTATTTCGCGGCGGCATCTACGCTGTTTGCATTTGGCCGGCATGGGCAGAATCTTGCCTTGAGCGCGGGCTATTTCATGATTTTTTCGGCCGGATGGCTGGCGATTATTACTCTGCTGAATATCGTGGGGCTCGACTTAGGCAAGTGGCTCAACAACGTCACCTCGATGGGCAGCATTCTTCCGCTTGCAATCGTGATCGTGCTGGGCGCCATGTCGTATGCGCGCTTTGGATCAGCCCTGCACTTCACCGCGGCAGCCATCACTCCGCATTGGTCGATGAAGAATGCAATCTTCTGGTCGGGAGTCTTCTTCGCCTTCGCGGGGATGGAGTCGGGTTCGGCGATGGGCGACGAGATTCGCAATCCCCGGCGCACGATTCCATGGGCAATCCTGGCCGGCGGCAGCGTGATGGCAATCGGCTACATTGCCGGAACCGCGGCCTTGCTGGTGGCCGTGCCTGCCGATGCGATGAGCGGGCCCGATGGGCTGTTGAATGGCATCCGGGCACTGACTTCGCATCTCGGCATGTACTGGCTGCTTGCGCCGTTGGCGCTGCTGGTAAGCCTGAACGGCGTAGGCAACGCGGCGGCGTTTCTCTCGTCAACGTCACGGCTGCCGTTCGTTGCCGGCATCCACAACTATTTGCCGCCAGCCTTCGGCAAGATTCATCCGCGCTTCAGAACGCCGTGGGTAGCAATCGCGGCCTACGGCGCAGCGGGAATTATTATGGCGCTGCTGGGACAGGCTGGAACGAGTGTCCGCGGCGCGTATGACATGCTTGTGGGAATGGCCGGGCTGACAACGTTTCTGCCTTATCTCTTTATGTTCGGCGCGCTGATTCGCGTGCAGAGCCGCCCCATGGAGCCAGGAGCGTTGCGCATCCCGGGCGGCAAGCCAGTTGCGATTGCGCTCGCGATGCTGGGCTTGGCAAGCACCGTAGTGACGATTGTGCTTTCGATCATCCCCGCCGATGACGATCCACATCCAATCATGGCAGTGGCAAAAATTATCGGATTCACGAGTGTGCTGCTGGGCGCCGGTGTTGTGGTGTTTTCGATTGCTCGCTATAAGCAGCGCAAACTGGGGCTGCGGCCTTTGCGCGGATAACGGAGAGTCGCCGGTTATCAGGAATGAAGGCCAACAAAGCGCGAAAGCTCAGCGTGGGCCGGGGCTGTTTCTGCGGGAAGGCTCGCCGGCGGGGCGAGTGGCAGACGCCATGAGAAGCTGGAGCCCGCGCCGACCTCACTTTTAAGTTCAATCTCCGTACGGTGACGGGCGGCGATCCACGCGGCCAATGCAAGTCCGAGCCCTGAGCCGTTCACGTGCGCATCGCGCGCGTTGGAGGCGCGGCGAAAGCGTTCAAAGATGTGGGGCCGGTCCATGAGCGGAATGCCGATGCCGGTATCGGAGACCTCAAAACGAGCGGACTCAAACGAGGCTTCGAGTGTGAGTTCCACTTTCCCATACGCGGGCGTGTATTTGGCGGCATTCTCAAGAACAATGTTGAGCAGGCGCTGCAGATAAGCCGCATCGGCCATCACCATCACGCGACCGGGCGGCAGATTGGCAATAAGGCTGATGCCAGTGCGTTGGAAAACGAGGCGGAACTTCTCCAATGCCTGCGAACAGAGGCGGCGCGCATCCACTGGCTCAAGTTGGACTTGTTCAGCTCCGGCATCGGCGCGAGCCAGGAAGAGCAGGCTGTCGAGCAGCGCGGACATGCGCTGGGCCTCGGAGCCAATGACCTCGATGGCCTCGCGGTACTCGCTGTTGGAGCGCTGCTGTTGCAGTGCGAGATCGGCCTCGGTGCGGATCATAGCCACCGGGGTGCGCAACTCATGCGAAGCGTAGGCAGTAAAGTCGCGAACGCTGCGAACGCCTGACTCGATGCGCTCGAGCATCTCATTCAGCGTTGCGGAAAGATGGGCGAGTTCATCGCGGGTCTTCAATCGCGGCAGGCGGGCATTCTCAAGATTGCCGTCGTGGATGCGCTGGGCCTCGCGCGCGATAGCGGCGACCGGTGTGAGCGCGCTGCGGCTCATCACGTGGCCCGCTAATCCGGCCATGAGAAATACCACCGGCACAATCAACAGAAGTCCGTTGCGAAAGAGCAGCAGTGTCTGGTTTGTTTTGGTCAGCGTCGAGCCGGTTTCAACAACAAACGTGTGGCCGTCGAGCATGAAGGCGCGGCGCAGGGCTCGCACCTTCTTGAGGCCAGCGCCGAACTCAATAAAACTGCCTTTGGGCGGCAGCGTGGATGCAGGCGGCATATCGTGCGGCGCAATCAACATGCGGCGCGCACGGTAAATCCAGCGGCCCTGCCCATCGGCAATCTGCAGCCACTTGCCGTCATCCTTCAATCCGAACTCCGCGGCGGATTCCTGGCGGGCACGGTCGAAGTCGCTGGCCAGGCTGTGCGCGGCAAAAAAGTCGTGCACATCGTCAACGTGCTCATCGAGTTCGTGATCCAGGGCGAGGTAGAGGCTGCGTTGGGCCATGAAGTAAGCGGCACAACAAAGCAAAACTCCCGCCACCGAAAAGATGACGAAGTAGCTGATTGAAAGCCGGATTCGAATGGGAAGCTGCATAGGAGAGCGGCGAACTGTGGCCATTGTAGGCTGCGACTCGCGCGCCAATTGTGAACCGATTGTTACAATCCCACCCTTTCCGCGATGAAACTGCGGAAAGGATGGCGCAGCAATGTTTTTGGCGGGCAGGCGGCACTTATTGCAGCAGGACGTACCCGCGGCCTTTGAGGGTGTGGATCAGCGGTGCGACGCCCTCACGATTGAGCTTGCGGCGCAGTGAGGAAACATAGACCTCGAGCACGTTCGAGAACTTTTCCCAGTTGTGATCGTAAAGATGCTCTAGCAACTCGCTTTTTGACAGCACCGCGCGGGGACGGTGGGCCATGTACTCGAGCAGGCGGTATTCCATGGCGGTGAGCGAAACCGGCTGGCCGGCACGGCTCACCGTCATCTCGTCGGGATGGATGGCGAGATCGCCAACCTCGATGACCGGCGAAGCGATGCCATGGGCACGGCGGATGAGGGCGCGGCAGCGAGCCACCATTTCGCCCACATCGAAGGGCTTGGTGAGATAGTCATCGGCGCCGGCGTCGAGCAGAGCCACGGTGGTCTCTTTATCGTCCCGCGAAGTGAGAATCAGTACCGGCGCGTGGATGGATTTCTTGCGCACCGAGCGAAGTACGCCCAGGCCGTCAAGTTTGGGCAGCATCAGGTCGAGCAGTATCAGGTCGTAGGGGTTGGTCTCAGCCAGAAACAAGCCGTCTTCGCCGTCGAAAGCAATATCCACTGCGTAGCCGGCAGACTCGCGCAGCGCTCGTGCTACATTGCGCGCCAGCCCGGCATGATCTTCAACGACTAGAACCCGCACCCATCCTCCGCAAATTGATGAAATCTCGATGCTTCGGAGCCGATTAATCAGCTCGCCGCAGAGCTTAATCCCCTGTTGAGATTCTATTTGAGCAACATCGCCGCAGCGCGCGGCGTAGCGCCACGAGCCGTAAATTCACACGATTGTTACAGGCGATTCAGTTGGTTTTCAGGGTTGGAGCCGCACTCTGAAGGTGTACGTTTCTGCTTTTAACAGACACCTGCCCTCAGGAGGCAAGCAATGACTGCATTTCTTCGCCGACGCATTCTTTTCCTATTTCTAATCTGCCTTGCAGTGTCTGGCGCGCTTTATGGCCAGTCACAGAAGGGAACACTGAGCGGCCATGTAGCCGACGCCTCTCAAGCCGTGATTCAGAATGCCAAGGTGGTGGTAAATCCCGGCAACCTAACCACTACATCCGATTCGCTGGGTGATTTTGTGGTCGCCGGCCTCGCTCCCGGCAGCTATACCGTGAGTGTCACCTCGGTGGGTTTCAAGCCGTTGACTCAGACCGTTACCGTCGCCGCCTCACAAACGGTGCCGGTGAATGCCGTGATGCAGGTCGCATCTGGGGGTGAGCAGGTAGTGGTTTCGGCCAGCAGCGGACAAGACATGATCCAGGCTGTCAATGAAGAAGTCAGTTCACCGGACATCGTCAATGTGATGCCTGAAGCCGAGATCCTGGCTCTGCCTAATGCCAATGTCGCCGATGCGGTTGGGCGTCTGCCGGGCGTTACCGTGCAGCGCGACGAAGGTGAGGCGGTTTACGTCCAGGTCCGCGGTCTCGATCCGCGCCTGACCAACACGACCATCGACGGCGTAACCATTCCGTCGCCGGAGTCGAACGTGCGCCAGGTGTTGCTGGCCACCATTCCCGCTGACATGGTGCAATCGGTGGAGCTGAACAAGACGCTCTCAGCCAATCAGGACGCAGACGGAATCGGCGGATCGGTCAACATGGTCACCAAGCTGGCCGGTGAGGCGCCCACTATCGATGGCATTTCCACGATCGGTTATTCGCCAATCATGAACGGACGCTACATGGGCCTGCTGAGCTTTACAGTGGGCAAGCGATTCGGCCTATCGAAAAAATTTGGCGTGATCGGCAGCGCCAGCTACGATTACAACGGGCGCGGATACAACGACATTGAGCCGCAGCCGGACCTGAGCCCCGACGGCACCACAGCCCCGTATTATGACAACCTCACACTGCGCGAATATCGCCAACAGCGCCTGCGCTGGGGTGGAACCATTGGAGCCGATTACAAGATCAACGATCACTCCAGCCTGGCCGCTCACGTCATCCTCACCGACTTCAAGGACTGGGGCGACAAGTGGACTTACACAGTCCAGACGCTGGCAAAAGCGAAATTCAAGTATTCCATCCGGCATCCGGATTTTATGATTGGCAGCTTCTCGCTGGGCGGCAATCATATCTTCGGCAACAAGTGGGTCACCTGGGGTTCCGCTGTCTCGCGCGGCCGCGAGCGAGACGCGGGCGGCAATCCGGGAGGCGCCTTCGACGCTGACAACCCGATGAAGAAATTTTCAGAAAACTGCACCTACGTCGGCGGCTTGAATGGCGATCCCTATCGTCCGCAGTGGACGCCAGACTGCATGGTGCCGAACACCACGAACCCAGCTGACAACATTTACAGCCTCTCCAATTACACGCTTGACAATGTGAACACCAGCACCGGCCTGGGGATGCAACTAAACTTGCAAGAGTGGGGCGCGTTGGGCTTCAACTATCATGTCGGCACGCACTCTGCCACGCTCGAATTCGGCGGCATATTCCGCAATGCGCACAAGGGGCAGGACGCCTACACGCCAACGTACGATTACTGTCCGCAGGCTGATCCCGGCTACACGCCCCCGATCTGCACCCCCGCTGAAGACAATGCCACCCCTGTTAACTCAGAGACGTTCGCCAGCGGCTTCCAGGATCCGCACTACTACGACGGCACTTACCACATGGGTGAAATGACGGACCACTATAAGGTGGACAAATTCCTTGCCGCCAACCCGAGCCTGATGCCCCTCGACATACCTGCCACGCGGAGCTCGTCTGACTCTGCAAACTACGATCTGATCGAGCGCGTTTCCGCCGGTTACATCATGAATACCTTCAATTTCGACCGTCTGCGCCTGCAGATGGGACTCCGCCTGGAAGCAACGCACGAGTACGGAGTGGGATACGTGGTGAACCCGCTTGCTGGTCCCAATGGCAACGGAACGGATGCCAACGGAAACTGGATTGGAACAACACCGGTAACGAATGTCCAGTCCTACATCGATCCGCTGCCCAGCATCCAGGCCCGCTATGCCTTTACGTCCTCGACGGCCCTCCGCGCGGTCTACGCGCGCGGCATCTCCCGGCCTAATCAGTACGACCTGGTGCCGTATATTTTGCCCAACGGCAACACCTCTGGGGTGGTTGCCGACATCGGCAGTCCCAACGAACTACCAACCCATGCAAACAACTACGACCTGCTTCTGGAACAGGAACTGAAACCTTTCGGCCTGATTCAAACCGGGTTCTTCTATAAACAGCTCACTAATCCGATCGTGACAGCCAATGTTCCCTGCATCAACACCTGCCTGACTCTGGCCGAGGCACAAGGTGCGGGGCCCGGGTCCCTGGCTACCGAAGATGCCAATGGCAGCAACGCCTTTGTCTGGGGGCTGGAATTCGGTTTACAACAAAAGTACACCAATCTGCCCGGGGCTTTTCGAGGTCTGGGCTTGATGGCCAATTACTCCTACAACGATTCGCGCATCAGCGGCCTTCCCCAGCGCACCGACACGCCTTCGCTGATGGGAACGGCGAAGCATGCCTTCAACATCGAACCTGGGTATGATCTCGGCCGTTACGAGGTGCATATGGGCGCGTCCTACAACGGCGCCAACATTTACGCCTACCAGTACTACTCCACTGCTTCAGGCATCGCGGAGTGCAACAACGGCGGCAATCCCAACCCGACCGCCGCTGCCCCGCTCAATGGGCCCATCAACGGACCTTGCGGCGACAACTACTTCTACCCGCACTTCCAGGTAGACGCGCAGCTGGGGGCACGGCTGTATAAAGGCCTGCGGCTTGAAATCGAAGGCCTCGATCTCAATAACGAAGTCTTCGGCTTTTACAACGGCAGCGAGCAGTACATGACGCAGCGTGAGTACTACAAGCCGACCTACAGCGCCAGCCTGCGCTGGGATTCGGGACGGGAAAAGTAAGGGTCTCTCCTTTTGCCTTAGAACGATCCCACCCTAGCCGCAAAAACAAAGACGCGGCGAGAGTGGGGCACCCAGTTGAGATTGGGAGCGGGAAAAGTAAGTTGACGGCAAAGCTTGTTCAACAGGCCGGCGTTGAGCCTCTCTTACCGCCGGCCTGTTTTTTTGCAGCAGAATCTTTCTTGCGGAGCGGTGCCATGCGCGGACGGACGTTGTTTCTTTATGCGCTCGTATTTCTGACGTGCGTGCCTCTTGCGGTTTCGGTGAGAGCGCAGACTTCGTCCGGAAGCGGCGAAAAGCTGCAGTACGTGATTTACCTGAGCCGGCATGGGGTGCGCTCGCCAACGGGAGATGCAAGCAAGTATCAGAATTACTCGGCATCGGCGTGGCCGGAGTGGCCGGTCAAACCCGGTTACCTTACTCCGCACGGCTACGAGCTGATGAAGCTTTTTGGCGCATACGACCGCATCAAGCTGGCCGGCGATGGTTTGCTCGCGCCTGCGGGCTGCGATGACGCATCGCACGTAACCATCCTGGCCGACAGCGACCAGCGCACGCGCGAGACGGGCAAGGCGCTGGCTGAAGGACTGATGCCGGGTTGCGGCGTGGAGACTCATGCCCTGGCCGAAGGGACTGAAGACCCTCTGTTTCACGGAATAAGTGCAGGGGACGCGCACCTCGATCCGGCGCTGGCGGTTGCGGCCATCGGAGGGCGCATTGGCGGCGATCCGAATAACCTTGGCCAGGCTTACCGGCCACAGTTGGCGGCTCTCGATAAGATTCTCGCCGGATGCGGAAAAGTTGCGGCAACCAATGCGGCCAGGACATCTCTTTTCGATATTCCTGCAGTGCTGCAACTGGGCAAGGGCGAGCACGCCGTGGAGTTTCGCAGCTCGTTGGCGACCGCCTCGACGCTCTCAGAGAATCTGCTGCTCGAATACACACAGGGAATGAATGGAACGGAACTGGGCTGGGGCTGTCTGGACGAAACCGGCCTGCGCGAGGCGATGGACCTGCATGAGGCCGAGGAGGACTACGCGGACCGCACGCCGGTGATTGCCAGACTTCACGCCTCAAACTTGCTGGACCAGATTGTGCGAGCACTCGATCAGAGCGCGGCGGGCAAGGCCGTGGCCGGCGCGCCCGGAAAACCAGACGATAAAGTGCTGCTGCTGGTTGGTCACGATACGAACGTTGCCACAGTAGCCGGCGTTCTGGGGCTCGACTGGATCATCGACGGGCGGCGCAACGATACACCGCCGGGAGGAGCGCTGGTATTTGAGCTGTGGCGCTCTGCCCGAGGTGGCTACTCGGTTCGCGTCTACTACACCGCGCAAACCTTGAACCAGATGCGCGAGGCGAGCCCTCTGACGGCAGTCAACCCACCGGCACGCGTAACCGTATTTGTGCCGGGCTGCGGGACTGCGGCGGGAAATGGAGCGGGCGGCTCGTCCTGCAGCCTGGAAGGATTCGATACCACCGTGCGCCATTCCATCGACCCGGCTTATGTAATCGGACAGCAATAATGCATTGAATAGTCGATTTGGCTATAGATGTGCGAGCGACGCCCGCGGCCGCCGCTAAGCGCCAGTCGACTTCCGGGCCGAAACAGAGGCTGGCGCGCAGGGATTCCGCTCTGGGCTCCCTATCCATTCACGCCGCAGATCGACGCCGGACTTGCAACTATTTTGCTCCCCGCCTCGTCCATCTCATTACGTGTGTGTCCACAAGTGTTCGACTCGCAATCTATTGAATCCTCCTACTTAAGGCGAATTCCACAAGGGCGTGGGTGAGGAATTTCGCAGCCGGGGAGAAGATGTGCTCTGGACCACTGGTGATGTTGTCGCAGGCTATCACGAAGCGCCTTCAGTACCGGTTCGATGTGAAACAATGACTCTGATCAATTACAGGTCCGCAACTGGACACAAGAGAAGGACATGGACCAACCTTTTTCTGCTTCAAATCCAGCCGATTTCCATTACAACCGTCAGCCCAAAAAGCGCCGTCATTGGTGGGTCTGGGTTATCATCCTGCTTGCCTTCGGCGGGCTGTTCTATTGGGTGATCAGGCAGCATAACCAGAGCCAGCAAGCCATGGCCGGGGGTGGCCGGGGCGGACGCCAGGGCATGATCGGCCCGATCCCGGTGACCTATGCGACAGCCACCAAGGGCAGCATTGGCGTGTACCTCGACGCCATCGGCACGGTCACGCCTACATACACTGACCAAATCACCCCGCAGGTGACGGGAGTGATCACCCAGGTGCACTACACCGAGGGTCAATTCGTGCACAAGGGCGATCCGCTGATCGACATCGATGACCGTCCCTACCAGGCCCAGCTCGAGCAGGCGCAGGGCGCACTGGAGCGCGACCAGAACCTGCTGGCCGAAGCCGAGATGGACCTGACGCGCTACCAGGGAGCGTGGGCAAAAAACGCCATCCCGCGTCAGACGCTCGAAGACCAGGAAAAGCTGGTGGCACAAGACAAAGGCACGGTGAAGAACGACGAGGGCACGGTGAAGTACGACCAGGTGCAGGTGGCGTACTGCCATTTGACTTCTCCGATCGACGGCCGCGTGGGTCTGCGGCTTGTGGACCCGGGCAATCTGGTATCGGCCAACTCGACCACCCCGCTGGTGACGGTTGCGCAGACTGCGCCGATCACGGTGATCTTTACGCTGCCTGAAGACAGCCTTGAACAGGTGCTCGAGCAGATGCGCGGGCACAAGGCGTTGCCCGTGGACGCATACGATCGAACGCAGCAGAAAAAGCTCGACTCCGGCAGGCTGCTTACCGTTGACAACCTGATTGACACCACTACTGGAACGGTGAAGTTGCGTGCTCAGTTCCCCAACTCGAAGGGACTGCTGTTCGGCAACCAGTTTGTGAATACGCGCTTACTGGTAAAGACCCTCGACAACCAGACGCTGGTGGCTTCGTCGGCAGTTCAACATAACGGCGCCACGGATTTCGTCTACGTCATCCAAAACCCCAATGTACCCAAGGGGTCTAAAGCGGTGATGACGAACGTCAAAGTGGGACTAACAGACAACGGGAACTCTGTCATCAACAAGGGAATCGGGCCGGGCACGGTGGTAGCCAACAGCAGCTTCCAGAAACTCGTTGACGGCTCACAGGTGTATCAGTCCAAAGTGGCGCTGCCATCCACTGACACGACCGGGGAAGATGTTCCATGAGTCCGTCGCGCCCATTTATTTTGCGGCCGGTTGCAACCTCACTTTTAATGGCCGCAATCCTGCTGGTGGGAATCGTCTCTTTCACGCAGTTGCCGGTCTCGGCGCTGCCGGAGGTTGACTACCCAACCATCCAGGTGCTGACTTTCTATCCCGGCGCCAGCCCCGACGTGATGGCCACAACGGTTACGGCGCCGCTGGAACGCCAGCTCGGGGAGATGCAGGGACTGAGTCAGATGACCTCGACGAGCGCCGGGGGCGTGTCGGTCATCGTGCTGCAGTTCAGCCTGACGCTGGGCCTCGATATTGCCGAAGAGGAAGTGCAGTCGGCCATCAACGCGGGCCAATCGTTCCTCCCCTCCGATCTACCCGTGCCGCCGGTCTACAACAAGACCAATCCGGCCGACGCGCCCATCCTGACCATGGCCATCACCTCAGACAGCATGCCGCTGTCAGAGGTTGAAGACATGGTGGACACGCGTCTTGCGCCGCGGCTGTCGCAGTTGAGCGGCGTGGGCCTGGTAAGTATCAGTGGCGGGCAAAAGCCGGCTACGCGCATCCAGGTCAACCCGGTCCAGCTTTCCTCCTATGGCCTGAACATGGAGGATGTGCGCACGGCGCTGGTGCAGTCCAGCGTGAATTCGGCCAAGGGCAACTTCGACGGTCCTCGGCAGGATTACCAGATCGACTCCAACGACCAGATCAATACAGCCAGCGACTACAACAACGTCGTCATTGCCTATTCCAACGGCGCTCCGGTGCTGGTGAAGAATGTAGCCAATGTTGTGAACGGGGTTGAGAACACGAAACAGGCGGCATGGATGAACATGACGCCAGCGGTGATTCTCAACATCCAGCGGCAGCCGGGCGCCAATACCATCACCGTCGTCAACGCGATTGAAAAGGTATTGCCGCAGCTCGAAGCCAATCTGCCGGCATCAATCAAGGTCACTCCGATGACCGACATGACCACCAGCATTCATGCGTCGGTGAGCGACGTGGAATTTGAGCTGATGCTCACCGTCGGGCTGGTGGTGATGGTCATCTTTCTCTTCCTGCGCAGCCTGCGCGCCACCATCATTCCTTCCATCGCCGTGCCGCTTTCGCTGATCGGCACTTTTGCGGTGATGTATTTGCTCGGCTATTCGCTCGACAACCTCTCGCTGATGGCGCTCACTATCTCCACCGGCTTTGTAGTTGACGACGCGATCGTGATGATCGAGAACATCAGCCGCTACCTTGAAGAAGGCATGAAGCCGCTCGATGCCGCGCTGAAGGGCGCCGAGCAAATCGGTTTCACCATTATTTCGCTGACCGTGTCGTTGATCGCCGTGCTCATTCCGCTGCTGTTCATGGGCGACGTGGTAGGAAGACTGTTCCGCGAATTTGCCGTGACGCTGGCGGTAACCATCATTATCTCGGCCGTGGTTTCGCTCACCTTGACGCCCATGATGTGCTCGCGAATTCTGCGTCAAGATTCTGAAGATAAGCAGACCAGGTTTTACCGCTGGTCTGAAGGCATATTCGACCGCATGATCGCGTTCTACGGCCGCACGCTGCGGGTGGTGCTGCGCTTCCAAACGATAACCCTGCTGGTTGCCTTGGCCACGCTGGTTCTTACCGTTTTCCTCTACATCGTCATCCCCAAAGGATTTTTCCCGGTACAGGATACGGGCGTGATCCAGGGCATCTCGCAATCCAGCCAGTCCATCTCATTCGCGGCCATGGCCGAGAAGCAGAAGGAGCTGGCCAAAATCATCCTCCAGGATCAGGCAGTTGAGAGCATTTCATCGTTCATCGGGGCAGACGGAATCAACACAACGCTGAACAGCGGCCGCATTTCCATCAATCTAAAATCGCTCGACGATCGCCATCATACCAGCGCATCCGACGTGATCAGGCGGTTGCAAACCAACCTGAGCGAAGTGCACGGAATTCATCTCTACATGCAGCCGGTGCAGGACATCACGGTAGACGATCGGGTGAGCCGCACGCAGTACCAATACACACTTGAAGATGCCGACACCGACGAGTTGAACGATTGGACCAACAAGTTTGTTACCGAGCTCAAGAAACTGCCCGAGTTGGAAGACGTGGCGACCGATCAGCAAACCGGCGCCAAGGCCGTGCAACTGGAGATCGATCGCGTGACCGCATCGCGGCTGGGCATTGCGCCCACCACTATCGACAGCACGCTCTACGATGCCTATGGCCAGCGCGAGATCAACACGCTTTACACGCAGCTCAACCAATATCACGTGATTCTAGAGACAGCTCCGCAGTGGCAGCAGAATCCCAACAACCTGGGCGACCTGTACATTCAATCGAGCGCATCGTCGGGCGCCACCGGCGCAAGCGCGGTGAATTCGTTCTCCACTTCCTCGTCGGCCGCAGCCGGATCCAACGCGCTCACCACCTCAGTGAAGTACACGCCTGCTTCGGGAGTCATGAATGCGCCATCGACCGTGCTTGCCGGAACGGCGGGCGGCTCCAACGCCACTGCAACCGTCTCTTCAGTAGGATCCAATGCAATTCCGCTGAACGCGTTCACCCACGCGTCTTTGACCACTGAGGCGCTCTCAATCAACCACCAGGGACAGTTCCCCTCGGTGACGGTCTCGTTCAACCTGGCGGACAATGCTTCGCTGGGCACGGCCATCACTAAGATCGACAAGGTGGCTAAGAACATCGGCTTCCCTCCCAGCCTGCAATCGGATTTTCAGGGTACTGCGGCATCCTTCCACAATTCGCTTTCGAATGAAGCGCTCCTGATCCTGGCCGCGCTGGTCACCGTGTACATTGTGCTGGGCGTGCTGTACGAGAGCTTTATTCACCCGGTCACGATTCTCTCCACGCTGCCATCGGCCGGCGTGGGTGCGCTGCTGGCGCTCATGCTTTTCCGGCAGGATTTGAGCGTGGTGGCCATCATCGGCATCATCCTGCTGATTGGCATTGTGAAGAAGAACGGCATCATGATTGTGGACTTTGCGCTTGAGGCCGAGCGAGAACACGGAAAAAGCTCTGAGGAAGCCATTTTCGAGGCCAGCCTGCTGCGCTTCAGGCCGATCATGATGACCACCATGGCCGCGTTGCTGGGCGGCATTCCGCTGGCGGCAGGCCGGGGAATCGGCTCGGAGCTGCGGCGGCCGCTGGGCATCGCCATGGTTGGCGGATTGCTCTTGAGCCAGGTGCTGACTCTCTATACTACGCCCGTGATTTATGTGTTCTTCGATCGCCTGGCCATGCGCATCACCGGGCGCAAACCCTCCGGCGGCCACCAGAAAGAGTCATCGCAGCCGGGTACGGAGACCGCATGAGTCTCTCGTCCCCTTTCATCCGGCGACCGGTCGGCACGACCCTGCTGACCATTGCCGTAGGACTGGCCGGCGCAATTGCGTTCGCAGTGTTGCCCGTGGCGCCGCTGCCTCAGGTGGATTTTCCGACCATCAACGTGGGTGCCAGCTTGCCCGGCGCCAGCGCGCAGATCATGGCGGCATCGGTGGCCACGCCGCTGGAACGGCAGTTCAGCCACATTGCCGGGATTACGGAGATGACTTCGTCGAGTGCGCTGGGCTCCTCAAACATTACCCTGCAGTTTGATTTGAGCCGCAACATCGACGGCGCAGCGCGCGACGTGCAGGCGGCCATTAACGCAGCCCGTACCTACCTGCCCACCAATCTGCCCCAGAACCCCTCCTATCGCAAAGTCAATCCGGCCGATGCGCCGATCATGATTCTCGGCCTTACTTCGAACAAGTACGATGTCACCAAGATCTACGACCTCGCATCCACCATCCTGGTGCAGAAGCTCTCGCAGATTCAGGGAGTGGGCCAGGTCTTCGCCGGCGGCGGCGCTACTCCTTCGGTGAGAGTCGAGGTTAATCCCAAGAAGCTGGAGAGCTTCGGGCTCACGTTAGGAAGTGTCCAGTCGGTACTCAGTCTGCAGAACTCGCACTCGCCTCGCGGCCAACTCTCAGATAACGGCATCACTGAAGACATCATCACCAACGACCAGATCTCTCTGGCCGACGAGTACAAGCCGCTCATCATCGGTTATCACCATGGGTCGGCGGTGCGCCTTCAAGACGTGGCCGACGTCGCAAACTCCACGCAAAACATTCGAACCGCAGGTTACATGGACGGGAAACGGGCTGTCTTCATCATCATCTTCCGCCAGCCCGGGGCCAACATCATCCAGACCGTGGACCGCGTGAAATCGCAGATGCCGTTCCTCCAGGCGGTGCTGCCAAGTGGAATCACCACTACCCTCGTGCTCGATCGCACCACCACCATCCGCGCGTCGGTTTCGACCGTCGAAAAGACCCTGCTGGGGTCGATCGTTCTAGTGGTGCTGGTGGTATTCGTCTTCCTGCGCAACGTCCGCTCCACCCTGATCCCCGCCGTGGCCGTACCCACCTCGCTCATCGGCACCTGCGCGGTGATGTACCTGTTTGGCTTTTCGCTCGACAATCTTTCGCTGATGGCGCTTACCATCGCAACCGGATTTGTGGTCGACGACGCGATCGTGGTGATGGAAAACATCACACGCCATCTCGAGAGCGGCATGGAACCGTTTGCCGCCGCGATCAAGGGCGCCGAAGAGATTGGATTCACGGTCTTTTCAATCAGCATGTCGCTGATCGCCGTATTCATTCCCATCCTCATGATGGGAGGTATCGTAGGCCGGCTCTTCCGCGAGTTCGCCATCACTCTTTCAGCGGCTATTTTGATTTCGATGGTGATCTCGCTGACCACCACGCCCTGCATGTGCGCTCACGTATTGCGGGCCCGCAAGGAGGACGAAAAGCAAAACATTTTTGCGCGGACAAGCGAGTCGGCGTTCAACGGCCTGGCGTGGGTCTACCGCAAGTCGCTGTTCTGGGTGCTCGATAATCCCGTTCTAATGCTGATTGTGTTTCTGCTCACCGTAGCATTGAATGTCGTGGTGATTTACAGAATCCCGAAAGGCTTCTTCCCGCAACAGGACACTGGAGCGATGGTGGGGATGGTGCAGGGCCCGCAGGATGCCTCTTTCCCATTGATGAACTTTTCGGTTCAGCAGTTGATGTCCAAAATAAAAGTCGATCCCGCGGTGGCGCACGCCAACGCTTACACCGGTGGAAACGGAGCCAGCAACGGGGGGTTCATCTACATCGCGCTCAAGCCAATAGGCAACCGGTGCAAGGAGTCGCCCGACTGTACGGTGCGCCAGACCTCTGCGATGGACGTGATCAACCGGCTGCGGCCCAAGATGAACGCCCTGCCGGTGGCCTCGGCCTTCCTGCAGCCGGTACAGGATCTGCGCATTGGCGGTCGCTCGAGCGCCGCGCTATATCAGTACACCATTCAGGGCGACAGCATTCCGCTCCTGGCGCAATGGGGCCCGATTCTGCTTGCGCAGATGAAAACGCTGCCCGGTTTGCAGGATGTGAACACCGACCAGCAAAACGGCGGCCTGGAGGAAATGCTCAACTACGACCGCACCACGGCGGCGCGGCTGGGCCAAACCTCGCAGTCGCTCGATAGCGCTCTCTACTCTGCTTTCGGCCAGTCTGAAGTTTCGGTCATTTACACGCAGTTGAACCAGTACTACGTGGTTATGGAAGTAGCGCCGCCCTACTGGCAGGATCCCAATGGCCTGAAGAATATTTACATCGCACCAGGCGGATCGTCGGCTTCCGGATCGTCGACCACCGCGGGGCTCAACAGGGTTTCGCCGCTGCTGAGCACCATGAAAGCCTCGACGAATACCACCCCGCTGCAGGTGAACCATACCGGACTGTTCCCGTCGGTGACGGTTTCGTTCAACCTGGCCAATGGCATGTCGCTTTCAGACGCCACGCGCGAAGTTACCGAGATGGAACAGCGGCTGGCCATGCCGGGTACCATACGAGGATTTTTTGCGGGAACCGCCCAGGCCTACCAGGACTCGCTGGCATCGGAGGGATACCTGATTGCAACCGCAGTGCTAGCGGTCTTCATCGTGCTCGGGATTCTATACGAGAGCCTGGTGCACCCTTGGACGATTCTTTCGACGTTGCCCTCGGCCAGCGTCGGCGCGATGCTGGCGCTCATGCTCTTCAAGATGGACTTGAACGTCATCTCCATCATCGGCATCATCCTGCTTATCGGCATCGTGAAGAAGAACGCGATCATGATGATCGATTTTGCGCTGCAGGCCGAACGCAACGAAGGCAAGAATACCCGCGACTCCATATTCGAAGCCTGCATGCTACGCTTCCGGCCCATTCTTATGACCACATTTTCAGCAATCATGGGCGCGCTGCCACTGGCTTTCGGAACCGGCACAGGCTCCGAATTGCGCCGTCCGCTGGGCATCACCATCGTGGGCGGATTGCTGTTGAGCCAATTGCTCACCCTCTACACCACTCCCGTGATTTACGTGTTGATGGACCGGATGCGCTTGTGGGGTCTGAAGCGGGAGCACGACCTGCTGCCATCGTCGGCCGAAGGAACTGCGTCGTAATGACGAGGAAGACACGCCATGCCTGATTTGAAAACTCGAGTCCCGATTGCATTATCTGTTGCGGCGCTTGGCTTGCTGGTGCTGGTTGCCGGCTGCCACGTCGGCCCGCCTTATCATGCTCCCGCTCCCCCGGCGGTCACCGCTCCCAACTACAAGGAGTCGACAGTCAACTTCCAAGACCAGGAGGGGTGGAAGGTCGCCAGCCCACAGGACGCGATGATTCGCGGCAATTGGTGGGAGATATTCAACGAGCCCGAACTCAATACGCTCGAAGAGCAGCTGAATGTCAACAACCAAAACCTAAAGCAATATTTCCAGAACTTTATGGAAGCCCGCGCGCTGATTGCCGAAGCGCGCTCGCAGTACTGGCCGCAAATCACCGCTGCACCGAGCTTCAGCCGTTCCCGGTCGTCAAGCAACGCATTCCAGGGCAATAACGGCGGCAGCAGCGGTAACAACGGCAACTCTGCCGGCCGGACCTCTTCTATGTGGAATCTACCGCTCGACGTTTCATGGACTCCCGACTTCTGGGGCAAGATCAGGAACGAGGTGCGCGAAGCTCAATATTCGGCGCAGGCAAGCGAGGCCGACCTCGAAGTAGAAAAGCTGACAGAACAAGCGAGCCTGGCCGAATACTATTTTGAGATACGCGGGCAGGACATGCTGCAGAAGATACTGAACGACACGGTCGCGGCCGACCAAAAGGCGCTGGATGCCAACCAGGGCGCATACGACGCGGGAACCGGCGACTACATTTCAGTGGTTGAAGCCAAGAGCACGCTTCTCTCGGCGCAGTCTGCAGCGGAGAACGTAGGCCTTTTACGCGCGCAGTATGAACATGCCATCGCGGTGCTGCTGGGCAAAATTCCAACCGACTTTTCGATTCCGGTAAAGCCAATGGTCTACACGCCGCCGCCGATTCCAACCGGCGTTCCGTCGCAGCTTATCGAGCGGCGTCCCGACATCGCGGCTGCCGAACGCACCCTTGCCGGAGCCAATGCTACGATCGGCATCGGCTACGGAGCGTTCTTTCCGCAGGTGACCATCTCAGCGGACGCAGGCTTTGGGGCATCGACCTTCAAACATTTGTTCGATTGGCCGAGCCGCATCTGGTCGATCGGGCCGTCGGCCTCGCAAGTTATTTTTGACGGCGGGTTGTACCGCGCCGAACTGCATCAGTACACGGCCACGTACAACGCCGATCTGGCCACCTACAGGCAGACTGTGCTGACGGCGTTCCAGCAGGTAGAAGACAACCTGGCCGCGACGCACGTGTATTCGCAGCAGATTCTCAAGCAGCAGGAAGCAATGAAGGCGGCGCAGGAATATCTCGATCTTGAAACCCAGCGATACGATTCCGGTGTCGATCCCTACGTGGACGTGGTGCTGGCGCAGACGACTCTCTACAGCGACCAGCAACAGTTGAACGCCCTTCAGGTGGAGGAGATGACGTCGGCGGTTCAACTGGTGCAGGCATTGGGCGGAGGTTGGGATCGCAGCCAGTTGCCGACTCCGTCGCAAGCAGGTGCGAAAGTCCCCAATAGCGATTACAAGCTGCAGCAGTAGTAACAGTTGAACAGTTGAACAGGGGCGGAGTGCCCCAGATCTCGCTATTTAGACCTGGGAGTCGACTCGTTGACTCGCTCGCCAGAGCGCTACTGAGATTGCCGGTAGCAGATGTTCTCGCCGTCGAGCCGGTACTCCGCCGAGCACACATCGCCGCCGCAGATCATCATTTCTCCGCAATAGAGCTGGCGGCGGGTAATCAGCCCGAGGGTACCGCAACGCGGACATGACATGACGGCCACATAAGGGTTCTGCGCCTGGCCGAGCTTGGACTGGTTTTCAAGCATGAAAACCGTCCCGGGGTCCATTCTTTCGGGAATCCATTCTTCAAGGAACTGCAAGTCGGCTGACATCCTTCCCTCCAAGTGGGTTGATGTAACCAAACCGTACCGATCAAGTCGGGCCGGTCGTCTTCTTGCAACAGCAGCGGCTACGAATGGAGAGGCCTTGGGGCCCTCTGTTGGAAATAGAGTCTTGCTGTTCCCACCTTCGCTCGTCAATCGAAATCGTTATTGACTATTATCGAGCGGGGTTCCCTCTCTCAAACGATCGCATTTCCCTCAAATCCCTTAGATGCCTGAAACCTCAAAACGTTATTTCGCCGCCTGCATGCCTTCGTGCGAATGGGTGCGCGCGAAGTCGTCGATGGCTTTGTACGTCTCCTGATTGCGGCGAATCGCCTCGACGTACTCGCGAGTCTGAGTAAACGGGATCGATTCAACAAACTCATCAATACCGTGATAGGGACCAGCGGACTGCCAGTCGGCGACTCTATTGTCGCCGGCGTTGTACGCAGCGAGGGCGTATTCTTCGACGCCGCCAAAACGATCGAGCATCTGGCGCAGATAACGAGTACCGAGACGAATGTTGGTTTCGGGATCGAGCAGTTGGAAGGTTTGAAAGTGCGCCAACCCTTCTTCGCGCGCCATGGTCTTGCCCACAAGAGGAATGAGTTGCATGAGCCCATACGCATTCGCATATGAGATCACCGATGGGTCAAATTCCGACTCCTGGCGAATAAGCGAGGCCACCAGATAGGGATCGAGATTATTCTTCGCCGACTCGGCCTTGATTGTGTCCCAGTAAGGCTGCGGGTAAAGAATGTGCCAGTAGGCCAGCGGTATGGAGTCAATGGAGGCGGTGGAGGCGTAAGGCAGGGCTCTCTTGAGGGCGCGCAACGCGCGATAGTTCTCGCCATAACTTGCGTAGATCTGCGCTTCGGCCAGCGCACTCCACGAAGAGGAGTCGGGATCGGCCTTGATTTCGTCGGCGATATATTCGTTCAGACCGGCATTGGCGAGCAGTCGCGCCTTGGCAAGGTGCGGGCTATCGGCTGGGAATGTGTCCACCAGTTTCGGCGCGGGAAGCGGCTGAAACTTGTCGAGTTGTGGCTCGGTTGCGGGAGTCAGCTTGCCCAGCGCGGCCAGGCGGTCGCGCGCCATCTGCGCATAGAAGAAATGCTGATAAGCGCGGACGATGGCATGATAATTGGCCGCGGCATGCGCAGGGTCGTGATCCACCGACTCGTAGAGGCGGCCGCGCCAATAAAGTGCGGAAACGGTTTCCGCAGCCGATGGATAGAGCTTGATTTGCTCGTCGAAGAGGTGCGCTGCCTCCACAAACTGACCCTGGCGATAATTGAGCCATCCCGCGCGCCAATGGGCCGCCGGCGCGTTTTTGTTTTCTGGAAAGTGCGTTGCCAGGTAACTGTAGTACTCAACGGCGCGAGGATAATCGCGCTTGAGCATGTACATATTGCCCGCGGAGAAGAGCGCCTCCTCGAGCGATTGGCTGCGCGGAAAACGCGTCTCCATCTCAGTAACGATGCGCTGCAGACCGGCTTCATCGTCGCGGTCGCGTGCCAGCTCCATCAGCAGGTCGAGCCGGCGCGCGCCGTTCTCGTCGTTGCTGTCGGGCAGCGCCTCTGCTTCGGCGGCAGAAAGACGTTTCAGCTTCAACTCGCACGCGGCCTCGGCCACGGCAAAGCCGTTGCGGTCGGCCGCGCTCACTTCGGCTGAGCGCGAAAGCACGCGGTACTGCTCCAGCGCGTCTCCGTAGTGCCCGGCGTTGTAATAGGCGTCGCCCAGGCTGCGCAGGTCGGCCATCGTCAGTGTCGACTCAGCTCCTACCTGGGTCAGTCGGGCCCGCGCCATCTGCGCTTCGGGACTCAGCGGAAACTGCAGCAGCACTTTCTTGAAAATCGAAATTGCGGCATCTCTCTCGTTGAGCGCGTTGGCAACCTGGCCTTCGGCAAACTGATAGGCAACGCGATCGACGGCGCCGGTGCCTTGCGCCTGCGCAAGAACTGCGCGTGCCGCCGCCGGGTTATTGAGCGAGAGAAGAACGTTGGCTTCAAGTTCGGGCTCGCGGTCTACGAAAACGCTGTCGGGATAGCGGCCGGCAAAGCCCTTCAGCAACGCTTCTGCAGTGGTATCGTTGCCGGAAGCGTGGCTGGCCTCAGCGCCCAGAAAGTCGGCGTAGTCCGCCAGTTCCTCGCCACTTTTGCGCGCCAGCGACAGGTTCGACAACGCTTCGGGATAACGCTTGTCGAGCAGATAGGCGTGGCCGAGGGCGAGATACGCAGCCGCGGCGGCTTCGCCGGTATGCTTGTGCGCATAGGCAGCTACACCTTCATACGCCTCCGGTGTGCGCAGCAGGGCGAGTTGCTGAGCCATGGGGCGCAACTCAGTTGACGCGACAAAGGCCTGATGGATGCGGGCGGTGTGCGCCATGCGGGCAGCGCGGCTGCCATGTTGCACCGGCCGGCGATGCGGCGTTGCGGGCTTTCTTGAGGTCGTGTGCGGCTTCGATGCGTGTGCAGTAGCAGGACGCGGCGGAGTTTGCGTTGCCGACTTGTGAGCGCCTGCCGCGTGGCTACGGGACGCGTGGGTTGTGGCAGCGGTGGTCGACGATTTTTTCGCCTTCGGTGATGCAGAGGAGCTTGAACTCGATTGAGTGTCGGAGGCGCTTTGGGCCGCAACCGGTTCAAAGACCAGCAACAGGGCCAAAAGTGGCGCAAGGACGCGGGAAGCGGAGACAAATAAGTTGGCCCCTCTGGTGATAGGGGAAGTTTCACCCGACATAATTCCACTCTATTCCTGTTGGGTGGCGCGTCATCACTGGGTTTGACTGATGGGGACCGCAATAGGAACCAGTGGGGTTACGGCTGCCATGTGGGAACTCACTCGCTTCGATCAGAACCACGCCGTTGCTGGCCCAATTCATTGGAACAGAACTCAAAATCCCTGAGTTCAAGGACGTGAAGCCTAGGTACTCGGTGAATCGAAAAAAATACTTCGACGCCACCCACGAGGTACGAGCAGCGTGGTATTTCTCCACGACTCAAGGCAGTAGCCATCTTATAGTGCGCAAGACCCCGGTAGGGCATGTATTGGAATTGCCCTGCAACGTTGGGATATTCGCTCCCCTCGAAATAACCAACCGGGTCGAACGCCCCGGGTATGAAAAACTCCAAACGAACCTCGTTTCCAGGCCGAGGCGAGCCCCTGGGACTTTCCATCTTCCAATCGTCGCTAAGAATATCCAGAAAGTAAATACCTCCGCCGTCACCGTGCGCCGGAGTTGGATTCCCTGCCCCCGATTCGATACACTTTATTCGAACGGCCCGAACCAGAAACCCGAATCCTCGGCCCTCGAGGTCCCCAGAAACGTCTTTTGAACCAGTATGCGCAGCGATTTTGCGACCAGTGGCTATGTCGACCATCCAATCAATAGCGGGAGAGAACGAGCAGCACCCCGATGTGGCCCTGGTAGAACGGGTCCGCGGGGGTGATGTTTCGGCCTATGACACGCTGGTGCGCAAGTACGAACGGCAGGTCTTCAGGATTGCGCAGCACATAACGCAAAACCGCGAAGACGCTGAAGATGTTGTGCAGGATGCCTTCCTGAAGGCTTATGAGAAGCTGGATCAGTTCCAGGGAAACTCGAAGTTTTATACATGGCTGGTGAGAATCGCGGTCAACGAAAGCCTGATGCGTCTGCGCAAGCGTCGCACCGGCAGAATGGTCTCGATCGACGAGGATCTGGAGACCGAAGAGGGATCAGTCCCCCGCGACTTGGCCGACTGGGCACCCGATCCGGAGCAGAATTACACGCAGTCAGAGCTGGCCGAGATTCTTCGAAAGACGATTCAAGGCTTGCCGCAGGGTTTTCGTGTAGTGTTCGCCCTGCGCGACGTGGAAGGGCTTTCGACCGAAGAGACCGCGGAGACGCTGGGATTGAGCGTGCCGGCCGTCAAGTCGCGGCTCTTGAGAGCGCGGTTGCAGTTGCGCGAGCGGCTGAGCCGCTATTTCAAGCGGAAGGCAGCGCCGGCTGGCAATGGTCCAGCAATCGCGCCGCAAACGGGGAGTTGAGACGTGACCTGCACTGAGTTTATTGCCCTTCTCGACGACCTTATCGACGACAGCGTGACCGAAACCATGCGCGCCGACCTGCAGGCTCATCTCAAGGGATGCGAACACTGCGAAGTAACCCTCAACACCACCCGCAAGACCATCCAAATATACCGCTCCCACGAAATCTACGATCTCCCCAGCGATCTACGCGAGCGACTGCATGCGGCCATCATGGCGCGGTGCAAACGGGGCTGCTGAGAAAAGCAGCTTCCAGCCTTTAGCTTCTAGCCGCTAGCTACTATCTTCTCGCTTTCAGCTCTCTGCTAAGCCCCTTCGCTAAACACATCCGGTACGTCGATGCCAAGCGCGGTTGCCAGGTCGTGCTGGTGATTCTGTTCCTCAGTAATGATCGTCCGTAGCTGCTCGGCGAGGCCGTAGTGCGATACCGCCTCAGCCTGCTTGACGCGCTGACGGTAGTTCCTGATCGTCTCGGTCTCATTGTCGAGATCGAATTGGAGCATGTCCTCGGGCTTATCGCTCAGCTTAACGGGCTTGGGCGTGGCCGTTGGCATGCCACCGAGGTAGTCGACCTGGTCGGCGATGATCATGGCGTGCTGCAGTTCCTGAGCGGCATGGATCTTGAGTTCGGCGGCAATATTCATCCACTTTGCGCCCTTGAGCACGTTGCTGTAGACCGTGTAGGCGATGATGGCCTGATACTCGCGAGCCAGGTCTTCATTCAAGTCTTCGATGAGTTTGTTGACCGCTTGTTGATGCTGCGGGTCCTTCTTTTTTGCATTTTCCTTTTCGGTCATTCTTCGTTCCTCTCTCTGGAGATTGGTAGCCCGGGTACTTAGATGCGGCGAAAGGAGCCGGAGCCTGAGTCAGTCCGCCGTCGCTTCCTTCGATCCCACCGCAACTTTCCCTTCTAACCTGCGTCTTGTCCTTTAGTAAGATTGAGCAGTTAGTTAACCTGGGGCGGCTCGTCGCATCACCCAGTTCCCTTTTCTCCTTTTTGCGCCTTTCCAAGCTGGAGTATGTCGAATGGAATCAGTGAAAAGCGTCCTGGCTTTGTTCCTTTGCGCCGCTATTTCGGCGCCGCCGATCGGCTACACTCAGTCGGCAAATCCGGCCGCGGGCCCGAGCAATGACACGGCTCCAGCCAAAACACAGCACCGGCCGCCCTACCTAGCAGGCCAGGCCAAAACCGAGCTATTGAAGGGCGACGAGCGGATTCTGCAGGCTTTGAACCGTTTCACATTTGGCCCGCGGCCCGGTGACCTTGAAACGGTACGCACCATCGGTCTAGATGCATGGTTTGAGCAGCAACTTCATCCGCAGGCGCTGGATGAGACTGCGCTGAACGAACGCCTGGCACTATACCCCGCAATGCAATGGAGCGTGGCCGACCTCTTATATCGCGTGCCTTCAGGCGCAATCATCCGCCAGGCAATCGCCGGTAAAGTCGATATTCCACGCAAAGGCACGCTGCACGCCGTCTACGTGAATCAGATGTACCGCCAGCAGGAAAAGAAGGCCGAAAAGGACCAGCAAAAGACTGCCCAGGCTGTTCAGACGAAGATGGCTAATGGCCAGGCGCCTGCAGCTAGTGGGCAAACGATGGCCATGGGAGCTCCCGAAGCCCAGGCACCGGCGATGGATGGCAATCAAATGGCTGCGAGTGCGCCGGCCATGAATGCAAACCCCGCCCAGCCGGCTAATATGACTCTCCCCGCAAACGCCGACGTACTCGACACGATGTCGCAGTTCGATGGTCCATCCTTCTCCAGCATCGCGGCCCTGGCGCCTCGTGATCGCGTGGCACAACTCCAGCAAATGCAACCGGCTGAGTTCGACGCCTTCATGCATTCGTTGAAGGGGCCGCAGCGCAACCAGCTCATCGCCGACATGACTCCCGACCTGCGCGAGGCACTCGGGGACCTGGAAAATCCGCAGCGCATGGAAGCTGAGGAACTGATGGCGGAGCGGCTGACGCGCGACATTTATTCAAACGCGCAGTTGCAGGAGGTGATGACCGACTTCTGGCTCAATCACTTCAACATCTATCTGCGCAAGAACGAAGAGACACCGTATTACCTGGTGAGCTATGCGCGCGACACCATCAGGCCCAACGCGCTGGGCAAGTTTGAAGATCTGCTTGAAGCAGTTGCGCACAGCCCGGCGATGATGCTCTACCTGGATAACTCAGAGAGCATGGGGCCGGACTCGCCGGCTGCCGAACGCGCCAAGATGCAGCAGATGCGGAATCCATCGAAGAACAAGAAGACCGACGAGGGACTGAATGAGAACTATGCCCGCGAGCTGATGGAGTTGCACACGCTGGGCGTGAACGGCGGCTACACGCAGGCCGATGTAACCCAGGTAGCGCGCATACTTACCGGCTGGACCGTGAATCAGCCGGCGCGCGGCGGCGGCTTTGAGTTCAATGTGAATCGGCACGAGCCGGGCACTAAAAAGGTGATGGGCCAGAAGTTCAAGGACGACGGCGAGCGCGAGGGCGTAGCACTGCTGCACTTCCTGGTGACGCGGCCGGCGACCGCGCAATTCATCTCGCGCAAGTTGGCCATCCGCTTTGTGAGCGACGATCCGCCGCAGACGCTGGTAGACCGCATGGCCAAGACGTATATGTCGACCGGCGGCGATATCTCGGCGATGCTGCGCACGCTCTTCCGTTCGCCGGAGTTCTGGGCCGCGAACGACTATCGCGCCAAGGTGAAAACGCCGCTTGAATTTGTGGTTTCAGCCGTGCGCGCATCGAATGCCGACGTTGAGAACTTTCAGCCGCTTGAGAATGCATTGCACCAGATGGGCATGCAGCTCTACGGTTGCATCCCGCCCACGGGATACAAGTGGGTAGCGAGCGAGTGGGTTTCAACCGGCGCCCTGGTCGACCGCATGAATTTCGCCTTGAACCTGGCTGCGAATCGGTTACCGGGTGTCAAAGTAAATTGGAGCAACCAGCCTGAAGATGCGAATGTCGGGCTTACCAGCGACTCGGCTCCGGAAACGCAGACTGCGCCTACACCCACGCTCGATCAGGAAGAGGCGCGCCTCGAGCCGATGATCGTGGGCGGAGGGGTTGGTGAGCAGACGCGAGCAGCGGCGCTCGCCCAATTCCAGACACAGGTAGATCAAGGCACGTTCAAGGTGTACCCCGTATCTGCCACGACCACTACTAAGAACAGCAAGGACATGGCCCGGCCAGCGAATGCACTTGAGAAGCAGGATGAAGTGCTGGCAGGATTGTTGATCGGCTCGCCTGAGTTTCAGCGGCGCTGAAGCGAGCTATGAGCTCTCAGCTTTTAGCTGTCAGCGGGCTCGCGGTAAGGCCACCACGTCAGAAACGATGGCGGATTTCGAGACCGTTTGAGTCCGCAAGGATAGAAGTGAAAGCTGAGAGCTAAAAGCTGAGAGCTGCTTTATGAGGAGTAGCACAATGCAGATGAACCGGAGATTTTTCCTTCACAGGGGCGCGCTGGCGGTAGCGGGCACGGCTGCGATTCCCAGCTTCATGGTTCGTTCGGTGCTGGCCGAGGCTGCAAGTGCGCCGGGACAGCGTCTGGTGGTGATCTTTCAGCGCGGCGCGGCCGACGGGCTCAACGTCGTTATTCCCTACCGCGAAAAGAACTACTACTCCATGCGCCCAACGATCGCAATACCTCAGAATCAGGTGATCGATCTGGACGGCTTCTTCGGTCTCCACCCCTCGCTGGCCTCATTCAAACCGCTTTACGATCAGGGGCATCTTGCCATCGTGCACGCCTGCGGCTCACCGGATATGTCGCGCTCGCATTTTGACGCGCAAGACTATATGGAGTCGGGTACGCCGGGCGTGAAGGGCACCGACGATGGATGGCTGAATCGCGCGCTGCAGGCTGAAGATCTGCTGCATCGTTGCGAGGGGACCTGCGAGCACTCCGCATTCCGCGCCATGGCGCTTGGAACCGATGTTCCCCTTACGCTTGCCGGACGTGTGCCGGCGATTGCGCTCAACAATGTGAATGGCTTCAGTGTCGCCGGCCGCGGTCCCACGCCTTCGCCCGCCGCCAATGCCTTCCAGGCGATGTATGCCGATTCAGGCGATCAGATTTTTCATGCAGCAGGCGACGAAACTTTTGAGGCAGTCCGCATGTTGCGTGCGGCCAACCCCGCACAATACCAGCCAGCCAACGGCGCCAACTATCCCAACAATGACTTCGGCAACAGCATGAAGCAGATTGCGCAATTGCTCAAGGCAAACCTGGGAGTTGAAGCGGCCTTTACCGATGTGAGCGGCTGGGACACGCACCAGAACCAGGGCGGCGTGAATGGCCAGCTCGCCAACCGGCTGAGCGACTTTTCGCAAAGCATCGCGGCCTTCTGGCGCGATATGGGCGATTCGGCAGAGAACATCACGCTGGTGACAATGTCGGAGTTCGGGCGCACCGCGCACGAGAACGGCACCGGTGGCACCGACCACGGCCACGCCAATGCAATGTTTGTGCTTGGCGGCCGAGTGAACGGCGGCAAAGTCTACGGCAAATGGCCCGGTCTCTCGAACGAGCAGCTTAACCAGGGCCGCGACCTGGCACTCACCACCGATTACCGCTCAGTGCTGGGCGAAGTTGTCACCAATACCATCGGCGCACGCGATCTTGAGAAGGTGTTTCCGGGCGCGAGCCTTAACCCGTCTGGCTTCCTGCGGCTGGTCTGAGCCTCAACTCAGCTATTTGCGCTTCACTGAAGCAGGACCCGGCGAAGCATATAATCCAGGGCATTCCATATTTGCAGGAGAATCCCTCCCGTGAAGCTACGCCCTTATCCTTTCTTAGCACTCGCAATCTCCTTTTTCGCTGCATACGCGCCCTGCCAGAATGCTCCAGCACCACCGCCAAATCCCACGCCTACTGTAGTGATTGTGCCCTCAGGGGAACCCTCATCATCCGGAGCAGCTCAGCCGGGCGCAACAGCCAAGCCGGCCAACTCAAATCTCGAATTCGATGTGGCAACCGTAAAACCCGCGGCCCCGCCAGATTTTCAACGCATGGCTGCCGACATCCAGAACGGAAAGATGCCGCGCATCGGCCCACATGTAGATGCCGCGCGCGCCGAGTACATCTACCTGTCACTCAAAGACCTGATCGTAGTCGCTTATGGCGTTAAGCCATACCAGGTGGAAGGCCCCTCTTGGCTGGCCGATGCCCGCTTCGACATTGAAGCCACTATGCCTGAGGGCGCCACCAAAGAAGATGCGCCGGCGATGTTGCAGAAGCTGCTGGCCGAGCGCTTCAAACTGGCCGTGCATCGCGACAAAGCTGAGCACAAGGTGCTGGCGCTGGTAGTGGGCAAGGGCGGGCCTAAGTTGCAGGAATCGCCGGCTGCTCCTCAGGACATTGACCCGAACGCTCCGCTGCAACCGGGCGAAACCAAGTTGGAAACCGAAGATGGCCCTATAAGAATGCTGCGCAAGCCCGACGGCACCATGGTGATGAACATGGGAAAACGTGGCACCATGACCATGAAGCTCGACATGTCGACGCAATCGATGAACCTGGAGTCGAGCATGGTGACGATGGACGGATTTGCCGACATGTTGACGAACATGATGCAAATGGGCGGAAGCGGAGGCCCCCAGGTGGTGAATATGACCGGGCTGAAAGGCAACTACCAGGTCGCTGTCGAAATCTCTCTCGCGGCTATAATTGCGATGGCACGAGCTCAGGGCGCCGATGTGGCAGGCGCGCCGAGCGGTGGAGGAACGCAAACCAACGCGCCGGCCAACGCAGCGTCCGATCCGCAAGGCGGACAAACGGTGTATAGCTCAGTCGATAAATTGGGGCTCAAGCTTGAAGAACGCAAGGCTACGGTGGAGCGGCTGATTGTCGATCACGCCGAAAAAACGCCGACTGAGGATTGAACCTGTTCCCTGCACTCCTTACTCTGCGCGCAATGCGTCAGTGGGATTTACCGAGGCCGCGCGACGTGCGGGAAGAAAACTTGCGGCCATGGATGCGCAGCCGAGTACAAAGACCACAGCAGCGAGGGTCGGCATATCCCACGCCTCGACACCGAAGAGCAGCTTGCGCATCAGTTCCGACGCGCCGATGGAACATGCGACCCCAAAAACCAATCCTGTAACCGTAAGCCATCCGGCCTGCCGCAGTACGAGCGAGTAAACGGCGCTACGCTGCGCGCCCAGCGCCATGCGCACGCCAATTTCCCGCGTACGCCGGCTTACGGAATAAGCGACCACGCCGTAGAGGCCGACGACGCCGAGCACCAGCGCCATGAATGCAAATCCGCCGACGAGCCAGGCGGCGAGGCGATGCAGCAATGCGGCCTCAGTTGAATCGATCTGTTGCTGCATGGTGAGCTCGCCGTAGACACCCATATTGGGGTCGATGCCGTGCAGCGTGTTTACGATCGAGGGAATCATCGCCTTTTCATCGGTCGTGGTTCGGACCGCGATTGAAAACCCGTTATCGGTAGTGCGGTAGATGGCCTCATACTCCGATGGCCAGACGTCCTGGTCGAGTCCGCCCTCGCGCACGTCGCGGATGACACCGACGATTTGGCGCATGGTGTCCGGGGCCAAGTCGCCGTTACCGATTCTTTTGCCGATGGGATCTTCGCCGGGGAAATACTTCTTTGCGAGCGCCTGGTTGATGACGATTACCTGGGGGTGAGAAAGATCGTCCTGCTCGGTGAACACTCTGCCGCGCACCAGTTTTGCCTTGAGCGTAGCAAAATAGTCGGGACTCACCTCGCGCTCGTTCACCTCATTGTGTTCGCCGTGAAACGGCTTGCCTTCTATGCGAATCCAATCGGTGTCGCAGTTGCATTGCAAAGGCAGGGCGTTTGTCAGTCCGACCGATTGAACGCCCGGCAGCGCCATGAGACGCCGGTTGATCTCGCGGTAGAGGGCGATCAGTTTTACGTTGGTGGAATAGTTGGCGTCGGGGGCCATGACATTGAGCGTGGCCAGATGCGTGGTATCGAAGCCGCTCTCGACGTGGAGCAGTTTGTAGAGGCTCTTGCCGAGCAGGCCGGCGCCGGCGAGCAGCACCACAGCAATGGCGATTTCGACAACCACGAGATTTGCGCCGAGCCGTTGCCAGAAGCGGCCGGCTGAAGTGCGGCCGCCCTCGCCAAGCGCCTCCTGAATATCAACGCCCGACAAGCGAATGACCGGGGTGAAGGCAAGCAGAGCCGAGGCGAAGAGCACGATGGCTACGGCAAAAAGCATGACGTGGGCGTTCATGCTTACGTCACCGAGAAACGGCAAGCGAATGAGCATGACCTTGGGCAGCAGATGCGACAGCAGCCGCATTAACCATTCGCCGATAGCGAGGCCGGCGGCGCAACCGGCAGCGGCGAGCAGGATTCCTTCGGTAACGAACTGACGTATCAATCGGGCGGGAGTGGCACCCAGCGCGCCGCGCACGGCGATCTCGCGGCGGCGCGATTCAGAACGCACCAATAACAGGCTGGCCACGTTGACGCAGGCGATTAGAAAGAGCAGCGCCGCTCCGCTGAGCAAGGTGAGGAGAATCGGGCGAACGTCGCCGACGATGAGTTCGGAGAGCGGCTGCACGGCTGCGCCCTGACCGCGATTCGAGCCGGGATACTGGGCCTCAAGTTGTTTTGCAATGCGCTTGAGATCGGCGCGCGCAGCATCGATGCCGACACCGTCGCGCAGGCGGCCGATGCCGTAGAGATTGTGGCAGCTGCGGCGTTGCTCGCAACCATTCTTATCGAGCAGCGGCACCCAGATCTCGGAGTCGCGTCGGGGAGCAAACTCGAACGAACGCGGCAGAACGCCCACGATGGTATACGATTCGCCATTCATGCTGACCGATTGGCCAATGACGTCGCGGCGGCCACTGAAGCGCGCGAGCCAGGTGCCGTAGCTGAGGATTGCGATTTTGGGTTTGCCGGGCTGGTCTTCGCCGGGAAGAAATCCTCGCCCCAGCATGGGCTTCACGCCGAGCGTTGAAAAGAATCCGTCGCTGACGCGCGCGGCAGGCACGGGCTCTATGGTTGAGCCAAGGCGCAACAGAAAGCCGGTTCCGGCGTACACATCGAGCGCGCTCAGCGTGGTGTTCTGACGCTTCCAGTCGTCATAGTCGGCGCGCGAGAGGTCAGAGCGCGGGAAAGCCGCGGCATTTTCTGCCACATCGAGCAGGCGGTTGGGCGACGAATAGGGCATGGGCTCGAGCAATGCCGCATCGACAAAGCCGAAGATGGCCACGCTGACGCCCATGCCGAGCGCGAGAATCAGCACCGCGGTAATTGCAAAGCCGGGGCTGTGGCGAAGCTGGCGCAGGGCGAAGCGCAGATCCTGCACGACGGTTTCAAATCGGAAGCCTACGGCTTCGTGGCTTTGCTCCTGCAAGCGCGTGGCATTGCCGAAGCGGCGCTTTGCCGCATAGCGTGCTTCATCGCGCGAAACGCCATCCGCAACCAATTCCGCTTCCATCTGCGCGCGGTGGAAAGACATCTCTTCATCGAGCTCGGAGCGGAACCGGCCGCGGCCGAACAGAAGCGTGAGCTTTCGCCATAGTTTGCCCATGGTGGTTACGCCTCCTGGGGATCGCGCAGCACGCGACCGATCGCCGTAATCATCTGCTCGAACTGCGAGAGCTCAAGGTGCAGTTGCTTGCGTCCGGCGGCCGTGAGCGTGTAGTAGCGCGCGCGGCGGCCAGTTTCAGTGGTCTTCCACTCGCCCTTGACCCAGCCCTGCACCAGCAGCCGCTGCAGCGCAGGATAAAGCGAACCTTCTTCTACGGTGAGCACATCGTCAGACAATCGCTTGATTGACAGCGCAATCCCGTAGCCGTGCATCGCGGCGCGGGTCAGCGTTTTGAGGATAAGCATGTCGAGAGTTCCGGGCAGAAGGTCGGGTTTGCCAGCCATGAGTAATATATAGATTATCTATGGATAGAGAGTCAAGGGGCAAGCTCAGAGCATGAAAGACCCGGAGCACGACGGCTCCGGGTTTGGGTTTCTCCTGGTCTGAAGGTCCGAATCAGCGCTTGCCGTACATTTCGATTGCGTCTTTGCGCAGTTCCAGGCGACTTGACTCGCGGGTGTAGAACATGTGGCCGCCGGGAAACTCGTGCACTGAAACGCGATCAGGGTCACCCATTACCGGCATCTGCTGGACGGTGAGGATGGAACCCATGAATGGGCAGGAGAGGTCGTTCCAGCCGTGAACGATCATCACCTGCAGTTTGGGATCGGCCGCAACGGATTCACGAAGCTGATCAACAGAGCCTCTGCGCAATGTATCGTCGCGATTCCAAAGGCGGCCCACATCGAACGAGAGCGCGTTATAGCGCGCCTCCACCTTCCAGCCAACCGTGCGCGTAACAAAGTCGACCATAGCCGTTGTCACCGGCGCGATCATGGTTGACAGGATGGGATCGTTGGCGCGCTGCTCAGGCGCATAGGGAAACGGATCGAATGTTGTGACGTTTGAATCGTAGACGGAACCAAGTTTGCCCTGCTCGCGATGAACTTCGCGTAGATATGCCCCGGTCTCGAGCCTGCCGCCGGAATACTTTACAAACTCCGGATCGAGGCCGGTCATCTCGGTAACTTTTGAAATCATCCTGTCGGTGGCCGCCTGATCAAAGCGTCCATGGATGAGCGTAGTTGCGTACTCACCCTCGGTATAGTCAATCACTGTCTTCATGGCATCAGGCGTCAGTTTGTTCTGGCGCTCAAGATTTGCCGCGGTGATCGAAGGCAGAGTCACCATCCAGGGAATCGGCGACAGGTCGCCGTTCTGTTCAATCGTCGGATTTAGATATGGCGAAACCAGCGTGACTCCGTTAAGGCCCACGCCGATTTCGGATTGCAGGTAGTAAGTGATGCGCGGACCGCGGAATCCGCCGTAGCTTTCGCCGATGAGATATTTGCGTGAGGCCAGACGGTCATTCTTCACCAGCCAGTCGTAGATGACGCGCGAAAGGTATTCGATGTCGGCTCCGGTGGAGTAGAAGAGCTTCTTTGCCTGGTCTTCGGGCACCTTGGAGCGGCTGAAGCCGGTACCGATGGGGTCGATGAACACAAGGTCGGTAAAGTCGAGCCACGTACCCTGGTTGTCAGTAAGTATCGGCGCGGCGGAAGGGCTGTCGCCCTCATTGCCGGCCTGCAGATGTTTGGGGCCTATAGCTCCGAAATTGAGAAATACGCTGGCTGCGCCGGGGCCGCCGTTGAGAGCGAAGGTCACGGGGCGATCGTCGCCTGGCATGGTGTAGGCTGTCAGAACTACTTCGCCGGCCACCTTGCCTTCACCGTCGCGAACCGGCAGCGCACCGATGGTGACGGTATAGTGCAGTGTTTTGCCGTCAAGCACCATGGTTTGCGGCGCACTCTTTTCAGGAGGCAGCGGAGGCAGTTCGTCCTTATCTTTTTCTGAAGGCGGCTTGGCAGCCGGACCTTTGTCAGCCGGCGCCGGTTTATCGACGCCGGGTCCCGGATTGTCAGACTGGGCAATGACACGAGAGACCGCGAATTGGGAGATGAACAGGGCGCAGATGAAGACTGCGAGGCGCCCGCGATGGGGGTGCACAGGGAGAATTCTCATTCAAATAAGATACATTGCCTGCGGGGCCTCTGGCAGCCCTCAGGCCGCATGATTTACCCTCGAATTCGGCATGAAACTGAACCCTGAGAAAGTGAATATCGGCCTGGCGCTTGTGGTAGCTGTGCTTGCCGGCGCGGCGCTGCCTGCGCTATCCCAGCAGGCCACACAATCGACCACGCAATCGGCTCAACCGGCAGCGCAAACCCCGGCGCCCGCGCTTCCCGATGCGCCTGTCGCCACCGCCGTATTTCCCAACGGCCCCACGGTTGTAATGGATACGTCGATGGGGCGCATCACCTGCCAGTTCTTTCAAAAGCAGGCGCCGAATGCGGTGGCCAATTTTATTGGCCTGGCCGAGGGTACTAAAGACTGGACCGATCCCACGACAAACAAATTGATGCGCCACAAGAAGTACTACGATGGAACCACGTTTCACCGCGTGATTCCTGAGTTCATGGTGCAGGGAGGCGATCCAACCGGAACAGGGACGGGCGGACCCGGTTACGCATTTGACGATGAATTCGATCCGAACCTGAACTTCGACATGCCGGGCCGGCTGGCGATGGCCAACAGCGGCCCAAACACCAATGCGAGCCAGTTTTTTATCACTGAGCTGGCGCAGGATTCGCTGAACCAGCATTACACCATCTTTGGCCAGTGCGACGACTCGAGCGTTACAGTGGTTAAGACGATTGCCCGCGTCGAACGCGACGGGAATGACAAGCCGCTCTCGCCGGTCGTCCTGCAAAAGGTGACGATTGTGCGCGAGGGCGAGAAGATTCCGCCGACCCCTGCGCCGCCGGCTCAGCCACAACAATAAGCGTTTAATCCAGCAATCTCACTAACACTGCTTTTCGAAACGAGGACCCCATGGCACTTTCTCCCGGCACCTACGCCGTTTTCAATACCACTGAAGGCAAAATCACCGTTCAACTGTTTGAGGCTGATGCGCCTATCACCGTCAAGAACTTCATCGACCTGGCCGAAGGCACGCGCGAGTGGACGCACCCGATTACGCATGAAAAATTGACCAAGAAGCTTTATGACGGCACCATATTTCACCGCGTGATTCCCGACTTCATGATTCAGGGCGGCGACCCTGCCGGCAGCGGCATGGGCGGACCCGGATACCGTTTCCAGGATGAGACGCGAGGCTCGCGCCATTCCTTTGACAAGCCGGGCAAGCTGGCCATGGCAAATGCCGGCCCTGGGACCAATGGTAGTCAATTTTTCCTTACGGTCGCGCCGACGGGCTGGCTTACCGGCAAACACACTATTTTCGGTGAGGTGGTCGAGGGGTATGACATCGTGGTGAAGATCTCAAAGGTGGCACGTAACGCTCAGGACAAACCCCACAAACCTGTGGTGCTGGAGTCGGTAACGATCGAACGAATCGAGTAGAAGCCGATCAAGCTCTCAGCCGGCACATAGGTTGAATCCCACTAACTGCGATCGAACAAAAACACCCGAAGGAGAAGGCCCGGTGAGAGGATGTATCATTCCTCATCGGGCCTATTCAGTTTTAATATTCGTCCACTTTCCACGGTGTAATGTGGGCTTGTGCGTTGGGATCCGCGGTTCCTAGCCCGCCCACTTTCAATCCACAACTGGAGCATTGGCCATGACCTACCCTGCCTTGCGTCGTACAACGATTCACCTCGCATTCGTTCTGCTGTTCCTGGTATCAGCTCTTGAGCTTTCCGGCCAAGTTCCGGAGGGCCGGCGCGGTTATTACTCGAGCCCGTCGTTGCACGCAGACACGATTGTGTTCACATCCGAGGGCGACTTGTGGACCGTGAGCGTGAGCGGCGGCGCGGCGCGAAGGCTCACCACCGGCACGGGCATCGAGGAGGCCGCGCGCATCTCGCCCGACGGAAAGACGGTGGCCTTCAGTGCGGATTACGAAGGGCCGACCGAGGTGTACACCATGCCGATCGACGGTGGCCTGCCGCAGCGCCGCACGTGGGACGGCGAATCGGCGCCCGAGGGCTGGGCTCCGGATGGGCGACTGATGATTGCAACCGGGCGCTACTCCACGCTACCCGAATCGGAGCTGGTGCTGGTTGACGATCATGGCGGACACGAGGTAGTACCGCTGGCGCAGGCAGCCGAGGGCGCTTACTCGACTGACGGTCATGCGCTTTTTTTCACGCGCTGGACCCGGCAATGGAGCGAGACCAAGCGCTACAAAGGGGGCTGGGCTGAGAACATCTGGAGCTTCGACGGCAAGAATGAAGCGGTTCCGTTGACCGGCGATTACCCGGGCACGTCGACGAATCCGATGTTCTGGAACGGTCGCGTCTATTTTCTATCGGACCGCGACGGCATCATGAACGTCTACTCCATGACCCCAGATGGCCGCGACGTAAAGGAAGAGAGCCACCAGAAAACATTCGACGTGAAGTCGGCTTCGATCGACGATGGACGCATTGTTTATGCGTCGGGAGCCGACCTCTGGCTGCTCGACCTGAAGTCAGGCCAGGATGCGGTCATCCCAGTCACGCTTGTCTCTGACTTTGACCAGCTCCGCCAGCACTGGGTGACCAAGCCGGCCCAATACATGACGATGGCGCATGTTTCCCCCGACGGATCGCAGGTGGTGTTTACGGCGCGCGGCGAGATCTATGTAATGCCCGCAAAGACCGGCCGGGTGGTGAAGGTGGCGGGCGAATCGGATGTGCGCTATCGCGAAGCGCGGTTCCTGCCTGACGGGAAGAACATTGTGGCGCTTTCTACAAAGACCGGCGAGACGGAGTTTTGGAAGTTTGCGGCCAATGGCGAAAGCGCGCCTGAGCAGTGGACGAACGACGCGAAAGTGCTGCGCTGGGACGGAGCTCCCTCCCCCGACGGCCTCTGGCTTGCGCATCGCGACAAGGACCAGCAGTTGTGGATCTACGACATCAAGGCGAAGACTGAAAAACGCATTGCGCAGTCGATGAACGGAGATTTCGACCAGCTCACGTGGTCGCCCGACAGCCGCTGGCTGGCGTTCACCGAAACAGCCGACAATACTTACGATCAAATCAAGGTGCTCAATATTGCGTCGGGCGAGATTAAAGAGCTTACATCGGATCGATTCAACAGTGAGAACCCCGCGTGGAGCACGGATGGCAAGTGGCTTTACTTTCTCTCAGACCGCAATCTGAAGACGACGATTCGTTCTCCATGGGGACCGCGTGCGCCGCAACCGCACTTTGACCGGACGATGAAGATCTACGAGCTGGCACTCGTGCCAGAGCTGCGGTCGCCCTTCCTTCCGGCCGATGAGCTCCATCCGGATTCTGCAGAGAAGAAGGACGCAGAGAAACCCGACACCGAAAAGAAAAAGGATGACGCAACGCCTGCGGCAGCCGGAGATAAGAAACCGGCGGACGCCGACAAGAAGGCGGAGAACAAAGATGGCGGGAAGGACAGCGACAAGTCCGGCGGGAAGGACGAGAAAAAGCCTCCCGAGGTAAAGATCGACTTTGCCAATCTCGATTCGCGGCTCGATGAAGTTCCTGCGCCGCCGGGCAACTACGAATCTCTCCAGGCCACTGACAAGCGGCTCTGCTGGACCAATGTGATCGGCACTGAACGCAAAGCAGCGCTGCAATGTTTTGACATTGCGAACAAAGGCGACGAGCCTGATACAGTACTTTCCGATGTGAAGGGATACGAGATATCGCAGGACCGCAAGAAGATGATGATTTACAAGGGCGACAGTTTCTACGTCGTCGACTCTGACGCGAAGGGCGCGGGATTATCTGACGGCAAGGCACTTGCGAAGAGCGAAGTCGACCTTTCACATTGGAGGATCTCGACCAATCCGCACGCCGAGTTTCATGGAATCTTTCTGGATGCATGGAGGCTTGAGCGCGACTACTTCTACGATCGCAACATGCACGGCGTGAACTGGGCCGCGCTGCGCGATCGCTATTTGCCGCTGGTGGATCGCGTGGCAACCCGCGACGAGCTGAATACGGTGATTGCGCAGATGGTGAGCGAACTTTCGGCGCTGCACACGTTTGTAGTGGGCGGCGACAATCGCAGGCCGGCCGACAAGATTGAAATTGCGACTCTGGGTGCGGAGTTGCGTCGCGATGAAAAGGCCGGCGGCTATGTGGTGGATCACATCTACCAGCACGACCCCGATTTGCCCGACCAGGCGCCCCCGCTAGCACGGCCGGACTCACTGGTGAAGGAGGGCGAAACGATTTTGAACATCGACGGCCAGGGCCTGTTGAGCGTGAGCGACGAGCGCGAGTTACTGCGCGGCAAAGCTGGCCAGCAAGTGATGCTGCAGGTAAAGAATGCAAAGGGCGAGACCCGCAATGTACTGGTAAAGCCTATCGACGAACCTACCGACGATCGCATGCGCTATGCGGAGTGGGAGTACACGCGGCGCATGAAAGTGGATGAGGCATCGAAGAACGCCATCGGCTATGTGCACTTGCAGGCGATGGGTTCAGGCGACATCGACCAGTGGGCGAGGGACTACTTCCCTGTCTTCAACCGGCAGGGACTGATCATCGATGTGCGACACAACGAAGGTGGGAACATCGACTCGTGGCTGCTGGGCGAGCTGGTGCGCAAGGCGTGGTTCTACTGGCAGCCGCGCATCGGCAATCCCTCGTGGAATATGCAATACGCATTTCGCGGCCACATTGTGGTTCTGTGCGATGAGCAGACAGCGTCAGACGGCGAGGCATTCAGTGAAGGCTTCAAGCGGCTGCATCTTGGCATACTGATTGGCACGCGTACGTGGGGCGGTGAAATCTGGCTTTCGGGCAGCAATGTGCAGGCTGACAACGGGGTGGCGACCGCGGCAGAGATCGGCGTCTATGGGCCCGATGGCATCTGGCTGATTGAAGGCCACGGCGTCGAGCCCGACAAGGTGGTCGATGATCCGCCGCACGCCACATACGAAGGTTCAGACGCGCAACTCGATGCAGCGATCGCATTGCTGACGCAGCAGATCAAGGACGATCCGCGGCCGGTGCCTGCGCATCCGCCATATCCTGACAAGTCGTTCAAATTCCAGCAATGAGTTTTGAGACGCAGCGCCGACTTGGGGATCAGACCGGCCAGTGGGAGCAAATATGGGCGGAAACGGAATCGTCGATATTCGCAGCAATCATTCGGTTGACACAACCGTTGAGAAGCTCAAGCGCATTCTTGAAGCGAAGTCAGTGACTCTCTTTGCGCTCGTGGATCATAGTGGAGAAGCGGCAAAGGTGGGGATGCAAATGCGCCCCACCAAGCTCTTGATCTTCGGCAGTCCTAAGGCCGGAACACCGTTGATGCTGGCTGCGCCCAGCGTAGCCATCGACCTGCCTCTCAAGATTCTGGTGTGGGAAGATGAAGGCGGGCAGGCGTGGGTATCATACAACGCACCGGAATTTCTCAGAGAACGTCACAATCTTCCGGTGGAATTGATGGCCAACATCGGGGTGATTGAAACGCTGGCGGTAAAGGCTGCGGAATAGGCCGCTGGATTCCCGCTCTCAACTCTCTGCACACAATCGCAGGAGCTCTTGCCCGAATCGCTCCACTTTCGTTGCACCAATTCCATCAATGGCGAGCAACTGGTTGGGAGTCCTGGGCCGCGCCGCAGCGAGCGCGGTCAATGTCCGGTCGTGCAACACCACGAACGCCGGAACCTTGAGCCGCTTCGCCTCTGCAGTTCGCCACTCTTTCAGCCGCGTCGCCAACTCCTCCTGCTTCGGGGTTAATTTCATCGGCGCTGGCGTCGATTCCGTTTTGACGCCCCTGTTTCCCGGTTCAGATCTGGTTCGGTTCGCACGCCCAGGCCTTTCAACCTTGCCGCTGAATTCCTTCGCAATTCCGTCTCCGAGCAGCAGCGCCATCGGCGTTACTGTTCGCACTTCCAACCCGGCCTCAGTCAGCCGCACCTTGCGGAACCGTATTACCTCGCCATCTTTCTCAAATTCCGCTTCTTCAATCTCGATCAATCCCGCGCGCACCATGGCATCCAACAACCCGTCAAACTCGCTGCGGCTAAAGGTACCCAACGGATCAATGCTGCGCTGAAGAGTACCCGCAGCCTTATAGTCCACTGGGCGCAGCTCATCCACAATCCTCTGCGCAATCTCACGTTCCCCTGCCGTCGCCCTGCGAAATTGCCGCAGCACGGTCTCGGCCGGATTGCAGACGTCGCACTTGCCGCACGACCTGCTCGCATCTTCTACATCGCCAAAGTGCCGCACCAGCGCCGACATCCGGCACTCGGACGATGTGGTGTATTTCACAACCTTTTCAAGTTGCTCGGAGCGGAATTGCGATTGAATCATGTAGGTCTTTTTCCACGCCGTCTCGCCGCGAGTTACGCTGCCGCCAAAGTCCACGCGCGCCCCGCCGTGTATCTCCAGCTTTTCCAGTGCCTTATCGAACTGTTCTTCATCCAGTTTCGAGATCGCGCGCAGCTCGTCAACCTGTCTTGGCTCATCCCCCAGATCTTTAAAAACCTGGTTCAAATGCTCCACCGGCGGATAATCGCGAGTCAGGAAGAAATCATGCGTCCTCTGGTCGGCATAGGAGTGCATCAAGTAGGTCCGGCTCGGCGCGCCATCGCGTCCGGCACGCCCGATCTCCTGGTAATAGCTCTCCAGCGTCGACGGCAGTCCGGCATGAATCACTGTCCGGATATTCGTTTTGTCGATCCCCATTCCAAATGCGATCGTGGCCACCACCACGTCAATCTCTCCCGCCTGAAAGGCCACCTGAACCCGCTCTCGCGTCGAAGCATCAAGCCCTGCGTGATATGCAGACGCAGCAATCCTGTTTGCAGAACCCGTTGCACTTAAACCGAGACCGCCCATAAGACACTGCGCAAGATACTCCGATTGTTTCCTTGAAGTCGCGTAGACAATAGCGGGCCTTCGCGTGGGATCGGCCAGAAGATTGAAAATAGTGCTCGCGCGCTCAGGGACCGGCACCTCGGCTACCTCGATGGCCAGATTCTCCCTCCGGAATCCATGAATGAATTTCGCAGGCCGTATCATTCCCAGTTGTTCCAGGATGTCCGCCTGCACCGTGGGCGTCGCGGTGGCCGTCATTGCAATCACCGGCGTCCCAGCGGATGGGTCTCCTTCGGCGGGGTGAGGGAGAGACGAGCCGCTTGGAGTTCGGTTGTCTGTGCCGCGCAATGCCGGCAAATAGCGTCCCATCATCCGGTAATCCGGCCTGAAGTCATGGCCCCATTGCGAGATGCAATGCGCCTCGTCGATTGCAATCAGCGCCAGCTTCTTTTTGGCCAGCATCTCTACAAATCCCGGCACGCGCAGCCGCTCCGGCGCAATGAACAGGAACTGCAATGCTCCTTGCAGGTAATCCGCGCATGCCTGGCGCGCCTGAGCGCGCTCAAGTCCCGAGTGAATTCGCGCCACGCGCAGTCCAAGGGCTGAAAGTTTTGCGGCCTGGTCTTCCATAAGCGCGATCAATGGAGAGATCACCAGTGCCGTTCCACCCCGCGCAATCGCCGGCAATTGATAGCACAGCGACTTCCCTGCTCCCGTCGGCATCACCAGCAACAGGTCACGTCCGGCGATAGCCGCACGGCATACGGCCTCCTGCCCAACCCGAAACCACTCAAACCCAAAAAACGTTCGCAACAGTTCGGTCAGTTCATTTGGTTTGCCTGGCGCAATCGAGTTGGAGGAAGTTGTCAAAGGAAAGATTCCGGTCGGAAAAAAAGTTGGAAAATCGCATGAGCGCCTTCCTCAACATTACAGGAGCACCCCGATTCTCGACCCTTCGCCGCAACGGATTTCAGGACGTCTGGGAACGCCGATTAGAGTAATAGAAGCTAGCTGCTTCATCCTGCATCCAACAAGTCGTTGAGAATTCAACCAGTGAGCGTTCCCGACGAAAGCATTCGACGCGAGAAAACCCCGGGCATGAACTCCGCGAAATCGATCCGGCCGGGCGGGGTTTCTCATGCATGGCGGGCGCTGCGGCATCGCAATTTCAGGCTGTTCTTTGGCGGCCAGTCCATCTCGCTGATTGGGACGTGGATGACGCGCATCGCCACCTCGTGGCTGGTGTACAAACTGACCAAATCGGCGCTGGTGCTGGGCACGGTGAGCTTTGCCGGCCAGATTCCGACGTTCCTGATTGCGCCGTTTGCCGGGGTGTGGATCGACCGGCTTAATCGCAGGCGGGTGCTGGTGTGGACGCAGACCTTGGCCATGGTGCAGTCACTGTTGCTCGCCGCGCTCACGTTTACGGGTCACATCAACATTGCGTGGATTCTGGGCCTGAGTATCCTTCAAGGCTGCATCAACGCGTTCGACATGCCCGGACGCCAGTCATTCATGGTGCAGATGGTTGAAGAGCGCGCCGACCTGGGCAATGCCATCGCCATCAACTCCTCAATGGTGAACATGGCGCGGCTGATAGGGCCGTCGCTGGCAGGCATGATCATCGCCGTCAGCAGTGAGGCGTGGTGCTTCCTGATCGATGGCCTGAGCTATCTCGCCGTTATCGCTTCGCTGCTGGCCATGCGCCTGAACGTCGCAGAGGTGCGCAGAAAGGCCACGTCGACTTTCACAGAACTGAAAGAAGGCTGGAGATACGTGGTCGGTTTTCTGCCCATCCGCACCATCTTATCGCTGTTTGCGGTGGTGAGCCTGATGGGGATGCCGTTCGTGGTGCTGATGCCGATCTTTGCCGTCAAGGTTCTGCGCGGAGGACCTCACACGCTGGGCTTTTTGATGGGCGCAATGGGCGTGGGCGCGCTGATTTCGGCACTTTCGCTGGCTGCGCGCAAAAGCGTGCGCGGGCTCATCCGCATAATTCCCATCTCGGCGGCTGTGTTCGGTCTGGGTCTGATCGGCTTTGGATTGTCGCGATATTTCTGGGCGTCGCTGGCTGCGGTGTTGATTGCCGGAATGGGCATGATGCAGGGCATGGCGGCCAGCAACACCGTGATCCAGACCATTGTGAGCGAAGACAAGCGCGGACGCGTGATGAGCTATTACACCATGGCGTTCATGGGCATGGCGCCTTTTGGCAGCCTGCTGGCCGGCTCCATGGCAAGCAGAATCGGCGCGCCAATGACGGTGATCTTGAATGGCGCGGCGGTGATTGTGGGAGCGGCGTGGTTCTTTACGCAGTTTCCCGCGCTGCGACGCGCGGTGAGGCCGATCTACCAGGAACTCGGAATCATTCCTGCTCCCGAAACCATCACGCCTGGGGAAGGCATTCAAACGTGAAAATCAGCGCGCTGTTTCCAGGCCGCGCTGTGGCACTGTAGAGACCGGGTTAATTAAAACTCATAAGAGCAAAAAAAGAGAGCGGAGACCACCGGGTGCAGCCCCCGCTCCTGGCTAAAGTCGGGAGCCTGTTCTTGACCCTAGCGCGAGCGAACGGTAAGAACAGGCTCTAAAACCTTACTGGCAGATGCCTCCGCTTCCGGCGTTGTAGAGGGCCGTGATCTGCGTCTGCGTCAGGGCCGCGTTGAAGACTGCAACGTCGTTGATGAGGCCGACGAAGGGGCGATTCTCGTTGACCTCCTGCCCAATCCCGAACCAGTCGCTGGTCGGATATGAAATCGTGCCGTTCCACGTCGTAGCGTTGTTGCCTGAGTTGGAAGGTTGCAAGACGCCGTTGTAATAGACCTGGCCGGAACCGCCTGAGGTGGCTGTGGCCGTGATCAATGTCCATTGGTTGAGCGGTACCTGGGTCTCCGTGTCTTGGAGGGCCCAGTTAGATCCGTTGCCGAGGTTGAATTGAATGTGGCCAGCCGGCACATTATATGGGTTACCGTCGGGGTTAACGCGTGCATCGTAGAAGATGGTTGCACCGCCATAGACGCCATCATCCTGGCTTCCGGCAATCAATCCCATAGCACCGCTGCCGTAATCCGTCGGATAAGCGGTGGGGTAGATCCAGGCCGACAAGGTTATGGCGCTCTGGATTTGCAGGTTGGTGGGCACCGGTTGGCCAATCAGCACGTACTGGTCGCTACTGCTGGTGGTGTTGCCCGAGAGGTTGAAGGCATCCCCAACCTCGCCGAGGGCATAGGTAACGCCGTTCTCGAGGGTTCCGTTGTTCCCTCCCGGACCGGCGTCGGTGGCGCTGTTGTTCCCCGGCCACAGGGAAACCAGGCTGGAAGGCTGCGCGAAGCACGCCGGTGTCCCGGTGATGGTGGCCGAGCAGGCGGCGTTGGTGCCTCCGTACTGGCCGTTGCAGGTCCAGGACCAGGCGCCGGCGACATTGGTGATGGCCGAGGCTATCCCGCCAGTCGCCGTGCACAGGTTGGCTGTTGGTGGAGCGGAGAACGAACCGCCGCTGGCAGTGCCGCAGGCGCCGTTCACCGCAGCGGTTGTGCCGGTGGTGAAGGTGGTCTCTACGCCGTAGTTGGGCTCATAGTTTCCAGCCACGTCATAGAGGTACCAGTTGTTGGGCCAGTAGACCAGGTCGTAAATGGTCGACTCGGCCAGCGGCGATACCGGCGTGACTGTAACTACAGTTACGCCGCCCACAGTGGAGATGGCGAGCGTAGTCGGCACCGTGGTCTGCGTATTGTGGGTGCGCAGGTAAATCTGGCTGGAAGTGATGAGCGCCGAATTCATCAGCTCGCTGAAGGTCAGAGTTATCGGAGCGTTGACCGCTACACCGGTTGCGTTGTTCACCGGGGTTGCGGCTGTAGCTGTCGGGTTGGTGAAGTCAAAGCCCGTTCCGGTGGTGAAGCTGCTGGTGGTAGTGCCCTGCGCCGGATTGCCATTCAGGTCAGTGACGCCGGCAAAGTTGAAGGTGTACTGGGTGTTTGGCGCCAGGGCCCACGGCAGCTGGACGTCAGCGATGTAGTTTCCATCCTGCGCGTATACGGCGATCGGCTCAGGACTGCCTCCCTGCGGGGTGAAGGTGATGCTGTTCATGGAGTCGGAGGAGACCGGCTCGTTGAATAGCAGCATGAGGCTGGTGTTGTTCCACGGGCCGCCGATGGAGTTCAGGGGCACATTGGTCATGCCGCTGGGCGGGTTGGCGTAAACCAGCGACGGTCCGACGGCGACTGGACCGCTGCCGGTGTAGAAGCCGGCTGAGTTGTTCTGCTGCCCGATGCCGGTCAGGTCGATGGCGCCTTGGCAGTAGTAAATGTACTGCGAGTCGGCGTAAAGCGGCGAGACCGGCGTCATGGTCACCGACATCAGGTCCGACGCCCAGGTGTAAGTGACCGGCACATGTGCATTGGTCACGTAGCTGTAGATGTAGGTGTTGGAGGGCGTGACACTACTCGGATCCATGGCCTCCGAGTACAGGCAGGTGAAGGAAGCGTTGGTGCCGATTCCGGACTGCCAGTAGCCGAAGGCGAGCGTGGCAGTCGGCGTGGTGTAATCCGGCTGCGCCCCGGTCGTGAAGGTTGTGGTGGGCTCGCTGAATTCGTTGCCCGCATAATCCAGGATTCCGCTCACCGCAACCTGGATGGTACTGCTCTGCGGCAACGGGTTGACCGGATTGAAGTCGGCGCCGACCAGATCGTCACCGCTGTAGTTGTACGAGAACGAACCCGGAATCGGATTGCCGCCGGTAGTGACCGCGATAGTATTCGCGTTCACCGTGGTGCGATCGGCCGGCTTGGAGAACTGGAAGCGGATGTAGGCGTTGGTGCCCAGGTTCTGCGAGCCATTCGGCGGTCCGATAGTTACCGTGCCCGAAGTAGTATCTGGCGTGGTGGAGGCTACGGTGGTGCCGATAGTAGCCCAGCAATCGCTCTGAGCAGCAACACCGTTAGCGCCCATCACATTGCCGTTAGTGCAGAGCCCGTACTGCGTTGACGGACTTAAGGGGGGTGAAGCAAGCGTCACGTGGAACACCGTCGAATTGCCAGTGTTCGGCGTAACGTCGACTGTTTGACTTGTGCCGGTGCCCCAGTCGTACAGTTCCATGTTGGCAATGAACGAGGCAGCCGTAACCGGCTGGCTGTACTGGATGTCAAATTCGGCGTTGACCGGCACATTGGCTGAACCGTCGCCGGGGCTTACTGCAACGACCGTTGGCACTGCCGTGGCAGTGTTAACGGCTGGGGCGATGTAGAAGGAGCCGCTGTTGCCGTAGAACGCATCGCCGTTCAAATCCAGCACGGATCCAGACAGGAACCACTGGATGGTGGCTCCGGCCGGGAACGGCGTCGTGGGCGTGTATTGGATCTCGTAATCGTCGGCAGTCGCGGTTACGGTTCCCACATAGACGGCGCCGTTGACTGTGACGGTGAGTTGGCCAGGCAGCGTGGAGGCGTTGACCTGCCGGTTCATGAACAGGGTCAGGTTGGTGTCGGTCGGGTTGCCGGTTGAGTTGTTGCCCGGCTCCTCGGATTGGACGCTGCCGTTGCCGGTGGCGGGATTGACTCCCGTCACGAACGTGCTGCTGAAGGTGGTAGCAAGTGAATTCCCCGACGGGTCGCTAATACCGCCGGCAGGAAGCTGGATGGTGTAGGTGGCGCTGTTGTAGAGAGTCCCGCTGTTGAAGGTCATGGTGCGGTTGTCGGCCGACATACTGACGCTGCCACGGTCCTGCAGTCCCTGACCCGCGAACAGCAGGGCGTTGTTGTTGTTGTTGTAGATGCTATAGGGGTTGATGCCCTTGTTGAAGGTGACCGAGACCGGCACGTCGGGCCGCACGTTGGTGGCTCCGCTGGCCGGGCTGACCGAGAGCACCGTCAACGGCGTGCTGTCAGGCGTATCTCCGGTGGTCGTGAACGACACCAACTGTTGCCAGCCGTCGCCGGGGTTTCCGCCATAAGCGTCTCCGGCCAGATCGGTAAGGCCGCCGGTGGCGCCGAAGTAGATGGTCGCGTTGGGCGGATACGGGTTGCTGGGAGTAAACGTCACCGCGTTGCCGTTGACCACGTAGGTGCCGGCCAGGCCCCAATTGGAGTTCCAACTGTTCATCACCAGCATGGTGCTGAGGTTGACAGTGAGCGGATCGATGGGCTGGCTGAAGGTCACGGTGATGGGCGACAGGTTGTTGGTGACGTTTGAACCGTTCACGATGCTGGTGCTGGTGAGGGTCAGGCCGCCGGTAGCCGGGACTGTACCGGTGGTGAACGAGGTGGCGGAGGCCACCACGGCGTTGCCGTTGGCGTCAGTGAAGCCATTGACGTTGACCGTGTAGGTGGTGCTCGCCGTCAACGCGGCTGAAGGCGTAAAGATGAGCGTCTGCAAGTTCGGCACGCTCACGGTTCCGGCAACCGGGGTGGAGCCGTTGAGAACCTGGATCGAGTTCTGCGTCCAGGAGGTGGGATCGATGGAGGCGCTGACCGTGACGTAGATTTGCGCGTTCAGCGGAACGGCCGTGGTCGCGTTGGCCGGGCTGACAGTGACTGTCGGACCCGTTGTGACGGCGCCGCCGCTGGTCGTGAAGTAGACCTGGACCCCATTGCCGCCGTTGCCGTCCTGATCCTGGAAGCCGCAGCAGGCCTCGAAGTAGTACCGGGTGTTGGGCAGCAGCGGAATCTGCGGAACCATCGTCACTTCCATGCCATTTGTGGACTCGGTGACGGTGAGCGGAATCCACTGGTTGGTGTCCTGCAGGTACATGCGGAAGGTATTGTTGTTAACCGTGATCGGGTTCAGCGGCTTGTTGAACACCAGCTTTGGCGTCACGTTGATTCCGGCCACGGAGCCGCCGCCGGGATCGCTGTTGATGGCGTTCGCGGAGGTGATGTCATAGGTGGGGCCGGTGGTGAAGGAGTTGTTCACCGTGGCGACCGCATTGCCGGCCGTGTCCTTCACTCCCGCGATGGTCATAACGTAGTTGGTGTTGGGCAAAAGCGGGACAGCCGGGATGAGCTGAAGTACGGAATTACCCGAGCCGAGATTGGGCGAGGTGGCCACGGTGCTGCCGCCCGTCGACAGTGTGACGTTGCCGATGGTGGTGGGATCGATGGGGCCGCTAAACTCGGCCTCAATGATCGCGTTGGTGCCCAGACCGGTTGCTCCATTCAACGGATTGAAGGCAATGACCGTTGGAGCGGAGCTGGCGGTGGTGAATTCGCCGTAGAACCCAACCTGGTACCCGCTCACCGTGTTGCCGGCAAGATCGGTACCGCCTTGGACCCAGAGTCCATACGAACGGCCTGCTGAGAGCGGTGCGCTCGGCACCAGGTAGGCCATCTGCTGGTTCGAGCTCCAGGTGAGCGTGGTAGCTATGCAGGTGCCCTCCAGGTAGTCGTAGATGTAGAAGTTGCCACAACTGTTTGGTTGTCCGGCTGTAAAGGTGGTCACATCCATCGATTCGCTGAACTGAACGGTGATCGCAGAGTTGATCGGGATGCTCTCGCTGCTTGCAACACTGCTCCAAACCACGGTGGGCTGCGTGAAGTCGGGCCCTGGGCCGGTGGTGAAGCTGGAGGAGAAGTTGAGCGGGTTGCCGACGATGTCAAGGACGTCGCTGAGGGTCATCACCAGATTGGTGTTGGCCGGCAGCGGAGCGCTGGGCACGAACTCGACTCTGGTGTCGTTGGAGTTGAACCAGAATCCGCCAGCCAGCGGCGTGCCGCCGTTGGTCACCTTGAAGGTGTTGCTGTTGACGCTGACCGGATCGATGGATTTGTTGATGACCACGCCCGGAGTGGCGTTGACGCCCACGCCTGAGTCGCCATTGAACGGCACGGCGCTCTGTACGGCCGGAAGCGTGGAGTCGACGGGGTTGTTAGCGTAGAAGTAGGTCACCCAGGTATTCGAGCCGAACGGCACGCTGGTGGTGCTCTGCACGCCGGTTGTGAGGTAGACGAAGATGTAGTGGCCCGGGGTGAAGTTGGCCGACGGCACGAGGCGAATCTCATTGGGCTGCGGCATCGAGATGGTCGCGGGCACGTTCAACGTGGTTTGCTGGTCGTACAGGTAGACGTTGGTGCTGTTGACCGTGCTCGGGTTCAGCGGCACGTTGAACTGCAGGTCAACGATGGAGTTGATCGCCGCGGTCGAATAGGAAACCGGAGACGCAACCTGCAGGGCCGGCACCACCGTGGCAGTGCTGGCGGCTACATAGAAGTAGCCGGATGCGCCGTTGAGCGGTGTGTTGTAGGTGCTGTCGTACAGGCTGCCGGTCGTCCACCACTGGATCAGCGCGCCCGGCGTCCATGGCGTGCTGGGCGTGAACTCCAGCGTGTAACCACCATCGAGCACAGAAACGGAGCCGGGGACGGCGACGTTGTTCTGCGCAACCTCAATGCCGCCGTTGGCGGTGGCAGCGTTGATGGGCAGGCTGGTGTAGATGATGATGGGCTGGTTGACACCGATACCGCTGGCGCCGCTTCCCGGCCGCGTGCTGATGACCGTCGCGTTGGTGTTGGAGTCATACGGCATGGTGGTGAACTGGCTGGTGAAGGGAGCCAGCGCATCGCCGGTCCAGTCGGTTAGGTTGCTGTTGAGTACGGCCGTCATCGTCGTGCTGCTGGGCAATGCGTAGCAGGTGAAGGAGAGAGTGGTGTTGTCCTGTGACCTGGAGTAGCTGCCTCCGCCGCACCACGGACTCTGCGAATCGCCCGCGAAGAGGCCGAAATCGGCGCTGGCATTGTTCGGGTTGATGGAACCCGGATTGACGGAGCGGTTGAAGGTGGCCGTCACCGGTGCCCGCAGTCCGATGTTGGTGGCGTTGTTGGGCGGCGTGAAGGCGATGACCTGGAACGGGCTAGAGGGCGCCGTGGCCGTGGTGCCGGTGGTGAAGTTGGTGAGCTGGGTGTAGCAGTTGGTGCCGCAAGTGGCTGCGCTGTCACCGGCGAGATCCGTCGGTCCGTTGTACGCGCCGACCCAAATGTTGGTGCTGACCGGGAACGGACTGTCGGGCGTGAAGACAACCTGGTTGCCCGTGACCACGTAGGCGCCGCCGATTTCCTGGTTGCTGTTCCAGTTGACCATGACGGGCAGAGTTGTGGAGTTGACTGTAGCCGGATTGAGCACGTTGTTAAAGGTGAGGGTGATGGTTGTGTTGGTGGCAACGGCCGTTGCGTTGTTCGCGGGCGTGGCATTGGTAAGCGAGAGGCCGCCGGTGTAGCTGGCGCCGCAGGTCTCGATCACCGCATCGAGGTTGACTCCTTCGAGATTATTGTCGGTCGAACCGGGCGCGTAATTCAGGTAGTTGAGTCCCGGCAAGAGATACTTGGTGATGTTGATATTCAACGCAGCCGGCGAGCCGCCGTTGGTGCCCTGGTCCCCCATGATCGTCGTTCCGTTGACCGCGAGCAGGCCGTTATCGTCGTGAGCAAATGTGCCCGCGATGCAGATCTGGCCGCTCGGCAACGGGGTGGGCATCATAAACGAGGTGTAATAGAAGCCGCCAGTGTTGCCATTGGCGCTGGTGGGATTGAGTGCAATCCAGGACGAGTTCGGACCGTTGGCAACCCATCCGCCATACCAGTCGGCATCTCCCGGAGCAACTGTATAAGCCGGGGCGTTGAAGGTTATCGCGCCCGAGGTTGGGGTTGGAAGCGTGCAATTCAACAGATTGGTATTCGAGGAGTAGTTAGCCGAATTGCAATCCGGATACAGGATGTCGGATTCGCCGGCCGGAATCCCGATGCCGGTATAGGTGACGACTTTCCAGTGCGTATCCTGCGTGTCGCCAGTGAGGATCGCCTGTCCACTTGCATTAACGCCAGTGGAGACATTGAGCACAACCGCCGAAGCCGCGGTGGTGAAGGTGGTGCTGGAAGGCGTACCCGCGTTGCCGACCAAGTCGGAGTAGCCGCTCACCTGGACCGTGTACACGGTACCGGGCTGGAGCGAGACCGCAGGCACAAAGGTAAGGGTCACCAGGTCGCTGGCAAGGGAGGCTGTCCCTGCTATAGCGGAACCACCCGAAGGCGTAACCGTGATGACATTGATGTTTTCCGCGTTGATCGGAGAACTGAACGTGACCATGATCTGGCTGTTCAGCGGTACCGCAGTTGCGTTGTTGGCCGGCGATACAGACGTCACCGTGGGCGGAGTAGTATCGCTGCCGGCGCCGGTGGTGAAGTAGGAATTGTTGCCGTTGAGGTAGTTACCGTCCATGTCGTAGTAACCGCCGGCCATGTAGAGGCGGTAGTACGTGTCAGGCAGCAGCGACACGGTGGGCGTAAAGGTGGCGCTCATGCCATTGGGCGCAACCGTGACCGAGCCCTCAATGTACTTGCCGCTGTCGGAGTTATAGAGCAGCAGCGTGCCAGTGTTGATGTCAATCGGGTTGATGGGCTTGGAGAAGAGCACCTGAGGCGCGAAGTTGGTTGCCAGGTTCGTCTGGTTGTAGTCGAAGTCGTAGCCCACATTGTTGGTCACCGTGTCGGCGCCCGCGCCGGTGGTGAAGGTGAAGCTTCCCGGAGTGACGCTGTTTCCGGCCGTATCAGCCAGCGGCGCGCCGTAGCTCACTTTGTAGACGGTGTTGGCCGCCAGCGGGCTGGCGGGCGTGAAGTAGGCCAGCGTTCCCGGACCCCATGAGCAGCAGTTGACATTGCTGTTCCAACTGATGGTTCCCGGAACGGGGTTGCCGCCGGTGCTGACGACAAACCCGGACTGAGTGGATTGATTCATGTCGGCCGAGAACTCGAGTTCAACGGTGACGTTGGTGCCGACGTTGGTTGCGTTGGCAGGGGGATTAGCAGCCACTACCGTAGCTGGGGTGGTGTTGGCGCTGTCGTTCGTGTAGAAGGACTGATAGCCCCATTGCGAGAATGCAGTTTCTGCTGCGTCCTTGATGCCGCTGGTCAGCAGGACGTAGTACTGGGAGTTAACCGCAAGCAGGCTGTTGGGAGTAAAGGTGACCACCCTGCCGGTTGCATCCACGGTGATGGTACCCGGCAACGTGACCCAGCCGCTAGGATTGCTGATCAGCCAGAACTCCATTGTGCTGGTGGTGAGCGTGGTGCGGTCCATCGGCTGGCTGAACACAAAGGTGAAAACGCTGTTAATGGGTAAACTGCCTGCGTTGACGCCGGGGCTCACAGAAAGCAGCGTGGGCGCAGGAATCGTGGCCGGTTCCACTGTGAATCCGCCAGGCACGGTCTCCACTTCACCGCCCGTCGTCGTCATTACGGTGTATGGGCCGGTTGCAGCGCTGGCGCCGATGGTGATGTTGGCGACCAGGCTGTTGGTGGCGTTCACCGTTACTGTGTTCACCGTGATGCCGGAGCCGAAGCTGACTGTGGTGGTGCCCTGGATCCAGTCGGTGTAGAGGCCGGTGATGGTCACGTTCAAGGTCTGCCCATCGGTGCCGATGTTCGGATTGATCTGGGTGATGGCCGGCGTACCTGCCAGCACCGAGAAGGCGTTATTCAAGGTGAGCGTGGTTCCGTTGGTGGTGACCGAAACGTAAGTGCTTTCGACCGTCGCGGTTGAGGGAATGGTGACGTTGGCGGTCACTTGCGTAGGCGAATCGACGGTAATGAAGTTGGTGCTGACTCCATCGCCCACTGAAACAGTTGAGAATGCCTGCTGGAAGTTGGTGAACACGCCGTCAATAATGAGATTCACCGTTGAACCGGCCTGACCGGAACCTGGCGTGGACGAGACAAGAGCGGGCACGCCAGTCAGAACCGAGAAGCCGCCGGTAATGGAAGCCACCTGGGCGCCGGTGGTCACGCTGACGTTGCGCGAACCAATCGTAGCCGTCTGGCTGATGGTGATGTTGGCCGTGGCGCTGGTCGCGCTATTGACCGTAAGAGTGTTTACCGTGATACCCGAGCCGAAACTGGCGACACTGGTGCCTTGTACCCAGTTGGTGAACAGGCCGGTGAGCGCCACGTTGGTAGTAATGCCCTGCGTCCCGGTGGGAGGATCGACGACGGAGATGCTGGGCAAGCCGGAGTTGACTGTGAATCCGTTGAGAATGGTCGCGACTTCGCCGCCGGTTGTGAGTGTCACGTTGTAGGAGGCGAGCGGAACTGTGTTCGGGATGAATACGGTGACCGTGGCCTGAGTCAGGCTCTGCACGGTGACGCCGGTAACCGAGATGCCGCCGGCGAACGAGGCAGTGGTGACACCCTGAGCGAAGTGAGTCTGGCTGCCGGTGACGCCCACCTGCACCGTTTGTCCTTCGCCACCATCATTCGGATTGAGGCCGGAAATGGCTGCCGGCCCTAACGTGACCTGGAAGAGCGAATTGCTCGACACGATCTGTGCACCGGTGGTAACGGTGATGTTCTTGTAGCCCAGCGTGATTGTGGGCGCCACTGTGACGCTGACAGTGAGCGACGTCGGGCTGTTGACTGTGGTCGAGTTGACGGTAATTCCCGAAGATGTGGAAGTAACGACAGTGGTCCCGGAGGCGAAGCTGGTGTCGATGCCGGTAATGGTCAGGCTCTGCGTCTGGCCCTGCGGCAGGCTGCTGGGATTGACGAAGGCTAGTTCGGCCTGTGTCTGGGTGATGGTGAACGCGTTCACTTCAGTGGCAACTTCGCCGAGGGTGGTCGCGGTCACATTCACCTGTCCCGGATTCGCGGTCAAGTCGACCGTGATGTTTGCGGTGATGGATGTGGGTGAGTTGACGGAGAAGCTGTTCACCAGCACGCCGGGGAAGTTAAGCATGGTAGTGCCCTGCACCCAATGCGTGTTGATGCCGTTGATCTGGACGTTGGCGAACTGTACGCCCTGACCGCCGGTATTCGGGGTAACGCTGTTAATGACCGCCGGGCCTGGGGCGATGTACACAGCACTGTTAATGCCCAGCACCTGGGTACCGGTGGTGACGGTGAGGTTGCGGTATCCGGGATAGGCAGTGGCTGAAACCGCACCCTGCACGGTGAGTGTTGTTGGACTGGTGACCTGCACCGGTCCAAGGGTGATGTCGCTGCCGTAGCTGACCACCGGCGGAGTGGCCGCAGTCCAGTTGGTGGCCTGGGCAAGTATGGTGAACACCGCCGAGCCTTGCTGCTCGACCGAACCCGGGCCCGAAGACAACAGGTACGGCGTGCCGGCCGTAATGACGAAGGCCTGGTTCAGCGAGGCCACTTCTCCGCCCGTGCGTGCCGTCGCGGAGGTGGTTCCCTCAGGAGCAAGCGCGGGAATTGCCAGAGTGAGTGTTGCGCTGGTTTCGCTGTTCACCGTTGCGCTGGTGACAACAATGCCTGCGCCAAAGCTGAAGGTGGTTGCCGGAGTCCAGTGAGTGGCCAGTCCGGTGACGTTTACGGTGATCTGAGTGCCCTGAGGCGAGGTATTCGGAGAAATGCTGAGGATAGTGGCTAAGCTGGGCGTGACGCTGAAACCAGCGCCGCCCACAACCTGGGCGATGGCCGGTGCGTCAGGCGTGGTTGCCACCACGGAATAGCCAGAGACGTTGGCTTCCTGCGCGATGCTGATCGTCTGCGTGGCAATGGTGGGACCGAGAATTGTCGGAGGTCCGACCACGGTAATCCCGGAATTGGCGCCGCCGAAGCTGAACGTAGTGGTGTTGTCGAAGGCCGTGAACTGGCCGAGGATGTTGACGGTGATGTTCTGCGCACCCTGCATGCCTGATCCCGGATCGACGATGCTCAGGGTCGGTTGCGCGATAACGATGTTGAACGAGGCATCGTCCACTTCGAGCCCAGCCGTGCCGTTGTTGTTATAGGTGGTGCCGTTGGTGGTGAACGTCAGGCCCATCTGCTCGGCAGGCGCACTGGGATTGATAGTGATGTTGGCGATCGCCTCAGACGGAGGCAGGACCTGGTAGGTGTTCACCGTGACGTTGTTAGCATCCCAACCGGTGAGCGTGGTCTCATCGGTCCACTGAGTGTTGGCGCCGTAGAAGTACACCGAGACCGTCTGTCCAGGGAGTGCGGATGACGGCGCTTCGTACCACACATATGGAGTGGGCGGCGGAGGCGGAGGCACCACGTCGAAGCTGCCAGTCAGGCCTTGCGTGCCGGTCTGCACGACGACCGTGCGATAGCCGTATTGCGCGCAGCCCGCAGGTGTATTGGGCGCGGTGCAGGTGGGACCGACGGTGATATCGGCCACGATGTGCGACGCATCGGTGACTTCCTGGCTGACGATGGTGATTCCGGGGCCAAAGTTGACGGTGGTGCCGCTAGCGGTGGACCACTGCGTATACGCGTTGCCGACGACCGTAACTTGCAATTCTGTGGTGCCCGGCTGCGCGTTGTTTGGAGTGAGGTAGCTGACGGCAGGCACACCTCCGGTGACGACAAACGCACCTGAATCGGTGAGCGACTCACCGGCGGTAATCATGTAGATGGAACGCGGACCTGCTGTAGCTCCCTGCGCGATTGTCATATCGACGGTCGCATTTGTGGCGCTGTTGATGATGACATCGTTGATGGTGATGTCGGAGCCGCCGCCGGCAATGTAGAACTGCGTAAAGTTCTGCTGCCAGTGGGTATCCAGGCCGGTGATGGTGGCCACTATCTCCTGCCCCTCATTGCCGGTGTTGGGCGTCATGCCGGTGATGATCGCCGGTCCCTGAATGATCGAGAAGACGTTCGCGTTGACGATTTCAGTACCAGTGCCGGCTGAAGAGCCCGGCGTGCAGCCCTGGTACAACACACCCGCCACGTCCAGGTTGGTGGGTGGCTGGTTGGCGCAGGAAATTCCAGGTGTGGCCACCGTCACTGTGCGCCCGCCGACATACGAAATCGGACTGATGTCGATGACCGCATCGATCTCCGTGTCGCTTACCCATGTTGGAGTACCAACCACAGTAATGCCGGCGCCGAAGGTTGCGGTGCTAGCGGTGCTGAAGTGCGTGTACTGGCCGATGAGGCGCACGGTGAGATTCTGCACGCCCTGCTCGGCCTGGTTGGCAATTGCTTCGGTCAATTGTGCAACCGTGGGAGACGCAGTAAATGCGTCTGCCTGGGTTGCAACCTGGCCATAGGTGGAGACCGTAACGTTGTGGAAACCAGGGTTGGCCGTGGTGGTGACACCAATCCCCACGGTCAGCAATGTCGGGGACGTGACGGTCACCGTTCCGATTTGAATTCCGGCGTCGCCGAAGCTCACCTGTGTCTGGCCGGCAAGGAAGTTGGTCTGCGAGCCGGTGATTGTCACTTGCAGCGAACTGCCCTGACCGGCTGCATTCGGTGACACGCCGGTGATCTGCTGCGCGCCATTGGACACGCAGAAATTGTCGTTGATCATCGAACTCGAAACCTGTTCGTTGCCCGAGGTAATGGTGAGCACGTGTCCGCACGGCGAGCCGGTGTCGACGTAAGCCCACGGGCTCACGGTGACATTCAGAACCAGGGTCTCAGAGTCGACGACGGTGAGCGAATTAATGGTGATGTCCTGGTTGAACTCGGCCACAGGCGGCGTGGTCGAGGACCAGTTTGTGAAGCGTCCGAGAACTTCAACATTGAGCGTGGCGCCCTGCTGCGCGCCCTGCGGCGAGAAGGCCAGGAAGGTTGGTGAGCCTTCCTCTATATCGATGGCCTGCACCAAACTCGCGTTCTCGCCGTCGGTTGATGCGGTGGCGGTGGCAAAGCCGACTGGAGCGGAGGAGAGCACGGTGATCTGCACAGTGGCAGAGGTCGGGCTGTTGATGGTGAGCTGGTCGACGACCACACCCGATCCGAAGTTCATCGTGGTTTCGCCCTGCAGCCAATGCGTGCCCAGACCGGTGACGTTCAGCATCGAGGTCTGCAACTGGGAAATCACCGGAACGATGTTGCTGGTGCCGTTGTTGCAGAAGTTCGCGATGAAGTTTGCATCGGTTGCGTTCTCGCAGGCCGGCAGCGACACGTCGGTGATGTAGGCCGCGCTCGGCGTCACGCTGAAGCCAACGCCCGAGTCGTATTCAAATCCTTCGCCGGCCAGCGGGGTAACCATGACAACGCTGTTTCCGCCCACCGGCGCCGTGGGAGACACACTGATGGTTGCAGTAGCCGTAGTCGGGCTGGTGATGTTCAGGTTCGCCACGGTGATACCGGCGCCCATTGTCAGTTGCGACGAGCCCTGTATCCAGTTGGTCAGCGAGCCGGTGATGGTGACATTGGTGCCGCCCGATCCCTGCGGTGCGCTGGAGACGCAGGTGGTGGGCAGATCGGCCGTAACGCAGGCGCTCACAATCGAAGGCGTAGCCGGCGCGTCAACCAGGAATCCGGTGATCAACTGCTCGGTAGAATCGTTGATGTAAACCGCGTTCCATCCCGGAGGCGTAGGCGTGAGCGAGCCACCATGAGGCGTGTAGCTGGTGGTGATGTTGGCGATAAGGTCGGTCGGGCTGTTTACCGTCACGGTGTTGACGGTGATCTGCGGGCCACCGAAGACGACCTGCGTGCTGCCGGAGACGAAGTGAGTGTTCAGGCCGACGATCTCCACATTCATCGTCGTGCTCTGCGGGCCATGCCACGGCGAAACGCTGACGATGCCCACCGGAATCGTGGTCACGTTGAAGTAGGTGGTGACAATTTCATTGCCCGTGGTGAAGGTGACAAGACGCGAACCGGTGGCCGCTCCCGCAGCAATGTTAACGGTGCCGGTGACGCTATCCGGGTTGTTTACCGTGAAGCTCGTCAGCGTCACTCCCTCGCCGGCGATCACCGGTACAGTTCCGGCCTGCGAGAAGTGTGTGAACTGGCCGGTGAAGGTTACGCTGATGGGGTTGTTACCGCTCGTAGGCACAAGCCCATTAGCCGGACTCATGGTAAGCGTGGGCGTATTGGCATACACCTGGATGCAGGCGCTCACAATTTGCCCGCCGGTAGCCATGTAGAAGCAATAAGTGCCGACCGGAGTGTTGGTAGGCACGCTGATGTTAAGTTGCGCGCTGGTTGCGGAGAGAATTGTGGTCTCGTTCACCATCGGATTGGCGATCGGGGTGGGATAGAAGGCAGACATGGTGTCGGCCTGCGACCAATCGGTGTTCTGGCCCGTTACCGTGAGAGTGACCTGGCCACCCTGCGGAACACTGCTCGGCGTCACGCTGGTGATGGAAGCGCTGGAAGGCAGAATCGTGAAGGAGAAGGGGAAGATGGTGGCCGAGCCTGCACCGCCGCAGGTGAGATTGGCAGTAATGCCGCCGGTCGGCGCATTCTCATTGATCGAGATCGGGATCGTGACCTGCTGAGGATCTGTGACCGGATTAGGCACATTCACGGTGGGGCTCGAGATTACTCCCGTGAAGTCGGCCGTCAGCACGCCGCCTGGGCAGGTTGCAAAGTTTGTGAACGAGTTGCCGGTGACAGTTACCGTGAGCGACTGACCCTGTTGGCCCGAGCTGGGGGTCACAGAGACAAGAGCTGGAGTGGATCCTGTCACCTGGAAGGAGTTCGCGAGAGATGCAATCTCGCCGCCGGTTGCAACCGTCACGTTGTCGAGGCCGATGGTAGCGCCAGCAGTAACAATCACGTTGGCATAGGCCGTAGTTGGCGAAGTCACAATGGTGTCACCAACCGTCACGCCTCCGGTTATCGACACACCTGTCGCGTTCTGCAGGAAGTGAGTACCGGTCGCCGTCAGGCACACTGGTCCCGCAAAGCTCTGCGGCTCAGATGCAGGAGTCGTCGTGCATACGACATTTCCGGCGACCACGTTGGCCATGAACACGCCTGTGAGCGTCGCCGAGTTCGGCCCGATATAGAAGAGCGGATTGCCATCGTTCAGCACCGAGTTGGCCACCTGGCCACCAGTGACCATGGTGACGGTGCGATAGCCCACCGTGGTGGTGTTGCTGATAGCCAGAACTGCCGTGGCAGTTGTGGGACCGGTGATGTCGAGCGACTCGACCGAGACGCCGTCGCCGAAGTTGGCATACGTGGTCCCCTGCACAAAGCTGGTGCCCGTGGCAGTGATGTCCACGGTTAATGGAGCAACGCCAAGATAACCCTGACCCTGCGTGCCTACTCCGGGCGTTATCGACGTGATCTCAAACGTCTGCGTGGGATCGGAAATGATGAACGCCGAGTTCAACGACGCGGTCTCATTGCCGCCGCCTGAGAGCGGAGTGACAACCTGGATGTTGCGCGCGCCAAATACCGGCGAGGCGGCGAGGGTGATTGAAGCATTGATGGTATTCGCATTAACAGCCGTGAACGAGTTGACCGTAATGTCAGATGCGTAGGAGTTGCTGGTCACCGGGAAGGTAATGACCGAGGAATTGCTGAAGTGCGTCCAGCCGTTGCCGGTGATGGTGACGTTGACCACTACAGGTGAGGATCCGCCAGCCGCTGCACCGGGCGAGACAACGGAGACGGCCGGAGCCGGATTGGTTGCGCTGGCCGTGCCGGTGAGCCCGAGAACGAGCGGAGAGCCGCCCGGAGCAGAGTCGGTCACCGTAACGGTGCCGCCCTGAGTTGGCGGTGTGACAGTTGTCGGCGAGTAGCTGACGTAGATATTGCAAGTGGAGTTCGCAGCGATCGTCCCGGAGGTGCAATTGGTGCTCGACGAGAAGGGTCCGGAGGGAGTTAACGTGAAGCTCTCGGATTGGCTCTCGTGATTGATGAGCGTCAGCAACTTGTTGGGGCTGGTTGTATTGACCAGTTGCGCGCTGTAAACCAGGGAGGAAGTGCTCAGCGTCAGCGGGTTTTGCCCTACGCCCTGCAAATTAATTACCTGCGGGCTGGTAGCGGCAGTGTCAATGATCTGCAACTGGCCGCTTCGCGTGCCGCCGATGGTGGGCGCAAAGCTGATGGTGAGGTTGCAGGAGGCCCCGCCGGCGAGCACATACGGAAGCGAAGCGCCGCATGTCGATGACGTCTCCTCGAAGTTACCCGTGAACTGGAAGGCGTTGATCGTGAACGGAGTCGTGGTCTGATTTGTGATTGTGACGGTCTGATAATTACTGATTGCGCCTACGTTCGCAGTGAAGTTCGTGATGGCCTGCGTTGAAAGTGTGATTGGAGCATTTCCAGGGCCATAGAGCGTGATGATCTGTGGGCTGCCGAGAGCATTGTCAGCAATGCTCACTGTGGCGTTTCTTCCGCCCGATGCCACAGGCGTAAAGGTGACGTTGAAGGTGCAGTTCGAATTAGCTGCAAGCGTTGCCGGCGCAACCGGGCATAGATTGCTGGAGATGGCGAAGTCGCCAGGATTCGCGCCGTCCAATGTGATTCCTGAGATTGACAAAGGAACACTTTGGAGGTTCTTAAGCTCGATAGTCGTAGCTGGAGATGTGAAGCCGACAAACTGTTTCGTGAAATACACCGAGTTCTGGGAGAGGGCGATCGGTTGAGAGGCCGATGCGGTCATCGCAATGGGCAGATCCACCATCGTCGAACTGCCGGACGCGTTGTAGATCAGGGTGGCCGAACCGGGCAGCGAGCCTGTCGTTGTAGGTGTTACATCGATGCCGATGGTGCAATGGAGACCCGGCCCCAGTGTCGCAGGCGTGAGTGGGCACGTGGTTACCGTCGTATCGAGCGTGTACGGAGATGTGAACGAAGCGATCGAGTCGATGACAATCGGGGTGCTGAGGTAATTCGTCAGAACAGCAGTTTGGGTGCCCGTTTCGTGCACCGCCAGTGGGGCAAAACCCAGCGTTGACGGGACGATTGCAACCGGCGGTACGCCGGAAGCGCTGAGGCTCGCAACCTGCGGGCTCGATGGCGCATCGTCGCTGAGTGTGAGAGCGCTGGCGGCAACCGCTCCAAGAGCCGTGGGCTCAGCGGTGACACTGACGGTGCAGTTCTTCCCTGGCAACACCGGCGTGCCAACAACGCACGTAGTGGTGCCCGTAGCTATGGAGTAAGGCGCAGGAACAGCGATCGACGAAAAGTCAAGATTCGCAGACTGATTGTTGGAAACTACGATGTTGCTGGGCGCACTCAGGACGTTGATCGGCAGGTTGCCAAAGGCGAGGCTTGACGGGCTGAGCGAAAGCGCGGATTGGCCATCGCCCGAAAGGTTTACCAGCAACGGGCTGTTGGGAGAACTGCTGATCACCGTCATCTGGCCGCCCGTGGTAAATCCAGCTGCTGTGGGGGCGAATATGACGCCAATCACGCAGCTTGAGTTCCCGGCCAGCGTTCCGCTCACCGCGCCACCGGCGATTGGGCAAGTGGTGTTGGAGCTGGTATCGAGAATGAACGGGCCGGCGAAGATTACCTGGCTGATCGATAGCGTGGAGGCCTGCAGATTACTGAGCGTCACCGTCTTGGTGGGGCTATGCGTACCCACTGTCTGGGCGCCAAAGGCAATGGAGCCAGGCGAAACGGTCGTATCCTGCACCACATTGCCCGAGAGAGTAATGCTGATGGGTGAATTGCTGGCGTTAAACCCGACGCTGACCGTGGCATTGGGCGGAGTGCCCAAGGCGGTAGGCGTGAAAGTGAACGCAAGGGTGCAGGAGGCCCCTGCGGCCAGCGGGCTGGAGGTGGAGCACGTACCGGTTGGATTGATCGCGAACTGGGTGTTGCCGGTAAGTCCTATGGATGAGAACGAGACACTCTGCGAAGGCTGGTTGTTCGTAAGTGTGACCGTCTGAATAGCGCTCGTCTGGTTCAGCGTGGCATTGCCGAAATAGACCGTAGTTCGGGACGGGGATAGCGGCACAACGCCGGCGCCGCTCACAGAGACGCTCTGCGGGCTGTTGCTCGCATTCGTAGTAACTACAACCGACCCGGATGCAGTACCCGCTGCGGTGGGGGTAAAGGTAACGCCAACACTGCAAGTCAAGCCAGCTCCCAAAGAGCCGGGGTTTGCGCAGGTAGTAGAAGGATCTATGGCATAACCACCCGTTGGGGCGACGATCGAGGCGATGGAGAGAGCGCTGGATTGCTGATTCTTGATGGTGAAAGTCTGGATCAGGCTGGTTTGACCTATCGGCACGGTCGAGAAATGGAGGTTGGCGGGAGAAACGAGTGTGGGTCCTCCACCAATTCCGGTGAGCGGAATGGTGACTGGCGTGGCGCTTTGGGTGGTTGTAACACTCACAGTAGAGGCCGGCGCCGGGCCCGCGGCTCCAGGAGTGAAATTCACCGCGATATTGCATGAGGAGTGGAACGTGAGATGAGCGTTCACTGCGCAGTTAGTGCCGGCTGCCTGGGCAAATCCATTTCCTGGAGTGATTGAGATCGCGCTGATGGTGACCGAAGCGGGCTGGTTGTTGGCAAGCGAGACCGCGAGGGTGCCGCTGGTGGTGCCCACCACCACTGAACCGAAGCCAAGCCCGTTAGGCGTTAAAGTGATGGGTTCGACACCGGTGGCATTCAGAGTTACGGTCTGCGGGCTGTTGCTGGCCGTCGAGTCCACTGTAAGCGTGCCGGTGGGAACCGCGCCGAGAGCGGTGGGTTCGACCGTGACGTAGATGGTGCAACTGCCTCCCGCGTTCACCGTGGGGGTCAGGCACGTTGACGACGCGCCGATCGCATAGGGCGTGGCCGCCGTAACGCTCAACGAGTTGATCGTGATCGAGCTCGCCCCGGTGTTCTTGAACGTGAACTTCTCCGCCAGGCTCGTCTGGTTGATCGCGATGTTGCCGAAGTTATACGACCCCGACGGCGAAATTGTGGCTTGCGCAGATGCGCGTAAGGGACTCCAAAGGCCGACCACTGCTGTGAGGGTGACAACCGCCAGAGTTTTCAGATTTCCAATCAGATTACGGCCACAAGTCGACATTACAATTGCCTCCGTCGCGTGCTTTGGGGGGGTGCGTGCGGAGCGTCGAGGCGCTCCGCGGGGAGATCGTTCAAGTTAGAAGTCGAGTTAAGTTGCTGATAATTCAATAGCGCACACATACCCATGTGTCGGGCCCGTTGCGGTATGACCGTGTGGCAGCGCCACACGCAAAGCAAATTCAATATGCTCGATACCGGATGATTTACATCGATTAAGACGGGGAATTAAGTTGATGAAAACAGATGGACTGTAGTGAACCGCAGTTCCTAAATGCAAGTGAAATTTTCTGAATTTCCTTTGCTATTCGTCTGATTCACGGCGTTTTATTCAACCCGTAATCGACGGAAAGCCCATTGGTAATGGGGCATTGGAACTAATGACAGGGTCTGGTCTGTGGAAAAGGCGGGATCGAAATCGGATTAATTTCGCGTACGTCCGCGTCGGAAAACTGGCATCCAGAAGACAGGTCAACACTTCGGAATCAGAGCGGACTTCCGGGGTTATCTGCGACAGCGGGACTCATCCTATATATAGCGACTCTCAGAAGAACGTCTGCACTACCTCGACCACCCGGAAGTCGCTGTCGACCATCGGAATGGTCCGCCATTTGTCAAAGGTGAGGCAGGGGTGGCAGATATCGAAGCCGATCATGTCGCCGGGGCGAACACCATCTAAGGTGCTGACCTCGAGAAATGCGTGCTGATCCATAATTCGGCTAAGCCGCCAGTGCGCGGGAGCCGGCATTGGAATCGTGTCTTTCCCGGGACGGAAATACAGCGCCGGAACGGGCAGCCCCGAGTCGAATGCAGCATCACGCCTGCCCAGGCCGACAATCGCCCTGCCCGGTTCCGGGACGGACTGGATGTAGGCCCAGATGTGCAGCGCGCACTCGAGATCGGAACCTATTCCCCGGGCCACCGGATTCGACTGAAGGATCCTGACTTGGGTCTCGCGGTAGTGGCCAGCGTCGTGCGTGAGGTAGCAGCCGGGGCGCAGCACGATATCCACCTCGGGTCCAAATCCGGCAGCCGTGAACTCCTCGGCCACGACGTCATACCATGAAGATCCCGCGCCCGAAAGCAGAAACGGGGCTGCCGCGTCTTTCCGTTTGGCCACCAAACGCCGCGTCGCCTCCACAGCCCTCTTGAGCAGCGTTCTTACCGACGGCTCTTCCTTCAGAACTCCCTCGTAAACTTCGATCCCACTCAAAACAATTGAACCATTGGAGCGATCAATCGCCGCGAGCACTTCATCCAATTGCTCGTCATTGCGAACTCCGGCACGCCCACCCATGACTCCCAGTTCAACCAGCACATTCAATTGCTGCCGGCGTTCGCGAAAATACTCGCTCAACAGATCCACGAGCTCGACGGAATCGACAAGGCAGTAAAACGAGAAACCTGGATCGGCAATGAGCTCGCTGATGATGGCCATATTGCGCCGGCCGACCAGTTGGTTGGCCATCAGCACGCGGCGCACACCGTGGCGAAAAGCGACCTGCGTCTGGTGCGCGGTTGCCAGCGTGAGGCCCCACGCACCGCTGGCAAGCTGCATCTCAAACAGCCGCGGCGCCATGGTTGTTTTGCCATGCGGAGCCAGCTTCACGCCATAGGCCCTGACAAAATCCTGCATCCAGCGCAGATTGTGCTCCAGTTTGTGCTTGTAAAGCACCGCTGCGGGCAGGCTCAGGTCTTCGTGAAGCAGATTCCAGCCCAGAGCGACAGCCTGATCGGCAACGAACGCCTCATCGGCACGGCCAAGCCCTTTATTGAGTGGGTCAATCTTGACTTGCGCAGTTTTGAGCGGATCAAACGCTGGGTATTTTGAGAGATCAAAGCTGCTAACCGAATTCGTCTCAGGACTCATATAAAGATTCTCTCTTAAGAGCCCGAACCTGGCCCAGCTTCGTGAGCATGGGCCTCAAGTCTTAATCTTGATACTGACGGCAAACGCATGTCGAAACACGACCTCATTATTCGAAACGCCATGGTGTACGACGGGAGCGGCGCCGCGGCTGCTCACGGAGATGTTGCAGTTCAGGATGGCAAGGTAGTGGCTGTGGGGCCGTCGGTGGAGGGCGCAGCCCAAGAAATTGTAGACGCGCGCGGCCTTGCGCTCGCACCCGGCTTCGTCGATGTGCACACCCACGACGACCTTGCCCTGCTTGCCAGGCCGGCAATGTTGCCCAAAATCTCACAGGGCGTAACCACCGTGATTGTGGGCAACTGCGGCATCAGTGCCGCGCCGGCCACGTTGCGAGGAGAACTTCCCGATCCGATGAACCTGCTGGGGACCTGCGAAGAATTTCGTTATCCGACTTTCGCAGCCTATCGCCGCGCAATTGACGAAGCTCGACCCGCAGTCAACGTTGCCGCCCTGGTTGGCCACACCTCGCTGCGCAACAATCACATGGATCGCCTGGACCGCGAGGCTACATCGCGGGAAGTGGCGGCGATGCGCGCGCAACTTGAGGAGGCGTTGGATGCAGGCGCGCTTGGATTGAGCACCGGGCTCGCGTACCTCTCAGCCAACGCGGCCGGAATCGATGAGGTGCAGGCTCTGGCTGCTCCTCTCACCGCTGCGGGTGCAATCTACGCAACTCACATGCGCACTGAGGCAGATCGGATTCTGGATGCGATGCGAGAAGCTTTCGAGATTGGCCAGGGCTGCCGGGTTCCGGTTGTCATCTCGCATTTGAAATGCGCGGGCATTGCCAACTGGGGGCGCAGCCGCGAGGTGCTTGCCGCGCTCGATACCGCGCGGCTCTCACAGCGGGCCGGATGCGATTGTTATCCCTACTCAGCCACTTCGACCACGCTCGATCTTCGCCAGGTGGACGAACGTGTGAAAATAGCGATCACGTGGAGCACCCCGCACGCCGAAATGGCCGGCAAAACGCTGGCGGAGATTGCAACTGCATGGCAGACAACGCAACTCGATGCGGCCCGTCGCCTTCAACCTGCCGGCGCAATCTACCACAGCATCTCTGAAGACGACATGCGAACGATCCTGCGTCATCCTGCCACCATGATCGGTTCCGACGGCTTGCCCAACGACCCGCGCCCTCATCCGCGGCTTTGGGGCGCGTTTCCACGGGTTCTGGGCCGCTATTGCCGCGATGAGGCGCTCTTCGCTCTCCCTGAAGCCATCTACAAATTGACCGGCCTGCCCGCGCAGCGATTTTCGCTCGATGGCCGGGGATTCATACGCGCAGGTTGCGCAGCCGACCTGGTGCTCTTCAACCCGGATACGATCGCCGATCGAGCAACCTTTTCCGACCCCGTCAAACCGGCAGCGGGAATTGAGGCGGTCTGGGTGAATGGAATCCTTTCGTACTCGCCGGCCGGCGTAACCGGCAATCGCGCCGGGCAATTTCTTGCGCGCGGCAATCCGCGGTGGGTCCAGTAGGCCGCTTCACTCTTATAGACTGAACGAGCGCATCGGATATGTTCGGCATCGACACTCACAGCATCTTTCTACTCTCCGCGGCGGTTGTTTCGGTCATCGCGCTCATCTTCATGATCGCGGTGGTCAAGCTCAATCCGGTGATCACGCTGCTGGTCACTTCGCTTGCGCTCGCCGTGGTTGCGGGAATGCCGCCCACCACGGTCATTCGCTCGTTTGAAAACGGCGTCGGCGGCACGCTCGGCCACATTGCGGTGATTGTCGGCCTGGGCACAATGCTGGGCAAAATGATGGCCGAGTCGGGAGCCTCCGATCGCATTGCCTATACGCTGATTCGCGTATTCGGCGAGAAAAATGTTCCATGGGCGATGATGACCATCGCTCTCATCGTAGGTCTGCCTGCGTTTTTCGAAGTTGCCTTCGTTCTCATTGTGCCCATTCTCTTTACGGTGGCGCGCCGCACCAACACTTCGCTGGTGCTCGCAGGCTTACCCATGGTTGCCGGGCTTTCAGTGGTTCATGGCCTGGTACCGCCGCATCCCGCCGCGACCCTGGCCGTTACTATCTACCACGCAGACATGGGCCGCACCATTTTTTATGGGCTGCTCGTCGGCATCCCCACGGCCATCGTCGCTGGACCTCTCTATGCCAAACTGATTGCGCCCCACGTCCACCTGTCGCTCGAGAACCCCATGGCCGCTCAGCTTACCGGTCACGACGAGAAACGCAATCTGCCGGGATTCTGGCTGAGCATCCTTACCATTCTGCTGCCCGTGATCCTGATGCTTGTGGGCAGTTGGGCAGATACGTTTTCGACTGCGGGAAGCGGCCTGAACAACACCCTGAAGCTGCTGGGCAACGACGATATGGCGCTGTTGATCGGCGCGTTGTGCAGCTTTATCACTCTTGGCACAATGCGCGGCTTCTCGCGGCAAACGATTCTGCGTTTTAGTAACGAGTGCCTGGCCCCAACAGCGGCCATCACGCTGCTGATCGGCGCGGGCGGCGGGTTCGGGCGCGTTCTGCAGGACAGCGGCGTCTCGAACGCAATTATCGGCATCGCGATGCGCGGCCACGTGCCGATTCTGCTGATGGCGTGGGGACTCGCCGCCATGCTGAGGCTGGCTACCGGTTCGTCCACGGTGTCAATGGCAACCGCAGCCAGTATCGTTGCTCCCATCGCGGCTCACACCGTGGGAGTGCATCCTGAACTGCTTGCGATTGCTACCGGCGCAGGCGCGCTCATCTTCTCGCACGTCAACGATGGCGGATTCTGGATTGTTAAAGAGTACTTCAACATGAGCGTCGGCCAGACGATGAAGACATGGTCGGTTGCCGAGACGATTATCTCGGTGGTCGGACTAATCTTCACATCGATTCTCTGGCACTTCGCATGAGACTTCACCATGAATGTTTATTCGCGTAGAGATGTTTTAAAGTCAGCCGGCGCATTCGCGCTGGTGAACAGCGCCCTGAGCGCGACGTTAGCCGCGGCCACGAACGACATGCTGGCATACGTTGGAACCTACAGCAGCGGGGGCAGCGATGGCAGCAGTCACGGTGAGGGCATTTACTCATTTCGTGTCAACCTCGACACCGGCGAACTCACCGATCGCAGGCTTGTTGCCAAGACGCCGAATCCATCATGGATCGCAATCCATCCCTCGAAAAAGTTCCTCTATGCTATCAATGAAGTCGCAGATTTCGTGGGCGGAACCGGTTCGGTAAGCGCCTTCGCAATTGAACCAGGCGGCGAATTGCGGTTGTTGAATACAGTGAGCTCAGGGGGCGCCGGGCCGGCCCACATGAGCCTCGACGCAACTGGCAAGTTCGCGTTTGTGGCTAACTACATTGGCGGAAGCATTGCGGTTTTGCCGGTGCAGGCCGATGGCACGCTCGTCGAAGCAGTAGATGTGCAGCGCGACCTGAACATGGTTGGTCCGGCTCGGCCGGCCAACGCGCCGCCGGGCAGCTTTGCCATCAGCGGGCACGACGCTCCGCATGCCCACATGATCGCCGCTGACCCGGCCAACAAGTTTGTGCTCGCAACCGATCTCGGCCAGGATCGACTTTACTCTTACGCCTTCGATGATTCGACCGGCAAGCTCGCTCCGCGCGGGTTCCTGACCCTGCTTGGAGGCGTTGGCCCGCGCCACTTCGCCTTTCATCCCAACGGCCGCTGGGTCTACCTGGTGACAGAAGAGAGCTCGCAAATTGTCTTCATGAACTATGACGCATCGACCGGGACGCCTGCCATCAAGCATATTCATTCAGCCCTTCCCGACGGATTTGAAGGGACAAGCTTTGGCTCTGAGATTGCGATTTCGCCCGACGGAAAGTTTCTTTACTCGGCGAATCGACTGCACGATACGATCTCGATCTTTGCGATCGCGGATGACGGCGATCCAAAGTTCATTGGCGAAGCCTCAACGCTGGGCGACTATCCGCGCCACTTCGCAATCGACGCGAGTGGGAGATTCCTGTTTGCGTGCAACCAGCGCAGCGACAGTATTACTTCATTCCGCATCGATCGGGAAACCGGGAAGCTGAGCTTTACGGGGAAGTATACGGGTGTTGGAAGTCCGGCGATGATTGCGCTGGTTCGTTAGCGGGGAGTGCGCGGGCGAGGACGCCCACGCCATAGCCGGTCAGGAGACCGGCGGTACATTCAGCTGCAGCCGCAGAGCCGCTTCGCCTGTTCGCGAATCGCTTCAGGCGTAATTGCCGCGCCGCCGGCGTCGCTGGCAGCCAGTTGAATTGCGAAGCTGCCCACTGTCGCGCTTTCGCACTCGCCTATCTCAACGGGCAATCCGGTGCGCTGCTCGGTAAGCTTGATCAGCAGCTTGTTGCGCGTGGCGCCGCCGATCATGTGGATGCGCTCGAGCCTGCGTCCAAGATTCTCTTCGAGATTGGCGATTGCCGACGCATAACGCGCGGCCAGGCTCTCGAAGATCAGTCGTGCAAACACGGGCTCGTTTCCCGCTACATCGGCGATAGGCTCGAATCCCAGTCGCGCAAGCTCGGTATTGATGCGGCCGGGCATGCCGCTGTCGAGCATCAGCGTGGGCGCGTCCATATCAAGCACCGCCGATGGGTCGCGGTTGCAGTCGGCAGCATGCAGCACCAGCTCTTCAATCTCCCACTTGCGGCCCTGCGTTTCCCATGCATTCATACACTGTTTCAACACCCACATGCTGTTGATGAGCGCATGAAACAGTAACTCCCCGGTAGCCGCGCCGATGTTTGTATAGCCCGCATCGAATGCGCGCTTTGTCGTGACAGGAACTCGAGTCAACGCGCCTACCAGCGACCATGTTCCCGAGCTGATATACGCACCCGCATCGAGACTGGCAGCGATACCGGCAATGGCCGAAGCTGTATCGTGCGTGGCCGGCGCAACGATCTCCGTGTGACGAAATGCATCGAGCGCGGCGAGCGGCCCGCGCAAGGGTCCAAGCACCGTGCCTGCGCGTACCATACGCGGCGCAGCAGAAAGCGGGAGACCGAGAAGACGAAAGACCTCCGCGTCCCAGGCGCCGGTTTTCAGACTCACCAGGCCCGTGTGCGATGCGTTGGTGTATTCAGCCACGCGTTGCCCGCTCAGCCAATAGAGCACGTATTCGGGCAGCATTGCCCATGGTGCGGCGGGATCGATACCCGCAATCTGGTCGGACATTAATTGATACACGGTATTGATGCGTTGCGGATGCGTACCCGTGCGCGCGTAAAGATCGAGGGGCGCAACGATGGCGTCAGCTTTTTCTTTGGTTGCAACAGTTCGCTCGTCGCGATAACAGAAGGGCTCGCCGAGAAGGCTGCCGTCGGGCGCAAGACGCACGTAGTCCACCGACCAGCAATCGACAGCGATGGAGGCGATACCCTCGGGCGCCGCTGCCGCGGCCTTGCGCATGCCCTGTTCGAGTCCGGCGAGAATGGATTCGATGGGCCAGTGCAACCCGTCTGCGCGATGCACGGGCCCGTTGGGAATGCGATGAACGACTTCGATGGCCGGCTTGGAACCATGCCAGCGCAGAAGCGAAACCCTGCAGCTCTCTGCGCCCAGGTCGATGGCGATGCGTGCCCGTTCTTGCATGGCAGCCCCTAAACCTTATCGCAGGAATGCGTCCGTCAAACCGCCGTCCACGGGAATGACGTGTCCGGTAGTGCAGCGAGCCCGTGGGCTGGCCAGAAAGAGAATCGCCTCGGCGCAGTCCGCCGGGTCGATGGCTTTATGGGTCAGCGTACGCTCGGCGTAATACTGAGCCAGCCGGCTGCGCAGCTCTTCGGTGCTGAACGATTCCTGAAAAGAAATGTTGTACTTCTTGAGCGAAGCGCGTACGCGATCGCGCGGAAACATCGTCGATCCTTTGACGACCGTCGCCGGCGCAATCGCATTCACGCGGACATTGGGAGCGAGCGCGACGGCGAGTTCGCGCACCAGGTGCGAAAGCGCGGCCTTGCTCACGTCGTACGCCTCACTTCCCTGCTTGGCGACTACGGCATTGGCCGAGCTGGTAAAGACCACCTGGCCGTGGAGACCCTGCTCCTCGAAGATCTTTGCAACTTCATTCGCCAACAGATAATTGGCCGTTACATTCACGTCGAGGGTGAGCGCCCATTGCGCGTCGCTGACCACACCGTCAGGTGAAGAAGCAAAAAATGCAGCGGTGTTCACCAGGATGTCGACTCCGCCGAATGCCGCCACAGCAGCATCGAGGGCGGCGCGAATCGCTTCGCGGTTGCAAATGTCGATTGCCGCGGCGCAAGTAAACTCCGCCGAGGTCAGGCTGGCCAGCTCAGTTTGCACGCTGACGGCGCCTTCGTAATCGCGATCGGCAACCACCACGTGCGCACCGCGGGCCGCAGCCAGGCGCGCAACTTCGCGGCCGATTCCGTTTGCCGCGCCCACCACCAGGGCCACGCGGCGGCTCAGCTCCTTTTCTGCGGGCTGGCGGCGAATTTTGGCTTCTTCAAGCACCCAATACTCGATGCGGAAAGCTTCAAGCGCCGGAAGCGCAACATAGTTTGCGAACACTTTGAAGCTAGCCGGGTCCATGCCGGGCTGGCATTGTGGGAGGACAGTCGGCGGAGGGGTATCCCCATCGGCCAGTTGGCTGGCTCCATCCATGACGTGAATGGCATTGGTGTAAAACTCGCCCGTGATACGCGCCTCAGTCTTGTTTTTGCCGAAGCTGAACATGCCCAGGCCGGAGATGAGCACAACCGTTGGGCTGGCATCGCGAATGGCCGGCGAGCCGGTCGTGGCAAAGGCACGATAGTAGGCGCGGTACTGCTTGCGATACTCGGCGAGCGAGCGGTCAATGTGCTGCTTCAACTCTTCGATGCCCTCGCGTGCATCCCACTGCACAAACAAAGGGCGAATCTTGGTGCGGATGAAATGATCGGGGCAGCTCGTGCCCAGGTATGCCAGTTCCCTGGCGTAGGCGGAATCTACAAATTGCAACACATCGGGCGCGTCGGTAAAATATGCGATCCAGCGGTTCTGGGCGCAGATGCGGCCGCGCAGGAACGGCGCAATCCTGATGGCCAGCTCTTTGCGGTTGTCGCGCGCGGGAACGGCCTCGCCGCCAAAATGCACTTTGCCCTGGCCGTGCCTCTCAATGAACTGGCCGATGCTGTCGATTACGGCGAGCGTATTCAGATAGCACTCGCGCTGCGTTTCGCCCCAGGTGAACAGGCCATGGCCGCCAAGTACAATTCCGTCACAGCCGGGATTCTGCTCAACGGCGCGCTTCATCATCATGGCCAGCTCGAATCCCGGGCGCTGCCAGGGAACCCACACCAGCTTGTGGCCGAACTCGCGGTTGAACTCATCCATGCGCTCTTTGCCGTTGGCGCTTGCAGCCAGCGCAATTCCCCAGTCGGGGTGCAGGTGGTCAACATGCTTGAACGGCAAGAAGCCGTGCAGGGGTGTATCAATCGAAGCGGCGACAGGATTGTTACGAAACGCGCACAGTGGATACATGGCCACCATGTCGTCTTCGGTGTCAGCGCCCTTGTAGCTGCGCTCGAGCGCGAGCAGCTTTTCCTGGTAGAGCGTGGCGAAGCCGGTGCGCTTGATGCTGCCCAGGTCGCCGCCCGAGCCCTTCACCCACAGCACTTCAACCGGCTCGCCGGTCAGCGGATCTTTTTCAATAACCTTGGAGCTGGTGTTGCCGCCGGCAAAGTTGGTGATGCGCAAGTCAGAGCCGAGAAGGTTTGAACGGTACCGCAACAGCTCCGGCTCATCAAGCGTGGCGGCAAGGCTCGAGTTCCAACGATCCTCGAGGAATTTGAGTGCAGGGGAAGCGGATGTTGCCAGTGTCATAGTCGGCCATTCTCAGGGGAATTCAGATAGTCGCTCTTATCAATCATACAGTCGCGAACGCTCACCGGTTCCCGCTATTCGAGAGATTGGGGGGCCAGCGTATTGGCATTAATCTCATCGTGCGACCCTTCAGCAGCGTCCGGCGCGGCTTTCAAACTTTCGGCAGTCACAGCACGGTGATGCGCGTAGTTATACGGTGGTACTGTGTAGCCGCGCAGAATTGCAATGCCAAGCTGGATCAGTCGCGGGCCGTAGCTCTCGGCCTCGTGCGAGATGGAGCCAATGATGGCGCTTTTCCCCTTGCGAAGCTCGTCGAGCACTTCGGGGATGCAATCCTGGCCGACAATGGCGAAGTTCTCCTCATTGCCGGTCTCCCGAATTGCATCCAGCACACCCAGGGCGCTTGAGTCAGTTGCCGCGGCCACGAGCGTGCGCTCTTTAGAGCCCGAACTGCCTAGAAACTCCAGCATCGCCTTTCGGCTGGCCTCACGCATGCCGCGGCCATCGATCTGTACAAACTGTGCGGCGGCCAGGCCGGGCAAGCGTTCGCGAATGCCGTCGAATGCCCCTGAAATGCGGCTCTGCACAAAGCTGCCTGCTTCATTGAAGCCGACCCCCAGCACCCGGTCCGCTTTCCCTTTCCAGTAACGCAATGCGTGCTGCGCCAGCATGGCGCCCGCCTCGTAGCCAACTTCAAAGTTATCCGCCCCGAAATAAGTTGCATTAGGATGGGGCACGTCAATTGCCACCAGGGGTATATCGGCCTTCTTGAAGATATGCGCAACGCGGGGAGCAACCGCCTCTTCAACCTGGAATTCGAGCACCAGGTCGACACGCTTGGCCACCAGTTCCTCGGCATTGCGCACGGCGACATCGGGATCGAACCGGTTATCGAGTATTGTGAGCTCAACACCGGCTGCTGCGGCGGCTGCGTTCACGCTTTGCGACAAGGCAACCGAGAACGGGAGTTCGGCGCTTTGCACCGCGAAGCCGAAGTGCAGCCGGCGCGGCCGCGACACCAACCGATACTGGCCGTTCTGTGTTTGAGCCAGGTAGCCGCGATGCACCAGAGTTTTCAAGATCCGATAGACACTCGTCTTGGAGATGTTGGTTTGCTGATAGACATCCTCGAGAGTCAAAGCCGCATGATCGCGCTCGAACAACTCGATGACGTCGAGCGCCTTGGAAAGAATCGGAATCAGGTACAGCCGCTTGATCTTGGCTTTTGGCATTCGTTCCTCGTTCAGCGCCACGCCTGGCGCGTGCCATTAAACCCTCTAGTTTAGAGCATTTTCAGGCATAACTGCTCACGGCCGTGCTGCGTTTTTCGCGCTCCCGGGCAATGCGTTCAACATAACCGCTGGCCGCCAAAGCCGCCAGCGGGTCGGCGGGCAGGCCGCGGGCCTCGCGCCACTCCCTCAGCAGCGGGCGAACATCGGTCCAGAATGCGCCTCGATACATCTCCTCTGCCGCCACCAGATTGCATTTCTGCTGTTGGACGGCAAGCTGCTCGCGATCGACGAGCGCAGCCTTAAGGAACAATTCCTGCGCGGCCACCACGGTCTGCACCATCGCTTCCACCTTGCCCTTAAGGTTATGGCTCTGGTCAATCATGTATGCGATGTCGAGCTTGAGCCCATCGGTCGCGGCGGCATGGATCTCATGAAAGATGCGGAAGATCTGATAGGGATCGATGGAGCCGAGCGTGAGATCGTCGTCGGCATAACGCCGGTCGTTGAAGTGGAAGCCGCCCAGCAGACCGGTATGCAGCAGCCACGCCACAATCTGCTCGATGTTTTGCGCCAGGTAGTGATGGCCGGTGTCGACCAACACGACCGCCTGCGGGCCGGCATGACGGGCGAGATGCGAAGACATGCCCCAGTCGGCAATATCGGTGTGATAGAAGGCCGGCTCAAAAGGCTTGTACTCAATCAGCAGCCGCTGATAGGGCGCCATGCGATCGTGAGTCGCGCGCAGCGCCTCCTCAAGCCAGGCAATGCGCTTGCGAATGCTCTGGGTGCCAGGATAATTCGACCCGTCGGCCATCCATAGCGAGATGTCGCGAGAAGCCAGCGCCTTGCCGATCTCGACGCAATCGAACATGTGCTGGAGAGCGCGTTCGCGAATGGCCGCGTCGGGATTGCACAGCGAACCGAATTTGTATTCCTGATCCTGAAAGAGATTGGGATTGATGGAACCGGAACGGATGCCGTAGCGGCGCTCGAGTTCACGCACTTTGGCCGCGTCTTCCAATCCATTGGGCAGATCCCACAACACATGCAGCGCAAGGGTAGGCGTAACGCCGGTAAGCCGGTTGACCTCGGCTGCGTCGGCAAACTTCTCTTCGATGGTTGAGGCAGCCGCAGCCTGCACAAACTTTCCAAAACGCGTGCCGGTATTGGCAAATCCCCACGACGGAATCTCGATTAGAAAAGAATCAAGCGCCTTGAATGCCTTAGCGCGGATTGTGGAATCTGAAATCGTCATTAAGATCACCTTTCGTTTGTGAGCAGGTTGTTCTCTGCTCTCTATTCCCTATTCCCTATTCCCTATTCCCTACTCCCCATTCCCTGTTCCTTCACCACAATCACGTTCAGGAACCTCGGTCCATGTACGCCTTTAATGCGGGTCATTTCAATGTCGGCGGTTGCGCTGGGACCCGAAATCCAGGTCACCAGCGCCGGAATCTCGGTGCATCTGTCGAAATACTCAGGCAGCGTTTCAACAATCTGGCTGGCGCGCAGAATGCATAGATGCCAGTCTGGCAGCAGCGAGAGCACCCGCCGCCCTTCAGCGGCCGAGTGATGAAGAACAATAGTTCCCGAGTCGGCAATTGCGCAAAAACATGCGGTCAAAACACCATCGCAGCGTTCGATCTCCTCGGTAGCCAGTTCGCCCCCGGATTCACCATCGATCTTCCAGTTGACTCCGGGCGCAAGCCACTGCCGGGGCACGCCGGCCGGCGCTACAAATGAATTGCGGCCGCTGCGGGCAAGCAGAGTTGCGATCTCGGATGCGAGGCCATCGGGCGCGCATTCTGCAACTTCGGCGTCGTACTCGCGCAGCCGCTCAATCAACTTCGCCAGGCGCCCATCGGCATCGAGCGAGCCGCGGCGAATATAGTCGCGCGGACACGACTGAGACGGCGTGGCACCGCCCGCCTCATGTCCTGCGCCGAGGCATTTGAGAATCTTCGCTCGTGCGGCCAGCGTGGGACTCATCGCGAAGCCTGCTTTCTTTGCTTCCACCACGCGTGAAACGTCTGCTTAGGCAGGCCACGCAGGTCGCGTGTCTGCGTCCACTTGGCGCCAATGCTGGGCAGCGAATGAATCCATCCATCTTTGCTCGTAAATATTTTTAGGCCGATGCGTGCCTTCCATTGCGCCGCGTGGAAGAGCCACGCCCGCGAAAACAGCAGATTCGCGACGCGCATGCCCAAATACATCGGATCGAAAAACCGTGCCGCCTTTCCGCGTTCCTGGTCCGTCACCTGCGCTCGCAGGTCGATCAGAATCTCAGGAATATTGATTTTGACCGGGCAAACCTCGTAGCAGACGCCGCACAGCGACGAGGCAAAGGGGAGTGTTTGCGCGTGCTTCATCCCGGTGAGTTGCGGGGTAAGAATCGCCCCGATGGGGCCGGGATATACCGAGCCGCAGGCGTGGCCGCCGGTCTGGCGGTAAACCGGGCAGGCATTCATGCAGGCTCCGCAGCGAATGCAGCGCAGCGTCTGTCGCTCCCGCTCACGGGTGCGGATGGCCGAGCGCCCGTTATCGAGCAGAACGACATGAAAACGTTGCGGACCGTCACCCGGTGTCACGCCCGTCCACAGCGAAGTGTAGGGATTCATGCGTTCGCCGGTGGCCGAGCGCGCCAGCACCTGGAGCATCACTTCAAGATCGCCGTATCGGGGCAGAACTTTTTCAATTCCGGCGAGCGTGATAAGCGTACGCGGCAGCGTAAGGCACATGCGCCCGTTGCCCTCGCTCTCAACTACGGCAACAGCGCCAGTCTCGGCAATCAGAAAGTTGGCGCCGCTGATTGCTGTCGGGACTTCAAGAAACTTGCGCCGCAGATAGTTACGCGCGGCGGCCGTCAGCGCCTGAGGATCGTCAGACAGATTGTCGAGTCCCATGGTGCGGGCAAAGATTTCCCTCACCTGGCTGCGATTGACGTGCAGCGCCGGAACCACGATGTGCGAGGGCTCAAGCTCGCCAAGCTGAAGAATGATTTCGGCCAGGTCGGTTTCAAAGACCTTGACGCCCGCGGCCTGGAGATGCGGATTCAACTGGATCTCGGCTGAGGTCATGGTCTTGATCTTGATGACCTCTGAGGCGTTCTCTTCTTGCAGAATGCCGAGTACGATGACGCGCGCTTCGGCCGCGTCGGCGGCCCAATGCACCACTCCTCCGCGCGCCTTGCATCGGGTTTCGAACTGCTCGAGATAGCCGCCAAGATTCTCGAGAGCCTCATCTCTGATCAGAGCCGCTGCCGAACGCAGTTGCTGCCAGTCGGACTTTTCGGCTATGAGGCGGGCGCGTTTGGCCTGGATGACATCGGTGGCGTGAGCAACATTTTTGCGTAGCTGCGTATCGCGCAGCATGGGCAATGCCGCTTGCGGAAATGGCGGCGCAAGCGCCGGATCGAGGATCGGCTGCTGTGCGTGGCTCATCCCAGCACCTCCGCCGGCGCCATCTCGGTGCTGGCCAATATCTGGGCCATGTGGATGGTCTTCATACCCGCGAACTGCCGGTGCATGGCGCCGCCTAGGTGCATCAGGCAACTGTTGTCGAGCGCCGTGCAGAACTCCGCGCCGGTCGACATTACATCTTCAAGCTTCACGGCCAGCATGGCTGACGACACATCGCCGTTCTTCACGCTGAAAGTTCCGCCGAAGCCGCAGCAGCGTTCAAGGTTGGGCAGAGGAACAAGCTCCATTCCGCGCACCTTCGCGAGCAATCTGAAGGGCCGGTCGCCGAGATGGAGCGCGCGCAGTCCGTGGCAACTGGCGTGGTAGGTCACGCGGTGGGGAAAATACGCACCCACATCAACCGCAGCCAGCTTATCGACGAGAAACTCACTCAGCTCATACACCCGCGGAAGCAGGGCCTTGAACTCGCGGCGCAGTTGCTCGTTGCCTAGTTCATCAAAGAGCCCGGTATACTGATCGCGAATCATGGCGACACAAGAAGACGAGGGGATGACCACCGTCTCAGCGTCCTGGTAGAGCCTGACAAATCGCTTGGCCTGGGAGAAGGCTTCAGCGCGGAAGCCGGTGTTGGCGTGCATCTGGCCGCAGCAGGTCTGCCGGGGGTGAAAATCAAGCTCCACACCCAGCCGTTCCAATAGAGCAACCACCGCCCGCCCGGTGTCGGGAAACAGCGTATCGTTATAACAGGTAATGAATAAGGAGGCGCGCACGCAGAATCACCTGAACGATTAAGATCGAATAATATACGATTCGAAATGAATTGTCTATTGCAATCGGCGACTTCTGAACGCGCTCCATCGCGGCTCGATTTTGGCCGGGGTTCGATCAAACTTCGGGCAGGAAATCATCCCCTCCAGGTCAGCGCAATTCGAATCCTTCCGTCTAAGTAATTCGAAGCATTCACTTCAATCGTGCTCGTACTTCCGCAAAAAATCGTCGCTGGTCGCGCTACTTTTTCCGGCGCAGCCCGTTTGCATTAGTGCTGTCCTGTCTTCCTGCTCGACTCAAATCCACCTCCTCCGATTGAACTGGCTTCACGGCGCAATCAATTGATGCTCAAATAACGTTCGAAACGGAAGATCTCACCGAAGAAAGGTCTCAGGATCCAACATGGCAACTCTGCGTCCGCTCCCCCTCGTTGCACTTGCCGGTGCACTGCTGTTTTCAGCCATTTCGCCTGCACAGCAAGCCGCTCCCGCCGCCCGCATCGTCAACCCCATCGACGAAAACCAGCTTGTAACGCTGAAAGGCAACGTCAATCCCCAGGCCAATGCGAAGAACGACCAGGGACGTGTGAGCGATTCCTTTCCCATGGCCGGCCTCACGCTGGTGCTGAGCCGCGCGCCTGAACAGCAGGCCGCGTTCGACGCCTATGTGCAGAGCGAGTACGAGCCAAGCTCACCGAACTATCACCATTGGCTTACGCCCGCCCAGATAGGCCAGCTTTACGGCCCGGTGCAGTCTGACATTGCCGCCATCTCCGCCTGGCTCACCAGCAAGGGATTCACCGTTACCCATGTGGCCGCAGACGGCATGACCATCAGCTTCAGCGGCACGGCCGGCCAGGTGACGACTGCTTTTCATACCGAGATCCACAATCTTCAGGTGAGCGGCAAGCCGCATATCGCCAACATGAGCGACCCGCAGATTCCCGCGGCATTGGCTGAGGTGGTGTTCGGTATCAAGGGGCTGCACAACTTCCTGCCCCATCCGTTGCACCGCGTAGGCAGCAAGGTCTTGTTCGACCCCGACGCCCATGGCTGGGTCAGGCAGCAAACTTCGTCGGGCGCCCGTTTTACTCCTGGAGCGTTGAGGAAGCCACTCCCCCCCGCCTCCGCCGATTCCGGGTCCAGGCCCAAGCCTCGCTTCTACTCCGCCAACGGCGATTTCGGCGTGGAAGAAGACGTCTCGCCTTCTGATTTCGCGAGTATCTACAATCTGCCTTCGGGCTGGCCAAGCTCCTCAACCGCCAACGGCACCGGACAGATTATTACCATCATCGGCACCAGCGACATCGACACCACCGACGTAACCAATTTCAAGAGCGCTTTTGGCCTGCCCGCCGGGTTGACCCCAGTGCTCGCGCACGGACCCGATGGCGACCCGGGCAATTGCGGTCTTAACCCCTCCACCGATGCCTGCTCCGACAGCGACCTCGTAGAGAACTCGCTCGATGTCGAGTGGTCTGGCGCAGTGGCTCCCGGAGCCCAGGTTGTGCTGGTTACAGACGCCTACAACAGCCAGACCACACCCACCAACGATCCCGTCTTCGATGGCGCACAGTGGGCAATTGACAACGCTCTCGTGTCGGGCACGGCCGTCTTCGGCTCGCGCATTGTGAGCGTCAGTTATGGTGAGTGCGAACTCTACAATGGCACGTCGGCAAACGTTGCTTACAACAATCTTTGGGAAACCGCTGCCGGCACCGGCATCGCCGTCTTTGTTGCCACTGGCGACTCTGGCTCGCCGACCTGCGACGATGGCGGCGATGCAGACGGTAATCCCTACGAAGCCCAGTACGGCCTGTCGGTCAGCGGCCTTGCCTCCTCGCCCTGGGACACAGCCATGGGCGGCACCGACTTCAGTTGGTGCAATCCCACTCTCGACTCCAGCGGGAACGTCCAAGGCTGCGCCAGTTCCCAGGCATCCACTTACTGGAACACCAGCAATAGCAGCTCCACGCAGGCGTCGGCCAAAGGCTACGTGCCAGAAACGCCATGGAACGATACTTGCGAGAACCCGATCGAAGCCACCTTCCTGTACGCCGTAGCTTCATACGAGGGCGCCGGTACTATTTCGACGCCTGAGGAAGCGTGCAATTTCATTTACCAGAACGAGCCGCAACTCCTGCAAGAGTACGAGGAGTTCGGCGTCGATCCGCTGGTGGAGTTCGTAGACACTGTCGGCGGCAGCGGCGGCGCCAGCAGTTGCGTGGTCAACTCGTCAACCTCCACGACAGCCGGCACGTGCAATTCCACTGACAACAGCACCGGATCGACCTACGGCAATCTCACATTGGTCAACGATGGGTGGCCGTCACCGGCGTGGCAGAAGAACTCCGGCGTCACCGGAACCAGCGGCCTTACCCAGCGCGCCATTCCAGACGTCAGCTTCTTTGCAGGCGATGGGGGTCTCGACAGCGCCACGCTGATCTGCGTCTCCAACGATGGCGCAGGGTGCACCGACATCAGTAATACCGACTCCACCAATACCGGCGGCGCTGAAGGAGTGGGCGGAACCTCAGTTGCCACGCCAGAGATGGCCGGAGTGATGGCTCTCATCAACCAGAAAGCCGGCGCAGCGCAGGGCAGCCCCAACACGCAGCTTTACGATCTCGCCCAGAAGCAGAACAACTCAAGCTGCTCGGCTGAGAAGGGGTCCACTGCTAACGGCTGCTATTTCAACGACGTTGACCAGGGTACTAATTCCATGGCTTGCGTCGCCATGGCCAACACCGCCGAAGGCGGCGCAGTTTACGAAGGCGAAGAAGGGTGGGTACCGTCGGAACAATACGAGGGTTCCATCTCGCCGAACTGCAGCATTCTTAACGGCGGCGACACCATCGGCACGCTTTCCGGTTTCAGCGCCGTCAAGGGTTATGACGAAGCCAGCGGCCTGGGCTCGCTCAACGTGGCCAACGTTGTAGGTGCGTGGAAATCTGACGCAGGCACTGCAACCGCGACGCTGAACATCACAACCACCCCCGCAGCCTCTTCGGGCACCATCACTCTGGGCGCGAACGTCAGCCTCGTGATTGCGATGGCATTGACCGGTTCCGACGGCACGCCTACCGGTACGGTTACAGTGGCGGGAGGCGGATACAACGCCAATGCAACGCTCGACTCGAACGGAGACGCCAGCATCACCATCATGCCGGGCAGCCTGGCGACGGGCACCAACACTCTGACGGTTACCTATGGCGGCGATTCGAACTACGCCACTACCAGTCAAACCTTGACAGTGGTCGCTGCGGAGGCAGTACCGACGGTCACCGTCTCAGCTCCCGCGGAAGGTAATATCGCCAACGCGGTGAACGTAAGCGTGGGCGTAACCGGGCCGGGCCCAATCCCAACCGGATCGGTGAGCTTGACGGCTGGGTCCTATGGTCCCGTTCCGGGAACCCTGTCCGCCAGCGGCACTGCCAGCTTCACCATACCTGCCGGTGACCTGCCTGCGGGTACTGACACGATCACAGCCACCTATGGCACCAATGGCACTTACACCAATGCCACGGGAACAGCCACAATCCTCATGGTCAGCACGGCTCTCGCGACCCCGACCGTCAAGGTGACTGCGTCTCCAAGTACCGGCATCGACACCACCCAGTCCCTGACCTTGAACGTAACGGTAAGTGGAACGGCCGCCTCGCTTCCGACCGGAACCGTGACCGCGACCTCGACCAATGCTACAAGCGGCAGCACGCTCGCCGGCGGAATAACCGTGCAGCTTAGCGGTGGTATCGCCAGCATCACTGTTCCGGCCAACAGCCTGAGCGCCGGAACCGACAGCTTGTCAGTAGCCTACTCTGGCGACTCAGTCTACTCGGTTGGCACGGCGGGCTCGGTTTCGGTGACGGTTACCCAGGCCACCTACGGCCTGTCGGCCGCGGCGGCTTCGCCTTCCTCAGTCTCGCCGGGAGGCACGGCAACCTCAGCCATCACCGGCGCGGCAAGCACCACAGACTATGTGGGGGTTGTGACACTGAGTAGCTGCAGCGTAACCACGTCGCCCGCTAACGCGGTAAACCTGCCCACGTGCGGCGTGTCGGGCACCATCACTTATGCGGGAGGCTCTACTGACACACCCACCGGGACGGGCACCGCAACCGTGACAACCTTCTCGAACTCATCGGCGATGCTCGACACTCATCCGTTCAAGCTGATGTACGGCGCGGGCGGAACGGTGCTTGCATTCCTGGTGTTTCTCGGCATCCCGGCGCGGCGCAAGAACTGGCGGGCGCTGCTGGGAGCAATTGTGCTGCTTGCCGGGCTTGGAACGCTCTCAGCCTGCGGCGGCGGAAACGGTGGCGGCGGGACGCAGAGCACCGCAACCAGCCCCGGCAGTTACACCTTCACGGTGACCGGCACGGGCAACGATGCACAGAACACATCGGAAAGCACAACCTTCACCTTGACGGTGAATTAGGCTTTCCTGCTTTGAAATGCACGGGGCCCTCGCCGTCGGGGAGGGCCCCTTACTTTGCGCGAAACCGGGCAAACGCTTAAGATGCCGGCAAGCGTTTTCACTCACCGAGGTGGGACCAACAGGGGGTTGTCCCTGTTTGGAATTGAGCGGTCACGAATTCTCATCTTCCACCCCGGCTCTCCGGCTGCAATGCCTTAGTCTTTATTAGAGACTCACATTGTGCCGGTCTTGAGGCTGCGTTGACTTATATCTCATCCATCGATGATCCGTGGTGCGTTTTGCATACCAGGACGAACCATGAGAAGCGGGTTGCGCAGCATCTCCTGGTGCGTTCGGTAGAACATTACCTGCCGCTTTACACCGAACGCTCGCAGTGGTCAGACCGAACAGTCGTCCTCGAGCGGCCGCTCTTTCCCGGATACATATTTGCGCGTTTCTCATCGCAAGCCAGAATTTCTGTCATCAGCGCTCCAGGCGTGATTCACCTGCTCAGCGACGATGATAAGAACAAAGTGAGCGCGGCAGAAATCGCCCGGATTCGCGAAGGACTGGCGAACGGATGTTTGCTCAGGACGCATCCATACGTCTCCATGGGAACGCAAGTGAGGGTGCGAAGCGGCGTCTTCGAAAGCGTCGAAGGCATCGTGACCGAGCTCCGCAACCGCTGCCGGGTGATCATTGCCCTGTCCGTGGCCAGGCAGTGCTTCTCGTTGGAAATGGATCTGAAAGATCTCGAAATTCTCAGCAGATCGGATTAGGAACTGAAATAGCGAAACGGTGGCGCGCATGGAGCACGCTCCAAGCCGAACTCCGCCCGCGCGGCAACTCCGCCATCGGAAAGAAACCTCATGGTCACTCGTGCTTCCAAGGTCACGCTGACAGTAAATCCCGTGGCTCCATGGCCGCATTTCGAAAGGGATGAGATTGAAGCGGCCGTGCGGGTGCTGGAGTCGGGCAATGTGAATTATTGGACCGGCGAGGAAGGCAGAGAATTCGAAAAAGAATTCGCTGGTTCGGTGAATTGCAAATATGCCGTAGCCGTCGCCAACGGCACTGTGGCGCTCGAACTGGCTCTGAGAACTCTGGATGTGGGGCCGGGAGATGAAGTGATCACCACGCCCCGCACCTTTATTGCGTCGGCGAGCTGTGCCGTTATGGTGGGGGCACGACCGATTATGGCCGAGATCGACCGGGTGAGCCAGAACATTACCGCTGCGACAATTGAGCGCGTCATTACCCCGCGCACCAAAGCGATTATTGCGGTGCACCTGGCGGGATGGCCGTGTGAAATGGATGCAATTATGGAGCTGGCGCGGTCGCGGGGCGTGTACGTGATTGAAGATTGCGCGCAGGCCCACGGCGCCACGTACAAAGACCGCCCGGTAGGGTCGCTTGGAGATATCGCTGCATTCTCATTTTGCCAGGACAAGATTATGTCGACCGCAGGCGAGGGGGGTATGGTGACGGTCAACTCCGCTGACCTCTATGAGCGAGCCTGGGGATTCAAAGACCACGGCAAGAGTTTCGACGCGGTGTACCGCAGGCAGCATCCGCCGGGTTTCAGTTGGCTGTATGAGTCATTCGGTACAAACTGGCGAATGACAGAGATACAATCGGCAATCGGGCGCGTACAGTTGCAAAAACTTCCTGGCTGGGTAAAAACGCGGCGTGCGCACGCACAGCGCTTTAACAGCGCACTCGCCGATGTACCTGCGGTTCGCCTGACGATACCTCCCGCGTATATCGGACACTCGTATTACAAGTACTATGCGTTCTTGGAGCCCTCGCGGCAACGTGACGGCTGGAATCGTGACCGCGTCGTTGACGAAATTAATGCGCGCGGTGTTCCCTGCCAGGTGGGTGGCTGCAGCGAGATTTACCTAGAGAAGGCATTTTCGCCTGCGTTGCGTCCCGCCGAGCGCCTGCCGCTGGCAAAGGAACTGGGAGAGACGAGCATCATGCTGCAGGTGCACCCGACGCTGAGCGCCGGCCAGATAGATTTTGCAGCCGAGGTGGTGCGCGATGTGGCACTAGAAGCTTCCGCGCACGGTCGTCGTCGTGATCATTTCAAACGATGAGTTTCAACCGGGTGGGTCGTCTGAAGGACACTTTCCACTTTTTCAGCCAGATTCATTTTCTTAGCTAACCAGTTAACCAATAATGCGAACGGTACTGCAGCCACCAGATCGGGAAGATAGTGCTCTCCTGTTGTAAGAGTCGATACAACGGTGAGTGCCGCGTAGATCCCAAATGCAGTGTGGGCTTTGCTGTGCCTTGTATTCACCCACATCAAAAGTGCCAGGCAGACATGCATCGAAGGCATGCAGTTTCGAGGAGCAAGAGCCTCGTTGATGTGAGCAGGGCCGACAGCCGGAAAAAGCAGGTAAAAGGGCACACACAGCAAGTCAGCCAGGGTCAGAGGCACGATCATACCAGGGCGGATGATGATTGCGACGGGTATGACCAGCCAAAGGCTGAAGTAGATTGCTAAGAATGAGATGTTGAACCATGAGTGAGCCAAGGCGAAATGCCAGATGCCGACGCCGACGCCATGGTCAAGCCTCATCAGCGTGCCATCTATCAAGTGTGGGGTAAGCGGAATGACGATATGCTGGTTGACCCAGGTGATGCAATAAGAACAAAGCGTAACAGCGACAATGATCCAGAGAGCGCTATTGATCTGGGTCACCCGGGGCAAAGGTGAATCTCCAACGGTACGTGTCATGCCTGTTGTTTGCGTTTCTCCTTGCATTTCCCACCTGTTGAAAGATTCGCTGTTACTCCAAAATCCATTTGCGTCGAGGATTGTCTTGGCACAAGCAGCGAGGGCTGGCTTGGGTTGCGACATATCGCTGGCAGATGACCGGAAACTGTCCTACTCCCGCTCAGAACGAATCAACTGCACAACTTTTTGGAAATATTGGTGGATGTAGCGAAGTGTGTCTTTGGCAAGCTTTTCATTCTTGACGGCTTTTTCCCAGCGATCTTCGTCACGATTTTTCTTTACCGCATTTCCTTGAATTCCTCGCATCCGAGCATTTCTAAAACTGCTTCCATTGCTTTAGAAAGGCGCACTCGCGAAACTTGAGTGCAGCCAACATTAAAACATGGCCGGAGGCCTATCAAGGAGATACAGGAATTCGCTGGCCCCAAGGTGACGGGGGAAAGCGCAGGCTATCCCCACCTTTCTCCCGATGTCACGACCTCGGCATCGAGACAGACGGCCAGCGGTAGAACTGGTTGTCAAGCAACCATCAGAACAGCTACTAAAGGAAAAAGGCCATCTGAGCTATAACCCTCAAATGGCCTCTATCCATCTTAGACTCTTGAGCTTGTATGGTGCGCCCGGAGAGATTCGAACTCCCGACCTACTGATTCGTAGTCAGTCGCTCTATCCAGCTGAGCTACGGGCGCACTGGATCGGATCAGGAACTTAGATAGATTAACAGGGATAAAGCGGTGGCGCAACGCGGGTTCGGCGGGTCCGTTGCTCCTTCAGGGATTGTTGGAAGCGATGCGCGGCCTGATCTCGCATAGACGATCGTGGCTCAGGGAAACGGCCCAAACGTCTGCCGCCGCTTAACGGCAAACCCGGGAAGCCACGACGACTTGCAGAGCACGTTTCTGCCAGGCGTCCTTGACCGCCGCCGACCGCCAGGTTCCGTCGATACAACCGCAAGGGCTTCGATGGTCAAAGATTCTCCCCACCATGAGCCGGCGGTTTGCACCAGGAACGGACAGCTTTAGACTCTAGCCAACTGCGGCCAGTTGTGTTAATGTACTGGTTTGCCAGCCTCACGTATTGCCCAATAAGAGCAACAGCATCAGGTAGTTGGGGCAGGGTTGTGGCGGCGGAAGCAGAAACGGAATGCCCGATTACATTTATCTCCTGGAAAACCGGCTATCAGCCGACCAGCGCCATGCCCTCGACAAACTCAGGGAGGCCGCAAGAGACGCGGGCACAATTCTGTTCCTCACCGGAGGCGCGGTTCGCGACCTGACCAGTGGCCACGCCGTGCGCGAACTTGAAGTGGCAGTTCAGGTAAATGCGCTCAAACTCAAGAAACCACTGGAGAAGCTTGGGGCTAAAATATGGGGGGAAGACGAGCCTTCCCGTACGCTTTACCTGTGTTTCCCAGGCACCGTGCGTGTCGACCTGGTAAGCACGCACCGGGTGGAATACCCCAAACCCGGAAAGCCGGTCTATCACCACGCATCGATTCAGGAAGATCTGCGCCGCCGCGACTTCACGTCGAATTCCATGGCCATCTCGCTCAATGAGGGGTCGTTCGGGCTGCTCATGGACCCCCTCAACGGCGCAGCCGACATTGAATCGCGGACATTGAGGCTGGTTTCGAATTACGGGTTCCTCGAGGAACCATCGCTGCTGATCAGGGCAACGCGTTACAAAGCGCGCCTGGGCTGGGAGATGGACCAGCGGACGCTGGCTCGCTATGAGTACGCCAAAAGCGAGAACGTAATTGAGTCGATATCCGCCCATGCCCGCAGCCTGGAACTGGAGCAGATTGGCCACGAGGAAGATGGCCTCAAGGTGCTGCGCGCGCTCGACGCCGAGGGCTGGATGAAGGTGCTTTTCCCGGCCTGGACTCCGGCCAAAGCAGACGAAGAAAAACTGAAGTCGCTTCACGACCTGGCTGTGGAGCTTCTGATGCAAGGAGTCCATGCCGACATGTCAGCGGCGCAAATGCAATTGCTGACTGCAAAGCTCGCCCCTAAAGACCTGAGCGCCCTGAAGAAATTAATGCTCCGTCCCGGTTTTGTTGAGGAGTGGAACGATCTTGACGCAATTGCCGCCGGATTTGCCAAGGTTCTGCTGGCAAAGCAGAACGCCACGCCCTCGGCAGGATTCAAGCAATTCACGAGCTACGATCCCGAAGCTGTTCTTTGGCTTGGGTTTACAAGCAAGGTTGCGGCGGTGCGTGAGCGCTACGAGCAGTTCCTGAAAGTCTGGCCGGAGTCGCGCCAGCGGATTCCATACGCGCTGATGCAGGAGATGCGGATCACCCCGGAACTGCCCGGATACACCGAGCTTGCCCAGGCGATTTTTCTGCAGTTGATCGATGGCAAGCTGACCACGCCCGAAGAGATGCGAGCCTATCTCGAGCCGCATTCCCCGCCGGCTCCTCCGCCGCCGGTAAGCGTGAAGCGCACGCGTGCCAAACGGAGTGCTGAAGCGCGGATCAAGGAACGCGAACTCGAGGAAGAGGGTGAGTCTGAAGAAGCGCTGGGTGGCGATGAAGAGCTTGACGACCTTGGCGCGGACGAAGACGAGTTGGATCTCGGGATCGGCGGAGGTGGCCTGGACGATGAGGAGGCCGAGGAAACCGAGGAGGAAGAAGCCGAGGATGTTGACGAAGAGGAAGCGCCTCGCGCCAAAGGGCCTGCGAAGAAAGCCGCCGCTGAACCGAAGGCGGCCAAGGTGACAGGCAAGGCGTCGGCAAAGCCCGCTTCGCCGAAGATTGAGCCGGTGTCAAAACCTGCCCCGGCGGCAAAGTCCGAAGCCAAAAAGCCTGCAGTTCCTGCACCTGCGGCGAAGCCCGCTGCTGCGCCCGTTGCCAAAGCTGCTGCTCCAGCGAAGGTGGAAGGAACTGCCAGGCAGTCAAAACCGGTCGCTCCGGTTAAGGCGGCTACACCCGCCAAGTCGGCGGCCAAGCCTTCGATACCGGTGAAGCCGGCCGCCAAGAAACCGGCTGCAAAAGCAGCAAAATCGGTCGCGAAGCCGGTTGCCAAGAAACCCGCGCCCAAAAGCCCCGCCAAGGCTGCCCCAGCCAAATCCGCGAAGGGCAAGACGCCGGCTGCAAAGCCAACCAAAAGCGTCAAGCCTGCGAAATCCGCCGGCAAGAAGCCCGCGCCTCGGCCAGCCCTAAAAAAGAAAAAGCGCTAACCCGCATTTCTCTCAGGCGCACTAAGAACTCTTACGCGAACCTGGCTCGGAAGTATGCGCGGCCCAGAGTAAAGTAAGAGAGAGCACACTCATGCCCGGATGGCGAAATTGGCAGACGCAGCGGACTTAAAATCCGCAGACCTTTATCGGTCGTGGGGGTTCAAGTCCCCCTCTGGGCACCACTAGAATCCCACAAAACAGGCCCTTTGCTGGCGCTGAGTCCCGGACGAGAAGCACTCCGCGACAGACGCAGCGGACTTCGAGCCCCATCTGAGCACGAGCGTAAGGTTTATCCCACTGAAACTGTTTGGCTTATTCAAATAGCTGGGGCGAGCGACACTTCACATTTGTTACGCATTTTCATGTCTACCGCCTATTGCAATACCTCCATCCAATGCAGATTGCAAAACCGCGGAGGGCGAGTCAAACTCCGGGTCTTGTTCGCGACATTATCCTTTTGCTCGGGGAGCACTGATCCCATCCTGGAAAAGGCATCTGCCCGCCTTCAGCCATAGCATCTCTAATACCGTGTCAAACCTGTCTTCGCAAAACCTATCGCCGAACTCTTGTCCGTTCCACAATTGGCCTTGGGTCCAGTTTGTCGAGAATCTCCATAAACTTGGGCCTGTTTTTGTAGCGCAGTCGTATGTCTGCGAGCAATCCATCCCATTCGTTGTTCCGACGAAGCCCTTGAAAGATGGGCCGCATCTTGCGTAGATAACCAGCAACCACTTCGTAAGCGGAAGCGCTGGCGTGCGGTAGATGATCGTCCACGCGCTGACGATATATTGCAAGCGACCGCTCAGGATGTGATTCTGTCACTGCGGCCGCCACGCGATCTCCGTAGTCGCCCGAGCCATACCATGTCATGCTTCCTCGATACTGTAGTCCGGCAGACATGGCGTCGTACCAACGGAGCACGTCATCGTGCCGATGGTCGGCTATGGCCATATCAATCAGCACATCAAAATGGGGGCTCGCTGGCCGGCTAAACTTCGAACCGTTGTTCAATAGCGGAAGCAGATAGTCCGGCATTGGCAGCGGCCATTCTGCATTCGCTGCGCTCTTCACCGATGCCTTACCTGGCGTCGACAGGGGAGAGAGGCCGGTCTCGAGAAAATTGAGCGCAATGCCGCGAATGCTGTCCTCGCAGCCGGCTTTGGCTGCAGCCTTGAGCAACTGCTGAAAGCTCTCGCGGCTGGGATGAGTGAAGAATCCCAAAGCCGCGTGAGCCGCGGCGGTTGGCCATTGCCTGCGCTGTACCGCCATCTCGCCCAGTAGCTTTTCCAGGCTCGACGCGATGCCGGGCAGCTTTGCGACTGTCTTTTCGATTCCCTCGGCCGCCCAGCGCTGGGCCTCGTCGTACCGCTTCATTTCGATCAAGCGTTGGACCAGCCGTTCGTAGCTACCGGAGACGCGGGCTTCTTGTTCGCACACGGAAAGAATCTCGTCGTCGCGGCCCGCATTCTCAAGCGCTCGGATTAACCAGTCGGCGATGCGGTCGTGCTGGTATTTCCGGGAGAAGGGATCATCTTCCTTCACAGGCAACTTCGCGCGCTGAGCTATAACATCGGCGACTTCAGACCACGCAGATTCTTCGCCAGTCAGCTTCAAAACCGCGTTGGCGGCATCGTCGACAATGCCATAGTCGTCCCGTAGATGCGCATCAATGGCGAAAAGCAGTTTGCGCGCTGGTGTGAGTGAAGATGCAGCTACTGCCTGAAAGATCACTGGCAGGCATTCGCCCACGGCTTCCGCGGTTTCGCCCTCATCATTCGATTGGCCGATTTGTTCGTTGCCCAACGTCATGATTTCTGTTCCCAGGCGCGCCACGGCGTCAGGATGCCCGAGTTGTAGCAACCGTTCCAGACGATGTTTCACGCGACTGTAGTCCGGCGTCTGTCCCTCACCCGTCCAACTGTTTCGCCAGCCGGCCTCGGAAGCGACGAGTCGGAGTTCTTTCCGCGTTTCGGTTACCAGGCGGTCAACATTACCCTCGCCCAATGCAATGCGATCGCTGAACTCCGCTCGCAACTCCGGGAAGCGCTCGTTCAGCGACCAGACCAAGTCCACCAACTCCTCGCGGCTCTTGGCTCCGATATGCTTCCGGATTTGTTCGTCCGTTATGTTGCGCGTTTTCTTTTCGGAAACCGCTCGGTGCCGATGACGGTGAACATAGAATTCTTCATCGACTTCATCATCTTGGGAATCCATGTCGACGTCGAGATCGTCCACGTCATCCTCGTCTGCGTCGCTGCTCTCGTCGGCAAGGAGTTCCCATCGCTCATCGTCCTGGTTCGCCGCAGGAATTTCCGCGCCCTCGCCCAGCCTCTCAAGATATTCGCCCACTACTGCAACTGCATGTTTGCAGCCGTTGGCGCCCACCGGGCAGGTGCAGCGGGAATAAATCGCCCCTCGCCTTTCCGGCGATGTTTCGCACCAGACACTAACTGCATACCGTGAGCCGCCAGTCACTGTAGCCAGAAGCCGGCCATCCTCTGAAATCGCGAGGTCATGGACGCGCCCTTGCCTCTGGTAGGCTCTGCCTCGTTCAACAGAGCGCGAGCCTGCCCATTCGGTCAGATCGTCCCAACTCAGGACATTCCAACCCT
>CAZGUD010000014.1:0-38228 GCA_964528915.1 uncultured Occallatibacter sp.
TCGCAATATCCAAAAAGCGAAGACGTACCAAGGGCTCTGCGGAGAGGGCGAGTAGTTGCGTGCAACCCGCTGCCAGATGTTCAACCGAGACAAACATCGTTAAGATTCCTTTCGATTGCCTGACGGGTCATGGAGTGCGAAGTACGGGAGACCGCATCGGAGTGTACAAACTAGCTTTGTCCGTAGGTTGCTTTAGGGCCGTGCTTGCGCAAGTAGTGCCGGTCGAGAAGTGCCCTGGAAACGCCGGCACACTCAGGATTGATTGACAAAGTAAGAATTGCCATGCGGGCCACAGTTTCAAGCACCACCGCCGTATGCGCGGCATCGGCGGGCGTGGGGCCCCAGGTGAAAGGCGCGTGTCCGGCGACAAGGACAGCCGGAGTAGCCATGGGATCGAGGCCATCTGTTCCCTCGAAGAGGCGGCAGATGGCGAGCCCGGTGTTCAAAACGTAATCGCCTTTGATCTCGTCATCGGTGAGGGGATCGGTGGCCGGAACGGGTCCGCGGAAATAGTCGGCATGGGTAGTTCCAAACGCAGGAATAGGCCGCCCCGCCTGGGCCCAGGACGTAGCGTAGGTGGAGTGGGTATGAACCACGCCGCCGATTTCGGGAAAGTGTTTATAGAGAATAATGTGCGTGTCGAGATCGGAGGACGGCTTCAGATTGCCCTCTACAATTTTGCCATCAAGGTCGGTGAGCACAATATCCGAAGGGCGCATGGATTCGTAGGGAACGCCACTTGGCTTGATGGCCACCAGGCCCTCTTTACGGTCGATCCCGCTGGCGTTTCCGAACGTATATAGAACCAGCCCGGCGTGCACGAGTTCCAGGTTGGCCTTAAGCACTTGCTCGCGCAGGTCTTCTAATAACATGGTTTCCCTCTCTTCCCACGATGGTTCTGATAGTAGTGGACGGGCGGGATTCGGGGCTCCATTAGAAAGCGTTTTCTTGGTGGATTAACCCTAATAGCGGGCGCACTTAGGTGTCAAATGCAACCTCGTTTCAGCTCTTTCTGTGAGGTATGATGTAAACGCCTTCTTTAACTTTCAAACCGAGGGTTGAATGTCGAAAACTCCCAGCCGGAGCCGAAAGAAACGCGCACCGCTCGATATACGGTCGGTTGCCGCGAGGGCCAACGTTTCAATTGCCACGGTCTCAAGGACCATCAATCGCGTTCCCACGGTGAATGCGAAGCTGGCAAAACGCGTGTGGAGCGCTATTCATGAGCTCGGTTACGTGCCCAACACGCAGGCGCGCGCTTTGGGTTCGGGGCGGAGCGGAATGCTCGGCCTTGTCGTTTCTGAGATCACAAATCCATTTTTCCCGGAACTCATCCAGGGCTTTGAGGATGTGGCGATCGAGAATGGATTCGAGATCCTGATCAGCTCGACGAACTATGACCCCAAGAGAATGGAGGTATGCATCCGCCGCCTGCTTGAACGCAAGGCAGAGGGAGTGGCGATCATGACCTTCGGTATCGAGCAGCCACTGTTCGAGCAACTGGCCGAAAGAAACATCCCGCTCGTGTTTGTCGACGCAGGCCCTGACCGGCCGGGCGTGAGTGTGCTGAAGATTGATTACGCGCACGGCATACGCCAGGGGGTGCAGCACCTGGCCGCGCTGGGACATAGAAAAATCGGATTCATCTCCGGGCCGATGAGGCTGCATTCGGCGCGTTCGCGATCGACGGCATTTAGGCAGGCTCTCGACGAATGCGGTATTGACCACAGGCCTGAGTGGCAAGTTGAAGGCGATCACACGCTCGAAGGCGGGATTAAGGCAATGGAGAAGATTCTCGAATGTGCGAGCCGGCCTTCCGCCGTAATGTGTTCCAACGATATGACCGCGATCGGTGTGCTGCACAAGGCGTTCAGGGTCGGACTGCGTGTGCCGGCCGATCTCTCGGTCATCGGCTTCGACGACATCCAGATGGCAAAGGTGACGATTCCTCCGCTCACCTCGATCCAGATGTCGAGGGTCGATCTGGCCAAAGCCGCGGTGAAGGCGCTGAAAGCACACATTGTTGAAGGCGGAAATCCGCAGCGCGAATACAAGATCGATACGCACCTCGTGGTACGCGAATCGACCACTTTCCCGCCCGGCACAATGAGCGATCTGAAAAGGAAAGCATGAGGCACAGTGTCACAGCCAGGCTGTGAAACCGTGGAGAGGCGCGCGGTCTAAAGCCCGGTGCTGCTTTGTCCACGCAACGCGCTGAAAATGGGCGAGTTGTGCTCACCGGCGAGCCCGCGCCGATTCCACCGCGAATTGCCAGTCCCGCAAAGCGAAACAGCTTGCCCGCATTCACCGGGCTCCCGGCGACTCCAGATAACTCTTTTCTGGTTTTGTGCGTCTTTTCTGAAATCAGGCCGACACACGGTCAGCAGACTGAGGTGCGGGCCGCGCTGCAATGCGCCTAAAAGACGGAAAAGGATCCGCGGGAATTGAAACGTAATCTACTTGACCTGATTGCTGCGACGCCAGCTTCATAGAAACGCAAGTTACTGCAAGACTTGTTGCCAAATCCAAACAGCAAGCGGCTGCTCGAGCCTCGTGTGAGGCGCGAGACCCCGACGGGAATTCCGGGTACAGCATAGTTTTGTGCCCTTGCCGCGCGAAACAGAAACCTACCTTACCAAGTAAGGATGGCGAAGCTATGGCCAGAGACCAGTTGCACTCGGCGGTCCCTTCCACGGCGAATTTGGCGATGGCGAGCTGCGGCGATCCCGCGAAGAAACATTGGTTCGCGGTGTACACCACTTGCCGCCACGAGAAGCGCGTCGCTGCTCACTTCGAGAGCCGGGCGATTGAGCACTACGTGCCCTTGTACCGCGCGCGCCACAAATGGAAAGACGGCTCCACTGCAATATTGGATCTGCCGCTGTTTCCCTGCTACGTGTTCGTGCGGATCGCCCGCCAGCAACGTATTTCAGTTCTCGAAGTGCCGGGAGTGTTGTGCGTTGTGGGAAGCTCCGGATCACACCCCACCCCATTGCCTGAGTTTGAGATTGAAACTCTCCGCACCGCGCTCGATCCCCTGCGGGTCGAGCCCCATCCCTTTCTGGCGGCTGGCAAGCGCGTCCGCATCCGGGCCGGTGCGCTTGCCGGGATTGAAGGCATCGTAGAACGGCAGAAAAATGGCTTTCGCGTAGTCATCACGCTCGAACTGATCAAGCAAAGCGTCGCGGTGGAAGCGAACGCCGACGACCTGGAGCCTATCGATTCACCTTCAGCGGGAAACTATCCCACGCGGTCAAACCGGCCCGATGCAGCTACATTTTGCGAATTATGATTCGCCGTAATTCTCGACTGGCTAAATTCTGTATTACTGAGGGCATTATTTTATGAATAGAAGCAACGCAGTCAGCGTCTCCGAGTCCACCCGTTACGTAAGAGCCGACGGCGAACACGATGCGCAGAGGGAAAGTGTAGCGATCGTTTACGCCTGGAGGCCTGCTCAAGGCCATCTAGCGGCTGCGACGGACAGAGCATTTTCATTCCGCTATCAATTCCTCAAACGGACGCTCGATGTTATTGTCTCCTCGCTCCTTCTTGTCCTTCTCTTCCCTTTGGGACTGATACTGGCGCTTCTGGTTGCGCTCACTTCGCGCGGGCCGGTCTTCTACTGCGAACAGCGTGTTGGACGATTTCGCACCCCTTTCTCGATCCTCAAGTTCCGCTCCATGTACACTTCCTTGCCGAAGTCCAAGGTTTTCGAAATCAGCCCAAGGCCCCGGATCGATCACGAAGTGGGGCGGCTGAGGAAAAAGATGCATGACCCGCGCATTACCCCGGTGGGCCGAGTTTTGCGCCGCATGAGTCTTGATGAGCTTCCCCAACTCTGGAATGTGCTAATGGGAGACATGTCGCTTGTGGGCCCTCGGCCGATCGTGGAAGGCGAGCGTCACCTCTACGGGCCCGATTTGCCTTACTACGATCTTTTTCGCCCCGGTATTTCGGGTTTATGGCAGGTTTCAGGGCGTAGCGAAGTCGATTACGAGAGACGCGTCCGGCTTGATAGAGAGTATGCCAGCCGGTGGAGCTGCTGGCTCGATTTCGTGATTCTGGCGCGCACCATTCCTGCTGTGATCTCGATGCGGGGCGCATATTGACCGCCTTCATAAAACGCACCCGGACGGGTTTGATTGGTCGGTTTCGATGATCGGAAGAAAGCGCACTACCCGGCAGAAATCACAAAACCTATACGGCATGATCGCACACATTTTTTTTGTGCTTATTTGTGCTATTGGAACGATTGGCGCGAACGTGCATGCGCAGGCCGCGCCGAATCCTTCATCCGATAGTCAATCGGGTGACGCAGCCGCAGGCTGTTCATTCGCTGCGACAGATGATATGTCTGGTTGCTCTTCAGCCGGCTCCGCTGAACAACAGCCAACAGGCATGAGCGTCCCGGGCATGGGTTCTGTTTACTCCGGCCTTGCCGGCCTCGGCGCTGCCAGCCGAAACAATCCGAGCGTCTATCAAGACAAGGCAGGAGAGGATGCAGGTGTTTCGCCCGATCAGGATATGCGCCGAGTCCCGGCCAGGCCTCAGCCACTTACCGAGTTCCAGATCCTTGTGGCCGGGTCTGTCGGATACATAGTACCCATCTACGGCGCTGACCTGTTCACTGAAATCCCTGCGACGTTCGCTCCGGTTGAACGAATCCCTGTGGGTCCCGATTACGTCATCGGGCCAGGTGACGAGATCCTGATTCGCACGTGGGGACAAGTCAGCCAGAATCTTCATCTAACCGTGGACCGATCGGGGGCGATTTACATTCCCCAGGTTGGCGACGTGCGTGTCTCCGGATTGCCCTTTGCTCAGCTCCAGGATTTTCTCAAATCGCACTACGCTTATGTCTTTAGAAATTTCGATCTGAATGTGAACATGGGCCAATTGCGTTCCATTCAGGTGTTCGTGACCGGCGAGGCGCAACGTCCGGGAAGTTACACCATCAGCTCGCTCAGCACGCTTGTGAATGCCGTCTTTGCATGTGGGGGTCCGAAGGCCTCGGGGTCAATGCGTCATATCGAACTTCGGCGCGGGGCTGCGGTTGTTGCCGACTTCGACCTTTACGATCTACTGGCGCGCGGTGACAAATCGAAGGATACGCAGCTCCAGTCTGGCGATGTCATTTACTTTCCGCCTGCCGGACCACGCGTTGCGGTAGTGGGCAGCGTGCAGGTCGCAGCCATCTATGAAATGCGCGACGGGGAAAGCGTTCACGATGCGCTTGCACTCGCCGGCGGCGTTTCCGCAGTGGCAAACAGCAGCTCTATCGAGATCGAGCGCACCGAGAATCAGCCAGGAGGCAACAGTTCCCGCGTCGCAATGGATATCGCGATGGACAAGGCCGGCCTGACTCTTCCTCTTGTCGATGGCGATTTGATCCGCGTGAGGGCGCGTGCGCCCAGCTTTGCCAAGACGGTAACTTTGCGCGGCAATGTTGCCGAGCCGGGACGCTTTGCATGGCACAACGGAATGCGCATTCGCGATTTGATTCCCGACCAGGAAGCGCTGCTCACCCATGACTACTGGCTGCGGCGCGAGCAGCTTGGATTGCCTGTAGCGGACTTTCAGCCGCTGCTGCCGCCGATTGCCCCAAAGCCTGGGCTCGCATCGCAGCCTGTCGGGCAAACGGCGCCACAAACAACCGTGCTTCCGCAGCAGCCCCAGGCGCTTTCGAGCGGCCTCTTTCCACAACTCACACAGGGTGTTCCGTACGACCCACAATCCGCGGCTGCCCCTCATGCTCAATATGCGCCGCTGGCCGCCTCCGGCGACAAGAGCGAAGGATCAAACCAGGGCCGGGCGATTCAAGCATCGATGTCTGCCAACACGCCGGAAACTCTTGGCACCGGGCCGCATCTGGTGACTGCTCCGCAATTTCCCATCCGGACGCAGGTGGTTCGCACCACGCCGAATATCGATTGGGCCTACGCCGTTGTGGAGCGCGTCGATCCGCAGACGCTTACAACGCACCTGATTGCATTCAACCTCGGCGCCGTGGTTCTGGATCACGACGAAAGCGCCGATATGGATCTTGAGCCCGGGGACGTGATTACTGTCTTTTCCGATGCCGATATTCGCGTCCCCCGCGAGCAGCAAACCAAATACGTAAGGCTCGAAGGAGAATTTGTACACGCCGGAGTTTATAGCGTGCTCCCGGGCGAAACTCTCCGCCAGTTGGTGACGCGCGCTGGCGGACTGACGAATCAGGCCTATCTCTACGGGTCGCAGTTTACCCGCGAGAGCGCCCGCCAGCAGCAACAGCAGCGCCTCGATGAATATGTGGCGGCGCTTTCGTATCAGATCGAGGTTGTCGGATCGAATATGGCGGCCTCGGTAGTGAGTCCGACGCAGGTGGCAGCCGCGAGTGCCTCTGAAACCAGCCAGCGGCAACTCGTCGATCGGCTCCGTGAAATGCGCGCGACGGGCCGCGTGGTATTGCACCTCGATCCCTCACATGCCACGCTCGACGCGCTTCCCGATCTGCCCCTCGAAGACGGCGACCGCTTTGTTGTGCCTCCTGTACCCGCCACCGTAAGCGTTGTGGGCGCGGTCTATGACCCGAACTCATTTGTCTATCTTGCGCACCACGGCGCAGGCGGTTACCTCAGAATTTCAGGCGGCCCCAACCGCAACGCAGACCGGCGGCAGATCTTTATCATCCGCGCCGATGGCTCCGTTGTCAGCCGTCAATATCTTGGGCGCGCGATGTGGGCGGGCAATGAGTGGGATCGGATGCCCATGTATCCGGGCGACACAATTGTTGTGCCCGCGGCCATCAACAAGGCCACCTTTCTGCGCGGGCTTACCGACTGGTCGGCCGTATTTTCGCAGTTCGCTCTCGGCGCTGCGGCAATCGAAATCCTGAAGTGAATGCCGAGTTATCAAGAACCCCCAGGCATGATGAACTATCGACCAACAGATTTGCCCATGGCCGCTGTCGAGCCGCGCACGCCGGTTTCGGCTGGTCACCGGCAGCTTGGGCAGGGCTCGACCATGCTGGCGGTCCTGATCATCCTTGCCCGCCAAAAGAAACTCATCCTGGGTATGACACTTGCGTTCGCCGCGGTGGCCGGCATCCTTGCCTTCATTATTCCTGCGGAGTACAAAGCGACCGTTGTGATCCTGCCTCCGCAACAGAGTTCCTCCCTCGGTTCAATGCTGGGTGAAATGGGCGGACTAGGATCCCTCGCAGGCCTCGCCAGCAGCGCGCTCGGATCGAAGAACCTGGATGACATGTACGTCGCGATGTTGAAAAGTGAGTCGGTCGAGAATGCCGTCATCCAGAAATATGGACTGCTGCAGCAATATCGAAAGAAGTACTACTACGACGCGCGCAAAAAGCTGGAGTGGCGCACCACGATTGACGGATCGAAGAAAGACGGCATGATTCGCTTGACATTCGAAGATCGCGACCCCGCGCGTGCTGCGGAAATTGCCAACGGTTACATCGAAATCCTGCGTTCTCTTTCACAGCATTTGGCCATTACCGAGGCTGCGCAACGCCGCATGGTCTTTGAACAGCAGCTCGATAAGGCAAAAAACGACCTTGCCGATTCAGAAGAGGAGCTGAAGAAGACCCAGCTCTCCACCGGATTTGTACAGATTGATGCCCAGTCTCGCGCGATGATTGAATCGGCAGCGACTCTGCGCGCCCAGATGGTGGCAAAGCAGGTGCAGATCCAGGCCATGCAGGCGTACGCCGGAGAAGGCAATCCCGATTTGCAGGAACAGGAAGAGGAACTGGCCGGGCTGCGCCGCCAGTTCAACCAGATGGTTGGCTCCAACGGATCATCAAACGACGACCTGTTTCTCTCCAAGGGAAATGTGCCTGAAGCGGCCCTTGAATATGCGCGCAGACTGCGCGACGTAAAGTACAACGAAGCGATCTTCGAGATGCTCGCGCGCCAACTCGAAGCTGCAAAAATTGACGAGGCCCGCGAGGGTGGTTTTCTGCAGATCGTGAATCCAGCCCTCACGCCCGAGCGGAGATCGTTTCCCAAACGGACTTTGATGACCATTGGCGCGGCAGTGCTAGGTTTTTCGCTCGCTGTCATGTTCTCACTGTTGCAAGTAAGCGCGGCGCGAATGCGGGCAAACCCGATTGAAGCGGAACAGCTTGCACAATTGAAGCAGGCTGTTTGGCCGGGTGCGCAATCCACAACTGATCAGCGTGACGGCGGCAATCGTTCCCCGTCTGATCAACAAGAATCTTCCCACTCTTCCGAAGGCAATCGTCGCTTTTACGATTCCATCCAACGATAATCCACCCGGCGAATGAGGCTATTCCATCGCGTGGCTCTCGCAGCCTGGACCGGCCATTACGTAAATGAATCTCGCATCCCCAACAGTCAGGCCTCCCTCGGTTGCCCGCCGTGCAATGAGCCGTATCGCGCACGTTATTGGTCTCGACCGCGCCATCGGCTTCACTGTATTCGGGCGCGTAATTCAAGCATCGGGCAGCGTTGTGAACGTGCTGCTCATTCTTCACTTCCTTACGCTTCCGGTACAGGGTTACTACTACGCGCTTTGGAGTGTGGTAGCGCTGCAAGCCGTTTTTGAACTTGGGTTCTCCTTCGTAATCCTGCAAGTGGCCGCTCACGAGCGGGTGCATCTCGAGTTTCATTCCGATGGCGCCATCTCGGGGGATCACGTTGCCCACGCGCGCCTCGCCTCTCTTCTGCAGCGAACCGTGCGCTGGTACTCCACCGGGTGCATGGTGATGGGTGCCGCGCTTCTGACCGGGGGTGTCAAATTCTTCAGCATGCATCAAATCCCCGACCAGCCGCGCCTGTGGCTTTGGCCGCTGCGGATGACGGTCCTGGCGTGCATGATCATCTTCGCGCTCACGCCGGTATTGTCGTTCCTTGAAGGATGCGGGCAGGTAACAGACGTGGCTCGCACCCGCTTCATTCAGTCTGCTGTCAGCACGCTGGCATCGTGGACTGCGATGATCGCGCATCATGGTCTCTACGCTCCAGCCCTGGTGCTCGCCGGCCAATCTATAGTCGCCGCCGTACTGCTTTGGTCGCGCCGCTCACTGCTATTACCTCTGCTGCGCATGCCCGTCCGCAATCGCGGAATCCGCTGGGGCCGCGAAGTCTGGCCGTTTCAGTGGAGAATCGCAGTCAGTTGGCTCTGCGACTATTTCATCTTTCAATTGTTCACTCCGGTAATCTTCGCCTTTCGCGGACCGGAAGAAGCCGGACGCATGGGATTGTCGATGAACATCGTGATGCAGATGAGCGCCATGATGCTGGTCTGGATGACCACCAAGTCAGCGCCATTCGGCAGCCTGATTGCAAGACGCGACAACTCCGGCTTGGATGCATTGTTCTTTAGAGCCCTGCGCCAGTCTCTGGCGCTGCTTTTTGCCGCTTCAACCATTCTGCTCTGCACCGTGCTTGCAATTCCCGAGCTGGTTCCGCGACTTGCCCATCGGATTGTTCCCTGGCCGGTCTTTCTATTCCTTCTTTTGACGGCAATCGGCGGACACGTTGTGCAAAGCGAGGCCATCTATCTTCGCGCCCACAAGTGCGAACCTTTTCTCACGCAGTCCATCCTGATTGCCGCCGCGACCGCGACGAGCGTCATCTATTTCGCAAGAACCTGGGGCACGCTGGGCGTTGCCATCAGCGCATTCATCGTGCTTGGTTTATGTGGGACCGTTTCGGCCACAACAATCTTTTTTTCAAAACGCAGATTGTGGGGTTATAGCGGAGAGATTGGATGCGGGGTCCAGCCAATTTCTTCCAACACGCCATGAGCGATTCTCCGATGATGCCGAATGCAGGTTTTAAGCCGGATGGGAGCCCGGCGGTGGTTGCCGGCGTGTGGCCCCTTTGGACCGGGGCGCGTGCCCGGAATGTTGTCGATGGCGCCTTTAAGCCGCGACGCGAACTTCCTGTCTATTGCAGTCCCATAGCACTTTTCTTCGCAGTATGGATTCTGATGCTGGCCTGCTTGAGCGTGCACGTCTCCTACGTCATCTATCCCGGAGTTGTTACTCCGCTACTGATCTTTATCGTCTCCGGAGCTTCACTGCTTCTCGGCTACTATGCATCTACTGCGGTCCTCCACCGCGATGCAGCGGAAAGCGAACTAACTTCGTTTCAGCTCGACATCACCGGCCTGTGGCGTTTGAATCTGCTTTTTTGCCTGCTGGCTGTGCTCATCATGGCTTTCAACTGGATCATCTCCGGGCCGCCTCCCGCAATCGGCGACCCCAGCACTTATCTTGTCTACGGCAATCTCAAGCAGATTCTTTTCCCCACGCTCACCTGCATCGCTGTGAATGCCACTCTGGATACGTCACGGTTGCGCCGCCTTGTTTTCATCGCCTTTGCGATTGGCGGGATTGGCCTCTACGTGGCACGCGGAATCCTGCTGGTGACTTTCCTGCAAATGTTCTTCCTGTTTTCAATCAGGTCGCGCATGAGCCGGAAAAAGCAATATCTGCTCGCCATTGGAGCGCTTGTCATCGGCATCGCCGCGATGACCATCATTGGAAACCTGCGCACCGCCCACGACATCTTCATCGAATTCCTGCAGATTCGCGGCGACTTCGCCGATTGGCCCATGGCATTCCTCTGGTTCGTCTCCTATATCTCCATCCCGTTTTCAAATCTCTGCTGGATGGTGGCGCACGGCCCATCTCACGGCCCTACATTCGCATTTCTTTACTCTCTGCTCCCCTCGTTCATGGCGCCGTCCGATCCATATGCCGATGTCTACGGGAACATGAACATCATTGACAACGCCAGCACCTACTTGCAGGCTTGGGCTCTCGATTTTTCTTACCTTGGCATTTATCTGGCGAATCTCCTGATCGGCCTGGGATGCGGCTGGCTGGTCAATCGCGCGTATCCCAAAAACATTCTCATCCTCATCATCTTTCTAACTTCGATCTCACTGATGTTCTTTTCCGATATGTTGTTTTTGCTCTCCACGGTGATTGAGGTGCTGCTTCAACTTCTCGTTCTGAACAAATGCTTCAAATGGGGCCAACGGGAATCGTCTCACGCTTATGAAACTGCTTAAGCATTCCGTCAACACTTCAGGCAGGTTGCATGCTGTTGTCGTCATCGTTCTTTATGGCATGACGCCGGAAGAGTCGCCCGCTTTTCGCAGCTTGATTGAGGCACGTGCAAACACGCCGCCAGAGGTGGCTGTGGTTTCGATCGTGGTTTGGGACAATAGCCCAACGCAAAAATACACTACGGATCCTGGCGCAGGCATCGAGTACTACCACGACCCGCGCAATCCCGGCCTGGCCACTGCTTACAATCAAGCACTCGAGATCGCGGCGCGCCAACGGGCGGAATGGCTTATTACGCTCGACCAGGATTCAACGGTGCCAAACGACTACCTGCATCGCTTGGCATCAGCCGCGCGCGATTGTGCTTCAGGGCCCGATGTCGGAGCTATTGTTCCCCAAATTGCCAAGGGCGACAAGCGTCTCTCACCGTACTATTTCGCGCTCGGAGCAATTCCTCGATGGCACAGCACCGGATTTCGGGGCATCCCTGCGGAACCAGTCTTCGCATTCAATTCCGGTGCCATGTTTCGTGTTGAAGCGTTGCGCCAAATTGGCGGCTACGATTTGCGCTTTCCGCTCGAGTACAGCGACACTGCCCTATTTTGCAAGCTGCATGAGCATGGCAAGGGAGTCTTTATCGAAGGAAGCATTCAATTGCTTCACGAATTTTCGCTGATTGAGATGAATCAGCTCCTGAGCCAGGAGCGCTACCGCCGAACGCTTCTTGCAGAAACGGCCCTGTGGGATTTGCGCATGAACCGTCTTGCGGGTTGGGAGCGGACTCTGCGCCTGCTGCTGCGGATGATTCGCCATTGGATGCGCGGCGATCGCAGTGAATTGCGCCGGGTCACGGCAGATTTTCTTTTGCTGCGAATTTTCAGCTCAAAGAAATCTCGATTACGCAAATGGCGCGTATGGCTGAGCGAGAGGCGGCTGCCCGATAGCACACCCCACGAGGCGTACAAACAGCGGCCCAAAGTTTCGGTATGCATGGCGGCGTACAACGGCGAGAAGTACATTCAGGCCCAGCTCCATTCAATCCTCTCTCAGCTCGCCGCCGATGACGAAATCGTGATCGTAGACGACGGCTCTCAAGATGAAACGGTCGCTCTAGTCATGGATTTCGACGATTCCCGCATTCACCTGCTCGCGCATGAGAATAACCAGGGCGTCGTTGCCACGTTTGAAGATGCACTCCGCTCGGCAACGGGGGAGATTCTGTTTCTCTGCGATGACGACGATCTTTGGCATCCAGCGAAAGTGCAGCGGGTTCTGCGCGAGTTCGAACAGAATCCTGGAGTGAACATAGTCACCAGCCGGGTGGCGCTGATCGATGAGCAGGGCCTGCGGCTGCCCGATGCCCGCGTGAATCGCTACGGCAGATTCCATCCCGGCTTCTGGCGCAATATCCTCATGAACCACTATCAGGGCTCGGCCATGGCGATTCGTGCATCGCTCCTTGGCAAGGTCCTTCCTTTTCCGCGCACCAAATTGTTCCTGCACGACGTGTGGATTGGGACGCGCAATGAGGCAGCTGGCGGAAAAACGGCATTCATTCATGAGCCGCTCATGTTCTACCGCAGGCACACGCACAACGCAAGCCGCACACATGGCGTGATACGGCAAATCAGGACGCGAATCGATTTGCTGCTTTCCCACATAGCCCACGCATTATAGATAGCTCGAATGAGTTCATTGCCAAGCACCGCCATTGCCGCATTTCGTCTCGCGGATAGCCGGGAGATCCCCCTCCCATTACTTAGAGACTATGAAAATTGCGTTGATTATTCCTACACTAAATGCATCGGAAAATTGGCAGGCGCTTGTTGACGGAATCCACCTGCAAAACCTTTTACCCGACCAGGTCCTCGTCATCGATTCGTCGTCGGTTGACGGCACAGCGGCGCTGGCTCGCGCCGCGGGATTTCGAGTAATCGAAATCGATCGGCGTTCCTTCAATCACGGAGGGACGCGCCAGGCTGCCGCAACGCGTGTTCCGGATGCCGACATCCTCATCTACATGACACAGGATGCGGTCCCATGCGTGGCAGATTCTTTCCGAAACCTGGTCTCAGCGTTTTCCGATCCGGCCATCGGAGCCGCTTATGGACGCCAGATTCCGAGGCCGCATGCTTCCGGGATTGAGGCGCACGCCCGTTTCTTCAACTACCCGCCGACCTCGAGAGTGCGTTCATGGGCGTCCCGCTCGATTCTGGGCTTCAAGTCAATCTTTTTTTCGAATACTTTTGGCGCCTTTCGCCGATCCGCGCTCATGAGCATAGGCGGCTTTTCCCGCCAGGTGAACTTCGGTGAAGATACCCTCGCGGTTGCCCACCTGCATCGCGCCGGCTGGAGGACCGCTTACGTGGCAGACGCCCTGGTGCAGCACTCGCACGCGAATTCGCTCATTGCTGAATTTCGACGCTACTTTGAGATCGGAGTCTTTCACCAGCGCGAGCATTGGCTGGTGGATGAATTTGGGTCCGCGGGCGGCGAGGGCCGGCGCTTCGTGCTCTCGGAATTGCAATACCTTCTGAAACACGATCCGGTCGAGATACCGTCTGCGCTTCTCAGAACGTTGATGAAGTTCGCGGCTTATCAGGCGGGGCGGCACGAAAGCATCACAGCTCGATGGTTCGGGAGCACTTCTTCGGCCAAATTCGCAAAGTTTTCCGAACGGCGAAGTTGAGTAGTCATCTTCCTGAATGTGGAAAGGCGCGTAATCACGAGCGTCGGAAAAACTCCAACCGGATCGGCAAGCTACGATCCCAAATCCTGCCATCCAAGGCGGCAAGGCGCAGCCATGCGCTCCGGCGGTCGAAATGCGAGTCTCTATTTCTGAAGAATCGCATGTTGGTCACGAACGACTGTCTCGGTGAAGGTCATGCGGATTCCGTGCTTGGGCCGCAGAATTACCATCGGGCGCGCCTCAATTGTCTGGCCCGGAGAAAGTTGAAAATCGTATTTTCTTAGCAGCTTGCTCAGAATCATGAGAATTTGCAGCATCGCGTAGTTTCCGCCGATGCAGCCCCGCGGTCCGCCTCCGAACGGCAGATAAGTGAACGGCGGTTGCTGCTTTTCGTTTGCCTTAGTGAACCGCTCCGGATCGAATTGCTCCGGGTTCTGCCAGTACTTTGGCGCATGGTGCGCGCCATACACGAACACAATCACCGTCGATCCCCGGGGTATGACAACGTCCCCGGCCTGGTCGTCGGCAACCGCCATGCGGTCGATCATCCAGAACGGCGGGTAAAGGCGGAGCGCCTCCTGAATTACCTGGGTGGTAAATTCAAACCGCGGAACGTCGATGTAACTCAAAGGCGCATCGCCCACCACGGAATCGAATTCCTGCCGCACTTTATCAAGACAATCGGGCCGCGTGCTCAAGAGATAGAACATCCACGACAGAGCATTCGACGATGTTTCATGGCCGGCAACCAGCAGTTGCATGCTCTCGCTCAGGACCAGCTCATCGCTCATGCCTTCGCCATCGCTGTAGCGGGCGTCCATCAATGTCTGCAGCAAATCGTGGCCCGGCTCCTGGTGGCGCCGCTGCTTGATGTAGGCCATCAGGATGCTGTCGGCACCGGCGCGCATCTCTTCGTGTTTGCGCAGGTCGCCGGAAACGGCAAACCAGGGATTCATGTATGGCTGCAGGGTCTGCCGAACAATAAATTCCTGAACCGTGCAGATGGTATGGCTCACCAGGTCGATGTCTTCGTCTTTCAACTTAGCGCCAAAGAGCGACCGGGCGACCATAGAAAAGGTCATTTTCATCAGGTGAGGGTAAATATCGACGGGGCCAACACGGACTTGTCTTTCGAATTCCTTCAGCGACTCGGCAAGCGAGTCCTGCATGATTGCGGACAAAGCTTCAAGTTGTTTGCGATCGAAGCCCTTCTGGATAAGACGCCGCTGTGTGCGCCACGCTTCCCCGTGAGTGGTCAGAAGGCCTTTGCCCAGAAAGTGGCCCATCCGTTTTACTTGAATGTCCGATTTCTGGTAGTTCTCCCAATTGGTTTTCAACACCTGCTGAATCACGTCGGGATTGGTCGTGACAATGGCCTCTTTTAGTCCGCCTATATAGAACCGGAATGTGTCGCCATAGAGCTCGGTGTATCTGGTGAGAACTTGCACCGGATTGCGAACCATCGCAGGCGAGTCGGCAAAAGATCGAATTCGCGAAACAACGGGGATAGGTGTGGGCAACGTTATACCTCGCCCGGATGCGTACTGTGAACGGTAGAGAATCTCATTTGACCTGCCTGAAGCTGTTGGGGGTCCAGGTTAAACATCAAGCTGCCTGAATCAGTCTTCATTTCCCAACTGCTTCAAAAGTATCAGATGATGCACGATTGCCCGTGTCATGGTGGGATGTTGCCGGTAGGGAACACCAAACTCTTCGGCGGTCTGCTTCACAATCCGGGTGAGCGGAGCGTAGTGCGTGTGGCACACGAAGGGGCAAAGATGGTGGGCAATGTGGTGGTTGAGTCCGCCGGTGAGCCAACCAACGAGCGGGTTTTCCGTCGCGTAATCGGCCGTGGTGGCGAAGATGTGGTACACGCCATTGTCGAACTCGCCGCGGTCGGCAGGGAAGTAAGTGCTGTCGACAGTGTGCGTCGTCTGAAAGACCAGCGATACGGTCATACCGATGATCAAGTGGACCAGCACGAACGCAAGGGCGACCAGCAGAATCGGTTTCCCCAAAACCACCACCGGCAAAATCAGCATGTAGGTGAGGTAGAGTCCTTTGCCCGCAAATAAGATTGCGTATTCCCGCAGCGGATGCCTGGTGCGCTTCAAATAATCGTGGGTCGGAAAGAAAAAGGCTTCAAAATCCCTCAGAAATACATAGTCGAGAGAGAATAGCGCGTAAAAAAACAGCGCGTAAATGTGCTGGAACCGATGCATGCGCGTGCGCGGTTCATGTGGAGTAAACCTGAAGATGCCGCGTCCGGTAAGCGCATCGTCTTCGCCCTGGAGATTGATGCAGGAGTGGTGGCCGCGATGATGGAGAATGCGCCACATGTACGAGCTGATTCCGCAAACATCGAAAACGTAATTCAGGAGTTTGTTAACCGACGGCACAGACGAGATGGCGTTGTGGTTGCTGTCGTGTGCGATGTTCAGCAAAAGGAATGTCTGGGCAAGGCCGCCGATCAGATAAAGGCCAACAAATCTCCATGAGTCTGGCCTAAGTGCGTAGATGGCAATCCAACTGCCTAGTAGCACTGAAAGACCCACAGCAACCTTGAGCCACATTGAAAGGTCTGCTTTGGGAGAGATCTTCCGATCGGCGAAAAAGTTTTCGAGGCGGCGGCGCAGGACTTTCGGGAAGGAAGGCGCGTTTAACGGCTCGCTGATGCAATGTGACGGCGAAGCCTCGGAAGGTACAAGGTCATCGACATCCGGCCTTAAAGTGACTACTGCTTCGGTCCCGGACGTCACCGGCGCCTCCAAGATTGTGTAAAGCCGTTCCGGCGCACCATGGCCGGCGGTATCGGCTGGCCAGGGTAACAGGGGATCTGAGCACACATCGCCGACAGCATCAAACCATGAATCTTAGCGCGAAAGTCCATGGAGAATCAAGGTAATTCGGGTTGGACGGAGCCGCGCAGGGCGCCGTTTTAGCTCACAAGATGCCACCCATTGCCTCCCGGCTCTGCTACCATGAACGAACAGACTGTATGAAAACACGTTGAATGGGCAATTGAGGCCCGGCAGTCTCTGGAAGACTTCCCCGTCGCCTGAGCCCGGCCGTCATAGAGATTTGCCCCGACCGGAACGAGCGACACTTGAGCAAAGAACGGTTATAACCTTTGTTCTTAATAGCGGCCTGCACTCACGTTTCGCGCGCCGAGACCCAGTCGTACTTTGCCCCATCATTATGCGCGCAGCAGTGAGAGTGCAGGTGTTTCCCACGTACTGAGTTCTCCCAATTCACTTTGAAGGGTATCTCTGATCGAATATGGCGTCGATATTGGACCAACTTGATAGGCTCGGGGATGAGCACCCAAACAAACTCCTCTATTCGTACCTTGACGTGAACGGCAATCCTATCGAGTGCTATTCCTACGCCTCCTTTCTCTACAGAACGAAGGCGATCGCAGGATACCTGCGGGAAGCGCATGGTTTCGCGGCGGGCGACCGGCTGTTGCTCGCCTATCCGCCCGGCCTGGAAATGATCTGCGCATTTTTTGGTTGTGTGCGCGCCGGGTTGATTCCCGTGCCTGTTTATCCCCCAGGATCTCGCGGCTTCCAAAGCGCCTTGTACAAGATGGTCCACATCGCAAAGGATTGCGAGGCGGCTGGGATTTTAACCAGCAGCGATTACCGCGCGTCTCTGAAGACGAATCTGACCCGAAGCGGCGTTACGGCATCAGGTGTAGACGTCGATTACATCTCCGGCCTTCCCTGGATTGTGACGGAAAGCTTTGTGGATACGATTTCGGACGAACCTTTTTACGAGGTTTCGAAGATTCTGTTTCTCCAGTACACATCGGGATCGACCATGGAGCCCAAGGGTGTGATCGTGTCGCACGAGAACATCCTCAACACCTGCCCGCGCGTGATCGACCATCCCGAGCCGGTAGTCGTCTCCTGGCTGCCGCAGTATCACGATATGGGCCTGATCGGCTGCTACCTCTATCCCGCGTTGAAAGGCGGAACCACCTACGGCTTCGCTCCCATGGATTTCATTCAGCGGCCGGCGTTGTGGTTTGACTCAATCAAAACCTATCGAGCGACAGCTACAGCCGCACCGAACTTCGCTTTTGACTATTGCCTGCGCGCCGGAAGACTTTCGAAGGAAAGCCTCGAAGATTGCGATCTTAGTTCGCTCGAGGTGTTGATGGTGGCTGCGGAGCCCGTTAAGGCGGATACGTACACGCGCTTCCTTGAGACATTTCAGCCCTACGGACTCAGGTCGGAGAGCTTCTACGCCGCTTACGGGCTGGCCGAAAATACGCTCGCAGTTTCACTCCGCGGCCGCAATATCGTTTCCGTCAACAAGCGCGCCCTCGCTCTGGGCAAGGCTCGAATGACAACCGAAGTCTCGGAGATAGACGCGTCCACCCAGATCGTCAGTTGTGGAATTCCGCTCCCAGGCCTCGACGTCAAGATCGTGGATCCCGAGCGGCACGTTGCGCTCAAGGAAGGTCTTACCGGCGAAATCTGGATCGCCGGAGACAGCAAGTGCCTGGGCTACTGGAAGAATGCGGAACTGACGATGAAGCAGTTTCGCGCGCGGCTCGTAGACGACAGCCCCTATGACGATGGCTACCTGCGGACCGGCGACATGGGCTTCTTCCACAAGGGCGAGCTCTACGTTTGCGGCCGCATCAAAGACATGATTATTCTCCGCGGACAGAACTATTACCCGCAGGATATCGAGAACGTCGTGGAGAAAGCTTCAGGGCTGATTCGGGGTAATTGCGTCGCTGCCTTCCAGATTCACGAAGACAGTGAGCCGGCGCTGGCTATCGTGGCTGAAGTGAAAAATCCAAAAGTGCTTCCCGATGCGCGCAAGATTGCCGCCGCGGTCCGGAATTACATCAACGTTGAAACTGCGTTGATTTCGTTCATCGCCCCTCGTGCCATTCCCAGAACCAGTTCGGGCAAGATCATGCGCCACAAAGCCAAGCACATGTGGCTGGCCGGCGAGTTTAACGTTCTGTCAGAATTTTCGCGCGAGAAAGATGCAGGCGCCTCAGAGTGCGGTTCTCATATACAGACTTCTTTCGACGCCCTGAAAGCCAGGTACAACCTGACCGGCCAGGAATCGTACAACCTGGTTGAAGCCGGGCTCGATTCTCTCGACCTTGTCGTGTTCATGCATGAGCTCAAGGAGCTTTTGAAAGATAAAGGCGCCGATTTGCTGGCCAGGCAGGTGGACATCGGCGTGATTCAGCGCGTGAGCGTAGCCGAGCTGTTTCGATTGGCCGAACAATTGGAGCGCGCTCCCGAAGAAGCATTGACTATGCTGCGTCATTCCCTGGCGGTTTTCCGCGAAGAGCAGCGGTCGGCAGAAAAGCAGTTGATGAACAGCGACAGAAAACTGATTTTTGCGCCTAAGGCGCCTGCGCCTGTGCCTGCTATTCCGGTTCTCAATCATGTGCTGCTCACGGGCGGCACCGGTTTCATCGGGCCGTTCCTCATGAAAAGCCTGCTCGAACAGACGCGGGCAAAAATCTATGTCCTCGTCAGGGCGTCAGACGAAGAGCAGGGCCGGCAAAGATTAAGGGCTGCAATGGATTCGATGGGGTCTTGCCCCGCCGGGTTGATGTCGATGTTCGATGCTCGCATCATTCCCATCTGCGGCGATCTGGGGCAGCCAAAACTGGGACTCACGCAGGATGTGTGGAACTTCCTCGCCAGCGAGATGGACACCGTGTTCCACAACGGCGCGACCGTGAACTACCTGTTTAACTACGATCGAATGCGGGAAGCGAACGTGCTGGGAACCAACGAGGTCTTGAGACTGTCGTTCGAAGGGCGGCCCAAGAACCTCAATTACGTCTCCACGACTTTTGTGTTCGGCTGGGCCGTGAAGAGCGTCCTCTATGAGACCGACCAGAACGAAAACATGGAGCTGCTCGATTTTGGATACAGCCAGTCAAAATGGGTTGCGGAACAAGTGGTGGCTGACGCGCGCAGCAAGGGCCTTTCTGTCAGGATTTTCAGGCCCGCGCTGGTCAGCCCGTCGGTTTCGGGCGGCGGCAACAACTTCGATATCGCCGTGCGCCTGGTTGCATTCATGGTGAATCACGGCATTGGAGTCGACGCCCTGAACCAGGTGAGTTTTGTGCCCGCCGACATTGCCGCAAACAACATTGTCGCCATCTCCACGACTCCTGGAACTGAAAATAAGACCTACCACGTTGTGCGCGACGACTATGCCAACATGATGGACATTACCGGGCTTATCACCAAGGCGACCGGTCGGCAATTTGAAATATTCAGCGTTACCGATTTCGTTCCCGAGCTGATCCGCAGATGCCGCAAAGAAGATCTCCTTTTTCCATTGCTCGATTTTCTGGTGGGTTCAGTGGATAACATCACCGCGATGGAGTTCAAGCGCTACGACAGTACCGCGTATCAAAAGGCTCGAGACGCCTCGGAGTGGGGCAAGGCCGATCCGTCGCTCGAAGATACGGTCAACGGCATTCTAAAATTCATGCACCGCAAGGGCATCATTTCGGTAGAGGCTCGCGAGACCAAAGCGGCGCCTGCGCCCGTGCCCGCGCCCACGCCCGCTGCCAGCGGCCGGTTGGCCTGGTCGGACGCGTAAAGCTGAAGAGCGAACCATTACTGCTTTTTGAAGACCAGCTTCTCATTTAAGTGCTGGCCGGTTTCGTACGTGCCAGAAGAGGTGAGCGTCATCTGCTGCCCATCGGCAGAAACCACCCACCTGTCCTTTTGCGTCACTTGATCGTCGCGCCGGTAAATTGAATCCACGGTGCGCGGATCGACAAGCTGCAGCGTTACCGTGTCGTTGCGCGAATTCCTCAGGTCGTACTGCTTGCCGTCGTAGCGGGCTGTGTAACTGAACTCGCCCGAAAATCGCACCCCATCGTTCCCATCCGCCTCGATCTTGAGCGGTAGCCCTTGCCGCAAACGGGTCTTGCTCAGATCTTGCGTCCAATCACCGGCGAACAGATCACGGGGCGCCTTGGCGCCTCCGCTGCGCGTCCACACTGTAAGTTTGTCGGCGTGCCCCGCGCTTATAGTCGTGATCGTAAGCTCGTTGCCATCGGCCGAAAGTTGCTCGCGAACCGTCGCCACCAGTGCTCCGTCCTTCTTCTCCTTCACCTCGGCGTGTCTCTTGTCGATCCTGTGCAACTCCACTTGATTGAATGCCGGGTTACCCGGGACTGTAGTTTCGTGCCCGTTCCCGCCCGCCGTGAAATCCATTCGTTGATCGCCGGACATCACCACATGCACTTCGTCATGAAGGTCGGCAATGGATAGTTTGTTGGGCGGATCGAGGGAACACTGCGCGGAGATCAGCGTCCAGGAGCCGATCCTAGGGTCAGCCGCCCAGGCTTGAACGGCGAATAACAACGCGAGCATTGCGAGTCTACGAATAAGTCCTCCTCAACCACCAAGCTGAGCCAGGTCTCTGACCGCTTAAAGTTACACCAAAGTGGGTTGCCCCATCCTTTTCGCAGTCTTACCGCGGAAAGGGTGGGAAAGCACAGAATAGTGCAGCCAATCTCATGGTTCCAGCAAATCAGATCGGCCGGGTTCCCGAGCGCTCAGAACCTGCATCCTTACTACTATACGAATCGTTTGCGCGTCGGGAGCCTGTTTGTGCGTTTGAATCCCTTTCGCCTCGTCAACGAAAGCGAATATTTGCTTAACGGTTTGCGATCCGGTCTGACATGATGGGTTTCATGCATGTGCGCCGTTTATGGGTGGCCGGGATCGTCCTTATCGGAGTGGTTGCGCTTCTTCCATTCTCTTTTCACGCCGAACGCCATCTTGAGACGGCAACCCGCGTGGAAGGGAGCCAGGCGGAAACCGTCAAGCAGGAGTTGAGCAGCCGCTTTCATTCGCCGTTTGTTGATCGGGTGGTGCTGGTGGTTGAGGGACTGCCGGCGGCTGATTCGGACCAAGGCGGCCAAGCGCTAGCCACCATTGAAGCAGGACTCAAAGACGAGCCGGGCGTGTCTGGAGTAGTTTCATACCTCGACTTGCGCGATCCCGTTTTCCTGGGCAAAGGCGGTGGAACCTTTATTCTCATAGGGCTCGCCTCGACCGAGGGGCCTGTGGAATCCCTCGTTCCCGAGCTTCACGACCGGGCAAAGTCTCTTGAAGATCAACTACGGAGCCGATATCCCGCCGTAAAGCTCGAATTGACAGGCGAGATTCCGCTGAATTTCGACATTCGAAAGGCGAGCGCCGACGAAGTACGGCACAGCGAAAGTCTGGCGATTCCCGCAACGCTCGCACTATTGTTGCTTGCGTTTGGAAGCTTCGTCGCAGCCCTGATTCCATTGGCCGTTGGCGAACTGGCGATCGCGGCCACGCTCGCGATTACCGGACTCCTTGCCGCGCGATTCCACTTGTCAATCCTGGTTCAGAATCTGGCCACCATGCTCGGGTTGGGCCTCGGGATCGACTACGCGCTCCTGATGGTCAGCCGATTCAGGGAGGCGCTTTGCACTGGAAACGACGGACCCGCCGCCTCGCTGATTGCCGCGCGCCAGGCGGGACACACCCTTTTGATTTCAGCATCGACCGTAGCCATTGGATTTCTTGCTCTCCTGACAGTTCCCATCAGCGAGATTCGGTCCATCGGCGTCGCCGGCATCCTGGTGGCGGGAACGTGTGTGCTGCTGGCAACCACCGTCGTGCCGGCGGTGCTCTCACTCCTGTGTCACCGCATTGACGCCGGCCGGCTGCCCTTTACTCCCAGGCTCGATGCGCAATGGTCCGCACGCACCGGAGATCGCTGGAGGCGATGGGGAACGGTGATTGTCGCCCATCCCTGGCGTGCGCTTTTGCTGGCTGGCGTACCTTTGCTTTTACTCGCCTGGCAGGCCACCCGGCTCGATACCAGTCTGCCCCGTGGAAATTGGCTGCCGCAGGCTGCCGAATCGGTTCATGCCCTGAACACCCTTGGGAAAATGGGTCGGAACGGCGTTGTTGAATCGTTGCGCGTCGTCGTCGAACTGCCCTCCGATTCCATTTCGCAAACCGACGCGGGGTGGAATGCCATCGATAGCCTCTCAAAGCGGCTCGCCGGCGATCCACGCTGCGACCGCGTCATTTCTATCACCACTATTGCAGCGGGAAATCGGTCTGCGCTGGGCGACCTCTCGCGCGAGACTCGCCGAACGTTCTTGAGCAGCGACGGACGGGCCGCGCTCATTGAGGTGCTGCCCGCGACTTCAGTTTCACTGCTTCAACAGGTTAACTGGGTCAGGGAACTCAGGAAGACCGGCGCAACAGCTCTTACCGGAGTGCCTGGCGCCACGCTGCTCGTTGGCGGAATTCCGGCGCTGAATGCCGATTATCAGACGATTGTCGACAATCGCTTTGTCCCGGCGATGTCGCTGGTGGTGACGGGAACATTCCTGGCGCTCATGGTCGGATTTCGATCGCTCTTCGCCGCCATAAAGGCCATCGTATTGAACCTGTTTTCGGTAGCCGCCTCATTCGGAGCATTAGTACTCGTTTTCCAGGACGGACACTTGAGCGGTTTGCTGGGCGTACCCGGGGGAACTGGAAGCGTATTTCCCCTCGTTCCTATTGTCGCCTTCGCCATCGTCTTCGGACTCAGCATGGATTACGAAGTGTTCCTGGTGGCGCGCGTTCTCGAAGCCAGGAGGAGCGGGCTGAGTGAAGAAGACGCAATCCCGGAAGGGCTGGCTCGAACCGCGGGCCTGATTACCAGCGCTGCCGCCATCATGATCGTGGTTTTCGCCGCATTCACTTTCGGAGATTTCCTGGTCGTCAAAATGATCGGGTTTACTCTGGCGGTCGCGGTCTTGATTGACGCGACACTGGTTCGAATTGTGATCGGCCCGGCGCTCCTTCGCGTCGCAGGCGATTGGAACTGGTGGCCCGGCGGCTTGGCCACGAAGCGCAGTTCAACCGTGACGTCGAATTACGATTGACTCGTAGTTGTAAACGCTCAGGCTAAATCCTGAGGCACGATAGCGATGAAGGACCCTGCAGCCTTGGTCGTACTTTATGATTCCATGTCACGCACTTTCTCCTTGCAACCCCATCATCTTATGGGGGTTACTTCCGCTTTGGCGGTCACTCGCGAGGAATCGCGCCGAAGTGCGGTTTATAACGAGCGAGTGAGAACCCCATGGCCGCGCTGTCGCCGGAAAATTTTGTTGACAATCAAAAAGAAGGTCGGTAGCGTCCTACCCAGCCCCTAAAGAGGTCAAGCCGTCCGAACGACCCCAGTACGACCCCAAAATCCTATGCCTTCCGCGTGAAGTTCTCACGGGACGAAGGTTCGTATCGCCTGCTGTACAGCGAATCGGCCGATACAGATTAATTTGCGAAAACACCAGGGCGACCCGATCCGTACTGGTCGCACCGGCGCCGAGCGTGCAAGTTCCCGGCGGGTGTTTTCAAACTCTGCAAGAGATCGAACTGATTTGAGGACCTGTTCCCATGCTCATGCCTATGGTGTTTCGTGTTGCATCCCTGTTTTCTGCCATCAATCTGCGTTCCAGCCTCCGCACCGCCGGGATCAAAGCGTTTCGCCTTCCCTTACTCGCGGCCGCGGCAATGCTGTGCCTGGGTGGGGTCCGGGCGCACGCGGCATCCACCTGGACGGTGGATACGCTGAGCGACGACTCAACCACATCGCAGACCACCGCGCAGACCAATTGCCAAAGCGGCAACTCGAGCACATGCGCGCTGCGCGACGCTATTCTTGCGTCCGGCTCGGGCGGCACCATTCAATTCAGCGTGACCGGCACGATCACACTCTCCAGCGCCCTGCCGCAGATCAACGCGAGCGTGACCATCCAGGGCCCCGCCGCAAACTCGCTCACGGTCTCCGGCAACAATGCCTACCAGGTGTTCAACATCGGCTCCGGCGCGACGGTGACCATCTCCGGACTGACCATCGCCAATGGAAGTGACGGCAGAGGCTCGGGCGGCGGCATCGCCAACGCCGGAACGCTGACATTGAGCAATAGCACCTTTTCCGGTAACTCCGCCTTCGTCGACGGCGGCGGCATCTGGAGCAGCGGCTCCCTGACGGTGCAAAACAGCACCTTCACGGGCAATTCAGCGGCCGATGGCGGCGGCATCTATAACATTGGCTCGATGACGGTGACGGACAGCACCTTTTCCGGTAACTCCGCCTCGGCCGGGGGCGGCGGCATCTACGCCATCCAGGGCCTGGTGGCCAACAGCGCGTTCAGAGACAATTCCGCCACTTCAGGCGGCGGCATCGTGAATTACGAGGGCACAATCACGGTGACCAACAGCACGTTCAGCGGCAATTCTGCTGTTGCAGGCGGAGGCATTTTGAATGTCGTCGACTCCTCGTCGACGGTGATCAACAGCACCTTCTCCGGTAACTTTGCCACGGGAACTGGCGTCGACGGCGGCGGCGGCATCGCTAACGCGGGCACACTGGCGGCGAACAACAATATCTTTACCGGCAATACCGCCGCCGCGGCTCATGGAGGCGGCATCTACAACAGGTCGGGGACAACCACGGCCAGTTACAACGTCTTCTATAACAATCTCGCCGCCGGCTCCGAAGACGACTGCGGGAACTGCACTCCCACCAACTCCACCACCGGCAATCCCAACCTGCTGCCGCTGGGCTATTACGGCGGGACGACGGAGACGATGGCGCTGGCGCCGGGGAGCGCGGCCATCTGCGCGGGCCTGGCCGCAGATGTTCCTAATGGCGTATCCACCGACCAGCGCGGCTTTGCGCTCGATGCGACCTGCGCCTCCGGCTTTGTAGATGCGGGCGCGGTGCAGACCAATCAGTATGTAGTTACCACGCTCACAGACGTGACGGATGGCAGCCCCGCGTGCACAACCGGCATAGGCACAACCTGCTCGCTGCGCGACGCCATCAGCCTGGCCAATACCACCCCCGGCGATATCACCTTCAAATCCAGCCTCACCAGCGTCGCCACGCCCGGAACCATCAACCTGCATACGGGCACCAACACATCCCTGCCCGCGCTCAGCGGGCAGACGAATATCCTCGGCCCCGGCGCCAACCAGCTCACCGTCTCCGGCGGCAGCGCGGTGGCCGTGGGCAGCGTGTTTACCGTCAACTCCGGAGCGACGGTGCTGCTCTACGGGTTGACCGTCTCGAATGGGAGGTCCTCCACCAGTGGCGGCGGCATCAAAAACTCCGGCAGCCTGACGGTCGACGAGAGCGTTGTATCCAATAACCTTTCCGAAGCCGCATCCCTCAGCGGTGGTGGCGGCGGCATTTATAACATAGGCTCGCTCCTGCTCGTGGACAGCACGGTCTCTGGAAATTCCGTTGTCGATGGTGGCGGCGTGTACAGCGACGGTACGCTGGAGATAGTCGAAAGCACCGTCTACGGTAACACGGCCGCCTATCATGGCGGGGGAATCGCTATGTTTGGCGGATCCGCAGTCATTGTCAACAGCACCATTGCCGGCAACATGCAGACGGAACCCAGCTTCGACTCGGGCGGCATCTACGACACCGGCTCGCTGACGCTGACCAACAGCATCGTGTCCGGGAACACCGCGGCAGGGACCCACCCCAACGTCGATTTCTACTCCGGCACCGGCAACGTGATCGGCGGCGAAACGAACAGCACCAACAGTCTGGTGGGCGGCAACGGTGCCAACATCACCCTCAGCCCGCTGCAGTTGAACGGCATCGGCGCGACGGTGCCGACCATGATTCCGCTGCCTGGCAGCCCCGCCATCTGCGCGGGGCTTTCCAGCAATATTCCCTCCGGAACAACGACTGACGAACGAGGCTACCCGAATACCAACACCACCTACACGGGCTACTCGTCAGGCAGCCCCTGCGTAGATGCGGGTGCGGTGCAGACCAACTACACCAGTGCGGCATTTGTGCAGCAGCCGACCGATACGGCGACAAATAGCAACATTTCGCCCTCGCCGACTGTCGAAGTACTGGAGACCGACACGCTCTTAAGCAGCAACAATACCGACGCGGTGGGCGGCATCCAGGTGACGGTCACTCCCAGTGGCGGGACCTATGCCGGTAGCCCGTTCAGCGCTACCACCAGCTCGACGAGCCCGTTTCTGGCCACATTCTCGAGCCTTGACTCCAGCACGTCGGCCAGCGGAATTGACCTGGTCACAAGCGCTATCACAGTTGTCGGCTCCAACACGCTGGGCCCGGTGCAGAGCAACACGTACAACGTCGGCGGCTCGGCCACGCACTTCTCGGTCAGCGCGCCCCCCGCAGCCACGGCGGGTACACCGTTCTCCATCACCGTTACCGCGCTTGACGCCGGCAACAACACAGCCACCGGCTACACGGGCACCGTTTCCTTCACCGAGTCCGACAATGGCGCAGCGTCATCGATACCGGGCAATTACACGTTCGTGTCTGCGGACAACGGCGTTCACACCTTTACCAACAGCGTAACGCTGGTGACTGCGGGCGCCCAGACCGTGACAGCCACCGACACTGTGACCGGATCGATCACGGGAACATCCAGCAACATTTATGTCAGCCCCGGAACAGCAACACAGGTGGTTTTCAAGACCATGCCCTCGTCCACGGCCACAGCCGGTGTTGCCTTCGCCACACAGCCGGTCGTTGCCATTGAGGACCAGTACGGCAATGTGGAAACCAGCGATAGCACAGACACGGTAACAGCAGCCCGTGGGTCCCTGGGCACAGCCGCATTGCAGGGCGCCTCTCTCACGGTCACCGTGTCGAACGGCGTCGCCACCTTTTCCGGATTGTCCTACGACAAAGCTGAAACCCTGAATATCTCGGCCACCAGCAACCAGCCCATACCCTCCGCAACATCCAGCAATATTGTCGTCTCGCCGAATATTGGGTCACAACTTGCAGTCAGCGGCTATCCGACTACCTGGTACGCAGGTGCAACGGCCCAGATCTCGGTCGATGAAGTTGACCAATACGGCAATGTGCTCGAGAACTTCTTGGGCCCTGTCACGGTAACAACCTCAGACAGCGCTGCCACAGTCACTCAGTTCTCCTCTTATTACCTTGGCGTTGTATCTTATTCGGTCGTCTTCAATACGCAAGGCCCGCAGAGCATCACCGTGACTTCGGGATCGCTCCCGAGCGCTTCGGAAACTGGAATTCAAATTGGACCGATGCCGTCATTCGTCGTCACGGTGGCCACCGACACTACCGACGGCCAGGACACATCATCGGACTGCACCAATCAGAGCCTCCCCGGAGCCACGCCCGACGCCAGTTGCAGCCTGCGCGACGCAGCATGGGCCGCGGACTATCTTGGCGCCGGCAACATCACCTTCTCGCCGACTGTCTTTAATGCGCCGACTACGATTACACTTTCTGCCCCCACAAATTCCGGCAATGACTTTGGCGCTGTGGGGATCGGCGCCAATACCACGCTCACCGGACCAACCGGTTCCGGAGGAAGCGTTAATCTTGTCACCGTCAGCGGGGCAACTCCTGCCCCACCATCCACCGGCAGTGCAGTTTTCTTCGTTTATGGCAGTCCTTATTCCCCCACGCTTATCGGACCCGATACCATCGCCAATCTCAACATTGTTAACGGCGACGGCTCCGCAGCTACAGGTGATAATTCCGGCACCGGAGGCATTTCTTCCGAAGCCCCGACTTTCACTCTGTCCAACTGCAACTTTACCGGGAACAATGGTGACCTTGCCGGCGCGCTCTATAACTACTCCGGCCAGGTGACGGTGACCGGCGGTTCATTCTCAAGCAACACTGCGACAGGCGTTTACGAACCCAGCTCAGCCGCAATTTTCAGCGACACCAGCACCGGCACGCCGAAGTTCGTCAAAAACCATTCTTTTGCTTCAAAGCAAAACGGCGCTCCTGCCGCAATCACCGAAGCTTCGAATTCCACGGCCACGCTCAAACCAGGATTCTATGGAACCACCATAGGCGGGCGGGCCGGTTTCGCCAGTCGTGTGCGAATTATGAGCGCGCACCAATCGAGTGCTCAATGTGCCGGGTGTGCCTCTGCCCATGCGGGGAACTCTTCCCTGCTCACCTCGCAATTATCCGTTCTTCCCGAAAGCTCGGGCAGTGGCGCTCCGCTCTCGCTTCCCTCGCTTACGGTCACCAACACCACATTCACGAGCAACCAGGGTGGTGCTACCGGTGCGGTTTTTGACGCGGGAGATCTGGTGAGTATCACCAATTCGACTTTCTTAAACAATACCGCCAACGATGGAGGAGGCGCGCTTGTTGCCTACGAAGGCGGAGAAGTTACGGTCAGCGATAGCACGTTCAGCGGCAATACGGGTTCAGTGGCCGGCGTTGCATTCGGCATCAATGGTGGTCAATTCCAGGTGCAGGGAAGCACCCTGTCAGGCAACGTATCCACCGGAGGGGGTGGAATTCCGATTCCCGACGCAGGTGGAGTAGTGGTGTATGGAGACAGCTATGCGTTTCTGGCCTACGATACGATCGTCAACAACTCTTCCACATCCGGGACGGGAATTGGCGCAATCGCTGACTTCGGATCGACAGACAGCTTTGTCGCCGCCTTCAACCTCACTGTTACGGGCAACTCCGGCTTCTATGGAGCCATGCTCGATGACAGCGGCGACGAGTCGGATTTGGAAAACACCATTGCTTCAGGCAACACAACCACCGATCCCAATGCCGCTACCGATGGTACTTCTCCCGATTCCAACGGAATGATGCAGTATGGGCCCAACCTGATTACTTCTCCCTACGCCAATCTTTCCGCGCCTGGCAACTACGGTGGACCGACGCAGACCATGCTCCCCGATCCCGGAAGTCAGGCCATTTGCGGCGGATCGGAGGCGGACCTGGCAAACGCATATACGTATTACGGAATAACGTTGACCACCGATCAACGCGGCTATCCGAATACAAATTCCACTTACTTGTTATTTGGAGGTGGAACCTGCGTGGACGCGGGCGCGGTGCAAACCAACTATGCACTCAGCTTCACCACCCCGCCTCCGGCCAGCGTGTCCGTGGGCCAGGTGATCTCGCCGGCGCCCGTAGTGAGCCTGACCGAAAGCACATTGCCATTCGGCGCAGCCTCCGCATCGGTGAACATGACAGACAGCGCGAATCTGCTGAGCGGTACGACCTCAGAGGCTCTGTCAGCGGGCGCTGCCAGTTTCAATGACCTGGTAATCTCCGCGCCTGCGAGCAATGACCTCCTCTTCGCATCGATGCCTCTTAACGCCGTCGTCCTCATTGACGCGCAGGCCCCGGCCGGAATCTCAGCAACGGCGATTCCAGCCACGTTGTCTCCATCGTCTGGGACCTTATCGACTAGCCAGAACTTCACCTGGAACAACGGTGCAGGACCGACCCTATACCAGTTGCTGCTGGGAACCAGTGGCCCAGTCTCAAGCGACCTGTACAACTCGGGCCCGACCACCAGCACATCGGCAACGGTGACGATTCCCAGCTATGGTGTGACCGTTTTTGCCACATTGAGACAACTCATCAATGGCACGTGGCAAAGCAGCGCTTACACCTTCACCGAGCTTGGAACCCCGACCCCGGCTACGCTTTCACCGTCGTCAGGCTTGCTTTCGACGGGCCAGACCTTTACCTGGAGCAACGGTGCCGGACCGGCGAGGTATCAGTTGCAACTTGGAACCTCGGGCTTTGGCTCAACTGACATACTCAGCACCCCGGACACCACTGCAACCACCGCGTCAGTGACCATTCCATCCAACGGCGTGAATGTGTATGCCACCTTCTATCAGCTCATCGACGGCGCCTGGCAGAAGTCGGAGTACACGTTCATCGAGCCGGGTTCGCCGACTCCGGCCACACTCTCGCCATCGTCTGGGACCTTGGCGGCGAGCCAGACTTTCACCTGGAACAACGGCATCGGCCCGTCGCAATACCAGTTGCTGCTGGGTACAAGTGGTCCAGATTCAAGTGACCTGTACAGCTCCGGCGCTACTACCAGGACATCTGCAACGGTCGCGATTCCCAGCTATGGTGTGACCGTATTTGCCACATTGAAACAACTCATCAATGGTGTGTGGCAGAGCACCGCTTACACGTTCGTCGAGCTTGGTACTCCCACCCCGGCCACGCTTTCGCCTTCGTCAGGCACGCTTTCGGCTAGCCAGACCTTCACCTGGAACAATGGTGCAGGTCCGTCAAAGTACCAGTTGCAGCTTGGAACCGCAGGCTTTGGCTCTACTGACATTCTCAGCACCCCGGACACCACCGCGACCACAGTCACAGTCAGTATTCCCTCCAACGGCGTGAATGTGTATGCCACCTTCTACCAACTCATCAATGGCGCCTGGCAGAAGTCGGAGTACACCTTTATTGAGCCGGGCACCCCGACGCCGGCAACGCTCACGCCATCGTCAGGCATGCTTTCAGACACCCAGACCTTCACCTGGAGCAACGGAGCAGGACCGGCGAGGTACCAGTTGCAGCTTGGAACCTCGGGCTTTGGCTCTACTGACATTCTCAGCACGCCCGACACCACCGCGACCACAGTCACAGTCAGCATTCCGTCCAACGGCGTAACTGTTTATGCCGCTTTCTATCAACTTATTAATGACACATGGCAGAAGTCGGAGTACACATTCACCGAGCCGGGTTCACCCACACAGGCCACGCTTTCGCCATCCTCAGGGTTGCTTTCTACTAGCCAGGCCTTCACCTGGAGCAACGGCGCAGGACCCTCGCAATACCAGTTGCTGCTGGGAACCAGTGGGCCAGATTCAAGCGACCTGTACAACTCCGGCGCGACCACCAGGACATCGGCAAACGTCACGATCCCCAGCTATGGCGTGACCGTGTTTGCCACACTTAAACAACTCATCAGTGGTGCATGGCAGAGCACGGCTTACACCTTCACCGAGCCGGGCACTCCGACCCTGGCCACGCTTTCGCCTTCGTCAGGCGTCCTTGCGACCAGCCAGACCTTTACCTGGAGCAACGGTGCAGGACCGGCGAGGTACATGCTGCAGCTCGGAACGTCGGGCTTTGGCTCTACCGACTTATTCCACACCCCCGACACCACTGCAACCACGGCCACAGTCAGCATTCCGTCCAACGGCGTGACTGTGTATGCCACCTTCTATCAGCTCATCGATGGCGCCTGGCAGAGGTCGGAGTACACCTTTACCGAGTCCACGCCCCTTTCCTGCTCGAGCGGCATCTCCGGAACGAGCTTGTCGGCCTTCACCGGCACTCAGACAACCGGCTGGGACTTCAATGGAAACGCCTACTACGATTCGACCGCGAATACCGCCACGCTAGTCGACTCATCATCCACCCCCGAGGCGGGAACCGTCATCTACCAAAACCCCATCACGGTCGATACATTCACAGTGTCCTTCGACTTCTTGTTCAATGTCTCCAATGGCCGCGCCGACGGACTGGCATTCATGCTTGAGACTAACGGCCCCTCCGCTGTGGGCCAGGCATACAGTGGACTGGGCGACCTCGGACTCACCGGATATGGCATGGGGCTGAATATCTTCGATAGCGGTCCGTGCACTCCGGGGGACAGCAATTATGCAGGTATCTACCAGTTGAGCCCATGCTCGACCAACGCCGGAGTTTCAACCCCCATCGCCAGCAGCGGCGACCTCTATACGGCGGTCGGCGACATCGGCGATGGAACTTGGCGAACCGCAACAATCGAGTTCTCGAGCGGACAGATGAGCGTCGCAATTACTCCCAGCGGCGGTGGCATTCCGGTTAACATCCCGAACCTGCAGAACGTGACTCTGCCCGGATTCACCTCTGGCACTTCGTACTATTTCGGATTCAGTGCCGGCACGGGCTCCAGCAGTCTCTATAGCTCCGCACAGATTGAAAATGTGTCGGTCACGTTCCCCACAGCGCGCTGCCTGTAAAATTGCGGTCCGAGCAGCAAGATGCGTTCCTCAGGCCTCGGCGCTTACCTAAGTCTTTTGCTTTGCTGACTCTAGCCGGTGGCGGAGGACGGGATCGAACTTGAGCCGTTTTGCGGGCGTGAGCGTAGCGGGAGCCCGCAGGCGAAATCCTGAGTCGCCTGGGCGGCGAAGGACCCTGAAAATGGGCAACCTTTGAGATTAAATGGTGGCGGAGGACGGGATCGAACTTGAGCCGTTTTGCGGGCGTCAGCGCAGCGGGAGCCCGCAGGCGAAATCCTGAGTCGCCTGGGCGGCGAAGGACCCTGAAAATGGGCAACCTTTGAGATTAAATGGTGGCGGAGGACGGGATCGAACCGTCGACCTTGGGGTTATGAATCCCACGCTCTAACCATCTGAGCTACTCCGCCGGGAGGCAGCGCGCCGCAAAAACGCACCAATATCGATGATACGGACCAATGAATGTGCGGTCAAACTCCCCTGCCCTCAACGGCTCAGTGTGAGTGGGCCTGGCCCACTCTTGTAAACTCGCCTGCATGAGCACCATGCGAATCGCAGCAGTCATTCCGGCGCGGCTGGCCTCCACGCGGCTGGCGCGCAAGGTGTTGCGCCAGATTGCCGGGCGCCCCATGGTGGAGTGGGTGTGGCGCGCCACGCGCGACAGCGGCCTGATGGACCCGGTACTGGTTGCCACCGACTCCGACCAGGTTGCCGAAGCCTGCAAAAGCCGCGAAATCCCGTTCGTTATCACCTCGCCGGACTGCGCCAGCGGCAGCGACCGGGTACGCGAGGTTGCGCGCAAAGTCGACGCCGACATCTACGTCAATATCCAGGGCGACGAACCGATGCTCACACCCGATTTCTTTCCCCCCTTGCTCAATCTCTTCGATCGGCCTGAGGTGCAGGTATCCACTTTGGCCGTCCGTTGCCCGCCAGAGGAGATTCAGAATCCCAACGCGGTGAAGGTGGTCACGGCGCTCGATGGCCGTGCACTCTACTTTTCGCGCGCGACGATCCCCTTTGATCGCGACGCGGAAGGCGCCGCCGGGTATCGCAAGCATCTGGGCATTTACGCTTACCGCAAGGCCGCGTTGGAGCAGTTTGCGGCGCTGCCGCCGGGTTGGCTCGAACGACTGGAGCGGCTCGAACAACTTCGGCTGCTCGAAAACGGGATCGATATATATGTCGCAAATGCGCCGCGCGACACAATTGGCGTGGATACTGAAGAGGACCTGGCTCGCGCCGAAGCTGTCCTACGCGCCAGACTTTCGGGGTGAGCAGGCCCGGGGTGCTGCACATTGTCCGGCAGAATTCGCTTCCGAACTCCCCCTGCGCCCCTGCAAAATGGTGGTAGACCCTTGAGTTTCCAGATCTAATCTATGCTTCGCCACGTCCTCATCTTCGGTCTGGTCGGCGGCCTGCTTATCGCTACCCTCCAATTCACCGAATACCGCTTCGTCATCATCGAGCATTCCGTCGAGCTGTACGGTGCGCTCATCGCCATCCTGTTCGCGACCTTCGGCATCTGGCTTGGGCTCAGGATCACGCGCCGTCGCGAAACTATTCGGGAAACGGTCGTGGTGAAGGAAGTGTTTGTCCCGGCGGAATCAGCGGCCCCCTTCACCCCCAATTCGGCCCGCCAGCAGACCCTCGGCATCACGGCACGTGAGCTCGAAATCCTCACCCTGGTAGCCCGCGGCTTCAGCAATCGCGAGATCGCCACGCAGCTTTTCGTCTCTGAAAACACCGTCAAGACACACTGTGCCCGCGCCTTCGACAAGCTCGGAGCCAGGCGCAGAACGCAGGCCGTGCAGTTAGGCAAAGAGCTTGGGCTTATTCCGTAGAGCGATCCTCCCGAATTGTCAGTGCATAATTAACGCGGACTTCAGGGCAGAGCGCTGGAAACCGTCACCTGAAGGGATGATTTTTTACGCCGCGCGGTAAAATCACCCGAAAGGATGACGACATCCGGCCCGGTTACACCGCATTGTGACTCCATCGTCACTCGGACCTCACTCGAATCAGGAGCCAGCCATGAAGAAAACCGTCCTCACCTTCGGCCTTATCGCGGGGGTCATGATCTCCGTCCTTATGGACAGCGCGATGCTCTTTGCCAACAAGATCGGCGCCGGGCACAGCATGCTTCTCGGCTACACCATGATGGTGGCGTCGTTCCTGCTGGTCTACTTCGGCATCCGCAGCTACCGCGACAACACCCTCGCCGGCCAAATCTCCTTCGGCCGCGCCTTCGCCTGCGGCATCCTGATCGCCCTCATCACCACCGTCTGCTACGTCGCCACGTGGGAGGTCCTCTACTTCAACTTCATGCCCCACTTCATGGACGGCTACTTCGCCGCGCAGATTCACAAGGTCCAGTCCTCCGGGCTTGACCCCGCCACCACCGCCGCGCGGGTCGCTGCCATCCAGCGCTCTCAGCAGCTCTACCAGAACCCCTTCGTCAACATGGCCTACACCTTCATGGAGCCCCTGCCGGTCGGCCTTATCATGACTCTCATCTCCGCTGCCATCCTCCGCCGCAGAGCCCCTGTCGAACCCACCGGCGCTCCCGCGGGCATGCCCACATAAATCAAAAGGCCGGGGCGCAAGCCACGGCCTTCCATCTTCTAAACTGTCAAAGGGTTCTCATGAGGAGGTTCCATGGCTTCAATCACTGGCTTTGGCGGGATATTTTTGCGAGCGGATGATCCAAAAGCTCTGTATCAATGGTACGAGCGGCATCTCGGTCTGGTGAAGTCCGAAGGATCTTTCGCGTTTCCTGCCCCAACGCAACACACTCAGGTCGTCTTCGCTCTTTTCAAACAAGACAATGCATACTTCCCTCCGGCGCAGAAAGCAATGATCAATCTCCAGGTGGACGACCTGGACGGTGTGCTGGACCGTCTGATAGGCGAAGGTGTCACCGTCGATCCAAAACGCGAAAGCTATGACTTCGGAAAGTTTGGCTGGATCACCGATCCGGAAGGAAATCGCGTCGAGCTTTGGCAGCCTGTTGGCGACTGAATGCGGACGGGGCCGCTCCGGATTCGTCACCTGAGGTCTTGGTGCTGAATCTGGAGCGATCCGCCTCGCGCCGGTGTTCAGGGTTCCTTGCCTACCACAACAATCTGGAAAGAATGCGGGATCATCGGCGCGAAATTGCGCCGCCAAGCCGGTGGAGGGCCGCCCTGGGCCGGTGGACCACCCGGCGCGGGGCTGACGGCGGCGGGTGCGGCGTCGGGCGGCGTGGGGCCAAATTCAGCCGTGATCAGGTAAACATTCCCGGTCTTGGTGTCGAGCGTGTGGGTTTTGGCGCGCGCTGGCGTCAGCACGGTCTGCTCAACGGCAAAATCGCTGGGCGAGTTCTCTTTCACCACCGTGAGCGTGCCGTCACCCTGCGACGTGAGGGCTTCCATGGTTGCGGGATTGAACGATGCGCCGTCGCAACCCACGCCGATGGGCAAGTCGGTAATGATGTGCCCATCGGTAGCCGAGAGAATCACCATGTTGTTCTTTTCGCGGCAGGCAGCGAACAGGATGCTGTTTTTGGCATCGAGCGCGAGGCCCGCGCAGCCCGATCCGCGGCTCGAGAGATCGTATTTCCCGATCATCTTCATCGCGTCCGCATCGATCACCGCGATGGCCGCCTTGTCCACAATATCCACGTAGATTTTGCCATGGCCGTCGGCCGCCGCCTGCTCGGGCGCGCCGCCTATATCAATCGTTCCCAGAATCGAGCCGTCCTTGTCGTCGATTACCGTAAGGTTCGGCGCCGAGTGGCTCAATACATAAAAGCGGTGATTGTAGGCATCGTTCAAATAGCCGTCGGGATTGCCTTGAACTTCGATCTTCTTAATCGCTGCGAAGGTCTTGGCGTCGAACATCGTTATCGGCTTCGAGGTCGCAAATCCGTGCCCCGTGGCTATATCAACCGCGGCGCCGTGCGCGCTGACGCCCGGAATATCGCCCACCTGCGCGAGCGTGTCGAGATTGTAGACTCCGATATGGCCTGAGGGGCCGGAGCGCGCAACGTAAAGATTGCGGCCGTCGGGATCGGCAGTTACGTAATCGAATCCTCCATCGCCCCCGGTGAGCTGGATCTTCTGAACGTGGTACGGGCCGCTGGGCTGCGGCTGCGGTTGGGCGAGGGCGGCGAGCGGAACGGATGCGATGAGTAGCGCTAGCGAGAGAGGCTTTGGAAACATGGAGGCACCTGCGGGGGTTTGTGAGTTGAGGACTGGCGCCCTGGGAAACCAGGCGCAAAAATCGGGGCAGTTCCTGGTGCAGAAAAAGGATACACTCCCGGGCGCCCGCGGGGAGTGAACAACCGCAGCGCCCGCCAGTCGCGCCTGATCGCCGGTGATATTCGCTGCCGCCCGAATTACGCGCAAGATTCGGAGTGCAGCCAAACCCCGCTTCAGGCGAATATCATTCTCATGAACACGAGCGCACAACTCATCACCGCCAATTTTGATCTGCACATGACTCCGATGACCGAATCGAACCGCGCAACGCACTCGCTCTTAGCCGCCAATGCGCCTGTCAATGAAGACACCGCGTGGGAAGAGACCGCTTGGCGCCAGGTGCTGGCGCGCGACCGGGACGCCAGGTTCTTCTACGCTGTCACCACGACCGGCGTTTTTTGCCTGCCCTGGTGTGCGAGCCGCAGACCGCTGCGCGCCAATGCACGCTTTTTCCGCACCGCGCAGCAGGCGCAGGCCGCCGGCTTTCGTCCCTGCAAAAAGTGCTCGCCCACTTCGGTTGAGAGTTCGGTTTCCGCGGGTCAAATCGTCCACAAACTCCGCGCGCATATCGAGCGCAATCTCGATCGGCCGGTAAAGCTCGACGAACTTGGCCGCATTTCCGGCATGAGCCCGTTCACCGTGCAGCGGCTGTTCAAGCGCGAAATGGGAGCCAGCCCGCTCCAGTATCAGCGCGCGTTGCGTGCCAACTCAATGCGCGGAGCGCTCAAGAGCGGCAGTTCGGTGACCGACGCAATTTACGCCGCCGGCTTTGGCTCGTCGAGCCGCGCCTACGATGGCTCATCGCTGGGCATGACGCCCGCGCGTTTTCGCGATGGCGGCCGCGGCGAGCAGATCGGTTACGCCGCAGCTCAGTCGCCCTTCGGATGGATGATTGTGGGCGCCACCGGACGCGGCCTGTGCTGGCTCGCCCTCGCAGGCACCAAGGCTGAGGCTGAAGCCACGCTGCGCGCCGAATTCCCCGAGGCAGAACTGCGCCGCGATGCTTCGCTATCTCGCCTGGTTGATGCGGCTCTGCAATCGGTCCGCGCAGGCTCTGACCTCTTTGCAGGAGGCTCCGGCGAACGGCTGGACCTGCGCGGGACCGTTTTCCAGCTTCGTGTGTGGCAGGCCCTGCGCCAGATTCCCCGCGGCGAAACGCGGACCTATAGCCAGCTTGCCCGCGAGATGGGACAGCCCAACGCCACCCGCGCCGTTGCCCGCGCCTGCGCGCTCAATCGCGTTTCTGTGGTCGTGCCTTGCCATCGCGTGGTGGGCGTCAACGGCTCGCTTACCGGCTATCGCTGGGGAGTCGAGCGTAAGCGGCGGTTGCTTGAGGCGGAAAAGAGCTAGAGCTAGAGCTAGAGCTAGAGCTAGAGCTAGAGCTAGAGCTAGAGCTAGAGCTA
>CAZGUD010000014.1:38328-129119 GCA_964528915.1 uncultured Occallatibacter sp.
GAGCTGGTTGCATAAATGGCTTTGTGTCAGAGCACGATTAATAGGTAAGGGCAGGTAGGTAAGGGCAGGTAGGCAAGGGCAGGTAGGTCAGGGCTTTAGCCCTGACTTCCGCAATGGTCCATAAACGCTGGGGCTTTAGCCCCTGCATGAGAACCGGTCACCGCACGCTTTCGGCCGGCACTTCGGAGGGAGCAGGGGCCTTCAAGCCCCTGAATAAGTCGCTAAGTATAGAGACGGCTTTAGCCCCGGGTCCTTCCGGGCAGCCTTTTTGACCGCGGACCAAGTTCTCACACACACCTTAGCCCCTGAGGGCATCGATCCGGCGCCATTTATGCAACCAGTCTTCGTCTTCAGATCTCAGCCTTCACTTATCGGCAAAATAGAAGCGAGCGGGTTGCAGAAAAAAGGGGCGGCAAAGGTTTAACTTTGCCGCCGCCCTGTCCCTGGGTTTTCTTGAAATGTTGCAGTCTTGCTAAACTCTTTCGGTATTCACTGCCCGCCGCTCACTGCAGCAGCTTGGTCACTTCCTGCTGAACGCTGTTGGCTTGCGCCAGTGCCGCAATGCCGGTCTGGCTCAGAATCTCGTACTTCGACATGTTTGAAGTGGCCGATGCGTAGTCCGTGGCCTGCAAAGCGTTTTGCGCCGAAACAATGTTCTCCTGCTGCGTGCTCATCACCTGGCTGATGGCGTTCAGCGTATTGATTTGCGCCCCGACGTAGCCATCCTGCGCCGCCACGTAGCTGATCGCATTGTTCAGTACCGACTCCGCGTTCTGCGCGTCGCCCTGGTCGTCGAGCAGGGTGTCGGCAAGGTTCGCACTCGAATCGCCGCCGGCAGCCGTCACGTATTCAATGGTCTCCGGGGCCCTGGTGCTGGCGTACATTGCGCCCGCTCCGCTCACGGCCTCCGTAACTCCATTCGTAAAGGTGGCGCTGGCGTTGGTGTTGGTGATCAGTATGCCGGTATCGCCTGCTGCCGTTACCGGAACTCCGGCGGCGATGTCGGTGCCAGCCGCGGCTGCAGTGGTAAAGCTCGCCGTAACGCCCGGTATATCGTCCGCATTGATTTCCTGAATGAGTGCGCTCACCGTGAGCGACGTCGTGGCAAAGGAACTGGTCGTGTTGTTCGGGGCGGTGATGGTGAAGGTGAGTGCGCTACCCAGAGTAAGTGCGTCGCTTGGAGTGGCAGCCGTGGTCAAGTCTGGATTTCCGGTAATCGGGTCGACGGTGTCCGCCGATAGATCAAGGAACTCGCCCGTGTCGTTCTGCTGTACCTTGCCGCCGGAGTCGCCGACGCTGCCCGAGGTAAGGCTCGCGAAGTAAAGGTTGTCGATCGACGCGCCAGTCGAGGACGAGTCACCGGTGTATATGGCCAGGCCGGCCTGGTTCCCCGTGAACACCTGGTTCTGGTTGTAGGTCGTCGTCGTGCCGATGTTATTAATCTCGGCAAGAATCGACTGGTACTCCTGGTTGGCCGCCGACTCCTGCGAGCTGTTGAGCGTGCCGTTGGAGGCCTCGGTGGCCAGCGTAATGGCGCGATTCAGCAGGCTGGTGACCTGCGAGAGAGCGCCGTCGGCCACCTGCAGCAGGCCCACTCCTTCAGTCGAGTTGGTTTCAGACTGCGTCAGCGCTGCCGAGTTGGCGGCGAGCCCGTTTACCAGCGACAGGCCCGCCGCATCGTCGGCGCCGGAGTTGATGCGCGACCCTGACGACAACTGCTGCAGTACCGTCTGCAAACTGTTGTTCGTGTTGTTCAGATTATTCTCTGCATAAATTGCTGACAGGTTATTCAAAACTCCGAGGGCCATGGGATCAACTCCTTTTCGGATGCCGATTGCCCGTCGCGGCTCAACTTTTCTTGCCGGTTCCCATTTCTGGGCGGGGGCCTTACTGCATCCACACCTTTCATCGGAGCGGAGTGGTAGAACTTTAGTCATTTTTTTCGATTCTCTTTCAAGGGCAGTTTGGAGCGATGCGAAACAGAGTGTCTGGCAACGATTCAGCGGTTGTTTCAATGCGATGCAATGACTGCATTGAATCGCGACATCGTAATGGAGTGAAATGAGACAGATGGTAACTGCCCACGGACCTCTCACCCCCCCGCTCAAAGGGATATCCAGATTGCACTCACACCAAAAAAATGGCGGCCTGGTTTTTACCCATGCCGCCAACGGTCCTTTTTACGGGACCGCATGCTCTCTGCCTTGTGAAGCCTGTCTTTAATCTTGGGCGGGCCGGCCCGGTTTGTTTTTAGTCCTGCCGGCCCACTCTATTTATAGGTTGCGCTAACCTTACTCTTCGTCGCCCGACGGAGCGCCCTGCGGCGGCGCGGGAGGCGGCGAACCCTGCGGACCCGCGTCAGGTTGTTGCGACTGCCTGTGGTGGCGGAAACCGTTGCCCGACCCGCTTCCGCCCGGTCCATTTCCGCCAGGGCCGCGGTCGCCTCGACCCCATTGGCCGCGCGATGGCATCGGGTGATCGCGGAACGCCTGCACCTGCTTCCACTGGTCGGGTGTCAGCTTGGCCCGGATCGCGAGCAGGAAACGCGCGTTCGCCTTTTCAAGCTCCGCGCGGGTGGCTGCAATCTTGTCGATCTGCGCCAGGACCGCCGTTTCATTGGGCTGGTCGGCGCTCATCAGCGGCTCCATCTCCAACTCGGCCTTCTGTTCAGCCGCGTGCAGGTCGGCGAGCTTTTCCCGGTGCGCAAGCAATATCGCATCCATTGCCTTGCGCTGATCGTCACTCAATTTGAGCTGCTCAACAAGCTTGGGATTGTTCCAGAACTGCCCATGCGTGCCCTCGAATCGGAAGGCTCTCTCCATCGGCGGCCGATGCTCGCCGAATCCGGGATCGCTCCCCGGTGCCTGCCCCAACCCTAACCCTCCTGCCAGGGGAATTGCAGCCAACGCCAAAACTAACCGTAGTGCAAGTTTGCCTTTCATCACTTCTCCTGTGCCTTCCAAGACCGTTTCGATCTAGTTTTAATTGGTGCCGTTGTCATCCATTAGTTGAGCCAGCGGCTCCATGGCCGCCGGAACGCTGCGCGAAATATCGCTATCGACATTGGCCAGCAGGCTCTCGTCTTCCCGGGCCTTCTGCTGCTCGGCCAGTTGACGCTCATGCGCCAGGCGAGCCGCAGCCTGCTCCCGCTCAACCACCATGCGACGATGATCGTAAATACCGCCGCTCACTCCGCCGGCAACCACCACGCATCCCAGGGCCCAGGCAAGTACCGGGCGCCAGGTGCTGTGCGTCGCCACGCGCACCGTGCGCGGGCGATTGAACTCCGCCTCGCTCCACGCGTGCACACTTTGGCGAAAATTGACCAGCGCCTCTGTGAGCTCTCGATCGGGTTGAGGCTCAACCGCCGCTCCCGTTCTTGCTTTAAACCAGTTCATCGCCTGCCTCCCAACTCCGTGCGCACTTTGGCCAGCGCGCGCGATAAGTGTGCTTTCACTGTTCCCTCGCTCAAGCCCGTGGCCGCTGCAATCTCGCTCAGTTCCTGCTCCTCCACGTAACGCAGCAGGAAAACTGTCCTCTGCCTGTCGCTCAAACCCTCGACTGCCTTCCACACATGGCCCACCTGCTCTCGCGCCAGCAGCTTTTGCTCGGCGCTCCGTTCACCGCTGGGCAGCCATTCGCTGGCCTCGTCCACATCCACCGCATTCGACCGGGTCTGCCGCCAGAATTGCATGCGGCGATTGCGCCAGTGATCTTTCTGCAGGTTGATCGCTATCCGCATCAACCACGTCATTGCGGTTGAATCGCCCCGGAAGTGGCTCCAGTTGCGATGCGCCTTCAGAAAGCACTCCTGCGTGAGCGTCTCGGCCAGATCCACATCGCGCGTGGACGCGAGCAGGAAGCGGAAGATCTGCGGCCGGTGAGTTTCGACGACGCGCGCAAATTCCTGTGCGGAAATTTCCTCCGCTGTTTGCGCCGTCATCGGCTCAATTGCTGTGCCGGCTGCCATCACTTTGGTAGACGCCCGCATATCGCGCAAGTTTACAGCCTCCGCCCTATTTTCGACGCACTTGAGCGCCCGTCGGACCCATCCGGATGCGCCCGGAATGCGGCTCAATCGCCGTACCGCCCCTTTTCGACGCAGCAGCCTCAAAAGGGTCAGGCGGCGTAGCATGCCGGCCGGGACCGAATGGGCCCGGTCAGTGGATCCGACCGTAGTGGGCCAGCTTGAAGGGTACGGGCTTTAGTGTCTGCGTGAGAACCGGTCACGGCACGCTTTCGGCCGACACTTCAGAGGGAGCGGCAGCCTTCAGGCTGCCGAATAAGTCGCTCAGTATACAGACGGCTTTAGCCGCGGGTCCTTCCGGACAGTCTTTTTGACTTGGGACCGGCACACTCTTTAGCCCGTACGTAAATCCAGCAAAACGCTCGCGGGCTTTAGCCCCGGGGCGAAAGTCTCTTCAAACTGACCCACCACCAACAAGGCACGGCCGAGTCTTCGACAGATATAATTTGGACCGAAACGAGGGCCTTGCTTGATGAGAGATGAAACGATATCGCGGCGGACTTTCCTGGGAGAGCTTGCGGCCGGCGCCGCGGGCACCGCATTGGCATCGACGGCCAGGAGCTACGGGCAGATCCTGGGCGCCAACGATCGCATCAACTTTGCGGTGAACGGCCTGAATGGGCGCGGGTATGCTCACCTCGATGCGCTCAAGAACAATTCCAAGGATGCGCGCATCACCTATGTCTGCGACCCCGATGCCAAGATCCTGGCCAGGTTCGCTGACAAAGCGCAGCAGGAACTCGGCTACGCGCCCAAGGCGGAGGGCGACTTTCGCAATGCGCTGGCTTCAAAAGATGTCGACGCCATCACTATTGCCACGCCCGATCACTGGCACACGCCCATGGCGGTTCTGGGGCTGAAGGCCGGCAAGCATGTATATGTCGAAAAGCCCTCCAGCCAGAATCCGCGCGAAGGCGAGTTGATTGTGGCCGCGCAAAAAAAGTACGGCAAGCAGGTGCAGGTAGGCGACCAGCAGCGCTCGTCGGATTACACCATCAAAATGATCGACAAGATTCATTCCGGCTACATCGGCGACGCGTATCTTGCGCGCGCCTGGTACGCGAACGTACGCGGGTCGATGGGGATTGGAAAGCCCGCACCGGTGCCTGCAACGTTCAACTGGGATCTGTGGCAGGGGCCCGCGCCGCGCAGCGAGTACAAAGACAACATCCATCCTTATAACTGGCACTGGCTGCGCCGCTACGGGACCGGGGAGACACTCAACAACGGCACCCATGAAGTGGATGTTTGCCGCTGGGCACTGGGCGCGGAATTTCCCATGACCGTATCCGCTACCGGCGGCCGCTATCAATTCAAAGATGACTGGCAGTTCTACGACACGCTCCTTACCGACTTCGGCTACAACGACAAGACCATCAGCTGGGAGGGCCGAAGCTGCCAGGGCATGAAGGTTTACGGGCGCGATCGCGGATCGATGATTTGCGGAACCAAGGGCACGGTGGTGATCGATCGCGACGGATTCGACGTCTTTGACTGGAAGGGCAAGCAGATCGATCAATTCCGCGTCGGAACGCAAACCTCATCAACTGATACGGTGGGCCGCGACTCGATGACCGATGCGCACTTCGCCAACTTCATCGCCGCAATCAGGGGGCACGAGGATCTGCATTCGCCGATTCAGGTAGCCAACGTCAGCGTCACCATGCTGCTGCTTTCGAACATTGCGTGGTTCGTCGATCGCAAGCTGCATCTCGATACCGAGACCGCGCATGTGATCAACGATCCCGAAGCAATGAGCTATTGGGGACGCACATATGAGCCGGGCTGGGAAGTGACCGTTTGAGGGGCAGCCGGAAACCCTCGCCACCGCATGTCTTGTAACAAGCGCACGGCTTTAGCCGGGCCGATAAAGGGAGCAAAATGAGGCGGGGTTTTAACCCCTGCGGGATGATTTTCGAGAGTCCTGCCGGGCACGATGAGCTTTTTTCCGCAACCGTTGGACACGGGCGCTTCAATTCTTCGCCCGTCCCACATTCGAAGATCGCATTCGCACCGAATCGCGGCCGCAGCCATCAAAAGAACGAAGGAGAACAGTATGTCGGTTGGAATTGACATCTTGCCTGCCGCCGCGGCTGGCACCATCACCCTCGGCGGAGATTTGACTGTAAACCGCATGGGCTATGGCTCCATGCGCATTACCGGCCCGGGAATCTGGGGTCCTCCGGCGGATAAGTCGGCTGCCCTAGCCACATTGCGCCGTGCCGTGGAACTGGGCGTGAATTTTATTGACACCGCCGACTCCTACGGGCCCGACGTGAGTGAAGAACTGATCGCCGAGGCGCTTGCGCCTTACTCAAATGGCGTTGTTGTTGCCACCAAGGTTGGATGGACGCGGCCCGGACCCGGCGTGTGGGCTCACAATGCCAGCCCCGAGCACATTGCCAAGGCCATTGAGGGCAGCTTGAAAAGGTTGCGCCTCGAGCGCATCGACGTGTACCAGCTCCATGTGCCCGATCCTGCCGTTTCATTCGATGCCTCGATGGAGGCGATCGCGAAGCTGCAAGAACAGGGCAAGGTTCGTCACGTGGGCCTTTCGAACGTGGCGCTCGAATACGTCAAGCGTGCGCAGAAGATTGTGCCTATCGTGAGCGTCCAGAACCGTTACAGCTTCAGCGACCGCGAATGGGATTTCGTGGTGGACTATTGCACCGAGCAGGGAATTGCGTTTTTGCCCTGGGGCCCCATGGCGCAGGGACGCCAGGCCAATGCAGCAGTGGAGAAGATCGCGCAGCATCGCGGCACAACTACGGCTGTGGTATCGCTGGCGTGGCTGCTGCGACGCTCGCCGTTGGTGTTGCCGATTTCCGGAACCGGCTCGGTGAAGCACCTCGAGGAGAACGTGAGCGCGGCGGCGTTCAAGCTCAGCGACGACGAGTTTGCATCGCTGAACGCGGTAGTGCCCAAGCCGTACTGGCTGCGAGCGTAAGAACACGGACCAGGGAATAGGGAATAGGGAGTAGGGAGTAGAGAGTAGGGAATAGGAAGCAGCGCCGGTCTCCACAAGTTGCGGAAATATTCGCCAGGACACAGGCCAACCGAGCTTTGTATCAGGGCACGAGTTTTACTCGTGCCGATAAAGCTCCCAAAATGAATGAGGGCTTCAGCCCACATTTCTCACAGCTCACCAAAATTTGTACCGCAGGCCAAATCTGTACCGCCGGTCCCCTGACCGGCTGTACGGAGGGTTTCCAAACCCTCCGGTGGGCTGCCAACCCACGAATCCTCGTCTCTCGCGCTGACGTGAGAAATGCAGGTTAGCCCCCGCGGGATTGACCCTCGCGAAATTGTTTTTTCAATGAGTTTTTTCGCAGTCTCTTCAAACCGCAAACTCACTCAGGCTTTGCTCTTCCCCCGCTTCGGCGCAATGTAGTGGAACCGCACCAGGTAAATCTTTTCGCCGCGGCCGTGCTTGGCCACCTTCAGCAGATCCAGCACTCCCAGAAATCCCGACTCCCTCGCCAGCTCCGGCGTAATGTCGGGCAGGCCGATCGGCTCAATCGAGTCCACTTCGATCTCGCCTTCGTCCATGCGATAACGGTGGCCCACCTTCACGCGCGCGCTCTGCCAGATCCGCACCGAGCATGTAATCTCGCCGCGGCGAACGCCATCGCGCAACCGTTTGGTGAAGACCATGAGTGAAGTCTACAAGGGAGCAAGGGAGCTAGGGAACAAGAGACCCAGTGAGAGAGTGAAGATGCGAAGAGGTGTTTACTTGATCAGCACCACGTTCATGCTCCACGGCGTGAGCGTCAGATTCAACGGAAGCGGCTGCGGCCCCAAATCGGTGGTGGTCGCGTCAGCCCATACCGGAGTCGTGCTGTTGGTCTGGTCGTAGATTGCCTTGTCGTAGGTGATCACTTTCACATCCGGCGACGAGCTCTCACCGTTCACGTCGACCGTCACCGGCATGGGCCCAACATTATTCAGGTTGAACAGTACCAGCGCGGTGCCGCCCAGGTGGGTGGCAGCATATGCGCGAACGTTGGTTGCATCGCCCGCCACCTGTGGAGTCAGCACGTGCTCGCCGTTCACGGCCACGTTGCTGAAGAGCTCATAGGCGCGCGCGGTGGTCGAAAGCGTGCCTATCGGCCCAAAGCCGGGGCAGGCGGGATCGAGATTGGGGCCGTCGGAAAAGACGTTGTAAGCGCCCCAGTCCTGCCATCCGTAGAGCGAGCTGCTGATGTTCCCGGTCTGGCCGTCGCAGTTATCAAAGTCCACCCACCAGCTTGCGCGGCTTACGCCGTCATTCATCATCTCGCCCAGCATCTGGCCGGCATACAGGCCCTGGGTAATCGACATGCTTTGCTTTCCCGGATTCGAGTAGACCGAGCCCATCTCGCCCACATATATGGGAGTGTCCGGCTGGCCGGCATTGGCCAGCTCCTGTTTAACAATGTTGATATTCGCCGTCAGTCCCTGCGCTGCCTGCTGCGTGAGAAAGATGTCGTTTTCCTGGCCGGGCGCCTCTGGGTAATAGTGGAACTCGACAAAGTCGTAATATCCCCGCGCGCCGGACATGACCGTATCGTCCCAGCCGCCGGGCGTATTGTCGGCGTCCGCCACGATTCCCACAAGAGTATTGGGGCTGGCCGCCTTGATGGCGTCGTAGTAGCCAGTGGAACCTGTTACCGCCGCGGCATAAGTCGCTGGATCGTTCGGCTTGGGATGAAGGTCAGTCTCCCAGCTCCCGTACTCCTCATTGCCGACAGTCATGTGGCTCACGATGATGCCTTCAGTAAGTGCCGCAGCCGCCCAGGCGGCAGCCTCGCTGGGCTGGCCTCCCTCAGTGCATGTCTCGTCGGAGCCGTAGTTGGCCGTAAGCGCAAGGTCGTATCCGCCCGCCTGCACGATTGAAGCCGCATATTGCGAAAACGTGTCCGGGCCCCCGTAGCCCCCTGTCACGGGAGATTGAGTCTGGCACGAATAGGGCGCCACGCCGCCCTCGCCCCAATGGTACTGGTCTGAAAACGAGCCGCCCGGATAACGGATTGCCTTGATGCCGGCCTGTCCGAAAGAAGTATTGATGGCGTCAGCGTAGTTCACGTTGTCGAACCAGGCGCCCATGTTCATGCCGAGCAATTGATCGGTCACGGCGATTCCGGGGTTGGTGGGATCGACGGCCACCGAACTCTCGAGCGTCACCGTCGCCGTCTGGCTTGCCACGGTGTTCGCTGCGTTTGTAACGGTGAGCGTGTACGTTGTGAAGCTGGCCGGCGTCACCGGTACAGCCGAGCCGCTGGTTACCGCGATGTCGCCCGGGGCAACAAGGCCCGTACCGCCGGTGAACGTCGCAGTCAAATTTGAAACGCCGCCGGCCGCAATGATGCCGGGGCTTGCGGTAAAGCTGCTGATCACGGGCGCAGCGACCACGGTGACGGTAGACGTTTGCGTTGCCGTGGTGCTGCCCGCGCCGGTAACAGTGAGCGTGTAAGTAGTGTTCGCGGCCGGGCTCACCGCAATGGCAACACCGCTGACGGCCGCGATATTGCCCGGTGTGATGATGCCTGTGCCGTTAGCAAAGACAGCCGTGAGCTCGGCGCTGGTTCCGCTGGTGATGGTGGCCGGACTGGCTGTAAAGCTGGCGATCTGGGGCGGAGGGTTATTATTGCCGCCGTTGCCGGCTCCGCTTCCGCAGCCGGTGAGAGTAATAACTCCAAAGCCAAAACACGCAGCAGTTGTTGCCCAAAAAATACGGTGTTTCATTTCATCCTCAGTCAGTGCCTGAGGGGAAGTTGAATCTGCCCGCTGGATGAAGCGCGGCCCCGGGGCCGCGCTCCATCAGGCAGGACTGCCATTTACTGGATCAGCACTACATTTATGCTCCACGGCGCAAGTGTGAGCGTCAGTGGCAGCGACTGCGAGCCCATGTTTGTCGAGGTGGGGTTCACCCACTGGGCCGTTGAGTAGTTGTGCGTCGGGTCGTAGGTGCAGGTTGGATCCGACTGGCAGCTCGTGTTTGTGTAGTCGTACATCTCCTTGTCGTACGTCATCACTGTGACGCCGGGCGAAGCGCCTTCGCCAGTCACGGTAACCTCCACAGTCTTGCTGGTTGTCTCATTCAGGTTGAAGATAACCAGCGCCAGGCCCGTGCCGTCAATGTGCGTGGCCGTGGCGGCGTAGGCATGAACGTCGGTCGTGTCGCCGCTAACCGATGGCGTCAACACGTGCTCGCCTGCCACTGCCACGTTCTGGAAGAGGTTGTAAGCCTCCGCGGTGGGGTTCATGGTGCCCACGGCGCCGGAGTCCGGGCAGGTGGGATCTACTGTGGGTCCATCGGAGAAGACGTTGTACGCGCCGTAGTCCTGCCAGCCATAAAGCGAGCTGTCGTCATTGCCGGCGGTCCCGTTGCAGTTGCCGAAGCCGATCCACCAGGTGGACCGGGCTACGCCGTCGTTCATCATCTCGCCCAGCAACTGGCCGGCAAAGAGACCCTGCGTGATTGAAAGGCTTTGCTTGCCGGGGTTCGAAGACACCGAGCCCATCTCGCCCACGTAGATCGGCGTGCCCGTTTCACCGGCAGTTTGCAGTTCGCTCTTCAGGGTGTTGATGTTCTGCGTGAACACCGCCGGAGCCTGGCTGATGATGTACGTGTCGCTTTCGCCGCCAGGGTTTTGCGGGTAGAAGTGGAATTCAACGAAGTCGTAAAAGCCCTTGGCGTTGCTCAGAACTGTGGAATCCCAATCCGCCACGCAGCAGTTGCTTTGGGCGTCAACCACCACGCCTACCTTGGTGTTGGGGCTGGCCGCTTTGATCAGATCGTAGTAGCCGCTCGATCCAATTACGGCATTGGCGTACGTGGTGGGATCGTTGGGCTTCGTGTGCAGGTCGGTCTCCCAGCTCCCGTACTCCTCGTTGCCCACCGTCATGTGGCTTGGAGTAATGCCGTCAGTGACCGACGCCGCTGCCCATGCCGCAGCTTCGGCGGGATCGCCGCCCGCGCTGCAAGCCTCATTGGTGCCGTAGTCGGCGGTAAGGGCGAGGTCAAACGGGCCAGCCTCCGGAATCAGGCTCGCAAACTGTGCAAATGTCTGGTTGCCCGCCCAGCCGCTGGTGTCGTTCGCGGTGCATGATGTGCCGGAACTGCAAGTGCACATATACGGCGACACCAGCGAGCTGCTGCCGGTCTGGTAGCCCCAGTGGTACTGATCGGACCATGAGCCACCCGGCCAGCGAATCGCCTTGATGCCCGCCTGATTGAGTGCGGTGTTGATCGAAGCGGCATTGGTCGGCGACACATACCACGCCGCCAGGTTCATGCCCAGAATCTGGTTGGTCACCGCGATGCCCGGACTCGACGGATCAATCGTCACTGTAGCGTTAGGAGCCGCAGCCACCGTCACCGTAGCCGTCTGGGTTACAGCAGTGCTGGCCGCATTGGTCACTGTGAGCGTGTAAGTGGTTGTCGCCGTGGGGCTCACTGAAACCGCGGTGCCGCTGGTTGCGTTCACTGGCGACGCGCCCCCCGTAATCACGCCTGTGCCACCGGTGAAGACGCCGGTCAGTTGAGAACTGCTGCCCGATGAAATTGACGCCGGGGCCGCCGTGAAGCTGGTGATGGAGGGCGCCGCCACAACCGTGACGGTGACGTTTTGAGTCGCGCTGGTTAGGCCGGGGGCGCTCACCGTGAGTGTGTATTGAGTTGTTGCCGCGGGGCTGACCGCTACCGCCGTGCCGCTGGTGACGGTAATGTTGCCCGGCGTGATGACGCCTGTGCCGCCGGTGAAGACCGCAGTGATGCTGGAACTGCCGCCGGCCGTAATGGTAGGCGGATTGGCGGTCAGGCTGGAGATGGCGGGAACGGGAATGACGGTGACCGTCGTCGTCTGGGTCACTGCCGTCGTTGCCGCATTTGTCACGGTAAGCGTGTAGGTGGTTGTCGCAGTCGGGGTCACTGAGAGCGCGGTGCCACTGATGATCGACTGGGAGAATCCTCCCGCGGCCGTCACCTCGCCCGTCCCGCCAGCAAAGACCGCGTTGAGGTTGGTGCTTGCGCCTGCGTCGATGGTGGGGGAACTGGCGGTAAAGCTGGTGATGGAGGGCGCGGCCACTGCCTGTACGGACGTGGTCGCAGTGGCCGGTGTCGTTCCGCTGGCGCCGGTTACTGTGAGGGTGTAAGTAGTAGTGGCGTCATTCGGAGGCGTTACCGAGGCGGCCGTTCCGCTGGTCGCGGAGGTATTGCCCGGCGTAATCACGCCGGTGCCATTGGCGAACACCCCGGTTAGCTGGGCGTTGGCCCCGTCGGTGACAATAGCCGGGCTGGCCGTGAAGCTGCTGATGGAAGGCGGATTAGTATTGCCGCCCCCTCCGCTGTTGCCACCGCCGCAGCCGGCCAGTACAACCATTCCGAGCCCAAAAACAGCGGCTGCCGCCGCAACCAAACTCTTATGTGTCATGGCATCCTCAAATTAGAGCTAAATCGATTTCAGCACGGGCCCCACCGTCCTGCTAAAGATGGCGAGACGGCATCGGCATTTATCGAGCGACGCAAGTATACACTCTGAATAACATGACATGCGCGAGGAATTACAAGGTCATGTTTTCGGTGCTGACTTGAGGGGGCCGTGAGGAATTTGTGCTGTCCCCGCTCCCCGAATGCGAGCGCCCACGCGGTACCTGTTACGTGGATGATTGAACCGCAACAAACCTGGTTCGATACCCGGGTCCGGAGCGGTTTCGAGAGTCCCTGCATCTAACCTGTCTCGTGCCAGATATCTACTGAATCATGTAGGGGCTACGGTTCCATGGAATCAGCCTACTGATTTCAACATTATTTGTGGCGAATCGCGCCCGCCGCGGTTGACCTTTCGCGGCCTAAACCATCCATATCTTGTGATTAATGTGGGAAGTATGGATCGCGGCGTTCATTATTTGCGCCGGCCGCTGATGGCAATCGACGTGCAATAGTATTCTTCGAGTGTAGAAAGTCCCCTCATGGAAACCAGTCTGCTCAACCGGGTGCAGGCCATACTGCTGGCGATAGCCACGGCTGCGCTTTTCGTGTTGGCAGTGCTCAATCTGCAGCAGCAACAGCAGTTCCAGCAGCCTGACGACGGGGTCTGGTGGCACGAGGCTGCCGGCGGCCTGCAGGCGCAAAAGGTGCTGGCAGCGGGACCCGGTGAGCGCGCCGGAATCCTGCCCGGCGACCTGCTTACCGAGGTCGACAACCGGCTGGTTACACGGGTCAGTGACCTTGAGCATGAACTTTACCGCACCGGTCCCTACGAACAGGTCAGCTACTCCATCACCCGCGAGGGCATTCCCCTCGACACGCCGGTCAAGGTAACGCTGGTTCCGCTTGACCGCAGCCTGGCCATGGGTCAACGGGTCATCGGCTTCATTTATCTCGTCATTGGCTTCTATGTGCTGTTTCGCCGCTGGGGCTCGCCCCGGTCGACGCATTTCTATCTGTTCTGCCTGGTTTCATTTGCGCTGTATGCGCTCAAGTTCACGGGCAAATTCGATTGGCTTGATTGGGCGGTTTTCTGGACCAATGTACTGGCCGAGGCGCTGCAGCCCGCTCTCTTCCTGCATTTCGCGCTCAGTTTCCCCGAGGAGCGGTACAGGCGGATTCGCCGCTGGCTGCTGCCCGTCGTGTACGCGCCCGGCGCCGGATTATTTGGCCTTTGGCTCTGGTCGATTAATACCCGCGAGGCCACCAAGCTGCTGCTCGACAAGCTGAACCAGATTGCCACAGCCTACGACGCGCTCTTCTACGTGCTGGCCGCGGTCATGTTCATGCTCAGCTACCGGCGCGCGGATACTCCGCTGCTGCGACAGCAACTGAAGTGGGTCACGCGCGGAACACTGCTCGCGGTGGTCCCGTTCACTGTCTACGCCGTGCTGTATCTTTTCGATCTGCGCAACAACCTCATCGACGATATTGCCGGCCTCTCGCTGGTATTTCTTCCCTTGACCTTCAGTTGGGCGATCGTGCGCTACCGGCTGATGGATACCGACCTGATCTTCAAGCGCGGAGTAGCTTACATGCTGGCCACGGGCCTGCTTGTCGGCGGCTATTTCGGCACCATCGCGCTTATCTCGGTGCTGGTGCACAACGCATTGCCCGAGGCGGTTCGCGAATGGGCGCTGGTGCTCACAATCCTGGTCACCGCGGCCATCTTCGATCCACTCAAACGCAGAATCCAGGGATGGGTTGACAAGGCGTTCGACCGGCACCGCTACGACTATCGCAAGGCGCTGGTGGAGTTTGGCCGCGGGCTGAGCTCAGAGACCAACTTGCAGGCGCTGCTGAAGTCAATTGTGGAGCAACTGCCGCGGACGCTGCTGGTGGCGCGCGTTGCCGTGTTTCTTGCGCACAGCAACGGCGGAAGCGAGGGTGTGCTGGAACTGGCGGCAGCTCATGGGCTGCCTGAAGCGCTCGACAAGGATCCCGGAAATGCCAAACTGGCATTGGGATTCCTCGATTTCGATCGCAACGGCAATCACTCCCACATCTTTTTTGAGAACGCCCAGCAGGTCATGCACCTTCCGGTGGACCAGCAGCGTACCGCTGCATTGCTCGACCTGAACTACTATCTGCCCTGCCGCGTGGCCGCGATTGAAGGGGCCGACGGCATCTCGGTGGCGCGCACCACTGCCGTGATCGGGCTGGGGCGCACCCTGGGCGGCGACTTTCTGTCCAGCGAAGATGTGGAACTGCTTGAGTCGCTGGCCAGCTATATCGGCATCGCGCTGCAGAACGCCAGCCTCTATGCGCGGCTCGAAGAGAAGATGGTGGAGTTCGAGCGGCTGAAGGAGTTCAACGAGAACATCGTCGAGTCGATCAACGTGGGCATTCTGGCCATCGACCTGAATGGCCGCATTGAAAGCTGGAATGCGCAGATGGAAGCGATGTATGCGTTGAGCCGCGCCGAAGCTCTGGGCCAGGCGCTTGGCGACGTCTTCCCGTTGGAGTTCGTGGAGGCAATTGAAGAATTCCGCAACGAGCAGGGCGTGCACCATCTTTACAAGTTTCCGCTAACCACGCGGGCCGGCGAACAGCGCACCACCAATATCGCGGTTGCGCCGCTGCTCTCGCGCGACTTTGTGCCGGTGGGCCGCATCATCCTGGTCGACGACATTACCGACCGCGTGAGCCTTGAAGCGCAGTTGGCCCAGGCTGACAAGCTGAGCTCCATCGGATTGCTGGCCGCCGGCGTGGCTCACGAGATCAACACCCCGCTGGCAGTCATCTCGTCGTATGCGCAGATGCTCTCAAAACAACTGCGCGGCGATGCGCGGCTGGGCCCGGTGCTCGACAAGATTACGCAGCAGAGCTTCCGCGCTGCTGAAATTGCCAACGGGCTGCTGAACTTCTCGCGCACTTCCACTACCGAATTTCGCGACACCAATCTGAACCAGGTGATTCGCGATACGCTCTCGCTGCTGGAACACCAGTTCAAAACCGCGCAGATTATTGTGGATCTCGAACTCGCCGAACAACTGCCGTCGATTCACGGCAACTCAGGCAAACTGCAGCAGGTGTTTCTGAACCTGCTGTTGAACGCCAAAGAAGCCATGCCGGGGGGCGGAAGACTGCGCGTGGCTACGGCAGTGAACGGACAGGTTCAGGCAGTGATTTCAGACTCCGGCAGCGGCATTGCGCCCGAACATCTGAAGCGGATTTACGATCCATTCTTTACTACCAAGAGCACGCCCAGGCCAGGTGATCGGCGCGGAACCGGGTTGGGACTTTCGGTTTCATATGGAATCATCCAGGAACACGCCGGCAAAATCCACGTCGAAAGTGCTATCGGCGCGGGAACAACGTTCCATCTCGAATTTCCCCTATTAAGGAACTCAGTACATGTCTGAAGTTGCACCACCCTTGAACGCGCCCGTTGCAACAAGTTCCGGTGGCGGCGCCGCGCCGGCCCGCATTCTGGTCATCGACGACGAAGCCGGCATTCGCGAATCCCTTGAAGTTTTGCTGTCCCTCGAGGGCTATGCGGTGGGCATGGCCGGCGACGGCGTTGAGGGCCTGCGCAAGATCGACACCGAAAACTTCGACCTGGTGCTGCTCGACCTGGCGCTGCCCGGGCAGAGCGGCCTTGAGCTGCTCCCGCAGATCAGGGAGCGGCAGCCGGAACTTCCGGTCATCATGATCACGGCCTACGGCACCGTAGACAACGTTGTCGAAGCCATTCGCGCCGGCGCGGAAAATTTTGTACAGAAGCCGTGGGATAACGAGAAGCTGCTGGCCGACATTCGTTCTGCCGTGGCCCGGCACCACGCCGAAGAAGAAAACCTGCAACTCAAGCGCACCCTGAAGCAGCGCTACAACTTCGCCAATATCGTGGGCAAGAGCGATCCGATGCTCAAGATCTTCGACCTGGTGGCGCAGGTGGCGCCCAGCCGGTCGACGGTGCTCATCCAGGGCGAAAGCGGCACCGGCAAGGAACTGATCGCCAAGGCGATTCATGCCAACTCGCCGCGGCGCGACAAGCCGTTTGTGCCGGTGAACACCGGCGCTATGCCGTCGGAGCTGCTGGAGTCGACGCTGTTCGGCCACGTCAAGGGCGCATTCACTTCGGCCATCGCCAGCAAGAAGGGCCTCTTCGAAGTCGCCAACGGCGGCACGTTGTTTCTTGACGAGATTGCCACCATGGGCTTCGATACGCAGGCCAAGATTCTGCGCGTGCTGCAGGACAAGCGCTTTATGCACCTGGGCGGCGTACAGGAGATCCAGGTGGACGTGAGAATTATTGCGGCCACCAACATTGACCTGCGCCAGGCCGTGCGCGAGGGCAAGTTCCGCGAAGACCTTTTCTACCGGTTGAATGTGATCATGGTTGACCTGCCGCCGCTGCGCGCGCGGCGCGAAGACATACCGCTGCTGGTACAGCATTTTCTCGACTACTACACCAATGAAAACGCGATGCCGCCGCGCAAGCTCTCGGCCGACGCCTTGCGCGCGCTGGTGGATTACGACTGGCCGGGCAATGTGCGCGAGCTCGAAAACTCAATCGAGCGCGGCGTTGTGCTTTCGTCCGGACCCATCATCGGCGCGGACCTGCTGCCCGGCCACATTACTGGCCGCAGTTTTCAGGACGCGCTGCTCGATCACAATCCCAACGCCTCGCTCTTTGACATTCTCGAGGTCATCGAGCGCCGCATCATTATCGAGAAGCTGGAGCGCTGCAACTGGAACCAGACCGACGCAGCCGAGCAGTTCCGCATTCCCCTCTCGACGCTGAATCAGAAAATCAAGCGGCTGAATATCGAGATTCGCAAAAAAGGTCGGGAGTAAGAATACAGCTTCTGGCAAGTGGCTTTTGACTGCCGTCTATTGGCTATTGACTATTGGCTACTGGCTGTTTTTAGGAGCTTTTCCCAGTTCCACAACTCGCTCGTCACCTTCCCCGGCAGCTTGAATCCAAGCTGATGCGCCAGCATGCATACCTGCCCGCGGTGATGCGCTTCGTGCGCAACCATGTAGCACAGCATCTCCGGCCCAATCGGCCAGGGCTTGGCCCATCCGTCTCGCAAAAAATTCTTAATGCGGCCGCCATTCTCGCCGAGCGCTTCGGCCAGCATCTCTTCGCAGCGCGTGGCGCTCCCTGCTAATCCAGCGCTCGCCTCCTGCTGCGTGCAGTTCGAACGGTTCAGTTGCCGCGGAACTTTCAGATGCGGTGCCGTAAGCCTGATCCACTTAGCGCGAATATTGTGTACGTGTGTGAAAATCGCCGCGATGGTGCGTACGTTTCCAGGCGTCTTCGCATTCCAGGCTTCAGGGGGAAGATGCTCGATCAGAATCTGGTTCATCCGCTCGTTGGCGGCAAAGATCTTCACGGCCGCTCGCCCCGGTTCCGAAGGAATATGGATATCAATTCTGCGTCGTCGCGTGGCCACGCTCCCCTCCTGATCTATCGTAGCCCGGTCGCGCAACTTCGCAGCGGCTCTCTCGCGCGAACTGGGCCGAAGGGGCAAGCGCCCTCACGCACAAGCTCTCAGCCAGTTACTCTTTTCAATCAGTATTGCGCTACGGCGCTCTGCACGTTGACATTCCCCAGGTCGGAGTCGGAGATGCTTCCGGCCTCGATCCATCTCTGCAGAAAAACACGCAGCTCTTCCGGCGGACGCAACCACACATCTGCCGCAGTCTCGCGACACTTGCGCCGCACCAGTGCGCTCACGTGCGGACCTGTTGCCTTGTTGATGGCGCTGAAGGCGGCCTCGTCCGTCAGATCGTCGCCCAGATAAGCAGCAGGGAACGGCGATGGGTCAGCCGCCTTCATCTCCTCAAGAACTGCCTCAACCGCACCGCCTTTGTTACGCCCCGTACGCAATTCAAGGCCGCGTTCAAACTCAAGAAGCTCCAGGCCGGCGATCTGCGCGGCCGGCTCAAACAGCTCGCGGGTGCGAGCCTCGATGTCGCGCGCCTCGTGATGCGAAACTCCGCGCCAGTGCATAACGACCGCGTTGGGCTTGCTTTCAAACAGCCCGCCAAATGCGTCGTTCTGCAGCAGGGAAGTCAGCTCATCGAGTTTGGCGCGGGCCGCAGCGGATGCTGGTTCCAGTTCGCTGTGGCCGTCGGCATAGAGCCTCTCCGCGCCATGCAGGCCCCACACTTCGACCGGCGACCTCAGCGCGAGCAGCGGCTGAATTTCGCGCGGCGGGCGCCCGGTGACCACCACCACGCGCGTCCTTTCCTGGCTCTGGATAAGGTTGAGCAGATCTCGAATACCGACAAAAGGCCGTGCAGTGAAACGATCGATGCGGAAGGAGGCCAGCGTGCCGTCATAATCCAGCATCAGCAGCGCGCGCGGCGCGTCGAAAAATTTGGCGAAGAAGTCTTCAAGTTTATCTTCCGATTCCGGAGTCAAATGGGCCTCGCTTCTTATGCGGTCTTTCTTCTCTCAACTACGGCTTGGATTCCCGATGTGGCTTTGGGTGCAATTCGATTTGTGTCTGACTCCGCTTCTTCCATGCTGTCGATCCTCAGTTCGCGCAAGTCCCCCAGCACGTTGGCCGCCCACAGATAAATGTTGTGCTCCATCACTTGTCTTCGCATGCGCTTCATGCGGGTGCGGCGATCGTCGCGGCTCATGTCCAGTCCGGCGCGAATCGCCTCAGCCACGCTGTCAATGTCGTAGGGATTCACGATCAGCGCGTCCTGCAACTCCCCCGCAGCGCCTGCGAACTTGCTCAACACCAGCACGCCGTCTTCGTCGTTGCGCGCAGCCACAAACTCCTTGGCCACCAGGTTCATGCCGTCGTGCAGCGAAGTTACCAGGCAGATATCGGCGGCGCGGTAGCAGCGCGTCACTTCATGGTGATTGCATTGCCTGTCGATAAGCACGACCGGCCGCCAGCGCTGGGTTTGGAATCGCCGGTTGATGCGCTCGATCGTTTCATTAACTCGCTTGCTCAGGTCGGCATAGGCCGGGATGTGGGTGCGGCTGGGCGCCGCAATCTGCACCAGCGTGAAACGCTCCAGATAAAATGGGTGCTTCTCCAGCAGTCGCTCAACAGCCATCAGGCGCTCGACGATTCCTTTGGTGTAATCCAACCGGTCCACGCCCACGGCAACGAACTCGGCCCGCACACCCATTTCGTTAAGCAGTTTTTCTTTCTCGGCCGCGTTGCCTTCCAGGGCGCCGTTGCCGCTTAAGGATGCGCGAGTGTGCGGCACTCCCTCGAACGCCACGCTCACCGGATAGGGGCGAACTGTGGTGGTATGGCCGTGGCGCAGCACCGTCTGGTGCGCAAGGTCGGTGCGCGCCTCAACTGAGCGGTCGACCGTGCCGAGAAAGTTGTGGCAATGCGCCGGAATGTGGAAGCCGATGAGATCGGCCCCAAGAATGCCATCGATCAGCTCGGACTGCCATGGGCAGATGCCGAAGGCCTCGGGATTGGGCCAGGGAATATGCCAGAAGATGGCCACGCGCGCGTCGGGGCGCGCCTGCTTGATCATCCGCGGCAATAGCGCGAAGTGAAAGTCCTGCACAAAAACCACGGGGTCTTCACTGCCTTCCATCTCTTCAACGAGCGCGTTGGCAAAGTGCCGGTTGACGCGCTGGTAGCACTCCCAATCGCCGGCCCTGAAGGTGGGCCGGGTATGCGCAATGTGGCACAAAGGCCAAAGACCCTCGTTGGCAAATCCCTCGTAGTATTTTTCTTCCTCTTCCTGCGTCAGCCACACGCGGCGCAGCGTGTACCGCGGGTCGTCGGGAGGAACGCGCAGCCGGTCAAAGCTGTCTACTGTTTCCTTGTCGGCATCGCCGCTGCCGCCGGCCACCCAAACGCCGTCGCACGCGCACACCACCGGCTCAAGGGCAGTTACCAGGCCGCTCGGAGGCACCACACACACAATCTCGCGCCCCTTGTGTTCATGCATGTACGGCTCGCGATTTGAGACCAGGAAGATGCGGCTTGAGCCGGAGCGATTGCGAATGCGCACAGCCAGCCGTTCGGCAGTCCACTGGCTTTCACCGGCCTCGCGCAGGCGCGCTTCAGTTTCGGCCGAGGCTCGCGCCGCAATCAGGCTCTCGGTAATCGTCTCCACTTCGCGCACCAGGTTCGGAAACAGGCTGAATTCAGCCTTCGCCGGCTTTTCAACCTGGCCGGTGCGTACACGGCGTACTCGTTCCACCACCCGCATCATGGGGCGCAACAGGAACCACCGCACCATGGCAAAAGTGATGGCGACAATCAGCACCACCAGCACCAGGATGCGCCAGAAACTCTGCATCCACAGGTTCAACGTCTCCGCGCGGATGTAGCCGGCGTCGATAGCGATGGTTAGATCGCCTGAAAGTTGCGGGCCCTGGTGGAGTGGAAACGACTCTTGAAGCCATTGCCAGTCGCCGGTGTGGCCGAAGCCGCTTTGGACGGAGCCTTTCTGCAGGCTCTTCTGCATCAGGCCTTTCGACAGCGCGCCCACCACCTCAGGCACCCCTGAACTGGCCAGCATGCGCCCTTGAGGATCGAAGATGGCCAAGCCCAGCGAGCCGGTTCCGGAACGAAGATTGTCTGCCAGGTCAGGCAGCCTCAACATGTTGCCCGATGCCAGGGCCGTCTCTACCTCCGGCTCCAGGCTCACGCCCATCCAGTTCGTCCGCGCCTGAAGCTCCTGCCGCAGTACATGCCGATGTCGCAATACTTCGAAATATGTTGATGCTATCGAAACCAGGGTAACGCTTGCGATAAGAGCGAGGATCAGCTGTACGCGAAATCGATGCATCGGACCCTCCCCATGCCTGTTTAGATGCCAGTAAATAGTTTCGGTGGTTGGAAATGGCTCGCAGCTTTTGTTTCAGCAAGTTAGGCAGGGAGCGCGGTAGCATTGCGGAAACCCTGCGTTGCGTTCGTATTGCGCATCTGCCGGTGCCGGCCGGCCCTGAACCGTTGGTGTCTCGTCGATGCGCTATTCTGTGTTCGGGAACGAAGGCAAGAAGGGTCAGGTAATGAAGGCTTTAGGACTCGAATCGCCGAATCATCTTGCTTGGTCCGGGGTCCATGAATTCCGGTCTTGCCACAACCACAGCGCACGTGCGCAAAGTCTTAGTTTTTCAGGCCGATAATGGCGATCCAGACACTTGACCGTACCGCCAAACAAATCGTGCTCACCGTGCAGGATTACTCGATCTTCGCGTGGCGAAGTTTGATGAATCTGTTCCGGCCGCCGGTTTACTGGTCTGACTTTTTGATGCAGTCAGACATCATCGGCGTTGGCTCGGTTTCCATCGTTTTGCTCTCCGGCTTTTTCACCGGCGCTGTGCTTGCCCTGCAGTCCGCGGCTACTCTTTCGGCCTTCGGCGCCACCGGCATCACTGGGCGGTTCGTCAGTCTCACCATGATACGGGAGCTGGGCGCGGTGCTCACGGGCATCATGGTCTCAGGACGGAATGCGTCGTCGATGGCCAGCGAACTGGGCTCCATGGTGGTGACCGAGCAGATTGACGCCATGCGCGCACTGGGCGTCGACCCGCTGCGCAAGCTGGTTACTCCTCGCGTCTACGCCACCATCACTATGCTCTTCTTTCTCACCATCGTCGCCAACGCCTTCGGCATCCTGGGCGGCGCTGCGGTTACCGTCTTCCTGAATCACCAGAACGGCACCCAGTACTTCTCCATGGCCTGGGAGGGGCTGCACTTCCGCGATGTTGCCCAGGGCCTGGTCAAGCCGCTCTTCTTCGGTTACATCATCGCCTCCATCGGATGCTTCTACGGCATGAAGACCACGGGTGGCACCCAGGGCGTGGGACGGTCGACCATTCAGGCGGTGGTTACTTCGTCGGTGCTGATTATCGTGGCCGACTTCCTCATCACGCACGTCATGCTTTCTCTTTGGCCCTCATGAGCCTCTCACTGCTCACCGAACTCGATCCGCTCAAAGACACCATGCCGGTAGTGGAGATGCGGCACGTGACCCTCTCGTTCGACGGGCCGCCGGTGCTTCAAGACATAAGCTTCAAAGTGGCGCCCCATGAGACCCGCATCCTGCTGGGGCCGGCCGGCGTCGGCAAAAGCGTGCTGCTCAAGCTCATCATTGGGTTGCTGAAGCCTGAGAAAGGCGAAGTGCTGCTGTTCGGCGACCCGGTTTCGTCAATGCCCGAACAGGAGTTGTTTCCGTTGCGCGCCCGCACCGGCATGGTCTTTCAGGAGGGTGCCCTCTTTGACTCGCTCAGCGTGCGCGATAACGTGGGCTATCAGCTCATCGAAGAGAAAAAACTGACCGACGAGGAGATTGACGCCAAGGTGCGCGAGTCGCTCCGGTTTGTGGAACTCGAAGAGACATTCTCATTGTTTCCGTCCAGCCTTTCAGGTGGGATGCGCCGCCGAGTGGCCATTGCCCGGGCGCTCATCAATCAACCTGAGCTGCTGCTTTACGACTCGCCCACCGGCGGTCTCGACCCCATTACTTCCACCAACATCATCGATCTGATCGTGAAGCAGCGCGACGTCCATCTCACTCCCTCGCTGCTGGTGACGCACCGCCTGCAGGATGCGTTTACCATGTGCACGCACCGGTTCGACGCCGACAAGGGTGAGATGGTTCCGCTGCCCACGGGCCAGACCGATCCCAATACCACGTTCATGATGCTCGACGAGGGAAAGCTGATTTTCGACGGTACGCTGCACGAACTGCTGCACACCGACAACGCGTTTGTGAAAGAGTTTTTGGAATAGGGTAGCGCCGGCCTCCAGGCCGGTTGTCGTGTGGGCCTCCTGGCCCGCACCTGGGGAGCAGGCGGCCACAAAATGGGGTGCCCCCAGTCCCGATTTTGAGACCGGGGAAAACGCACGCCTCAGGTTTCAGGGCTTCGTATCAGGGCATCGCTTCAGCGATGCCGCATAGGAATACTCAAGATGTCGGGGTTTTAACAGGCTGCGAAGAAAGTCGTTCGGGCACAGGCAATGGAGGTCTTGTAATAAGGGCACGGCTTTAGCCGGGCCGATAAAACTCTCAAAATGAGTCTGGGCTTCTGATGTCGGGGTTTTAACAGGCTGCGAAGAAAGTCGTTCGGGCACAGGCAATGGAGGTCTTGTAATAAGGGCACGGCTTTAGCCGGGCCGATAAAACTCTCAAAATGAGTCTGGGCTTCTGATGTCGGGGTTTTAACAGGCTGCGAAGAAAGTCGTGCGGGCACAGGCAATGGAGGTCTTGTAATAAGGGCACGGCTTTAGCCGGGCCGATAAAACTCTCAAAATGAGTCTGGGCTTCTGATGTCGGGGTTTTAACAGGCTGCGAAGAAAGTCGTGCGGGCACAGGCAATGGAGGTCTTGTAACAAGGGCACGGCTTTAGCCGGGCCGATAAAGCTCCCAAATTGAGTCTGGGCTTTAGCCCCTGAGGGATGTTTTTCTGGAAACTCGCACCGCGCAAGGAGTTTTTCCGCAGCCTCCTTAACCCCTTAGGGAAAGTGAATGTAATATTTGGTTCGGCCGCTCCGTGAGGCCGGCACGAAAATCCTGCACACCTGCCGCTCGCTCATCAACCCTCAACGCGCCGCACACCCCCGCCATGCTAAACTTCCGGGTGCTGATCGCAGCGCTCGCTTCCGCGCACCCAGCCGTTTGAGGCATCCATGACCCATCCATTCGCTTCCACAATCTCGCGTCGCAGATTCATGCAGGCTGCGGGAGCTGCTGCTGTGCTTTCGCGCAGCGCATTTGGCCGCGTGCCCGCATCCGACCGCATCACCATGGGAGTCGTCGGCTGGGGCATGATGGGACCAGGCAACACCGACGTCTTTTTGAAGCAACCTGATTGCCAGGTGGTGGCCGCTTGCGACCTGGATAAAAATGCCCTGCAGGCCGCCGTGGGAACCATCAACACCCACTACGGGAACATGGATTGCCGCGCCTACCACGACTACCGCGAGATGCTGTCGCGCGACGACATCGATGCCGTGATGATCGCCGTCCCCGACCACTGGCACGAGCTGGTGGCCACCGAGGCTGCAAACCGCAAGAAGGACATCTACGGCGAAAAGCCGCTGGCCCGCACCGTCCGCGAGCAGCAGGGAATTGTGCGCGCCGTCGAGAAAAACAACATCATCTGGCAGACCGGCTCGTGGCAGCGTTCCCTGCCTGAGTTCCACAAGGCCGCGGAGATTGTGCGCAACGGGCTCATCGGCGACGTGATTCGCGTTGAAGTGGGCCTGCCCGGCGGGGAGCACGATTTTGGCGGCACTGAGCCGGCGCTGCTCGCCAAGCTGGCAACCCTGCCCAACAAGATCACTGACCCGACACTGGTGGTGCCGGGAACGCCGGCCTGGGAGATGGCAGTTTCTGACCCTCCGCCTGAGCTCGATTACGACCGCTGGATCGGCCCCTCGCGCATGGAGCCGTACATTGAGGCGCGCGTGCACAAAAACTGGCGCTGGAATTACAACACCGGCGGCGGCCAACTGATGGACTGGATCGGCCACCACGGCGACATCGCGCACTGGGGCCTGGGCTTCGATTTGAGCGGCCCATCCGAGATCGAAGGCCACGGCGACTTCCCCGCGCCCAACGCGCTGTGGAACACGGCCACAAAGTACCACGTCGAGTGCCTATACAAGAAGGAGGTGACCGGCTACGCCAACGATGTGCGCATGACCATCGCCGGCGGGTCGGGCGCAATCAATATGGGCACCAAATGGATTGGCACCGACGGATGGCTCTGGGTTGATCGCAGCGGTTTCGATGCTTCAAACCAGGATTGGGTGAAATGGGACTCTGTGCCCGACTCCCTGCGCAAAATCAAGCTCTACGAGTCGGTCGAGCACCGGCGCAATTTCCTTGATTGCGTAAAATCGCGCAAGCCAACAATCACGCCGGTTCAGGTGGCGCACCACTCCACCCTGCCCGGCCACCTGGGATTGATCTCAATGCTCACCGGCCGCAAGATTCACTGGGATGTGAAGAACGAGATGATCGTAGGCGACGACGAGGCATCGGCGCTCCTGACGCGGCCCTATCGCGCCCCGTACGTGATGCTGTAAGCCAAATAACAGACGCCAAAAGTGCACGCCGGCTAAGCCGAAAAAGTGTACCGCCGGTCTTCTGACCGGGGTCCCCGGCGAATGATGTGTATTCGCTGGGGTGGTTGACCGGCTGTGGCGTGGGCGTCCTCGCCCACGCATCAACCTGCCGAAAAACTTTCGCCACGTTCCGCCCACCCGCACATACCCACCCCGCTCAAATCTGCTAGCCTTTCCTGTTCCGGCTATGCGCCGGAAGGTAGGTAGGTTATGGCTAAATTTCAAGGCTTTGATTTTCTGAATCTTGACGCAGGATTCTCTGAGGACGAGCTGCTCGTCCGCCGCACCACGCGCGATTTCGTCGAAGACAACGTAATCCCGATCATCGAAGAATGCTTCCGAGATGACCGGTTCCCGCGCGAGCTTGTCCCCGTGATGGGCGAGCTGGGCTTCTTTGGCGCCACCATCGACGGCTACGGCTGCGCCGGCATGTCAAATGTCGAATACGGTCTCGTCATGCAGGAACTGGAGCGAGGCGACAGCGGCCTGCGCAGCTTCGTCAGCGTGCAGTCGGCGCTGGTCATGTATCCCATTTACACATTCGGATCCGATGAGCAGAAAAACACCTGGCTTCCGGCCCTTGCCACCGGCGATAAGCTGGGCTGCTTCGGGCTCACCGAACCGGGCTTCGGCTCCAACCCCGGCGGCATGACCACGCACGCGCGCCGCGACGGCTCTGGCTACATACTCAACGGCGAAAAGATGTGGATCACTTCGGGCACCATCGCCGACGTTGCCGTGGTGTGGGCCAAGCTTGAGGGCGCAGGCGAGGGCAACGACTGCATACGCGGTTTCCTGGTCGAAAAAGGTACGCCCGGATTCTCGGCATTCGATGTCCACGGCAAATGGTCGCTACGCGCTTCGGTCACCAGCGGCCTCTCGCTCCAGGATGTGCGCATTCCCGAGAGCAACATGCTGCCCGGTGCCGCAGGACTCAAGAGCCCGCTGATGTGCCTGAACCAGGCGCGCTACGGCATAAGCTGGGGAGCGCTGGGTGCGGCCATGTCGTGTTACGACACTGCGCTGAACTACGCCAAGATCAGAAAGCAGTTCCACGACATGCCCATCGCCGGCCACCAGTTGATTCAGGAAAAGCTGGTGTGGATGGCCAACGAAATTGCCAAGGGGCAGTTGCTCTCGCTGCATGTGGGCCGTCTCAAGGATGCGGGCAAGGTGGGCCACCAGCACATCTCCATGGCCAAGCGCAACAACGTGTGGATGGCTCTCGAGTGCGCCAGGCTCGCGCGCGACGTGCTCGGCGCCAACGGCATCACTGAAGATTACCCCATCATGCGCCACATGATGAATCTCGAGTCGGTGAAGACCTACGAGGGCACCCACGACATTCACACGCTCATCCTCGGCCAGCATCTGACCGGGATCGGCGCGTACTAGTCGCGGTTGGCGCGTAGTCGTCCGCTTGCACTTTCACATCGACAATTTGAGCCTGAGGAGTCATATTCGTATCCATGCGGATTATGACTCCTCGTCTCGAATCCTTGTGGATTGGAATACTTACCGGCCTCGCAATCCTCACTTGGCCAAGCGTATCGGTGGCGCAGCCTCAGAATCAGTCAACCCCGCCCATCGTCCTCCACGCCGCGCGCCTGCTCAACGTGGCTACCGGCGAAATTATCTCGCCAGGCGAAGTGCTGGTCGAGGGTGAGCGCATCAAGGCCGTCGGCAAACAGGTCGACCATCCGCCCGGTGCAAAGACCATCGATCTCGGCGACACCACCATCCTGCCTGGCCTCATCGACGCCCATGTGCACCTGTTCCTGCACCCCGGCGCAGAGGATCTGCAGACCGTGATCGAGTCGGTGCCGTGGCGGACCATCATGGCCGAGCAATCGGCCAAGGCTGACCTGATGGGCGGCTACACTGCCGAGCGCGACATGGGGACCGAGGGCGCAGGATCGGCCGATTCGGCCATTCGCGACGCCATCAACCAGGGCTTGATACCCGGACCGCGCCTGCGCATCAGTGGCAACGCCATTGACCTTCTTGGCGGGCACGAAGACGCCATCCACTTCAATCCCGCGCAGCACGTGCTTTCGAACGCCGACTACGCCAACAATGCCGAGCAGCTTGTCGAGGTGATTCGCGAACAGCACAAAGAGGGTTCGAGCTTCGTAAAGATTTACGAGACCGGCCCGGACCGCATGATCGACGGCGTTCTGCACACGCCCTACCAATACACCGAGGAGCAACTCGCCGCTGCCGTTCAAGAAGCGCACCGGTTGGGCACGGTAGTAGGTGTGCACGCCATGGGCGAGCCCGGCACGCTCTATGCGGCGCAGGCCGGCGTGGCTTCAATCGATCACGCCACGCAGTTAAGCGACGAAACCATGCAGATCATGAAGCAGAAGCACATTCCCGCTGTTCCCACCTTCGCCATCTTCGAGTACTTTGCCCATAACGCCACCGGCGCTGCCGAGGCTGCGACCGAGAGCGCGATGCTCGACTACAAGATTGCCGAGTTCAAAAAACAGATCGCCGCAGGCATTCCCTTCGCGGTGGGGTCCGACGTGGGGCCGTTCCCGCATGGAACGCAGGCTCGCGAGATGACGCTGATGGTCAAGTACGGCATGAAACCGCTGGCCGTGCTGCAGGCCGATATGATTGAAGGCGCGCGCCTGCTCGGCTGGGGCGATGAGATCGGGCAGCTCAAGCCGGGGTTTTATGCTGATATAGTCGCCGTCCCCGGTAACCCGCTTGAAGACATCACCGTGTGCGAGCACGTAAGCTTTGTGATGAAGAACGGCGAAGTGGTGCGGCAGTAATCCTACCGCGCGAGGTCAATCAAAAACTTTCCTGTCAGGGTGCCCCACCCTCCGGGGTCCCCACGAACAGGTCTTCGTTCGTGGGGTGGACATTCGCCACGCTTTTGTTTTTGTGGCTAGAGTGGGCTGGCACAGGACAACAGATTACTCAGGAGCAAACATAATGCGTTTTGCCACACTATTCGTTGCCGCAGCATTGTCTGCAACCGCCCTTGCCGCCGCGCCGGCAATGCTCGCAGCGCACGCCGATGCAGCCACCGACCCGCGTTTGCAAAACGCCTACAAATTCAACGAAGGCGGATGGACCTACGTGCATCTCGAGGGCTCGCCCGAGCAGGTCGGCTTTCAGCATGGATACCTGCTGGCGCACGAAATTGAAGACAACGTGAACGTGTATAGGGTGACGGGCCAGCATTACGACAAGCATTCCTGGAGCTGGTTCCGCAACGTCGGCAAAACCGTCTTCTGGCCGAAGATCGAACCCGAGTACCAGGCGGAGCTGAAGGGCATTGCAGACGGACTAGCCGCCGAGGGATCGACGATCGATCTGTGGGACATTGTTGCGCTGAACGCGTATCTCGAGATCGCCGATTACTACATGCCGCAACTGAACGCGCAGAAGCACAAGCCCAATCCGCCGGCCGCCGTTGCGCCCGGTAAGTGCAGCGCGTTTATCGCCACCGGTTCGGCCACCAAAGACGGCGGCATTGTGATTGCGCACAGCAACTGGTCCTCCTACGCCACAGGCGAGCGTTGGAACATGGTCTTCGATATCGTTCCAGCCCGGGGCCAGCACATCCTCATGGATGGACTGCCGGGCGTGATTACCAGCGAAGACGATTTCGGCATCAACGCCGCCGGACTCATGATTACCGAGACCACGCTGCCCATGGCGAAGGGATTCGCCGCGAACGGCATTCCCGAGTTCGATCGCTCCCGCAAGGCGATGCAGTACGCAACCTCGATCGACGAGTACGCGGCCATCATGCGCAACGGCAACAATGGCGGCTATGCGAACTCGTGGCTGGTGGGCGATCGCAAAACCGGCGAGATCGGCTACCTCGAGCTCGGCCTGCACAATACTCCGCTCAAGAAAAAGAAGGATGGCTACTTTGTTTCGTCGAACTTTACCTGGGATCCGAAGGTGATTCACGACGACACGCCGGGCTTTGACCCCACCAACCTCGAGAGCACCATGAACGCGCGCCACCTTGAGGCCGAAATGTTTATGCAGCAGCACTACGGCAAGCTCGACACCGCGCTGGCCGAGGCTTATCTCTCTGACCATTACGACATCTACGAGCGCAAGATCGACGCCGGCAAGCGCAGCCTGTGCGGCCACGAGGATACGTCGCCCGTGGGCGAAAAAGTGTGGGACGATCCGCCCTACGATCCGGGCGGTGCGGTCACGGGTAAGGTGACCAGCTCAGAGCTCGCGGCCAAAATGAGCTTCATCGGTCGGGCCGGCCATCCCTGCGGCGAAGATTTCCTCGTCGAACCGTTCCTCAAGGCGCACCCCGAGTTCGCATGGCAGAAACCGATTCTGCACGACATGATCGCCGGACCATGGACCGAGTTCAGCGGAAACGAAAAAGCGCCTCCCGCAGTCGCAGTGAAATAGAGCAACTCTCCTAATGTTGTGAAGTACGGGTGCTGTTGTGAAGTGCTGGCAATGTCGTGACGTGCGGATGCCCCATCCTCGCCGCGTTTTTGTTTTTGCGGCTAAGGTGGGCTCGCTCTACAGCAAAAGGGGAAATGCTCTACAACCGAACCTACAGGCTGACATTCAGGTGGAAGTTCTGCCTGATGTAGGCCACCCATTCGTCATCTGAAACGGCGCCCCATTCTACCCACTGCTCGTCGGTCATCGAAGCGCGCCAGGCCAGCAGTCCCGCAGCATCGGGGCCCACAGGATGCCTCAGTTGCCACGAACCGCTGTCCACAATTTCGCGGACCTTTTCTCCAACGACGTAAGGTGAAACCGGCTTCTCAAGTGATGCCCGGAACAGTTCCGCGATACGGCGGCTATGCGGGTATTTCGTGTCAGCCGGCCCCCGCTCCGCTTTGCCAAAAATCGGCGTAGCAATCACACCCGGTTCCACGATCGCCACGTGAACGCCGAACCCTTTCATTTCCTGGGCGAGACACTCGCTCAACGCTTCAAGCGCGAACTTTGAAGATGCGTAGGATGCCTGGGGTGCCGATGAAAAGCGGCCTGCAACCGACGTGATGTTGACAATCGAGCCTGAGCGCCTCTCTCTCATTGCCGGCACCACCGCTTGAATGCATCGCAACGCGCCAAAGAAGTTGGTTTCCATGACGGCGCGAAACGCGGCAATGGGAGTTTCCTCAACAGCGCCACCCCCGCCTACTCCCGCGTTGTTTACCAGCACATCGATCTGGCCCGCTTCAGATACGATGCCGGCAAACGCAGCTCTGACCGACTCGTCTGAATTCACATCGAGCGCTCGAATTCGAAGCGGCAGACCCTCGCGCTCCACCTTCGTGCGCAATTCTTTGCCGCCGGTTTCAGGATTACGCATGGTTGCATAGACGGTATGCCCTGCGCGGGCCAACGTCACAGCGGTAGCCTGACCGATACCGGTGCTGCACCCGGTTACAACGGCGATTGCCATGTTGTCTCCTTTTGGGGAAATCAAAGATTGTCGATTGCATTGAGGGAACAGCAGAAGGGAACTCTCGTACTTGTATCGTCTACGCGCAGACGCTGTCAAACGACCGTTCCATCCGGGATATCACTGATCTTCGTCCGAATAGCTCGCTGAGCGCAGAGACCGACGTAGGTCACGAGATCAGACGATTGTTACCAATCCTGAGTAAGCCGCCAGCATTGGGTCTGCAGTGACAAACTGCAGGTGTTCTTCGATGGCTTGGGCGACCAATAAACGGTCGAATGGGTCGCGGTGGAGCATGGGAAGCTTTGCTTTCGAAACCACATGCCGCTTACTGATAGGCAGGTCGATCAGCCCCGCCTTCTCCATAGCCGCGTCCAACTCTTCCGGATTCTCATCGATCTTTCCGAGCCGCCATTTAATGGCGATCTCCCAAATACTGGCCGCCGATATATAAACTTCAGCGGAATTGTCGATGATTCCACGAGCGCGTTGACTCAACCGCGGGTCATCCTGCATCAGCCAAAGCAGAATATGAGTGTCGAGCAGGAGGCGCATTATCAGCTTTCTGGCGGGAAAACTGGGCCATCTTCGAATTCGGCCAGTATTTCATCCGGCAGGGGCGCGTCGAAGTCGTCGGCAACGTGGATTTTGCCCTTTAGCAGCCCGTAGACAATGGTCCTCTTGGGTGGGTCGAGCTTAGTCAGCCGCGCAACCGGCTTGCCGGCGCGGGCGATCACCACCTCTTCACCGTTTTCAACCAGCGCAATCAGTTTTGAAAGGTTGGTCTTGGCTTCGAAGATGTTGACGGTGCGCGGTGTCTGGGAGTTTGAGGCCATCCGTGCCATCCTTAGCTAAGTCTAGCTTAGCATAGACTCCGCCCAGATTGATAACCCCTTATACCGCAACAACAAAGCTGTCCTCAGTACGCGTCACGGCATGGTAAAGCGTGTCGCGCTCCACGGGCACGCGGCCAGCCTCGGTAATCAGGCGGCAGAGTTCTTTGCGCGTCAACCCCTGCGGCGTCGTTGCTCCTGCGTCGTGGTAGATCTTTTCTTCAATCACCGTACCGTCAAGATCGTCGGCCCCAAAACGCAACGCAATCTGCGCAATCTTGGGCGTCATCATCTGCCAGTAAGCCTTGATGTGCGCAAAGTTGTCGAGCAGCAGGCGGCCCACCGCGACTTGCCGGATGTCGGTGAGGCCGGTGGTCACCGGCAGGTGGTCGAGCGGTGTGTTCTCAGGATGAAACGCCAGCGGAATGAAAGTCTGGAATCCGCCTGTCTCATCCTGCAGATCGCGCAGCTTCATCAGGTGATCCACGCGGTCTTCGTCGTTCTCAATGTGGCCGTACAACATCGTCGCATTTGAGCGGAAGCCCATCTTGTGCGCCAGCCGCGCGGTCTCAAGCCACTCGCTGCCGTCAATCTTGTGGTCGCAGATAATGGACCGCACCCGCGGAGCAAAAATCTCAGCGCCGCCGCCGGGCATGGAGTCGACTCCGGCATCGCGCAGCTTCTCAAGCGTCTGCTGAATGGTGAGTTTGGCGCGCCGCGCGAAAAACGCAATCTCCACCATCGTGAACGCCTTGATGTGAACCTTCGGAAATCTTTCTTTGAGCCCGTGCACCAGGTCCAGGAAAAACTCCAGCGGCAGATCGGGATGAAGCCCGCCGACAATGTGAAATTCGGTGACCGCTTCGGAGTAGCCCGAGGCAGCTGTTTCAAATGCCTCGTCGAGAGCCATGGTGTAGCCGGCCGGGTCGCCCTTCTTGCGGCCAAAGGCGCACAGCTTGCAGGCGGCCACGCACACGTTGGTCGGGTTAATATGGCGATTCACGTTGAAGTAGGTCAGGTCGCCGTGCATGCGCTCGCGCACATGGTTCGCAAGCCAGCCCACGGCCAGCACATCGTTTGAGGCATAGAGTGCCAGTCCGTCTTCAGCGCTCAGGCGCTCGCCGGCCATCACTCTTGCGGCGATGGGCTCAAGCCGGGCATCGTAGGTGCGAAAGGGGTGACTTGCGTGCCCGTTGGCTGCGGTGATCTCCATGGCTTAATGATACCGGAAATGCTGAACGGATTACTTTCCAGTCCCCTGGGTATCGCTGGTTTCGGGGCCGGTCAGCACCCCGTCGTTCAGCGAGGCCGCAACCAGCCGATTGCCCGCGTTCCGAATCAGTGTGATCTGGTAGCCCGCTTTCCACCACGACCAGGTCATGGTTTTGGCGTCGATGGCATACACCTGGTCGCTGGTTTCAGAGCTGGCCAGCATCTTCTTCAATATCGGGTCGTAGCTCAGGTCGTCCACATTGCGGAAGGGAAGACGCTGGAACCAGAGCCACGTCTTGCCCAGGTCGTAGCTGTAGTAAACGCCCTCGCGCGCCGCCAGCCACAGCGTCCCGTCGGGTGAAAATACGGCGCGGTGAATCTGGGTAAGCATGGTGGGCACGCCCAGCGGAAGCCAGGTCTGGCCGTTATCCGTGGAGACAGCCGCGCCTGCCGTCCGCGCAGCCACAATGTCGTCGCCATGAACCGCGATGCTGCGGTATTGCGCCCCGCCCATCACCGGACCGCCCTGCCACGTAGCGCCGTTGTCGCGGCTGGTTAAGACCCCAATGTCGGTGGCCGCGGCCCACGTATTGCCCGATACATCGAGGGCATTCACCCGGCCACTCAACTCAATCTTGGGCGCCTTTACCTCTTTTTGTACGTTCACCTTGGTGTGGTAATGAGTCTCCGTGAAGCTCTTCACAATCGTGTTAGCAATGGTGTTGCGCGGCTCCCATGTGAGCGCCGCACCCGCTGGCCCCGCCGCGCCTCCGGTACCCGGCGCACCCTCCGAACCCGTGGAGCCAGCCGAACTTGCTCCGTTGCCTGAGTCAGCGCCTGCAGGCGGATCGAGAACAAAAATCCCGTTATTGGTTCCCGCCACTACCGTGCCGTCTTTGGTCTCGGCCAGCGCAAACACGTCGCGGCCTTCAAGTCCTGCGCCCAGTTGCTGCCAGCTCGCGCCGCCATTGGTCGATTGAAAAACGCCGCCAAAAGTCTTGTCGTTCACTACTCCCGCATAAAGATGCGACGGGTCGTTCTTATCCACCAGCAGCGCCGCCACCTTGCGTTCCGAGATACCCTTGTTCGATTCGACAAAGTTTTCTCCGCCGTCGCTGCTCGCCAGTACACCCCCGCGATCGGTGGCCAGCAGCACGTGCTTTGAGTCGTGCGGATCGACGAACACGTCATTCACTACCACTTCCGGCCCGGTCATGCGCCGAAAGGTCTTGCCTGCATCCAGTGTCTTGTAGAGACCTTCAGTGGTTCCGGCGTAAACAATCTCGCGGTTTTCCGGGTCCTGCATCAATACGCGGGTGCGGCGCGCCTCGGTAGGAATGCCCTGAATCTTGCGGAAGAGCTCGCCGCCGTTGTCGCTCTTGTAAATGCCGCTGCACGCGCTCATGTAAACTACGCGCGGTTTATCGGGATCGACAATGATCGAGAATACATCGGAGTCGACTATCACGCCCTTCTTGATGTTGCTCCAGCTCTTGCCGCCGTCCACGGTCTTCCACGGCAGATGCCACGTGCCGGCGTAGAGAATGTCGGCGTTGTGCGGATCTACGGCCAGAGACTCAATCTCGTGAATCTCCTTGCTGTCTTCGGGGCTGATGCGCGCCCATGTCACGCCGCCGTCGCTGCTGCGATAGACGCCTTCAAGGGTGCCTACAAAAAGAGTGTGTGAGTCGGATGGCGCCTGGACCAGGGCGTGCACCGGCTGCCCCTTCAGGCTTGCAACCGCTGTCCATGTGTGGCCGCCATCGTGGCTGATCCAAAGCCCGCCGCCCGAGCTGTCTTTCCAGGCCCCCACGTAAAGGTTCAACGCGTTGGTGGAGTCAACCACAATGCTGTCGAGCACGTAACCATCCTCGGGGTCGAGCTTGGCCAGCCGATGCCACGTGGCGCCCGCATCCTGCGACTCGTAAAGCCAACTGTTGGTCGTCCCCAGGTAGAGATGCACGGGATTACCCGGATCGGCCGCAAAGGCTCGCGCGTCACCCCCGTCCGGCCCAGCAACCTTCCAGGCAGACTGCGCCATCCCCGGCAGAGCCGCCAAAACCAGCAAAATCAACGTGGAAGGGAGTACGAGTCGTTTGAGAAAACGGCAGGGACGATCGCACTTGCGAGCACTGCTCATGGGGTGAAAAACGCTCCGAAGCTCATTACTTCAAGTATACAAAGGATTGAATGTGAGGCCGGTTACTACGGCGAGTCGGGTTGAATTGAATAGGATGTTCCCCAGGCTCCAGTAGTGAGCGGGACCTGACTGGAGATAACTGCCGCGCGACTTGCGTACAGGCAGCCACGCAGCCTGAACGCGAATATGTCCTGCGCTGCTGCACATACCGGCGCTATAATTCGAGCGAATTGGCATCGACAAAACGACATCGAGAGGTCAACCCATGCGAATGAGAGAGCTTCCTTTGCCGCTGAGTTTTTTCTTCGGATGCTTTCTCGCGCTCGCATTGGTCTCCATCTCAGCCGCCGCGCAGACAACTGCCCCAAATCAATGGACGGGGCAAGTGGCCTCCGGGCCAAGTGCGCGAAGCGCTCATCGATGCCATTCTGAAGGCTAAGAAGGACCACACCCGTTGCACCGCGGAGAAGGACACCACGAAAAGAGGAACGTCCCCACCTTAGTCAGTATCTGCGACGCTGGGGCGTGCATTCGACGATGCTGAAGGCGACCGGGTAGCGAAGGAGAACTCCAATACCGGAGCGGTGACCAACAGCTACGCCTTGAGCCTAGGCGGCGACCAATTGGACGAGTACAACACAAGCTCTGGCTCGCTGGCCTGGGCGCACAGTAATATCTTTGCCATGGGCCGGATCTACGCAACCTACGGCACTGAGCCTTTAAACGGCACGCAGGTCACCCGATTCCACATGAACGACTGGCTAGGCAGTCGGCGCGTCGATCTGTCACCGAGTGGCAGTGCTACGTGGACATGCTTCAATTATCCCTATGGCGATGGTCAAGCCTGCACCGGCAGCGACTCGGACATCACCGAGCAGCACTTCACCGGCAAGATGCGCGACACCGAAACCGGTGACGACGACTTTGGCGCGCGGTATTACGCCAGCAATATGGGCCGGTTCTTGACTGCCGATGAAGTCAGGAATGACGGCAACCCGGCCAATCCGCAGAGTTGGAATCTTTATAGCTATGTACACAACAATCCCCTGAGCCTTGTCGATCCGACAGGCGAAGACAGCGTGGATGCAAGGGAGGGCCTTGTCAACGACAATATGGCCGTAATGGATACGGCTATAGATCGGTATGAGTCGGACATAGGCTACCAATCGTTGGATGAAATCGCCGACGGCCAACAAGATGCACTAGTGGCCCAACAGCAGAACAGCCAACAAGGCCAGCAGAATCAGTCTGACAAACCTTCGTTCTCTATCACGGCAAGTGATGGAAACCTACAACTCGTCAATGGCAATGGAAGTACGGTTGCGGACTATAAGTACACGACCGGAATGAATGGCGACACGAACCCGAACGATAAGGGGAAGGGGCCGATTCCGCCTGGGAAGTACACGCTTGATCCGAAAGAGATCAGCAAGGCTGGATTCTTCCGCCGGTTCATCGATCCTCGCGACTGGGGAGACTATCGTGCTCCTCTGCATCCCGAAGCCGGAACTGACACTCATGGCAGGTCAGGTTTCTTCCTGCATGGCGGCTGGTTGCGCCTTGGATCAGAGGGCTGCATCAAAGTTAATGACCTCAATCAAAACCGCCTGTTCCAGCTTTTGCAAAACAGCAGCGGGCCGGTACAGGTAACTGTTCAATGAAAGGGGGATTAGCACGATGAGGCTCTTTTTATTCGGCATCCTGGGCCTGTTGGTTCAAGGAGCGGGCTTGGCCGCCTTCATGGTCGTGTCGCGTTCGAGTGGGGCGGCTTTTGGGAAAGCAGTAGTGATCGTGGCGACAGGGCTTGTGGTTTGCGCGTTGCTTTGGGAAGGTGTTCGCAGGTCGAAGGGAATCCTTGCGGTGTGCCTCTTTCCGGTTGTGTTAGCGTTCGGGTACGTTGTTGCATTCCATCTTTTGGGTCTGCTGGGCTTTCCTGGCCTACTCGCTGACGCGAGGCAGCCCTGGCTCGATTACCTTCTGCCTCTGCTGCATGTGACGGCCACCTTGTTCGTGCTGTACGGGGTGGCTACAGTGGGGTTCTTTGCGATCAACAGAGGCTTCCGGAGAATCAAGTTGCACGGGCACCAACAATCACCGAAGCTGTCATGAGTCGCTGGAAGCTACTGGCAGTCCTGCTATGCAGCACCGCCACGATGGGATGTTCCTCAGCGCCATCGAACATCGGCGGGGTGAAAGCCGACCGCATCATCATCGTGAAATCGAAGCACTCAATGGTTCTGATGGCGAATGAAAAACCCCTCAGGACCTACCGCGTTGCTCTCGGCAAATCGGATGGGGCCAAAGAGCGGCAGGGCGATCACAAGACGCCGGAGGGGCAATACGTGATCGATCAGAAGAACGGCCAGAGCCGCTTCCATCTGGCGCTGCACATCTCGTATCCGAATGCCGCCGACCGGAAGCGGGCACACGATGCCAATGTCGATCCGGGCGGCGCGATCATGATCCACGGCGTCGAGAACGGGTTCGCCTGGCTGGGCTCTCTCCAACATGAGGTGGACTGGACCGATGGCTGCATCGCTGTTACCAACCGGGAGATGGACGAGGTGTGGCAGCTTGTCCCGGTTGGAACTCCGGTTGAGATAAAGCCCTAAAGGCGACCTGAGCCGTGTTTACATCTGTAAACAGCAGAGGCTCGTTCCGACCGAAGAGCACGCCGCCTACGGCGTCGGGAGTATAGGGACACGTCTCCCCCAGTTGGGAGCTGCAGAGTAACTTGGGTTGCTGTGGAGTAACTCAGATCGAAAAGCGCGCATCTGAAGAAAAAACGCCTCTGGGTAGCAAGCGGCCTTGAGTGCGGGCACGCTGCTCCGGAGGTCGGATGAGCCAGCCCCCATTCTTCGACACACTGCGCGGTTCACTGCGCCGCGCGCCTCTCTCACAACACTTCCGTGGCGGTGCGCAATGAAGCGCGAGCTGCGGACGAAGTCTGTCGGCACGAAGGTGTCGGAGGCGGAGCTGCGGGTGCTGGAGTCTCGGGCGGAGCGAGCCGGGCTGACCCTGTCGGAATGGGTGCGGGATGTGCTCCTGGGTTCGAGCGTCGAGATGGGGACGCTGGCAGCGGAGCGGGCGATCCTGGCCGAGGTGCTGGCGATGCGGACGATCCTGCTGAACTTCATGCTGAAGATGGGCGAAGGAACGCCGATCCCGGAGGCTTCGGGCAAGAAGCTGATCGAGTGGGCGGACACGAACAAGATGAAGCGGGCGCTCGAAATCCTGGCGAAGAACTCGGCGCGGGAGGAGCGGATGCAGACGGCGGCGCCGTAGCCTGCGCTGCCGCAGCAGCCGGTAGCGACGGCGCCAGGCAAGGAATTTTAGGTCAGGAGTTTTAGCGATGCTGACACTGTCGAAGCCAATCTCAGCGGGCGAATAGGGGACATGATACCTAATCCGCTATGACGCTGCGGATTACCTTAACGGTATTCAGACCACCTTGAGCGACACGCAGCATCCCAGCGCGATATTCTCCACGCCGATCTATCAGGCATCTTCCAAAGCATTGCACCCAGCTCAATATACTTCGGTGTCCCGGGTCGTGTCTGAATACACGAATGACGCTCTGAGGGGCATGAGAATAATTACGTGCCGTCAGACCAATTCTGGCCGGAAGGATGCGATACTGATTGGCAAAATCTTTCGAACGCATTCCGCGTGCAATCTGAATTTCCCCAGGAATGCTCCGTCGGCCTATTCTATGAAGCTCAGCTACCGCATCGCCCTCTTGATTCCCCTCGCCTTAACCGCCCGAGTTTCCTTGGCCCAAATGCACCTGCATCCCGCCGCCACATCGCAGGCCAGCCCGAGGGCATCAGCAAGGCTGCTCACCAAAACTTCTCGGACGACGGAAGGGTTGGGATTGGCATTCCCGCCCGCATCCAACATCAGCGCAGAATTCAAGCCTAGGCATTACTTCCTGCCATTGAGTTTTGAGCTTAACCGCGGACAGGCCGAGTCTTCTGTCAAATACCTGGGCCGAGTAGATGGATTCTCGATCGCCTTCCGCGAGGACGAAGCCGAATTCTACTTCGTCCAACGCCCCGCAATTCTGAAGAATGGAGTTCGAGAAGCGCCGGAAGCTCATCTCGATGACGCCCCGCCCGATTTGATCCAGATGCGCTTCGTCGGCGCCAATAACTCCGCCGTGATTAAAGGTGGCGAGCGGCTGCCAGGCAACGTCAACTACTTCGTCGGGGACGATCCCGCGAGGTGGCGAAGCGATGTGCCAACTTTCGGAGAGGTGCGCTATTCAAGCCTTTACCCCGGCGTCGATCTGGTTTACTACGGTACTGAGCAGCATCTGGAGTTCGACTTCAGGCTGGCGCCGCACGCCGATCCGCGCAGAGTCCAGATGGATTTCAAAGGGGCGCGGAACGTTACGCTCAATTCGGATGGCGATTTGATCATCGCGGCAAACGGCGGCTCGGTCGGATTCCGCAAGCCGGTGATTTACCAGCTTTCAGCCGACGGCAGCAAGCAGATGATACAAGGTTCGTTTGCCCTTGCATCGCGCAACGTTGTCGGCTTTCGACTGGGACCTTACGATCACTCGCGCGCCCTGGTGATCGATCCGATCCTGAATTACTCACTGTATTTTGGAGGAGCCTCAGACGCCACTGCAATAGCTGTGAACTCCGCTGGCGAAGTGTATATAACGGGGACCGCAGCACAGATGCCGACGACCACGGGTAGCTTTCAGACGGCAGTCCCGGCCAAGCCATACCCGTATTTCTCGCCATTTATTGCGAAGCTGAACAGCACCGGCACAGGGCTACTCTACTGCACTTACATTTCAGGTACAAAAGATGACCAGTCGTATGCGCTTGCGATTGACGCCCAGGGCGATGCATACATTGCCGGCCGGACCAACTCTACTGATTTCCCAGTCACCAAAGGTGCATTCCAGGCCACCTATCCAGCGACAGCAGGGGAGCAGTCAGAATATAGCAACGGAACCGCATTTGTAACCGAACTCAACCCAACCGGCAATGCGCTTGTATATTCGACCTACCTCGGAGGCAGTCTACAAGCATGGGCCACCGCCATAACGGTGGACACCAACAACAGCGCCTATGTCGCGGGAACCACGTATGACTCCGACTTCCCGACGACGCCCGGGGCATATCAACAAGCCCCGACAAACAAGCCCGTCGGTCAGAACTCGGCCTTTGTTACCAAGCTGAATCCCGCGGGCTCAGCGCTTGATTATTCCACGTACCTCCGTGGGAGCGCCCAGGATTTTGCATATGGGATTGCCATCGACTCCTCAGGCGATGCATTTGTAGGCGGCACTACGATGTCAACTGATTTTCCGACGACAAAAGGGGCTTACCAAACTACTGTAAGTGGAAATACATGGGGAGCTATCCTGACGAAAGTCAATCCCACAGGTACCGGCCTTCTCTACTCCACCTACCTTGGCCAGAACAATGGAACGGTCATAAACGCCGTCGCCGTGGACTCATCGGGAGACGCATACGTGGCAGGATACACCGGGGACGAAGGTTTTCCTGCGACACCGGGAGTCTTCCAGCCCAAAATCAGTAAATATAACGGATTCGCGGGTACCGATAGCTTCGTTACGAAATTCAACAGCACCGGTTCCTCTCTGGTGTACTCAACGTTCCTGGGTGGAAGCAACGACGGCATGGGTGGGGTTGGGGATGATATTGCCCTAGGAATCGCGATCGACGCCAATGGAAATGCATACGTCGCGGGGAGTTCAGGAAATCTTGATTTTCCCGTGACTCCGGGAGCTTACGAGACAGAGAATCTGGCACTACTTAACTCGGGTGAGGGAACGGCCTTTCTGAGCAAGATAAGCCCTGACGCGAGCACGCTTCTCTATTCGACGTTTCTTGGTGGAACCGGCGACCAAACCGGAGAAGGAGGCGAAGGTGCAAGCGGGATTGCGCTCGGTCCGGCTGGGAATGTCTATCTTGCAGGTGTTACTGCATCCGTAGACTTTCCGCTGACTCCGGGCGTGATTCAGACCCAATCTCCCGGATACACTGGCGGAGCATTCGTTACGCAGTTCAATGCGGCTGAGATGACAACCCTGCCGGCGCCGACATTCGCCGTCACTTCCAATGCCAATTCCGTTGAATATGGCACGCCTGTAACCTTTACGGCCTCGGTGCAAGGCTCGGGTGGAGCGACTCCCACCGGAATCGTAGGTTTCACAGTTGAGTCTATCGAGCCCGGAGACTCTGGGGGCACTGGTTCCGGCTTGGGCCCCTGGAACGATATGCAGCTCGATGCCTCGGGAACAGCCACCTTCACGCCTCCGACGCTCGAACCCGGCCCGCTCCCCGTGGTAGCTTACTACCTCGGAGATTCGAACTACGCACCGGTGATGGCAACAATGACCCAGACCGTCACCAAGATACCAACTACAACCACGATCACCGCCAGCGCAAATCCCATTGCGTACGGTACAGGTGTTACGTTTACAGCCAAGGTTCTTGACAACACCGGCAAGCCGGCCCTGGGCCAGGCTTGGTTTGAGGTCGGGAACATCGTCAATTACGAGGTGCCGCTCGACAGTTCTGGTGGTGCATCCTGGACCGTTAGTCCGTCAAGCTATCCGCTGGAAGTTGGCTCGAATACGGTCACGGCTTTATACATTGACTCGGTAAGCCCTTTCCAGTACACGCAGACTTCGGGATCGCTGGTTGAGACCGTTAACTCCTTGGGCGCAGCGCCTGCGCCAACGTTTTCGCTTGCAGCGGGAACTTACACCAGTGCTCAAATGCTCAGCTTGAGCGATTCGGTGAGCAACCCAACTATTTACTACACAACCGACGGAACCACGCCCGCAATCGGCACGGCCATTCTGTACACAAACGGTGAGGCTTTCGCGGTTGATTCAACGGAGACCGTGCAGGCCATCGCCATTGCACCTGGTTATACCGTCAGCTCCGTAGCCACCGCCGCTTATACCATCAACCTGACGCCACCCAGTTTTGCGATATCGGGCCCGGCAATCAGCGTGACTCCAGGCGCGACCACCGGAAACACTTCCACAATCACTTTGACGCCATCAGGTGGATTCACTGGCGCGATTAGTCTGAGCTGCGCCATCACCCCAACCGCCGCCAGCGATCCCGCGACATGCGGTATCCCAGCCTCCGTTACAATCAGCGGCTCGGCGTCGCAAACCACCACTCTCGCCGTGAACACCACCGCGGCTACGTCATCTCTCAATCAAACCAGAAAACCGATTTGGCCGTTGACGGGCGGCGTAACTCTCGCGTGCATCCTCCTCGTTGGCATCCCGGCACGGCGACGGAAATGGCAAAGCATCCTGGGAATACTCCTGCTGCTTTTCTTCATCACAGCCGGTGTAATAGCATGCGGCGGTGGTAATGGTGGGGGTGGGGGCGGAGGCGGAGGTGGCGGGGGCAATTCCGGCACAACGCCAGGGACCTACACAGTTACAGTGACCGGCACCTCTGGCGCAATCACGGAGACAGGAACGGTCACCCTTACGGTGCAGTAGCCCGGTTCCCGGCTTTTATCGACCGCTTTACTCCACGTTGAGCGTCTTCAGCAGGCTGCGCGGCTCGCGCAGGATCTTTTCCTGCAGCAGCGTGATGGCGTAGATAAGCTGCTCGGGCCGCGGCGGGCATCCGGGAACGTAAACATCCACCGGAATAATCTGGTTGACTCCCTGCACCAGCGCGTAATTATTGAACACGCCGCCCGATGTGGCGCAGGCACCCATCGAGATAACCCATTTGGGCTCCGGCATCTGGTCGTAGAGCCGGCGGATCACTGGCGCCATCTTCTGCGACACGCGCCCGGCAATGATTATCAGGTCCGACTGCCGCGGCGAGGGCCGGAAAACCTCGGCTCCAAAACGGGCGATGTCAAATCGTGAAGCGCCCATCGACATCATCTCGATGGCGCAGCAGGCCAGGCCGAAAGTCATGGGCCACAGCGAACTTTTTCTGATCCAGTTGACCGCGAAATCGAGCGTGGTAAGGAAGACTCCCTCAGGCTGCTCGTAGCCGTAGCTCACTTCCTGCAGCTTGGCGCGGTTTTGCGCGCTGCTCTCCAGGTTGCCGAAGAGATAACGATCGCGCTCCAATGACGCCGCCATACATTCACTATATCGCAGCCTGCGATTGCCCGCTCCGGGTTCCAGCCTCCCGGCACTCCCGCTCTTCTTTGCCAACAAAGTCATAAGGAAGCAATGAAGATTCACTTTGAAAACTTGCGTTCCGCCGCGCTGCCCATGAAAATGTTTTTAAAGCGTACTCGCCAAAAATCCTGGGTGCCCCATTCCAGCTTTGCTTGAGTGGGGTCGGACGTCAGCGCGGCCATCGTCCACATCACCCTCCGGACAATCCAGCCGAACGCGGTCGCCCAGAACATGTTTCCGCAGTCCCAAACGTCATTCCAGCCGCGCGTTAGCGCGGACGCCTTCATCTCGGAGCGAAAAACGATGTCCCGATTGTGTTCTTATCTGCTGCTCCTGTTCGCATTGATCGCATCCTCTCTTCCACTCACCGCTCAAACTAACCCCGCCTCCGGGCCCGCCACCCAGGAGCAGATTGCCGCCCTTCAGCAGGCAGTGCAGAATGCGCAGTCGGCCGGCGACAACGCTTGGATGCTGACCAGCGCTGCGCTGGTTCTGCTCATGACCGGCCCCGGACTGGCGCTCTTCTATGGCGGCCTGGTGAGAAAAAAGAACATCCTGGGCACCATGATGCAAAGCTTCGCCATGATGTGCCTGGTCACCATCATCTGGGCCGTCTGCGGCTACTCGCTGGCCTTCGGGCACGGCAACCTGTTTATCGGCGGCTTTGAGCACCTGTTCCTCAAGGGCGTCCCCAATGTCGTCGATCCCAACAACTTTTACGTGCAGACCATTCCCGAACAGACCTACATGATCTACCAGCTCATGTTCGCCATCATCACGCCGGCGCTCATCTGCGGAGCATTTGCCGAGCGCATGAAGTTCAGCGCGATGGCGGTCTTTCTTTCGCTCTGGTCGATCGTCGTCTACAGTCCCATGGCCCACATGGTTTGGGGCGTGGGCGGCCTGCTCAACGCCAATGGCGGCAAGATACCCTCTCTCGATTTCGCCGGCGGCACCGTTGTCCACATCACCTCGGGCGTCTCGGCCCTCATCACTGCGCTCTACCTGGGCAAACGCCTCGGCTACCCCACAACCAAGATGGCTCCTCACTCGCTGGTGCTGAGCTTCATCGGCGCCTGCCTGCTGTGGGTGGGCTGGTTCGGATTCAACGCCGGCAGTGCGCTGGCGGCAAGCCCGCTGGCCACCAGCGCCTTTATCAATACCCACTTTGCCACCGCCACCGCCGCCCTGGGCTGGACCATCTTTGAATGGTTTCACAACGGCAAGCCGACCGCCCTGGGCGCAATCTCAGGCGCCGTGGCCGGCTTGGTGGCCATTACCCCCGCATCGGGATTCGTTCAACCCATGTCCGCGCTCGCCATCGGACTGGCTGCCGGATTCGTCTGCTCGTTCATGGTGTTCAAGGTCAAGAGCCTGTTTGGCTACGACGACTCTCTCGACGCCTTCGGTGTACACGGCGCGGGCGGAACGCTGGGAGCGATCCTTACCGGTATCTTCGCGGCCTCGGTCATTAACCCGATTTATGGCAAGGGCGTTGCTACCGGCGGCGTCGACGGCCACTGGTCGCAGATTCTCAACCAGCTCGCCGCAGTCGGCATCTCTTGGGGCCTGTCGATCGTGGGCACTCTGATACTGTTGTTTGCGGTAGAAAAGACCATGGGCATGCGCCTCAGTCCTGAGCAAGAGGCTGCCGGTCTCGATCTCTCGCAGCACGGCGAAGAAGGGTACGACTTCAACAATTAGCTTTCAGCTTTCAGCTCTAAGCCTTCAGCCGCTTTGAGCGCAAGTCAGAGGCGACTGCTCCAACAGGAGAAGGCTGAAAGCTGAAAGCTGAGAGCTGAGAGCTGAAAGCTGAGAGCTGAAAGCTGAGAGCTGAAGGCTGATGTCCCGGCCGTTCAGCCATTAAACTTTAACGCCGGCGACTGCCAACCCACCGCCGCGCCTGATAGGCTAACCAACGAGGCATTTTTCGTATGCTCAAGATTGAAGCTGTTCTCCAGCCCTCTAAGCTGGATGCTGTCAAAGATGCGCTGCTTGAGGCGGGCATTGAGGGAATGACGATTCTCGAGGCCCGCGGCCACGGCCGCCAGAAGGGCCACACCGAGTTCTATCGCGGCCGCGAATATACCGTCGACCTTTTGCCCAAGGTGAAGATCGAGATGGTGGTTCACGACGACCTGAAGGAAAAGGCCATCGCTGCCATTGTGGGCGCTGCCCGAACCGGGCGCATCGGCGATGGAAAAATATTCATCACCAAGGTCGACGAAGCCATCCGCATCCGCAACGACGAGCGGGGCGAAAACGCACTGTAACCGCTCAACAAGTCATCAGTGCGCTGTCGCCGGCGTGGCAGCCGGCAGATCAAACCTGTACAACCGCTGCGACGCGGTCAGCGCCAGCAGTTGCTTCTTCTTAGCAACAATGCGGGCTGCGAGCAACGTGCTGTCCAGCGTCCAGTGGCCCATCGGATTCCCGGTCGCAACACTATAGAGAGTCAGTTCCTGCGGACGATTGCGGGCGGCAATCAGACCCAGGCTGCTGTCCCCGGCCAGCACCGTGCCGAAGAGGCCGAACAGCCGCGCTCCGTCGGTCTCGCGATAAATAGTAGCGTTGTTGTGGTTTCCCTCCACCGCCAGCAGGTTTCCGAAGAGCGACACATACATCGCCTTCACCGAGTCTGACTCATCGGCCGGAACCAGAATCAACCGCTCTGCCAGGCCGGTCCTGCTGTTCACCACCTCCACCAGCAACCCGGTGTCGTCGTCCTTCTTCTTTTCTTCAGACGTCCTTATCAAGACGTCCTTGTGAGCGCGAAGTTCAGCTTCACGCGCTTTGCTCGCCCAGGGCATCATCAGCAGAATTCGACCGCCTTCTGCGGGTAACACTCGCGGCACGCCATCGGGAAAGTTCCTGGTCCAAAGTGCCGCTTTGGTTCCAGCATCGATTGCGTTCAGATCTACTCCCTTCGCAATCGCTCCGCTGTTGCGCGGCTTTACTCCCACAATTACATCGCCGAATTGAGCAACTGTGGATCCGACGGTGAACTTCGACGCTACCTTGCCGGTCTCGCGATCGATCGTCCCGTCACCGGAAGGTTTCAACTCCTGCTCCACTTGAACCGCTTCAAGCTCTCCGCGGCTGTCGAAGGCCGCCGTTCTGAAGGGATAAGTGATCTTGAGCCTGTTGCCGGTGGTCAAGTCCCAAACCGCGCCTCGCGCGCGATCGCTCATAGCCAGGTAGTGGCCATCGGCGCTGAAGGCCGCAACTTCAAAAGTTCGGATCGGCGTGACCGGCAGCGCCGCGGTCTGCGCGGGGCCATCGAGGTTGCCAAGGGAGAGCCCTCCGGCCGCGGTTTCCTGGGCCACAGTTTCGCCGGAAAGATCCACGGTTTCAAGTTTGAACTTTTGCCCCAGGTTGCCGGTTACGGGGTCAAGCACCCGCGCCGCAGCCCCATCGAAGGGGCCCACAAGAACGTGCGGGCCGCGTGTCACTGGCGCCACCCAAACTGTGCTGTCCAGGCTGAACCGGTCGAGGGTATCGCCGGCCGGAAATGGGGCGAAGCACCTTTTACTTTGACGGCCCGATTCAATAAGACCGTCGCCGCAATCGAAGACAAGACGGTTGGAATCGACGAACGCAATCCGGTTGCCGAGCTGTAGGAAAGTTGCTGGTTTCCGCGTCTTAAGATCGAGAGCGAAATCGAGATACTCCCCGGAATAGCTGAAGTAGCGCCCGTCCTGACTCCAAATCAAAATCGGAGCTGGTTTTAAAGGCGAGGAATCCGGAAACACAGTGTCCTGATAAATGACTTCGCCATCGCTCAGATCGGTAATTTTGAACCACCGCTTCTCGTCCCTCACGGTAAAACACGCGAACATGACTCCGTCAGGCGACAGGCTGCTCTGCCCACAACCGTCGTAGTCCACCCAGTCCAACAATCCGGCCCTCTGCTTCGAAGCCACATCCCAGTTCTCCACGCGCGGGCCCGGATACGCAAAAGCCACGCTTTTCGAGTCCGGCGTGAACTGGGCCAACTCTGCGTCCCGCGCGTTTATTGAGAAGAGCAGTTTCAGCGGATTGGCGCTGAGCACATGAATCTGCGACTCGTCCTGGGCCAGCACGTATTTGGCGTCGGGGCTCAGCCGCACATTCAGAAGCGCCGGATTCATGGGCGGCGTGAGCGCGATGGAATTGAGCCCCGGGGATGGCGGCAAAGTTGGATCGATGCGCGCCTCTCTCAGTGCATCTTCAAAAGCCTTGAAGCCCGTGCGGAACTGGGGCCTTGCGTTGTGGCATGAATTGGGGAGTTCGTTGTACACCTTTAGCGCCTGCGGTGCGCGCACCTCGGGGTCAGACTCAAAGTCGAAGAGTTCTGTGAAACTGTCTGTAGTGAAGCCGGAGTCGCCGCTGCGATCGAGATAGCTGGTCAGTGCCTCGGGAATATAGCCGGCCTTGATGAGCGCATAGAGGGCTACGCGATCCCCAAGCATCTCGTCTTTATCGCGATCGCCCGGCTTGGGATCTGAAGCTTGAGTTGGAGGTATGTTTAGAAGCCGTTCAAGCTTGTCCTCAATGTCGGCCTTTCCGGTCACCGAGCGAACGTCCAGCAGCTTTTCAAATCGCAGCGTAACCAGTGATGCCGAATGGTGAATGTAGGCGCGGCCGATCTCGTGGGCCAGCATGGCCGCAACTTCGTCTTCACTGCGCGCGTCGAGCAGCAATTTGCGGCTCACGTAGATGTGCCCGCCGGCAAGCGCGAATCCCGCCAGACCCTCGGACTCGAAGATTTGAAACGAGTACCGTGTAGAGGTGGGCGGCAGACCCGCAACCAGCCGCTGGCCGATCTTTGTGACGTAAGCGCTGGCCGATTCCGGCTGCAGCGTCAGCTCAGGTTCAACCACGTCCGCTTCGGCATCTCCAAGCCACTGCTCCTGCTGGGGGTTGAATATGCTGGCGTGCGACGCCTTGAGAGGTGCAGTCGGGGGTGAACACGCCCCCGGCTCTGTGGCCAGGGCCAGGCTGGCCGACAGCGAAACAAGGGCAACGGAGAGGAGTGCAATGCCTTTCAAAACGTGCATGTCCAAGCGCCCCGGAATGCAACATCATAGCTCAGCTTGATGGGGCTGTGGCTGTGTTCTGACCGGTTTGATGGTTGCCGTAACCCAAGAGGATGCTTGGGGTTCGCTGTGTTTGCGCTGATTCGTTTCAAGCTGTAATTGGCCTCACGATTTCGTATCGCGCAAACCAAAGGGTGCCACACACGGCCATTATGTCTTATGCTGTTAACAATTCCTTTCTTGCTTCGGCAGGCCACACTAACAACCCTATGACTCCAGTCGTTTTCGCAGTTGACGATCTACGGGAGCAGTATCTCAAAGAGATGGCGCTTGTCCGCCAGACTTGTGAGCGCACCGGCGACGGCACTGCGGCCATCCGGCGCCGATCGGCGGTTGTCGACCGCATCTTGATTGAAATGTGGCGCCGGGCCTTTGTCGAGCTGCCCTCCCAGAACGTCGCCCTGCTGGCCCTGGGCGGATACGGACGCAAGGATCTCTTCCCCTATTCCGATATCGATGTGCTGTTTGCCTTTGCCGACGATAAGACCGAGGAGCAGTCGCGTGAAGCGGTGAGAGCCATCGTCCAGGGGATGTGGGACATCGGTCTGCGCGCCAGCCCCAGCTCGCGAACGGTAAAGGAAGCCGGCAAATTTGACTCCGACAATCTCGAGTTCACGCTGGCCACCATCGACCGCCGTTACCTGGCAGGCCAGTTTCCCTTGTACAAGCAACTCCACGATGTCACCTTTCCCGGCCTGGTCTTGAGCGAGTGGAACAACATCACGCAAAAACTGGGCGAGATCGCCCGCGGGCGTCACGCAAAATACGGCAACACCATCTTTCACCTCGAGCCTAATCTCAAAGAGTGTCCCGGCGGCCTGCGCGATTACCACCTGGCCGTCTGGTTCGCAGTGCTGTTTCACCTCAAAGAGACCAGGGAGTGGCCGCGGCAGCGGGGCGGCGTCTTCCAGAGCGCGCGCGGCGATGCCGAGGCGGCCTTCGACTTTCTGGCCGCTGCCCGATGTTTTCTGCACTTCCGTCACGGCCGCGACGACAACACGCTCGACTGGCAATCGCAGGACGAAGCGGCGGCCCGCTCGATCGGCCTTGAAACGCGAGGAACCGCCGATCCCAGCTACTGGATGCGCACCTATTACCGGCACGCGCGCGTCATCTATCGCCGCGCCGCCCTGCTCATGGAGCATCTGCCCGCTCCGGTCAGCTTCTACCGCCAATTTCGCCGGCGCAGGACCCCCATTGCCGGAACCGACTTCCTGCTCGACCAGGGCCGCATCGATGTGCAGCCCGGCGCGCAGTTCAACGACACCGCGGCCATCCTTCGCGTCTTCTCGCTCATGGCCACGCACGGCTACACCCTTTCGCAAGCCGCTGAAGACCGCATCACCGACGCCCTGCCGGTGCTGGCCATTCATATTCCCGAGGGGCCCTACTTGTGGAATGCGCTGCGCGAGGTGCTGCTGGGCCCCCATGCCGCCCACGCATTGCGCACAATGCATGCCCTCGGCGTGCTTGAGATGCTGATTCCCGAGTTCCACGGCATCGACGCCCTCGTGATTCGCGACAGCTACCACCGCTACACCGTCGACGAACACACCTTCCTCTGCATCGACAACGTTCACGGCCTGCGCCAGCCCTCGCATGAATACGAGCAGAGGCTGGGGCAGTTACTGCCTGAGATCGACCGGCTCGACCTGTTTTTGCTGGCGTTCCTGCTGCACGATACGGGCAAGGCGCGCCGCACCGGCGAACATGCCAGCCAATCGGTGGAACTGGCCGACGCCTTCCTGGCTCGGCTCGACTTCGACGCCGAAGAACGTGAGTCGGTGCTCAAGCTGATTCGCCTGCATCTTGAAATGTCTTCGGCAATGCGCCGCGACATCTTCGACAACGAGAATGTGCGCGGCTTTGCAGAAAAGATAGGCAGCCCGCAGTTGTTGAAGATGCTCACCATCATGACCTTCGCCGACATCAAGGCCGTTAATCCCGACGCGCTCACTCCGTGGAAAGCTGAAAATCTGTGGCAGTTTTATATGTCGACGGCCAATTTCATGGATCGCTCGGTTGACGAGGCGCGTTATCACGCCGCCATCGACCCCACCTTGCTCAATCGAATTCGATCGATGGTTCCGGCCAGCCAGTACGACCAGCTCCGGCATTTCCTTGAAGGCCTTCCCCAACGCTACCTGCAAACCCGCCTCCCCGAGCAGATTCGCAATCACTTCCAGATGGCGCTGAATCTCGAAAAAGACAATGTGCAGCTTGACCTCAGGCCCAACCGCCAGCTCTACGACCTGACCGTGATTACGCGCGACCGCACCCGGCTCTTTGCCGATGTGGCCGGCACGCTGGCCGCCTGGGGAATGAACATTGTGCGCGCCGGCGCTTTCTCAAACTATGCGGGCGTCATCGTCGACAGCTTTCACTTTACTGACTTCTTTCGCACCATCGAGCTCAACCCCAGCGAGAAGGACCGCTTTCTTGAAAACATGCGTGACGTAGTGGCGCAAAAGATTTCGGTGAATCAATTGCTTGAGGCCCGCCGTCATTTAAACCATCCGGCCAACATCAAGGTCGAGGTGCCCACCCGGCTCGAGTTCGATTCCGAGTCCTCGTCGCACTCCACGCTGCTGCAGGTGGTGGCGCAGGACCTGCCCGGCTTGCTCCGCCAGATTGCGCTAACCCTCAGCTCCCACCAGTGCAATATCAAAGTCGCGCTGATCGATACCGAAGGTGAAACCGCCATCGACGTCTTCTATCTAACCAGTCATGGCGAAAAGCTTCCGCCTGAGACGCAGCAGGCTCTCAGCGCCGACCTCACCAGCGCGCTTGAAGCCATGCGATTGCCTGGGTAAAGGTAGCGTACGACCGGTGGGCCGGCACTTCGCAAGGAGCAGCAGCCTTCCGGCTGCTGAATAAGGCGCAAAACATAGAGACGGCTTAAGCCGCGGATCTTACGTACGGCGCTTATGCGCAACGGGAAATCCGGCGTGCCTATTGGACATCGTTGTATTTCAAAATCATGTATTCCTTCAGCAGTACCGCAATCAGCACCGCGGTAGGCACCGCAACCATGGCGCCTGGAATGCCTGCAAGCTCGAAGCCCACAAGCAGCGCGATAAACACGGCCAGTGAGGGCAGACCTACACGCGACTTCATGATGCGCGGAGCCAGGTACGAATTCTCGATCTCAAGATAAACGACGAAAAAAATGAGCACCCCCACCACACGTCCCCACGAATCGAGACCGGCCACAATCACTGCGAGTACCAGTGAGATGAAAGCGCCCAGCACCGGAACCAGGTTGAGTAAACCTGTGATGACCCCGAGCGCATAGGCGTAGCGCACACCCAGCAGCAGGAAGACGGTGGTGCTGGTCAGGCCGATAAGGGCCATCAGCGTCAACTGCCCCACCAGCCACTTGCTCATTCCTACGCCCGCGGTCCGCAGCGTCAGGTCAAGACGTACACGCACATGAATCGGGAAGAAAGTGAGACACCATTGGTACGTCTCATCGCCCTCCACAAGAAAGTAAAGTGTAAGCACAAAGCAGGCAATGATATTGGCAATAACGGCGGCAAGATCCGACAAGGACTCGATCGCCTTCGATGCCGTTTGTGTCGCCAGGCCTTTCAACTGCGCATACACGACATTCGCGTCCAGGTGATAGCGATTGATATAAGGAATGGATTTAATCTTGTCCACCAGGTTGGGAACCTGGGCCGAGTTGGAAGTGCCAAAGGCCTGCAAGTCGTGAATCACCGGCGTAAAGGTGACAATACCAAGGACGGTAAGCACGGCCATCACTGCCACCACCAGCACCAGGATCGCTATCGGCCCTTGAAACGGCTGCTTGCCCTTGATTTGGATATTGCCGGTCGCGTCCACGATCGGTCTCAGCACTACGGCAAACAGAGCTGAGACATAAAGCAGGATCAGGAGGTCTCGCAACTGCCACGCAATATAGGCCACCGCGGCCAGCGCGAAAGTGAACACGATGTCGCCGCGTAGGTTATAAGTTGGTGCCGGTTCTTTCGTCATGCCGTTCTTATTGATCCCCGCTCAGGATCGAACCCACAATGCCGCCCAGCAATCCGCCTCCGATGGCTGACTGCGCCGGCCGGCTGTCGCCGCGCGGCAGGTACTCGCCAATCTGGTGCGCCAGCCGCGAGATGGGCAGCGTCTGCAGCCACACCGTCCCCGGTCCCACCAGTTCGGCAAGAAAAATTCCATCGCCGCCGAAAATCATATTCTTGATGCCGGGCACGGTCGTGATTTGAAAGCTCATCGATGCTTGAAATGCGCCCACGTGGCCGGGGTGCACGCGCAGTACTTCGCCGGGTTGCAGATTCTTCTGGATCAGCTCCCCGCTCAGCTCCAGCCACGCGGTCCCCATGCCCCCAATCCGCTGAAGCAGAAAACCGTCGCCGCCGAAAATGCCCGCGCCCAGCGACTGCTGAAATCCCAGCGTGATGGTCACCTGATCGGTGGCGCAGAGAAAGCCGTGCCGGTGCACCAGGTATTCCGCTCCCTGTCCCAGATCCACTGGCACAATGTGTCCCGGAACCTTGGTCGCAAACGAGACCACGCCCGGATACTGCCAGGCGCGGTACTCGGTCATGAATATGCTGGCGCCGGCCGCAACCCGCTTCAGTACTCCGAAGATCCCGCCGCCGCCGCCCATCTGGGTATGCGTCGTCATCTGGATCGAGCCCGTCATCCAGCTAAGCTCTCCGCTCTCTGAAAACACGCTCTCGTTCGGTTGCAGCTCTACTTCAAGCACGGGCATGGTGGTGCCCAGAATTCGGGTTTGCATGCAGGGATCTTGCCTCCGAGGACAGTGTAACTGCCCCTGAGCGCGAGACAAGAAAATTCGAACGGAGGAACGCCAGAAACGGCAACGCCCCCTTTGAAAGGGCACGGATTTATCCGTGCCAATAAGCTCCCCAAAGTGAGCCGGGGTTTTAACCCCTGGGGATCGCGTCAACTGTTTCACCCCACCTGATGACTTTTCCGCAGCCTCTACTCACCGGCTGTAAGCAGGCGCTCTCCACAAGGTACCGCCGGTCTCCTCAGGCTGCAGAAAAACTCGCCGGCACGCAGTCATGTATCAAGGCGCGAGTTTACTCGCGCCGATAAAGGCCCCCAAAATGAGTCCGGGCTTCAGCCCCCGGAGGTGTTTGCGGGAATTGGTTCGATCAATGCCGCAGTTTTGAAAGGGCACGGATTTATCCGTGCCAATAAGCCTCTTAAAGTGAGCCGGGGTTTTAACCCCTGGGGATGGTTTCGACTGTTTCACCCCGCTTGATGACTTTTCCGAGGCCTCTCCTGACCGGCTGTAAGGAGGGTCTCCCGACCCTCCTGCGAATCCGGCTGCTTCGTTTACACGCTTACTTCGACGCAATGGTTACATTGTGGGCCTGCGCCAGCTTTTGAAGAATCTCGTAGTGCTGCGTCAAAACCGGTGCATCCACTTTGGCGGCTTGTTGCAGCCCCGGGCTCTGCGTGTTGTTCGCTTCGTCCTTGAAAGCCTTCAGGCTCTTCTGCTGTTCTTTGGCCATGGCCGTGATGTAGGCGGTGTCGAAGTCAGGTCCTGAGAGCGACGCAAGCTGCGCGATCTCCTGCTTCTCCTTCTTTGATGGTCCCTTGGAATCGTTCGCGCCCAGTTGTTTCGCTACCGGCTTCAACTGCTCGTTCAACTCCGTGTGAACCTGCACCATCTTCTGCCCGAATTGTTGCACGTCCGGACTCTGCGACTTGCTTTGAGCCAACTGGCTCATTTGAACCTCGGCTTCGTTGTTCTGAAGCGTGTCCTCAACAAACGCGATGTCACCATACGAGCTTGCCTGCCCCATCCCTGGCGTTCCAGGCGTTGCAGTTCCTTGCATCGTTTGCTGCTGTTGCTGCTGCTGCTGCATCGGCGGCCCTTGCATTCCGGGGCTCTGCTGAGCTATCGCCGCCCCTGCCCATAGCAGGGCTGCAGTCCCTAACAGCGCGCCGCGAAGCTGCCTCGCCGACGATCCGGCTCTGGAATTCCGCGTTGAAGTGTATTTCATTGATTTCGATGCCATTTCGATACATCCCTCCTTTCTTCAGCCCGGTTCGATGAGGAGCCGGTACCGGGGAGTTGCAGGTCGCCGCGACCGTCCGGGCATTGGGCTTTCATCGCGTCGCAACCTTCTGATATTCAATTCATTGGCTCGGGCAATGCGATCTGGCGGTTTTTTGCCGCATCGAAACACGCATGCATCGCAGTTTCAATCCGGCAACCCGCCCAAATGATCTACTCTTGCCAATGAAGTGCTGAATCAGCCATGAAGCGGTATCTCAGAATCGCGCGAGAAACTTTGCTGCGGGCGCTGGCCGACGACGTCATCAATACGTCGAAAGCGGCCGCCTATTCAGGCATGCTCATGCTCTTTCCCGCCCTGCTGGTTATCACCACCCTTGTGGCCCAGGTGCAGGAAGGCACCAACCTGCTGGGCGAGCTGCGATCCCTCTTCGAGCAGTTCTTGCCCGTCGATACTCTCGATCTGCTGCAGTCGTACATGCAAACCAGCCGCGTCTACTCAAACCAGCTTCTGTTCTCGGCTATCGCCTTGAGCATCTTTGCCGGCCTCGGCGTCATGCTTTCGCTCATGGAGGGGTTTCGACGCGCCTATAGCCTGCCGCAGGACGGCTGGGGATTCTGGGATCGGCAACTGCGCGGCATCATGCTTTTGCCCATCGCCATGGTCCCACTTTCAATCGCCACGCTGGTGGTTGTCTTCGGACATCAGATCGAGCTGTGGATGATTGACAACGCCGGCCACGATTTGCGGCACATTGTTATCTTCTTCTGGCGCTTTGCGCGTTGGTCCATTGCTTTGCTCACCAGCGCCACGGTCATGAGCTCCCTCTACCACTTCGGCACCAGCCGCAAGGAACACTGGCTCTGGGTCGCGCCCGGTGCGGCCGCGGCAACGCTCATCTGGTTCCCGTCTACGCTGGCCTTTGGCTGGTATGTAACACGCATTGCCGATTATTCGCGATTCTACGGATCGTTCGGCGCCGGCATTGCCACGCTGGTCTGGCTCTACATCACCAGTTTCAGCGTGCTGATGGGCGCGGAACTGAACGGAGTTCTTTATCGCGAGCGCCAGGAAACGCTCGTCTGGAATGGCGCTCAAGCTTCGTAATCGGTAGTGGGTCAGTTTGAAGCGCTCGGGCTTTAGCCCCTGAGGCAAAGCAATTTCAGACTTACCCAATACCCATAATCCGTCCTTCCCGCGCCCCATTTACAATGGAAATACGTTGTTCCCCGCTCCTTCCTCGCTCCTTTTGACCCATAACCTGCATCTTTTTTGAAGCACAAACATTGCAAGGGAGTTCTCCTATGTCTTTCCCTGACACGGGGTTGACCGACATACCGGCGCAGCGGCGCGCCAAGATTGTGGCCACGCTCGGACCCGCTTCCAACACCGAAAGCGTGGTCCGCGACCTGGTTCGCGCCGGCGTCGATGTGGTGCGCCTCAATTTCTCGCACAGCACCCACGAGAGAAAGCTGGCGGTCATCAAGCTCATTCGCAAAGTGAGCCGCGAAGAGCGCAAGCCGCTCTGCATTCTGGGCGATCTGCAGGGACCGAAAATTCGCACCGCATCACTCAAGGATCATCAGCCGGTGCTGCTCAAGGCTGGTGGAAAGCTCACGATTACGCCGCGCGATGTGCCCGGCACCGCATCGCTGGTAGGCTCCACTTTTAAAACACTGGCCGAGAATGTGGAACAGGGTTCGCGCATTCTGCTCTCCGACGGATTGATTGAGCTGCGCGTCCACGAGGTGGTGGGCGACGACGTCGTTTGCGACATCATCAACGGCGGCATGCTGGGCGAGCACAAGGGCATCAACCTGCCCGGTATCCTGGTGCGCACCCCGTCGCTTACTGAGAAAGACGCCGACGATCTTGAGTTCGCGCTCAAGAACGGCGTAGATGCCATCGCGGTTTCGTTTGTGCGCACCGCTGAAGACGTGCGCATGGTGCGCAATCGCGTCTCGGCTCTCGGCTTCGATACCTGGATCATCGCCAAGCTCGAAAAGCCGCAGGCCATCGAGCACCTCGACGCCATCCTGCAGGTCTCTGATGGAATCATGGTGGCCCGCGGCGACCTCGGCGTTGAAGTTCCGCCGGAGATGGTGCCCGCGATTCAGAAGCACATCATCCGCCGCGCCGCCGAGTATTCAAAGCCCGTAATCACGGCCACGCAGATGCTTGAGTCGATGATTGAGAATCCGCGGCCCACGCGCGCCGAGGTCTCTGACGTTGCCAACGCCGTGTACGACGGAACCGACGCCGTGATGCTCTCCGGCGAGTCGGCCGTAGGCAAGTATCCGGTGCTCGCAGTGGGCATGATGGCGCGCATTGTGAGCGAAGCCGAGCGCGACATCAAGGAGCAGGACCTGTTCGAACCGCGCATCACCCGCTCGCATCTCTCCATCGCTGAAACCATCTGCGAGGCCACGGCGCATGCAGCCGACGATCTCGATCTGCGCGGCATTGCGCTGTTTACCGAGTCGGGCGCAACCGCGCGCCAGCTTTCCAAATACCATCCCTCCGCGCCCATCTTCGCGCTCAGCCCCGTTGAAATCACCGTGAACCGGCTCAACCTTCTCTGGGGAACCACGCCCATCCGCTGTCCCAAGGTCAACAGCACTGAAGCGTTGGTGGAGTGCGCCGAAAACCTGCTCGAGCAAAACGAATATGTGCGTACTCGCGAGGTGATTGCCATCGTAGCCGGAACCCGTACCAAGTCAGGTTCCACCAACTTCATGCGCCTGCACGTGATGGGCGAGCAGAAACTCGAGGGCGTTCGCTTCCACATAACGCGCGACCAGGAAGCCGCATTGCAGGAAGGGACAGAACCCAAGCGCGCCCCGGCAAAGAAGGCGCCCAAAACCTTCCGTAGATATCCCTCGCCCAACCCACCCAAGATTTCAAATCCGTAGCAGGCACTTGTACCGCCGATCGGGACAGGCTGCGGAAAAACTAGCCTCAGGTCGCTTTGTAACAAGGGCACGGCTTTAGCCGGGCCGATAAAGCTCCCAAAATGAGTCTGGGCTTCAGCCCTGCTGCATTGACCATTGCGAAATTGCTTCGTCCAATGAGTTATTCCGGAACCTCGGGAGACCGGCGGTACAATGACAGGCCCACGCTGACTCGCTACTTGCCGGGGTGCCCCAGAGCCTGCCCTGAGCCAAGTCGAAGGGTCTCGCTTCTGAGACCTGGGAGACCACGAACTTCACCGTGCCGGGTGCCCCCGGTCCCTCGCTTTTGGGGACCGGGGACGCAAGCCAAACATCTCCTCCCGGCGACCGCCGGTTGCCCCATCCTTTCCGCAGCCTCATCGCGAAAAGGGCGGGAACCACAAAAGCAAACCCGGCTATTCACCCCGGAAGGGGTGAAGCGATATTAGCCCCGGATGGACCCTGAGCGAAGCCGAAGGGGGAATCCGGGGACAACGCCAGCACGCCACGGCCGCCCCGGAGGGCCGGCTCGAAGAAGCACCATACCCATTTGCCGGTAATTTCCTCCCTTCGGCGCATACTTCTTTCATGCTGAGCACTGTGCACCCGAGCGAAAACCGTCCACGGTCCACAGCTCACCAAAAAACAAACACCCCCACCCCTCCCCCCTTTTTTTGGGGTCCGGGATAGCCTCGATGGGGCTTAAGTCGCTGAAAATAATAGGAAATCGAAACAGGCCGGTGACTGAAAAGTACATACATATAGGGCCAGATAAGCCACTTTTAAGGCCACTTAAGGGCAGTTTAAGGGCACTTAAGCACTATTTAAGGCCCCACCCCCTGACGACAAAAACAAATGTGTCGCGAGGGTGGGGCGCCCAATGTGTACCTACTTTGCGGCGAGTTGCCGCAGCACATACAGCAGGATTCCGCCGTGCTCGTAGTACTCGATCTCCTGCGGCGTGTCTATGCGAACTGTTGCATTTAGTTCCTTCACCTTGCCGTCGGCACTGGTTGCCTTTACGCGCAGCACGCGCCCTCCGGCAAACTTCGCCTTAAGCAAATCGGTAAGTCCGGCAAAGTCGTACGTCTCTTCGCCGGTTAATCCCAGCGACTCCACATTCTCGCCTGCGGCAAACTGCAGCGGAAGAATGCCCATGCCGACCAGGTTCGAACGATGAATGCGCTCGAAGCTCTCCGCGATGACCGCCTTCACGCCCAGCAGATTCGGACCCTTCGCAGCCCAGTCGCGCGACGAGCCCGACCCGTATTCCTTACCAGCAAGAATAATCAACGGCGTGCCGCGCTTTGCGTACTCAACGCTGGCATCGAAGATCGACATCTGCTCGCCCTCCGGCAACAGCCGTGTCACGCCACCCTCGGTGCCCGGCGCAAGCTTGTTGCGCAGCCGCACATTCGCAAAGGTTCCGCGCACCATCGCCTCATGATTGCCGCGCCTCGAGCCGTAGCTGTTAAAGTCGGCGGTCTTCACGCCGTGCTCAGAAAGATATTTTCCGGCCGGCCCGGCAGTCTTGATGTTGCCGGCCGGAGAAATGTGGTCGGTAGTTACCGAGTCGCCCAGCACCGCCAGCACACGCGCACCGAGAATATCGCTGATGGGCGCGGGCGTCCTGGTCATGCCGTCAAAGTACGGCGCTTTGCGAATGTATGTGGAGTCGGGCTCCCACTGGTACACGTCACCGGTAGGGAAACTCAATCCCTGCCAACTCGCGTCGCCTTCGCTCACCACCGCGTATTCCTTGCGGTAACTCTCGCTGGTGACGGCCTTTTCAATCGCTTCTGATACCTCGGCCTGCGTTGGCCAAATGTCTTTGAGGAACACCGGCGCGCCGCTCTGGTCAACGCCCAGCGGATCGGAATCGAAGTTGTGGCCTATTCTGCCGGCCAGCGCGTAAGCAACTACCAGCGGCGGACTCATCAAATAGTTTGCGCGCACGTCAACATTCACGCGGCCCTCAAAGTTGCGGTTGCCGCTCAGTACGCTCACGGCCACTAGGCCGTGCTCATCAATACTTTTTGAAACATCGGCAGGCAGCGGTCCTGAGTTGCCAATGCACGTGGTGCAGCCATAGCCCACCACGTTGAAGCGCAGCTTTTCGAGATAGGGCAGCAGACCCGATTTCTGATAGTAGTCGGTCACCACGCGCGAGCCCGGCGCCAGCGAAGTCTTCACCCACGGCGGAACGGTGAGCCCCTTCTCAACAGCTTTCTTGGCCAGGATTCCGGCGGCCACCATCACCGAGGGATTCGATGTGTTGGTGCAGCTCGTGATTGCCGCAATCACTACCGAGCCGTGATCGAGATAAGGGTCGGGATCGACGTTGAACCGTTCCTTCACCGTCGTCGTCACCTTAAGATGCCTGTCATCCTGAGCCGAGCGCAGCGCAGTCGAACGATCTGCATTTGTCTCTGCCCCCGATGCCATAGGCCCTTCATTGTCTTCCGCTGCAACGGCCCCATCCGCCACAGCACTCCGATCCCACGCAACCGCCGTGCGCATGCCCAGCGGCTTGGCCGTGGGCGCAAGCAGCGAAGGCAGTTGTTGCGCAAAGCTTGCGGCCGCATCTTTCAGCAGCACGCGATCCTGCGGGCGCTTCGGTCCGGCCACGCTTGGCTCAACCGTTGCCAAATCCAGCTCCAGCGTCTGCGTGTATTCAGCCTCGGGCGAACCGGTTGTGTGGAACAGCCCCTGCTCCTTGTAATAAGCCTCCACCAGAGCAATCTGTTCTTCGCTGCGGCCGGTCAGCTTCAGGTAGCGCAGTGTCTCCGCGTCCACCGGGAAGATGCCGCAAGTCGCGCCATACTCAGGCGCCATGTTGCTGATCGTGGCGCGATCGGCCAACGGCAGCTCGGCAATCCCGGGACCGTAGAACTCAACAAATTTGCCAACCACGCCCAGCTTGCGCAGCGCCTGTGTCACGGTCAGCACAAGATCTGTCGCCGTCGCGCCCTCGCGCAGCTTGCCGGTGAGTTTGTATCCCACCACCTGCGGAACCAGCATCGACACAGCCTGGCCCAGCATCGCCGCCTCGGCCTCTATGCCGCCTACGCCCCAGCCCAGCACGCCCAGGCCGTTGATCATGGTGGTGTGCGAGTCGGTGCCGACCAGCGTGTCGGGATACGCCTGCCACTCGCCGTCAACCTCCGCGGTAAACACCACGCGCGCCAGGTATTCAAGATTCACCTGGTGGCAGATGCCCATGCCCGGCGGCACCGCGGAAAAATTGCGGAACGCCGTTTGGCCCCACTTGAGGAACGCGTAGCGCTCGCGATTGCGCTGAAACTCGAGCAGGGAATTGGCCCCATACGCGCCCCCGGTGCCGTACTCGTCCACCTGCACCGAGTGGTCGATCACCAGTTCAGCAGGAATCAGCGGATTCACGCGCGCCGGATCGCCGCCCAGCGTCTTGATGGCATCGCGCATTGCGGCCAGGTCTACAATCGCGGGCACCCCGGTAAAGTCCTGCATCAGCACGCGCGCAGGCATGTACGCAATTTCGCGGCTGGGTTCGGCCTTTGCGTCCCAGCGCGCCAGAAACTCAATGTCCGCCGCCGTCACGTTCACGCCGTCTTCGCGGCGCAGCAGGTTTTCAAGCAGGATTTTGAGGCTGAAGGGCAGGCGAGCCAGGTTAAAGCCGCGCTCGGGAAGCGCAGGCAAACGGAAGATGGTGTAAGTGCGGCCGCCGGAGGTCAACACGGCTTGGCTGTTAAAGCTGTTCATCTCAGTGAGCACCTTTCTATCCGCGCAGACGACGGATTTTCATCAAAAGAAATGTCGCATCCGGGCTCGCACAGTCTCGCGCGACGCAACGGCCACTAACCCGCTCGCGCCCGGGGAGAAAAGATCGACTGGAATAGATTACTCAGCGCACTCGGTCAACGTCCACGGTCGTGACGGCCGCGGCGGAAGCGCTTGACGAAAGGAGGAAGCAACGCGGATTCGTTTTGGCGGCGCAACTGCATGCTGATAAAAATTGTATTCCAGAACAAGGCGCCCCGAAAACGTACAAAACCGATTACTTCTTCAGGACTTCAAAGCTGGAGTCGTGCGTAAGCGTCTCTTTGGCGCTATCGTCGGCCACTGTCGCCCATCCCACCCAGAACTTGTCCAGATCAACCAGTGCGAACAAAGTGTTCATCGACACCGGTTCGCGTTTTACCGCGCCATCGCCCTCCGGCGCTCGAACCTGTACAACGCCGGTCATGCTCAAAAACAATCGACTCTGATCCCCACTCCCGCGGGTTGCATACAACTGCACGCCGCCCGGCGGGAAAAATGCGGACTTCTCGTAGATCGCGAAAATGGCGCTATTAAAAGCTGCCAGTCTGGCTTTGTCCTTTTCCGATGTCGGAAATGGGCCTACCCCCAGGCACTCCGGATCGATTGCAAACACCACTCCCCGCGCGGAGCCGCCCACGTTGCTTGATCTGGAATCGAATTCAAGCAGCACTCGTGTGCATCGATTCGCGATTGCGTCTGCTGAGGGATTGAACAACAGCGGTATTTGCGGATTGACTTTCGCCGGCCACCCGTGCGGAACCTGAAAACCTATTCCCAGGTCGTGATTGGTGTAGGTGTTCCCTGAGAGCGCGCCCGCAGCAATCTGCGACAGCCTGGTTGGCTGCTTTGGTTGCGGCGCCTGTGCGAAAGAGCCAATTGAAACCCAGAAAACTACCGCCGCAGTTACTTTAAGACGCATGATTGCATCCTTTCAGATGAAAGGCTGTTATACAACTGTTCGGCCGATGGCTGCAGCGACGCTCCCCGCACGTTTCCGCTATGAGAGTTGGAACCCCGAGGAACCGCGAGAGTCCGGTCTTATACTTGAAAGGCAAGATGGAAAGCGGCGAGGTCTCCCCAAAAGCGAAACCCTGGTCCGGCGTTGCGAGGCTGTTTTCCCGCATCGGCGCCTGGCTGGCTCGGCGAATGCCCGGCGAGCGGCAGCGGGTGCTTGCGCTTACCATTCTGGCCGGCGGGGCATGCGGCCTGGCGGCGGTCGCCTTTCACATCAGTGCGGGCCGCCTTGAGGCGCTGTGGATCGAGTCCGCCGCCGCTGCGCCCGGACACGCCTGGATCTGGTTAACCATTCTTACGCCGGCGCTGGGCGGCGCCGTTGCCGGTCTGGGATTGGTTTATCTCGTTCCCGCTGCCGCCGGCAGCGGCATTCCCCAGGTAAAGGTCGCCTACTTCAGGCGCTTTGGTTTCATCTCGTTCAAAGAAACGGTCGGCAAGTTCCTCATCTGCGCCATGCAACTCGGCTCCGGTGCTTCGCTCGGCGTCGAGGGCCCTACCGTGCACATCTGTTCGGGTGTCAGCAGCATGCTGGCGCAGGCCTTCAGGCTTAGCCCCGAGAATCGCCGGCGCATGACCTCCGTAGGCATGGCCGCGGGCATTGCCGCGGCCTTCAACGCCCCCATTGCCGCCGTCACTTTTACGCTTGAAGAACTTATCGGCAGTCTCGATCAAACCATGCTCGCGGGTGTGATTGTGGCCGCTGCACTGGCTGCGGTGGTTGAGCATTCCACGCCTGGATTCGGTTCTGCGCCTCTCTTCCACATGAAACGCGAGTACTCGCTCGGGAGTGCCTCGTCGCTGGTCTGGTATGCGCTGCTCGGAGTGCTGGCAGCGGTAGTTTCCGTTGCGTTCACCGATTCGCTGCTCTGGCTCCGCCTCCAGTTTCGCCGGCTCAAGCATGTCCCAAAGTGGTTGCAGCCCGCAATCGGCGGCGCGGCCACCGGCAGCTTTGCGGTTGTCGCGCTGCTCTTCTTTCACGTGAACGGCATTGCCGGCGACCCCTATAAGACACTCACCATGGCCCTGATGGGCGGCCTGCCGCTCACGGCCATGCTGGTGCTCTGCGTGCTCAAGTTGGCGGCTACGGTCAGCTCCTACTCCAGCGGCGGCTCGGGCGGCATCTTCGCGCCCGCGCTCTTCATAGGAGGAATGCTGGGCGGCGCGGTCGGTTATCTCGACGTCACCGTCTTTCATCACCCTGCCGACTCCATCGGCGCATTTGCGGTGGTGGGCATGGGTGCGGCATTTGCAGGAATCGTTCGCGCGCCCATGACTTCGGTGCTCATCATCTTTGAGATGACCGGCGGCTACGGCCTCGTGCTACCGCTGATGATTGCCAATATGACCGCTTTTGCCCTGGCACGCGCGTGGCGGCACACACCTATATATGAGGCGTTGCTCGAGCAGGACGGCATTTACCTTCCCGGTGGAGGGCATCCGCTTGGATCGCATGCCGATGAAGATGAGCTGGCGCAATACCATCCATCAGGCGAGTCGGCGGTGGAGTAGCCAGACGGCTCCAGGCAGTGACTGAATCTATTGCAAATCTGTTTTGTAAAAGTGCACGACCGGTAGGTCAAGGCTGGTAGGTCAGGGCTGGTAGGTCAGGGCTTTAGCCCTGACTGCCGACACGCCCAGTAAATTCTGTGGGCTTTAGCCCCTGAGGGATGTTCTTGACCCTACGGCGAAAATTCGACTCGTCAGCCACCCGCGCTACTGATCCGGCGGCTGCATGTTGTAAAGGAAGTACGCGCGCAGCTCAAGATAAGGACCGTGAAACTCGCGCGGCAGCGGCGGGTAATTCGAACCGGAAAGCGCGCCCCACGCGGCGCGATCCAGTGCGGTATCGCCCGAACGGCCCACCAGGCGCTCGCTGTTGTCCATCAGCCTTCCGTTGGGCAATACCTTGAACTCGATCACCACCATGCCCGATTTGTAAATCGGAGCGTTCACCTCGTCGGGAATCAGCGGGTCCCAGGTCTTCTCAGTCTCGTAGTGCCAGCGCGCCAGCCAGGAATTGAAATCTACGCCCTGCGTGTCACTTAGAATTCTTACGCCGCCTGCCGCGCCAGGATGCTGAGCGAGACCACCCGATGACTGCTCTCCGGCCGCGCCGCCGCGGTTGTGCATGGCATTTTCCATGTCATGCTTCAACTGGTCGGCGGGATTCGAGTTGTTCATCGCAAACGTCGGACGCGCCGGATTCGCCGACGGCCGCGGCGATTCAATCGGCGACTGCGATTGCTGCGTTGGCGGAATTACCGGCGTCGCCTGCGGCTTGGGCTGTTCCTGCACTTGCTGGGGTGGCGCAGGTTGAGGCGCAGCCTCCTTTGGAGCGGGCGGCGCCTCTCGCTTCATCTCGTCCAGAGTTTGCTTGTCGATTACCGGTGGCTTGGTCAGCGGCCTCGGCGCAATCTTCGGCTTCCACTGCGGCGAATCGAGGTAAGTAAAGTTGCTCTTGTCGTGCAGGTTCGCTTGAACCACCGGCGGCACAAAGATGTATTTGGGCAGCAGGAATAGCGCCAGAATCAGCGCGAGGTGAACCAGTACCGCCCACAGCACGCCCTCCCGCAGCCGCGCCCAGCGCCGCTCGTCTTCGAGATCGCTGATCATCTCCAGCAGTTCGTGGGCGTCGTAGTCGATCCAGCGCGAGGCGGCCCTGCCGCGGGAGCCTGGCTCGGGTTCTGAAGGGGAAACCTCTGGCGACATTGAAGATCCGCTTGCGGATCCCAATGGGCTCTCGGGCTCTTCTACTTCGGTTGGCACTTCACGGGTGGGCATTCGGCGCTCGGGAGTCCGGGATGCGCATCGCGCGCGGGCTCCTGTTCAATTCCTTCCTGGCCTCTTTATTCTCTCATTCTCTTCAAAGCGTTGCCATCGTGCACAGGCTCACCCTGACGGTTCACAGGCGAATTGCGCGGTTCAAGACTCGCACAAGGTCCAGACCCTTACAATCTGAATTGACGGTTGAAAACACTAAAAAGGAACCTGTTTGAAGCATTTATTTCTGCGCCTTGCGGCATTCTGGAAGCTGATTATGCTGCCCGCGCTCGCCAAGCTGGGATTCTGGGGCGCGGCGGCCATCGCGCTGCTCGACTCCTCCTCCATCCCGGTCCCCATGGATGCCTACCTGGCCATCGCCATCTGGAACGCCAAAGGCCTCTTCTGGGCCTACGTGCTGATGGCTTCCGCAGGCTCGGCCATCGGCGGCCTGCTGCCCTACGCACTGGGCCGCGCCGGCGGCGAGCTCTTCCTCATGAAGCGCATCAACCGCCAGCGCTTCGAAGCCATCCGCGCCCGCTTTGAGAAGCAGGAGTTCCTGGCCGTCATGATTCCCTCCATGCTGCCCCCGCCCGCGCCCTGGAAGGTCTTTATCTTTGCCTCGGGCGTATTTGAGATGCGCGTCGCGCCGTTCATGCTCGCCGTCTTCTGCGGACGCGCGGTGCGCTGGTTCATCCTCGCTTTCCTGGTCATCAAACTGGGCCCCGGCGCGGCCGACCTGGTAGCGCATCACGCCCTGGCCGTGGTCTCTGTTGTCAGCGTCCTCGCTCTCGCCGGCTTCTTTTTCTGGTGGATGAAAAAGAAGCGCGCCGGCAAACTGGCCTGATCCCCCAAAATCAGTTGTAATCCCGAATCTGCCGTCATCCCGAAACGCAGCGGAAGGATCTGCCCTGAGAATTGCGCTAAAACCAGTAGCGCCGGGCTCCAGCCCGGTTGTACCGCCGGTCTCCTGACCGGCTGTAGCGCGGGCGTCCCCGCCCGCGCACGGCTTGATACTGAACCAGTATTTTCATCGTCTATGAGTGTCGAAACGCGAAATGTACGACTGCGGTTGTTCCTCATCGCATCCCATTCCACCACCACAGCGCACAATCACTCCATGACGAATCCGCGGATTGATATCAAAGCGTCTCTTGAGTCGGCCTCTTCAGCTTGAATACCGGATATCTCTGCATCGGCTAGATGTAAAGTCTCAACACGTTGTTTACTTCTCCAGCCGATGTTTTGAAAGGGCACGGCTTCAGCCGTGCCGTGAAAGCTGCAAAAACATTGGGCTTTAGCCCCTGAGGGACGTTCCTTCGTTGCCTCAGGCTATTTAAGCAGCCAGCTCTAGGCCTCTCGGGCGATCCGCACTGCAACCACAGTCATGTCGTCGTGCTGCGCTGCGCCAGCGGCGAAATTGTCGACTGCGGCACACAGCAATTCCGGCAACTTTTCGAGCGGAGCCTCACGGTTCGCCAGCAGCACGTGATCGATTTCCGACTCCTCCCAGAAGTCGCCTTCACGGTTGCGCGCCTCCACAATGCCGTCGGAAACAATCACCAGCGTATCCCCCGGTTCGAGCGCGGCGGTGGCTTGGTGATAGCTCATCGATGGCATCACCGCGACCGGGCAATCCGCTTCCAATAACCGCTCCAGACGCCCGTCCGCGTGCAACAGCAGCGGAGGAATATGTCCCGCATTCGCATAGGAAAACAGCTTGCGATCGCTGGAGATGACCCCGCACAGAAGGGTTGAAAATCGTCCCGGCTTTGAGCTTTCAAATAGGGAGTCGTTCAGCGCAGTCAGCACTGCGGCCAGATCGTTTACGCCACGTTTCAGCAGGCTGCGGAGCAGCGTCTGAATACTGGCCATCATCACCGCGGCCGGAATGCCCTTGCCTGCAACGTCGCCCAGCGTCAGTGCAAATTGCCCATCGGAGAATGGAATCAGGTCATAGTAGTCTCCGCCGATCGAGCGAGCCGGGCGGCAGTAGCCCACACACTCAAGCCGGTCCAGACCGGTTGGCCGGTCGGGCAGCATGCGCGCCTGAACCTCGTGCGCCAGGTCCAGCTCATGCTTCATCAGCCGCGCCCCCTCCGCCTCCTGCCGAAGCCGCTCGCTATCGATGGCGCTGGCCGCAAAGTGTGCCAGCAGACCCAGCAGCCCGGCATCTGTCTCGGTAAAACCGGTCGGCTTGTTCAGCAACTGCAAACCCCCGATCACCTCGCCTTCAGCGCGCAGAGGCACGCACAGCACCTGCTCTGTTCGGTAGCCGCTGGCAGCATCCACTTTCCGCAGAAGTCTCGTTTCCTCAGCCGCATTGTTTACCAGCAGAACCTGGTTGTCGCGAACGCATGCGCCAATCAAACCCGCGCCCATGGGAATGCGAAGCGGAGCCACTCCATCCGCCACCTTGGTCCAAAGCTCGTTTTTCGCCACATCGATCAGCCACAGACTGCAGCGGTCCGCGCCAATCAAATCCCGTGCAAAGTCTGCGTTCAGGCGAACCAGCTCTTCAATCCGCTGCTCGCGGCTGATGCGGGCCGCATGTTCAAAAATGGCGCGTATGGTGCGTTCGGCCTGACCGTTCACTGCCTCTGCCTCGGTACTCACGCAACAGCCCTCCCAGGCTGCAGTGTACCCGCTGCTCCCATGGGGAGCGATATCTAAAACGCAGCAGCGAGATTTCTCAGTGTGATTCCCCATCTTCAGGGTCATTCCCGGTCAGCCGGTCAAACGCCCAACCCCCTCAAAAACCGCAGTCATCCCGAGACCGCTGTCATCGATCCCAAAAACTGCAGTCATCCCGAAAACCGCCGCCCTGTCGCGCATATTGCTTCCGCCATTGAGCTCCGTGCTCCTGTCAATGAGAAGTCCGCGCTGCGCGGTATTATCATCGGTGTGCGAAGGTTCATGGCCGTTCCTCTGTGTCAAACGACCCTTCGCAATGAGGTGCAGCATGAGGCGCAGTCTCCCAGCCTTCGTAATTCTGCTGGCCATCATCGCATCAGCCCCAGCAAACGCCAAGCCAAAGAAGCCATCCGTTCCTGAAGCCTTCGGGGCCGCTCACACCGTATTCGTAGAAGCCCGCGACGACCGCGACATCACCGATATCTCGCTCGATCCCGATGACCGAAAGGCCATCCTCGACGTTCAGGATGGCATTCAGGATTGGGGTCGCTACACGCTCAGCCGCTCCCGCCTTGACGCCGATCTCATTTTGGTCGTCTACAAAGGCCGTGTAGTCCGAGACCAGCCCAACTCTGGAGCTCAGGGAAATATGCGCCTCCCGGGTGGCCGTTTGCCCGTTCAGGATCCGTCCGACGTCACGCAGAACGGAACGAACTCTATCTCCCCCGATGGCCTCACCCGGGAAAAGGATCAATTATTGGTCTACCAAATCCCATCCGGCGGAAAACTCAAGGACCCAATCTGGCGCAGCGAGCAGGAACGCGGCCTGGATGCCCCAAGCGTCCTGCTCCTTCGAAGGCTGAAAGACGAAGTCGAAAAGGCCTATCCCAGCGCGCCCGCAAAGCAACAGTCCACCCCATAACGCGAACCGCTCTTCATTCCGAGGGAGCAGGGAAACTCATGCCGCGGAAAAGCAGACCTGGCAGTCGTGTAGTCGCCGATGCGGAAGGTTCAGGCGGCGGACCATCCCAGTAGTTTCGAGACCAGCCAGATCACGATGTGGCGGTGAGCGTCCCCAACTTCCCCAAAGACGGTGATTCGCCCGTTTGAACTCCCTCACACGCTGCCAAAAACCGCTGCCATCCCGAAACGCAGTGAGGGATCTGCCCTGAAAATTGTGCGAAAACCAGTAGCGCCGGGCTCCAGCCCGGTTGTACCGCCGGTCTCCTGACCGGCTGTAGCGCGGGCGTTCTCGCCCGCGCACGCAAGATGCGGGCCAGCATTATCATCGTCCACGGGTGTCGCAACGCAACAAGTATGACTGCGGTTGCTCTTCCCAAACTTCCGCAAAGGCGGTCAACCGCTCCAATCAACCCAAACGCACTGTCATGCTGAGCGTGGCGAAGCATCCGCGGTTGCTTTTCGTCACTTCCGCATAGACGGTGATCCTCCCGCTTTGATGAGTTCTGTTTCAGGGCATGACTTTAGTCGTGCCGCCAGAACTCCCAAAGAATTGTTGTCATCCCGAAACGCAGCGGAAGGATCTGCCCTGAAAATTGCCCTAAAACCAGTACCGCCAGTCTCCAGCCCGGTTGTACCGCCGGTCTCCTGACCGGCTGTAGTGCGGGCGTCCTCGCCCGCCCACGCAAGATGCGGGCCAGCATTTTCATCGTCCACGGGTGTTGCAACGCGACAAGTATGACTGGGGTTGCTCTTCCCAAACTTCCGCATAGGCGGTGATACGTCCGGAACTCTGAGATTTGCACAAAGCGCCATTTTTCGAGCTGTTCAGAGTGACACGAGTAAGATGGTGTCCGACGGGGATTGAAGCGAATTCGGCGTTGCAGGCGCACGGATAAGGTAGGGCCAAAGATGGCGAGGCTGTGGGCACGGGTTCCGCTGGCTTTGTTAGCGCTCTTTAGTGCTTGTCATGGACAGACCGTGATTCCCGACCACCTTCCTGAACTGAAATATCCTCCGATTGCCAGAGTCGCCCGCGTTCAGGGTGACGTCATCGTAAGCTTTCGGCAAACGCCAGACGGTAGCACTGTCGATGTGACCCCAATCTCAGGCCCCGCGATGCTACAGGGCGTCGCGGTTGAAAATGTGAAGGCCTGGCACTTTGCACCCCCCGCGGAACCTGTCGGCCAAGCTTACAAGGCCGTATTTCATTTCCAACTGAATCCGCCGGATGATGGCTTCGATGACAAGCAGCCAACAACCAAGGTGGAGTTGGATGGGGCCGGTGGCGTTCGCGTACTTTCGATCTTGACAACAGGCCTCGAACGCCTGGAATGTCCGTCCGCTGTTGAGCGCGAATTGCCACCAGCAGTGATAAGCGGTGACTTTGTCGAGTTGGAGCGCTGGAATGAAATTGTGAGGGTCGGTGCTGATGGCTCGATCACTTGGAAGTTTGGCAAAACATTGCGGAGAGGGCATATTGCTCCAGCTCAAGCGAAGTCTCTCCTGGAGCAGTTCCGCACTCGGCCTGTTTGGGATTTGTGTGGGAGCTACTACCAGGGCGGATTAATGGATGGCGATGGGAGTTCTTTCAAGGTGCGCATTGGCGGACGGGAGAAAAGCGTAAGCGAATATGGCGATGTCGCGCCGCCGATCTTCAGGGAGGTTGAGCTGGAAGTTGACGCGGCCGCGAATACTCACCAGTGGAGACATGGAGATCCGAAGACAGAGAGTATTGTGGAGATCGACTGGGAATACCTGCCGAAAGCAGGCAAGACGAAGCTTATGGATGCAGCCCATGACGGAGACGAGGTACGCTGTCAGGCCGCATTGGCGGCAGGCGACAAGTTGACCGATGTTGATGCGAGCGGATGGACGCCCCTCATGTATGCCGCTAGTTCCTATGGACACTCGCTGGTGAATGAAATGCTCAAGGCAGGCGCAAACGTGAATGCGCGATCCAAGCGAGGTGAAACAGCCTTAATGGCCTCGGCTGCAACGGGCATGGCAGATGAGGACCTTCTGAAGGCAGGTGCGGACGTGAATGCCGTCAACGATGCTGGAATGACCGCGCTTATGTTGCTGGTCCAGCGCGGAGACCCGGACGAAATCACAGCTTTGCTAAAGGCTGGTGCCGATGCACGAAGGAAGGATGCCTCGGGGCGGACAGCTATGGACTATTTGAATGCGGCAAACTGCGGACGCCCGATCATAATGCGGAAGGATCCTCAATGGATGACCATAGGGTATTCGACATGCAATGCCCGAGATAGCGACGATTATCAGAAATCCAAGCAACTGCTAATTGACGCAGGCGCGAACGCAACACGACCTTACACACCAAAATGATACCGACGAATTGATTTGCGTTCTGCTTTCATTGCGTGTTCGAGGAAGTCAGTGCCGTAATAGAGTCGGAATTGGTGGCGGGTGAATTGTCCCCAACTCGGAAGTAACGATCCGATAAATACCCGCCAGCAGTATTTGATATTCACCAGCATTCGGCCGCTGAATTCCGAAACCACCCGCTCCTGAAAGCCCCCAGCAAACACGAAGGGCAGCCCGCAGGCTGCCCCTCTCGTAAATACGCTCGAATCCGCCCTATTCCTTCACTCGAGCCATCGACCGCTCAGCGTGATTCATTTGCCGCACCAGCACCGGCAGGCCGAACGCCGCGGCCAGCACAATGCTCGTCGCCGCCAGGTCATTGCGATAGAAGGGAATCGCCGCCAAATAGCAGGCCATCAAACCGCTCATCGTGTGCGGATACATGGCACCGGCGGCCGAGCCGGTATAAAGGGCCCAGAAGGCAAAATTCGACATGATCCAGAACGAAGTAGGACCCAGAACCACACCCGCCCCCACGCGAACGAAACTGGTCTTTGCCCGCAGCAGAATCTGACCCAGCGCCATGGCCGCCACATACCAGATCCAGGTTGGAATATAGCCCTGCCAGTGGAAGGCGTAGTGATACGCGTAGGTGGTCAGGCAATAGTCGCTGGCCATCAGGATGAGCAGCGGACCCGCCATCTCGCGCCACGAACGCCGGGCGCCGAAGTAAATCAGGCCGCCCGTAACCGCCGTAAAGTTCAAAAGCGATAAGTGCCCCACCACCAGGTAACGGGTCAAAACCGCCAGCAACACCAGCAAATAGGCAATCATGAAAGAGTCATCCTTTTGAATCTGCAATGTTTATGAGTCTTGTTGGGTTCGGCGCGAAAGAACTGGCCACCACCGGCCCCAACCTGTTCCATCGCTTGATGTTTTCCCCACACCCAGTGCCTCTATTCTGCGGTCCCCAACCGGGTGGGTCAACTTCTAATATTCCACATCGCCAAAACAATTTCCATGAGAGCAAAACTTTCTTTGCTCGTACAATTCCAATGCTTGGCTCAAATCGCCCCCCGACCACCGATCCGCCCTTGCTCGTTCTCCAGTTCCCTCGTTCCCTTGATCCCTCGTTCCCTAGTTCCCTTGTTCTCCAGTTCCCTTGTTCCCTTGATCCCTAGTTCCCTGTTCACCTGTGCGCCCCTTCCGTCACCCTGAGTCAGAATTGCAGCCCGATCCCTATTCCATCCCGTCGGTCTTCTGCTCCATCGACCCCATACCTTCCGCGGCTTCGTCGTGCCCATCCACGATGTAAACCCAGCCGCTGAGTGGTGCCTTTTGACCGGGGCCCGCTCCCAGAGTCGAATTAGAGAATCTCAAATCAGAGAACTCAACCGTCGTCCATTTGCGGTTGAATGGCAGGTTGGGTGGCGTCACTCCGGGCTCAGGCTCCGGGCCAACATCGCGCACCACCGCCCATTGTCCCCAGTCGAGATAAACCCGGCCCAGCAGCGTCTGCTTGGCTGCCTCAACCGCCGGCGTATCGGCAGGTTTGTACGTTACGTCTTGCTCAGGGTCGCTGGTAATGCCCACCGGAGAATCCGGGTTGAAGGTGTCGATCTCGGCCGTCTGGTAAAAGTCACGCGTTTCGAGAAGCGCCCGCCAGCGATAAGGATTCACCGGGTAAGGTTCGAGAGCGATGCGGATAACCGGTTCTCGCGTGACTTCGGCTCGGGCCAGCATCTGAAACGCCTGCTCTTGCTCAAACCAGCGCCAGCCCCAAAGCGCAACCATTCCAACCAGCGCGAAGATCGCCCAGCCCCGCCCGCGAAATCTCTTCCTTTTTGCTCCGATCTCCTGGTCGGTGAGCCCGAAGAGCCACGGCATGATCAGCGCCATCAGCAGCAACCCCCAGATCACCGGCTCCGCGATAAAGACGATGCTGCCCATATACCACCGGGGATTGAAAGGGAAGAAGGGCCGCACCCCGTAGTTGTTGGTCCAGTCAAGCAGCAGGTGACTCAGCGCAGCCACCAGCGCAGTGAGATAAAGCCAACCCCAGCTTATTGGTTGCAGCGCCTGCGCCGTGGGTGCTTTTACATCCTCGACCGGGGCATTGCCGGGGGAGGGTTTTGCCCGGCGGCGGAGCATTCTGTCAATCAGCCACACCACGCCGACTACGACGCCCGCAATCACCGGCACGGCGACAAACGTGTGTGTAATGCCGCGATGGTGTTTCAGCTCCTCGACCGGTCCGAATACGCCCAAAAAGATGTCCATGTCGGCGGCCTCGGCGGCCAGCACCGCAGCCAGCGTGGCATAGGCCGACTTGCGGTTGAATCCCGCTCGCCCGATGCACGCTCCCGTCAGAAAATGGGTAACTGGCTCCATCGAATCAATTATGTCCTGCTAACAGCATCCCATACCCAGGCGCCAATTACAGGCGCGAGCACGGAACTGCCCTCCCCGGCTCCCAGGCTGTCGCGTTGCCCAACACCCCGTTGCGTCTGTCAAACAGAATTGAATCGTGTCACAGCCGCAATCCAGGCCTATCTCATACAATCTTCCATTGCGGGAGAAACCAGCGCAGATATGAAAAACTCTAGAAATACCGTTAGGAGCTTGTTGATTTTGACGACGTCCTCAGCGATTACATTGGGCGGAACTTTGGTTGCGGCGCAAGCCGGCACATTCGGGCCGCAGAATCCCTTTTACGCGCCCAGTACGCTTCCGTTCCACGCGCCCCCCTTCGACAAAATCAAAGACAGCGACTATCAACCCGCCATCGACGCAGGCATGGCGGAGCAGCTCAAAGAAGTTGAAGCCATCGCCAACAATCCGGCGCCGCCCACTTTTGACAACACGCTTCTTGCCTTTGAGAAGTCAGGCCAGTTGCTCGCCCGCGTAATGAATGTCTTCAACGGCGTCACCTCTGCCAACACCAATGAGGTATTGCAAAAGGTGCAAGTGTACGAGGCTCCGCGACAGGCAGCATTGCACGACGCGATTTATCTCAACTCAAAATTCTTCGCGCGGGTGAAGGCCATCTACAATCAGCGCGAGTCGCTGCATCTCGATGCCGAATCGCTCAAGCTGGTGGACTATACCTTCAAGGAGTTCGTTCACTCCGGCGCAAACCTCTCCGAAGCCGACAAGGAAAAGCTGAAGAAGATCAACGAAGAAGATTCGACACTGCAGGCCTCGTTTATCAACAAGCTGCTGGCCGCGACCAAAGCGGGCGCTTATTTTACGAGCGATGCATCGGCACTCGCCGGCTATAGCCCTTCGCAGTTGGCCGCGGCGGCCCAGGCAGCCGAAGGGCGCAGTCAGAAGGGTTGGCTGATCCCGCTGCAGAACACCACCCAGCAGCCCGACCTCGTATACCTAACGAATCGCGCCACCCGCCAGGCGCTGTTTGAGAGCTCGTGGAACCGCGCCGAGCGTGGCGATGCCAACGACACGCGGCAACTGATTGCCCGGCTGGCTCAACTGCGCTCACAAAAAGCTGAGCTGCTCGGCTTCCCGAACTATGCGGCGTGGACGTTGACTGACCAGATGGCCAAAACACCCGAGGCTGCGCTGCATTTTGTCGAGGCGCTGGCGCCCGCTGCAACCGCAAAGGCCGCACAGGAGGCAAAGGATATCCAGGCGCTCATCGATTCTCAGAACGGCGGATCTCAGAGCGCGTCGCAAGCGGGATTCAAGCTTGAGCCGTGGGATTGGAACTTCTACCAGGAACAGGTGCGCAAGGCCAGGTACAACCTCGACGAATCCGAGGTGAAGCAGTACTTCGAGCTCAATAACGTGCTTGAAAACGGCGTGTTTTACGCCGCGCACATGCTATACGGGCTCACCTTCAATGAGCGCCATGACATACCTGTTTACCAGCCCGACGTGCGCGTCTTTGAAGTCTTTAACGCCGATGGCTCGCCGCTGGCGCTCTTCTACTGCGACTACTTCAAGCGCGACAACAAGAACGGCGGCGCGTGGATGGACGTGTTTGTGAACCAGTCAAAGCTGCTGAGTGAGCTGCCGGTTGTGTATAACGTAGCCAACTTCGACAAGCCGGCGCCCGGAGAGCCGGCGCTTATCGATTTCGACGACGTCACCACCATGTTCCACGAGTTTGGCCATGGGCTGCACGGCATGTTCGCCAACACCATGTACCCCAGCCTCTCAGGTACCCAGACGGCGCGCGACTTCGTCGAGTTTCCCTCCCAGTTCAACGAACACTGGGCATCGTATCCCGAGGTTTTCAATCACTATGCGCATCATTACAAGAGCGGCGCGCCCATGCCGGCCGAGCTGGTGGCAAAGCTCAAGAAGGCCGGCACCTTCAACCAGGGATACAAGCTTACTGAGATACTGGCTGCGGCTGAACTCGACCTGAAGTGGCACTCTCTGGCTGCCACGGCGCCCATTCAGGATCCAGATATGTTTGAGAAGCAGGCCCTCGAGTCGTCGCATCTCTGGGTCGACGCCGTTCCACCGCGCTATCGGTCTACCTACTTTCTGCACATCTGGGCCAATGGCTATGCGGCCGGCTACTATGCCTATCTCTGGACCGAGATGCTTGACGACGACGCGTTCCAATGGTTCCTCGATCACGGCGGCCTGACCCGCGCCAACGGCGACCGCTTCAGGAAGATGGTGCTCTCCCGTGGCAATACCGAGGATCTTGAAAAGATGTACAGCAACTGGCTCGGCGCCAAGCCCAGCATCGAACCGATGCTCAAGTTCCGGGGGTTGAAGGGCGAACCGCCGCAGTAGGCTTGCCCCGACGCCCAATTTGTTTCTTTCAACCAATCTCGAAATCGGGTGCCTCATTCAAGCTTTGCTTGAGTGCGGATAAACATAATTCCTGCTCAAAAATGGGTGCCCCATCCTTTTCGCGGTTCCATCGTGAAAAGGGTGGGAAATCACGTATCTCAACATAGTCCGTTGAGACGCCGCCTCAATATAATTCCCACTATGACCGACGCTGCGGCAAAACAAATTGAAAAGCTGCGTGAGGAACTCCGCCGCCACGAGCATCTCTATTACGTACTCGACGCTCCCGAAATCAGCGACGCCGAATACGACGCGCTGATGAAACAGCTCAAGCACCTTGAGGCCGAGCATCCTGAGCTCGTCACTCCCGATTCGCCTACCCAGCGCGTTGGCGGCAAGCCGGCCGAGGGGTTCCAGAAGGCGGCGCACTCGCGACCCATGCTCTCGCTTGACAACGCCTACTCCATCGAAGAGCTGCGCGACTGGGACCGTCGCGTGCACGAACTCGCCGGCAATCTGCCCATTGATTACACTACCGAACTCAAGCTCGACGGCCTGAGCGTGGCGCTCAGTTACCAACCCGATGCATCCGGCGGTGCGCGGCTTGCCACGGGCCTTACCCGCGGCGACGGCCAGACCGGCGAAGATGTTACCACCAACATCCGCACCATTCGCAGCGTGCCACTGTCGATTTCGGTTGATCGAATCCAGAAGGCAGGCATTCCCGCACAGAAAGCTTTCGAAGTGCGCGGCGAGTGTGTGATGCCCGAGGCCGCTTTCCTGCGCGTAAACGAAGACCGCGAACGCGAAGGTTTGCCCGCATTCGTCAATCCGCGAAACTCGGCAGCCGGCACCCTGCGCACGCTCGAACCCTCGATCGTTGCCAACCGCAGACTGGTGTTCTTTGCCTATTTCCTGCTCATAGATGGCGAGTACTATGCCGCCGGGCAGGATGCAACCCTGGAGACGCTCACGGCTCTCGGCTTCCGCGTGAACCCGCATCGCGGACGCGTGAAGAACGTCGACGACATGGCGCGGTTTATTGAAGACGCCGGTCAAAAGCGCCCCACGCTCGGCTACGACATCGATGGCGTGGTGATCAAGGTCGACCCTCACGCCACGCAGCAGCGCCTCGGCTACACCGGTCGCGCCCCGCGCTGGGCCATCGCCTACAAGTTCACTGCCGAAGCGGCCATTACCCAGCTTGAAGACATCATGATTACCGTGGGTCGCAGCGGCAAGCTTACACCCACCGCAATGCTGCGCCCTGTTTTTGTGGGCGGAGTAACTGTGAGCCGCGCCACGCTGCACAACGCCGACTTCATCGAGCGGCTGGGCCTGCTGATCGGCGATTGGGTCAAGGTGGAGCGCGGCGGCGACGTGATTCCCAAAGTGGTTGAAGTGGTCGAAGACGCTGACCATCCCCGCGGAGCCCGCAAGTTTGTTTTCCCTGCGGAATGCCCAGAGTGCCACAACCCCGTGGTGCGCGAAGAGGACGAAGCCGACTGGCGTTGCGTCAACGCCGATTGCCCCGCCAAGCTGCGCGAAACGCTGCTCCACTTTGGCAGCCGCGGCGTGATGAACATTGAAGGGCTGGGGGAATCTTCGGTGCAGCAACTGCTTGATCGCGGCCTGGTGAAGAGCGTAGCCGATCTCTACCTGCTCACCGAGGATCAACTCACTGGTCTTGAGCGCTTCGCCGAAAAATCGGCACGGACGTTGCTCGCCGAAATTGAGCGCTCAAAGAAGGCCGGCCTGGCGCGCGTATTGATGGGCCTCGGCATTCGCTACGTAGGCGAGCGCACCGCCGAACTACTGGCGCAGGAGTTCGGATCGATCGACACGGTGATGGCGGCCAATAAGGATGAATTGGAGCGCGTTGAAGAAGTCGGGCCCCGCATCTCCGAGGCCATTCTGGAGTTTTTCTCACGACCGGCAAATCGCGCCCTCGTCGAACACCTGCGCGCCGCCGGTGTCGACATGACTGCCGAAAAGAAGCAGCGGTCAACCCAACTGGCGGGGATGACATTTGTTCTCACGGGAACGCTGCCTACACTCAGCCGCGAAGAAGCCAAGGAAAAGATTGAGGCCGCGGGCGGCAAGGTTTCGGGCTCGGTGAGCAAGAAAACGAATTACGTGGTCGCCGGCGAAGACGCCGGGTCAAAGCTCACCAAGGCGCATGAGCTGAAGATTACTGTGCTCGACGAGGCTGGATTGCTGGCGATGCTTAACGGCTCGTCGCCGGACTAAGCTTGCGGTCTTGCAGCAGCGGTGTAAGCGCCAGCAGAGCCAACAGCAGATCGAAAGCCATAAAGACCTTAAAAACGCCAACAGTTACTGCTGCAATCTCCGCCGTACAATGTCGGGCCGCCGTTCGGCTGCGCGCAGCTCTCGTTCCCGCTCGCGTTCCCATGCCTCGGCGCGCCAGTTTGCAGAGTTGTAGCGCGGCTCATCCGAAACGCCGTCCACTGCTACGTCATCGTTCCGCGATGGCATGGCGACCAACCCCGCCGCTTGCCGGGGTGCGGACCGTGCCGCATCGGCTTCAACCGGCGACAACACGCGAACGCTCGAATCAATCTCGTCGGAGCCGGCATTCCTCGGTGGCGCATTTTCAAAGGCGATTTTCGAGGTCAGGCTGGTGTCGGTCGCCGCAGGCAGCGCCGATTCTTCCTCATCGCTAGGCTGCGCGCGTACCGCAATCGATTTGGCCATAAACTCGTCAACCAGCTTGTGCAGGCAGGTTTGACCACACAGGTGCTTTGAGTCGGGGCGCAACCGATGACGCGAAGTCCACCCGCTCATCCGCAACTCGCCACCCTGCTCGTATGCCACAAACCAGTGATTGGTCTGCCGCTTCTCTGAACCGCAGATGTCGCACGATATTGCCTGCCGGATCACCGGAATCCTCATCCCCCGCTGCGCCTGCATGCGCCGTAATCCGCTCCGGGCTCCTTCCATCTGCCCGAGCCGCATTCGGTACTCAGCGCCTTCTCCTATTTCATCGTGTAGTTGGGAAGAAAGAATCAGAAACGCAATTAGCATTTGTGGCTGGATTCAATTACGAAACTTAGGGGCCCGGCTGTCCTGAAATGGAACAGCCGGGCCGCGCCGCTTTCCTGCGCAAAGGGCTTCATCCTTCGCAAAAAATAAAAGAGCGCGGACTATGCCGCGCTCTCTGAATAATCTCCGATTGAACCTGTTCCCGCCTGGCGCTCGCTTGCGCTCACTCCTTCGGCGAAAAATACCCTTTGCGCGCGTGTACGTGATAGCCGCGGTTGTAACAGTAAAGATAGATGGTTCTGAACGATCCATCGGTCTTGAAATCGGCCGGCGTGTAGTCCAGCTCGTACTGGCTGCGCAGCTCGGTCTCGATATTGCTGAAGCTGGTGGCCATGTCTTCAACGTTGGGCGGGAAGAACGCTTCTCCACCCGTCTCCTCGGCCAGATCCTGCATCACCTTGTCGCCGGGGCCGCGGCTCGGAGTCCAGTTGGTGCTGATGGAGTAGATAATTGTATCGGCCCGCTGGCACTCCTTGATTGCTTCGTTCTCATAGACGCGGCTCTGATTGTCGTCGCCGTCTGAAATCACAATCAGCGCCTTGCGCACCGGTTCAGGACCGCGCGACGTAAGAAGCTTGTCACGGCACGCCGTGTAAACCGCGTCGAAGAGCGCTGTACCGCCGCCCGACTTGAGCTTGTTCACGCCCGTTTCAAGAGCGTCCAGGTTGTTGGTCCAGTCCTGGGTTACGTCAGGAGTCACGTCGAACCCCATCACAAACGCGCGGTCGCCTTTGGCCTTCAGCACCTCAAGCAGAAACTCGGTGGCCGACTGCTGTTCAAACTGAAAGCGCGAATGAATCGATGTGGATGTATCGATGAGCAGGCCTACACGCAGCGGCAGGTTGATCTGCTGGCGGAAACGGTTCACCTTGGCCGGCGCGCGCTGGTTGTCGAGCAGGGCAAAGTCGCTCTGCTGCAGGTTGGGAATATAGTGGCCGTGACCGTCAGTCACCGTGAAAATGAGCGGAACCTCGTTGACGATGACCTGAATGGGCTTCTGACTCTCATCGTCCGCCGTGCCCGGTTGTGCGGTCTGGGCTGCCGGCGCCTGCTGGGCTGCCGGCGCTGTTGTTGCGGGTGCGGGCACTGCGGGCGCGGGTGTTGCAGGCTGTTGAGAATGCGTGGCGGACACAAGAATCGCCGCCAGAGCCAGGCACAGGAGTTTTCGGTTCATGACTTCCTTATTTTAACAATCGCAACCGGGCCCCATTGCCGGCGGCAACATCATCTCCCGGCGCCATCAGTTGCCGGGCCTTCCAGCCGCTCTAGAAATGCCTCGAGCTCCCTGGGAAGCGGCGCTTCCAGTTCCATCGCTTTCCCCGTAGTTGGATGCGTGAATTCGAGCCGCGCCGCATGCAGAAAATTGCGTCCAAGCCTCAGTCTTTCCCCATCCGAGCCGCGCCGGCCTGCGGTCTTTCCCGACTGCGCCGGAGTCTTCTCCACCAGCTGCCCGGCTCCGCCGTACAGCGTGTCGCCCACCACCGGGTGCCCGATCGATGCCATATGCACCCGGATCTGGTGCGTCCGGCCAGTCTCAATCCGCACGCGAACCAGGGTGAACGGGCCAAAGCGCGTTTCAAGCCGCCGAACCACTTCATAGTGAGAGACTGCCGAACGGGCATTTTCGTTAGGGCGCGTCGTCATGCGGGTGCGGCGGATGCGGTCGCGGCTCACGGCGGCAGTAATGGTGCCCTGGTCGCGTTCGAGCCTGCCCTCGACCAGCGCGAGGTAAGTCTTCTTGATGCGCCGCGATGAAAACATCTCGCCCAGCGCCGCGTGAGCATGGTCGTTTTTGGCCACCACGATCAGCCCGCTGGTCTCCTTGTCGAGCCGGTGCACAATGCCCGGCCGCAGCTCCCCGCCGGTGGAGGAAAGTTTGTTGAATCGGTAGAGCAGTGCATTCACCAGCGTGCCGCGATTGCGCGCGTCGTCGGTCCGGCCCGAGCCGGCGTGGACCATCATGCCTGCAGGCTTGTTGATCACCGCCAGGTGCGCATCCTCGAAAACCACGTCGAGTGGAATCGCTTCAGGCTCGGCTTTGAGCGGCGCCGGATGTGGCTCCCCAACCACCTCAATTCGCTCGCCGCCACGCAGCTTGGTTGAGGACTTGGCAGCCACGCCGTTCAAGCGCACATCGCCCTGATCGATGAGCAATTGCACGCGCGACCGGCTCACATCGGCAAGCTGCCTGGCGAGGAAGTGATCGAGCCGCTCGCCTCGCGCTTCGGCGGGGACCTCGAAGGTGCGAGGCTCACTCATTCGCAGCTCCCGAACCGGCGCCAAATTCGGAATTACCGTGCCCCATCCTTGCGGATTCTTCCTGGCGCAAGGGTGGGAGGCCAACCTTCTTCCGTTCCAGCAATATCCACGCGCCCAATATCACCATCGCTACGGCCGCGATCTGCGGTCCATCAAGCGCGCCATTCAGAGTCACGCCTCGTCCCTCGGGATCGCGCCATAACTCGGTGAGGTAAATCGCGGCTCCCATTCCCATCAGGCCAACGCCGGCAATGTCTCCCTCGCGGCGGCGCGCCGGAAGCAGAATCAGCAGCAGGGTGCCAAGCGTGAGATATGCGACCGCCGCATAGGCCTGCACCGGGTGCAATGGAATGGCGAGAGGTGTCCCGCTCCACAACGCGGCCGCGGGGCTCTGGTACGTCACCGCCCATGGAACGGCCGCCTCGGTGCCGTATCCGGAGCCGGCCAGCAGTGCGCCAACTTGTTCGCAGGCCAGCCCCAGCGCAATCGGCGCGGCCAGCGCGTCTGCTGCGGCCAGTGCCGGCATTTTACGCAGGCGAACATACAAGGCGGCCGAGCCCGCTGCCGCAAGCACCCCAACCCCCGCCACCAGCGGATGGTGCACCATGGCCAGGCCCAGCGTCCATTGCGGATGCAACCGGATAGCGCTCCAGTTCGCCACCACCAGCAGCAGCCGCTCGGCCACCAGCGCGGCGCAAAGCGAAATCACGCACAGGTTCCAGAGCCTGGCGGCATCGACGCCCGCCATGCGCGCGGTGCGCTGCGCCATAAAGAGCGCAACCAGCGCACCGATGGCAGCCATCGCTCCATACGACGGAATGATGAGTGAACCGATGTGGAATAGGACGGGATGCACGTGAGGCAAGCATACGGCATCGAGCGCCGGATGTTCACTTGCGGGTGCGGCTCACCGCATGAAAGTGCGGCGGGGGCGCGAGATCATCGCGTAAAAATAGAAAGCCGACCCACTGGGCCGTGGGCAGTGTGCTGGTGAACCCGTCCTAAGACGGTGGAGCTCTCCGCGGTTCATTAGGCATTCCGGACTGGCGGACACGGCACACAGAACCGATTGTCGAGTCGAGCCCCTGTTCAATGAATGTTGGTTCATCCAGCGTTGACTACCACACCTGCTTTGCAGGCCGGTTTCTATTGCGGATAGTAGGGCTACTGGCAAAGAATTGCAAGTCTTGTGCGATGGTGGCGAGTTGTGTTAGCTTCTTGCGCCGCCGCTTTCGGGAACAACCGGACTAACCTGGAACGAGCTTTCAGTTTCCAGTTCCAGCAGGCTTGACAAGAGCCGGTTCAGCGTTCTTGCGGTTTGCCAGTTCCTGTGCCTGCGCAACCAGCTTCTTCAGCTTTCCATCGATCGCTGCATCGCCTTCGTGCTGATCTTCAAGCACGCCGTCGGCATCGATGGAGAGCGTGGCGGGAATGGCGCGAATGTCGAAGACCTGCGCCAGCGGGCCCGAGAACTTTCCATCGCGAATCTGTATCCAGTTCATCCCGTTCTTTTGAACAAACGCTCTCCACTTCGCGTCGTCGCTGTCGAAGCTCACGCTTACAATCACCAGCGGCTCACCTTCGAATTCGCGCGCAATGTCCCTGATATGCGGCAGCGCGGCCACGCACGGTGGGCACCATGTAGCCCAGAAGTCGATCAGCACCACCTTGCCGGCCAGGCTGTCGAGCGAGATGCGCTGCCCGTCGATGGTGGTTGCCGAAAACGGGGGCGCCATGCGCGAGCGCGCCAGTTCCACGCGTTCGGCATAACGCTGCGCACGCTCGTGCAGCGATGGATCATCCTTGTCCTGATTCAAAAATGCGTTGAACTCGCTGCGCGCCGCATCGTCCTGGTGCAGCCACGCAAGCGAAATCCCCATCAGGTAGTGCAGGCGGGAGTATTGCGGATCGAGAGCGAGCGCCGTATTCAGCTCACTGCAGCTCTCGGTAAAGAGTTCATTTTTCTTCTCTTTGATTCCCCGGCGCTGCAGCACCAGCGCCAGGCGAAAATGCAGCTCGGCGCGATCTGAATCGCTGGTGGCCAGCGGCATCTGATCGGCAACCACCGCCTGGGCGGTCTTGTAATCGCCGCTCTCAAGGGCAAGCCGGTAGGCGCGGTTCAAGCATGTAGCGCAATGCCCCCCGTCCTGCTTGTTTGCCTTGCGATATTCGTCGGCAGCGGCTTCTTTGGCGCCGTGGCGCTCCCACTCCGCCGCCTCGTCAAACGTCTTGCGCGCCTTCGCGTCGTCGGGCCCGCCCGTATTGCTCTGCGCCGCAACCCCCGCCGGCATCGTCGCCAACCACACCAGCCACAGGGACGCGACCGTAATACATCGTAACCGGATCGTGCTCTTCAACTCCGGCATTTGCCTGCAGCCTCGGGTGTTGCATTCTTGACATCCGAATCTTACACCCGAGGTGATTTGCGTGGATGGGCCTGCTATTTTCCCACTGCTCCAAGTGGCGCGCCGAGCCCCGAGCAGGGATCCCATCCGCTCGCTGCCAGGTAGCCCTCGTAGTAGCCGCAGGTTCCAACTGTGACGTCGCGGAAGTCCGCCGCCGTTTTGCCGTTCGCATAGATCAGCGTTTCTTCAACCGATGTGGAAGCGCTGAAGTGGCCGGCGTGATTGGCAATGCCCGCCCACAGCGGCGACGCCACGCTGGTGCCGCCGATGATGTTCCAGGCATAGAGTTGTCCGCTGTAACTGTTGTCGAGGCTGTTATACACCCACACTCCGGTGCGCGGATTGCCCACCGCGGCTACATCGGGCACACCGCGTTGCTTGCCCACCGTTGCCGAGATAGTGCTCTGGAACGCAGGTCGGGACTCATAGACACTGTAGCCCCCGCCTGTATCTTCCCATGTAACTTCGCTTTCAAATGCCATTGTGGATGGGTTGCGGGCGATGGTTGTGCCGCCGACCGCAACCACGTTGGGAGAAACCGATGGGTAGATGGTTCCTTCGCTGTCTCCGCTCGATGCAAAGAACACGACGTTGGCGCCGGTGAAGCTTGAGTCGGAGGTGGCTTCAGAAGAATACTCGCCGCCGCCCCAGCTCATTGAGACTTCGCCCCCGCCCGCAGCTTTTACCAGTGAGACTGCCGTCGCGATCGCGGCAAAGAGATCGTTGAAGTTGCTGGAGCTTGCTTCGACCAGGTAAATGTGCGCCGATGGAGCGGCCGAGTGCGCCATCTCGATGTCGAGCGCCTCTTCGGTGGCCCAGCAGTCCCAGCCGCCGTAGTTGGCACAATCGGGATCAACGGATGGCTTGCTCGCTGTCGGATACGCGACCGTGAACGTTGAAGAAGTTGGCGCGGGCAACCCGAACTGACTGGAATACGCCGTCAGGTCAGCCAGCGCGGTCGGGTAATCGTAGGCATCCACAATGGCGATTGCCTTGGAGCCGCCTGTCGCCACCTTCACCAACGTTCCGGGATTGCAGCCCGTCGTTACTGTCACCAACTGATAGAGGCAGGCCAGCGACGCCGGAGTCTCGGCATAGTATCCGGCGATCGGCTGCACCGGCTTGGTTGTTGCATCCCTTGAAACCAGCTCATCTTCGACGAATCCCGCAACGCCCTGCGGACGGCCGGCAGGAACAAAGATCTTATAGAGGGTATGGGCGCGGATGCCAATGTCCTCGGGGCGCTGGATTCCTGAATGCGGAATCACAATTTGCCCGCTACCCATGCGCGCAGCCTGTTGCGAGAATTCCTCGTCGCTCTGCGGCAACTGCGCCAGTGCGGCCGTTGACGAAAGTGCAAAGGCCAAGCCAATGGTCATCAGGAAATGAGTGGTGAATCGGGACATGCAGCCCTCCAGGCTCCGCGCGCAGTTCGACTGCGCAGCGACGACAGGATGCAGCGGTCCGCTCCTGTACATGAGCTCTTATCGGAGAGGAATTATTAGACTTTACAAATTTCTAATGGAGTTTACGCAAAGGTAATGTGCGGCAATTAGCAAAGATCCGTGGCGGACAATCCAATTGGGATAGCGAACTGCCTTTCGCCCGTCGTCTCGCAGGCCGCCTGACCAGGTGACCCGCTGATCTGCATTCCACCCTACGGCTGGGGCTTCCGTTCGTCACTCAGCGCTTCATCAAGCAGCATAGTGAGGTTCGAGGCGCGCGCATGACCCTTTGCGGGATCGGCTGAGTGCGCCTGAGAGAGCTCATCGGCGAGGTTCAACGCTGCCAGCACGGCTACCCGCAGCGAATCCGCGGTGCGCCCCTGGGCCGCCACAGCGCGCATCTTTGCATCCACTTGGCGCGCCAACTCCCTGATGTGCGATTCGTTGTTGCCGGCCAGGTGATAAAGCTGGTCGTAGATTTCGACCGTTACAAATCCCGGTCTTCTGTTGAATTGTTCAGCGGCCATCGGCGCCTCAAATCTCCAGGGAGTCAAGCTGCTCAAGCAACCGCTCCACCCGGTGCCGCACCGTATCCCGCTCGGCGCGCAGGCTGAAGATCTCGTTCTGCAGTTGTTCAATGAGCGGCTTGGTCTGGTTGAGCTCCGTCTGCAGCGGGCCAAGCTGCGCTAAAGCCTTCGCTGCGCATTCTTCAGCTTCGGCAATTCGCACTTCGGCCGCGGCGCGCGCCTGCCGCTCGTGACGCAGCATCTCTACCGCGCGCAACACCCGCTCTTCAAGAGCCGAAAAATCGTCAGCGCTTACCGCCAGCGCGATAGGCGGCGCAACCTCCTCAGTCTCTATCTGTTCGGCCTCATCCTCAACCTGTGGTTCGAACTCCTCCGCTGCCGCGACTTCCTCGGCAGGCTCGTGCTCAATCTGCTGCTCCGCCCCAGCGTCGGCCTCTGACGCCCATAAGGATTCCGGTATCATATCTACCTCCGCGCCTTTCAAGCGCCTTTGACGGTTCGAGTATAGCCCGGATTGATAACCAGGAATTCCTCAGCCCCGAAGTCGTGCGCCAACCTTGCCAACAGCGTTCACCACCTGCGCCTGAAAATTCTGCAATTCCTCTTCGCGCAGTGTGCGGTCCGTCGCCTGGAACGTCGTGCCCAGCAGTAGCGAATATTCGCCCTTGCCCAGCCGCGCATCGCGAAACACTTCGCGCACCCGCCAGTCGACCAGCTCGGGAATCTGCAACCCTCCCAAGGCTCCGTCAATCGTTTCCCACGCAACGCTCTCATCCAAAACGAGAGAAAAGTCGCGCCGCACCGGCTGGAATCGCGAAATATCGCGCGCAGCCGGCTTGCGGACGGGTAACTTGTATAGCCGGTCGAGATCAATCTCGCCCACCAGCACCGTGTCTTTGAGTTTGCGCGCGGCGGCTTCGCGTGGATTGAGCTGCCCGAACCACCCCACTGTCACGCCCTCGGCCACCACCCGCGCCGCGCGATACGGGTGCAGCCATTCCGGCGTGATACCGGCTTCGGCAGGGAAGCGGTCGAAGTAAACCGCCTTCATTTCAAAGCACGACAGCAGTTGCTCGACTACTCCCTTGATGTCGTAGAAGTCGATATTCCGCGATGCGTGCAGCGTCGACTCCTGCGGCAGCACTCCGGCTGCGCCAAAGGCCAGTGACGGCCGTTCGTCCACCTTCTCCGTTGTGCCGCTGAATACCGTTCCCAACTCGAAGAGCCGAACATCGCTCACGTCGCGATTCAGGTTGCCGGCCACCATTGACAACATTCCCGGTACCAGCGATGGCCGCAGAACGCCGGCCTCTTCGCTCAGCGGATTCCCCAACGGCACCACCAGGCCTGGCTGCGGCGCAGCCGACGCGGCCTCGGCCGCAGAGCAGAACGTGCTCGAAATTGCCTCATGAAATCCCGCTGCCCGCAATGTGCCGCGCACCTTGGCTTCTTTCTCAGCCCAGGGCAACGCCTTCACTCCCTCGCCAAACGCCGGCAGCGTATTCGCGAACCGGTTATATCCATACACCCGTGCGACTTCTTCAATCAGGTCGATCTCGCGTTCCAGATCGAGCCGCCAGCTCGGCAATGTGACGTTCCACGAGAGGCTGCCTTCGCGCAAATCATCCAGGTCCGCGGCAAGCCTGCAGCCCAGCCCATTCAATACTGCTTCGACGGTCTCGGCCGTGATGCCTTCTTTATCCACGGTCGCGCCAAGCAGCCGGTGCACCTCGCGCAGATGGAGCGTGACCGGCTTTCTGCTTGCCGTTCGCACCTCAATCGCCTCCACGCGCACATCCACCAGGTCGCCTTCGATCCATCCGCCACCGGCCAGCAGAATCGCGCTCACCAGCGCCGATGCTACGGGAGCAGCATTGAAATCCGCGCCGCGCTCAAACCGGTGGCTCGCGTCCGTGTGCAGCCCATGGCGCCGAGCGGTCCGCCGCACAGACATGGGATCGAACCACGCCGCTTCAACCAGCACGTTCTTCGTTTCGGCGGTGATCATCGTGTCCCAGCCGCCCATCACTCCGGCCAGCCCCAGCGCTTTTTTGTGATCGGCCACCACCAGGTCGTCGGGATCGAGCGTGCGTTCAACGCCGTCGAGCGTCTTCAGCTTTTCACCCTTCAGCGCGCGCCTCACAATGATGCCGCCCTCAATCTTGTCCAGATCGAAAGCATGGGTCGGCTGGCCCATGGCGAGCCATGCAAAGTTGCTGGCGTCCACGGCGTTCGAAATCATTTTCTGTTCGAGCAGCGCGAAGTACGTTTTCACCTCCGCACCCGTAAACCAGTCGCGTGACTCAATGATGTTCACATCGCGGAGCACCCGCGCCGTGAAGCGGCCGCAGGCGTCTTTTGCTTCGATTTCGACCCAAAATGGTTTTGTAGACGGCCTCGTCTCGGGCAACGCAAATTCAAGCGCCGGCAACGCCAAACCATAAATCGTCGCCACCTCGCGCGCAATGCCGTAGTGATTCATCGCGTCTACGCGGTTGGTGGTGATGTCCATTTCGTAGAGCGAGCCGTTGCCTTCGCCGAGCGAATAGATGCCCTCCACGGCGACGCCGCGCAGGGTCAGATCTTCAGCAAGCTGCGCGTCGTCCACGGGCAGCGCCGGTAAGTAAGATCGAAGCCATTTGGTTAGTATCTTCATCGGTGCAATCCCTTGCGAGCGGAGCTAGCGGAGTTAGCGGAGCTAGCGAAAGGCTCGTCGCCGGGCGCGACGCGGAACGAAGCCAGTAATCCGTTGATCAACCGAGTTACTTCGGCGCTCCTTTCCATCAGGAGCATTAGAGAGTCGTGACCGATGAAACCGAGATCGGCCCCAAGCTCAATCTGAGTGCGTAACTCATAAACAGAACCTCTTGCATTACCCAAGAAGTGCCTGAACTGCAAGTCGGTGAGCCTTCCGTGCCCCTCCGCGATGTTGCTTGGAATGGAGACCGCGGCCCGCCGAATCTGCGATAACAAACCGTAGGTTTCGCTCTTTGGAAGCGTTGCAGTCGCCGCATATGCACTTCGCGCCAACGCCATAGCCTTCTGCCAAACATTCAGATCCCGGTAATCCTTTGGTCGCGCCACTAATGCCTCGATTCACTTTCTAGCTCCGCTAACTCCGCTAGCGCCGCTAGCTCCGCCCTCACACAAATTGCCCCAGAAACCGCATGTCCCCGGCATAAAACGACCCAATCTCGCTGATCCCGTATTTCATCATCGCGATCCGCTCCACGCCCATGCCGAACGCAAAGCCGGAGATTTTTTTCGAGTCGTAGGCCGGTTGCTTCTCCGCGGCAAAGGCAAACACCGCGGGGTCCACCATGCCGCAACCCAGCAACTCAATCCAGCCGGACTGTTTGCATTTTTTACAACCTTTACCGCCGCAGAAGATGCAACTGATCTGCACATCGGCGCTGGGCTCAGTGAATGGGAAGAACGATGGAAAGAAGCGCGTCTTTACGGCCGAACCGAACAGCGCCTTCATGGCGTGGTCCAGAGTACCCTTCAAATCGCTGAAGGTGATATCTGTGTCCACGCATAGCCCCTCGACCTGGTGAAAGATCGGCGAGTGCGTGGCGTCGGCCGCATCGTTGCGGTGCACTTTGCCGGGAATCACGATCCGCACCGGCGGAGGCTGCAGCTCCATGGTCCTCATCTGGACAGGAGAAGTATGAGTGCGCATCAACAGCCGGTCGCGCAACGGACGCCGCTCCTGGTTCGCCACCACCAGCGTGTCCTGCGTGTCGCGAGCCGGATGACCTGGCGGAAAATTCATGCTCTCGAAGTTGTAGAAATCGGTCTCAACCTCGGGACCCACTCCCACGCTGTAGCCGAGCGCCGCAAACACGCTCACTATCTCGTTCATCGTGCGGGTAATCGGGTGCTCCGCGCCAGTCAGTCGCCTGGAGCCCGGCAACGTGATATCGATGGCCTCAGCCTTGAGTGCCGCGTCGCTCGGCCCGGCGCCTAGAGCCGACTCCAGCAACTGCTCCACCACCGCCTTGAACGCGTTGAAGCGCAGTCCCAATGCTTTTTTGGCCTCAGGCGGCGCGGCCTTCAACCACCGTCCCGAAACTTCATTCAGACGGCCTTGTTTGCGCCCCAGCCACTCCAGGCGAAACGCCTCAACGGCTGCCTCGTCGGCTAGCCCGTCCGCTGCCTGGCGAGCCTGTGCTTCAAGCGCGGCAAACGCTTTGTCCAGTGCGGCATCGTCGTATGCCGGTAAATCGGGTATTCCGTCACTCATATGCGTAAAGAGAAGGATAAAGCATTGTATGCGGCAGCCGCGCGACCGGTGCGCCTTAGACCTCGGGTCAACTCATTTTCATTGCAACAGGGCAGAGGCCGTGCCGTACCATTTTCCCTATGAAAACCTGCCGCTTTGCCCGCACGCTTGCACTCACACTGTCTCTCGCCTCGGCCTGCGCCATCGCGCAAAACCCCGCCGCCCTCTATCAGCAACAGTCAGGCTACGTCGACGCCCATGGCGTGATGATTTATTACGTCGAGTTCGGCAAAGGCGAGCCGCTCGTTGTTCTGCACGGCGGCCCCGGCGCCGATCACACCTACTTTCTTCCCTGGTTGCTGCCGTTGGCGCGCACCCACCGGCTCATCTTCATCGACGAGCGGGGCTCAGGCCAGTCTCAGCGCCTGCAGGACGTATCGAAGTACACCATCGAAAACATGGCCGACGACGTTGAAGCGGTGCGCGTGGCACTGGGCCTGGGCAAAATCGACTTGCTCGGCCACAGTTGCGGAGGCGTGCTGGCCGAGGCCTACGCGCTCAAATACCAGCAGAATCTGCGCCACCTCATTCTCAATAGCACTTTTGCCTCAACCAGCGAGATGAACGCCGTTCTGGCGCGTGAAAAGGCCGCCATGCCACCTGAAAAGCTGGCCCGCCTCAATCAGCTTGAGGCCGCCGGCCTCTACGGCAAAGGCGCCGCCTGGGAGCACGGACGCTACCCGGCCGAGTACGAAAGACTGGCCTGGGGCGACGGCTACTTCCCATTTCTCTATGGAGCGCGGCCCGACGCCAATTACGACCCCGCCACCGGCAACGCGCCCACCAACTGGGAGCTCTACCGCGAGATGTGGGGCTCCGACGGCGAGTTCATCATCGACGGCAATCTCAAGTCAGTGGAGTGGGTCGACCGTCTGCACACCATCCATGTGCCCACGCTGATTGTGGTGGGCGATCACGACGAATGCGACCCATCGCTGAGCAAGGAGATGCACGAGAAGATCGCTGGCTCCAAGCTCGCCATCATGCCCAACAGCGGCCACATGAACTTCATCGACCAGCCGGAGCTGTGGCAGGCAGCGGTCGGCGGATTCCTGCGCGAATAGCACCGCACCCCAAACGCACAACGGCCCGGAGTCCTTTCGAACTCCGGGCCATTTTCCGCCAGTCGTGTTGCCATCTCTCCAAATTCGAGTTCCGGGGGTGCCCCATGTATGACAGCATCTACCCTTGTCAATGACTTTTTCGACAGGAAGGC
>CAZGUD010000015.1:0-126666 GCA_964528915.1 uncultured Occallatibacter sp.
ATTGGGCGAGGTTCTGGCCAAGTATGTTCCACAGAGCCTTGGCCTGCTGGGGGCTGAGGAAGATGGCCTGATGGTTGCGGATGGTTACCTGATCGGGGCTCTCGCTTGAAGCCAGGCCAAAGGTGAGTTGGAAGTCCCAGACGCTGACGCGTACCTGCACGCTGTTAGCGTAGGTCTCGCGATAGTCGGCGGTCTGAGAAAGATTCAGTTGGGGTTGCTGCGGTACAGGACTCATGAGGACAGATTACGACATGGGGCAGCTTTCAGCTCTCAGCTATCCGCTTTTAGCTTTTAGCTTTTAGCATCTAGCTTCTAGTCACTAGCTTCGCTGTGGTGGATCAAGACCATGAACTCAAGCGCAATGGAGCTAAAGGCTAGTAGCTAGAAGCTGCCTTTCAGATCGCCTTCCAGCGGACACCCTTCGCACCTCGCTGTGCGTCCGCAATGCGCTTTACCAACTGCGACTGTCAGCGCGTGGAACTCGTTGAAGAGGGCTGACCGATCTTGGGCGGGGTCAGCGGAGAATGCGTGCAGCGTTAGATCGGTAAGTGCGTCATAAGGGATGTGCTTGCGGCCGTCGCGAATTTCAATTAGTCGGTGACGATCGGCGATGCGGCGCAGATACTCATCCGCCACCGGGACCGCATGGCCTAAAGCGTAGAGCAGAATCGCATCGGCGGTCTCTGGTCCCACACCCGGCAAATCCAGAAGCCGCTTGCGAAGCGCGGATGTAGGCGCGGCCGCGAGTTTTTCAAGCGAGCCGTCAAACTCCTTGTCGACCATGGCGGCAAATGCCTTGAGCGCCGGCGCTTTGCGCGTGAAGAATCCCGAGGGCTGGATGAGGCGGCGGAGTTTTGCCAGCGGAACAGCGCGCATGCCTTCAAGTGACAGCGCTCCTGCTTTGCGAAGATTCTCGAGCGAGCGCTCGACAGCCTTCCAAGAAGTGTTCTGCGTGAGGTACGCGCCGAGAATCACCTCGAACGCCGTCTTCGCCGGCCACCAGTTCTGCGGGCCGTATGCATCCAGAAGAATGTCGTGCATCTGGCGCAGCCGTCGCGCGGAATCAGACCGGCGCTTCACTTGAGTTCCTCGCCATCGAGATTCTTATCGCCGGGGGCGGCAGGCGGGTTCATGAGTAGGAACTTCCACTCCAACACCTTGGCGCGGGCGGCCGCGGCCTCAGCCTGAGGAATGTGGCCGGCGTGCTGCAGCGAGACCGAAAGCGCGGTGTGGGCGAGAGGGTCGTTGGGAGTGAGCGCTGTGAGCGCCAGTGCAGCCGCGATTGCTTGCTCGATCCGGCCGGCATCGCGTAGCGCGCGCACCAGCCCGTGATGCGCTTCGATGTGCGCGGCATCAGCCTCGATGGCGGCGCGGAATGACTGCGCAGCCTGGGCCGGTTCGCCGGCTGCAAGCAGTTCGAGCCCGCGTTCTGAAAGAGCGTCGGCGGAAGATGTGTCGGAATCGGTCACAATCTTTATTAGGATAAGCGGTGAGGAGCCTTCGATGAAGAGTCATACCGAATACCTGGTATTTGAAACCCGAAAACGGCGGGAGATGGTGCACATCACCGATGAAGTGGAGCAGATTGTGCGTCGCAGCGGCGTGAAAGATGGACTTTGTTTTGTTTCGCCCATGCACATTACGGCCGCCGTTTATGTGAACGACCTTGAGAGCGGACTGATTGAAGACATCGGCAAATGGCTTGAAGAGCTCGCCCCGTCGCGGCCCGATTACAAGCACCATCAAACCGGCGAAGACAACGGCGATGCGCATCTGAAGTCGCTGCTGCTCCACCATGAAACAACTTTGCCGGTGACCAACGGCAAGCTCGACCTGGGCACATGGCAGCGCGTGTTTTATGCGGAGTTCGACGGCCAGCGCCGCAAGCGCGTGATTGTGAAGGTGCTGGGGGTGGAGTGAGGCAGCGAAGGTGTGAATTAGTGAAAACAACTGGGCGAGCCAAATTGTCTATTCATCCCAGATCTTTCGCCAGGCGCCGCCCGGCAACGCGGGCTGAGCGGGAGCGGCAAAATTGATCTTCGCGCGCGGTAAAATCACCAGATCGACGCGGCGGTTTTCAGCGCGGCCCTCGGGAGTATCGTTCATCGCCACCGGATGAAACTCGGCGTATCCGGCAGCCGAAACACGGTCGGGCGCAATGAGTTTCCGATCGAGAATCAAACGCGCAATATGCGTAGCGCGCGCTGAAGAAAGCTCCCAGTTTGAATCGAATTCGTCGTTATGAATGGGAGTGTTGTCGGTGTGCCCTTCAATGCGCAGGTCGTAGGGGGTTGCGCCCAGGCGCGCCGCAATCAGGCGCAGAGTCGGCAGGGTCTCCGGCTTGGGCGCAGCCGAGCCTGAAGCGAAAAATCCCGCTTCGCGCAAACTGATCACCAATCCGTCGCGCCCCATTTTAATGGAGACTGTGTGCGTCGCCACCTGGTCAGATAGCGTCTGGGTCAAATCGCGGCGGATGCGCTCGAGATCGTCTTTTACCGCGGCGGGAGAAAGCACATCCTCACCCATCACAATATTCATGGGCACAAGGGGGTGGTCGGCGGTTGCCGCAGCGCCGGCCGTGCTTGATGGCTTGCGAGTGGCGTCGGGAAAGATGCCGAGTGAGCGGAAGGCAACATCGATGGCCGCTGAAACGTCCTTCTGCTTCTTCTGGTCGGCATTGGCTGAGGCATAGAGGACTACGAAGAAGGCGAAGAGAAGCGTGATGAAGTCGGCGTAGGAGACCAGCCATCGGTCGTGGCTGACGTGACTGCGCTCGACGCGAGCTCTCATGCGGCGCGCTCCTGTTTTTCGCGGCCGGGATCGTCGATAAAGCCGGCCAGCTTGATCTCGATCATGCGCGGATTGAGCCCTTCCATAATGGAGATCACGCCTTCGAGCATCATTTCGCGACGGCGCTGGCGCTCGCGAATGCGAAGCCGCATCTTGCCGGCGAAAGGCAGAAAGAAAAGATTGGCAATGCCCACCCCGTAGATGGTGGCCACAAACGCCACGGCAATGCCGCGGCCCACCTCCTGCATGTTGTCGAGATGATGCATCACCTGGATAAGGCCGAGTACAGCGCCGAGAATGCCGATGGTAGGCGAGAAACCGCCAGCCGATTCAAAGACCGCCGGCAGCCGTTCCTCGTCTTCGGCAATCGAGTCGAGACTGACGTGCATGATCTTGCGAAGCTCGGCAGGCTCGGTGCCGTCCACCGCTAGCATCAGCGTCTGCTTCAGGAAGGGGTCCTGGATGGTTTCCAGATCGGAATCGAGCGAGACCATGCCCTGGCGACGAGCCTTGTTGGCAAATGAGACAAGCAGCTTGATGATCTGACCTTCCTGCTTGCGCGGTTCCGCAAAGATATGGCCCAAACTGCGAAATGCTGCGAATACCGTGGTAAGAGGAAACTGAAGCAATACGGCGCCCAGCGTGCCGCCAAATACAATCAGAGCCGCGGTGGGCTGCAGAATCTGCCCCAGGTTGCCGCCTTCGATCAGCAGGCCGGTGACGATGCCGGCAACCGCCAGCAAAACACCACCGATGCTCCCCTTATCCATAAGCTGTTCCTCGACTCAAATCGCAGATGCGGGGCAAATTATTCAGGGCGGTTAACTCCGCTTGATGCCGGCGGACTCTCTTTGCGACATATGCCGCGAATCGGCAATGTCAAGACTGGCCAGGGGCACAACTCGTTCAAGGTCGTCGAAGTGCTTCATCCGCTTACCCACAATCGCCAGCAGCCGCGCGCGATACACGAGCACCCGTTCTATAACCTCGCCGATTCCTTCCCGCACAATCAGCTTCTCTCCATTAATAAGGGTGAGCATGGTGTCGGGCGAAGCTTCAGCGGTCTTGATCAGGTCGCTGTTGACGACCATGGCGTTGCCATTAAGGCGAGTCAGTTCGATCATGGCCGTGAACTCCTTCGCGGGGTTTATCGGCAGGCGGGGGCAAAAGTTAAAAAATTAAAATCCAGCGGGTAAAAGTGTTCTGCTCCGGGACACTCGGCGTGGGGGTGTAAAGTCCCAAGAGCAAAAGCCGAAAAACCCGCCAGATGCGACGGTTCCAAACCGAAAGCAGCAACCCATGGACTTACAAAGGGAAGCGCATTGGGACTTGGGCCGCAAATCACCGCATCCCACAAGGAGAACCCCATGTCCCTGGGTGTTTTGAATAATCTCTCCGCGGTGTATGCGGAGAACAACCTTAATAACACAAACAACAGCCTGAACACGGTGCTGCAGCAGTTGTCCTCGGGGTCGAAGATCAACTCCGGCGCGGACGATGCGGCCGGCCTTTCGATCGTCGACGGCCTTCAGGCCAACCAGGCGGCGCTCTCACAGTCTGAAACCAATGCGCAGGAAGGCGTAGGCCTGCTGCAGGTGGCCGATGGAGCCCTGTCGCAGGTCACCAACCTGCTTAACCGGGGCGTCACGCTGGCTACCGAGGTTTCCAACGGCACTCTCAACTCTCCGCAGGAGGCGGCGGCACAACAGGAGTTCTCGTCAATCCTGGACGAAATCACGAACATCGGCGCGACCACGACTTATAACCAGCAGACGGTATTCGACAATTCGTACACGATCTACACCGGAGATTCCACCTCGTCGGGCGCGTCACAGGATGACCTGACCTTCGACGACCTGAACGCGACCACTGCCAAAGCGACCGTGGGCGACGACGGCGGCGCGATCTCTTACACTGACGGCGAAATAGAGTTTGCCGGTGGGTCTGCCGGGGTCGCGGGCACGGCAGGTGATAACGGCGCTGACCTGCAGGCCGTCGCAGGGGACCTGGACTCTAACACCGACGCACAAACGGCCCTGACAACTCTCAACACCGCCATCGCCGACGTGGCCTCGCAGGACGGCTATGTGGGCTCGCAAATCAACACTCTGAACGCGGTGAGCCAGGTACTCAGCACGCAGCAGGAGAACGTGCAGTCGGCGCAGAATGCGGTGCAGGCCACCGACTATGCCTCGGCTACCTCGGCCATGTCCAAGTACGAAATTCTGAGCCAGACCGGCATCGCGGCCCTGGCCCAGGCCAACAGCGTGCAGCAGGAAGTAACCAAGCTGCTTCAGTAATTCCAACAGCCCGGCAGTGAATGTGCTGCCTGGCCAAAACCAAACCGCGGCACTGGCCAGGAGTGAATGGCGCGGGGGGAAAATCAAGCGCCGCTTGGCGCGAACCAGGGCAGGGCGTCCGCAAAGGCGCCCTGCTTTGCGTTTGAGCCGCTGGGCTAACCATCATGAGCCGCTTCCAATCCCCTGAAGGAGCATCTGGCGTGGGGGCTGCTTCAACCACCGGGGGAGACTGCAATGGGCACAGTAGGCTTGAGCTTCGGCTCGCCAACCAGCGGCGCCGGCTTCAACGTAAGCACCACGGTCTCTGAGATTGTGGCGAATCTCCAAAATGTTGAAACGCCGTGGAAGAACCAGTTGACTTCGCTGGATAGCGAAGACACCGTCATCTCCAGCCTCGGCTCACTGGTCTCGAATCTATCGAACGATATAAGCTCGCTGACTGACTTTGACGGGATCCTGGCGCAAAAAGAGGGTTCGAGCTCGAACACCAATGTTCTCGAGCTCACTTCCGCCTCATCGTCGGCCGTGGCCGGGACCCACACCGTGGTGGTCAACAGTCTGGCCGCCACTTCCAGCGGCTACCTGGCCGAGGTCGCCAATGCCTCCGACACGCTGTCGGGGGCGGTCACGCTGCAGGCGGGCGCGAGCGGCAAGTCGCAAACCATTAATATGAGCGAGGTGAATGCCGCTGAAGGCGGCAGCACGCTGGCCGATCTGGCCAGCTACATCAACGCCTCAAACGCCGGCATCGACGCCAGCGTGCTGACTGACGCCACGGGCTCGCGGCTGAGCCTGGTCTCTGCTACCTCGGGCGCAGCGGGCAACATTATTGCTACCACCAACAGCCTGTCAGCGGCGGTGAGCAATACCCTGGCTGCAACCGTCACCGCCGGAACCACCGGCACTACTTCTACCGCGACGCTGTCCGCGGTATCCAGTTCAACTGAACCGCTGACGGGAACACTGACCATTACCGGCGGCAACGGCGCAACGCAGACAATTTACCTGGGCGAATCGACCGATTCCGGCGCGCCTGCGGGCGCTCTCGATACCGGAACATCGACCAACACTTTGTCGAGCCTGGAAAGCTTCATCGCTGCGAACGCCCCGACGCTGGGACTTCAGGGCGCCTCTCTCGTGACCAACAGCGACGGGAGCGCGAGTATCAAAATGACTTCGAACGCCGCGGGCAGCACGGGCACGCTCGCGGTCAATTCCAGCCTCGTAGACGCTTCCACGGCGCTGGCCTACACCTCCGCGGTAACCGGATCGAACGCCAACTTGAACGTGGATGGCGTCAACCTTACCAGCGCATCCAACACCGTCACCAACCTTATCCCTGGCGTCACTTTTCAACTCCTCGCCACGTCTTCTGAACCGGTGCAGATCGTTATCGGCAACGACAACACCGACGTCGAGAGCTCCGTGAATCAGTTTGTGAGCGATTACAACTCGCTGGTCAGCGCCATCAACACACAGCAGGGAAACACCAGTTCGGGCACTGCTGAGCCGCTCTTTGGCTCTCCCACACTGTCGCTGTTGCAAGAGCAAATACTGGGCAGCATCAATACCGCGAATCCCAACGGCTATCTCGACGCGATCAAAAATGCCGCCGACACTCTTTCGGGTTCAATCAGTTTCTCGCTGGCCGACGGTCTGCCATTGTATTACTCGGGAACGGCGGGCGTGGACGCCACCACGAGCACCAGCGCCACAACCTCGGCCGGAACCCTGGCGACCATATCGAACTCCGGAGATACGCTGTCCGGCTCCATCAGCATCCAGGTGGGCGGCGGCAAAGCGGAGACTGTGAATGTTGGCGACTCATCCACCCCAGACACGCTTGCCGGGCTGGCAAGCGCGATCAACTCGGCAAGCGTCGGGGTCCAGGCGCAGGTTGTGCCCAATAACGGAGATGGCCCGTCGTACCTTTCGCTCACGTCCGGAATCTCAGGAAGCGCCGGGACCCTGACCGTGACCTCCAGCATCGCTGACACCACCACGCAGACTATTCAAGTTCCCACATCGTCGGGCAACAACACGCTGGCAGGCCTGGCCAGCGCAATCAACGCGGCTTACGCCGGCGTCACGGCCAGCGTAGTAACCACGAGCTCAGGGTCGCAGCTTATGCTGCAATCGAACTTCGCGAGTTCATCCGGAGCATTGACGGTAACCCCCACCATCACCGACACCACAACCAACAAGACCTTGAACTACAACAACGGCGACACCGACATCAACAGCCTCACGAGCCTGGGCATAAGCGTAGGTGACAACGGTACGCTGACCTTCGACTCAAGCTCGCTCGATTCCGTGCTGAACACCGATTACAACAGCGTGGTCGGTTTCTTTCAGAACGCGAACAGCTGGGGACAGAACTTTGCCACCGTGTTAAACAATGCGGGGACGAGTTCGAATACGGGCATTCTGTCGCTGGCCTCCAGATCGAACAGCAACATTGAATCGAGCCTCAACGCCGAAGTTTCTAAAGAGAACACCATGATCTCGGCGGAGCAATCGAGCCTGACCACCGAACTGAACAGCGCCAACGAAGTCATGCAGCAGTTACCCACTGAGCTGGACGGCATGAACGAGCTCTATTCGGCCGTTACCGGATACGGCCAGAATTCCAACGGCTAAGGAGCCCGCAAACAATGGGCAGTTATCGTCAACACGCATTGGACGGCTCCTCGGCCGTGGACCTGGTGGTTGCGCTTTACGACGGCATCGTGCGTTTTCTGTATGAGGCGATGCGTGCCGTAGACCGTGGCGACATCGACGGGCGCAGGGCCGCGTCGAAGCGCGCTCTCGACATCATCATCCACCTGCAGTCGCGGCTGCGTATGGATGTGGGCGGAGAGCCGGCCAAGACTCTGAGCGAATTCTACGCCGCAATCTTCGCGCAGATCCTTCAGGCGTCGCAGTCAGCATCGGGGGCGCGGTATTCGCACGCCATCGATTGCGTAAAGAATGTGCGCGAAGCGTGGCGGCAGGTGGCGCGCGATCCCGATGCAAACATCGGTACGCTGCGGTTGACTCAGAGCGCTGCTGCCGTTCGGTTTGAAGAGGAAAACGCCGGCGCAGCCGCGGCCAAGCCTATGAACTGGACGGTGTGAGATTACTCACTTGCTGACTCGTTCTTACCCTGCCACCGTCAGCTCTTCCTCGAGTTGCTGCTTTTGGAAGAGGCTGGCATAGTAGCCTTCGCGCGCCAGCAACTCGTCGTGAGTACCGAGTTCAACGATGCGCCCGCGATTGAGAACAGCGATCTGGTCGGCGTTGCGCACTGTTGAAACGCGGTGCGAAATCAGAATCGTGGTCGAGGTGGCCGTGTAATCGCGCAGACCGCCCAGGATGCGCTCTTCGGTGTAAGTATCCACACTGGCCAGCGCGTCATCGAGGATGAGGATCGCGGGCCGGCGCAACAGTGCGCGGGCGATGGCGGCACGCTGCTTCTGCCCGCCTGAAAGCGTGACGCCGCGCTCGCCCACCATGGTTTCGAATCCCTGTGGAAACTCTTCAAACTCCAGCCGGATATGCGCCGCCTCGGCCGCGCGCAGTAGCTCTTCCGCAGTGGCGTGCGGCGCGCCGAAGGCCAGGTTCTCGCGGATCGTCTCGCTGAAGAGAAATGTTTCCTGTGGAACCATGCCGATGTTACGGCGCAATACGGCGAGGGGGTAATCGGTCACCGGCCGGCCGTCGATGAAGAGCGTGCCCGCTGGAGCATCGTAGAGCCGCGCGATCAGGTTAATAAGCGTGGTTTTGCCGGAGCCGGTCGGGCCTACGATGGCCAGGCTGGATCCGGGTGAAATCTTCAGCGAGATGTTGCGAAGTACCTGTGTGTCCCCGTAGCTAAAGTCGAGGTTGCGGAATTCAATTTCTCCATTAAGCTTGTGCTCTTCTCCAAAGAGCGATACCGCGGAACGGTCGTCGATGGCGGGAGCGGCTTCCATCAGTTCATGGATGCGCTTTACCGAAGCGGTGCCGCGCTGGAAGATGTTTACCACCCAGCCCACAGCGATAATGGGCCAGATAAGCTGCAGCATGTAAGTGTTAAAGCCGATGAAGTCGCCCACCGAAATGCGATGCTGAATCACCAGGTGGCCGCCGGCCAGCAGCGTAATCACCATTGAAATGCCGAGAACAAACTCCAGCGTGGGCCACAGCATGCCCATGAGCTGCACCAGCCGCAGCGCGCGCGAAATGTATTCGCGATTAAGCCGCTCGAAACGGCCGATCTCAGAGTTCTCGCGCACAAAAGCGCGAATCAGCCGCACGCCGGAGTAGTTCTCCTGCGCCTGCGCCGAGATGTCGGAGAAGCTGGCCTGGATGCGTTCGAAACGCGCGTGAATGAGGCTCCCGAAATATTGCACCAGGATGCTGGCGACCGGCATGGGAGCCAGCGCCACCAGCGTAAGCCAGGGACTGTAGTGGAGCAGGTAAACCAGCGCAAACAGACTCAGGGAGATGGTGTTGGCGCTATACATCAAGCCCGGACCCAGAAGCATGCGCACAGCATTAAGGTCGTTGGTCATGCGAGCCATCAGGTCGCCGGTGCGATAGCGCTGGTAGAAGCCCGAATCCTGCGACTCCAGCTTAAGGAACAGCGCGTTGCGGATGTCGTACTCAATTTCGCGCGAGATACCGATCAGGATCCAGCGCTGCGCGTACAGAAAAACCCCCTTACCCAGCGCGATGGCGATTACCAGTCCGGCGAAGTAAAGGATCTGCCGGTGCGTTGCGCCCTTGGATATGGTGTCGATCGCATTGCCCAGCACGCGCGGGAACTGCACCCAGATCATGTTGGTCGCGACGCAGGACAGAGTGCCCCACACGTATCCCCAGCGGTAGCGGCGCATGTATTTGAAAAGCGGGGCGAGGTCGCGAAGCATATACCTTATTGTATCGATGCGGCCAAATTGGCGAAGACGCACATATAGTTTGCCAATCTTTTCCCTGGTCCCTGACGCCCTTTCCTAGGTCGGCGTCCGCAGCAACAAATACCCGCCCACCAGCCCGAACAAAATGTCTGACGACCAGGCAGCCATTGCCGCGGGCAGATAATTCACGTTGCCCATGGCGTTGAAAAGCTCGTTGACGACGAAATAGGCGAGGGCCACCGCGATTGCAATAGCGATTCCACTCAGCGAGCCGCGCCGTCCCATCGAAAGCGCAAAAGGGATGGCCAGCACCACCATCACCACAGCCATCAGAGGGTAGGCCAGCTTGTGCCAAAGCGCCACGCGCAGCCGCATAGTATCGAATCCGCTCTGCTGCAGGTCACGCACGTATTTTTCAAGCTGCCCAAAGTTCATCTCCTGCGACTGCAGATCTTCTTTCTCAAAGTAATCGGGGGGCTCGTGCACCTCGGCGAACGACGTGGAAAGAAAGGTACGGTAATCCTTCACATTTGCGCCCTCAATATCGCGCACCCAGCCGTTCTCGAACTTCCATGAATCGGAATCGTCATCCCAAACGGCTCGGCCTGCAAAGATGCGTTTTGTCAGTGCAAAGTTTGCGGGATTGAACTCGAAGACCGAGAGATTGGCAAACTCGCTGCGATTGGGATCGAAGAACTGGTAGTAGAAGATGCGCGCGGGTTCGCCAGGTTTGGGTTGCCCGAAGATCCACTTCTGCTCGGGATGCAGATAAGTCTGCGGTGGCCGGCCTTTGATGATGTTTCGCAGCGCCTCCTGCCTGCGGTTGGCCTGCGGCAGGTAGTACTGGTCAAAGAGAAACAGGCTGATGGCGAGGACGGCGGCAATGAAGACGATGGGAATTACCAACCGGTAGAGGCTGATGCCGGTGGCCTTCATGGCCACAATCTCGCTGTTGCGGTTGAGGACGCCGAAGACGACAAGCGCCGCAATCAGCACAGCAAGCGGCGCGATCTGATAAAGCATGCTGGGCGTGAGATTCACCAGGTAATCGCCCACCGTGACCAGCGAGATGTGATTGCGGATGATATCGCCTACCAGATCGAAGAAAGTGAAGACGATCATGAGTAGGACAAAGGCCGTCAGCACCAGCAGAAACATTGAGACGAATTCGCGCACCACGTATTCGTCGAGAATGCGGGGAAACGCGTTGCGGCTGCGCGCGCGAGCGGCTGTGGCGCGTGGCTGGAAGCGCTCAAGCAATCCACTAAACGCCGAACCGTTGCCGGAACCGTTGGTTTTTAGCTTCGACTTGAAGCGCGGCAGGTACGCTGCCACTCCCGAGATGGCGGGCAGCAAGCGCCCGCCTGTGGCCATCTGCCACAGCAGTAAAGAGCCGGCTGCTGTGAACAGGATGTTGGCCAGCCAAACGGCTAAAAAGACGGGGAGTTTTCCCTGCCGGCCCAGTGCGATGCCGGTGGAAGAGAGAAAGTAATAAACAAAAACCAGAAGGATGGTAAAGACCCAGCCGGAGCTTCGACCGCCGCGGCGCGATGCTGCGCCCAGCGGAACGCCAACCAGCATCAGTACGATGCAGGCAGCGGGAAATGCGAAGCGGTTGTGCAGTTCAACCAGGAATCGCTGCGGATCAGGGCCACGAACCCGGTCAATCAGCATTCCCAGGGGCATTGCATAGATGGCCGTATCCATGCGGCCCAGGTGCACGTCGCTCGTCTGGCTCAGCGCAAGAGGCATGTCAGAAGTTGTAAACGTTGAAATGTTCGACGCACCCGGCTGGTCCGCAACCGTCTCGTCGTGCAATCCGTCGCGCAGCCGCATCATCAGCTCCTGGCTGCCGTCATTCACTACCGTTGCCGTTGCGGCGGTGGTGATCACCGGGCTGGCCGGATCGCTCACGTCGGCCATAAAAACCTGGTCCCAGTTTGACGGGCCTGCGCCGGAGTGCACGTTCTGTACGTAAAGCACGGCGTTCTTAAAATCTTCGTAAAAAACGCGCGGCTGAATCTCATAGGACGCCTGCGAGGTTTCGAGAGCCTGCTCCATCTTGAGGATTGCCTGGTTGGCGCGCGGCGCAAGATAAAGCGTGTTGCCCAAACCCAGCAGAGTTCCCGAGACTGCCACGATGGCCGAGACGCGCACAAAGTAGCCGATGCCCAGGCCCGATGCGCGCATGGCAATGATTTCGCTATCTGAGGCCATGCGGCTCAGACCCAGCAGCACACCTACCAGCACCGACATGGGAATTGTGTACTTGAGCAGATTCGGCAGCGTGAAAAGAAATATCTCAAAAACATCTGAGAGCGATGAACTGTTGCGCACCACCACCTCAAGGATTTGAGGCAGGTTGGGCATGAACAGGATGAACGTAAAGAGCGCGCACCCGATGAGGGTGTGAGAAAGAATCTCGCCGAGAATGTAGCGGGTGAGGATGCGCACGTAATCGCCTGAGAATAGTTTAGCGTGACGCGATGGCGGGATTGAGCGCCGGCCGCCAGCCGCGCAGCCGCAAACTATTTCCCAGCACGCAAATCGAGCTCAGCGCCATGGCCGCCGACGCCAGCCACGGCGTAAGCAGAATGTGAAAGGCCGGATAAAGCAGGCCGGCCGCAATGGGGATGCCAAGTACGTTGTAACCCGCCGCCCAAAAGAGATTCTGGCGCATGATGCGCAGGGTTGCGCGCGCAAGGTCGATGGATGCGGGAATAAGTGAAGGCTGAGCGCGCAGCAGCAATACGTCGCCGGCCTCCTGCGCCAGGTCAGCGCCCGAGCCCATGGCGATGCCCGCGTCGGCCTGCGCCAGTGCGGCTGCATCGTTAATGCCGTCACCCACCATGGCCACGCGCAAACCCGCTTTCTGCAGTTCGCGAATGCGTGCCAACTTTCTTGCCGGGTCAACACCGGCTTCCACTTCGGCAATACCCGCGGCTCTCGCGATGGGGGCGGCAGCCGCGGCCGAGTCGCCGGTAAGCATCAGCACGTGGTGCCCGGACCGGCGCAGCGCGGCTACGGCATCGGCAGCATCGGGCCGCAATGCGTCGCGCGCATCGTAGTACGCCGCGGGTTTCGAGTCAATTGCCATCCAAAGACGCGTAACGCCCGGCTCCGGTGTCGATGGTCCACCAGGCAGCGGAACGAAAAACTCCGCAAACAGCGCTTCATTGCCCAGTAGAACTTCGTGGCCTTCAACGCGCGCAGAAAGGCCGCGGCCAGGCAGCGCCTGCACCCATTGCGCCGCCTCCCAGGTCAGGCCGTGCTCTCGCGCGAATCCCACAATTGCATGCGCTAGCGGATGGTTCGATCGTTCCTCAGCAGCCGCGGCCATGCGCAACAGATGGTCCTCTCGTTCCCTCGTTCCCTCGTTCCCTTGTTCCCTTGTTCCCTCGTTCCCTTGTTCCCTCGTTCCCTCGTTCCCTCGTTCCCTTGGTCCCTTGTTCCCTTGTTCCCTTGTTCCCTCGTTCCCTTGTTCCCTTGTTCCCTCGTTCCCTTGTTTGTTCGCGGTCTCAGTCTCTTCGTCCCTAGTCCCTAGTCCCTGTACTTTCTCCAGCACAGGCCTCCCCACGGTCAACGTTCCCGTCTTATCGAGAACGATCACCTGTACATGTGCGAGCCGCTCCATCGCCTCACCGCCCTTGAACAATACGCCAAGCTGCGCGCCGCGGCCTACGGCAACAGTGAGCGCCGCGGGCACGGCCAGCCCCATGGCGCATGGGCACGCGATCACCAGCACTGCAACCGTATTTGCGATCGCCATTGAAACCGACTTGGTTGCCACAAGCCATGCAATGCAGGTGGCAAGCGCAAGCACAAGCACCACTGGAACAAAGATGGCGCTGGCGCGGTCGGCTAGTCGCTCCATGGGCGCTCGCGAGCGCTGTGCCTGTTCCACCATGCGCGTAATTTGAGAGAGAACCGTAGCCTCGCCCAGCGACTCGGCGCGGCACACTACCGCACCATCGTAGTTGAGTGAGCCGGCCAACACGTGCCCGCCAACCTCGCGTGCAATTGGCGTGGATTCGCCCGTCAGCATCGACTCGTCCACCGTGGTGCGGCCTTCAACAATGGCGCCGTCGACCGGGAACCGCTCTCCGGGCAACACAACAATGCTGTCGCCGGGGCGAATCTGTTCAAGCGGCGTTTCCACTTCAATGCCATTCACGATGCGCCGCGCCGTTGCCGGCCGCAGACGCGAGAGCGAATTCAACGCGCTCAACGCCCGCTGTCTTGCGCGCTCTTCCAGCGTTTTCCCCAACAGGAGAAATCCGAGAATCAACAGGACTGCGTCAAAATAAACCGCGCGTCCCGGCGCGGGCGCGATTGTTGAATACGCCGAATAGGCAAATGCCACTGACGTACCCAGCGCAACCATCGTATTCATGTTGGTGTCGCCATGACGCAACGCACGAAGGGCGCTCGAATAGATGGTGCGACCAGCCCATGCCAGAACAACGGTCGTGAGAATCAGCAACGTCCAGCGCAGAACATCGGCCGGAATCGCGTAGAGCCACGGCAATAACTTCATGAACACGTGGTCTGCCGCGCCCATAGTGTCGCCAAGCGGCATCGACAGCACCATGGCTGCCACACCGCAGGCGATAGTCACCCATGCTTTCCGCGCTGCGTTCTTCTCTTCGTCGCGTTTCACGGAGTCTTGCGCTGTGTCGCCTGCGCGCGGCAGCACTGCATCGTACCCCGCGCCGCGTATGGCGGTAACAAGCTGTTCGGGCCGGACCACTGCGGGATCGAAGACCACATTCGCCCGGTGCGTCATCAGATCAACGTTCGCCGAATCCACTCCAGCCGTCGAACGCAGCGCTCCTTCCACATGGCGCTGGCAGGCCGTGCAGGTCATGCCCAGCACCGGCAGATCGAGCGACTCTGTTGTCTGTGGAGCCAAATCTGGCCTCTTAACTCACTTGGGCACTCTCAGCGTGCGCCTTGTAGCCGGCTCGCGCCAATGAGGCAATCGCATGCTCCACGGCCTCCGCCTCGTCGCTTGCAACGAACCGCGCCGCGCCCACGCGCACTTCCTTCACTTCAATTCCCGCGGTGGAGGCAAGAGCCTGGCTCACCCGGCGGACACACGACCCGCAATGCATTCCATCGATTTGAAGCGTCACTTCCGCCATAGCTCAGGCCCCCGTGCCCAAATACCCTTCCATATGGATGATAGCGGCCGTAACTGGGATTCAGCAGCGGTCCCCGCTTGCGGTACGCACCGTGTAGCGCACTATCGTAAGTTCATGCAGCGAGAGTTTCCTCAAGCTCCCCTGGTGGGGGTGGGCGCGGTGATTGTGCAGGATGGCCAGGTGCTGCTCGTGCAACGCGGCCGCGACCCCATGCGAGGCCACTGGACCCTGCCCGGTGGCGTGCTTGAAGTTGGCGAATCGCTCGCCGAAGGCGTAGCCCGCGAGGTGCGCGAAGAAACGGGCCTCGAGGTTGAAGTGCTGGAGCTGGTAGAACTGCTCGACCGAATTCATCGCGAAAGCGGACGCGTGCGCTTCCACTATGTGATTGCCGACTATCTTTGCCGCGTGACCGATGGAAAGTTGCAGGCGGCCTCTGACGCGGATGCGGTGCGCTGGGTTGAGCGAGCCGAGTGGAACAGTCATAGCGCGCTTCTGCTCGACCCACTTACCGCGCGCGTAATTGAAAAGGGTTGGCAGATGGCCCGCAACCGGCCTGCAGAGGGAAAGCAATGAGACTCGTAAGGCGCATTATCTGGGTAACATTCGCCCTGGCCATCGCCGCCGGCATCGGTTTTCTTTTGCGCCCGGTGAGCTTCTTCAATGGATCAATGTACCTGCGCGAGGCGCTGACGGGCGTTCACAATCAGGAAGTCTCGATCGACGGCATTCGCATGCACTATCTGGTCACAGGGCCGAATCATGGCAAGCCTGTCGTTCTGGTTCATGGCCTGGGAGGCCGCGCTGAGGACTGGCGCGACCTGGCGCCCACGCTGGCCCATGCCGGTTACCGCGTCTATATGCCCGACCTGCCCGGCTTCGGCCGAAGCCAGAGGCCTGCAAGCTTTTCCTACTCCGTGCAAGACCAGGCGCACATCGTCATCGCGTTCATTGATGCGCTGCACCTCAACCGCGTCGATCTCGGCGGGTGGTCGATGGGCGGCTGGATCGCGCAACTCGTCGCCGTCGAATCCCCTGATCGTGTCCGCCGCCTCATGCTCTTTGATTCGGCAGGCCTGTATTTTGAACCCGTCTGGGACACGCGCCTCTTTACGTCGTCCAACGCAACGCAGCTTGCCGAATTCTATGCGCTGCTCATGCCCGATCCGCCCAAGGTGCCGGGCTTTGTCGCGAACGATATTCTGCGCGTCATACATGAAGAGAGTTGGGTGGTGCAGCGGGCCATGGCATCGATGCTCACCGGGCAATACACTACCGACGCTTTGCTGCCCACGCTCAAAATGCCGGTGCTCATCTTGTGGGGCGCCGAGGATCGCATCACTCCAGTCGATCAGGGCCAGGCCATGGTCAAACTCATTCCGCACGCCGAGCTCGACGTCATTCCCGGCTGCGGCCACCTGGCGCCGGTGCAATGCGCTAATCAGATTGCACCTAAAATACTTGAGTTCGTAAACCGCTAGGCACGGGCGTCCCGGGTCAGGGCTGGCAGGTCAGGGCTGGTAGGTCAGGGCTTCAGCCCTGACAACCACAAAACTCCCAAAAGCAGCGGGCTTCAGCCCCTGACGGACGGTTTTAGAGAGCCTGAGTTGTCTTTTTTCAAATGCCCTCCAGCCCCGTCGCCTCGATAAATATGCCTCAGCCCTTCTTGACATTAAGTGTACTATGCGTAATAGTACACATGTGATTCCGTTCAAGGTCCAGTTCCGGCCCGGCGCTTCGCTCTTTGAGCAGGTGGTATACGCCGCCAGGCGGGCCATGGTGGCCGGGCAATTGCGCCCCGGAGACACCTTTCCTTCGGTGCGGGCCATGAGCAAGGAACTCAAGATCAATCCCAATACGGCGGCGAAAATTGTGGCCCATCTCATAAGCGAAGGACTGCTCGAAAACCGTCCCGGCATCGGCACCGTGGTTGCTCCGCTGCCGGATGCAACCCGCAAGGAGCGCAGCCAGCTTTTGAATCGGGAAATTGAAGAGCTGGTGGTTGAGGCCAAGCATCTCGGCATCGGTCTCGACGAGACGGTAGCTGCGATCGGTCGTCATTGGCAAAGGCTGGGCGGCGACGAACACGACGGAGGGCGTGAAGAAAAATGAACGCGACAATTCACACGCGCGGATTAACGAAACACTTTGGCCGAATCGCCGCGCTCAACGGCGTAGACCTCGACGTCGAAGAGGGCTCCATCTATGCCCTGGTGGGGCCGAACGGCGCGGGCAAAACCACTTTCATCAAGCTGCTCATGAACATCCTGCGCCCCACTGCCGGCGAAACAACGGTATTAAGCGACCCCGCGAACCACCTGGCCGGCAAACAGTTCAATCGCATCGGGTACGTGTCTGAGAACCAGGAGATGCCCGGCTGGATGACGGTTGCAGCCTGGATGGAATACTGGCGGCCATTCTATCCGCAATGGGACCGCGTATTAGAGCAACAACTCGTCAATCAGTTCGATCTGCCGTTGAAACGCCGGCTCAAAGATCTGTCGCGAGGCATGCGCATGAAGGCGGCATTCGCCAGTTCCCTCGCCTATCGGCCCGCGCTTATCGTGCTTGACGAGCCATTCTCGGGCCTCGATCCGCTTGTCCGCGATGAGCTCATTGAAGGGCTGCTCGACCGCGCGCCCGAGGCAACCATCTTTCTTTCATCGCACGATCTTGCTGAGATCGAGAGCTTCGCGAGTCATGTTGGTTACCTTGCCGAGGGCCAGATGATCTTCTCTGAAGAAATGACGTCACTCTCCAATCGTTTCCGCGATGTGACCGTGACGCTCGACGGCCCGGCTTCAATTCCCGCCGTCCCTCCGCCCGATTGGCTGCAACTCCAGGTAAACGGCGCGGTGGTGCGCTTTGTCCATAGTAGTTATGCCGGCGAGCCGACGGAGCACTCGATTCGCGCGGCATTCCCCGCGGCGCGCTCCCTCTCATTCGATCCCATTCCGCTGCGCTCCATCTTCCTGGCCATTGCCAAAAAGGAGCGGCATTATCCGGCGATCGCAGTGACCGAAGCGCAGCAGGGAAGGAGCGTTGCATGAAGCAGATTCTGCACATCCTCGAAAAAGACGTGCGCCGTTTTTGGCGCGAGATTCTGATTCCGCTCGCCCTGCTGGCCGTATTTACCTGGACGGGCCCGAAGGAATGGCGAGACGCCAGCCTTAGGGCCTCTTACATCGGCGGCTTTTTCGTTCCCGGGACCGTCGAAACGTTTCTTCCGACGCTGATCTCGATCAGTTGGTGGCTGTTGATCGTGCGCGTCGTACATGAGGAGCGGCTGGTGGGCGACCGGCAGTTCTGGATTACCCGGCCCTACGAATGGAAGAAGCTGATTGCGGCAAAGGCGCTGTTCGTCGCGTGTTTTGTTTACCTGCCCCTTGCGGCAGCGCAGTGGTTGCTGCTTGCGGAAGCCGGCCTTCATCCCGCAACCCACATCGGCTCGCTGCTCTACGACTGGCTGCTGATCACTGTGATTCTTATTCTGCCAATTGCCGCCATTGCCGCCGTCACGCGCAACTTTGCGCGGATGACGCTCACGCTGCTCGGTGTCCTGGTTACCGTCCTGATTGTGACTTCAATATTCTCAGCTCTGCTTCAGAAAGGCATAGTTTATTCGCCGGTCGGGCAAACCGACATTCTCGACGTTCCATTGCTGATGCTGTTTTGCTCGGCGGTTATTCTGCTTGCCTACGCGCGGCGAAGTATCGGCCTGGGGCGAATCCTGTTGCTCGTGCTTCCAGTTGTGCTTTTCCTGAGTCAGGAGTTTTTCGCGAGCGATGCCATGGTGAACCACGCCTATCCCAAAAGCGACGCCGGCGTTCAATTCACACTGCGAGACAACCCTACGCTGCTTGAGACGGCTCATCCGGCGCTCAACCGCAAGGAGTTGCTTATCCAGATCCCGCTTCACGTTGCCGGCATTACGCCGGGAGACCTGTGGGTCAGCAACGGCGCGAGAGTGACGGTGGAAAGCGGCGGCCGCGCAGTCTGGACATCGAACTGGCGCCCCGTAAACACCCAGTACCTCACTGCGGACAAGGACACAGCCCTCACCTTCAACGTGAGCCGCGAGGTTTTTTATAGCGTCCAGTCCCACACGGTCACGCTGCATGTGGATCTCGCACTCGACCAGGCGCGCCGCACGCAGGTTGAAACTGTTCAGGCGTCGCTCCGCGATATTGCGGTCAATGGGCTGGGTGTCTGCTCTTCCATCATCGATCCGGGAAGCCCCTATACGGTTGGCGGCAAAACTTCTCTGCGAATTGTCGGCATCAACTGCCGCTCTGCGCTGCGCGGTCCCGAACTCACATATGTCGAAACAGTCTGGACAGATGGACCGTGCGAACTGAATAAAACTGTAATCAATGAATTCCTGCCTCAGCCTCTCCTGAGAAGCACCTGGATCGGAAAACTGACCGATGATCCTTCAGAGCTTATCCTTGCCCCGATTGATGTGACTCCGTTGAATTTTCTGGAATACAACCGAGATCAAAACTCACCGGCAGGCCGGCAAATTTGCCCCGGCTTTCCCATCACCTTCACCCGCTACGGCCTGGTGCGGCAACTGCGCACGGCGTTCACCATCGATAACTTCCGATTCCCGAGCTACGACAAGGGCGAGGACGCGGCGCGCTGAGCAAACAAAAAATCAGCGCCCCACCCGCTGCACAAGGTACACGTACGGCATAGAGTGAGGCGCTTGAGAACTGTCTTGGTTGTGGGGAGGGCTACCTGGTGATAGTGACAGTCAGGTTCATGTCGATCGGGATCTTCTGGTCGTCGATGCGCGCAGGGCGATAGTGCAGCTTGCTGACGGCTTCAACAACCTGCGAATCCCAAGCCGGGTTAATGCTCTTGGTCACCTGGATGTTCTCAGGCAAGCCCTTCTCATCGACAACGAAGGAGACACCCACCTGGGCGTCGGCTGGGATGAATGATGCTGCAAGTCCTTCGGGGGCGGTGAGATTCAACGAGTTCACAAGAAAGGGCCCGATTACGCCGGTGGTGATACGGCGCGCCGGGGTTGTGGCAGCGGGCTCATCGGTCGGCTTGCTGGCAAAAGCCGCTGCGGGGAGAAGCAGGGATGAAAGCACAACAGAAGTAGCGATGATATGACGCATGTAAAACCTCCAAGGCGACGATAGTCACCGTCATCAGAATAGACTGAACATAAAACGATTGTCAAACGATTTTACGAAATAATTATTTTTCAATACTTTAATCATACTCAAGTTGCTGATTTGAATTGAGGCGCGTATCGCATCACGCGATTTCCACAGACTTTATGCCATCCTGATGAATCACTTTTCGACGACGCGCATCAGCGGCCGCGCACTCAATGCGGCGCGGCTCATTTTGCGATTCCTATTTCGGCGAGAAAGCGCTCAGCGAGGGGCAACGATGGCGAAAACATCTCCAGGCGTAGGCGCGACTGCATCGGCATTGGCGGCGGCAAACTCATCCGCGGAGCCGTAACCCCATCCGGCTGCGATGGCGCGAAGATGGTTCGCGTGCGCGGCCTCAATATCGAAGCTGCGGTCGCCAACCATCCACGCTCGGCCGGGATCGATCGCCTGCTCACGAATGATCCTCGCCAGCAGATCGGCCTTGGCGTGGCTCGCGTACTCAAGCTTGTCGCCATAGATGGCGGCAAAGAATTGCGCGACCTCGAACTTCTCAAGAATGCGTATGGCAAACGGCTCATGCTTCGATGTGCAGACGTAAAGCGCGAATCCGGCCGCACGCAGTTGCGCCAGCATCTCGCGCACGCCGGGATAGACCGAATTATTTGACCAGCCTTCGCGGTCGTAGCAGGCGCGATAGTCGCGAGCCAGCGCGGCGTGCTCTTGGTCAGATCCGTCAGGCATCAGGTATGTAACCCACTCTTCAACGGGCGGGCCGATGAAGCGATCGAGCGATCCGGCGAAATTCAAACCGCGCTCGTCAATCACCTTGCGAAGGCAGCCAGTAATGCCGGGCTTCGAGTCGGTGAGCGTTCCATCGAGATCGAAGATCAGGGCGGACAAAAGTCGATCCATGTTTCCAGTGTCGCAAACGATTTTGCGGCGGTTCACAAAATGCAACGGAAATGGAAAAGGGCGGGCAGCGATCGCTCGCGCCCGCCCTGAATTGCGATGCTATTGAAAGTGCGTTATACCTTCATTGCCGGATGGGCTGCATAATGCAGCAGCACGGCCACAGCGCAACTCACCAATCGCGTTTCAGCCGAATCGGCCCGGCTGGTGAGGATGGTGGGCACACGCGCGCCGAGCACGATGCCCGCGAGCTGCGCGCCGCCGAGATACTCAAGCTGCTTGGCGAGCATGTTACCACTCTCAAGGTCGGGCACCACGAGGATGTCGGCCTGGCCGGTAACCGGCGAAACCAGCTTCTTGATCTTGGCCGCCTTCACGCTTACCGCGGTGTCGAAAGCCAGCGGTCCATCAAGAATTCCGCCGGTGATCTGGCCGCGATCGGCCATCTTGCACAAGGCCGCGGCGTCCAGCGTCGACTTGATCTTGGGGTTCACTGTTTCAACGGCCGAGAGCAGCGCCACCTTAGGTTCGGGAATACCCAGCGCGTGCGCGAGGTCGATCGCGTTCTGGACAATATGAATCTTGTCTTCGAGCTCGGGCACAATGTTGATGGCCGCGTCGGTAATCAGCAGCGTGCGGGCATAGGCCGGCGTATCCATGATGAACACGTGCGAGATGCGCCGCGAGGTGCGCAGGCCGGTATCGCGCGCCATGGCCGGCTTCAGCAACTCATCGGTGTGCAGGCTGCCCTTCATCAGGGCCAGCGCAATTCCCGAGCGGCAAATCGACACGCCGATCTCGGCTGCCTTTTCTTCAGTGTCGGCCTGCAGAATGGGGTAGCTGCTGATGTCGAGGCCAATCTTTTGTGCAAGCGCCTTCATGCGGTCCGTGGGACCGATCAGCGTGGGCTCAATCAGGCCGGCCGTGGCGGCCTCAACCGCGCCGCGCATGGCGACATCAGAGAGTGGCCAAACTACTGCCGTAGTAATGGCGGGAAGAGCTTTGCATCGCGCTATGAATTTGTCAAAGACGTGGTAGTCGGGCGGGTGGCCAACAAGCGGATCAACGGCGCCAGCCTCTGCCAGTGGAGCTAGATCACTCATAAGTGCGAATCCTCCTTGGCCTTCAAAGCACTTCAGCTCGCCGGCCGTACAAGTTAATTCTTACCTGCGATCATGAAAACCGGTGTGCCTTAGGTCACACTACGGACACCGGTCTCGCTTTGCGGTATTTGGTCGATCCCGAATAATGGGCCACTATACGAAGGTTCCAGCGCGAATTCTCAGGCCATGCGTTCGCGGAGCTCACTTTCCATCCGCTAGAATCTCTCTGTACGCGGATCCTATGCGCGGAGATGTTGTCATCTTTATGACGAGGTGCTTTTTGAGGCCAGCTCTCACAGCAATTGCATTCTTATTGCTCGCGCTGCCCGCTGCGGCCCAGCAAACCATAACCATTCCTCTTTCCGATGGCCACGCATCCATCCAGGCCGATCTCTATGGAAACGGCCGTCGCGGCATTGTGCTGGCGCATGGCGGGCGATTCGGTAAAGAGAGCTGGGCTCCGCAGGCAAAGATTCTGGTGCAAAAAGGATTCACCGTGCTTGCCGTTCAATTTCGTGGCGACAAGAAGAATCCTGACGGTTCGACCAGTGGGGACGGCGCATACGAAGATAACGCCGCCGACGTGCTCGCCGCAGTTCGATATCTGCATTCAAATGGGATCCGGAACGTGTCGGCCATCGGCGCAAGCCTGGGCGGCGATGCAGTGGGCGATGCCGACGCTGAGTCGGGTCCAGGCGAGTTTGACCGCGTGGTATTTGTCGGCTCCGAAGGCGGCTCTCATCCCGAACAACTGAAAGGCCGCAAGCTCTATCTGGTGGCGCGCGACGACACCAGCGGAGACGGCCCGCGCCTGCCCGGCATCAAGGCGCATTACGCAAAAGCCCCACAACCGAAAAGGCTGATCGTGGTGAACGGCTCAGCCCACGCGCAGTTTCTCTTCGGAACCGACGAGGGGCCACAGGTGATCAATGAGATTCTGAATTTTATAACTCAGCCGTAGCGGGTGCCCCAGGTCTCGATTTTGAAACCTGGGAGGTCATTTCCCCACCGTTGCCGCCATCAGCCTTGGCTACCCGGGTCTCAAGCCAATAGTGGAAACCATCCACAATCGCCAGCAGCGCCGCCTGGTTCATGTCGCTGCTTACCCCTGCGGTAATCCACGGATCGTAGCCGTCGGCGTGGAAGCTGACGGTGACCCGCACATGCGCGGCAGAGTCGTGCGCCGACACATCGAGAGCAGCAACCGTGAAGGTGCCAAGCCGCATCTCGGCCAACGCCGGATACCACTTTTCAAGCTCCTTGCGCATCGCCTTGGTGAGCGCGTCCACCGGTCCGGCGCCCTCGGCGCGCGAAGTTGTAACCGTGGTGTCGCCCACGGCGAGCGTCATGAACGCCTGCACAAAGCGATTGCCAATCTCGTCCGACTCATCGAAGACGCGCCAGCTTCGAATGCTGAACCAGTTACCCAGCGTGCCCAGAACTTTCATGCAGGCCAGCTTGAACGACACTTCGCTGGCCGTGAATCCGCCGCCCTCGATCATCGCCAGATTGGTGTCAAGCAGCGTCTGCGCCTGTTTTGAGTTGAGCGGTATGCCGAGATCTTTCGACAGCAGCACGATATTCGCGCGTCCCGATTGCCCGTTCACGCCTATGGTGGGGACCGCGCCCACTTCCGCCGGATTGCACCACAAATATGCGCCGGGATTCTTGTTCTCGCTCGATCCGTGCATGCCCGCCCACGTCCCGAAAGCGCCGGGGCCTACGATCGGCGCACCGTGAGGCGGATCGAGAGCGAATGCGCCAAAGGCCGAGTGCGCCAGGCTGGTGAGTCCGGCCAATGACTGTGGCGGAACAAATTCTGCTTCGCCGCGCACCTGCATTGCGCCCACCACTGTGGTGAGATTCACATTGCCGCAGCGCTCGCCCGTGCCCAGCAGCGTGCCCTGCACGTGCAGGGCGCCGGCCAGTATCGCCGCCCGCGTGTTGGCAACGCCGAGCCCGCGATCGGTGTGGCCGTGGAATCCAATGGCCGCCTGCGGAAAATCCCTCACCAGACCGCCGATCACTTCCTGCACTTCTTCTGGGCTCGAACCGCCATTCGTGTCGCACACCACAATGCGGCTTACCTTTTGGCGCACGCACTGGCCGGCAAGCTCTCTGAAGTAATCGCGGCCGCGCCGGGCAAAATCTGCGTCGCACCTGGCGCCCATCTCGCGCCGCCCGCAGTACGCGTCCATGCCGTGCTCCAGGTCCACAATCACCTCGAGACCGTTGGCATGCAGGCACTCGATCGTCTCCCAGGCCATAGCCAGGTTTTCTTCGGGAGTGGTTTCGAGCGAGTGCATCACATCCAGCAGGCGCGACTTGACCACCACCACCGCTACTGGAATGCGATTGCGCTGGTTCAAAATGAAGCGCACATCGGGCCAGTCTTCAACCTTGGTTCCGCGGCCGCGCGTTCTGCCGAAGAGAGCCAGCTTCATGCCACCGGTGTCGACGCCGCCCACCGCGTTGCATAGATCGCCCACCAGTTTGTTGGCCCCGGCAAAACCGATCTCGGCATACTTGATGCCGAAAGCTCCCATGCGCTCCAGCAGCATCATCGCGTTGGGCACTGAGATTTCGAGGTTCGGCTGCTGCAGCCCATCGCGAAGGCTGGTGTCGAACAGCTCAACTTTTCTGGTTACACCTGCACTCATCCGTCCCCGCGTCCGATTCAAATGCAATCTTGTTGGGATAACCCCTGGAACAACCTCCACTTCATCATATCCCGAGCGCAGATTTAGGATGGCTGACAAGTGGTAGTCTCGGATCTCTTTTCTCTTTGCTCGATTCCCGGGTCCCTATTCCCTATTCCCTAGTCCCTAGTCCCTGCTCTTTCAATGTCCCGCCGCCTCGGTCGCCTGTCCCGGCCGCTTCTTTGGCAGACGCATCACGAACGGCAGCGGCACCAGGCAGAATATTGCCGCGGAAAGCACCACGAATGCGTTGTGATAACTCAGCATCGAAGCCTGCAGTTGCATCTCGCGGTAGGCCTGCCCCACCGCCATCTGCGAGGCTTGCCCAGCAGATACTCCTCGAGAGATCAGCAACGATTTGATGCCGTCTGTGTAGTTCAGGTACGCGAGATTGCCCGGCGCCGCTTTTAAGGCAAGCACTTGTTGGTGGACCTGAGATGTGCGCGCGATAAACGTGGTCAGCAACGCTGTGCCGGCGCTGCCACCAATATTGCGCGCGAAATTTGAGAGGCTCGAAATCTGGTTGTTCTTCTCGATCGGCACACCTACATAGTTGAGCGTGCTGATGGGAATGAAGATGAAAGGAAGCGCCATAACCTGGAAGATGCGCCACAACGTGGCTGCTCCATAGGCGGTGGTGAGATCGAGCCGGGTTAGATTGTAGACCCCGATCGCGGTGCAGAAATACCCGAACGCCGCCATGGCGCGCGCGTCCACTTTGCCCACCATCCGGCCTGAAATCATCATCATGAACATGAGCACAAAGCCCGCAGGAGACAGCACCATGCCGGCGCGCTCCGCCGTGTAACCGAGCAGCGTTTGCAGATACTGCGGGATAAGCACGGTTGTGCCAAACAGCACGGTGCCCAAAATGAGTTGTAGAAAAACCGAGGTGCCGAAGTTGCGGTTCTTCAGCAGCTTGATATCGACAATCGGATCCTGATGCTGCCACTCCCAAAACACAAAAACAATGAGCAGAACGATCGCAGCAATAAATGAAACGCGAATGCTCAGGTCGCTGAACCAATCCTTTTCCTGTCCGCGATCGAGAGTGAACTCAAGCAGGCCCACGCCAATGCCCACGAGGCCGAGCCCCATGAAGTCCACCTTCAGATGCCTCGACGTTTTCTTGCGCTCAATCAGATACGGCGGATCCTCAACCATGCGGTTGGAGAGGAAGAACGACAGAATGCCTACCGGCAAATTGATAAAGAAAATCCAATGCCAGTTAAAGTTGTCGGTAATCCAGCCGCCCAGCGTGGGGCCGATTGCGGGAGCGAAGACCACCGCCATGCCATAAACCGCAAACGCCTGACCCCTCTTGTTGGGTGGAAAAATATCGGCCAGAATCGCCTGTTCGCTGGGCGCCAGTCCACCGCCGCCCAGCCCTTGCAAAATGCGGGCCACTATAAGAAACGTTAAATTCGGCGCAATTCCGCACAGCAGCGAGCAGGTGGTGAACAGCACCACGCACGACATGTAAAAGCGCTTGCGGCCGAAGCGATTGGCGCACCAGCCGGAGATGGGCAGAATAACCGCGCTGGCCACCAGGTAACTGGTCAGCACCCAGGTTGCCTCGTCCAGGCTTGCGCCCAGCGACCCTGCCATGTGCGGCAGGGCCACGTTCGCGATCGAGGTGTCAAGCACCTCCATGAACGTGGCCATGGTGACCGTCAGCGCCACCAGCCAGGGATTATGCTTTGTCTTCCATTGGGGAATTGAAGATATGTCTGCGGGCATATCAGGTAGCTGATATCATATCAGTTGTCTGATATGACTATGGATGAGATTGAGGAAAACCGCCGGCGCGCAACCAAACTGATGAAGCGAATCTTTATGCAGTTTCGCGCCCTGATGGATGAGAAGCTGCGGCCTTACGGCGCCACCACCGCGCAGATTCGCTTGTTGACAGCAATTCGAACCGCCCCCGGAAGTTCCGGCGCCGAACTGGCCCGGCAATGCGAGGTTACGCCGCAAACCGCGCAGTCCCTCATTCAGAAAGCTGAGAAAGCCGGCTGGATTACGCGCAGCAAAGACGACGTCAACGATCGAATCGTTACCGCCTTACTCACGCCCTCAGGAGAAAAGCTTCTCCACGTAGCCGATCGATTCATCCGCAACATCGAAGCCAGGATTTGGAAAGATGTTTCTCCGCGCACACTGGAGAGTCTGATCGACGTGCTCGAGCAATGCCTGCAGAACCTGGCCCCGAAATAGTCCGGAGACACTAAACCTCTGGCCTGCAAAAAACGCATAGGCGCAAGGCGCGTTTATTGAACCGTCAGGGTCACTATGCCGGTCCCGGTCGTCGTGCCCGATGTGCCGGTTACTGTGATGTAGTACGTTCCCGGCGTGGTGGGAGCCGTGATCGCGTTGCACCCTCCTTTGGGGCCGCTGGAACCGCAGGCCGAAACGCCACACAGGCAAACCAGCAGCAGCAATCCGAGCCATGTCCGCCGACGCCATCCCCTGGGAACGCCAAACAGCACCAGCAGCGCCAGGGTTGCGCCTCCCGGCATGTACCACGCTGTCTTCATCTCAACCCCAAATGGCGCGCAGCCGCCTTCGGCGGTCGTGGAGATGGTCAAAGTAGCCGTCCCGCTTCCCGTGCCTGTAATGTTCACACTGCCAGTCGAGCCAAAGCTCATTGTGGGCAGATTGACTGCGCCACTGGGGCTGGAAGTGAGTGCGGCCGTCAGCGTAACACTGCCCGTAAAACCTCCGTCCGGAGTCACGGTAATGGTGGAAGTATTTCCCGTTGTCGCCCCAGCGGCTACCGTCACCGCGCTCCCGGTAATGGCGTAGCCGGACGCCGGAGCGGCCGCCACGCTCACCGTTGCCGTACCCATCGTCGCCGCGTAATTGCTGTCGCCCGGATAGTTGGCCGTTAGCTTGTCGGATCCAACCGCCAAAGCGCCTGCGGGAATCTCGATTACCGCGCTGCCGCCGTTGAGACTGGTCGCTGCTGAGGAGTAACTTCCGCTGCTCAATGTCACCGAGCCAGTGGGCGTCGCGCTGCCGCTGCCTCCGGTCACGGCAATCGTCACCACCAGAGGTTCAGCATTGGTGAGTTGCGCAGTCGCCGGCGTAACCGTCACTGTGGGCGTGGCCAGGCCTGAGCTGCTGGGCAAATCCAACTTGGCGATAAAGGCGCTGGTGTAGGCAGGAATCGTCGTCTGGAAAGCCCCGTTCGTAACCGGAAAATCGGCAGACTCAACCTGGCCCGCAATGTACACGTTTCCTGAGCTGTCGAGCGCCAAGGCGTTTGCCTGGTCACCAACGGAGACGGCGTGTTCGTTGCTTTCAACGTTGGGGTTCGAACCGTTGCCGCCCAGGTAAGTGGAGTAGAGCAGCGCGCTGCCCGCCGGATTCAGCTTGGCCACAAACGCGTTGTAGAGCGCGCCTCCGCTACCCGTCGCGGAAGCATTCGCGGTCTGGAAAGCTCCAGCGGTCACCGGGAAATTGAGTGAGGCCGTGCCTCCGGTCACGTAGGCATCGTCGGAGCTGTCGACAGCCAGCCCGGTCACCTGGTCGCCGCCGTACTGCGCAAAGAACGGCGTGAAGTTGATGAAGCCTCCACTGCCACCGAGGTACGTCGAGTACACGAGACCCGATCCCGAAGGATTGAGCTTGGCGACGAAGGCCGTGGGGCCGGCAATTCCCTTGAAGCTGAATTGATTGGTGGTCTGGAATGCGCTTTGAGTCACGGGAAAGTCCATGGAAAAAGTAACGCCCGCAACGTACGCATCACCGGAACTGTCGACGGCCAGAGCCAGGCCCGTATCGCCGTCGTACCCAACCGCCAAGTTGCTGGGACACGGAGTTCCGCTTCCACCCAGATACGTGGAGTAGAGCAGCGACGAGCCCGCCGGGTTGAGCTTGGCGACGAACGCATTTGTCGCCGCGGTGCTGGCGCCATTGTTCTGCGCCTGGTAGGCGCCTTGCGTTACCGGAAAGTCAGTGGAGAGAGCCTGGCCCGCCACGTACGCGTCGCCCGCCCCGTCCACGGCGATGGCAAACGCCCCATCCTCGTTATTGCCCACCGCCCAACCCAACAAGTCGTTCGATGCAGCCGCGGAGGTTATGCATCCGCCCTCGCCCATGCGTGTTCCGCCGCTGCCGCCGAGAAAGGTGGAATAAATCAGTGCCGTTCCACCGGGGTTGAGTTTGGAAACAAATGCGTTGCTGGCCAGCGAGGAGCCGGATTTGTTGGTCGTCTGGTAAGCGCCTTGTGTTACCGGGAAGTCGGTGGAGGAGGTTTGGCCGGCCACATACGCATTTCCCGCCGTATCCACGGCAATGGCAGCCGCCCCGTCAATGATGCTTCCGCCCAGGTAGGTGGAATAGACGAGAGCCGTCCCGGTCGGGTTCAGCTCCGATATAAAAGCAGTAATCTCGCCGCCCATCGTGGCTTTGTTCGCCGTTTGCAGGGCATCCGCCGTGACAGGAAAATTGTGGGACGCCGTCTGCCCAGCCACGTATGCATCGCCCGCGGCGTCTACGGCGATCGCGCTGGCCTGGTCGCCGCCGTTTCCACCCATGTAGGTGGAGTAGACCAGCGCCGTACCTGACGCATTCAGCTTGGTTACGAATGCCGGAAAAGCCTGATCGGCAGCGCCCGGATCAGTTCCTTGCAGAACTCCCGCCGTAACCGGAAAGTTGGTGGAGAGGGTCTGGCCAGTGACGTACGCATTGCCAGCCGCATCCACCGCGATAGCGTTGCTTGCGCCCCCCAGCAGTGCCGAGTTCGCATCGCCGCTCCCGCCCAGAAATGTGGCGTACACCAGCACCGGGTCGATCACCAGCGGTTTGCCGCGGTCATAGCTTCCCAGCCTGAATCCAACCGTTTGCTTGCCAGTGACCGCAAACTCGCCTGCAACCTGAACCCGCTGCCTGTTCACGGTTTGATAAATTACCGGCTTGCGGAAGATGAGCGTCCCATCGGCCGCGCGCACCACCAGGTCACCGTTGGCGGCGCGCCGCACCTCGGCCGCACCCTCAAACCGCAACGCAATCGCTCGCGCATCGGCGCCTGGCGCAACCACAAAGTCGTACTCCAACTCGCGATGGTTGCCGTAGTAAACCAGGTCAATGCCGGGATAGATGTCCCGATAGCGCACCTTGGCGTATGTGGGGATGTTGGTGTGCCACTTGGCCGGATCGCTGCCGATAAAGTAGTTAGCCGTCCCCGGCAGCCGCTCCTCGCCCAACGGTTCTGTGCCGCCGGCGCCTGCCAGTTGCATCTCAACCTTTGCGCACGCAGCAGACCTTGGCGCCGCGGCGTTTTTCGAGCCTCCAGACGCCGGCCTGGCTGCACCAGCCAAAGGTCTGCATAGCGCCAGCACCGCTTCATCGCCGGTCAGGTATAGTCCGTAACCGCTGCCTCTCGACAGAAACCTCGCACTGGGGTCCGTCTGGCCGCGATTGGCCTCAAAGCTGAGCCTGAGACTCCCATAGCTTTCAGCAATCTGCGCCCTGTGCGCCTGCAGGTTTGTTGATTGTGAGACTGCCTGAGCAGCGGCAGCGGTCAATAACGTGGCGGCAATGAGTCCGGAAATGAATCGGGTCCGGAGCGAAGAGAGATGCGTTTCCGCGAACATACGCTCTCCAGCAGCCGTTGCGGTTTGCTTCTCGATCGATGACGCACCGCATGTGGTTGGCTATTTCTAAGAACATTAGACGCGTGATTTGCGCTTTCGGCAATTGACAGGCGAACTCTCTACTCCCTTGTTCCCTTGGTCCCTCGGTCCCTTGTTCCCTTGGTCCCTCGGTCCCTTGTACCCTTGTTACCAAGGTCCCTTGTTCCCTCGGTCCCTCGGTCCCTTGCTCCCTGCTCTTATCCCGCTGGAGCCACCGAGGGCTCGCCCAGCGCCGGTGTGCCCGTCCCAATTTCCTGGTCTTTATACTGTAGTTGGTAGAGCTTCCAATAAAGTCCGCGCCTGGCCAGCAGCTCCTGGTGCGAGCCCATCTCGCGCAACTGCCCCTTGTGCATTACCAGGATGGATTCGGCGCGCTGCACGGTCGACAGCCGGTGGGCAATCAGCACGCTGGTTCGGCCCTCCACCATGCGCTCCAGGGCGGACCGGATGCGTAACTCCGTATCGGTGTCGACGCTCGAAGTCGCCTCATCCAGGATCAGAATGCGTGGATTGTAGGCTAGCGCGCGCGCGAAGTTAATGAGCTGTTTCTGGCCGGTCGAGAGGGAGTTGCCGCGTTCCCGCACCGGCTCGTTGAACTGCGCCGGCAGCCTCTCAACAAAGTCGAGTACGTTCACGTCGCGGGCGGCGATGCGCATTCTCTCGTCGCCGATCTCGTCGTTGCCCATGCGTATGTTGTCGGCGATGGTGCCGGTAAACAGAAACGGATCCTGCAGCACCACCGCGAAATGCCCGCGCAATTCATCCAGATCGTGCTCGCGCAGGTCGACCCCGTCCAATAGAATGCGTCCCGCCGTGACCTCGTAGAAGCGCATCATAAGGCTGGTCAGGGTAGTTTTGCCCGCTCCGGTGTGCCCCACAATCGCTACCGTCTGACCCGGCTCGATGGTGAACGAAACGTCTTTCAGAATCCACTCAATCCCGTCGATCGCGTTGAGCGCCGCTGCATTTGAGATTCCAGCAGGGGCTGAAGCCCCATCTCCATTTTGTGAACTCGAGGCTCGACCAAAGTCGTGCCCTGACAATTCGCTCCCAAAAGCAAGCTTCTGAGCTGTAGCAACCGCAGCTTGCTGCTCTTCAGTCAGCTTCTGATAGGTGAACCACACGTGATCGAACACGATCCGATTTGACCCGTCGCCTATCTTCGGCTGGGCCGGGCTTACAATCGCCGGCGCCGTTTCCATCAGCTTGAAGATGCGCTCGCACGCGGCCATCGCTGCCTGAATAATGTTGTACTTGTCGCTCAGGTCCTGGATCGGCCGCCAGAAGCGCTGCGAATACATGTTGAAGCTGGCCAGCATGCCGATGGTGACCGTGCCGGCAAGCACTCCGAAGCCTCCGCGCCATATCACCATGGCGATTGCAATCGACGAAAGCAATTCCACGGCCGGGTAATAGAGCGCGTAGGCAAAGATCGTATCTTTGAACGCGATCATGTGCTGCTCGTTGACCGCTTCAAAATCCTGGTAGGCGCGCTCCTCGCGGTTGAAGAGCTGCACCACGCTCATGCCGCTGATATGTTCCTGCGTGAAGCTATTGATGCGGGCGATGGCTGCACGGACGCGCCGATAGCTCTCGCGAACGTGGTCGCGAAAAACTCGCGTGACAATGAGAATGATGGGCAGCACCGCGAAGGCTACCAGCGCCAGCCACCATTTGATAGCCAGCATCACCACCGCCATAAAGCTCAGCGTGATGAAGTCGTTCACGATGGCCAGTATGCCGTCGGTGAACATGTCGTTGATGGCGTCCACGTCAGATGTCAGGCGTGTCACCAGCCGGCCAACCGCGTGCGTATCGAAGAATCCCACGTGCATCCGCTGCATATGGCGGAAGATGTCGCGGCGCAGGTCGAACATGATCTTCTGGCCGGTCCATTGCATCAGGTAGGTCTGAACCCCTTCGAACAGATACGACGAAACCAGGATGGCCAGGAAAATCGCGGAAAGCTGCGTGATGCCGCGCATGGGGTCGGGCGAAAGCCAGTTTGTCAGCCACCGTGCTGAGCTGAATCCGTGCGCTGCGCTCACCACGTCGTTGCTGGCGCGATGCTGCGGGAAATAGTGGTCGATGCCCACCATCACCAGGAACGGCCCAGCCACATCGCCAAGTGACTTGATGGTGACCGAGATGGCAGAGATGGTGGCCTGCAACCAATACGGGCGCAGGTAGTGGGCCAGCCGCCGCGCCAGCCGCGAATCGTAGACCTTACCTACCGGGTCTTCGTCGGGCTTGCGGGCCGCCGCCTGCTGGCTTGATTGTTTGGGCTTGTCCTTCTCCGATTCCGCCATCAATCACGCATCCAACTTCATTGTACGGGCCCATTTCTAAGCGCAGGAAAAACCCTCGCTGACGCGCGGACAGACTCCCGGGAACGTGCCAGGCTGCACGCCTCGCTCTTGTTAGATGTGCCAGAACAGCCGCAGCCGCAAAACCTGAGGGAGCCGGCTTGTGGGAATGCTTCCGAGTAGGAGGTTCAACCACACACGAAAAAAGGGTGCCCCATCCTCGCGACGTCTTTGTTTTTGTCGCTAGGGTGGGATATAAAACCTCACCCCACCTTTTTCGTATCAGCCGCAGCTTTCGGCTTCTGCACAGGTTTGCGAGTCGGGCTCGACACGCCCATGCTCATCAGCACGTAACCGAAGCCTTTCTTCAGCAGATCAAGCATGCTCATAGTCTCTCACTCACCCGGCTCCGGTTCCTGGCCTGCCGGTTTACGGCCTGGCGACTACTCATCCGATTCCCCCGACAGCTTCTTCGCTTTCGGAGCGTTCTCAGCCGCCGGCTCATGCAGCAAGGCTAGGACAGCAGGGGGCAGGGGCTTGTTGGCGTTGGCCAAAAGCAGGCTTACCTGCCAAATCTCAGTATCGGTCAAAACCCCCTGGTACGCCGGCATTCCCGACAGCCTTAGCCCGTTGGCAATCTTCCAGTAAGTCTCCCCTACCGGATCGCCGCTCACCCCCACCTGGTCTTCAACCCTTTGGCCTTCCCACAGCGGCGGCGCCATGGGGTACATTCGCGCGCCCAGCGAGGACTGCTTGCCGTGCACGCCGTGGCAGACCGCGCACTGTTCAACGTAAACATGCGACCCGGCTACCAGGTTCTCTTCATTCAAGGGGATGGGCGCGTACTTTGGCGCCTCCCGCGGAATGCGGTAGTGCACCGGCGCCTCGATCAACCCTACTTCCCCAATGAATGGCTTGTCGGCAACTGCCAGTGGCGGAAAGCCGTATTGGAAGTAAAGAAGCAGAGCTGCAGGAAACAGACAGCAGCCCAGGAGGATACCAAGTAAAACTCTTCCCATGTCTTAACGATCTCCGGTTCTCTTTATCGTAAGTCAAATGAGGTTCAATGGCGCCTGAAGAAGCGTTTCAGAAACACTCAGCCAATTTCACTTTACTTTCCTTTCCGGATTTGAAACTTTTACTTCGTACACTCTTGCGATCGCTTCTACGGTGCAATTCTTCTCTGTATTTCTTCCCTGGTCTGGATCCCACCCATAGCCGACAAGCCACAGAGCGGCCATCCTACGCAAAAGAAAGGATCTATTTATGGCAGACCACTCCCAGATGAAACTGGGCCGCAAGGCCATCAAGACTGACAGCCGCACCCTGATGCTGGGTAAATACCTCACTCCTGCGCTGCCGCCGCCTCCACCCTCAGCGGACTGGACCAAGGGCATCACATCATGGGGCATGATGATGAACGACACGCTCGGCTGCTGCACCATTGCCGGTGTCGGCCACGCCATCCAGGTATTCACCGCCAATACCGGCACTGAGGTCACGGTTCCCGACTCCACCATCGAGACATACTACGAGCAGTGGGACGGCTACGTCCCCGGCAACCCCAAAACCGACAATGGTGGCGTTGAGCTGGACGTGCTGAACGACTGGAAAAAAGGTGGGTTCGCCGGCAATACGCTGACGGCGTTCGCCGATCCCAAGGTGTCGAGCCTGGTTGAAGTTCGCCAGTCCATCGCACTCTTCGGCGGCGTCTATATTGGCCTCAGCCTGCCGCTCACTGCGCAAACCCAGGATGTGTGGGACGTGGCGCCCAAGGGTGGCGCCAAGGCCAAGCCGGGCAGTTGGGGCGGCCACTGCGTGTTTGTCGCCAAGTACGATCAGAACAGCTTTACCTGCATCACCTGGGGCCAACTCAAGGTGATGACGGTTGCCTTCTGGAATAAATACTGCGACGAAGCCCATGCCCTGCTCGCACAAGCGTGGCTCAGCGCCAAGGGATCGCCGAGCGGCTTTAACCAAGCTCAACTCCAAGCCGATTTGAACGCGATTGTCTGATTCGAGGACCCTGCGCCCATCTGCTTTCACAGCCGTCTAATGAGCTACAAGCTCTCACGAGCCAGAGACTCGCCCACAATGCTGCCCCCGGGATGATTTAATACCAGTTGGGGGGAGCACTGTGCGCGAGCCTGCTCGCGCGGTTGTGTTTCCGCACTCCCATGGAGGAATCCCGATCACGATGCACTCTTTTCTACGCTTTTTCCTGGTGCTGACATTGGCCGCGCCAGCCGCACTTCTGGCCCAATCCACGGCTTCTTCTTCGAGCAGCGATTCCCAGGCTCCCAGTTCTTCAAGTTCTCAGGCCCAGCCGGCCACCCAGGAATCCGGCCAGATCAGCGTAGCGGCCCGCATCAAGCAGCGCCGCGAACAGCGCCGCGCCGCGGCCATCCGCGACACCTACGACCATCTGTACGAGGCATTTGCCGGCGCCAGCTACCTGCGCTTTACGCCCGGCGCCTCGCTGCAGCGCACGGCATTCTATGGGTGGGATACCGGCGTCACCCGCTACTACAGCGAGCGTTTCGGCGTCACCTTCGACGCCCGCGGCTACGAGGGCATTGCCTATACAGGCCTGATACCGGGTGTCACCAACGCCACCAACACCCGTCCCAAAATCAGCATGTACGATCTTATGGCCGGCCCCACTTACCGGTTCTACATCGTGCCCAAGGTTTCCATCTCCGGTCGAGTGCTGGGCGGACTCGCGATCGGCAACTTCTCCGGCGACACCAACGGCTTCGGTTCCACCCTCTTTGGCATGTGGCCTGACGCCGACACCTTTGCCGCCGGCGGCAGCATTGTGGGCCAATACAACGCCACGCCCCACATGAGCTTGCGGCTGAGCGGCGAAGACCTGGCCACCGGTTTCGGCTCAACAACCCAGAACGCTTTCGGCTTCACTGCCGGCTTCGTATACAGATTCGGAAAAATGTAAAGACAGGCAATAGGGAGTAGGCAATAGGGAATAGGAAGACTGCCGAAAAGCTCAGCGATCCCTAGTCCTTAGTCCCTGTTCCCTGTTTCTCTCAATCGCCACAACCGTAATATCGTCCGATTGTCCAAATTCCCGGGCCGCGTCACCTATTTCTATCGCGGTCTTGGTTGAAATCTGCCGCGCGCGATCAAAGCCAAAAAGCTCTCCATCGGGTTTTTGCGCCTCCACCACTCCGTCCGTGCAGAAAACGATGCGGCTGCCGGGCTCCATTCGAAAAGAAGTCGTCAGATATTGCCCTGCTCCGGCGAATCCGAGAGGCAGCGTCCCGGCGAGCTCAATCTCTTTACCGTCGAGGTAGGGCGGCAGGTGGCCGGCATTGGCCATCGTGACCGCGCCATCGTGCCCAATCCGAGCCGCAATCGCAGTTGCATATCCGCCGCTGCTGCGCCCCAACAGCCGGTCGTGGAGGATGCGCAGAATGCGGGCCGGATCGTGCGAATCCTCAGCGGCGGTACGGATGGAGCCCACCAGCATTGAAACCAGCATGGCCGCGGGCAGCCCCTTTCCCGCAACGTCGCCAACCACCACCAGCATTCCTCCGTCACCATCAGGAAGAATCTGGAAGAAATCGCCGCCCACCTGCTGAGCAGGTACGTAAGTAGATTCCACGCAAAATCCTGGAAAGCACTCGGCACTTTCCGGAACAATCACCCGCTGCACTTCGCGAGCCGCCGCCATCTCGGTATCGAGCGCAGTCTTTTCAGTAGTCACCCGCATGCGCCGCCGGAATTCTCCGACGAACACGAATACAAAGCCCCCATAGGCCAGAAGAGTTGCAAGAATGATGGCAATGCCGTCGTAGTTAAGGCGGTCTGCCAGGCTGTTGATCTGCGCCGCATTCATCGTGATTGGATTGGGCGGAACAGGGAAATGCCGGTTAAGCTCCCGCATACTAAATATCTGCAAGAAGAAGAGAGGTACAAAGACCATCCACGAGCGGCCCCGCAGCCGCACGCCCGTCCAGGCATAAATTACTGCGATCAGGCCTGACACTAACACTCCGCCCGCGAATCGAATTGGTAGCTGCCGCCCAAAGTCGGAGATGTCCTCTGCAATCCCTATCGTGGAAAAGGTGAAAAACACGGCAGAGAGGAAGATGACTGCCGTTCTTTTCGGGACGGTCGTCCACGGATTTAGTTTCTGCGGGGTGTCAGGAGCCTTTCGCTTATCTCTCAATTTGACCTCTCCAATCCGATCGCTTTAATACTACAGTTGCAGATAGATTCGCCGGTGGGAGCAGGCGGCTTCAGCCCATTGAACAACCGCAGATCCGGTAGGTAACTTGCAGAAACGCGCAAAGCTTGACATGGTCCACTCCATCGGTTCGTCGCCCCGCACCGGGCAAGCGACTGTTAATCTGAAGCCACCGAACAAGGCGGGGAATTTACCCCCATTCGGATGTCATCACCAGGCTTGACCGAATTGCCTTGGGTCGTGTGTACCGATGGAGATTCCGATGAAGATATTCGCTGCCGCGTTTTGCGCATTCAACATCGCAATGTTTTTCCCATCAGTGCTTTATCCACAACAAGCAACCGAAGGGCACAGATTTCGGGTTGAGATCCATCCCGCTGCGGATAAACGTCCTGCCTGCATCGTCACCAATCTCAGTAACAAACCGGTATGGGCTCTGGTTTTGGAAATCTCTTCTTCGTCGCAACCGGCAAGGAGAGCCAAAAAGGTCTGGGACACGCTCTTGGAAGGTGGCCCGCCCATCGAACCAGGCGCCAGCATTTCGCGGCCGCTCTTTGAGTTTGCCTTCAGTCCTCTGCCCGACCAAATCAAAGTGGTCGCAGCCGTCTGGACCGACGGCGAGACTTTTGGCGCGCCCGCATCGGTTAACTTAATCCTCAACTATCGCACCACGCGCGCCGCCGATTATGAAGACGCAGCCGCCATTTTGCAGCAGGGTCTGAACCATAATTGGACTCGAGAACAGTATGAGCAAGCTTTTCGCGACAAGCCGGATTCCGCCGCCGTTTACACCGTGCGCACCGCGCTTTCCGCAACGCTCCAAACCGCTCCTGCACCCGAGGCCTTCAACCATACCATGCAATTCCTGCTGACGAATTTTCAGCAGTTATCGAAACAGCTTCGTAAAGTGAAACCTATCTAGGCACGGGTCCCACTCAGATAGTTGACCCATAATGCTTAACCTGGCGACGCATCAGTTTTGGGCGCCGACAGCAAGTCCTCGTCTATCAAGAAAACTCCGCACCGCCTCCCGGCGATATACTTGGGCGACTTCAAACCGCGACCCGGGACTCGCGTCAAAATGATGCACATTCGAATGCGCTCTGCCTGTCGATTCGCAGTCGCGCTGGTCGTTCTTCTCATGGGCCACTACACCGCAATCAGCCAGCAACCATCCGATTTGCGTACGCCTCCGCCGCCGCCCACGCCTCACCTGAACGGCCCCAAAGTCTACGGCGCGCGCCCCGGCCATCCATTCCTCTACCGCATTCCCTGCACCGGAAACCGGCCCATGACGTTTGCCGCTAAGAGCCTGCCGGCTTCGCTCAAGCTCGATCGGCAAACTGGAATCATCTCGGGCACGACACCCAAAAAGCCAGGCGAATTTCTGGTGACCATCAAGGCTGCAAATGCGCTGGGCTCAGACTCTCGTACCTTCAAAATCGTCGTCGGAGATACCATCGGCCTCACGCCGCAGATGGGCTGGAACGATTGGTACAGCTATTACGAGCACGTCTCCGACCGCGATATTCGCGACGCTGCGGCCGCGATGATCTCCTCCGGTATGGCCGACTACGGCTATCAGTTTGTCGATATCGACGACTGCTGGGCCCGAAAGCCTGGTTCCAACGACCCGGCCCTGAATGGACCCACGCGTGACGCACAAGGCAACATCCTGCCCAACTCCCGCTTTCCCGATATGTCCGCGCTCACCGGCTATATCCATTCGCTGGGACTGAAAGCGGGCATCTATAGCGGGCCAGGCCCTTTGACCTGCGCCAAATTTGAGGCGTCGTATCAGCACGAAGATGCGGATGCGCACCGTATCGCCGCGTGGGGCTTCGATCTGCTCAAGTACGATTGGTGTTCCTACGACAGCATCGCAAAAGATAAGTCGCTTGCAGAAGTTGAGAAGCCTTACATCAAAATGGGCGGAATCCTACACGGTCTCGATCGCGATGTCGTCCTCAACATGTGTCAATACGGCATGGGCGACGTGTGGAACTGGGGACGCCAGGCCGGCGGCAACTCCTGGCGCACCACCGGCGACCTGGGTTGGGAACCCGGCGACGCTCTGCCCGGCTTTTACCATATCGCCTTTGCCAACGCCGCGCACAGCGCCAATACCGGTCCCGGCGGATGGAACGATCCCGACTACATCCTGATAGGAACAGTTGGCGACGCCCGCAACATCGAACTGCCGGGCCGGCCTACTTCGTTGACCCACGAAGAACAGTACAGCTATATGTCCATGTGGTCCCTGATGGCCGCGCCGCTGTTCTTCTCCGGCGAGATGACCCAGCTCGATCCCTTTACCCTGAATGTGCTATGCAACTCCGAGGTCATCGATGTCGATCAGGACTCGCTAGGGAAACAAGCAGCGATTGTCCGCAAAACAGACGACGAGTTCATCCTCGAAAAATCTCTTGAAGATGGTTCTGTCGCTGTAGGATTTTTCAACTTGACCACAGCGCCGCGCTCCATCTCTGCGGACTGGAAGCAACTCGGGGTGAATGGAAAGCAAACCGCCCGCGACCTTTGGCGGCAGCACGATCTTGGCTCATTTACCGGCAGCTTTTCTGCCGATGTTCCGCCCCACGGCGTCATGTTTGTGCGACTCACTTCTGCGCGTTGAATTGCGTGGTCGCCTGGTGACCGGTCCACCACAGGAAGGGTACGGGCTTTAGCCCGTACATAATAAATTGAAAAATGTTTGCGGGCTTTAGCCCCTGAGGAAAAATCATTTCAAACCGTCCCAGAAAAAGAGGAGCTTCACTTATGCGGGAAACCTTGTCTCGTCGTAACTTCATTCAATCCGGCGCACTTTTTACTGCCGGCTGCGTTGCCGCCGGAGCCGCGCCAATTTCCGCCTCCGCAGAAGCCGTGCCCGAATCGGGCAAACCCTCGCCCATCAAGCTCGGCCTCGCCAGCTACACCTTCCGCAACTTCACGCGCGCGCAGCTTATCGGCTACATGAAGCAGCTCAACCTCGTCGATCTGAATTGCAAGGACACCAAAGACCACCTGCCCATGGATCCCGCTGCCGAGGCCGCCGCCCTGGCCGACTACGCCGCCAACAACATCAAGGTGCACGCCATCGGCGCGGTTTATTTTCAAAAAGACGACGATGACGACATCCGCTCCAAATTCGAATATGCGAAACGCGCCGGCGTCAAAGTGATCGTGGCGGGTGACCCGGCCGTCACTACGCTGCCCCGCATCGAGCGCTTCGTGAAGGAATACGACATCCGCATCGCCATTCACAATCACGGCCCTGAAGACAAAATCTGGCCCTCGCCCTACGACGTGCTGCGTGCCGTGGACAAGATGGACCCGCGCATCGGCTGCTGCATCGACATTGGCCACGCCGCCCGCGCCGGCGCCAACGTGCCGCAGGCCGTCCGCGACGTGGGCCCGCGCCTCTTTAACATGCACGCCAAAGATCTCAGCGACTTCACCAGTAAAGAAAGCCAGGTAGCGGTAGGCCAGGGCATCATGCCCATCCGCGGCATATTCGAGTCGCTAATCGCCATCAACTATCAGGGCTTCGTCGATCTCGAATACGAAATCCACGGCGACGATCCCATGCCCGGCGTGATCGAGAGCTTCGCCTTCATGCGCGGCGTGTTAAGAGGGATGGGGTATCTCAACAGTTAGTCAGTGAGTTAGCAAGTCGGAAAACCAGCGCGGTTTCGTGCCGGGTGCCCCCGGTCTCGACTTTGAGACCGGGGAGAGCGCGAACCTCAATTAGCCGCCACTGATCACTGACCACTGTCTCTACTGCAGTATCGGTATCCCCGCAATCCGCTGCTGCCACTCTGCGGGCCCGGTCTGGTGAACGCTGGTTCCCTTCGAGTCGACAGCAACCGTCACTGGCATGTCCTTCACTTCGAACTCGTAAATTCCTTCCATGCCCAGGTCTTCAAACGCCAGTTGCCGCGCGCCAATGATGGCCTTCGAAACCAGGTATGCCGCGCCGCCCACAGCCATCAGGTACACCGCGCCGAACTCTTTGATCGCCTCAATCGCCACCGGCCCGCGCTCCGCCTTGCCGATCATGCCCAGCAGTCCCGTCTCGGCCAGCATCTGGCGAGTGAACTTGTCCATGCGCGTTGCCGTCGTCGGACCGGCGGGGCCAATCACTTCTTCCCGCACCGGGTCCACCGGCCCAACGTAGTAGATAAACCGGTTGCGAAAATCCACCGGAAGTTTTTCGCCGCGGCTCAGCATTTCGGTCATGCGTTTGTGCGCAGCATCGCGGCCGGTAAGCATTTTGCCGCTCAGCAGCAGCACTTCGCCCGGCTTCCACGTCGCAGCCTCTTCCCTCGTCACGGTGTCGAGGTTCACTCGCCGCGCGCCACTCACGTCGTACGTCAGCTTCGGCCAGTCATCGAGCGACGGCGGATCGAGATACGCCGGCCCCGACCCATCAAGCACAATATGCGCATGCCGCGTAGCCGCGCAGTTGGGAATCATGGCGACGGGCAAATTGGCCGCGTGTGCCGGCGTGTCCAGCACTTTTACATCCAGCACGGTTGTGAGTCCGCCCAGTCCCTGCGCGCCAATGCCCAGGCGATTGACCTTGTCGTAGAGTTCAAGCCTCAGCTTTTCGGCAGTGGTCTTCGCGCCACGCTCTTTCAGATCCTGAATGTCGATCGGATCCATCAGACTCTGCTTGGCCAGCAGCATCGCCTTCTCTGCCGTGCCGCCAATGCCGATGCCCAGCATCCCCGGCGGGCACCAGCCCGCGCCCATGGTAGGCACGGTCTTCAGCACCCACTCCACAATCGAGTCCGATGGGTTCAGCATTGCGAACTTCGACTTGGCCTCGGACCCTCCGCCCTTGGCCGCGACCGTTACCTCAACCGTGGAACCCTTCACCAACTCCACCGAGACGCACGCCGGCGTATTGTCTTTGGTGTTCTTGCGCGCGCCCGCTGGGTCGGCCTGCAGCGAGGCCCGCAGCTTGTTGTCGGGATCGAGATAAGCGCGCCGCACGCCTTCGTCCACCATCTCCTGCAAGTCCAAAAGTCTTTCGCCCGGGCCGGGTTCAAAGCGCACATCCATGCCCACCTTCACAAAGGCGTTCACAATGCCCGTGTCCTGGCAGATGGGCCGATGGCCCTCGGCGCACATGCGGCTGTTGATAAGGATCTGCGCCATGGCATCGCGCGCGGCCGGCGACTGCTCGCGCTCGTAAGCCTTGGCCAGCGAGGTAATGTAGTCCACCGGGTGGTAGTAGCTGATGTACTGCAGCGCGCCTGCCACGCTCGAAATAAAATCTTCCTGCTTGATAACGGTCACGGTGATGCTCCTTCAACCTTTCTAGGTTAAAGGATGCAGAGCAAAGCTGGCAGAAGCGCCGCCTGTCACTTCGCCGAGGATTGCAGATCGGGTCGAGGTATTTCGGACTCCGGGTTTGAGTTTAGAATCTCCAAACGCACTTTAACCGCAATGTGGACCGCCTGCTCAGGTGTAACCCCAAGAAGTGCGGCCAATTCATGGGCCAGACGGCAGACCTCCCTGTCTCTGAGGTAATAGACCACTGGACTGCGCTCCCAACAACCTTATCGGCGGGTCGCGTATTTGCATCATGATGGCTCGAATGCGGCCACTCCTTCATACCAACCTTGCACCCGATGTCCTAATCTAGAGCCATGGCGGAATTACGCATGGACGTGGCGGCAACGAGCGTGAACGGGATTTCTGACGAGATTTTTGACCTGCTGGTGATCGGAGCCGGTCCCACCGGCCTGGCCTGTGCCATCGAGGCCCAAAAAGCCGGCTTCCGCGCGGTCTGTGTCGACAAGGGCTGCCTGTGCAACTCGCTCTTCCACTACCCCGCCCACATGACCTTCTTCACCACTTCTGAGCGACTGGAGATCGGCGGCATTCCCTTCCCTTCGACCAACGCCAAACCAAACCGCAATGAGGCGCTGGAGTATTACCGGCTGGTAGCCGCCTTTTACAAACTCGATGTGCGCCAGTACACGCGGGTGGAGCGGGTTCACGGCTCGGAGGGAAACTTTACCGCGAACACAATCGATCTTCATGGCCGTCCCGGAAACCTGCGCGCCCGCACGCTGGCCATCGCCACCGGTTACTACGATCTGCCCAACCTCATGGGCATTCCCGGCGAGGACATGGCCAAGGTCCATCACTACTACAACGATCCCCACCCTTACTACAACCTCGATGTCGCGGTGATCGGCGGCAAGAATTCGGCCGCGATTGCGGCGCTCGAACTGTGGCGTCACGGTGCTCGCGTTACTTTGATCTACCGCGGCCCTGAGATTCCGCCGCACGTAAAGTACTGGATCAAGCCGGACATCGAAAACCGAATTAAAGATGGCGAGATCACGGCCTATTTCAATTCCAACGTCATCGAGATCACGCCCGACACGGTGATTGTCGACACACCCGCCGGCCGCAAGGCCCTGCCCAACGACTTCGTCTTTGCGCTCACCGGCTACCATCCCGATTTCGACTTTATTGAGAGCCTGGGCGTGGTTTGCAATGGCGAAGACCGGCTGCCCGTCTGCCATAAGGAAACACTGGAAAGCAACATCCCGGGCATCTACTTGGCCGGCGTCATTGTGGCGGGGGAACGTACCAACGAAATCTTCATTGAAAACGGCCGCTTTCATGGCCTCCAGATCGCTTCGGCGCTGGCTGCACGTTATAAACCGGCGGCAGCTTCGTAAAACGCGGCCTGGGGCTGGGATTATTCACGCGCAAAGCGAGTCACGAACGCGTTTTAAACCCGACAGCCTACAATGAAGGGTCGCGAAAGCTTAAGGAGGTGAGCGCGTTGAGTATCCGCTGGTGGCCCCAGTCGATTCGCTGGCAGATGCTCGCCGGCCTGTTGCTGCTGGAGACACTTTCGATCTCGCTCTTCGGCATTCTGCTCTTCCGCCAGCGCGTTCGCGACGTCACCGCGCGCGCGCATACGCGTCTTTCTTACGAAGCTACTTCGCTTGCTCTCCAGGCGCGCGAGGCACTCATCGAACAACGGCCGGGATGGATTGACCACAGCGTGAAAATGCTGGGACACGCGCCTACGGTGGCCATGGCCAAAGTCACTGACCCGGCAGGAAACATGCTCTTCATCAGCCGCGGAGAAGCCGATGAGTCGACGCTTCTCCCCGTTGAAGTTGCTATCGTTCCGCAACTCCGGAATGGCGGGACACAATGCGTCACTCTACCCGGCGATCAGTGGGAATGCGCGCAGGCCATCTATACTGGCAACGATTTGCGCGGAATTGCCTGGGTGGAATACGACAAGAGTCCGGCCAGGGAACAGCTCAGCGCCATCATCAACGACACCATTGTCTTCGCCGTCATCTGGATCATTGCCTCCGCGATCCTGGTGCTGCTGATGTCGCGCTCAATCGCGCAGCCGCTCGCCACTCTGCACCGGGGTGCAAGAGAGCTCACTGAGTCGCTCGATAACAGCAGTCGCTTCCCGCTGCCGGTCCCGGTGCACAACGAAGTCGGCGACCTCATCGAGGCCTTTAATCGCATGGTGGCGTCGCTGGCCGAGCAGCGCTCGGGATTGAACGACACGCTTTCGCTGCTCGACTCCATGCTGGCTAATGCGCCCATCGGCCTCGCCTTTTGCGACCGCAGTTGCCGCCTGGTGCGCGTCAATCAGGTGTTCGCCGATCTGGCCGGCGTCTCTCTCAGCCGCCACCTGGGCCGCACCCTCCCCGAACTGCTTCCCGCTGCTGTGGCCGATGAGTTGGAGAAGGCGGTCCTGCGAGTCTTTGCAACCGAGCAGCCGGTGCGCAATCTTGAACTCACTGGCGAACGCGATGCATCGGGTAAGGCAGAAAAACTGAATCGCACCTGGACGTGGCTGGTGAGCGCTTATCCCGTGCGAACCAATCCCACCAACGTCCGCTGGGTCGGCGTCATCGTGCTTGATGCAAGTGACCGGAAGCGCAGCGAAGAAGCTTTGCGCCGCAGCGAGAAGTTGGCGGTTACAGGCCGTCTGGCAGCTTCCATCGCCCACGAAATCAACAATCCGCTCGAGGCCATTACCAATCTGCTCTTTTTGATGCGCAGTTTCACCACGCTCGACGATCAGACGCTGAACTATGTCTCCATGGCCGAACACGAGGTGCGCCGCATTGCCGAAATCACGCAGCAGACGCTCCGCTTTTACCGGCAATCCACACTGCCCGCGCGAACCACCATGTCTGAGCTGCTTGACTCGGTGCTCTCGCTTCACCAGGGCCGGTTTAACACCCTCGATATCCACGTGGTGCGCGATTACGATCCCTCACTCGATCTCTTCTGTTTTGCGGGCGAGATCCGCCAGGTGATGGCCAACCTGGTGGGCAACGCGGTGGATGCCCTCAGCAACGGTGGACGCATCCTGGTGAGGGCCCGCAAATCGCACAACTGGACGAACCCTTCGCAGGCCGGCGTGCGGTTTGTAGTTGCCGACACTGGCAGCGGCATGGAGCGGGAAGTGCGCGATCGCGTCTTTGAACCCTTCTTCACCACCAAGGAAGTTACCGGAACCGGACTCGGGCTGTGGGTCAGCCAGGCGATCATCGCCAAGCACCACGGACTGGTTCACGTGCGCAGCCGCTCTACATCGGCGCAATCCGAGGCCCGCGCGGGCAAATCCGGAACGGGCAGCTCCGGAACGATCGCCTCCGGAACGGTTTTTGAAATCTTCATCCCCGACGATCCAAATCTGGTGAACGGCGCGGCCCCGGCGGGCAAATAGGCCGACGCTTTCTTTCTCAGGCCCCGCAATCGGGCTCCTTGGAGAGCGCTGCATTGGGGCGGACTTGGTACTAATTGCGAGGCCGGAGAAACAATGCAAAGTTCCTCGGACGAGGCACCCTTTCTCCGCTGCCGCGCATCACCCTAGTGGTTCATTGCGTCACTGTCCCGAGACCGGGAGTGAGCAATAATGAACCCGAATTGCCAGGAGGCTTGTATGGCACGTTTTAGCCTTCGGCTGATTCCGGCCCTCGTATTTGCATCAAGCCTGACTCTGCCGTCTACCGCACAGAACTCCGCTCCTCAATCGCAAACCCAGCCAGCCCAAGTGCAGCCGCAGCCAACCGGCAACCATGCTCCGCAGAATCCGGCGGCGCAGCCGGCGTTGACGTTGCGCACCTTTACGCGCATGGTGACTCTTGAGGTGGTTGCCGAAGATTCGAAGGGGCGCCACATTACAGGCCTCAACGCCGATGACTTCAAGATTTCCGAGCAGACGCCAAAAAAGAGCAGCGAAAAACGCGAGCAGAAGATCGCCGCGATCAGGGAGGTTCAGACTGCCGCGTTGGAACCTCCAGCGGCGCTCCCCGCGAACGCCGCCTCTGGCGTATATACGAATGCCGTTGGCGCGCAGACAGACGCAGTGCCGCCTACCGTGATCGTAGTCGACGGAATTAATACGCCAATCCAAGCTCAGGCGCAGGTCCACGAGCAGATGCTGAAGATTCTGCGACAGCTTCCGCCGAACGTGCCGGTCGCAGTGATGCTGATGGGCGACCGCCTGGAACTGCTGCAAGGGTTCACTACCGACCCTAAACTGCTGCAACAGGCACTGGCCAAGGCACACAGCGTGGTGGGGCAAGGGCTGCAAAACGACCCCCGCTGGGATCCGGATTCTCCCATGAATCTTGCTTACGGCCTCCAGGCAGACACAACTAGTTACTCGGCCAGCCTGGTTGATAAAGTCGGCAGCTTCGACGTGGGAATCTACGCATTCGCGTCGCCTTTGCTCCTGAGAATGACCTGCGACGCGTTCATGTCAATTGCGCACAGCCTGGAAGGCTATCCGGGACGCAAGAACCTGCTCTGGCTTTCGACTTCATTCCCCCTGACCGACTATCTCGCGTGGAGCCCCGGGAAATCGGCACATCCCAACATCGACGACAACCTGGGTATCCCTAATTACATTCAGATTCTCGATAATGCTCTTAGCGACGCAAGAATTGCCATTTACCCGGTCGATCTGGGCGGCGTAACCACACTGCAGGCCTTTACGGCGCAAACCAGGATCAGGGCCCAATCGGGAATCGAGGGGACGATGGACGCGGCGAACGCGATAGCCGGCGCTAACCGGGTCCAGTTACAACAGCAATTCGGCCAGCGCACCACCATGGACGACCTGGCCGATGCAACAGGTGGCAAGGTGTGCGCAGGCGACAACGACCTGGGCGACTGCGTGCGCAAGGCCGTCGCCGATGGCAGCGACTTTTACGATATCTCCTACTATCCTGACTCGCCCGTCTGGAATGGCGAGTATCGGAAGATCATGATCGAGTTGAAACAGCATGGCGCGCACTTGAGCTACCGCCAGGGATACTACGCTACTCCGGAGGGCAGCCCCGACCCGCACACCGAGGCCGCGGAGATGCAGGACCACTGCAACGATATGCTGAACGCGACCGCGATTGCGTTCATGGCAAGGAGCCTGCCCGCGGACTCGCCGGATCAGCTCAAGTTTTCGCTCATGGTTGACGCGTCGCCCTTGACGTTTTCGCCTACGTCTGATGGCCTCCGTCAGTTAAACCTGGCGGTCGGGGTGTGCACGTACAACGAGAAGGGCCGGGCCGTCAACTTGATGAACTACCCGGTCGACATCAAGCTGAGTCCTCAGCAATTCGCTACTGTAAATTCGACGGGGAAGCTGACGGACACTGTCCTCGTTCCGGGTCCCAAACCGGCGGCGATACGGCTGCTGGTGAAAGACGTTCCGACCGGCAAGCTGGGATCGATTTACATCAAGACGGGCGATCTGGTTGCGACTGTTCCGCATTAGAGCCACAAACGGAGCGACGCGTTTCAGCATTGGCGAACACGGAGAGGGATGGGTGTTAGTACGGCTTCAACGAGCGCAGTTTTTTATCAATCCCGAAGGGATCGTTCGGGCTGGCGCCGCGGACGACATGCGACATGCAGCGGCTGCGGGTTTCGAGTCCCTTGGCGTACGACCGCGTCACGTGCAGCCGGTCCATGACGATGTAACGCGTGCGCAACCCGCTGATGGTGGCCGGCAGCGATGCGGGCACTTGGCGCCGGTCAACGTAGATCACCAGCACGGCGTCTCGGGGATTGTCGTAGCTCTGCCCCACTCCCACGCCGAAGAATGCGGCGTTCGCGCGCATAAGGCCTTTGGCAATTCGCTGCTTCACGCTTACCGCCGCGTTCAGAACGGCGCCTGGGAGCGCGGCAGGCTGATTGGCATCAAGCGCGGTCTCAGGGGCCGAGCCATTGGCCACGGCCTCGCTTGTTGAGGGAATCACAACCGTGCGCACCCCGGCGATCGTGGCGGGCACTGATACGCTGGCGCCGCGGTTCACATAAACAATTACCGCGCCATCGCCGCCATGATCGCTGCTCTTGCCCATGGCCACGCCCAGGATTCCCTGCGACGGGTTCACCAGCATGCGCGCCGCGCTCATTGCCTGCTCGGTGCGATTCGTCTCGCTGTTGGCAAGCGCGTGCGCCTGCGCCGCCAATGCCGTGCTGTTGCCGTAGTTCAGGCAGCTCACCGCATGATCGGCGCCGCCTACGAAGGTGTACGAAGTGCCCATCTGCGAACCCAGTTCGCTCAGCACGTCGGCAACGGGATTTGCAATGCCCTCGCTGACGCCGGAAGCCTGATCGATCCCGCCTGCAAAAAACAGCCCTACCGGCTCCGCGTCCGCCGTATCCACCACCAGCGATCCTGAGTCCCCGGCGTCGCTGAATTGATCGCCTTCAATGCCGATTTGGTTGCTGTACGTCTTGGTGTAGTAGGGATCGGTCTCGGCGCAGTTGCCGTAATAGGAGACCTGCACATCCAGATCGACTGCCGAGATGGCGGCGCAGGTAAGGCCGGTGGTGCGTCCGCTCTTGGCCACGGTCATGCTCAGCGTGCCCGTCTCCCCCTTTCCGCCCGTGGACGAGATTCCGGGCGGCGCTGCCGCCAGCGTGCCGTTTGCCTGCAGCGCGCCAAGCTCCAGAATGTTGCCGCTGGTGCTCACCGCGCCCGAGTTCACCTGCGCAATAGCCGCATCCACATTGCCGGAGCCATCGAGCTTTACAAATCCTGTGAGCGTTCCCACCGCCGTCTCGGTGCCGCCCTGGTCGTAGGGCACGCAATTGGCGTCGATCAATCCCGGCTGAACAATCAGCTCGCCCGGCGAAGCCTGGTCGCTGCGCGCCAGCACGTGGTTGCAGCTCAGCAGGTACTGCGTGCCGCTCGCGCTCTCGAGCAACGAGCCAAGCGTGCCTCCGCAACAATCTGTTACCTGGTCTTTAGAGTTGGTGTCGTAATCGTCGTTGTTGCTGCCCGAGCTGCCGAGTGCGATCGGAGCTGCCAACTGCGCCTGGTGCGCGGCTGGATTGCTGTCGATACCCGCCGTATTCAGCAGCACTTCGCTCGACGTCACCGACGCGGAGTTGCCGCCCACCGTGGCCACAATATACGTTGCGCCAGTGGCCGGCATATTAGAGGGAGCCGTATACGTAACCGAACAGTTGGTGAATTGCTGGCTGCTGCGCGAGCAGTTCACCGAGCCCAGCGTTCCCTCGCCGCCGCTCGAGCCCGTAGACATATTCGAGAGCGCGTAGTTGATTCCCGCCGTCCCGCCCGCCTCGGCAATGTAGCCGGTAAGGGTGATGCTTCCGTTTGCCCCGAGAGCCACATTTTCAGGAGCGAGGGGCTGCAGGAATCCCGGCGTGACCGTAACCGTAGCCGAAGTGCTGACGCTCGTATTCGACTGGAGCGTAGCCGTAACCGTTACCTGCACCGTGTTTGCGGTCAGGTAGCCGGGGGGCGTGTATTGCCCACTGGAGTTGATGGTCCCGGTCCCGGCCAGCGCATCCCCGCCACTCACGCTCCAAGTCACGCTGGGCGCGCCGCTGCCCGTGCTCGAAGCGGAAAACTGTTCATAAGCGGCGCCGGTCGACGAACTGCTCCCATTACAGCCGGTGCAATTGGTGTCGATGGCAGCGGTTCCCGGCGAGACGCTTAAGCTGTTGCTCGAGCCCCCTGAAACGCCTGCGCCGCTGCAGCCAGCCAGGACAAACGCGACGGGTGCAATTACAGCCAGCAGTAGCCGCAATGCCGGCCGGTTCCCGGCCGATTTCCGGCGCCGGCTCGCACCTGGCCAGGGTGCTCCTGCCGAGCGCGATCCCGTCACACTGGGTGCTGTCGATGCTGGAGTAGTTGAACTCAAGACGCGTCTATAGCCTTCCGCAATCGATAGAAATAATTCAAAGGCTTGCAGTTACCCTGATCGCTGGCTGAATTCCCGGCACATTACCGCCGCAAAGCTCTGCCCACTTTAATCCACATGCCGCAATGCCATATTAGACCTAATCGATGGGGAAAATGTTGTCTCCGACCGGCCCACGGCAGCAAAGAAACACCGTTCCGGCACCTCGAAGGCATTCCGACCCAAATCAGAAAAGGACAATCCCCCTACGACAGCACCCGGCAAGAGGACAATCCAGCTACGACACCACCCGGCCTAAACCTCCCGGAGGGAGAGAATGAACTTAGCCCAGCGTGGAGCGCAGCGCAGCGCTGAGAACAGCCGCCTAAAACCACCGTCGCCCCAGAGGGGCGGTCCGAACTTAGCCCAGCGTGGAGCGCAGCGCAACGCTGGGAACAGCCGCCTAAAACCCCCGTCGCCCCAGAGGGGCGAACCGAACTTAGCCCAGCGTGGAGCGCAGCGCAGCGCTGAGAACAGCCGCCTAAAACCCCCATCGCCCCAGAGGGGCGGTCCGAACTTAGCCCAGCGTGGAGCGCAGCGCAACGCTGGGATCCGCCAGCGACAAAGTTCCGCCGTCCCGGAGGGCCGGTGCGAATCCTTCAATCCATCCAAATCAGGATCGGGACAATCCCCCTACGACAGCACCCGGCCCAGAAAGCCCTTCAGCCCCAGTCGGCCGAGCAGTACCGTGAAAAAAACCAGCGCCGTCAGGATCGCCCACCACGGCATGTGCGCAATGCTGGGCGTAACGGCCGCGCGCAGTCCTTCGCTCATATACACAATCGGGTTGAACAGCACACCATACTGTAGCCACTTGATATTTCTAAGCAGCGCCCAAGGGTAATACACGCAGCCCAGGAAAGTGATGGGCACAACCAGGATGGAGAAGACCAGGCCGATCTGCCGCGGGTTCACGGTCGACCCGATCACCAGTCCGAGCGATCCCGCCAGGTAGCTGGCCATTACCAGCACCAGCACAAACAGGAACCAGTTGTGAATGTCGGCCCTCACTGGCGTGGCAGGAATGTAATAGGCCATGGGAATCACCAGCAGCGCGGCGATGATGCTTTGCAGCGCGCTGAAGCTCACCTTCTCAAACGCCACGGCCCACAGCGGCAGCGGACACATCACGCGGTCGTCGATCTCGCGCGTCACGCCGAACTCCTGCGAAAGCGGCAGCGCCACCGCGGCAATGCCTGAGAACATGATGGCCACGGCCATAAGGCCGGGCAGAAGTATGGTGCCGAAATCGAGCCCGCCCGCGCCGCCGGCCAACGGATTCGCCCCGCCCATGCGCGGCATGATGAACGTAAACACAAACAGGAAAAGCAACGGCTGCATGCCCACGCGCGCCAGAAAAACATGAAGCTCGCGCGAAAGCACGCGCAGATCGCGCAACAGCAGCCCCACGAAAGACTGGATGAAGATTCTCGAGTTAAGTGAAGCTGATTCCATATCGGTCTCAATTGCGGCCGGGGCCGCTCTAGTTGGTTGCATCAATCACGCTTTGCAAGGGCACGGCTTTACAGGCTGCGGAAAAACTCGCCTTGCGGTCGTTTTGTAACAAGGGCACGGCTTCAGCCGGGCCTATAAAGCCAGCAAAAATGAGTGTGGCTTTAGCCTCTGCTACCTTTCGTACACATCGAAACTCCCGCCTTAACGACCTTCTCCGCAGCCTGTTCAGTTCCCCTTCACTCGCGCAGGTCTCTTCCCGTGAGCTGGATAAACACGGTTTCAAGGCTGGGCTCGGTTATGGTTAGGTCGCGCAATCCATGGCCGGTGGCCGCGCGTACCAGCTCCGGCAGCAATCCGTCGGCGCCGGCGCCAATCACGCGTAATCCATCCGACGTCGTCTCCACGCCGCTCACATCTTCGCGCCTCTTCAAGCCCTCAATCACCGGCTCCAGGCCGTCAGTCGACTTGAGCTTGAGATTGAAAATGGTGTGCGCCCCAAAAGTGGCCTTGAGCTTGGCAGGCGGGCCCAGCGCCAGAACCTTACCATAATCGATAATCGCCAGCCGGTCGCTCAATTGGTCGGCCTCTTCCATGTAGTGAGTCGTCAGCAGAACCGTGATGCCTTCTTTGCGCAGGCCGGCTACCGCGTCCCACATGGCCATACGGCTCTGCGGATCGAGCCCCGCGCTGGGCTCATCGAGAAACAAGACTGTGGGCCGATGGGCGATGGCCCGCGCAATCTGCACTCTCTGCGCCAGCCCGCCCGAAAGCTGGTTGGGATACACATCGACGCGTTCGCTCAGCAGAAACTGCTCCAACAATTCAAGGCTCCGCGCCCGCGCGTGACTGTGGCTGAAGCCAAAGTATCGGCAGTGGAAGTAGAGGTTCTCGTACACCGTGAGCGAGCGGTCGAGCGTATTGAATTGCGGCACTACCCCAATCAAGCGCCGTGCGTGGGCCGGGTGTTTCACCACGTCGATGCCCGCGATGCCCACCCTCCCGCTGGTGGGCAGCGTGCGCGTGGTGGCAATCGAGATTGTGGTAGTCTTGCCGGCGCCATTCGGCCCTAGCAGACCGAAAATCTCCCCCTCTTCAAGCTCCAGATCGATCCCGTCCAGCGCAACTACCCGCAGTTTGGACTCGTAGATTTTGGTCAGCTTTTCAATTTCAACAATCAAAGGGGTTCCCCGCGGATATCAAGACGACTTTCGTGTCCAACTTCTTGATTATCGCAGTTCATGTGGCCTGCGGACCGCGCCGGTACATCATTAGAATGGACACGGATCACGCTTATTCAAGGAGTCTTTATGGATTACGTAAATTTCGGACACACCGGCCTCAAAGTCTCGCGCATCTGCCTGGGCTGCATGACCTACGGTTCGCCCGCCACCGGCCCGCTTCTGCCCGGCCGCCAGCCCTGGGCGCTCAACGAAGATGAAAGCGCGCCGTTTCTGCGCCAGGCCCTCGACCTCGGCATCAACTTCTTCGATACCGCCAATGTTTACTCCGGCGGCGATAGCGAGGTTGTGCTGGGCCGCTTCCTCAAGGCCAATACAAAACGCGAGACCATCGTGCTGGCCACCAAGGTGCACAGCCTCATGAGCAACGATCCGAACGGCCATGGCCTGTCGCGTAAAGCCATCCTGCACGAGCTCGATGAGAGTCTGCGCCGGCTCCAGACCGATTATGTCGACCTTTATCAAATACACCGCTGGGACTACGAAACCCCAATCGAGGAAACCCTCGAAGCCCTAAACGACGTTGTGAAAGCCGGCAAGGTGCGCTACATCGGCGCATCGAGCATGTTCGCCTGGCAGTTTGCCAAGGCGCTTTATTTATCCCGGCTCAACGGATGGACGCGCTTTGTTTCCATGCAGAACCACTTGAATCTCATCTACCGCGAAGAGGAGCGCGAGATGCTGCCTCTTTGCCAGTCGGAGGGCATCGCGGTCATTCCCTGGAGCCCGCTGGCGCGCGGACGGCTTACCCGCGCCTGGCAATCCGAAACCACAAAGCGTACTGAGACCGACAGCTTCGGCAACCGGATGTACTCCCAAACCGAAGAGGCTGACCGCAAGGTAGTCGACCGCCTCGGGGAGCTGTCTCAGCAGCGCGGCATCCCCCGCGCCCAACTGGCGCTGGCATGGCTGCTCTCCAAGCCCGTTGTCACCGCGCCAATTGTGGGCGCAACCGGGCCGCACCACCTTGCCGATGCTGTCGCTGCCCTCAACGTAAGCCTTGCAGCCGGGGAGATACGGTTACTTGAGGAACATTACGTGCCTCACCCGGTACTGGGCTTCAGTTAAGCCAAAAATATCCCCTGCTGAATTTTCGAGCCAATACCGTACAATAACCGCGCGGGCCCAGCGGCCCCTGGAGGCGTAACATCGCTACCTCATTACGTTTAGGTGATTTGTTGATCCGCGGCAAGTTGATTACTGCGGAAGATATTACTCGTGCCATCGAGCACCAGTCGCAGAACGGCGGCCGCCTCGGCGATTGCCTGGTGGCTATCGGCGCCATCACCCGCGAGAAACTCGAATCCTTTCTCCACCGGCTTCCTAAAGAGCCCAAGGACATTGATTCGACCGGCATCGATGGTCTCGAACTGATGGGCTTGCTGCTCAAGCTCATGTACATCAATAGCCTTGAAAGCCTGCGCCAACTCCAGGAATCCATCAAGCTGCCCTACACCATTGTGCTCGACCTGGTGAAAATGGCCGTTGACCGCAAGCTGCTCATCACCCTCGGCACAGGCGGACAGGAAGGCCTGGCCGACATGCGCTACATGTTCACCGAGCAGGGCAAGAACTGGGCCATCGACGTCCTCAAACGCTCCGGATACACAGGACCTGCGCCGGTGCCCATCGATGCATTCTCAGAGCAGGTGAACCTGCAGAAGCCTACTAACGAAATCATTACTTTCGAAGGCATTCGCAAGGCTACCGCCGCCTTCACCTTCTCTGACGCGCTGATTGAGCAGTGCGGTCCGGCGCTGAACTCGGGTCGCGCCATGCTGTTGTACGGGCCTCCCGGCAACGGCAAGACCTCGGTGGCACGGTGCATGGCGAGCGTCTTCAACGACGTAATCTATATACCCTATGCGGTCATGATTGAGGGCCAGATCGTTCGCATTTACGACCCCGGAATTCATGAGGCTGTCGATCCTGCCGGTCTCGACGACGACAATCCTCTGTCGCTGGTGCGCCGCGAAGTCTTCGACGCGCGCTGGGTTCCCTGCAAGCGTCCGTTCGTCATCGCCGGCGGCGAGCTTACCCTTGACGCGCTCGATCTGCGCTACGACGAAACCGGCCACTTTTATGAGGCACCCCTGCATGTCAAGGCGCTGGGCGGATGTTTTATCATCGACGACTTCGGCCGCCAGCTCGTTTCCCCAACCAGCCTTTTGAATCGCTGGATTGTGCCCCTCGAAAACCGGGTTGACTTCCTCAAGCTGCACACTGGCAAAACCTTCACCATCCCCTTTGAGGAGTTGATCGTCTTCTCCACCAACCTCGAGCCTGAAGACCTGATGGACCCGGCTTTCCTGCGCCGCCTCCCCTACAAGATCGAGGTCGGCGCGCCCGCTCCGGAGGCGTTCACCGAGATCTTTGAAAAGGAGTGCGCCAAGCAGGGATTTGAAATGCCCAAGGGCGACATCGACGAAATCATTCGCAAGATCAATGTGTTGAAGGGGATGGAATTGGCCTGCTACCAGCCCAAATTCATCGTGGACCAGGTGGTGGCCAGTTGCCGCTTCATGCAAATGCCGGCGCGGCTCGAGTCGCGCTTTGTCGATTACGCGCTGGACAATCTGCGCGTCAATCGTCACGGTGAGTCGAAGACCCAGGCCCAGGTGAAGTAGGCGGGATTTCTCGCAGGGGCTACGGGAGCAGGAGCACAGTTTCTGTGTGAATCTGTACGGTTTCTGTGTGGGAAGTGTGCGGTATTTTGGCTCCAAGTTGTTGATTTTGTTGGAGCGGCTCACTGCTGCACAGTTTCTGCGTGCTTTTTGAATCAACGGGCCGGCGTGCGATCGAGTGGATGGCGGGGAGGGATGGCATCCCACCCGCACCAGCACAGCTCGAACGAGGCACCCAGCTTGCACGAGGCGCCCAGCTTGTGACGGGCACTGAACTGGGTGAGAGGTTGCAGTTCTTCATGTTCCCGGACCGATCCTTTCCTATTTAGAATTGTGCGCCTGAGTCGCTCAATCATCTGCAGCCTCTTGTCACGCTCAACGATTGAAATCAAAGACCGTAGCCGGCTCCCCGTTTGCGCCCGTGTTGACATCTTGCGAGGCAGACCGCTTCGGCGGGCGAAAGACGCCATCCACCCTCTGTGCCCGGCTCGGAGAGCCCTATAGAACGCAAGTTCACGACGCGGCCCGGCCGGAAGGAGCCAGTTGGGATTGCTATGGCTCAACACAAGGCGATTTTCTCGATCCCTGTCGAAGCTCAATCAGTAATTTGGCGATCTAGCGACAAACGAGAATCTCTGGGCGGCATGGGCGTTCTCTCGGAACTGATCGGTAGGGCGAGCGGCTTATGTCAGGTTTGCCGGTCATCCACGAGGCCTCACGGATAAAGTTGATGCGTATGCCTTGCGTGAATGATGACGGGAGAAGCTTGGTAAAGAAGCTCCGAGCGCTTTCAGACTTTAGAGGCCCCTGTGGGGCGATTCTCAAACTTGCGCCTGAAGGCTGCGCTCTTCGCAGGTTCTCGAACCAACGGCTTGTTAATCTTTGAAACGGGCTCGAAGACCTGCAGTGGCTTAAAAGAATCTCTTCCTGAATGCCGTGTGCCTATCGCGGGCGATGGTCATCAGTTCGGAGAATTGTGGTTCGTCACGGAGATTGGTGAGTAGCGGATCCGATGTGAAGTAAGGCCATGCGAAGAAGCCATGCTGAATACTGTACCGCAGCATGCGAAAAGCCGAAGCTTTGTCGCCCAGGACCGCGTAGGCCTCCGCGATCTTATAGGTCCCTTCCGGGTCTCCGACTCCGCGTTGCTGGATTTTGTTTTCCAGACCGCGGAGCAGTTGCAGACCCTCCGACTTCCGGTGGGCGATCGCATCCCCCAGGGCTTTGCCGGTTTCGGTATACATGGTGTGTTCGAGCCGATATGCGCCGTCGAAATCTCTGGCCGCTTGAGCAAGGTCCCGTTGATGGTATTCCCCAAAACCGCGATAGAAGACCAGGAACGACGAATCACCAGCGTCAGGCATGCTTGCAAGAAATTTGTCATATTGTCCGAGGTAGAGATAGGCATTGAGAACCGAACCGTTGGCTCTTACGGTTGGATCGATCTGACGCGCCAGCTCACATTCTGCGACGGACTCTCTTAGTGCACCGCCGAAGCGATATGCATATCCCAACTCCCAATGCGCGGCTGCATTTTTCGGATTGATCTTAAGCGTATCTCGCAGCAGCGGCACTGCTGTTTCGACCTCGCCGGTATCGATGAGTAAATTTGCCAGGAAAATAGTGGCTTCCGGCTGGCGCGGCTGTAATTCAAGAGCACGTTGCAGGGCGGCTCGCGCTCGCCGATACTGCTCGCGGCCAATAACTTGAAAAGAAGCGGTAGAGTTGTACGACTGTCCAAGATAGGCCCATGTCAGCGCGTAATTCGGATCCATCTCGGCCGACTTTTCAAGCATTTCAATGGCGTGGGGGAAGTCATGGCTGCTCATCAGATCGACTCCCCGCAGGTAGTATTCGTAAGCAACCGGGTTGACCGGCGCCCCGCGAATCATCTGTGCTGCCTCTGAAGAGGAGAGATCCAAAGCTAATCCCTTGATAATCTGTTGAGTGACCTCGTCCTGGACCGTAAACAGGTTCTCGTATTTCCGGTCGATCATGTCTCGTCCAAGGATCTTTTCTGTCTTCACGTCGATCAATTGATACGTAATTCGGAGATGGTCACCGTCGTGGATGAAAGTGCCGGTCAGCAGGGTATCGACACCCAGATCCCCGCCGATTTTCTGAAGATCGATCATCTGCCCCTTGTATTTCTCAATCGCGGAACTGGGCCTCACGGTGAGCGAACTTATCGGCTCCAGCCGGGTGATAACGGCATCCGCAAGTGAAAAACCGAGAAAATCGTCCTGTGGGTTCTGCTTGAGATTGCGAAGCGGGAGAATGGCGAGACTGCGCTGGACCGTCACAAGATGTGCTGGTGAAGCCACCGGCTTGCGACCAATGAAATAGATTGCCGCAAGGACAAGAAAAACGAGAATCGAGGCAGTGAGGATGGTCCACCGGCGGCGGCGCAGTGGTGAGTACACTTTACCTGAAGAGATGAGGGGAGGATCAGCCCGGTCTTTCCGACCATCGTTAGCCTCGGGAGGAATCGTGTTGACAGCCTGGCCGGGCCACACCGGCTCATTCCGCGACTCGCTGAAACAACCTTCCTCTAGCAAGATCGCGGACGTGCCCTGCACCTCTCGAACCGAAGCGATGAATCGATAGCCTTTTTTGGGTATTGTCTCGATGTACCGCAGGTTCCCTTCTTTTTCACCCAGGACCTTACGAAGAACAGAGATCGAGACCGTTAGGTTGGCCTCCTCGACGAAACTGCCTGGCCAGAGCGTTTCCATTATCTGCTCCTTGGAGAGCAGGCGGCCTTGGTTCTGCACCAAAAAGAGAAGCAGCTCGAACGCCTTGGGGGCGAGAGGCACGGCAATTCCGTTTCGGGTCAGCCGGTGCTCGGCTGGGTCCAATCGAAATGAACCGTATTCGTAGAAGCTCTCTTTTTTCATCTGCATAGGCTTCGTTCGCCGCTCTTTACAAATTACTTGGAAGTTTTTTGGAGCTCTCTAAGGACTTGGTTGGACAGGTTGAGCGACGATGACCCAGTCCTGATCGTCTAGACAGGATGCTAAACCGCGACTTTGCGTCGGGCAAGGCGAAACCGGACCCCAAGGAGCCGCACACCTTGGGTCGGGATTCACTTTCCGCACATGGGTAGTACTGTGTGCGGACCAAGTAGGTGACGTTTTCCCCGGCGCAAGACTATACCAATTCAAATCAACTGGAGGCCGAACATGAGTACCACCGCCATCGACATGGACAGGTTGAATTCTTTTGTGGGTAGGTTCGTAAATGATCTCGGAGCCGCCGTACACGCAGGAATGGTAGTTATAGGCGAAAAGACAGGTCTCTACAAAGCTTTGGCCAATGCGCCTATGACTTCAGCCGAATTGGCGAAGCAAACCGCGACTGACGAGAGATACGTCGGCGAGTGGCTTGCCTCGCAAGCTGCGGGCGGCTACGTCGATTATGACAGGGCTACGGAAAAATACAGCTTGAATCCGGAACAAGCCTTCACGTTGGCAAACGAACAGAGTCCCGCGTATTTGCCCGGAGCGTTCGAACTCGCGCTGGGTTCGTTGGCAGCAGTTCCGCGGATCGCAGAGTCATTCAAGACTGGAGCCGGCATGGGCTGGCACGAGCACGCAGACGGTGTCTACCACGGATGCGAGAAATTCTTCAGGCCCGGTTATGCCGCGAACCTTGTGAGTTCCTGGATTCCTGCTTTGAATGGCGTTAAGGAGAAGCTCGAACGAGGCGCTCGGATCGCGGACGTTGGATGCGGAAAAGGGGCTTCGACGATTCTGATGGCCAAGTCGTTCCCGAAATCGAAGTTCTTCGGCTTCGATTACCACGACAAGTCTATTGAAGCTGCCAGAGGAGTTGCCAATCGTGAAGGCTTGGCCGACCGCGTCACCTTCGAGGTCGCAAACGCGAAAGCCGTGTCAGGCAACGATTACGATTTGGTCGCTGTTTTTGACTGCCTGCACGACATGGGTGATCCCGCGGGTGTCGCCTCACATGTGAAAGAGATGCTGGCGAAGGATGGGACGTGGATGATTGTGGAGCCGTTCGCAAATGACCAGCTCGCGGACAACTTCAATCCAGTCGGACGAGTGTACTACTCTTTCTCGACCCTGCTTTGCACACCTTGTTCGAGATCTCAGGAGGTAGGGCTTTGCCTTGGCGCGCAAGCAGGCGAAAAGAGAATTCGCCAGGTGGTTGAATCCGCTGGTTTCAGCCGATTCCGTCGCGCTGCCGAGACTCCGTTCAATATCGTCTACGAAGCACGCCCGTAAAACTAAAACCGGCAGCCTTCGATTGCGCCTTCCGGCGGGCGATCACTCCCGGCGGCACCGACGCAGCTGGCTTTTGCGTAGCCAGCCCACGTACAGCCTGTGTGCGATAAGGACTATAAAGCGCTAAATGGAAGATCTAATAGCTGCACCTACTTGCGGCATTGGGCGGGTTACCCACACTTGTGCGCAGATCGTTGAACGAGATGGGCCGGGTACCTATCTCAATAAAGTGTCTTCCCCGATACACGCCGACAGGCCAAGTCGCTCATTGAGATTGGGGACCGCGCAATTATCCAGATTAATCCTCGCAAGCGCCGAGGTCGCCGGCGCTTACGGATTACGCCGAAGCACGCGCCCAATAAGCTCCGAAAGACCAGCCCTAAGCGTGAGAACTCGCGCCGCCCCTCCGGGGCTGCAGTCCTTTTTGCTGGCCTCACCAGGACTGCGTTCGCTGGCGCGAACTTGTCCTGGGCTAACTTCCTCGCCTCCCTACGGGAGGCGGTGTCCGCCGTTCACCATTCTCTGTTCTCTATTCTCTGTTCTCTGTTCTCTGTGCACCGTCCACCGCTCACCGTCCACCGTTCCCCGCTCACCGCTCACCGTCCACCGTTCCCCGTTCACTTCGGGTAACCCGCCCATACATATTCGAGCGCCTCGGCCAGGGTCTGCTTTCTGGTTGGGCCGTCAACGTGGCCGGCATTCGGAGCAAACACAAACTGATAGTGATAGTGCTTCGCAGCCAGCACCCTGGCCATATTCTCATTGGCAACCACCCAGTCGTGCATCCCATCGCGCATTAGGTTGGGATTGTAAAGATCGGCGTCGCCCACCTCCATCCAGATGCGGATTGGCTTGCGCGGGCTATTGGGAATCAGTTGATCGTGAAATCCCCATGCGCCGTGCGGCGTCTCGGGATTCCACGGCCACTGCTGGTTAATAAACGTGCCCGAGTACGAAAGCACGCGATGATAAAGCTCGGGGTGATACCAGGCCATGATGAGCGCGCACGACGCGCCTGAGCTGCCGCCCATGGTCGCGCGCCCATCGGGATTGTGCGTCAGCTTCACGTTGTACTTCGACTCGACCAGCGGCAGTACTTCGCTCTCGACCCACTCCGCATACTTGCCCGACATGGTGTCGTATTCGAGGCCGCGCTCGCTGCCCTGCGCATCGCCGCTGCCGTTGCCAATGGAAATGGCGATCATCGCCGGAACTCGTCCTTCGGCAATCAGGTTGTCGAGCACCGTGAAGAGCATCCGGTCGATCCCGTCCGTCCCGACGATGAATGGAGCCTCAGTCCCCGGCACGTATTGTTGAGGCACATAAACGCCAACATGACGCGTGTAAGGCGCGGGATGGCTGGTGGTAAGGACAAGCTTGGCGGGATTGTCGGGATCGGGCGTCCCAAAGGTTCCCTTGTCGCGGGCGATGCCTGGGTAGAACTTGCTGTCTGCCGAGTTCATGGTGAACTCGTACACCTTGCCCCTGGGCACGCCATCGTGCTCGGCGGCCTCAGGCGCGGCAGTGTGCGTGGGTCCGAGAATGAAGTTGCCGTCCTTATTCGGGGGCGCGTTTTCGCCGTCGGGCAGTTGTCTGGCCTTGACGTAGCCCGGCGTATGCGGATCGCGCACCGGCGCCGGAGCGCGCTTTGGTGATGCGGCGGGGGCGGGAGATTGTATTCCAGTCGCGGGCGCCGTCGATTGAGCAGCGCTCAACGCGGTAATTGAAGCCAGCAGAGCAAAAAGAATTCCAAGGTTCTTGCGCACGTTCATTGAATCTCCTCGGTTTTTCTGATCACCGTTCACCGTTCACCGTCCACCGTAGACTTCAGTCCACAACCAGCACCAGTTTGCCAAAGTGGCTGCCCGATTCCATCCTCCGGAGCGCTTCACGTGTCTCGCTCCACGGGAGGGTCTCAAAAACCGGCCTGAGCTGGGCGTGAGCGATCGCCTTGTTCATTGCGACGAAGTCGTTTCGTGAGCCAACATAAATGCCTTGCACTCGAATCGTCTTATGCAGAATAAGCGCAGCGGGAAACGGTTCGGCAGATTTCGCCAATATTCCGATCTGCGCCACCACTCCGCCGAATCGGACCGCCTTGAGCGACCGCAGCATGGTTCCAGCGCCGCCAACTTCGACCACCAGGTCAACGCCTTCGCCTCCGGTCTGCTGGAACGCCCAGCGATCCCATTCGGGAGTGCTCTTGTAGTTGAGCCCCGCATCCAGGCCCAAGGCGCGCGCGCGCTCCAGCTTTTCGTCGCTGCTGGACACACCCAGGACGCGTGCGCCGCGCATCTTTGCAAACTGCAGAGCGAAGATGGAAACACCTCCGGTGCCGAGGATCAGCACCGTCCCTCCGGGCTTGACTTCGCCGGCCGCCAATGCATTCCAAGCGGTTACCGCGGCGCAGGGCAGCGTGGCCGCTTCTTCAAAACTCAGGTGCCCGGGAATCGGCACCAGCCCCTGCTGATTGAGAACGATTTGTTCGGCGAGCGTGCCGTCAATATCTCCGCCCAGAGCGCTACGGGCCCTGGCTGCGGTCAGCGTGCCCTCGAGCCAGTTCTGCATAAAGATTCCGGCCACTCGGTCGCCGGGTTTGAACGCAGTCACGCCATCTCCCACGGCTTGAACCTCCCCGGCGCCGTCGGAACAGGGAATGCGCGGCAGCTTCAATTTGGGGTTGTACTCCCCTTTGACCATCAGCAGATCGCGAAAATTCAGCGAGACCGCACGAATTTTAACGAGCACCTCGCCGGGCCCGGGCAGGGGTGTTGGGCGCTCGGCAAACTCCAGCGAATCAACGCCAAAGCTCGGGATCTGCCACAGTTTCATAACGCCAACCTCAATGCTTGTCTGGATACCGCACCCAGATCGTGGGATCGATCATATCGAATGACCGTAAAATGAAGATATGGCCCGAGGTTGGGAAAGTAAATCGGTGGAGGAACAATTGGCAAATGCCTTCGATGGCTCCGGCTCGATGAACCACAACCAGCGGCAAACAGCAACACGGGAACTGGCCGCCCGCGAACGTAACCGGCAGGCACTCAATCTGCAGCGCGAAAACATTCTGTCGCAGAGGACGTCGAATCCGATGCGCCGGCAAGCTCTTGAAGCCGCGTTGGCCGAGATTGAGGCGCAGATCGCAGCCATCGGCTAGGTCGGATTTCTGACCGCATTGGTGAACCGGTGGGCTAGCAGCCTCCGACGGAGGGTCGGGAGACCCTCCTTACAGCCGGTCAGGAGACCGGCGGTACGACCGCACCGCGCCTTTATTGCTCTTCGCGATGAATCAGGATGCTGTTGGCCTGGTCGACGGTGGTGAGCGTAATTCTTGCAATGTTCACGTGCTCAGGGCGCGTGACTGCCCACAGAATCGCGTCGGCAATATCTTCGCCGTATAGCGGAGTAAGCCCCTTGTAGACCTTGGACGCGCGGCCGTGGTCGCCGTGGAAGCGCACCAGGCTGAAGTCGGTTTCAACCATTCCGGGATTCACGCACGTCACCCGCACCCTGGTACCGAGCAGATCGTCGCGCAGACCGTCGTTGATGAATTGCGCGGCCGCCTTGCTGGCGCAATATACCGCGCCGCCCGGATACACCAACTCGCCGGCCACCGAACCCAGCGTAACAATGTGGCCGCGGTTACGAACCACCATGCCGGGCACCACTGCGCGGGCCACATACAGAAGGCCCTTCACATTGGTGTCGATCATCTCTTCCCAGTCTTCAATGCGGCCGGTGTAAAGCTTCTCCATGCCGCGGCTGAGTCCGGCGTTATTGACCAGGATGTCGATCTCGCCCCACTCGGCAGGCAGATCGTCAATGGCGCTCTGCACGGCGTGGCGGCTGCGCACATCGAGATCGATGGAGTGAACAGCCTGCGCGCCGGCGGCTAGTGCCGCAGAAGCCACTTCGGCCAGCTTGCCTGGACGCCGCGCCGCGAGCAGCAATCGCGCACCCTCGGCGCCAAATCTTATGGCTGTGGCTGCGCCGATTCCGCCGCTCGCACCGGTGATAAAAACAATCTTCCCCTGTAGGCTCATGGCTTCATGTTAACCAAAATCGTGGTTCCCGATATGCCGGTTGTCACAAGCGAAGGGTGCGCCGGCGCACCATGTGAAACCAGCGGTTTCAAGCTTCAGTAGCGCCAGCTTTTTACATCTGCCCCAGCCGGCGCCGTGGCCAGCATGTGCGCCACCATCATTGGCAACACGCGCTGGGTCCAATCGGCATTGTTCTGCTGCATGGTGTACTCTGTGGGTCCGCCGGTGTAGCAGTGCGGCATGCGCGGCCCGTACTGGAACGTGGCGTCGCTGTGCGGGTTGCGGGTTGCGTCGAGCTGATCCTCAAGCAGATGCACGGCGTTGTTCAAAAAATACGTGTCGCCATCGCCCACGGTGAAGTGCAACTTACCCTCAAGTTTGGGCCCCAGCGTGGGCCAGTCGCGCTTCAAAACCGCGGTCAGGTCATAGTGGTCCTGCCAATAGTCCACCACCTTCTTGTCGATAGCGCCGGTGATTGGATCGATCACATCGGCCGGATAGCCGTCGTCGCCGGCGGGCGAAAAGACCGCCTGCCAGATATCCCATTGCTCGGTGGAGCGGCCGTGAGTGCCGAGCACATATTCATACGCGTACTCTGCGCCGGCGAGCCCGATCACGGTGCCGTCGGGCTTGCGGTCGGCGGCGATGGGAATCTCGCCAAAGTCGCCCTTGCGGACAAAGGCGTTGGGATCGTTGTAGAGATCGATGTTCTGGTAGGCGTGAAAATCTACGGGATCGGGACAGGCCACATACGCGCCGTTGTAAAAGTCGGGATAGAAAACCTGCGTGGCGAAGGCTTCCCATCCTCCGGTCGAGCCGCCGTAAGTTGCGCGCGCCCAACCCTCGCCGATGCCACGATACTGCTTCTCGATCGCGGGAATCAGCTCATGATTGATGGCTGTGCCGTAGGGGCCCACGTTGGCCGAGTCAACATCGTAGGAATCGTCGTAATAAGGGTTGGCGTTCTGCACGTAGATGAGGATGACGCGCGGCAAACGGCCTGAGGTCCAGTCCTGAAAGAATTCATAGCTGCTTTTTTGGCGCGCGAAACCGGGCGATTTGGGGTCGGGCGGAATCTGATTGAGGTTGAGAAAGCGGAAGCCCGGATTGAAATGATCCTGATAGACGACGACCGGGAACTTCGCGTCGGGATGCTCGCCGAAGCCGTCAGGCAGCAGGATCCACGCGCCGAGGTAAACATCGCGGCCCCAGAACTTGCTGAGCACATCGCTTTTGAAGCGCATGTACTTGAGCCATTTTGCCGCCGGGCTCTTGGCTGCAATCACCATCGGGTCGCGATCAGTGCCTTCGATGGGCGGGATGACCTGGTCAAGCGTGAGCTTGATGGTGTCGGTCGATTTGGGATCGAAATGAATCTTGGCCGGCTTGTTGTAGGGATTGCCGGGCTTGGTGGCCCAATGCTGACCCTCACCCTTGTCGGGCGGCAGCCAGACCGTCTTGCCCGATGCGAGGTGGAACTGCTCGTACACGTTGAAGACGGCCTGCACCTGGTAATCGCCCGCATCGAGATCGGCGAGCGAGCGGCGCGGATAGCCGAAGGTCTTCGCATCCATAACTAACGGCTGGCCGGGCGCAACGCCGTCGGCGTCAACTCCGAATGCCTGAGCCGAAGTGTAGGTCTCTTCCATCTGATTGCGCGGCTCTGCGTTGCTGTTCTTTGCAAAGACGAGAATCAGGCGTCCATGCAGCGGAGCGTTGGCGGGTATTGTAACTTCAATTCGTTGCGCGTGAATGAGGCAACAGGAGACGAGAAAAAGGGCAGATGCGGTAAGAAAAAGTTGTCGCATTCGGTCGGAGACCTCTTCGAGAGTGACGCCAGTCTAACATTTGGGTCGAGCGTCAGGTCTTGCCTCGCCGCTGCGCCATCCGGTACTGGCCCACGGCCCAATCCTCATCGGCCAGCCCAGCCGCGCGCGCTTCGGCAAAAATCTGTGCGAGGTTGTCGGCAAGGCTCAGTTTAGTGTTTCGGCTGGCGGCGGCCTCGCGCAACATGCGTAGATCTTTTTCGCCGAGGCCGATGGTTGCGCCCGCATGCTCCGGCGGATTCAGCATCACGTTGGCGTAGGCCGAATAGAACGGCGATTGAAACAGCGCGCTGTTTACGGCATCGAGAAAAACGGCCGGCTCGATTCCCTGCCCTTCGGCAAAAACAAATGCCTCGCCAAGCGAGTGAATCATAGCGCTGATGAGGAAATTTCCGCCCAGCTTTACGGCATTGGCCTGCGATGGCTCGGTGCCGATCACCGTCACTCCGCGCGAGAGCGGCGCAAAGACTGGCCGCGCGCGCTCGATCGCTTTTGGCGAGCCGGCGGCAATGATCCAGAGCTTGCCATCGGCGGCGATGTTGGGCCGGCCGAAGACCGGAGCGGCTACAAAGTCGATGCCGCGCTTGCCGTGTTCCGCCGTCAGCCGCTCGCTCAGGGCTACGCTGATGGTGCTCATGGCAATGTGCAGGCTGCCGGGATCGAGCGCATCGAGCAAGCCGTTCGCGCCAAAGAGCACTTCCTCGTTGGCGGCATCGTCAAACAGCATGGTCACCACGGCGTCAGCGCCCAGCTCGGCCTCGGCGGGCGTGGCGGCGGCGATTGCGCCCTCGTGGATCGCGGGCTTCGTCTTGCCCTCGGTGCGATTCCACACGGCAAGCTCGTGGCCAGCGCCAATCAACCGCAGCGCCATTGCGGCGCCCATCTGACCGAGACCCAGAAACCCAATCCTCATGGGACGATTTTAGTGGACGGTGGACGGTGGACGGTTGGGCCTAAGACTAAGCCGTAAACTGAAATCACCATGCTGCGTACCGTCAATGCCACGCGATATGTGCTCCCGCTGCGCGAGGGCGGATCGCTGCCTGCAATCGTTGAAGCCGACGACCTGGGGCTCTACGTGGTGAAGTTTCGCGGTGCGGGCCAGGGTGCGCTGGCGCTGGTGGCCGAACTGGTTGCCGGGGAGATCGGGCGCGCACTCGGCCTCAGTATTCCCGAGATCGTGTTTGCTCAAGTCGATGACGCACTGGGCCGCAACGAGCCGGACTACGAAATTCGCGAGCTGATTAAAAAGAGCGCCGGGCTGAACCTCGCGCTCGATTATCTGCCCGGCTCAACCATGTTTGACCGCGCGGCCAATGACAAGATCGCCAATGAAGTGGCCTCACTCGCCGTGTGGTTCGACGCGTTCACGCAGAATGTAGACCGCACGCCGCGCAATGCCAATCTGTTGATGTGGCATCGCAAGCCTTATTTCATCGACCATGGCGCGGCGCTCTACTTCCATCACGATTGGGCGACGATGCCCAAAAAGATTGACTCGCCGTTTGCTGAGATTGCGCAGCACATTCTGCTGCCCTGGGCTACCGAGATTCCTGCGGCGTCGCAGATCGCTCAGCAGCGGCTCGATGCGGCGATCTTCACAGAAATCCTTGCCGGCGTACCCAACGATTGGTTAAGCGCGGCACAGCCCGGCGTCGATCCTGAAGAAATCCGGGCCACTTACATCGATTTTTTCCTGCGCAGGCTGGCGGCATCCCCTATCTTCGAAGAGGAGGCGATTCGCGCCCATGCCCGCGTCGTTTGATTACGCAATCGTGCGCGTTGTGCCGCGCGTTGAGCGGCAGGAGTTCATTAACGCCGGCGTGATTGCGTTCAGTCTTGAGATGAAGTTCCTTGCCGCGCGCATCCGGCTCGATGAGCAACGACTGAACGCGCTGTGGCCCGACACCGATATTGCGCTGGTTCGCGATCACCTCACCGCAATCGAACGCGTTTGCGCGGGAGACTCAGCGGCTGGCCCGATCGCCCTGCTCTCGCAACGCGAGCGCTTTCACTGGCTGGTCTCCGCTCGCAGCACCATCATTCAGACGTCGCCGGTTCACTCGGGCCTCTGCGACGGCACCGACGGAATTCTCGACCAACTTGAGCAGCGATTTCTGGCGAGCTGAGAGCGCGCATCGGTAGAGCAGGTTTGCACCAACGCGGTATTGAACGGGCAAGGCTTCAGCCGTGCCGCGAGACAGGCATAAGCGTTTGGATTTGTTCGTCCCTGCAAAAAATGTTCGTGCGCCGTCCCTACGGGACTCCGCCGGAGTTTTGAGCGATCCCCTTTCCCCACGCTGAAGCGCGAGGCTAACAACCGCTGCGCCTACGGCGCGCTCGCCTGATACTCCCTATGCAGTCTTCAATAAACCTCGACGCTGAAAGAGAAGCGTTTGTAGCCCGGCTGAAGTGGCTGCAGAAAAACTCGTTCAATGAAGCAACGTCCCAATGGCATACGCAGCAAGGGCTGAAGCCCAGACTCATTTTGGGAGCTTTATCGGCGCGAGTTAACTCGCGCCCTGATACAAGGCCTCATCCCGGCGAGTTTTTCAGCAGCCTGTGAAGCCGTGCCCTAAAAAGAAACAAGGCGGGGTTCGGCGATGGCTGGCCTTTGTGGTCTCCCACCCATCGAGCAAGAAGCGCTCGATGGATGGGGCACAGTTTCATCTCCGTCGGGTCGGATATACCAGTAGCGGACTTGTTACACGACTCTCTTTGCAGGCCTTTTTCATCAAGCTGTAACGTCGTTCCCTTTCAGGGCGACCTCCAACGGAGGATACCCGGCCCGCGCATGGCTTCGAGGCACCGGTAAACTGGATTCATGTCGATTGTTTCCGTCATTATTCTTGCCATCATCCAGGGTCTCGCCGAATTGCTTCCGGTTTCAAGCTCGGCGCACGTTGTTGTCGCCGAAAAGCTGATGGGGCTCGATCCCTCGTCGCCGCAGATGACGCTGCTGCTGGTGATGCTGCATACGGGAACCATGTTTGCCGTGCTGGTGTACTTCTGGCAGACGTGGAAGCGTTTTTATTTCTCCAGCCGCGACGCATTCCGCCGCTTTGCGATTCTGATCGTATGGTCCACGCTGCTGACAGCCATCGTGGGAGAAGCGCTGAAGAAGCTCATCGAGCATACGCTCTTCAAGGGCGCACCCAAAGCGCAGATCGAGGACCTCTTCAGCCATCTCGAATTGATTGCGCCGGCACTGGCCGCAGCCGGAGTGCTGATCCTGATTGCGGGCCTGCGCGAAAGACACCGCGAATCTGTGATCGCCGGCAACCGGTCCTCGGGCGAAGGAACTCTATCACTCTATCAAGCCGGATGGATGGGATTGGTGCAAGGTTTGGCGCTACCGTTTCGCGGATTCTCGCGGTCGGGCGCGACCATCTCCGCAGGCATGTTGACCGGTGCAGCCAAAGAGCCGGCCGAGCGCTTCAGCTTTGCGCTGGCCGTAGTGCTTACTCCGCCCGTGGTGCTGATGGAGGCCATGCGGTTGATTCGCGCGGCGCACGACGCACGCCTCGCCGGCACGCCTATCGACCTGCATGGCGCCGTCGCGACCAGCCTGCTGGGCATGGCGTTCTCGTTCATCGCCGGACTGCTCGCGCTCAAATGGTTGAGCAGTTGGCTTGAGTCAGACCGCTGGCACTGGTTCGGAATCTATTGCCTGGTGGCTTCGGCGGTGGTGTTCTGGCTGCATACGCGGGGATTTTAGAGGCAGGGAACGAGGGGCCAAGGGAACGAGGGAACGAGGGAACTACTCCACCGTACGGGGAAGGGGCACACAACTTCGCACTGTAATGAGAGATGCTCTGCGCGGAGCAGCTTACATTTTTTCGAGCAGGATGGCGCCGCGCTCAGCGCCCGCTACTGTTCCGCTTAGGAGGACTTTCTGGCCGATTTCGGTCATGGTCAGAATCAGGCTGTTCGGCGCAGTGGGATCGGGCCGCACCAGGTGAGAAGCGGGCGCGCCGCCGAGTAGAAGCTGGCACTGGCCGATGGCGGTGACGCGGCCATTCTCAGGCATAAAGCGAACGCGGTACTGCGCGGCATCCTTGATATGGTCGGTCAGATCTATCTCGAACTTTCCGTTCTGCCAGCGACCAACTTCATCGTCGGCGCCGGCGCGCGCGGGTGCGTCCCAGTTAGCAGGAAGAGTCGCGCCAGTGTGGAAGGCGGCAAATCGGCGCAGCCGCGGCTCGCCTGCGGATTCAGTTACGACCAGGCGTAGTGCGGTAAACGGCTGCGCGGCAAATGGGACGATGCGCTTGTGGCCGATGGAGCTGCCTGAATAAATCTCACTCCATTGTCCGCCGGCGAGGCCTTCGAGACGGAAGGCGCGAACGCGCTGGCCGAAGCGGCAGTCCTCTTGCAAAATCACATGATCGACGACTGCCCCCGCGTTTGAGATTGGCAGTTCGATGCGCGCACCGGTAGCCGAAGTCTCGGCAACGCTCTTGCCGAAGCGGCGGCGGATCTCGTCTCCAAACTCGCGGGCGCGGGCAAAGTCGGCATCGGGCATGTGGCCGCGCCGATCGGCGGGAATGTTGAGGAGAAGCTGTGCGCCGCGCCCTACCGACCGGTAGTAGACCTCGATGAGTTGATCGAGGGTCATGAGATTGCGCTCGTTGGTGGTGCTCCAGAACCAGTCGGGGCGGCGAATGGATACGTCGCACTCGACGGGAACCCACGCAGCGCCGTCGGGGTCACTGTGCAGCGAAGTCGAGATACCGCTGCGGGCATCGGCCTCCGATTCGGTATCCCAAAGCGGGTAGGGCGCAAATCCCATTTCGTTGCCGACCCAACGGATGGTGGCGTCGGGGCCCTGGAAGATGGCGGCGTGGGCAGCGTATTTGCGCACCAGGTCGGAGGTGGGCACAACGCTCGATCCATCGAACCATACCTCAACCATTTGGCCGTAGCGCGTGAGCACCTCGGTGAGTTGCTGACGGTACATGGCGTTGTAGGCAGGCTGGCGGCTTGGATCTTTGCAGACGCCGCCAACATTTGCGCCGAAGTAGTCGTCGCGCGGCGAAAGATAAACGCCCAGGCCGAGGCCGTGTTTGCGGCACGATGCGGAGAGATCGGCAAGCACATCGCCTTTGCCGTTTTTCCATGGAGTGTGACCGATGGAGTAAGGAGTGGTTTCAGTTTGCCACATGCAGAAGCCGCCGGCGTGTTTGGCCACGAAGACGATGTAGCGCGCACCGAGATTCATAGCGCACCGGGCCCAGTTGTCGGTATCGATGTCGGGATTGATTGCGCTCAGCGGAGTGGAGAGATCGTCGCCTTCCTTGTCTTGAAAAGTGTTTGGTGCGAAGTGCACGAACATGCCGATCTCAAGGTCCTGCCAGGCAAGAATGTCGGCGGAGGGTTTGGCTTGCGGCGCAGCAGTGACTTCAGCCGCTCGCGCTATTTTGTTTAACGCGGGTAGAGTTGCGGCAGCCAGAGTGCCGGCGACAAAATTGCGACGATCGATCTTGATTATTGACATGCGGTTTCACCAATTCGAGCTGTGGTGTGACTGGTGCAAATTGAGGCTGCAAGGATGCGCTGGGGAGGCTGGTTTGGTTTTTCTCGTTATTCTGTGCAACTCTGTGTTCGAAAAAACACCCCGCAGTGGCTAAAGCCGCCTTCGTTCTTGAGCCCTGCGGCACGACTAAAGTCGTGCCCTTTCAAAACACCGTGACTGGCTGTTATGTGGGACAGGAGGCTAGTTCGGCGTGCCTTCGGCTTCTTCGCGGCTGAAGCGGCATTCCTGGCACTGGCACATGCGGCGCAGATACTCCCATGAGTAGATGCCGCCGTTGTGCCCATCCTGCCAGTTGAATTGAATTGCATAGCGGCCCACGGCGTGCGCGCTGGCCGGCTTGGGCGGCGGCGTATACATGGGCAGCAGCACAGTGTTTTTCGGCTTGGCCTCGCCGGGCTTGCGGCCCTCAAGGTTGCGCTGTTCCACGCAGGTGGCGCAGGGGCAGGCCTCGCGCAGCCAGGCAAAACTCCATGCGCTGCGGTGCCCGTCTTGCCAATCGATCTCAAGGCCCTTGCCTTCAGTGAGCAGCACGCGCACCTTGTCGGGCGTCACGGCAATCCGCGGCAGCGGCTGGCTCTCGGCCTCCTGCTTTGCCTGTTCTTCTTTCGACGCGAAGCGTATGCCTTCGTGGGTCATAAGTCTATTTTAGCTGCTTGCTGCTGGATGCTTGCTGCTAGCTGCTAGCTCCTGGCTTCCAGCTCCTAGCTGCTTGCTGCGGGCTGCTTGCTGCTAGTTTCGTCGAACGCGCTGAACAGGAGATTCTTCATTACTCCTCGGTGGCGGAGAACTAAAAGCTAGAGGCCAGAAGTTAGAGGCTAGAAGCTAGAGGCTAGAAGCTAGCGGCTAGAAGCTAGAGGCCAGAAGCTGCCTCTGCTCACTGCCTCACAAAGAACCACGCCGCCATGCCCAGCCCGATGGCCACCACGCTGGCGCGCAGTACTCGCTGCGGAATGTGCCGGGCAACGCTGGCAGAAGCATAACCACCGATGGCCGCAGCGATCATCGACGCAAGGCAATATCGCCACACCACCTGCCCACCGACAATGAAGATGGTGAAGGCGATGCCGTTGGCCAGCGTGGTGGCTACCACCTTGAGCGCGTTAATCGTATTCAGGTCCTGGAAACCGAAAAGTGAGAGCAGAGTGATGATGAGGAACCCCGCTCCCGCTCCAAAATATCCGATATAAAAACAGACCGCGACGGTGGCGATAAAGACAGGAAGGCGGCGCGGTGCGTGGGTTGCGCCGACGATCGATCCCTTGCGGCGTTCGATCCAGCGCGACACCGGCCCGCTAACCGCGAAGATTGAGGCAGCGCCCAGGAGCAGCCATGGCACCAGGTGCAGAAACGTTTTCTGCGGCGTATTCAGCAGCACCACCGCGCCGGCGGTGCCGCCGACCAGTCCGGCCAGACCCATGATCCAAGCCAGCGCCAGGTTGGCGCGCACTTCATTGCGGTATGCGGCGATTGATGTGAGCTGCCCGGGCCAGATGGCGACCGTATTTGTGGCGTTGGCCTGGACGGGTAAAACGCCCATTCCCAGCATGGCCGGGAACGATAGAAACGACCCTCCTCCGGCCACGGCGTTCAGCACGCCGGCCAGGAATGAAGCCGTGACCAGCCAGATCCAGCGCCAGGTAAGGTCGGGCGCAATGCCCAGGAAATGTGCCATAACGCTTCATTTTAGAGGTTGCCGCACAAAATCCCTCGTGCTGAAGGAATTTGCTACCGCATTCAAAACGCGATGCGATATGCTCACCCCATGCTTCCCCGCTGCGAACGTTTTCTGCAGGGACTGCTTTCAGTTGCCGTCCTTGTAATCACAGCATCATCCCAGGCCCAGATTCAGCCGACGGTTCTTCAGGTGCACGACCTTGGCCGAGGCACGTCGGCGCTCGACGGCCCGTGGCAATTCCACGCCGGCGACGACCCCGCGTGGGCCATGCCGCAAACGGCTGACGCCACGGGAACCAACGGTTGGGAACAAATCTCGGTGGACCAGCCGTGGGGCGCGCAGGGTCACCCTTCGTACACGGGTTACGGCTGGTATCGGAAGCACATCAGTTTTGGGCCAGCGCCGGGCGGATCGCAGGATTTCTATCTTCTAATTCGCCATGTCGACGATGCGTACCAGGTTTTCTGGAACGGCCGCTTGGTGGGCCACAACGGAAGAATGCCTCCCAAGCCGCTTTACTACTATTCCCAGGCGCCGCAGATTCTGAACCTCGGGCCGGTACGCGACGGTGTGTTGGCGGTCCGCGTGTGGAAGGCGCCACTTGCCAGTTTCGATAAGGAGGCCATCGGCGGATTTTATTCGGCGCCGGTCGCCGGCAGCCCCCAGGACATAGTGGCCCTTAAGGCCAGCATCGATTATCAGTGGCTGCGCAGCCGCCAATACGACTTCGCGCTGCGATCGTTGTATGGGCTGTTGATGATCCTGAGCCTGTTGGCCTGGTTTCGCGACCGCTCCCGCCACGTTCTGCTGGCCATGGCCATTTTTGCAGGGTCTCCAACAATCGCCGTTTTTCTGGTCGGCCTGCATCTCCCTCTATCGTTTAACCTGGCCATCGGCCTTCTGCAGCCAGTTCTAGGCATGCAGGATATCGGTCTCTGGTTCCTGCTTATCTATTTGCTCGATCTCGATCGTCAACGCAACCTTGTGTCGCTGGCGCTGGAGCTGACGATTATCAACATCACGGTGACCTCGCTCGATGGTGCGCTCACCCTGCTCGATTGGAGCAACCCCAGAATCACCTTGGTGGCGCAATGGGCCGACGGAATCCTGACCGCGGCCAATACCACCACGCAGATGCTGCCCTTTCTTCTGCTGGCCTACGCCTTTCGTAAACGGCTCGACCCGGCCCGGTGGGCCGTGGCCATTACCGCATTCTTGTCCGAGATGATTTTCGCCATCCGCATCGCCTCGGAGCAAGGCAGCCGGTTCACGCATTGGACTCTCTCAGAGAAGATTCAACAGCCTCTGTTCACCCTTGCCGGAAACCCTTTTACCTTGCAGCAGATTGCACAGACACTGCTGCTCTTTGCCATTATCTATGCGGTGTTCAGGACCCTGCAGGACACGATGCACCGCCAGGGCACCATGGAGCAGGAACTGAAGAGCGCGCGCGAGTTGCAGCACGTGCTCATTCCCAAGAGGCTTCCCGAGGTGCAGGGCTTTGCCGTTACGAGCGCATATCGTCCCGCACATGAGGTGGGGGGCGACTTTTTCCAGATCATCCCTCTCGAAGGGGCCAACACCGGCTCAACGATCATCGTGCTGGGCGACGTGAGCGGCAAGGGGCTCAAGGCTGCCATGGCGGTCTCGTTCATTGTGGGCACGGTGTGCACGGCGGCCAAATTCACTTCGAGCCCCAGCAAGCTGCTGGCCGAATTGAACCAGCGTCTGTTCGGGAGACTTGATGGCGGTTTTACCACGTGCGTGACGCTGCGAATTGATACCGATGGGCATTGCGCGATAGCCAGCGCGGGTCATCCCGCGCCCTTTCTCAACAGGAATGAGCTGGAGATGGAAGGCTCGCTTCCGCTGGGCGTCCTCCCCAACGTGGCGTACCCTGAAACTCATCTCGACCTGCGCGAGGGCGACCACATTGCCATGTACACCGATGGGCTCCTGGAAGCGCGCAACGCGAAGGGCGAGATTTTCAGTTTCGAACGGCTCAATGCTCTATTCTCGACGCGCCCCGGCGCGGCAGCGGCTTCAGGGGTAGCAGTGCAGTTCGGTCAGGAGGACGACATCACCGTTCTCACGGTGACCCGGCTGGGCGTTGGAGTGAAGGGGAACACGCGGCTGATTGCTCCCGAGATGGCCAACGCCTGATTTTCCTATCGCATTCAAAATGCGATGCGATATCCTCACGCCATGCTTCCCCGCTGCAAGGTTTACGCGTTGGGAATTGTGTGTGCAGCTCCCCTTCTTCTCACCGCGCAAACGCCCATTGCACCGCCCTCGACGGCCGCGCGCGGCATTGCGGCGCCGGCGCCAACCGCCGTCGCTCCTTTAAGGCTCGATGGCGGCGCAGTTTCGCTCGACGGCCCGTGGCAGTTTCATATCGGCGACGCCCCGGCGTGGGCTTCGCCGGCGTTCGACGACTCATCGTGGGAGCAGCTTTCGGCAACCAGACCGTGGGGCGCGCAGGGCCATCCCAATACTGAAGGCTTTGGCTGGTATCGACTTCATGTGGCCTTCGCGCCCGGTGCGCCGGAGACCATCAGCCTGCTCGTTCCTAGTGTGGACGACAGCTACCAGGTTTACTGGAATGGCCGCCTCGTGGGCACATTCGGCAAGCTGCCGCCGGAAGGGAATCTGTGGCAGAACCCGGAGCCACGCAGCTTCGATCTCGGCCCGCGCGAGGCGGGTGTGCTGGCGGTACGCGTCTGGAAAGATGGCTTCGGCTCCTACGATACCGGCCTGCAGGGCGGGTTTGAGGCGCCACCGACTCTGGGCAGCCCGCAGGCCGTCGAAGCGGCGCTCGATTCATGGAACTACAACTGGCTCCGCGGCCAGCAATTGAGCCTTGCTCTCGACTTGCTCTTTGCGCTGGTCGGCCTTCTCTGCTTGGCCTTCTGGTTACGCAACCGCGGGCAGTGGCTCCTGCTCTGGATGGCGGGCTACGCCCTCAGCCGCGCACTCATGCCCCTGTTCGATGCGAATCTCGTGCCGCTTTCGCACGGCATGGAGGCCGCTGGCACCACGCCCCTTTTCAATCTGGGGGACGTGTCGCTCTGGTTCCTGCTTTTGTGGCTCCTCGATCTGCGCGGCGATACCCGGCTCAAGCGGCTGGTAAAAATCGCGGCCATCATCGAGATGACCGTCAGTCTGCCCGACGCATTCACAGGCATCGGCATGGCCGGATTCCACCCGGAGCCCTGGCAGTGGGCCGACGGCGCATTCACCGCAGTCTACACGGTCTTTGAGGTCATTCCCTTCTATCTCATCGGGCTCGCGCTGGTACGCCGTCAGCGCCTCGATTGGGCGCGCTGGATGGTGGCCATCGTTGCATTGACCGCGCAATCTCTTTTCGTCGCCAGCGTCTCGCTCGGGCAAGGCAGCCGCTTCACCCACTGGACCATTGGCAACACCATCGCCGAGCCGCTGTTTACGATCTTCGGCAGCCCCGTTACCGCTCCCAACATCAGCGGCACTCTGTTGCTCATCGTCCTCGCCTACGCGGTCAACCGGTACACTGCGGAGAATTCGCGACGCCAGTTGGCGATGGAGCGGGAATTTCAGAATGCGCGCGTGGTGCAGCAGATCCTGATTCCGGCCGATATCCCGGACGTGCCGGGATTTGCGATCGAGAGCGTGTACAGGCCTGCCGGTGAAGTGGGCGGGGATTTCTTTCAAATTGTCGCACTCGATCATGGGGGCATTCTGGCCGTGATCGGCGACGTGAGCGGCAAAGGCATGCCCGCCGCGATGACCGTCTCGCTGCTGGTGGGCACGGTGCGCACGCTGGCGCATTACACGCAGAGGCCCGGCGAGATTCTGGCGGCCATGAACCAGCGCATGCTGGCGCGCAGTCAAGGTGGATTTACCACCTGCCTGGCATTGCGAGCAGACGCCGACGGCACGTTAACGGCAGCAAACGCCGGGCATCTCGCGCCCTATATCGATGGCGTTGAACTCGCCGTCGATAGCGGATTGCCGCTTGGACTGGCCGCCAACTCGACCTATACCGAGATTCAATGCAGCTTGAAGCCAGGACAGCAGCTCACGCTCTTGACCGACGGCGTGGTTGAGGCGCGTGACGTATCCGGGGCTCTCTTTGGATTCGAGCGGGCTGCGGCGATCTCAACCGAATCCGCCGATCAAATAGCTCACGCAGCGCAGGAGTTTGGGCAGGACGACGACATAACCGTACTCACACTAAGTTATGTGCCCGTCGAGGTGGTTCATGCGTAAGCTGATTCTAATTTCGCTGGTTTGCGCGACGCCGCTCGCTTCTCAATGCGTAGCCGCCGCGCAATCGGTCGTGACCATCGCGCCGCAACATTGCGTGTGGCATGCCGGCGATAACACTGCATGGGCCGCGCCCGTCATCGACGAGAATAACTGGCAGCCCTTCAATACATGGAGTAGACAGACCGGGGATTCGAGGTTCTGGATTCGCTGCCATGCCGACTTGAGTGCGCTGCCCCCGCTTGCGCATCCCGCACTTGAAATTTTGTTTTACGACGCATACCAGCTTTATCTCAACGGTGCGCCAATAGGCAGTGCGGGAGATATCGACCGAGGCAGCTTTGACCTGAATGCCATCCGCATTTTTCCGGTTGCCTCCGGCCAGGTTCCCTCGGGTCCCTCAACCGTCGCATTGCGGGTTGGCAATCGTGTCCTGCTCACCAATAGCGGTCCCATCAACGGGCTTGTTACCGGCGGCTTTGAGTTGCGCATAGGCGACGCCTCGATCCTCGATGCCATAAGGGCGCGCGCGGTTCTCACGGGGGCCTCCCGCTATTTCGGACCGGCTGCTTGTTTCGGCATCGTCGGGGTGCTGGCGATGATCCTTATCTTCCTCTATCTCTACGATCGCAGCCGCAGCGAGTTTCTTCTTCTCAGCGCCGCGTGTCTCTCGCTCGCCGCAATCCGCCTGAATGAGCTGGCAACTGCTGCCTATCTGCCCTATCCAATTGCCGTCTGCCTATTCGTTGTATTGGCCGGAAACATCACTCTTACCGCTACGCAGTATCCGTTCTTCTTCGCGCTGGCCAATCGCAGACCGGGTCCTTTCATCTGGACCCTCATCGTCATCAACTGCTGTTGCTACTGGCCCAATGCGGTTGATGTATTCATTACCTCAAGCGCTGCGGCGTGGCTCGGCACATTGCACGTTCTGTTCGTCCGGCCTTTGTCACTCTGTCTCCACATTGTGCTGTCGTGCTCGGTGTTTGTAGTCTTTTGGCCCTATCGCAAGATTCCGCGCCGCGTACGGCCGCTCGCCTTTCTTTCCATGCTCTGGATGACAGCCGACCTGTTGTGGTTTCTGGCGGAGATGACGGCCATACCTTTACCCGGCATTCCAAACGTCTTCCATACCTGGGGCGTTCCCTTGCTTGAGGTGCGCGCTTTTACAACCGCTGGCGTGATCACCGCTCTTCTCGGCCTGCTTTTCCGTGACCAGCGGCAGGTGACTGAAGAGCGCGCCCTGTTCGCGGGAGAGATTCACGCCGCTCGCGATGTGCAGCAGTACCTCATCCCAGCTCACTTGCCTGCGACGCCCGGCTTTTCCATTGAGAGCGAGTACCGTCCTTCGCGCGAAGTCGGCGGCGACTTTTTCCAGGTGCTGCCGCAGCCCGACGGCAGCCTGCTGCTGGTGATCGGCGATGTGGCCGGCAAAGGCATCGAGGCCGGAATGCTGGCCACGCTCATGGTTGGCTCTGTGCGCACCGCGGCCACGTTCACCTCAGACGCTGCGCGCATTCTTGCCTTGCTGAACGACCGGCTCTACGGCCGAGGTCTCGTCACCTGCCTCGCTCTGCATATCGATCAAGATGGAAGCGCAACGCTGGTGAACGCCGGCCACTTGCCGCCGTATTTGAATGGAAAAGAGATGGCAATCGAAGGCGCGCTGCCTCTAGGCGCAGTCACCGGCATTGAATTCCCTTCCTCACGGTTCAACCTCAAAGCGGGCGATTCTCTCCTGCTGATGACCGACGGCGTGGTCGAAGCGCAAAACTCTCACGGCCAGCTCTTCGGCTTCGAAAGGATCGCACAGCATCTTCGGTCCAGCACCGGCGGAGCAGCGTTGGCCGATGCGGCCGAGGCTTTCGGTCAGGAAGACGACATCACCGTCCTTACGCTCACCTTTGGTCCGGCGGGGGTGCTCCATGCGTAGCAAGCCGCACCTGTTGCGCCGCGCCCGGGATGTTTTTGCGCTGACACTCATGCTGCACGCGTTCGCGCTTCTTGATCGCGCCCAGGTGATTGTCGCCCATGGCGCGGCCGGACCGGCCGGTCTCGACGGTCCATGGCTTCTCGACGAAGGCGATCCACCGGGCTGGCCACACTCCTCGGCCGATTCTCGCCCCGGCCGCCCTTACTGGCTCAGCCAGGGCCACTCCCCGGCCCAGGGGCCCAAGGTGGTTTGGCTCCACGCTACCGTGACTTCCGATGAAGCCATTTCCAATCCAGCCTTGCTGGTAAATCCCAACGCCGAAGATTGCCAGGTTTTTGTGAACGGCCAGCTTGCCGCCGACTGCGCCCGCTGGCCCCGCACAAGCAGCGCCGCGCGGCGCTGGCTGCTGATACATCTGCCCGCCAATGGGGCCCAGGTTGACTTTCGCATTGCCGGGCCCTCCGGTGGAGCAGCGAGACTCCCGCGCAGCGGTGAAGTGTTGTTCGGCCGCGCACCGGTGCTGGAGGATACACGCACAGCTACTGACGCTGCTCACTTGTACCAGGATTTACTTCAAGCGTTGCTATGTGCCGGCGAGCTGCTCGGCGGCGTGATTCTGCTTCTAGTCTTCAGCAACGACCGTAGCGCACCCGAGTACCTGTGGTTCGCGGCCTTTCTTTTTCTCGACGGGACGATGTCGCTGGAGTCGGTCTTTTCCGGGGTGTACCCGCTGTTTCCACACGCTGCGACCCCGCTGACAGACGCTCTTGGGATGATCGGCCGCTACGCCCCATTGGTTGGCTTCATTGCCGCCTTCACGGGGGTTCGTCTCAACCGTTGGATGCGTGGCTATCAGATCCTGCTGCTGACGGTCGCAGTCCTCGTTGGCCTGCCATTCTTGAGCGAGGTGTTCGCATGGCTGCCCCGCGTGCGCGACCAGGAGTTCCAATGGCTGCTGCTCTTAGTTCAATTTCCCTTCATCGCCGGCTCGCTGGGTTTTCTTGGATGGAGATGGAGACGCGGAAACAGAGAGGCTGGCCTGTTGCTGCCTTCATTTGTGCTGGCCAGCGGATTCGAAGTACTCGGGCTTACCATTCCGTGGTTCCACGATTTCACTGTCGGGCGCTTCAGTTTTGAATATGACGATCTGTCGATGTTCTTCTTCCTGGTTTCCATCGGCCCGGTCCTTTTATTCCGCCATCGCAACATCAGCCTCGATCACGCACGGGTGACGGCCGAGCTCGACGCTGCCCGCGAAGTACAGCAACGGTTGGTTATTCCACCGCCCCCGGTGGCGGGTTTCCAGATCGAAAGCGAGTATCATCCCGCCGCCCAGGTCGGCGGAGACTTCTACCGAGTGTTGCCGGAAAAAGACGGGGAGATCCTGGTAGTGGTAGGCGACGTGAGTGGAAAGGGGCTGGTCGCTGCGATGACCGTCTCCGCGATCGTCGGATCGCTACGGACGCTCTCGACCTGTTCTCCTGCCGAGGTGCTGCGCACGCTCAACCGATCCCTCGCCGGCAACCTTCGCAACGGATTTGTAACCTGCCTTGTGGCTCGGATAGCACCGAATGGCACAGTGGTGCTCGCCAATGCCGGCCATCTTGCTCCCTATGTCGACGGCAAAGAGCTTATGCTCGAAAATGGCCTGCCACTCGGTGTGCATTCCGAGTCAACCTACGCGGAATCCACGCTCCATCTTCCGCCTGGCGCCCAGCTCACCTTCCTCACCGACGGCGTTGTCGAAGCCCGCAATGCGCAGGGCGAGCTGTTTGGCTTCGAGCGAACCGCGGCAATCAGTTCGCAAACTGCCGACCAGATCGCTAAAACAGCGGAGCGATTCGGCCAGGAGGACGACATCACCGTTTTGACCCTCACATTCGCACCTGCGGAGGTCATGCATGCGTAGATCCCTGCTGCTGATCGCGGCCTTGTTTGCAATGTGCGGGCATGTGTCTGGGCAGGCCGCGCCGGCTCCAAATGCGCAGGCCGCGCCGCTTACGCAATGGCGATCGGGGCTTATCGAGCTTAACGAGGATTGGGCCGAACATGACGGTGACAACCTGGCCTGGGCCAAGCCGGACTTCGACTCGAGCACCTGGAAAACCGTCGATCTCGAAGACATGGGCCCTGCCAGAATTGGCTGGAGCTGGTACCGCAAACACGTAGTGGTGGGGCCGGATTACCCCGAGGTACGGTTGCTGCTGGAAGGCGGCGTCGGCACTTACGAGCTGTATGTCAACGGCGTTCGCATAAACAGTGCAAGCATCAATTCCGCATTCAATGTCTACAGGCCCGTCGAGAGAGTCTTTGCCCTTCAAAATGACAATGGCGATTTCACAATCGCACTGCGCACGCACGCGCCCCCCAACTACGTTGCCTACAACTTTCCGCTTTTCCTGTCGGTCACGCTGGGGCAGCCCACCGCAATCGAATACGAGCGTGCATCTCTTCAGACCGACCGTCTCAACGATCTTTGGCCGTCACTTGGCATTAATCTTCTCCTCTGCTTTGCTGCCATCGGCGCGCTCTGCCTCTACCCCGGCCGCGACGGGCGCCGCGAATACCTTCTTCTCGGGCTGTACCTGTTCATCGTGGGCCTTGCCAATGGGGTGTGGAACCTGCAGCTGACCGGCGTCGTGCCCACTTCGCTCAACTTTCTCGGGTCGGACCCGCTGGTCTACGTTTTCACGATTCTTCAAATTGAATTTACCTTCAGCTTCGTGGGCAAGCGCCCGGGCCGCGCGTTGCGAATCTATCAGGTCGCGCTGCTGCTGCCGTGGATCCTCGACGTTTTGTGTTGGACCGGCCGCTTCCCAACTGACACCTATTCGTTGATTGAAGCGGCGATCACCGTCCCGGCAGCCTTCATTCTCACCGCCCTGCTGCTCGTCTGGTACCGGCGCGGCAATCGTGAGGCCGGTTGGCTGATTGTTCCTAGCCTTCTGCCGTTGACGGCGAACTCGCTCTTTGACATCGGCTTTGCTTCGATCGTGCTGGGATGGCGGCGCCTCGACTTTCTCGATTCGCTCATACCCGTGGGCCAGCTTCGCTTCCAGCCGCCTGACGTGGCCAACCTGCTTTATCTCGCGGCCATCGCCATCGTCATGTTCTTCCGCTTTGCGCGCGTTAACCGCGAGCAGGCTCACAATGAGGCGGAACTCGAGGCCGCGCGCCAGGTGCAACGGCAGCTTGTGCAGCCGGCCATCAATACTCCAGGCTTCATTATTGAGAGCGCGTACCTGCCGGCTGCACATGTGGGCGGCGACTTTTATCAAGTGCGCGCCTCCCAGGACGGCAGCCTGCTGATTGCGGTCGGAGATGTAAGCGGCAAGGGACTGCCCGCTGCTCTCGCCGTCGCTGCAATCGTCGGAGCTTTCCGTGCATTGCCAGAGCTGGCGCCGGCGCTCATGCTGCAGGCGCTCAATCGCGGCATTAGTCGCAATTCGCAGGGGGGCTTTGTTACCTGTTGCGCGCTTCGGGTTGCGCCGGACGGTTCCGTTACGTTCGCCAATGCCGGCCACCTGTCGCCCTACTGCAACGGCCGTGAAATTGAGCTGGAGTCCGGCTTTCCGCTCGGTTTGGTTCCCAGCGCGGAATACCCTGAGACCCACTTCCGCTTGAATCCAGGCGACCGGCTCACGCTGCTTTCCGACGGCGTGGTTGAGGCCCGGAACTCCGCAGGAGAACTATTCGGGTTTGAACGGACCCGCGAAATCAGCAGCCAGTCTGTCGAACAGATCGCCGCTGCCGCCCAGGCTTTTGGCCAGGAGGACGACATTACCGTCCTTACCCTCACCCGGCCTGCGGCGGAGCCCTGAGCCCGGCGCTTAAGCTGATCCCAGCCTGCAAAACCACTCAGGTCCGGGGCCGCAGAGCCTTGTCAAGCCTCGCGGACTGGAATCTTTGTGTCTATAAGTAAAACAAAAACAGTCACTTATCTACTTGTTTCCAATATATTAGCGTATTACGCTAAGATTTTATGAATCATATATGCTATAGTTTCATCAGATAGGTTGAGCGGCTGGGAGTTGGAACTCCCCGCCCCACCCACGAATCTTGGATTCAATTGGAGGAAATCAGTATGGCAATCACTCGTTGGGACCCGTTCCTTGAAGTTGCTACCCTGCAGAACCGCGTCAACTCTCTTTTCCGTGGCATGAACGAAGCCGAAGGACCGTTGACCACGGCCAGCTTCACTCCGGCCGTCGACGTCTACGAGGACAGCGACAAAGTGGTTCTCAAGCTCGAAGTGCCGGGCATCGAAGAGAAGGATCTTGACGTCCGCGTGGAAAACCACACGCTGACCGTCAAGGGCGAGCGCAAGTTCGAAAAGGAAGAAAAGGAAGAGAACTTCCATCGCATCGAGCGGCGCTATGGCAGCTTCTACCGCTCCTTTACGCTGCCGAACACGGTCGACACTGAGAACGTCGGCGCCAGCTACACTGCCGGCGTGCTGAAGCTCGAGCTCAAAAAGAAGCCCGAAGCCCAGCCCAGGCAGATCAAGGTCAACATCGGCAAATCGCTGGCGGCGTAAGGACGAGCTGCTAGCCTCTAGCTTCCAGCTAACTGTGTTCGCGCGGTCAGCATCATTAGAGACGCGCCGGGTGGGAAAGCGACAAGCTTCCGCCCGGCGCATTTGTTTATCCGTATCGCAGATTTTTGAATCCTGGATTTGAAAGTGCTACTGGACGCTGGCTCCCCGACAGGATCAAGCTAGGAGCCAGGAGCTAGGAGCTAGAAGCTAGGAGCTAAAAGCAATGGCCATTCGTTGGGACAAATTCACCGTCAAGTCGCAGCAGGCGATCGAGGCTGCGCGCAACCGCGCCACTGAACTCGGCAACCCCGAGATCGTGCCTGCGCATCTGCTGCTCGCCCTGGTTGAGGACCGCGAGGGCGTGATCCCCGCCGTGCTTGAGAAGATCGGTGTACCTATTCAGCGGCTTGAGGCCGGCCTGCACGAGATTGAGGAAAAACTGCCTCGCGTTGCGGGAGCGTCGAACCAGCCTGGCATGAGTCAGGCGCTCACCCGCGTCCTAGACCAGGCCTTTAAAGAAGCCTCGAACTTCAAAGACGAGTACGTGTCGACCGAGCATCTGCTGCTGGGTATCGCGCACCAGAAAGGCGATGCGGCCCGCGACGCTCTTGTCGAGTTGGGCGCCACCAAAGAGGCCATTCTGAAGGCGCTCACCGCGGTGCGCGGCTCGCAGCGTGTTATCGACCAGAATCCCGAAGGCAAGTTCCAGGCGCTTGAAAAATACGCCAAGGATTTGAACGAGCTGGCACGGCGCGGCAAGCTCGACCCCGTGATTGGCCGCGATGAAGAAATTCGCCGCGTAATCCAGGTGCTCTCGCGGCGCACCAAGAACAATCCCGTGCTGATCGGCGAGCCTGGCGTTGGCAAAACCGCCATCGTAGAGGGACTCGCGCGGCGCATCGTCTCCGGCGACGTGCCTGAGAGCCTTAGAGACAAGCGCGTAATTTCGCTCGACCTGGGGTCGATGCTGGCCGGCGCAAAATATCGCGGCGAGTTCGAAGACCGTCTCAAAGCTGTGCTGAAAGAAATTGAGGAGTCGAATGGAGAAATCATTCTCTTTATCGACGAGCTGCACACGCTGGTGGGGGCGGGCGCCGCTGAAGGCGCCATCGACGCCAGCAACATGCTGAAGCCGGCGCTGGCGCGCGGCGAACTGCGAGCCATCGGCGCAACCACGCTGAATGAATACCGCAAGTACATCGAGAAGGACGCGGCCCTGGAACGGCGCTTCCAGATTGTTTACGTGGGCGAGCCCAACGTTGAAGATACGATCGCAATTCTGCGCGGATTGAAGGAGCGCTACGAGGCGCACCACAACGTGCGCATCAAGGACTCGGCGATTGTGGCCGCGGCCACGCTCTCGCACCGTTACATCAGCGACCGTTTTTTGCCCGACAAGGCCATCGACCTGGTGGACGAGGCCGCGGCTTCGCTCGCCATCCAGATTGGATCGGTGCCGACCGAGATCGATCAGCTCGAGCGCGAAAAGACTTCGCTCGAAATTGAGCTCAGCGCGCTCAAGCGCGAGACCGATGCGAACAGCGTCGAGCGCCGCAAAAAGGTTGAGCGCGAAGTGGCTCAATTGACCGAGAAGATCACCGCGCTGCGGGCGCGTTGGACAAAGGAGCGCGAAGCGAGCAGCCACATCACTGACGTGAAGAAAAGGATTGAGGCGTTGCGCTTCGAGGCCGAGGAGCAGACCCGCAAGGGCCAGCTCGATCGCGCCGCGCAGATCCAGTACGGTGAGTTGCCGAAGCTTGAGGCGGAATTGAAGAAGCTAAGCGCTCAACAGGATGGGAACAAGGGCGTAGCGCGCATGTTAAAGGACGAGGTCGACGAGGAAGACATCGCCAAGATCGTGAGCAAGTGGACGGGCATTCCTGTCTCGCGCATGTTGGAAGGCGAAGTAAAGAAGCTCGTCACCATGGAAGATCGTCTGCGCGAACGCGTGGTAGGCCAGGATGCTGCGCTGAGCGTTGTCGCCAACGCCATCCGCCGCTCCCGTGCGGGATTGAGCGATCCACGCCGGCCGATTGGCTCGTTCATTTTTCTTGGACCGACGGGCGTGGGCAAAACCGAGACCGCGCGCGCGCTGGCCGAGTTCCTGTTCGACGACGAGCACGCCATGATCCGCATCGACATGAGCGAGTACATGGAAAAACACGCCGTGGCTCGCTTGATCGGCGCGCCCCCGGGCTATGTGGGTTACGACGAGGGCGGCCAGTTGACTGAGGCGGTGCGGCGGCGACCTTACGCGGTGATTCTCTTCGACGAGATCGAGAAGGCTCACCCCGATGTTTTCAACATCCTGTTGCAGGTGATGGACGACGGACGGCTGACCGACGCCAAGGGCCGCACCGTGGACTTTAAGAACACGGTACTGATCATGACTTCGAACCTGGGCGCGGCCCTGCTTACTGCCGACACGCTCAAAACCGAGCATGACTTTGAGATGGCGCGGGAGAGTGTAATGCGCGTATTGCGCGAGCACTTCAGGCCCGAGTTCCTGAACCGCGTCGACGACACTGTCATCTTCCATTCGCTGGGCAACGCGCAGTTGAGCGCAATTCTCGATATGCGGTTGAACGAGGTGCGTAAGCTGCTTGAAGAGCGGCAGATTTCGCTCGAGCTCACCGAGCCCGCGCGGCAGTTGATTCTTGCCGCCGGATCGGATGCGGCCTATGGTGCGCGGCCGTTGAAGCGCGCGCTGCAGCGCATGGTGCAGGACCCGCTGGCGTTGAAGATTCTCGACGGCGAGGTGCTGCACGGCTCGCACGTCCGCATCGGCGCCGATCGCAACTCAAACCAGTTGCACTTCGAGCCGATGAGCCGCGAAGCGATGGCTTGAAAAACAGTTGTCAGTGATCAGTTGTCAGCGAACGGGTTCCGCAAATGCGGAGCCTGTTCGCCGCACTGTTCTACCGGCCGGATCTTGCAGGCACTGATACATCCGAACGTCACTCCCCAGTGCTATCATTTGCGGCAGCGAAAGCTATACCTTCTGTAGCGCTCCGCAAGCCATGCCAAAGATTCGGCTACATGTCGCCGTTCTGGGTTTTCTTTTGTCCGTTTGTCTGGCTACGCCAGACGCAGTACCCGGGCAGATGAACCCAGCGCCTCAGAACATCCAGGTCGATCTATCGACATTTGGTTATTCAGGCCTGTCCCCGCTGAACCGGTTTACTTACAGGTTCAATCTGAGCCTGAACTTTATTGATTCCGATCACCTGTTGTTCACCTTTAATGCGCACAGTTCACGGACATTGCTGGTGCGCCATCCGGACTGCACGCCCTCTAGCTCCTGCCACATGGTTCATGCTGTTGTGATCGATCTTCGCAGCAACGAGGTGACGGCAGAAACGGACTGGGGACTCTATGACTATCAAAGATATCTGTGGCCTCTGGGAAATGGGCGTTTCCTCGTGCGCCGGTCGAATAGTATCTTCGTGATCGGCTCTGACCTGCAGGAGAAGCTCTTGTATGCTTCCCCGGTGGAATTGCTATGGACCGGAGTCACCGCGGACCGGAAGCAGTTGATTCTCGAGACCCGCATACATGAAAACGCAAACGCGGATCAAGGTGGGCTGAATAAGGGTCCGGTAAGAATTGAATTCCGGGACGTAGATTCGCTCGAAATACGCAGAGCTTTCAAAGCTCCGCAAGTCACCGAAATGGAACCGCCGAGTTCGGGCTATGCCGACGCCGAACACAATTCTCTGCACCAGACGTGGCTCATTCGATATGGAGAGAGCGAGAGCAAACGCAAGGATCTGATGCAGGTGCGATCTACGTGCCGGCCGGATCTATTGTTTCCGACCGACAAAACACTGTTGGTTGGTCGGTGTTCGCCGAACGACGCCGCATACAGCGTTAGCGTCTTCACTCTCAGCGGGCATCCGCTTTGGCGGCAGCGATGGAGTCAGCTCCGGTATTATCCCGAGGTTCTAAGCAGCGACGATGGTAGCCGAATCGCGGTGAGTACGGTGACCGCGAATCGCGATGGGCAAGAGCCCGCATCGAGTGACGACGAAGAAAACTGGCCGGATGTGGAACAGGACATCCTGGTACTGGAAGCGGCCACCGGAAACGAAATTCTGAAAACAGTAGCGAAGACGGCGATTCTGAAGAATGGGAATTATTCCCTGTCGCCGGACGGGAATCGGCTCGCAGTTGTGGACGGAACCGTGCTCTATCTTTACGATCTGCCTCCGATGGCAACCGGGGAGCGGGAAAAGTACGTGGCCATGGAAGCGGATTCACCGGATCTGGCTGCGCCCGCGTCGTCAGCCGACGAGACCGGCCAGAACTCATCGGAATCAGATTCGCAAGCCGCCGAAGCAGCACCGGGAAGCGATCTGGCTGCGCCGGTACGAACTGAAAACCGCGCCCCGATGGAGATACCGAATGGGTCAGACCATGGCGCGAAGCCGGGAGGTTCGGATTCGGCGGGCGCGAATGCTCAAGACGCCGGCCAGGCGCACGACCTGCCTACGTTCACAGTCAGGACGGAAGAGGTAACCGTCGATGCCGTTGTAACTGACAACAAGGGACGCGCGGTTAAAGGCCTCTCCAGGGACGACTTCCAGGTACAGGAAAACGGGCAGGCGCAGGAACTTGCTTCGTTCCACGAATACGGCAATGACGCCGTTGAGCCTGCCAAGCCCGTGGCGAGCGCTGCGCCGCCGCCGAACATCTTCAACAACGACAAGACAACGTCAGATCAACCCATGGTTGTTATTCTGCTGGACTATCTCAACACCGAATTGGCGGATCAGCAGTTCGCCATACAACAGCTTGGGAAGTTTCTGCGAACCAAGCCGGCAGGAACAAAGTTTGCACTCTTTTTGCTGGCCGAACGCCTGCAAATGCTGCAAGGCTTCACTTCGGACGAGAACCTTCTTCTCGCCACTCTTGGCGGCAAGAGCGCACGGCCGAGGATTTCATCTGAGATGCAGAGGATGGATCTGGGTTCCATCATCGAGGATGCGAGGCAAGAGGCCCAAATCAATCCCGGCATGGAGCGCAATGTACAAAACTTAGTGGATTCGCAGGCCAACCTCGATGCGTCGCAACTGGACCGGCGCGTTATAGTCACCACAAATAGCTTCGCCGCCCTGGCGCACTATCTCAATGCGACCCCGGGAAGAAAGAGCCTGATCTGGTTGTCGGGATCTTTCCCCCTTTCGTTTCTTGCCAATGAGAAACCCAACGCCGACACCGCGACCCTCACGCCCGTCCTGAGCACATATTCCGGCCTTGTTCAAGAGACCACGAATCTGCTGGCAGAGTCGCACATCGCCGTGTATCCGGTGAACGTGCGCGGGTTGCCGGTTAACGCTCTTCCGGGCTCGGACGAGCATCCGGATCCCTCGATGCCAGGGCTGCCTGGATCCGGGGCTCCATCGGAAGCGCGCATAACGACGGCTGGAGGAACCAATCAAGCGAGCGGGATGGCGGCGCCGAGCGGGCTGGCCCAGAGGATGGATGAACAGAGACAGGACCGTGTTACTGCGGATTCGGGGATGGAACAGGTCGCGAACGAGACCGGCGGCAAAGCATTCCAAGACGCCAACGACCTGAAGCAAGCGATGCAGACGGCGGCGGAACTGAGCTCGCACTACTACCTGCTCTCGTATTCGCCGAAGAAGCAGGGGCACGATGGCGCTTTCAGGAGCATCAAAGTATCGCTGGCAAAGAAGGGATACCACGTGGCGTACCGGCGCGGTTACTATGCCGTGGACCGGCAAGCGGCATCTGCTCAGTCGGACCTGAAGATTGCAATGAACTCGGCCGCGATGGAGCAAGGATTGCCGCAAGCACGACAGATGTTGTTCGCCGCGCGGGTTGTGCCCACAGGCAAGGCCCACAAAGCCGCGAACTCTTCTTCTCCAGTCGCTTCGGGAGCGAAAGCCCCCCTCGTTGAATTGCAGCGGTATTCGGTCGACTACGCGATTGCAGCATCTGAACTGCGATTCGGAACGAAAGCCGCGGGCCATAGCACGAATCTGATCTTGATGGCCGTCGCCTTCGGGGAGAAAGGCGCCGTGCTGAGCCAAATCGCCCTCGAGTCGTCAGGAACCCTGAACGCAGCAGCCTTCAAGGACGCGCAGATCGGGGGCTTACGCATGCATCAGGAATTTGAAGTGCCGGCAAATGCGATTTCGCTGCGGCTCGGAATCGTGGATGTGCTGAGCGGGCACCTGGGAACACTGGAACTGCCGCTGCCTTTGACAGCTCCTCCGGAAGAGGCGCGGATCGCGAAGCGACGCCTGCCGCCGATTGAACCAAACTGATTGCCGGAAATGGTCAGCGGTCAGTGGTCAGCAAAACAGGCTCCGCAACCGTGGAGCCTGTTTATTTGCGTCTTACCAAGCGCCTAAGAGCGATCGATCTTGCGCTTTTTGGGATCGTAAATCTCTCTATAAACGCCGAGCCGATCTGCACCCTGCCAAACGGGTATATAAGGTTCGGCCTTCTTCTTCAAAACTGCGCCGAGCGGCGCGTCGGGGCGCTTCTTAAAGCTCTTTCTTCTTGACTGAATCAGTGCGCTTTGAACATCAAACTCCGCGTGATTTCCCGAATCCTCATCTGCAAGCCGTTCCGTTTTGAGCAACGGACGTTTCGCCGCGCGACGCAGACTCTGATGGCTCAGCTGCTTGCCAGCCGGAATCAACTTTCGGCTCGCCTTGTCGTTCTCACCATAGACATTTCGACGGTCCAGAGCGAGACTTGCGAGTTTCTTTTGTTTAGGAGTCTTCAGTTTGCTCATAGAAGTTAGCCCGGGGATTAGTATCTCTCATTGTGCCTACTGCCCCAGCGCCGCTTCAATCGCCGCCGTCACCTGCGGCGAGTCGGGCGTTGTTGACGGCTCAAACCGCGCCACCGGTTTGCCGTTGCGGTCAAAGAGAAACTTGGTGAAGTTCCACTTGATGTCGCCGGCGAACTGCGGGTCGGTTGAAGTGTCGGTAAGGAATTTGTAGAGCGGCGTCTGGTCGTCGCCTTTCACGCTGACCTTCGACATCATGGGAAAGCTGACGTTGTACTTGCGCGTGCAGAAGGCCTTGATCTCTTCGTTGGTGCCCGGCTCCTGCTGCGCAAAATTGTTGGCGGGAATGCCCACGATCACCAGGCCGCGGTCCTTGTACTTTTCATACACGGCCTCAAGCGCGGCGTATTGCGGAGTGAATCCGCACTTGCTGGCCACATTCACCAGCAACACAACCTTGCCCTTGTAGCTCGCGAGGCTCACCGGCTGCCCGTCAATCGAGTTGATCGTAAAGTCGTAAATGCTCGCCGCGCGCGCCTGCAGCGTAGCTGCCGCGCACAACATCAGTGCCAGAATCAGTTTTCTCATAAGACCTCCAGATTTTACCTATGGGGACGAATACACGTCTCATTATCATCCCGGCCGGGCTTCGATTGTCATCAAATTGTTAAAGCGGTTCAGCAGGCGGGATGGGGCGCGGACATTAATACCGCGGCATGACGCTAAAGGCAATCGCAGTCATACATGTCGCGTTGCGACACTCATAGACGATGAAAATGCGGCCCAGGATCAAGCCGTGCGCGGGCGAGGACGCCCGCACTACAGCCGGTCAGGAGACCGGCGGTACAGCCGGGCTGGAGCCCGGCGCTACTGGTTTTAGCGCAATTGTCAGGGCAGATCCATCGACTCCTATCGTCCGCCCCGGCGAACTGCGGTCGCTAAGAATGACAATCGAATATCGTGGATGCCGTAGCGGCCTACTGCCGCAGCTCCACCAGCGTCGCGCCTTGCCCGCCCTCGTTCTGCGGAGCTTCCGCGATGCCGGCAACGTGGGGATGGCCTTTAAGAAACTCTCGCACGCCGCGGCGCAGAATCCCCGCGCCATGCCCATGAATCACGCGCACCTTCGGCAACCCGGCCAAAAATGCGCGGTCGAGATACTTTTCGAGCTCATCGGTGGCCTCGTCTACTGTCTTGCCGATGAGATTGATCTCCATGCGCATATCGTCGGTGTTGGCGCTGGTAACGGAGACGTGCACGCCTTTCTGCTGCCGCGCGGCGGCCAGAGGGTCGGCCTTGGACGCGGACGTTCCTGCAGCTTCAGCAAGCTCATCGCGCCGAACCCGCATCTTGATTGGCCCCAGCGCAACCTCAAACACATCCTTCTCAACCTCTCGCTGCACTACGCCAACTTTGTTCATGCTTTTGATGAGCACGCGGTCGCCCGGCGCAACGTGTTTCAACACATGTGGCTGAGCATTCGCATCGCCCTGGTCGGCGCCGGTACGGTGCGCGACAACCGTCTGGTTAAAGCTTTCCTGGAACTCGCGACGGAGCCGATTGATGCGCCGCTCGGCTTCCTTCGACAGCTTCTGCTGCGCCGCACGATCCTCAACTACGCGCACATTCTCGCGCATCTGGAATTCGAAGTCCTTGAGTAGCGACGCCAGCTTCTGTTCGAGCTCGCGCGTGCGGTTGCGCACTTCAGTGTCGCCTTCGCGCTCCAATCGCTTGCGTTCCTGGTTAAGCGCGTACTGCTGTTCGCGCGCGGCCTTGCGCTCCGCTTCAAGTTCGGCAAGATCCTTGTGCAGCTTCTCAAGAAACTTCGCCACGTCGGCCTGTTGCGAGCCCAGCCTGGCGCGCGCAGCAGCGATAATTACCGCATTCAGGCCCAGCCGCTCGGCGGTCTGTATACCCGCTGAAGCCCCCGGCACGCCCAGATGAAACTGGTAATTCGGCGTCAGCGTTTTTTCGTCCACGCCGGCCGCGGCATTCAGCACGCCCGGCGTGTTGGCCGCGTAAACCTTCAGCGAAGTGTGGTGCGTGGAGATGAGCGACCATGCGCCGGCCTTCAGGAAAAACGCAGCCACAGCCACAGCCAGCGCCGCGCCTTCTTCAGGATCGGTGGCCGACCCCAGCTCATCGAGCAACACCAGCGACCGCTCGTCGGCCAGTCGCGCCAGCCGATCGAGATTGGTAATGTGCCCGGAGAAGGATGAAAGCGCTGCCTCTATCGACTGCGCGTCGCCGATGTCGGCCAGGAACGCCGTGAACACCGGAAAGCTGGCCTGCTCCGCCGGAACCGGAATGCCGGCCTGCGCCATCATCGCCAGCAGCGCCGTGGTCTTGAGCGCAACCGTTTTGCCGCCGGTGTTGGGACCGCTGATAATCAGTTGCCGCTCTTGACTCGTCAATTCCAAATCGAGTGGAACAATTTCGCCGCCCGTCGGGGTCCCCGACGACGGGTCTTTGTCGTTGGGGTGACTCTGGGCACGCAGCCGCTTTTCAAGCAACGGATGACGCCCTCGCTTCACGAGCAACTGCTCTCCACTAAAGATAGGACTAGCGCAATCATAGGTGCGCGCGAATCGCGCCCGCGCCAGCAAAGCATCAACCGCCGCCAGCACGTGCGCTCCCGCGATCAGCGCATCGGAGTACGCACCAACCTGGCGAGTGAGCGCGACAAAGATGCGATGAATCTCGGCCTGCTCTTCTTCGATCAGGCGCACCAGCTCATTGTTCTGTTCGATGGTTTCGAGAGGCTCAACAAACACCGTCTGGCCTGACGAGCTCGCCCCGTGAATGACGCCGGTAATGCGCCGCTTGAGCTCGGCGCGCACGGGAATCACGAATCGATCGCCGCGGATCGTGATCAATTCGTCCTGCGTTGAGCCTTCACCCGAGAGTTTGCGCAGCGCCGCGCGCAGGCTCTCTTCAATCGCGCGCTGCTGCCGCTCCTGCTCTCGGCGAATGCGGTTCAGTTCAGGCGACGCATCGTCGGCCAGCGAACCATCGGGCTGAATCTTGCGCTCAATGGTCTCGGCCAACCCGCGCAGGTTGCCGGTGAGCGCCGCCGATAACTCGGCAAGCCCCGTAAGCTTGCCCACCAGCCGCGCCGGAGGCTCGCGCAGCAGACTCTGCCACGCCGCCACATCGTTGGCCAGCCGCGCAATGGCCTGCAATTCCGCGGCCTCGAGCGCGGCCTCGGGAATTCGCGCCTTGGCGGCGAGATCGGTGGGGTCGAAGAGCCCGCCCAGAGGCACCGACACCTGCTCCTCGAGCAGCAGTCGCACCTCGGCGGTGAGTTGATGCTGCCGATTTATCCAGTGCTCGTCGGTCGATGGATGCAACGCCAGAATCGCCTCGCGACCCACGCGCGACGCTGCAAAGCCGGCTACAAGGTCGACCAGCGGCTCCCACTCAAGCGCAGCCAGATCGGCATGTGCAACCGGCGACGGGATGGGATCGAGCAAGGGCACAGGTCTTTTTAGTTTCAGAGTCGATTATGTGGGCTGCATGCGCAGGAATCAGCTTGAGGGCCGGCTGAGAGCCTCGGCGTTCGCTTAGGAGTTCGAGCTCGATGAGGACGCCGCGCTCGCCGTCTCAGTCTTTGGTCCCGATTTCGTTTCAGCCGGGGCCGACTTGCTGCCTGAGTCCCCAGTCTTTGAATCGCTGCTCCTGGAATCGCCGGTCTTTGAATCGCTGGTTTTGGATTCGCTGCTAGAGGAACTGTCCGACGAGTCGCTTGACGAGCTGCTCTTCGAATTGCTTTTGGGGGCGTAGTCGTTCACATACCAGCCTGCGCCCTTGAAGTTGAATCCAGGCACAGTCAGCGGGCGCTCCAGCACACCGCCGCATTTGGGGCAAACCGTTTCAGGTTCGGACTTGAAGTGTTGAATCTTTTCGAATTTGTGACCACATTTTGTGCAGCGGTACGGGTAGAGTGGCAAAGTTCTCAACTCCCAGGGGAAGCAACTCCCACCGTCTATTCTATCGGGAGTTGAGGAAATCTCGGCAATCTGCCCGTCCGCAGCAGTTTCAGTTGCCGCTCACTTCGCGGCGATCGGCACATTCGCGCCCATATTTTCCCACGCCAGCGAAAGCTTTCCATCGCTGATGGTGTAGGTCAGGTCTTCGACCATTGAGGCCGGCGGCGCCATCGTCATCGTGGTTCGGCCCAGGTCCTTCGACGGGTCATAGGAGAGTCCCCATTCGCCGGTGTCCTTGCTGACGATCAGCACCCACGCCTTGGGGTCGGAGATATCGACAAACAAGGTGTACTTTCCGGCGGGAACAGACACGTTGCCGATGGTCAGGTCACCGTCGGTCAAGAGGGTGGTGGCGGAGTTTGCGCCGGCGCGCCATACCGGGTAGTGCGGATCGTGGCTGATGAGCCCATCTTTCGAGAAGATTTTGCCCTCGCGTCCGCGAACCCGCGGCGAGCTGTAGGTAATGGTGACGTGTTTGCCGCCAATGGTGGCCATCGCAGTGGCCGGCGGGCTCTTCGGCGGTGCTTTGGGCGGAGCCTGCTGCGCCAGCAGCGTGGTTGCAACGAACAGAAGGCCTGTACACACAAGCAGTCGTTTCATATGGATTCTGTCTCCTCCGGGAAGAGGTCGCGTTTTCTTGCGCTGGCCTCGACGCGAGAATTGTCGCACCGCGCGCCCGGTTTCGGAAACCCCGGTGGGGTGCGGCCCATGAAAATCCTGTTATGATGCGGGCATTGCATGCAGCAACTCCTCCCATCCCGGTCGCAGGGTTGGCGCTTCCGCGCAACGCTTGAGGCTGAAAAGCCTCTTCAGGTTGCCGGCGCCATTAATGCCTATACCGCGCGGTTGGCGCAGGCCGTGGGCTTTCGCGCCCTCTATCTCTCGGGCGGCGGGGTGGCGGCCAACTCGCTGGGCATTCCCGACCTCGGCATCAGCACCATGGAAGACGTGCTGACCGACGTCCGCCGCATTACCGATGCGTCTAACTTGCCCTTGCTGGTTGACATTGACACGGGATGGGGTTCGGCCTTCAACATTGCGCGCACCATTCGCGAGATGATCAAGGCCGGCGCGGCTGCGGTGCATATCGAAGACCAGGTGGGCGCCAAGCGCTGCGGCCATCGCCCGGGCAAGGAGCTGGTGTCAACTGAAGAAATGTGCGACCGCATCAAAGCCGCGGTTGACGCCCGCACCGATCCAGCATTCGTGATCATGGCCCGCACCGATGCGCTGGCCAACGAGGGGCTCGAAGCTGCTATTGCGCGCGCCCAGGCCTACGTTGCCGCCGGAGCCGACATGATCTTTGCCGAGGCCGTGACCGAGTTGCAGATGTACACCCGGTTCCGCAGCGCCGTGGGCGTTCCTATCCTGGCCAACATTACCGAGTTTGGCCAGACCCCGCTTTGGACGCGCGACGAACTGGCCCAGGCGGGCGTCGACATCGTGCTCTACTGCTGCGCGGCTTACCGCGCCATGAACGCCGCGGCGCTCAAGATTTATGAGGCCATCCGAACCGAGGGAACGCAGAAGAGCGTTGTGCCGCTCATGCAGAGCCGCGCCGATCTTTACAAGTATCTCGATTACCACGCCTATGAGCAGAAGCTGGACGAGCTATTCGCCAAAGGCAAGCAATAACCTCGTAGATGAAGCCGGCCGCATTCTTCTTTTCCTGCCCGCCGCCCTATGCCTCTGTCGAGTCAGTGGCCTCGGTCTAAAGTGGTACGGCGACCTTCACTCCCGGCTCTTGCCACTTCTGCTCCCCATCCTTTAAGTTGAAGCTCTCAGAGGTCGAATCGTGACTGAGAGTACTGCGTCCCCGGTTTTCAAACCCAAGAAGTCGGTCGCCCTTTCCGGCACGGTCGCGGGCGAAACGGCCATCTGCACAGTGGGTCAGAGCGGCAACGACCTGCATTACCGCGGATACGACATTGCCGATCTCGCTGCGCACTGCCAGTTCGAAGAGATCGCCTACCTGCTCATCCACGGCAAGCTACCGAACGCCGGCGAGCTGGCGGCTTACTACGCCCGTCTGGTCTCGTTGCGCAGTTTGCCGCCGCAGGTCACGCAGGCGCTCGAGTTGTTGCCCGCCTCGACGCACCCCATGGATGTGCTGCGCACGGGCGTCTCGGTGCTGGGCTGCGTGCAGCCAGAGGGCGAGGCGCACCGCAGCGCCGGAGTGCGCGACATCGCCGACAAGCTGCTGGCCTCGCTGCCTTCGATGCTGATGTACTGGCATCATTTCTCGCGCACCGGCTGGCGCATCAACGTTGAAGCGGGCGGCGACTCGATCGCCGAGCACTTTCTGCACATGCTGCACCTGGTAGCACCGCCGCCGGAGTGGGCCGCGGCCTTGCAGACCTCGCTCATTCTTTACGCGGAGCATGAGTTCAACGCCTCCACCTTCACCGCGCGCGTGATTGCCGGCACGGGGTCCGATCTGCATTCGGCCATCGCCGGGGCGATCGGCGCACTCAAGGGTCCCAAGCACGGCGGCGCCAACGAGGTTGCCCTCGAGATCCAGCACCGCTATCAATCACCCGATGAGGCGGAGGCCGATATCACGCGCCGCATAGCTGAGCACGAAGTCATCATCGGATTCGGCCATCCCGTCTACACCATCGCCGATCCCCGCAGCGACGTCATCCAGCTCTCGGCGCTCTCGCTTGCCACCACGCCTGAGGGCCAGCGTCATTACGCAATCGCCGAGCGCATCCACCAGACCATGCACTCCACCAAGCGCATGTTTCCCAATCTTGACTGGTACTCGGCGGTGGCATATCACCTGATGGGCATACCGGTGGGCATGTTCACGCCGCTGTTCGTTATGGCGCGCACGGCGGGCTGGTGCGCTCATGTGATCGAGCAGCGCCACGACGGCAAAATCATCAGGCCATCTGCGATTTACACGGGGCCTGAGGATTTAAAGTTCGTGCCGATTGAGGAGCGGGAATAGCGGCGGGCGATTGGCGGAGGGAGGAGGGCCTTCAGGCCCCTGAACTACGCAACAAACTGGGGCTTCAGCCACAGGCTTCTAAAACCCCACCCGCTAAACCGTGTACGCTCCGATGCGCGTCTCGTGGCTGGTGAGTTCGTCGCAGGTGCGGTCTAGTTGCTCGTATTCCTGGTCGCGAGCCTTGCGGAAGGCGCGAAAATCCTCTTCGCTCTTCCAGCGGTCGATGGTAAGGTAGCTGCCCGGCACGTAGGCATCGCGCAACAGCTCAGTTCCCAGGTAATCGGGCGAACTGCGGAAGAGCTGGGCCCATGAGCCCTCAGAACCGTAGGCGGATTCAAATGCGGCTATCTTCTCATCGGTAATCTGGAACTGCCACACTACGACGAACATACTGGACCCCGGAGCTGCCGTTATCGATGCATTTAATGGTAGCGCAGCCGGGTGGTGGACGGTGTTCGGTGGACGGTGGATGGTGTTCGGTGGACGGTGGATGGTGGGTGGTGGACAATCCCCCGTTTCGGCCGGACGACAAGAATTCTGAATCCGGTCAAAAAAACTGCGGAGAAAACCAAATTGGGCCATTTGGAATTCTTAGATTGGCAGGAGGAATACCATGAAACGTGCTTTTGCAGCCGCTTGCTGCCTCGCTCTTGTTGCCGTTCCAGCCATTTCGCAGAAGAAACATGCACCCGGAACCACCCCAATGACCGACCAGCAGTTTATCGACATGGCCGCGCAGACCGACATGCTTGAGGCCAACCTGGGCCAGTTGGCCGCCAATCAGGCCGCAAGCGACGACGTGAAGAATTACGCCCAGATGCTGGTGAACGACCACACCAGCGACTACCAGCAGTTGAGCGCGCTGGCCGCGAAAGACGACCTCACCGTTCCCAAGGGGCTGGATGACGAGCACAACAAGATGATTGCGCCCTTCGGCAAGCTCAACGGCAAGGCGTTCGATCAGAAATACATCCACACGATGATCGAGGGCCACACCAAGGCCATCGCCGTTTATACCAGGGAATCGAGCGACGCCCAGAACGGCGATGTAAAGAGTTACGCCGCGGCGACGTTGCCCACGCTGCAAAAGCATCTTGACGGCGCAAAGGACGTGATGAAGAAACTCAAGTAGGAAATGAACCGCGTTTGGTGGAGCGAGGGTCGTGGTCTCCCAGATCTCAAATGCGAGACCTGGGGCACCCGGGATTTCGGCGGAGGGTCGGGAGACCCTCCGTACAGCCGGTCGGGAGACCGGCGGTACTGGCTATTGGCTATTAGCTATTGGCTATTGTCTATCGGCTGTTGGCTGCGCTGTTAAACCCACCCGGCGTCGATCACGTAACTCTGGTTGGTGATGGCGCTTGAATCGTCGGCGGCCAGAAACATCACGACGCGCGCCACTTCTTCCGGCTCGATTTGGCGCTTGATGGCCTGCTGGCTCATGATCTCGGCCGCGTATTCCGGCGTGTAGACGAGCCGCTTCTGCTTCTCAGTGGCGATGGCCCCGGGCATGACGCAATTGACGCGAATGTTGTCGCGGCCCAGCTCGTGCGCCAGCGTGCGCGTGAGCCCCACAATCGCTGCTTTCGCTGTGACATAAAGCGGCAGGCCTGTGGACGGAATCACCCAGGAAATGGAGCTCATGTTAATAATCGATCCGCCGCCGGTTTTGCGCATGTGCGGCAACACGGCCTGCACCGCGAAAAACTGCGGGCGCAGATTCACCGCCATCGACGTATCCCAAAACTCCGGCGTCACGTCTTCAATCTTGTGACGCGCGTCGTTGCCGGCGTTATTCACCAGCACGTCGATCGCTCCCAGCTCCGCGGCAATCTGCTCAATCGCTGCTTTGAGCGCGGCCAGGTCAGCCAGGTCGCAGTGTTTGTAGAGCGGTTTCGGGCAGCCCTCGCCGGCCAGCGTTTCTGCCAGCGATTCTGCCGGCCCGTCCTGCACGTCGAGAAATGCTACCCGCGCCGCTTGCCGCGCAAATCCGGCAACGATGGCCTCGCCGATTCCCGTTGCGCCGCCGGTGACCAAAATCCTGCGTCCCAGGAGGCTCGGGTAACGGCCATAACGTGATTCCCTGTCTTGCATAAGTATTTCTCTTTGCAGGCAATTGTAGTTGCAAGCACCCGGGCCTGAAGGCCTCGAATTCTATGCGCCTTTTTCAGGGGGCTGAAGAGTGTGCGTGAGAATTCGGTCCGAGGTCAAATAGACCGCCCGGAAGCACCCGCGGCTAAAGCCGTCTCTATACTCAGCGCCTGATTCGGGGTCCTGAAGGCCCCTGCTCCCTCCGAAGTTTCTCCCTGCGAAGTGCCGGCCGAAAGCGTGCTGTGACCGGTTCTCATGCAGACGCTGAAGCCCCCTGCTCCTTGCGCCACCGCTATCCGCAGCCGTAAGTCGTCGCTATCGGCAACTGTAATTCGAAGTCAGTGGTTCGAGCGTAGTGAGTGCAGGCCCGCTCCTGGCTGCGAGGCCACTGCGCCGATCTCACTTGCTGGTACACCGTCTCCCGTCCAAGGGTGCATACTTATTATGTAGGTCGTACTATGCCAGAGAAGCCTTCCCCTGTGTCTCTCTGCGATTGAAACGGCTGCGCGACCCGCGTTTTGCAAAATCATCAGGGACTGCTATCCATAAGAACTGCATAGAGATGCAGTTTTATTGAACGAATTTGGCCAGAACGCGAAGGATTGGCGATCGGGTAAGCGCCGAGGGTGCGCTTTGCCCGAAAAATCGATTTAATAACCTGCTGAACGCCGAGATGGCAGAGCGAACACCAACCAACCGGCGCCGGCGTTAGAAAAAACTGTTGTGCACGATAGAGAGGGACCGAATGAAAGCTGCTGCTCGTTTTCCTGGCATCCGTATTACCGCAAATGGTAATCAGCTTGTGTCGTACCATACCGAAACCCGGATTGCCGATGCCGGGGTGTTTTACCCCATCACCCCATCGACTGAAGGTGGCGAGCTGTTCCAGCAGGCCTATGCCGAGGGCCATTTGAACGTCTTCGGCGGAAACACCATTGCTATTGAAACCGAGGGCGAACACGCCGCGCAGGGCGGCGCCATTGCCCACTCTGTCTGCGGGAAGCGCGTAGTGAATTTCACTTCGGGCCAGGGCGTGGTGTACGGGGTTGAGCAGTACTATCACGCGCCGGGCAAGGGCTCCACGATGGTGCTTGAAGTGGGCGCGCGCGCTCTCACCAAGCACGCCCTCAATGTTCACTGCGGCCACGACGATATCTATGGCGCGCTGGACACGGGCTGGATCATGCTCTTCGGCAAAGACGCGCAGCAGGCCGCCGACCAGGCGCTCATTCTGCGCCGCGTTACCGAGCTCTCGCTGACTCCGGGCATGAACATCATGGACGGCTTTTTGACCACCCACCTGGAGCGTACTTTTTACAAGCACGAGTCGGAACTGATTCGCGAATACCTGGGCGCGCCTGACGACATCATCGATTGCCCCACGGAAGCGCAGCGCGTGCTGTTTGGACCGACGCGGCGCCGCGTGCCCAAGATGATCGACCTCACCAACCCTGTGCTGCTTGGCCCGGTGCAGAATCAAGAGCACTACATGCAGGGCGTGGTGGCGCGGAGAAACAACTTCGCCGAGCCCATTCTCAATTTCCTCGAAGACGCGTACAAGGACTTTGGCGAGCTCACCGGCCGCTACTACGGCCTGGTAACCGAATACAAAACATCTGACGCCGACACAGTCTTTGTATCGCTCGGCTCGGCTGCCGAGAATATCGAGGCCGCGGTCGATTATCTTTGCCAGACTCGAGGCGCTTCAGTGGGATCGATTCACGTCAACGTCATTCGCCCCTTCCCTGAGGCAGCCATTGTTGCCGCGCTCAAGGGCAAGAAGAACGTAATCATCCTGGAGCGGACTGACGAGGCACTCTCTGGCGATAACCCGCTCGGCCGCGATATTCGCACCGCATTTTCGAAAGCTGTTCAGGGCACCGAAGGCATCGGCAAGGTTACGCTGGCCGAGGTTCCGCGCTTCTTTGCCGGCACCTACGGACTGGGCTCGAGGGATTTCCGCCCCGAGCACGTGATTGGAGCGTTTGAATACGCCACCGCGGGCCGCGCACGCAAAGACGGCAAGACCGCGGCAGACGGTGTCAGCTTTATAGTGCTCGGCATCGACCACCCCTACTCGGTGGTCGCAGACGAATCTCCTTCGCTGCTTCCTGAGGGCGCGGTCGCAGTCCGCTTCCACTCCATCGGCGGATGGGGCGCCATTACCACCGGCAAAAACCTGGGCGCAATCCTCGGCGACCTGAACGATCTGATCTTCGACCGGGACGGGGAGCGCGACGCACTGGGTAACCCCAAGGAAGTGATTCACGTCAGCGCGAATCCCAAGTACGGTTCAGAGAAGAAGGGCGCACCCACCAGCTACTTTATGGTTGCGGCCAAAGATCGTATTCGCGTGAACTGCGATCTGCGCCACGTGACCACGGTTCTGTGCTGCGACCCGAAAGCCTTTACGCACACCAACCCCCTCGACGGCATCCAGGAGGGCGGCGCGTTTGTGTGGGAGTCGGAAGAAGAAGGCGAGCACGCATGGCAGAACCTGCCAATCTGGGCGCGCAAGCAAATCATCGACAAGAAGATTCGCGTGTTTACGCTGCCCGGTTTCGCGATTGCGAAGAAGGCGACCGATCGCGCCGACCTTCAGCTCCGCATGCAGGGCAACGCATTTCTGGGCGCATTCTTCCGCGTCAGCCCGCTGCTGAACGAATTTGGCATCACTCCCGAGCAGTATCGCGACGTTGTTTTCAAGCAGTACGTGAAGAAGTTTGGCAAGCTCGGCGATGCCGTTGTGCAGTCGAACATGGAAGTGATGACGCAGGGCTTCGAGCTGGTGAAGGAGATTGAGATTGGCGCGCTGGCTGCAGCGGATCGCTCCAGCCTGCGCGGCGAAGCGCTGCTGCCAATCCTGGAACTGGCTACCGCGGGCGGTTCCTGTGGCATTGGCTGCCGCTCAACGCCGGTTCCCGCGGGGCAAGGCGCGCGCACGCCGGTCTCGACCGTCGCCGCATTCGACGCGGAGTTCCGCTCGCACTTTGGCTACAACCAGCCGGCCACGCCGCTATCGGCCATGGGCGTGATTGCCGCGGCCACCGGCGACACCGCATCGAAATATGTTGCCCGCCGCGAAACGCCGCTCTACATTCCCGAGAACTGCACGCAATGCATGGAGTGCATCAGCGTTTGCCCGGACACCGCGCTGCCCAACTGCTCGCAGGATTTGAGCACGGTGCTTTCAACGGCCGTCAGTTACTACGTGGGCGACCCGGCGGAGCGCAACAAGCTGTTGCGCGCGCTGCCTGAGATTGAGAAGCGCACGCGCGAGCGCATGCTGACGGAATTTAAAACCGGCACACCGTTGCCGACGATTCTGCGCGAAGTAACCGAGACGCTCCAGGATTCGAGTGAAGCGGGTTTCTCGTCCGAGGCCAAAACGCAGTTCTTCAAGATTCTCGACAAGGTGCCGATGGCCTACCAGAAGGTAAATGCCATCTTCAGCTCGCCGGAGCGCAAGACTCCCGGCTCGGGCGGCATCTTCTCAATCTTTGTGAGCGATCTGTGCAAGGGCTGCGCGGCCTGCGTAACGGCTTGCGGCGACCACCAAGCGCTGAAGATGGTGCAGGAAACCGAAGACGTGAATGCGATGCACGAGACGGGCACGCATTTCCTGGATCTGCTGCCCGATACGTCGCAAAAGTTTCTCGGCCTCTACAACAACGCCAACCCGGCCGACTCAAAGACTGCGACTCTGCGCAACATGCTGATGGTGCGTCGCAACTACGATGCGCTGGTGGCGGGCGACGGCGCCTGCGCGGGCTGCGGAGAAAAGTCTGTGTTGCGCTCCATTGCCGCCGTCACCGAGGCGTACATGCGTCCCGCCTTCCACGCCAAGAGCGATCGCTTTGTAGCGAAAGCAGGAGAGCTTGAGAAGACTGGCGTAGCTAAATTGGAAGCGCTGAAGGCGGCCAATGCCGAAGAGTACGATCGCACCCGCCAGGCCATTGCGCATCTGATTATGGGGCTGGGCGGCGAAGACACCACCGATACCAAGGCGCGCATCGCAGCTTACGAAGCGGAGCACGGCTCCATCACCGATGCGCAACTGGTTGAGGCGCTCGCGGCGGTGCTGCTGACCGAGGCATTCAATCACAAGAACCTGCAGCCCGTGGACGGCCGCCTGGCCAACGGCATGAGCGTGATGGCCATGGCTGCGCACACCGGCTGCAACACGGTTTATGGTTCGACGTCACCCAACAACCCGCATCCGTATCCGTGGATGAATTCGCTGTTCCAGGACGGCATCACGGTGGGCTGGCTCATGGGCGAGAGTTTCATCGTCGATCATGCCCGCCGCTCGGTTATTCCCGAGCGACTGGCCGATATCCTGCTGTTCCGCGATTGCGGCGTCAACGCCGAGGAGTACTACCACTTCACGCACTTTACCGATGCGCTGATGACCGACCAGGAGATTGTGGAGCTGCCCAAGGTGTGGGTAGTTGGTGGCGACGGCGGCATGGGCGACATCGGCTACCAGAACATGTCGAAGGTGATACTGCAGAACCGGCCCAACGTGAAGGCGCTGATGCTGGACACGCAGGTCTACTCCAACACGGGCGGCCAGAATTCCGATTCGACTCCGATGCTGGGCGGCGGCGACATGAATACCTTTGGCGCGGCCACGCAGGGCAAGAACACCGAGAAGAAGACAGTGGCCGAGACGTTCCTCGCCGGCCACGGCTCGCCGTTTGTAGCGCAGGTTTCAATGGCCAACGCGCCCAAGCTCTACCGGGCGATTCTCGATGGGCTGGAGTATCGCGGCACGATGTTCCTGCAGTGCTTTACCACCTGCCAGCCGGAGCACGGTGTGGCCGACGACATGGCGCTGCACCAGGCACAGCGCGTGCGCGACTCGCGCGGCGTACCCGAGTTTGTCTTCAATCCGCGGCTCGGCGAAAGCTACCAGGAAGCGCTGGACGTGAAGGGCAACCCATCCATCGATCTCGACTGGTACGAGACCAAGGACAAGGCCAGCGGCGAGATTCGGCGTTACACGGTGGCGCATTGGTGCACCACCGAAGCGCGCTTCCGCAATCACCTGAAGAAGCTGAAGCCGGAGCAGATCGCGGACAAAATCTCGCTCGACAACATGCTGGTGCGCATCACGCAGCAGGATGTGGTTTACCGTTATTACCTGAACCCGCAGCACCGCAGCTTCATTCCCGACTTCGGCGTGTACATCGCGGTGGAGAACGAAGGCAAGTTGACGTATTACGCGCTGTCGCGGCAGTTAGTGATGTTCTGCGTGGAGCGGCGCAAGTCGTGGCGCATGCTGCAGTCCAAGGCCGGCATCGTGAACCGCGAATACCTGGCGCAGAAAGCGATCCTCGCCGAAGTTGAAGCTGGCAAGCTGCCGCTCGACGAACTCTTCACCCGCGGGCATGAGCTGGTGAAGGAGCGGTTGAACGCGCCGGTGGCGGCTAAGGCGTAGGGCCGGATCTGCCACAACACTCGGGTATCCCCGGTCTCGATTTTGAGACCGGGGATACCACGAAGCAAATCCGCGAGGTTTTGTAACAGGGCACGGCTTCAGTCGTGCCGCAACAATCAACAATTTGGGGTGAATCACGAACGCGGACCGCAAGGTCCGCGTTCGTGCGTATCAGCGGAATTTAGGGAATTGGTAGGGCGGGCGTAGAATTCGGATTATGACAGAAGATTCACTATCCAAACTCAGGTTCCACGTACGCGTGAAGGACGTGAAGGTAAGTTCAATGCACGACGTGATTGAGGACGGGAAGCTTCCGACTTCGATCATCTTTCACATCGAGCCGCTCGGGAAGTTGGGCACCCCTTGCGAACTCAAACTTGGGCTAATTGGCGAGGAACTCAACCGAGCCCTTCGGCTTCAGAAATCTGGGACGGCCGTTGTGGAGGTCGGGCCCAATTGGTGGGTGCAACGCGCGACGACTTGGCAAGAGGAGATTATCGATCTCGCCTTGATGCAATTCGCCACAATCCCGGCCTCGGCAAGTATTTAACTGAGTGGCAGAAGGCGCCGGGTACCTCAAGCCTCGGTATAGCTAGTTGAGACCCATTACCGCCGGACGCGAAGAGCATACAAAACCCCGCCCTCTCATCTTCGAGATATCGGGGGGCGAAGACGGAGGTAGAAGTCGGCGGGAGCAAGGGCGACTCAGAGAGGGGTGTTCGGAGTGAGCATTCAGTGGCCGGACCCGATCAGCTTCGTTGCCGATATTGTCACGTTCATCGGCATTCCTGTTCTTCTCTACTCAACGAGTGGACTCTACAGAGAGTTCAAAGATCTCCGCAAAGCCAAAGGCGTCAGCGAAGACTGTGTGACATTCTTCGATGTAGACGCCAAGTGTGCGATCAACTCGGTCCCATTCAAGAAGACGGGGGCGATTCCTCGAACTGGCGACTCTGTCTATCTACCCGGCGAACGGGACGGAGATCGAAGCTACGGCGACGGCAAATATAAGGTTCTCGATGTTGCTTTTCACTATCGAATTGATCCGGAAGCGCACCCCATTATTCCTGCGGCTGCTTCGGCAATAGAAATCCACGTACGCAAAATTGCGAGCCTGTCGTAGGACAGTCAATTCTCATGGAATTGTTGAACAGCGATAGCCCGGCGGATATCCCAAAATTCAAGAATCCCATCGTGTCGCTGAGTGTGAGCGCCCCCAAAGTCTCGACTCTGAAATCTTGGTCGCCATCAAACGCCCTTGAGTACATCTTCTTTCGCTACACCTTTGCGCACAGCAACAGCCGCGAGGATCGCGTTCAAAGTCCCGATGCGCAAGGCAGCGTGTGCGGGAACTGCAACCCTATGTGGTGTCGGTTGTTGGGTTTGAAGGATAACGTGGCTTCCAACCTGATGCACTCGCCGTTATCCCCAGTGTTTGCATAGGTGCTAAATCAGGTCCTCACCGCTTAGATCACGCGGCAGCTTCATGCCACAGCCAGCACTTCATCTCGAACCAGGCGCAACCTGATCGAGGCCGGAGGCGCATAGTCGAAGTAGAACGCCTGCACAGCTTCCCTGACGTTGGCCTTCAACTCGTCCCAACTGTCGGCCTGTGTGAAGATGCTTTCGCCGAGAGCTTCGGCGGTGTAGCCGCCATCGGATTCCTGGGCGGCTTCAAAGACGATCTCTTTCATCTAGATTCCACCTCCCCAAGCGCATCCGGCGCCGCAAACAAATCTACAACCAAAAAGCCACCAAACGCACGAACGCGGACCCTCAAGGTCCGCGTTCGCCGTTTCAACTGAGCTCAGTTGCTACTTGCTGAACGTTACATAGTATCTTCCCGCGTAGAGGCGGTACCCTCCAGCGGGATCGGCTATCACCTGCAGCGGTACCGGGCGCTTCAATGCGGCGTCGTCGGTTGACGGCACGGTGAGCACATCGCGCCCGCCAATGTCTGTCACCACAAACTTGTTGCCGGCAATGAAACCAGCGCCGTAGACACCGGCAGCAAGAATCTTCCCGCCGATCTTCACAGGCTCCTCGACAACAAAATACGCCTGGTACTTGGCCGCGATGCCGGTCGAATACCCACTGGTATCAACCAGAGTGGCCAGCACAAAGTGCCCGTCGGCAAATTTCACGCCGCCCGAATTGCGCAACTGCGACGGCGCAGACTGGCCGTCGTAATAGACGCTCGCCGGCAACAGTTTCTGCGTGTCGGCCGGTTTCAGAATCTTGTCGCCGGCCTGCGCCGTAAGCGCAACCGGAAGCGCCATACCCAACAACAAAGCCACAAATGCAAACCTTCTCATTCCGTTACCTCGCATGGAAAAAACCTTTTATCACTTCGGACGGAGTATAAATCATTCGAGCTGTTGGGCGTCGTCTCCTGCGTTCGACGGATGCTGTTCCCCGCCGTCTTGTCACGACGCTGGCGGGTAGCGTCCTGGTTTTGCGTTGCCGTACCTCAGGGGCTAAAGAGCGTGCGTGAGAAATCGGTCCGAGGTGAAAAAACTTCCCGGAGCGACCCGCGGCTAAAGCCGCCTCTATACTTAGCGCCTTAATCAGCAGCCTGAAAGCCGCTGCTCCCTCCGAAGTGTCGTCCGAAAGCGTGGCGTGACCGGTTCTCACGCAGACACTAAAGTGCGACGTTGAAGGGAAAGCGTTTGCGGCACGAGTAAACTCGTGCCCTGATACAAGACCATCTTCCCCCGGAACTTTTTTAACAAGCTCTGGCGGCCGGCGGTGCACAACCTCTCAGGAGACCGGCGGCACTTCTTTCTGCGGCGCATGAAGATTGCCGGCTAGTTGTACACGCAGAGCAGATCGTAATAATGGTTGATGGTCACCTTCTTGATGGGCGCGGGGAGTTTGGGCAGGTCAAACGTGTGCTCATACGTGGTATTGCCCACCATCCTCATCTGCCCCATGCGCAGAACCTGGCCGTTGGTCAGTTCCAGATAAATCGGGACCGGCGCTTTGAACGAGTCCGACACGCCCGACTGAACCAGCTTGATGTGCACCGCGCTACCATCGCCGCTGGGCGTGGCGTCACCCTCAAAGTGATACGCAGGCAATTCGGTGCCATAGACGTATTCATTAAAGAACCAATCCATGCTGCCATTACCGTCAAGATTCATTGCCTGGCTCATGTGCTTTTCAACCATCGCCTTGAAGTCCTCAGTGGTTGCGGGCCGCAGCTTGTAGGTTGAGACGAAGTCCTGCATCATGGCTTTGAACTGTGCGTCTCCGTCGCGGGGCGTCCACATCATCATCTGGATCATGTGCGGAATGAATGCACCCTTGGTATACACAATGTCCTGATAGACGCCCTGGCCTGCCTTTTGCGAATTGAGGCGGAAGCCCATGGTGACTGGCCCGACGTCGATGGGGCGGAATCCCTCGGCGTTTTTCTCGACGATGAGGCGCTGCTGCTGCTTCCAGAATTCGATGTAATCATCGGGCTTGGGCCGGGTTGACAGCAGAAAGATGGCGGCGGATGCGTTGGCGAATCCTTCGCTCATCCACTGGTCGCGATAGCTTTTGAATCCCACCGTCTGTCCCCACCACTGGTGCGCCACTTCGTGCGGCGTCACAACCTTCCAATACATGTCTTCGGGACTCAGGCCCAATTCGTGCTGCTGAGTTGAGTCGAGAAATCCGCAGATGGGCAAATACACCAGCATGGGCCAGCTTTGCCCGTAGTTGCAGGCAAACTGCTGGGTGACTGCCACTTTCGAAAACGGGAGCGGCCCAAAGTAATTGGTGTAGATCTGCGCCGCAACCTGGGCCTGGCTCAACTCCACGGGCAGCATGCTCTTGGTGCCGAGATTGCCGATAGCGGTCTGCCCCGACTCCGAGGCACTTTCTGAAATTGCGTTGAACATGTCTGGCGGCTGCTGATTAGCGTAGGCGTCTACGGTCAGGTTGTCGCCGCCCGGCTGGGTCACGGTCGCCTCTTTCATTGCGAATTGACCGAGATTAAATCCGATCACCGGCAGCGGCACATCTGTCTTCCACTCAGTGGTTGTTTGCTTGCCTTCGTTTGTTTCGCTCACCCTGGTTCCGGTTGCCAGCAAATCGAGCCCTTTGGGAACGTGGAAGGTCATGTGATAGGTTGCATAATCGCCGAGTCCCTGGGACGCGTTGGGATACCAGCTTTCGCGCGCCACCGGATAGTAATTGGCGTTGCCCTCGTTCTGGACCACGTCTTTGCCGGCATAAGTGACCTTTACTGCGGTCGACTCGCCCTTGTTAAGCGGCTTCAGCAATACGAGGCCGAAGTCGGCGTCGTGTTCCTTATCCTCCTGAACAAAATCCAAGTCATCGCCCAGCGAGCCCTGCACCCTGCTCACGCGCAAGGTTGGATACAGGTCGAGTGGAACCACCGCCACGCCATCTTTGAGGGCAACAATGTGCACGTTGGCCGTTCCGCTCAGGAAGCCGCCTTTTTCGATAGTCACATCCAGGTCTTCATGATCTGAGCGAAAGGCTTCATTGCTGGCGCCGCCGTGGCTGCCGACCGAGGCAAGATTGAATGCGGTCAGAAACGCCGGGCCCCAATCGTCGAAACGCACCAGGCAAACCTCTTCGGGCGCGACAAACGATACGCCAAGGGGATCGAGCATGAAGAAGAGGTGCGGATCTTTGTGGCCGTGAATCGCGGCCATGAAGAACTCACTTGGCGCGGGGCTTAGCACATCCACCAGCAGCCGCAAATCGAGGTTGTATTGCAGTTTGTTGCGCAGGTAATTGCGCAGTTCAATCGCCGAGCTGCCAAAGGCGTGGTCGTCGTTGCCTTTGCCGGTTGAGGCCTTATGCAGTTCGGCAGCGGTGCCGTCGGTAAAGCGCAGTACTGCCTGGTCAAAGTCCTCGTCAAATTCGTTGCTGTGATTCAGCAGGTTGAGGTTGTGGCGCTCTTCGGCGTTGGGCGGCGTAATGTGCAGGTGGCCGTCGCCCCTGAAAACCGCGCCCGTAACCTTGCCGTTCACCTCGCCGTAGAAGGCAAAGCTGCCGCTCTTGAAGGTAAAGGTGGCCGCGTCGCGCTTGAGCTCGAGATTGCTGACATTGACAACCTCGCCGCCAGGCAGCAGGTTGCGCAGTTGCTCGTAGAACGGGTTAGAGTTCGGCGCCTTCTGCGCGTGCAAAACGACACTGAAAGACGCTAGAAAGGTGAAAATGAGGCAGGCAGAGACGCGCTTACTAATCTCCATTCAGAGAGCCCCCGGAAGATTCTGGATTTCTGGACAACTATAGTCCATCGACGCGGGCAGTGGGTCGAGAATATTTCAGAGACGGTACAGATCGACGTACGCATTCACGGGCATGGCGTCGAGCCGCTCCGGATCCAGCGAAATCTCCAAGATTCGGTTTTGCCGATCCCGGGCAAAAAGGCGTTGCAGATTGGTCTTGAACTTCTCCACCAGCAGCGGCATTCCCTCTTCGCGACGGCGCTTGTGCCCGATGGGGTACTCCACCGTCTCTTCTATTACGCTGCCGTTTTCCATCTCAAGCTTGAGCGCATTGGCAATCGAGCGCTTCTCGGGGTCGTGGTAATCCGCTGTAAAAGCCGGCTCTTCCACGCAGGCGATGCGGTCGCGCAGGGCGTCGATCTGCGGTCCCATGAAAGGATCCCTGGCAACCTTATCCTCGTAATCGGCTGCCGTTAAGTGCCCAAAGAGCAGCGGAACCGCAATCATGTACTGGATGCAGTGATCGCGGTCAGCGGGGTTTGCCAGCGTACCCTTTTTGTCGATAATCCGCAGGCACGCTTCATGCGTCCGCACAGTGATGCGACGGATCGCCGTCGCGTTAAGCCCCCGGGCGGTCAACCGTGCATGCAGCCTCATTGCCGCTTCCACCGCCGTCTGCGCATGGAACTCCGCCGGGTAGCTGATCTTGAACAGCACGTTCTCCATCACATACGAGCCGTATCGCCGCTGGAACTTGAATTCGCGTCCGCGGAACGAAACGTCGTAGAAGCCCCATGTCTTGGCGGTGAGCGCCGAAGGGTAACCCATCTCCCCGGCGCGGGCCATCAGCGCCAGCCTCACTCCACGGCTGGTAGCGTCGCCCGCGGCCCAGCTTTTGCGCGAACCGGTGTTGGGTGCGTGCCGGTAGGTGCGCAGGCTTTGCCCGTCGACCCACGCCAGCGAGATTGCGTTGATGGTCTGATCGCGGGTGAGACCCAGCAGGCCGCACACGACCGCCGTCGACGCCACCTTCACCAGCACCACGTGGTCGAGGCCCACCTGGTTGAACGAATTCTCGAGAGCGATGCAGCCTTGAATCTCGTGCGCCTTGATCATGGCGGTCAGCACGTCGCGCATTTTGAGCGGAGCTCGGCCCTCCGCAGTCGCAGTCCGCGACAGCCAGTCCGCTGTTGCCAGAATGCCGCCCAGGTTATCGGATGGGTGCCCCCATTCCGCAGCCAGCCAGGTGTCGTTATAGTCGAGCCAGCGGATCATGGCGCCGATGCTGAACGCAGCCTGCACCGGATCAAGCTCGTAACCTGTCCCCGGCACGCGTGCGCCGTTGGGAACCGCGGTTCCTGGCACAACCGGCCCCAGCAGCTTGGTGCACGCGGGATACTCGAGCGCCTCAAGCCCGCATCCCAGCGTGTCCATCAGGCAATAGCGCGCCGTGCGAAACGCCAACTCGCTGGTGATTTCGTATTTCATCGCGTAGTCGGCAATATCGGCGATGACTTTATCGGGGGCGGGACGCTCGTTGCTGATGTGCGTTGACACTGCGGCTCCTTGCGGCGGTGCGAATCTTGCCGCGCTCTAACAAATGTAATTGGCTTGAGTGCGAGCGTGAGTTCCGCCATCTCTCCGGGGCCAAGAACGATGACTACTCAAGCACAAGCACGTTACGCCTGAACTCCGCACCCGCCATGTAACGGATGCCCTTGTCGAACGTGACCAGCACGGCGTTCTCTTTTATAGCGAGTCCGAGCAGATACGCATCGGTGACCTGCTGGTGGCCTGAAATGCGCGCCGCAAAAGGGGCGGTGAGAGTGACCCAGCTTGCAGTGATTTCCCAATACCGGTACCCGGGCAGCCCCTTAAGGGATTGCAAGATGGCTAGGGCCTGTCCGAAGGTGTGCGGGCCGGATCGAAACGTGGGATTTGTCGTCACACGTAGAAATCCAGCCTCGGTGAGCAGGCAAATTCCCCAATCATTTTTGCCGGAGGAGACGAACCAATTCCGCGCTTTCTGGTGGTGGTTGTGCCGTTGATCCGCGAGCGCGATCAGGACGTTCAGATCAAGCAAATTTCTTCGGATCAAATTCCTCCTCCTCTATCTTCTTGACCATCTCGGATGTGATGGTTCCTTCCATAGGAGGAAACATGGGGAATCCGTCGGGAGAAAACACGATTAGGGACTCGGCGTCAGCAGGTTTCTCCGCTTTGCGAACGAGCTCGTTCATCGCCTCGCTGAGCGTGATTCCTTTGGCGTTGGCGTAATAGGTTGCGAATTCGTGGACATCGTCATCAAGTGTGACAGTAGTTCTCATGGGTGAGACTATACATCAACTCTCACTATTGATGCAATTCATTAGATAAACGCATCATTTCTAACACTGATGCTTATTTTGACTTCACATCATTTTGATAGATTTCAGCATCAGTTAGATATTTGATTGTGCGCATGTGCTCACCATCACGCTGTGTTCCAATCCCGTACACAGTTTTCCTGTTTCTTCGCCTTTTTTAGCTATCAATCTCTAATCCCGCCCTGCTACAATCCCTTCGAAATGCCTTGCCTTTCCAGGCTCTTACTTTTTCCGCCAATGTGTCGGTGGAGAGATACTGGATTGCCGAATCATTCAGGAGGAACCACCCATGCCGGTAGCCGACGAGCGCGCCAAAGCAGTTGAACTCGCCCTTGCACAGATCGAAAAACAGTTTGGAAAGGGGTCCATCGTCCGGCTCGGCTCTCGGGAAGCCCTTCTTCCCATTGCAGTTATCTCTACCGGGTCTATCAGCTTCGACGCCGCACTGGGGGTGGGGGGCATTCCTCGCGGCCGCGTAACCGAGGTCTTCGGCCCCGAGTCTTCGGGCAAAACCACCATCACCCTCCAGGTCATTGCCGAGGCCCAGAAGGCCGGCGGCCTGGCCGCATTCGTCGATGCTGAGCACGCCCTTGACCCCGGCTATGCCAAGAAACTGGGAGTCGATGTCGACAACCTGCTGGTCTCGCAGCCCGATTCGGGAGAGCAGGCCCTTGAAATCACCGAGGCGCTGGTCAGGTCAGGAGCGATTGATGTGCTGGTCGTCGACTCGGTCGCCGCACTCGTTCCCAAGGCGGAGCTCGACGGCGAGATGGGCGAAAGCCACATGGGTCTGCAGGCGCGCCTCATGTCGCAGGCGCTGCGCAAACTCACCGGCACGGTTTCAAAGTCGCGCACCGCTCTTATCTTCATCAACCAGATTCGCGAGAAGATCGGCGTGATGTTCGGCAACCCCGAAACCACCACCGGCGGCCGCGCCCTCAAGTTCTACTCGTCGGTTCGCATCGATATTCGGCGCATAGCGGCCATCAAGGAAGGCGACGCAGTGACCGGCAACCGGACCAAGGTCAAGATCGTGAAGAATAAGGTTGCCGCGCCGTTCCGCGAAGCCGAATTCGACATTCTCTACGGCGAAGGCATCAGCCGCGAAGGCGACGTACTGGACCTGGCCGTTACGCACAACATTGTGGAGAAATCCGGCGCGTGGTACAGCTATGCGGGCGAGCGCATCGGCCAGGGCCGCGAGAATACCCGTGCATTCCTCAAGGAGAATAAGGAAGTCTTCACGAAGATGGACGCCGAATTGCGCAAGCAGCTCAACATCGGCGCCGCCAAGGCAGAGGTGCCTGAGGTTCCGGCCGGCGGCCACGCCGAAGCCAAGGAAGCCGTGAAGGCCAAGCGATAGCCGAGATTTGGGCTTGGAGTCGAACAATGGCCGCCTACAGGCGGCCATTTTATCTTCTCACCAATAGGGCAATATGCACCATAGGTTAACTTTTTGCTTTAAATAAATACACTAAAAGTGTTGATACAGCGCCACTGATGGGGCAAACTCTAAGAGGTGATGGAGCAGATGGACCAGGGTGAAGCGAGATGGCGTTCAAAGCAATGCGTCCTCGTCAATGTGACCGCTGCGGTGGAGTTTGGCTTTCGGATGAACGTCCACCAGATGGATCATTAAATCCAGCTCGGGAGAAACCTGAGCTTTGCAGTCGATGTGGAAAATGCAAGAAATCAACTTGGAATAAAGTGACCTAGAAGGGGAGTCGGCATGGCGGTCGTGAAAATGAATCTTCCGAAATGCGACGCCTGTGGAGAGGTTTGGCTGCCAGATAGGCGTTTACCGGACGGAACTGAAAATCCAGCACGAGAAAACCCCGAACTCTGCAAGCGCTGCGGCAAGTGCAAAACCCCCACGTGGAACAAAAGCAATCGTAAAACGCGGGGCCGGGTCAGATCGCAGCACACAGCAAGTCCAACCTCAAACCCCTCTGATGCGTTTCATCCCGCCGAAACCAAACCCATTCCCGATGGCTCCGGGCTGGAAGCTCTCTACGGGATTCTTGAGAATGAATTCAAGGCTCTTGGGGGCGGCGAAGCCTTTTTGAGAGCAGAGCGCGCCGCATGGGGACCGGACCCATGGGAGAAGATCGCGTTGGAGGAACAGTCGCGACGTGAGCGCGCCAGATGAGCCGGGTTTATTGGGACTCAATGGTGTTTATCTACTTGATTGAGAAGAACCCCACCTATTTTCCAATCGTCAAATCAGTTCATGAAACAATGAAGCGGCGCGGCGACACTCTCTGCACGAGCATCTTTGCCGTGGGGGAAGTATTGGTAGGTCCAAGAAAGCTTGGGTCGCAATCGGGAGTAGACAGGATCAAGAAATACTTCGCTGGAGGAACCTTAACGATCTTGCCATTCGCCTTCGAAACCGCAGAACAATTTGCGCTGATTCGCAGCTGGACGGCCGTAAGTCCCTCCGATGCAATTCATCTCGCGGCTGCAGCAGATGCAAACGTCGATGTTTTCCTGACAAGTGATGCGAAATTGCTTTCGCTCCGAATTCCTGGTGTTGGCTCGATCTGCGATTTAGATCCTGCGAAACTCGCTCGTGTTCTTCCTTGAATTGCGTGCACCGATCATACCGCCGGACCGGAACCCCAATCCGCGGCTTTGCGTAATTGATTTGAGAACATTCTCGCGGCGGTTTAGTTAGTAGCGGCGGTTACGAGGTGTTGCACCGACCGTCTCAAGTTTTACACTGGTTACTACTCATGCCTCGCTTCTGGCGCGCAACAACGCAGATCCCCGTACTTGCATTTCTCTGCATGCTCGCGCTTGTATGTGCGCATGCTGTTGCCGCGCAAAGCTCCGCCGTGCAAAGTACGGCCTCCCCGACCACCCCTCAGACCGCTTCAGCCGCTGCCGCGTTGCCAGACGGTGTTCGCGGCGATGTCACGCTCGACGGCGCATGGCGTTTCCATACAGGAGACGATCCGCGCTGGGCCGACCCGGCCTACGATGATTCGAGCTGGCAAACGGTGACCCTGGGGCAGACGCTGACCGACCAGGGATTCGACACATATTCCGGAATTGCCTGGTATCGCATTCGCCTGCAGCCTGCGCTGCTATCGCAAATTGGCGGGCCGCAAGGAAACCTGCAACCGGTTTTGCTGGTCACCGGGAACTCGGTGGGCCAGATCGCGGTGTACGTGAATGGTGAGGAGGCCGGGCACACTCGCGGCATGACCGATGCGCCGACCGAGTATCAATCACAGCCTTTTATCGTTCCGGTTTCAGCATCAGGCCCCGTTGAAGTTGCCGTTCGCACCTGGGCAGGCCCCACCGTTTCCATCGGTCGCGGGCTGCTGACCAAGGTCGAGCTCGGTCCGCGCGACGACATGGCCGAAAGGCTCACGATGGCCGTTGGACGCCTATGGGACGATCACGTCACGGTACCTTTCTTCCTGGCGTTTCTCTTCCTGCTGGTGGCCGTGCTGGGCTTGGCTCTCTATATTGCACAAGGTCATCATTCGGAGTACCTGTGGCTTGCGATTCTCTGCGCGACCGTATGTGCGGGCCGGGTTGAAAATGGCGCGTTCGGCCTCGCCTATCTGTCAATGCCGGTTTATCGCGTCCTAAGCCTCACCACCGCATTCGCTTTCATGGCGGTCACCATTGAATTCGTATTCCGCTTTACGGCGAGCAAGGCGAAACGCCTGGTAAGAGGGGCGGAAATCGGGACCATTGTTGTTCTCATCGTCCAATTCCTGCCTCTGGGCTCAGTCAACAACGTGATTTCGACCGCGGCCGAGTGTGCCTTCTGCGTCATAGTTACCGCACTGCTGTTTAACGCCTGGCGGCATGGCCGCGGCGATGCGGGCGCGATGCTGGTGCCGTTCTTTCTTGCTGCCGCCGCCGACCTTATCGGTATCGCTCTGGAATTCGCTGCGGGTCAGCACTGGATCGCCGAATGGCTCGCGAACCCCTCCTTTCGCATCGGGCCGGTCCTGTTGAATTTCGGCAATGTGACAGACATCGTCTTCCTCTCCAGCCTGGCGGCTGTCATTTTGTATCGGTTCATTCGCGTGAGCCAGGACGAACAACGCTCCAGCGCCGAAATTGCAGCAGCACGCAGCGTACAGGCCCTTCTTATCCCCACGCACCTGCCGTCGAACAAGAACTTTATGCTTGAAAGCGCCTACCTTCCCATCAACGGCGTCGGCGGAGACTTCTTCCAGGTGCTGCCGCTCAAAGACGATTCGCTGTTGCTCGTGGTGGGAGATGTAAGCGGCAAGGGCCTGCAGGCTGCCATGAATTCAAGCACGCTGGTGGGTGCGCTGCGCAACGAACTTTCGCACGACCCGGTGACGGTACTTGAGCATCTGAACCGCGTGCTGATAGGCGCGGTGCCGGTCACGGGCGCCGTCCCCGACCTGGATTGCGCGCCCTGCTACGCCACCTGCCTCTGCGCCAGAATCTATCCCGACGGCACTACGACCATTGCCAACGCCGGCCATCTGGGCCCCTATCGGGACGGACGCGAAGTGCCGCTGACGCCAAGCCTGCCTCTTGGAGTGATCGCGGACGCGCAATTCGAGCAGACTACTTTTCAGCTCGACCGCGGCGACCGGCTTGTGTTCATCTCCGACGGCGTGGTTGAAGCGACGAGTGCGCACGGCGAGCTCTTCGGCTTTGAGCGCACCCAGCAGGTGAGCAACGAGTCGGCGCGCTACATTGCGCAGACCGCCCAACACTTCGGCCAGAACGACGACATCACGGTTGTGTCGCTCTACGTCGCTTCGCGCGCCGCGCAGCACCGCAGCGAACAAGTAGTGCACTCCAACTGAGCCCTTAGCTCTCTGAACCCCCAGCCCTGAATTTAGTTTCATAGGCACAGCGGTCATCCTGAGCGAAGGTCGCCGCGGCGACCTGAGTCGAAGGATCTGCCCTGAAAAATGCGCTAAAACCAGTACCGCCGGTCTCCTCAGGCTACGGAGAAACTCGTCTCAGGTCGCTTTGTAATAAGGGCACGGCTTTAGCCAGGCCGATAACGCTCCCAAAATGAGTCCGGGCTTTAGCCCCTGCTGCGCCTCGTGTTGCGAAATTGCCTCGTTCAAGGGCTTTTTCCGCGGCCTCTCCTTACCGGGGTCCCCGGCGAATGATTTGTATTCGCTGGGGTGGTTGACCGGGGTCCCCGGCGAATGATTTGTATTCGCTGGGGTGGTTGACCGGCTGTAGTGCGGGCGTCCTCGCCCGCGCACGGCTTGATACTGGGCCAGCATTTTCATCGTCTGTGGGTGTCGCAACGCGACACGTATGACTGTTGTTCTTCTCAAAGTCTGCTCGCCATTGGATCTCTTTCCAGGCATAAATATATCGTGATACGATATATTTATGAAGACGTCTCCGCACGCGGCCATCGCGGACCCCCTGCTTGAAACTCTGGCGGAGTTCCGCTACGAGCTGCGGCGCTTTCTCCACTTCAGCGAAGCTGCGGCGCGCGAGGCCGGGCTTGAGCCGCAGCAGCACCAGCTTTTGCTTCAGCTTGCCGGCACTTCCGCCAAAACCGCAAGCACCATTGCTTATGCCGCCGAGCGCCTCGGCCTGAAACACAACAGTGCCGTGGAGCTGGTTGACCGATGCGAGCGCGAGGGGCTGCTCAACCGCACCGTCGATGCGGCCGACAAGCGCCGCGCCATTCTTTGCATTACACGCAAGGGCTATCGGGTTCTGGCGGACCTGACCCGCGAACACGCCCGCGAGCTCAACGAGCGCGCCCCGCTGCTGGTGCGCACCCTGAAGCGCGTTCAGGCTCACTCCAGCGTAACCGGAGGCAGCCGCGCATGAAATCACGGGCCTCGGTTCTGCGCGATTTCACCGTCGATCGCCGCGTGTGGATGCTTACTGCGGTTGCCATTGTCATTGGCGCGGGGGCTGCACTTCTTGCTGTCTTTCTGCTGCGCGCCATCGCCTTCGCAACGAATGTCTTTTACTACCATCGCCTCAGCCTGGCCATGGTGGGGCCTGCCGGCTCCCATCTTCCCCGCCTGCTGATGATCGTCGTCCCCATTGTTGGCGGGCTAATGGTCGGCCTCATGGCCCATTACGGCTCCGACAAGATTCGCGGCCACGGCATTCCTGAAGCGATCGAGGCCATCCTGTTGCGCGGCGCGCGTGTTGAGCCCAAGGTCGCAATCCTCAAGCCAATTTCGGCTGCAATCGCCATCGGCTCCGGCGGGCCCTTTGGGGCAGAAGGCCCCATTATCATGACCGGCGGAGCCTTTGGCTCACTCGTGGCGCAATGGCTCCGCCTCTCCGACGCGGAACGCACCACGCTGCTGGTTGCCGGCGCAGCCGCCGGAATGTCGGCAACCTTCGCATCGCCTGTCGCAGCAATTCTGCTGGCTGTTGAACTTCTTCTCTTCGAGTGGCGTCCACGCTCGCTGGTTCCAGTTGCTGCCGCGTCAGTCGTGGCAGGGGCTCTGCGCATCGTCTTGCTTGGCGCGGGGCCCATTTTCCCTGTCGACATCCCCGCCGGCTTCCCCATCACCCGCGCGCTCATTATGGCCTTCCCTCTGGGAATGGCGATTGGCCTCGTCGCCGCCGGACTCAGCCGCTTGATGTACACGTTTGAAGACGCCTTCGAGCACATCGGCGGCAAGCTCCGCATTCACTGGGCATGGTGGCCGGCCATCGGAGGCGTTGGCGTGGGCATTGGCGGATACTTCTTTCCCCGCGGCCTGGGCGTGGGCTACGACAACATCGCCGAGTTGTTGCGCGGCAATGCTCCTGCCTATCTGCTGATCGGCATCATCGCCGCAAAATCGCTCATGTGGGCTTTTGCGCTCAGCTCCGGCACATCGGGAGGCGTACTGGCGCCACTGCTCATGATCGGCGCGGCCCTCGGCGAATCGGCTGCCCAGATCGCCCATCTTTCCGTGCAGGCGCAGGCCTTGTGGGCTCTGCTGGGAATGGGCGCGATGCTGGCGGGCGCGCTGGGCGTGCCGCTCACCGCCATACTTTTCTCGCTTGAGCTCACCCACGCCGTACCGGCGCTTCTGCCGCTCATACCGGCATGCGTGGGCGCATATCTCGTCACCTCTCTACTGATGCCGCGGTCGATTCTGACCGAGAAGCTCGCCCGGCGCGGCCACCATCTATCGCGCGAGTACGGGGTCGACCCGCTCGAAACTGTTTATGTGGCCGACGTCATGCGAGAACTGCCCGAGCCTGAAGCTGCCCGCGCCGGAGGACCGACCGACTTGCCCGAGGTCTTCGCTTATTCCGACGAGACTTGCCGCAGTGTTGCCGAGCAGATGGCCGTCTCCGGTGTTGCGACGCTGCCGGTGATGGACAGGCAAACCGGAAAACTATGCGGCAGGATCGGCCTCATCGAGCTGCTCGCCGGCCGCCGCCGCGCGGTACGCCGCGAAAGCGAGCGCAGCCGCGCCATGCAGCCGGACGCGGAATCTGACGCGGCAACCGTCTCGTCCCGCACTTGAGAATCGTCCCACACATAGGAATTGCGCTCGGGCGCGGCTGCTAAAATCGGCATTGAGTCGATCAATATCGAGTGAGTCAATGCCCGTCAAAGCGCTCTATCCCGGCACCTTCGATCCACCGACCAACGGTCATGTGGACCTGATCCAGCGCGGGGCAAAAATCTTCGACCACCTCACCGTGGCCATCCTGGTCAACCCGGTCAAGAACCCGCTTTTTACCGTTGAAGAGCGCGTTGAGATGCTGCAGGAAGTGGCAATCGCCATCGGCAACGTCACAGTGGCCACATTCGACGGCATGATGGTTGATTTCGCGCGGCAGCAGGGCGCGACAGCGGTGCTGCGCGGCATTCGCGCCATCAGCGATTACGAGCACGAGTTCCAGATGGCGCTGATGAATCGACGTCTTGCGCCGGAGATCGAGACGGTGTTTCTGCAGCCGGCCGGCCGCTACTCGTTTGTGAGTTCGCGGATGGTGAAAGAAGTATTCAGCTTCGGCGGCGATGTGACCGGGCTGGTGCCGCCTAATGTGCTGAAGCGGCTGCGCGCACGGATTAACGGCGGGTGATCTCAAAGCTGGTGCGGAGGCCCGCGGACCAATGTTTGGTTTCAAACCGAAGCAACCCATAGACTCCCAAAGCAGACTGCGAGACGCACTCTTCGGCGATACGCTGTTTTCCGGAGTATCTGACCTCAGTCCTCAAGCGGTCTCACTCGAACCATGGGCCTCATTCAAATGCGCGAGAGACTTTATCGATGCACGTGACTCAGAGCAAGCAATCACGACTCTCCGCAATGTTCTTGACATGCCGCAAATGGAATCGCGAATTGTTCTTCAGGCCTGGCACGTTTTGCGTAGTCTTGGAGTCGAGCCGCCAGAGCAACTGGCAAAAAAAGTCCTCGGTGTCGTTGTAGAAATTGGAATGCCAAAAGGTACTGACCTCGTTGCCGGATATTCCGACCATAGCGCACGCTATTGGAACTTCAGCGGAGCGGGCGTTGTCTGGGAGCACCCAAATAACACCCTTGACTCCCTCATCGATGACCTACTTAGTAAAGGCTCTTCGTTAGTTCAGCGGATTGGCCCGTGGAAAGAGCCTCGGCGCGGTGCCCCACAAAATGGAATCGCACGGCTCAACTTTCTCACTCCCAGCGGGCTCCATTTCGGAGAGGGTCCAATGAATGCCATCGCCGCAGACCCCAAGGGAGGGCTGGTTCTCACTTCGGCGTTCCAATTGATGAAGGCGCTGATGAACCTGGGGAAACAACACTCGCCTGCGCATTAGTCGTTTGCTTCAGGCTTTGCTATGGCGGGTCTTTCTGTCGCCCCTACAGGGCTCGAGGAGTTTTGGCGCGCATTCCCAGGACTGCGTTCGCTTCGGCGAACTTGTCCTGGGCTAACATCTGGCGCTCCCTACGGGAGCTTGGTGCGCGGGCCGGCGACGATCGGCTCGATTTTTCGCTTTGGATGAAATCATGCGTTACCACCCTTCAGGCAAAGAACGCGCGAAAGATGGGGCATCCTCAGTTCACAATGTCCACCTTCTTCAGGTTGTCATCAGGCACGCGATCGATCAACAGAAGCAGTGGATCGACTCCTGCCTTGTCGGGCTTTGAATCGGTCACGAATGTGTATGTGCCGCCCTTGCCGGTCATGTGAATCATCTGCCGCGCCAGCACCTGCCCGAACCGCTTGCCCTTTTCGGGAGCGGCCAGCGCGCCCACTTCGATCCAGTCATCCACCGGTACCTCTGTCTCCGCGCCCTTGGCATCGGCCTTGTACTTGTGCGTCTCCAACTGCACCGTTACATCGTATTTGCCATCGGGCCGCTTCTTCGCTGTCGCGCTCAGCGTGCGATTTGAGAACAGCGTGATGTCTTCAAACAGATCCTTCAGCAAATATTGATACTGCGGCGGAGTTTCGCTGCGTAGCGCGTCGACCAGCGCATACGACGTGGGATACGGGGGCGGGGCGTAGCGATACTGCGCCAGAACCTTGCGCAGAGCACGGTCGACGGCGTCTTCGCCGATCATCTGGCGCAGGTAGTACATCACCACGCTGCCCTTGCGGTAGTGGATATACCCCTGGCTGGCGTCCACGCGCATCAGCGGCCGCTCTTTCAGCCGTTCCGTGCCGCGCGAACGCAGGTAGCTGTCCATCTCGTACTGCATGAACTTGCGCATGGTGTCCTGGCCATACTCATGTTCCATCACCATCAGGGCCGAGTACTGCGCCAGGGTTTCTGAGAGCGACGTTGCGCCCTGCATATTTGCGCCGATCACCTGGTGAGCCCACCATTGATGCCCCATCTCGTGCGCCACAACGTAATACACCATGTCGATATCGTCGGGCTTTTCAATGTCGGCGATAAAACCGATTGATTCGGAGTACGGCATGGTCCCCGGGAAGGCCTGCGCAAAAGTGGCCACGCGCGGAAACTCGATGATGCGCGCCTGCTTGTTGTAGTAGGGGCCGTAGTTGGTGGTGTAGTACTCCAGCGACTTCTCAACCGACTTCACCATCTTGGGAACGTTCCACGGCTGCTCTTTGAGGTAATAAACCTCTACGTCGATTCCGTTCCACTGGGTGCGTTCCACCTGGTAGCGCGCCGACATGAACGAATAAAAATTCAGTGCAAAATGGTCGAGCCTGTACTCGTAATAGTTGCGGCCGTCCTGCTGCCACTGGCTGATGAGCGAGCCCGGCGCAATGGCAATCTGATCGCCGCTGGTGCTGATCACCGTGTCGACATTCACCCAATCGGAGTTGTTGCTGATGTAGGTGTTCATGCAGTCGGCGGTGCAGTTCTGCTCCAGCTCCGGCATCAGGTCTTTTTCTTTGAGCTTGAAGCGCTTGCGATCGTTGGGATCGGTGAGCTCGTTGCCGTCCTGGTAGCCGATCTGCGGCACGATGGACGAATTCAGAAAAGAGCCGTTCTCGACCACTCCGGTCATCGTCAACTGGTTCTCAAATCCCCTGGGATGCGACTCCACATCGAAATTCATGGTGCGCACTTCGCCCGGCGCAAGCGCGGGTGCGATCTTGTAAATCTGGAAGTTGAGCCGCTGGTCGTCATTTGTGAGTTGCGCGCCGGGCAGTTGGATGCTCGATTTGAAGTTGTGGTCGAGCGTGAGGTAGAGCGTGTCGATCGGATTCGGCGTTTCGTTCTTGATCTGCTCCTGGCCGCGCATCACCAGTTCGCGCGTGGCGGGGTAAATGGCGATGTTGTAATGTACATCGGTCACGCGCGGCTGTGGCAGTTTCTGGTAGCGCTTGTATGCCTTCTCGTAGTCTGCTTGGCGCGTTTGTGCGTCGTGCTGGCTCTCCACCTTGTTCAATACTTCGGTGTTGTAGTAGACCCACGCGCCGACCATGACAAATGCAGCGGCCGCGGCAAATGTCCAAACTCGAATTGCGCCGCTGAAGCGGAGGCGGGCATTGGTGAGGCGAGCCCTCAGGCTGGTGTCTCTTCCGCGCTGCCACAGCAGAATGCTCACGAGCGAGATGAGTGTCGAGACCAGCGTCCAATAGATTGCAAACCAGCTCCAGCTCTTCATCCACGGCTGATAGCCGAAGAAATCGGAATAGGTCATATTCGGCAGGCCGCCGAACTGCGCCATCAGCGATGCCACGTGCAGCGGACGCCACATAAACGTATTGGCCACCACAAGACCGATGAAGGCGAAGTAGCCCACATATTTATTTGGCGAAACTACGTGAATGAGGAACGCCAGGGCTGCAAAGAACGCAAAGCTCAGCAGGTCCTGGCCGAGCAGCGTTTCGGTATAGACGCCAAGCTGGAAACGCGTATATCCATGGAAGGCCTGCACGCAGATCGCCACCAGCATCACTACCAGTTGGATCGATGCGATCGCCGTCATGAGTGCGATGAACTTGGCCAGATAATTCGGCCATTCGGGCACCGGCAATGCGTCGTTCACCTCGTCGGCGCGCGCGTCCCGCTCCTCCCACACCAGCACACCTGCAAAGAAAGTGATCAATGCCACCAGGAACAAGTACAGCGTTCCCGTGATGATTTGGATCAGCATGTAAGTGACTGGGCGCGTGGTAAGACCGAAGCCCTGGCGGGCGCTGAAAATCAGCGCACCTAGGCAATTAATCAGCGCCGCGCAGGTGATGACGATAAACGAGATCGTCTTGAGCAGCCGCCGGTATTCAATGCGGATAGATGCTAGCAGTTGCTTGAATCGCGCGCCGGCCCCAAAGTTGAGAGTTACCTTGCCGAGAATGAGCGGCTTGATTTCAGCCTTGACCGTTTCTTTCTCCGCGGCTTGTTTCTTCGAAGCGCGGCCGGCGCGCTCTGAGAAGCTGAATCGCCAATAGACAAAGGCGAAGATGAGCAGGCCTACGGCCATCCACGCCAGTCGATTCCAAAGCAGTAGGCCAACAAAACCCAGTACGTGCGTGTTCTTGTCGGCAACTGTCCAGTACTTGGTCATGAATGAAAAAGCATCGTTGCCGAACGGATCGAGCATGGCCGCGAGCTTCTCATTGTCGAGCTTTTGGGCCATCACGCTTGAAACGATATCGGCTACCAGCAATCCCAGCCCGCCAAGAAAAGAGACCACCGTGCTGCGCGTAAGTGCCGCAATGGCAAAGATGATGGCCGCAACAAACAGCGTGTTGGGCAATGCGAACACAAGGATGCCCTGCAAGTGTGCCGCGCCCGCAACGGCCCCGAAACGATCTTTGTCGGCCCACGGCATCAAAGGCGCCAGCAACGCTCCTATCGAAATGCCCGCCATGGGGATGGTGGAGATAACTACCGATCCCAAAAAGCGGCCGAGCAGAAAATCGCTCTTCTTTATCGGCTTGGTAAAGATGATCTGGTGCATGTTGGCAGCAAATTCGCGCGCCGCTGCCGAATTCACAAATGCCGTAACCATCAGCAGCGTAATAAACCAGAAGATGGAGTAATACTGCTCCACTACGTAGGGCGCATTGCGAAAAGTGTTGCCGATAGCACCGCCAACCTGCACCTGGTCAGTGCTCATGGCCAGCAGCACCAGCAGCGCCACAATCGCGGTAAACACCCACAGCATGACCGAGCGCAACCAGTAGCGAATTTCAAACCAGAAGAAATACAGCATACCGGCGCCTCCTAATTGAGTTCCGCACTGTTGGGATTCAGCCCTGCAATGCTGGCGAAGAAGACATCTTCGAGATCGGGAGTGACGGGAACAAATCCCTCCTCGGGCACGGTGTCTGCAAATACATGGATAAGGGGCCGGCCGGCGACCAGCTTATTTGAAATTACGCGCATGCGCTCCGCGTAGGCTTTCACTTCAATGCGCTCAATGGATTTGCGCCACACTTTGCCTTCGAGTCCGGTCACGGCGCGATCGGGAGCGCCCGCATACAGCACCTTGCCCAGGTGAATGATGGCCATGTTGCTGCACAGGTCCGTCACATCCTCAACAATGTGCGTGGAAAGAATCACGATGACGTTGTCGCCGATTTCGGCCAGCAGGTTGTAGAAGCGGTTGCGCTCGCCGGGGTCGAGGCCCGCGGTCGGCTCGTCGACAATCAGCAACTTCGGATCGCCGATGAGCGCCTGGGCAATGCCGAAGCGCTGGCGCATGCCGCCCGAAAAACCGGTGAGGCGTTTCTTGCGCACTTCCCACAGATTCACGCGGTGCAGCATTTCGTGCACCACCTCTTTACGTTGTTTGCCGCTCACAATGCCCTTCAGCAACGCAATCTGGTCAAGCATCTCCTCGGCATTCACGCGCGGATACACGCCGAAATCCTGCGGAAGATAGCCCAGAATCTTGCGCACCTCTTCCTTGCAGCGGAGCACGTCGAGATCGCCCATGTGAATGGAACCTGAGTCCGGCTCCTGCAGCGTGGCAATGGTGCGCATGAGGGTGGATTTTCCGGCTCCATTCGGCCCCAGCAACCCATAAAGCCCTTTGGGAATGGTCAGGTTTACGTTGTCGAGGGCGCGAACTCCGCCCTTGTAGACCTTGGTGAGGCCTTCGATTCGAAGCTCCATGCAGATTGATCCTCCTTGTTTCACGGATGCAATTTGGAAATTGAGGGCGGTAACCGGCAAGCGGTTCCGGGTCAGTGGTTCCTGGTTCATTGACGATACCCCAGTCCAGGGGCGAGCCCGCAAGCTTGTTTTCAGGCAGTACGCATCCGGGAAGCAAAAAGTGCCAGGAAAATGCTTGCGATGCCACCCTTCGAGCAAAAGCGTTTGAAGGATGGGGCGCCCGGTGTAGCGGTTGTTAATTGGAACCGGCGGGGTGGGCAATCTCTTCGGGTTTCCCTCAAACTTAAAATCTGTAACAATAAAACTGTCATGACCGTCACAGCCCCTGCAAAAGTCTTTGCCGACAGGATCGGCCGCATTGAAGTGTCAGCAACCATGGCGGTAGCCGCCGAGGCCGCCAAGCTGCGCGCCCAGGGCGCCAACCTGGTCGATTTCGGCGCCGGGGAACCCCATTTCCCCACCCCTCGCCATATTAAAGACGCAGCCATTGCCGCCATCGACGCCAATTTCACCCGCTACACCGTCGTGCCGGGCATTCCCGACGTGCGCAAGGCCATCGTCGAGCGGCACGCCTGCGACTTCGGCTCAGACTACTCGATCGACGAGGCCATCTTTACCACCGGCGGCAAGCTGGCGCTGTTCAACACCATCCAGGTGCTGGTGGACCACGGCGACGA
>CAZGUD010000016.1:0-123243 GCA_964528915.1 uncultured Occallatibacter sp.
TCGTAGATGTCGCCGTGATCGCCGAGCGGCACGCGGAATTTGAAGCGATCGTAGATGCCGTACTTGTCGACTTTGCGAATGTCGTAGTTCACGCCTGACGCACGCAGCATGGGGCCTGAAACGCCAGCATTGATCGCGAGGTCGGGCCTCAAAATGCCAATGCCCTGGCAGCGCGCCATCAGAATTTCGTTCGACGTGAGCAGCGCTTCGAACTCGTCGACAAATGCGGGCAACTCCGCAACAACTTTGCGCGCGGCGTCGAGCCATGCGGCGCTTACATCGACGCGGCAGCCGCCAAAGCGCATGTAGTTGCACATCATGCGCGAGCCGGTGAGCGACTCAAAGAGGTCGAGAATTTTTTCGCGCTCTTTGAAGGCGTACATGAGCGGCGTACCGCTGGCGCCCATCTCCTGCATAAGGAATCCGATGGACGACGCGTGATTTTGAATGCGGGTCAATTCGGCGAGGATGACTCGAATGTACTGCGCGCGCTCGGGAACATCCTGCCCAACCAGCTTTTCAACGGCAAGCGCATAGGCCCAGTTATTGGTGAGCGAGCAGAAGTAGTCGAGCCGGTCGGTATAAGGCATCGACGCCAGATACGATGCGCCCTCAGCGATTTTCTCGTGATTGCGGTGCAGGTAGCCAAAGACGGGCTTGAGCTTGATGACGCGCTCGCCGTCGAGCGTCACGTCCATGCGGAAGACGCCGTGCGTGGAGGGATGATGCGGCCCCATAGCGACTTCAAGCAGCTCGCCCTCGCCACCCGGCTCAACCACCGGTGGGCGATTCCAGCCCGCAGCTTTCTCTATTTTGGTTTCCGCTACGCTCATCCAGTTCCGTTTCCTTCACTCCACCACTTGCCGCAAAGGTCTTTTCGACCGCTTGAATTGCACGCCCCAGCGGCTAAAGCCCACACTCATTCAAGTCGCTTGCGGCGCGACTAAAGTCGCGCCCTGATACAAAACTTTCCACTTCCGGAGTCTTTCAGCACGCTACTCCCAATTCACTGCTCCCTATTCACTACTGCCCTTTCACTACTTCCTGATCCCTGTCTTTATGCTCGTGCGCGCGCTTCAGCACCGCATCGTGCGCGGTGGGCTCGTATTCGAAATCGTCCGGCTCAACGTAATCGCGACGCATGGGGTGGTCTTTGAATTCGTCCCACATTAAAATGCGGCGCAGATCGGGATGGCCGGCATAGACGATTCCGTATAGGTCGAAGACCTCGCGCTCCTGAAACTCAGCCGAGCGCCACACCGGCGTGAGCGAAGGCATGGCGACCTGATCAATGCGGTTCGCCGTGCGCATACGAAGCACCAGCGGACCGTGACGGAGCGCGATCGAATAGAGATGGTAGACAGACTCAAGATAACCGGGCTCTACGCGCTTGCGGGTTTCTTCTACGGTTTCCTCTACGGTCTGTTCGATCTTGCCTTCGGGGCCGTCAACGAGTTTGGTAACGGGCTTTGTGACCTTCACTTTTTCGGTCATTTCTTTGTCGAGCCAGTCGACACCGGAGACGTTGGAAAGGAAGTCGAACTGGAGGGCGGGATCGTCGCGCAAGAAGGTTGCCACCGGGACGGCGCCGGCGTGGCCCAACAGCAGCGAGTGCTCGGCAGCGGGACCGGGATTGAGGATCAACTCAACCGTAGCGCCCGGCACAGCCGCTTCTATCGCCGCCTTGATTTCTTCTACCGTCTTCAAATCAGCTTCTAGCTCCTAGCTCCTAGCCTCTAGCTTTCGTCCACAGTGGCCAGCAAGCGCTCTCATGGTTTCTTGGTCCCTTTTTCCCTGCCTCTACCGAATCGTGATCGGTACCGGCCACACGCCCTTGTTTGAGGTTGGTTCCAGATCGTGCGCGCCCTGCTCCGGCACAGGAAACTCGCCCTGTGCCTGGGCGTCGAGGTGTCGCGGCCGGCCTTCACCGGTCAGGTGCTGCCCGTCAATCTTTTTCTGCAATGTCATGAACGCCTGGATCAGCGCTTCAGGCCGCGGCGGGCAACCGGGAATGTGTACGTCCACCGGAATGTAGCGATCGATGCCCTTGAGCACGTTATAGCCCTGCTTGAATGGCCCGCCTGAGATGGCGCAGGCGCCCATGGCGATGACGTAACGCGGCTCGGCCATCTGGTTATAGAGCCGCACCACCTGCGGCGCCATCTTCTTGGTGACTGTGCCGGAGATGATCATGAGGTCAGCCTGGCGCGGCGAGGGGCGGAAGACCTCAGCACCGAAGCGGGCCAGGTCGTAGCGGGCCATGGTGGTGGCAATCATCTCGATAGCGCAACAGGCCAGGCCGAACTGCATGGGCCACACCGAGCTGCGGCGGCCCCAGTTGTAGAGCTCCTGGATGGTGGTCACGAAGACGCCCTGCTTGCCGAGTTCGATGTTGAGTTGCTGGTCAACTGCCATTTTTCGCTACGCTCCGATTAGCTCTCAGCTGTCAGCTTTCAGCTCTCAGCTATTGGTGCCGAACTCTTTAAACTTCGCCTTCACTCGCCCCGGATCTCAAATCCATGTTTCCCGGTCGAAGATCGCATTTCCACAATCAAGCTGAAAGCTGAGAGCTGACAGCTAAAAGCTGCTCGGCCTGCGGCCGATCATGCCCACGTTAATATCCCTTTGGCCCAGGCCCAGGCCAGCCCTTCAACCAGCATCAGCACAAAAATCAACATCGAGATGCAGGCTGCTATTCCCAGCCCCGTAAACGCCACCGCGAACGGCAGCAGAAACACGGCTTCAACATCGAAGATGAGAAAAATGATGGCGTAAAGGTAATAGGCTGAACGGAACTGCACCCAAGCATCGCCCTTCGACACCAGCCCGCACTCGTAGATTGCGTTCTTGATGGCGTTTGGTTTCGGAGGCGAAAAAACCTTGGCCCAGAGCCACGCCAACCCCAGCGGGGCCAGCCCAAAACCCAGAGCCGCCACAAACAAAACAGCCAATGAAAAATAAGGATTTGAAGTCATCGCGGGAGTGGAAGATTCCTTCTATTCCAAGCTAACAGTTCAGGGTGGTTTTTGGCTAAGGCTAAGCTGCCCACAACCGCAGTTCGGCCCCGCTTTTTCACCATTCATCTCATTTTGTGAACCGTTGGGCCAGGGTATCGCAGTTCAGCACACCCGGCGGTACCCCAGGCCCATGAGCGCCGCTGTTTTGGCGAGCGTGGCGGCAACGTGGCCAACCCCCACCGCGCAATGGTGCGCGGGCCCTTGCGCGTTCCACGCCTCAATAAAACCCCGTGCGCCCAGTGGGAACCGGTAGCGGCTGTTGGTGTTGCCGATCTCGAGAATCGGCCCGGCCACGCATTCGCCTTCAGCCACCACCAACTTGAAGCGCGATTCGGCATCTTCGGCCACCGAGAGTAAAGTTACCGGTCCGTACTTCACGCTCATCTCGACGGAGAGTCCGCGGCCCACCTTGCCGTGATACACCTCTAGCGGCCGCACCTTGGTTTTGCCCTCGGCAATGGCGAGATGGCCGGGACCGTCGTGGCCCATCAAAACCAGGTCATCGTTCAAATCCATCGCGTAGTACTCGGTAAACGAACCGCCCGCGCCCATCAGGTCCATCATCTTCATGGCCAGCGCGTTCTTCACTTCGTACTCACCGGCCACGGGAACATGCCGCGCCGTGAGCAGCGATGTGCCCAGAATGATGGAACTCATGGTGTCTTCGTTGGCTGCATTGCCCGAGCCCTTGTAGTAATAAGCCAAAGCATCAAGGCGATGCCGCTCAACGAACCGATCGAGAGCCACCGAGGTGCGCGCCGCGCGACGCAGTTCTTGCTGCGGGCAATCCCGCTGAACATCGAAGTCCTGATCGAACTCGGCGAGGCGCTGAGTAATTTCAGACTCGCTGGCCTCGCCGCACAACGCGCTCAGTTCATCCACTTCAAGCAGCTCAACGTGCGTCCCAAATGCGATTGACACCAGCGTCACGTCGGTCATGATGTCGAGCATGCCGCTGTAGTAGTGGCCCATGAGCCCGAGCCGCGCTTCGGCAAGCGCAGCCTTTACGCGCGCCGCAGCCAGCCACTCTTCAATCTCGCGAGCCGTGCCGGCCTCACTGCGCACGCCGGTCACCTGGTGGAATGGAATGCGGGCGCGCGCAAACAGATTTGCAATCTCAGGCACGGGACACGCAGAGCAGAACGCCAGCCACTCGCCGGTCATAGCCGTACGGTCCGGGAGTTGATTGAAGGCTGCGTAGTCGATGGCAGCTTCAGGCTGCAGATTCAGCACCACTACCGGCACGCCCGCGCGCTGTACCACGGGCAGCACCGTATTTGAAAGCGCGTAAGTGGTGACATAGAGAAAGAGCACGTCAATGTCTTGGCGCCGGAATTGGTGGCCGGCCTTAAGCGAACGCGCCGGAGAGTCGATGAGCCCAAGATCGACGACCTCCACTCCAGGCCGCCGCAACCGCGCTGCCAATTGCGCGACGTACCCTTTCAGGCGCTCCTCCAGACCTGCAAACTGGCTCCAGTAAGCCTCGAGGCCGATGCCGCAAAGCCCAACCCGCAATTGCGATTCGCTCTTCATCGCCGTCACCAGCTCACGACAGTAACCGCAAAGGGCTGAATCTGGATGGCGCCATTGGCCACGGTGAGGCTGCGTGCGGGGCCATCCTGAGTTTGCTCATCCACGGTGACCGCATGCGCAGTGGCGGCATCGGGCAACGGGAGATCTACAACGCGATTTCGCTTGTTGACGATCAGCAGCTTGCGGCCAGCGGATGTGACAAATGCCTGCGCCGAGATGTCGCCCGAAGCCGCAGAAGTTTCAACCAGCTTGTCACCGGATTGGAAATTATCTTTGATTAGCTTGAGCACCCAGAAGCGCGCGTTGGGCTGATTGTTGGTCCAGTCCATCATGCTCACGCTGGGAAACTGCGTGGGATAGCCGATCAACTGCGATTCGCCGATAACGTCGATCTGGAGTCGCGTGAGTTCGATAAAGAGATCGGCATAAAGCGCGCCGGCCAGGTTCCAGTAGAGCTTGGGCGGAGGCGTTTTATCGCTTGGCGAGTTGTCGCCGGGCAGGATGATTCCCAGTTCGTCGAGATCGGTGCGCGTGGCGGGCGAGAGGCGCTTGCGAATGTTTTCGACGTAACGCACCGTGTTCAGGAACCCGCCTTCCTGATCGAAGAAGGTGTACTGCCAGGTGTCAACGTTTTCGCCGGCACGTGGCGAGGCATAGAAGTGGTACGAGATCATGTCGAGCGGGACGCCCGGCTTGTGATGGCTCGGATCGAGGAAGTACTCGAACATGGCCGGCTCAGTGCTCGGAGAGGCCAGCGCCAGCCCGACAAACTTTGTATCTGGTGAAACGGCATGGATGGCGCTGACGATGGCGTCGTAGCGCTCGGTGTATTGCTCGGGCGTCATGCTGTGCTCAAAATCAATTTCGTTGAGCACCTCCCAATACGGCACCTTGTAGTGGTAGCCCGAGTTGTGGCGCACGCCGTTCTCATCGGTGAATCCGCCATTCGCATACCAGCTCACCAGGCGCGCGTAGTAGTCGCCCAACTCCTTGCCGGTGGGGTCGCGCAACTCGGTTCCCTGCTCATAGTCCCAAACCACGGCGTCTGGATTAGTGGGATAGATAACCGGCCCCGGCGTTTTGAAGAGCCATTGGGGAATGGTACTGAAGTTGAGAATCGTCGAATGGCCGTCGGTTGCCGCCAGAAAGTCCTTGGTCATAGGATCGATGAGCGAAAAATCCCACGATGTTTTTTGTGGCGTTGGCGGCTCGAGCTCGGCGACTGCGAGCCTGGGGTACGGAAGCCAGGGCACGTAGCGGACATAATCTGCGCCGAGTTCTTTCACCGCCTTGTAGGCGGCGATGCCGAGCGGCTGGCCGGGCCTGAGCGGCGGATTCACCACCACCTGGAGTGTCGGCGTGGATTTGGAAACGAGCGTGACTTTATCCCAGTGGATGGTCAGCGGGGGCGTTTGCTGCGCATGCAGTAGGGGTGCGGCCGTGAAGCCAATAAGGATGACAAGAGAAAAAAGACGGCGGTACAAAGTTTCTGGGGCGTTCAATGCGTTCATTCGCCACAATCTCCGATTTACTCGATCTCAACGACCGAGCAATGTTAACACCGCTCTGGTCATGCCGGCCCTACGGGACGGCGCGCCTCGTAACGAACCCGTTCCCAGGGTTCCGTCCTCGATGCGGACTCCACCCTCGGCTAAGTTCGATTCTCCCCTTCGGGACGAAGAGGCGGCACCGGGTGAGATCTCAAATTCAGCGGTTGCGAAGGCGCCTGAGGGCCGGGAGGCCCTCAGTACTGCCGGTCAGGAGACCGGCGGTACAGTGATTGGCTGCCCGTGAAAACTACGTTGCTTAATCATCATCGTCCTTCCGCGCCTTGTCTTTCACCTTCAGCATCGCCGGCACCGGCGCACTTCCCATCGCATCCTTCCACAAAATCACGTTAAGCTTTTCAACCGGCGCGCGATCCTCGTGCGTGAAGTCCATCTTCATGCTGGCTTTTGCGCCAACCGCGGTCTTCTGATTTGCCGTGTAAATCAAGTTGTTGTCGCGATTCGAATAGTCGGCATCGTAGGCCGGCTGGTCGCCCGGCCCGGTAAAGAGGCTGGAAATCAGCGAGCAGAAAGCGTCGTTGTTGTTCATGGGCGGCAGGCCCAGCAGTGACTCCATGGTCCGCACCACGCTAACCGTCGAATAGAAGTGGCTGTCGACAAATGGAGCGCCATTGGCCCCGTGCGGCGCGTATTTGCTCACCACCAACGCGATGCTGCGATGCGCGTCAACGTGATCGGCGCCGTTCTGCGCATCGTCTTCAAGGATGAAGAAGGCCGTATCGTTCCAGAAGGGCGAATGGGAAATCGCGTCAATGGCGCGGCCGACGGCAAGGTCGTTATCGGCCACGCTGGCCTTGGGCGTAGGTCCGCCGGGCCGCGTTCCCGCGGTGTGATCGTTGGGCAGGCGCAGCATCACAAAGTTGGGCATGGTGTCGTTGCCCGCCTGGCGGTCCGCGATCCAACCCTTCAAATGATTCAAGAAAATGTCGACGCGAATCTGGTCGGGAACGGCGAGATTGAAGTCGGGCGCCTCGGCGGCAAAGTGGCCCACCAATTCAGGCTTGGTGGCGGTATTCTCAGCAAGCACCGGTATAGGCCAGGGCCACTTGTTCACTCCCCCACCCCACTCGGCTGGAAGAGCCTCGCCCGGCGCGTATTCCTTGTGCGCGCACTTGGGACCGGTAAGCACCGGGCCGAGTTTTGGATCGGCTACCGCGCTCTCATTACAGAATGTGGACGAGATGAACTCCGCGAAGTGGTAATAGGTTTTGCCGTGAGCGGCCAGGTTGCCCCACAGGTATCCGCTGGCAGGCTCATTCACGTCGGGAATCTTCTGCAGCAGCGGATAGCCGTCGGACACCACGCCCTCGTAATCGTAGGACCGCTGGCTTCCCCGATAGCTCTGCTGCCAGGTCTTCTCAAGGTAATCGGAGCCGATGGCCGCGTTCGACCACACATGTCCGTCGCCCGAGACTTCGCCCGAGTCGAAGAAGTTGTCGAGCACGCCGAACTGCAGGGCCAGTTTGTGCTCATTGGGCGTAACAGCCGCGCCGTACATGGCCAGGGTGGGATCGCCGTTGCCCACCTGTTTGCCGTTCAGGCTGAGGTCGCCGATGATCTGGTCGTAGGTGCGGTTTTCTTTGATGATGTAGATGACGTGCTTGATTCGACTGGCGCTGCCATCGGCAAACTTGATTTTTGTCTCCGCGGCGACCATGCGATTCGCATCGAGCACAACGGCGGTCCACTGAGGCAGGTTGTTCTCGATCTCGGTCTCGTCGAGCGATGCGAGAGAACCGTAGAGCAGCGTTCCGATATAGGTGTTGCCGCGCCTGCCCGCCGCCGCATTTTCCACTTGCCTTTGCGGATAATTATTGGGGCCAGTGCCCTTGCCTTTGTCCGTCGCGATAAAAAGCTTGCCGCCCTGCGGCAACGCATCAAAGGCCATCGAGATCGGCATCCATTCGGTGGGCGCAAAGCCAAGGGGTTCGATCATCCCGGCGATCGCGGTCTTGGCGGTAAGTTTTCTGGTATCGAAGACCGCGATTGCATCGCTGCCCATGTTGGCCGCATAGAGCCGCGTGCCGGTCGCATTCACGGCCACAGCCACCGGTTCGGCGCCAAAGTAGCTCTGGTGCGGCAGGCGCGTATCGAAGTAGCCCTTCACGGTAAATTGCCCGCTGGCAATATTCACGGCGGCAACTGCGTCGCGATTGGCCAGCGCCACGTAGAGCATGTTTCCGTCAGGAGACGCGGCAAAGGCACAGGGATGCGTACCCGGGGCAACCGGATTCTCAGGCTTGAGCAAATCCAGTTTGCGCCCCACCATGCCGCTCTCGAGATTCAGTTCCTCAATCTCCGACGCATTCCACAGAGCTACGTAGCCGCGCTTGCCGTCTTTTGAAACTGCAAGTGCGATCGGGTAGGTCGATGGAACCGTATTGCTCTCTGACAGGTCGAACCGTTTTTCGATGGCGCCGGTCGCCCCATCAACGAGCACTGCAAAGTCTGACAGGTTATCGGCAACCAGAAGCTTCTCCCGGCCGGCCTGCGCGAAGACGGCAATCGCCGCGGGGTACGGAGTCCCTTTGTCGGTATCGACACCGGCAGGCAGGCGCGTTGTTCTTCCCGGCGCGAGCTGCTCCATGGGCATGCGGATCAGGTTCTCAGGTGCGATTTTGCCCGATGAGAAGCTATACACCGCGATGCCGCTCCCGGTTGAATCTTTCTTCCTGCCTTCGGGATCGGTGAGCGACGCCATGCTGGCGTAGACACGTTTGCCATCGAGGCTGAAAGCGAGGCCGGAGTAAAGCGTCTGATTGGCTCGGGCGCTGGTGCGCGGGTCGGGAAAATCGGCCAGCGTGCCGTCCTGCGTATCGAAGACGGCGAGCGACTGCTCGTACTTCGACTCGAAGGTTCCGTAGCCGTCATTTACGGTCACAACGTAACGGCCATCGGGAGAAATGGCCATGGTCACCGGAAGGCTGTTCAGCCGCTGCGGATCTCCGGGCGTTTTGCCGAGGAGCTGCTTGCTCGAAGGCAGATCGACGAATGACGAGGGGGTTTGGGCAGGCAAGGACAGCGGCGCGGCGGCAAGAACTGCGCACAGCAAGGCATTCGCTTTCAATCGCATTCAGTGACCTCAGCACGTTGAGATGCGGGCAAGCGGAAGTTTGGCTACCAGGGCATGTCGACAGATGCCCCCCGAAAACCGCTCGAATGACGCAACAATCCCCGAAGGGATTTTACACGCGGAGTTCGACAGGAGATTGAATTCGAGCCTTAAGTTTTGAGCTTTTAGCTATCAGCTTTCAGCCAATTCGTGCGAGGACGGGGAGTTTCGCCCAGGCGACGAAGAAGCTGAAAGCTGATGGCTGACAGCTGAAAGCCGGTTTACGGGTAGATGCCGCGAATCTGCACAGCCTCGGCTACCCGGCTGATGCCAAGTATGTTGGCCGCGATCCGCATCGGTACCTTCTTCTCAAGTTGGATCTTGAGAACATCGCGGAAGGCCGATTTCATCACACGCTCGAGGCGATTGTAGACATCCTGCGCCTCCCAGAAGAGGTGCTGCTCATCCTGCACCCATTCAAAGTAGGAGACGGTGACGCCGCCGGCGTTGCACAGAATATCGGGAATGACAAAAGCGCCCTTGCTCTCAAGGATTCTGTCGGCTTCGGGAGTGAGCGGTCCGTTGGCAGCCTCGGCAATTATGCGCGCGCGCACATTGCGGGCATTGTCGGCATGGACCATGTTTTCGAGAGCCGCCGGAACCAGGATGTCGCAATTGAGCGCAATCAGGTCCTGCGGGTGAATGGGCTCGCTCTCGGGGAATCCATCGACGTGGCCGCACATGGACTTCATGTTGATGAGCTCGGGAATGTTGAGCCCATCGCGGTTAAAGACGCAGCCGGTAGAATCGCTTACCGCGATAATCTTTGCGCCGGCCTCATAGAGCAACTGCGCCGTAACCGAGCCGGCGTTGCCAAAGCCCTGCACAGCCACGGTCGCTCCCTTGAGCGGAATACCCAGGTGCTCGCAGGCGCATTGGATGGTGTAGAAGACGCCGCGGCCGGTCGCTTCATTGCGGCCCAGTGATCCGCCCAGGCAGATGGGCTTGCCGGTCACTACGCCCGGGATCGGATATCCCTTGGTCATACTGTAGGTATCCATGATCCAGGCCATGGTTTGCGAGTTGGTGTAGACGTCGGGCGCGGGAATATCCTGCTCCGGCCCGATGAGCGGCAGAATCGCGCTGGTATAGCGGCGGGTCATGCGCTCAAGCTCGGCCTGCGACATGTGTTTGGGGTCGCAGGTAATACCGCCCTTCGCGCCGCCGAACGGAATGTTCACCACGGCGCACTTCCAGGTCATCCAGGTGGCCAACGCCTTTACCTCGTCGAGAGTCACCTGTGGATGGAACCGGATGCCGCCCTTGGCCGGGCCGCGCACCGAGCTGTGCTGCACGCGATAGCCTTCGAACCGGTGAATGGTGCCGTCATCCATGCGAACCGGTACAGTGACCGTGAGCATGCGCTCGGGATACTTGATCATCTCGCGCGTATTGTGGTCGAGCTGCATGACGTCAGCCGCGGTTTCGAAATTCTCCATCGCAACGTCGTAGGCGTTGTCTTTTCTGATTGTCGTTATCATTCGTTTTTTCCTTCCTTGCCGGCGCGAACGGGCGGCGAGGCGGTAATCTTTCGAGGGGTCAATGCACGGAATTCAGAGAGATCGGGCCATCGCTATCGTCAACAGATTTGCGCCCGAAGATTCCATATCCCAATGCCACGCCTTTCGAAATGCCGCCGCGCGACCCTCTTTCCGCTCAGGCAACGCTTGTGTGCTCCAGCTCGACTGCTTTCAGCATCGAATCCTGGAGTGTTCCGTAAACCGGAAGAACCCATTTTCTGTATTCCGCAATGTGCCCGTGCACAACGCCGGAGTACAGGGTTTGCAATAGCCGCGTCCAGACGCCGATAGCACCCTGCTTAACCGGGCGGTGATCCACGCGTACCACCGGCGCCAGCCCCACCGCAGTGCCCGACAGGAAGAGCTCGTCGGCGATGTAAAGTTCACTGCGATCTATGGGCCGCTCCAGCACCGGAAGCCCAAGCTCCCTGTGCGCGAGCTCCAGAATTGTGGAGCGTGTAATACCTTCGAGCACGTTCTCAGTAACAGGCGGCGTGATGAGAACATCCTTGCGCACCATGAACAGATTGCACGTGGCGCCCTCGGTCACCTGCCCGGCCTCGTTGAGCAGAATGGCTTCGTCAAAGCCGGCTCGCCTTATGTCGTCGGTAGCCAGCGCGCTGTTGGCGTATGCGCCGCAGATTTTGGCGCGCACCGGGATGGCGGCGTCTTCAATCCGCCGCCAGGAGCTGATGCCGGCGTGCACTCCATTTTCGCTGTGCAGATATTCGCCGAAGGGCAGCGCCGTAATCGCGAATGCATTCTCGTCGTCGGTGCAGACGCCGATGCGCTCAGCAGATTTGTAGGCGAGCGGGCGCACATATAGATCGGTCTTGAATTGATTGCGGCGCATGAGCTCGGCGGTGATGAAGCAAAGCTCATCAACGGTGAGACCGACATCGATGCGCAGAATTCCGCAATTCTGTTTCCAGCGCTCGTAGTGATCCTCAGGCCGGAAGATGTAAAGTTCGTTGGAGTCTTCGTCCCAGTGGGCGCGGATGCCTTCAAACACTCCGGTTCCATAGTTCAGCGCGTGGGTCAATATGCCCACGCGCGCCTCGGCCAGCGGCACATATTTGCCGCCGAAGTACACAATCAGGTCGGGACTCACACCTGTGTTCATCTCACACCTCGAGCAATGTTTCTTTAGGCGATTCCATGAGGGTCTCTTTCATCAATTCGTGCCCGCGGACGATGGCCTTCAGATCAAGCGCCACCCAGCGGGAGCTCTTGACCAGCCTGCGCAGAGCCGCCTCCACGCTCGCCTGCGGCAGCACATTCGCCGTCTCAAGCAGCGCGCCCAGCATCACCATGTTGCAGGCGCGCGGATCACCGAGTTGGTCGGCTGCCTGCAGGAACGAGCGGGCCAGCACATTGACTTCTTTGCGGCGGCAATCCTCTGGAAAATCGTCGCCGTTGTACAGAATCCAACCGCCGGGCCGCACGCTCTTGTCAAATTTGCGCAGCGACGGCTCGTTCATCGCCACCAGCACGTGCGGCTTTGCCACCAGCGGCGAATCGATGGGTTGGCTCGACAAACGCACATGGCAGTTAGAGGTGCCCGAGCGCATTTCAGGCCCGTACGACGGCAGCCACGAAACTTCAAGGCCGGCATCGAGCCCGGCTTCAGCCAGCACTTCGCCCAGCAACAGCACTCCCTGCCCGCCAAAGCCGGCAATGCGCACCTCGAGATCGATATTGCGAGAATCGAACGAGCAGCCCTCGCAACATCCGTCCGCTTGTTCGATTTCTTCCTCGTGCAGGTCCAGCAGCCGCGGCAGCGTTTCAAGCGGCGGCACAGGCGCGGCAAGGGTGCGCGGCTCACGCTCTTTTGTCCGGTCGCAAAGTACGCCCAGCGGATAGGTCTTCTCCATTACATCCTTGACCCACTTCTGCGACTGAACCGCATCCATCTTCCAGATGGTGGGGCAGGGCGAAAGAACTTCGATCAAAGAGAACCCGAGTCCCTTCACCTGGTTATCGACCGCGTGGCGAATGGCGCGCGCAGCCCGGGCAATCTGGCGATTGTCGCCGAGGCCTACGCGCTCAATGTACACCGGCCCCTCCAGCGCCGAAAGCAGCTCACTGACATGCAGCGGATAACCTTCAGTAGCCGCGTTGCGGCCGTTCGGCGTAGTGGTGCTCTTCTGGCCGATCAGCGTTGTGGGCGCGCACTGTCCGCCGGTCATCGAGTAGATGGCGTTGTTCACAAAGATGACGGTGATGTTTTCGCCGCGGTTGGCGGCGTGCAGAATCTCGGCCGAGCCGATTGCCGACAGATCGCCGTCGCCCTGGTAACCGATCACCACGCTATCGGGCCGGCTGCGCTTCATGGCCGTGGCCACAGCGGGCGCGCGGCCGTGAGCGGCCTGCACATTACCCACATCGAAGTAGTTGTAGGTGAATACCGAGCAACCCACCGGGCCCACCAGTATCGTGCGGTTCTGGATGCCGAGTTCATCAATCGCCGCTGCCAGCATCTTGTGCACTATGCCGTGGCCGCAACCTGGGCAGTAGTGGGTGGCGTGTTTCAGCTCTTCCTTGCGTTCATAGCGCTCGTAGAAGGCCTGGGCCCGGCCATGCGAGACTTTGTACTCCGAAATCAGCTCGTTAGACATGTGCCATCTGCTCCTCTTCGAGATAGTGCCTGGCCTGCTTTTCGACAAAGGCAAAAACTTCTTCGTGCGACGGGACGTTGCCGCCCATGCGGCCCAGAAACTCCACCGGGCGCGCGCCATCGAGTGCCAGGCGCACATCGTCCACCATCTGGCCATTGCTCATTTCAACCACGATGAAGGCGCGGGCGCTCGACGCGAGACGCTGGAAGTGCGCCTTCGGGAACGGATACAGAGTGATGGGCCGAAGCAGTCCCACCTTGAGGCCGGCAGCTCGCGCTTCTGCCACCACCGCCTTCAGAATGCGGCCCAGGATTCCATAGCCCACCAGCACAATCTCAGCATCATCGGTGAACCACTCTTCGGCCCGTGTTTCATTTTGCTCAGCCACCTTGTACTTGGCTTCGAGCGCGTTGTTGTGCGCCTCGGAGTCGTCGAAATCGAGGTGCATCGAGCTGACTAGATTCTTTCTGGTGGCCGCCGTGCCCGCCACAGCCCAGTCCGGCAGTTTCGGCGCAATGGGATGCTCGGGGAACTCGACAGGCTCCATCATCTGGCCGATGAATCCGTCGGTCATCAGCACAACCGGATTGCGATACCGATCGGCCAGCTCAAACGCCAGCGCCGTAAGGTCGGCCATCTCCTGCACCGAATGCGGCGCAAGCACGATGGTGCGATAGTTTCCGTGGCCGCCGCCTTTCACCACCTGGTGATAGTCGCCTTGCTCGGGGCCGATGTTGCCCAGCCCCGGGCCGCCGCGGGTAATGTCGGCGATCACGCATGGCAGTTCCGCGCCGGCCATGTAGCTGATGCCTTCCTGCATCAGGCTGATGCCCGGCCCGCTTGACGCGGTCATGGCGCGCACTCCGGCTGCCGCGCCGCCATAAAGCATATTGATGGCCGCCACTTCGCTCTCCGCCTGCACATACACGCCTCCGGTCTTCGGCATGTAGATGGCGGCAGCCTCGGCAATCTCGCTGGCCGGCGTAATGGGATACCCATAAAACGCGCGACAGCCGGCCAGAATCGCACTCTTGACGATCGCGTCATTGCCTTTCATCAGTTGCTTACGCATTCATCGCCCCCTGTGCATCGGCTGATTGACGATGCCCATTGCCGTTGTTTGTCTGCGCCAGCACGTATACCGTAATTGCGCCCGGCTCAGGGCACGCCATGAAGCAGACGCCGCATCCGGTGCATCCCGCGCCCGCGTAAACCGCTGTGCGATAGCCGTAGTGGTTGAACTTGTCGCTCATGGCGATCACGTGCGGCGGACATGCCTCATTGCAAAGACCGCAGCCTTTGCACTCCTGCTCGTCAATCTCGATCTTGCCGCGATCGCGCCTGGCCGTTGCCTGATCTATCTTTGTCGTCTCTGGCATTCCCACTCCCTTCAGGCCCCACCCTGCGATGTTTTTGTTCTCGTCGCTGGGGTGGGGTGTCACACTGGCCCCCATCAAACACAAGCCACCGTTCTCGCGCGCTCGAGATAATGCGCGCGCACTGCAAAATCTTCCAGCTCCTGCCTGAACTCCGGAGCGGCAATCGCAATCAGCGCCTCGGCCCGCTCGCGCAGCGTTTTGCCGTGCAGGTATGCGATTCCGTGTTCCGTCACAACGTAATGGACATCCGCCCGCGAAGTCACAACTCCCGCACCCGGCTCCAGCACCGGAACAATGCGCGACAGAGTTCCGCCCCGCGCTGTGGACGGCAACGCGATAATCGGCACCCCGCCCTTTGAACGCGCCGCGCCGCGAATGAAATCGATCTGCCCGCCAAACCCGCTGTAGGGGCGCGTGCCAATTGAATCGGCGCACACCTGCCCCGTCATGTCCACCTGCAGCGCGCCGTTGATGGCCACCATGCGATCGTTTTGAGCCACCACAAACGGATCGTTGGTATAACTGATGGGCCGGAACTCGAAGCTGGGATTCTCGCGGATGAAATCGAATAACTTCTGCGAGCCTAGAACAAACGCCACCACGGCCTTGCCGCGATGCAGGGTCTTGCGTTCGCCGTTAATCACGCCCGCTTCCATCAAATCGACAACGCCATCGGGAACCAGCTCGGTGTGAATGCCCAGGTCGCGCTTGTCGCCAAGGCAATGCAAAACGGCTTCCGCAATTCCGCCAATGCCGGTCTGCAGGGTGGCTCCATCGGGAATGAGCGAGGCCACATTGCGGCCCACGCGCATATGCGTTTCAGTTAGCGGCTCGGCTTCCAATTCCAGCAGCGGCCGGTCAGTCTCAACGAAGGCCGCGATGTGGCTCACGTGCACGTTGGTTTCGCCGTGCGTGCGCGGCATTTGCCGGTTGACTTCGGCGATCACGGTTTTCGCGTAGCGCACCAGCGTCAGCGTGCAATCAACCGTCGTGCCCAGGCTCACGAATCCATGCGCGTCGGGCGGCGATACCTGCATCAACACCACGTCGAGCGGCAACTGGCCGGTTTCGAAAAGGCTTTCGATCTCGCTGAGGAAGATGGGAGTGTAGTCGGCGCGACCATTGCACACTGCCTCGCGCACGTTGTCGCCCAGGAATAGCCCGCGGTGGCGGAAGTGTCCCTCGAACTCGGGCCGCGTGTAGTCTGCCGCGCCCAGGGTCTTCATGTGGATGATTTCAACGTCACGGACTTCGGGGGCGCGCCTGACCAGCGCGTCCACCAGAACCGAGGGTGTGCCGCATCCGGACTGGATCCAGACGCGGTTGCTCGATTGAACGGCCGTGAGCGCCTCATGTGCGCTCATCTGTTTGCTGCGATACTCGTCACGCCATGACATCTTGGAATCTCGAATCGCGTCCGCCGGGGCGCAGCGGATCCGTCTTCCAGCACCCGCTGACGGTCACAAACGGTGCCTCCTGAGAGGGGCTTAAATACCCCTCCAGGCCCGCTATATCGTCCCCCTTGAATGAGGGGTGTGCTGTGACGGGTATCACGGCGTTTTCGCCTTATCTTCCAGAGGTTCCAGGTTTGATTTTTAGATATTCGTTAAGTAAAAGCTGCAATATACCTTACAAATGACAAAGGCCGCCTGAGCGAGTTCCTCGCCTTCTGCGGGTCGGTAGTTTCTCTTCGATCCGCCTCCAACGAGGGTGCCCCATCCTTCTCGCGTTCTGTGCGGGAAGGATGGGAAACCACTGCCCCTCGCTCCGTCTTGTTTCAAGTTGACGATGTGCTATCCCAGGTCTCAAAGGCGAGACCCGGGGGCACCCTCTCCCGTGGTGGAACGAACGAAGAAAAGCTCTGGCAGACCCGCCCTACTTCGGCGCATCCGGAGCCGGCGCAACCGCACCCGGGAAAATCCCTTCGATCGGCGCATTCCGCTTCTGATCAACATCCGGCTGCGGCAGGGGCTTGCGCGGCATCATCTTGTCGCGCATGGCGGCGTTGTAAACAAAAATCGCCTCAACCGTCGCAATCTGTTTCAAATCGGCCGGCGAGAGGCGCTCATACACATCCTGGTTTGAGTGGTGGGTGCGCGACTCGTAATCCAGATTGTCCTGGATGAACTGGAATCCCGGAATGCCGACCGCGTCGAAGCTCAAATGATCGGTGCCGCCGGTGTTGCGCTCGGTGATGGTGGTAACGTCGAGATCTTTCAGCGGCGCCATCCACTGCTCGAAGATGGGCGCGACCGCTGCGTTGCCCTGCGTGTATATGCCACGAATCTTTCCCGAGCCGTTGTCCACGTTGAAGTAGGCGCTGATCAGTTTTTGCTCCGGCTTTACTTCTAGAGGCCCGGAGGCGCGGCGCATGAACTCTGGCAGTTGTGCCTGGTCGGGCGCGGTTGATAGCTTGGCCGACCCAAAGTGATCGCGACAGTATCCGCGCGAGCCAAACAGGCCTTCCTCTTCCCCGGTCCATAACGCAATGCGAATAGTGCGGCGCGGCTTCACGCCCAGCGCCTCAAGAATTCTCACCGCCTCCATCGCCACCACGGTTCCGGCGCCGTTGTCGGTTGCGCCGGTGCCCGCGATCCAGCTATCGAGATGCCCGCCCAGCATCACCACCTGGTCTTTCAGATTCGGATCGGTCCCGGGAATCTCGGCTACGGTGTCAAAACCATGCTCGTGCTCGCCGGTGACTTTTGTTTCAACGTCGATCTGCACCTGTACCGGCACGTGCGCCTGCACCAGCCGGTAGAGCCGCCCGTAGCTCTCAATGGCCGCAACGGTGACTGGAACCTTTACAGCTTTGTCGGCGAGGTAAGGCGTACGGCCCAGGGTTGCGCCGTTGTCGTCAAAGAAGGTTCCACCGGAACCGCCGCCATTGGCGCCGTCGCGGCTCGGCTCTATTACCGCTGCCACCTTTTCATCGGCAAGGAACTGCGCGATCCGATCGATGAGTCTCATCCGCTCCATGCGCGTACGCATGCGGGCCTGCATCTCGGGAGTCATCGATCCGGGCACGCCTTCGCTTACCGGGAACTCGGCGACATCTTCGAGGGTCTGCTGCGTGTTGCGTTCGAACAGCGGCTTATCAACGGGCGGCACAGGCCGCATGGCGCCCAGCAAAACCACCTTGCCGGCCAGCTTGCCCTTGTATTGGTCAAAATCTTTTTCGGTCTGAATATCGACAATCGCCACGTCTCCCGTGACCGGCCCCTGCGTGGAGGGAGACCACGGCGTGGCCTGCAGAATCAGGATGGCCGTATCCGGCTCAACCATGCGCGCCCAGGTGTTGAGCTGCTGCCAGCCCAGGCCGAACTCGCCCCAGTCTTCGAGATGGGCATTCTGGAGGCCGATCCTGGTCAGCGTGTCGCGGGTCCAGGCATTGGCCTTCGCCAGGTTGGGCGAACCGGTGAGGCGTGGGCCGATGCCGTCGGCCAGCGCGCTGGCAAACTCCATCACGTGGGAGTGATTCAACCCCTCATCGCGGATCCGCTGGTACATGGTCAGGTCGAGGGTTTCAGTGGCCGGCTGAATCTCGGCGTACGGATCGACAACCGCGGGCGTCGCGGGCGCGGACGTGTTCTTGTTTTTTGGTTTGTCAGCAGCAAAGAGAACCAGCGCCGCCGCTGCCAGGCCGCAGCAAGTGGCGAAGCGAAGAGATTTTAAATACATGGTTTGAGCTCCATCGGGAAGAAGTGGGATGCCGATTGAAGCATTGTAGGATATGCATCCCACATCCTGCCTGGAGGAGCCCTGGTTTTATAGCCCCGCGGCATTCAGCTAAAAGCTGAAGGCTGAAAGCTGTATCAGTCAGTCTTCCCGCTGCCGTCGGTCCCTTGCGGCAGATCGAGAGACACCAGGGCAAAGCGTGTGTGGCCGGGCGCCGAACTCTGGAAGCCAACGATGTGCTGGTGGCGCTGCGATCCTGCCCTCAACTCAAATCCATTTGACCCCGAGTGATATCCGTAGCTGGTGCCCTTGTCATTCACCTGTATGTTGCTGCCGTGTTTGTCGTCGCAAGTCAGTCCTTCAGACGTCTTTGTAGGTTCGCCAACCGGAGCATTGTCCTGGCACGAGATGACGTCGCCGTAGCGGGTGAGCGCCTTCTTGTAGAACGCAGTCACCTTGTCTTCGCCGTCGGGCGTGGAATAGTTCACCACCTTGATTCGCATCTGCCATTCGCCGAATCCCATGCGAATGTCGGCCGACTTGTCTTTATCGTTATCCGTAACCACCTGCGCGCCGGGGTAAACCGGCAATCCGAGGTCCGCGGCCGTTGTCTGATCGGTATTCACATGGACGCCGCCGAACGGAGTGTCAACCTGGACGTTCTTGTCCTCACCGTTGGCTCCCTTTTCAACGTGGACGCGGCAACCAGTGGTCCACGCTACGAGCGCCAGTGCCAGCGCCGCCACCAGGGTGCGATTGTGCATGCCCTTCAGATTCAATTCCATATTTGCCTACCTCACACCGATTTATACGCTGGTTGGCTGGTCAGGGTTCCATAGAGGTGAAATTAGCGGAAAGGCAGCGGTGTTGGCGGAGTTGGCGGTGTTAGCGGAGTTGGCGGGATTAGCGGAGTTGGCGGGCTTAAACAGGCTGCGGAAAAACTCGTTCGGGCACAAGCAATGGAGGTCCTGTAACAAGGGCACGGCTTTAGCCGGGCCGATAAAGCCCCCAAAATGAGTGTGGGCTTTAGCCCCTGCTGCATCGACTGTTGGGGAATTGCTTCATTCTCCGAGTTTTTCCGCAGCCCCAGGAAACCCCGCATTTGCCGGTCGCGCCACCCCCAAGGGGCTCAAGGCCTTTTTGTTTGCCTAAACAGGATTGCGTCCTGTAACAAGGGCACGGCTTTAGCCGGGCCGATAAAGCCCCCAAAATGAGTGTGGGCTTTAGCCCCTGCTGCATCGACTGTTGGGGAATTGCTTCATTCTCCGAGTTTTTCCGCAGCCCCAGGAAACCCCGCATTTGCCGGTCGCGCCACCCCCAAGGGGCTCAAGGCCTTTTTGCTTGCCTACCCCAGGATTGCGTCCTGTGCTAACTTCATTGCCACCCTACAGGAGGTGGTTTATCAGTGCCCCTTTTCGGAGTGGCCGTCTTCTTTGCTGCTGGTGGCGAACAAAATGCACGCGGTGAAGACCGCGATGATGACCGGGACGACGACAAACGGGGAAGTGATGTGCATCGGGCTTGGCTCCTTGCTGGTTTTAGAGTAACAAAACAGCTCTCAGTTTTGGCGTCGGCTCCGGAAAATGCGTGCTTTAGCTGAAAGGTGATAGCTGAGAGCTGAAAGCTACTCCCTATTGGCTATTGGCTGTTTCCTGCTTTTGCGTAGTCGACGCGAATGGTCAGAATCTCGTAGGGATGGATGGGGACTTTTACTGCGTCGCCTTCCACCTTGAGCGGATCGCCTTCTGGTGTCTCCATCAGGTTGGTTACGGTGGCTGAGGTTGCGCCCGGCGGAACGTGGAACTCGGCTGTCGCGGTTTTGCCTGCCCACTCATACACGCGGAAGATGAGACCATTGGCGTCTTCGGCCTTCTTCACCGCGGTCAGCACCACGTTGTCGGGCGTGACCGACGCGAAGGAGTGCTGCGGCGGCAGCGTGCCGGCATGGGCGGTGGTGACGACCGCCTGAAGCGGGTAATCGTACTCCCAGCCATGGCGCACGGTGAGCGCTTCTTTCCAGGTTCCGGCGTGTGGATAGAGCGCGTACTCAAAGTGCTGGTGACCCATATCGGCGTCGGGATCAGGATCCTTGGGCGAACGCAGCAGGGTGAGACGCAGCACGTTACCCACGGCGTCATACCCGTATTTGTCTTTATTGAGTATCGACAGGCCGTGCACTTTGCCGTCAGGGCCTGCGCCCGCCCCCACACCTGATAGATCGGCCCAGCGCATGGCAGGAACTTCAAACTGGGCTTTTTCCCAGCTATTGTCGCGGGTAGTGGGCCGCTCGATCTCGCCATAGGGGATTTCGTAGGTGGCGAAGTCGCTGGTTACGGCGAGCGGGAATGCGGCTTTGAGGAGGACGTGCGATTCGTGCCAGTCGATGTCGTTGGAGATGTTGATTTCGTCGCCCTTGAGAGAGATGGTTTGGACGATTTTGGATTTATCGGTGTGGTAGGTGACGCGGATGGCGGGGTCCTCGGCGGTTCCGATTTTTTCGACAGAGTCGGCGTTGTCGATGGTCGATGGCGAAACGTCGTAGGTGCCGGGATCGATATTCCACGCGTCGTAATCTTTGGGAATGTCTTTGAAGAGCTGGAGTTGGTTGGCGCAAGATTTTGGCGCTACCTCTTCAAGATGCGATTGCGAGTCCGAGATGCTGTAAATGCATCCGGATTGGCGATTCACCGCCGCAGCGACCCGGCCGTTCATGAGAACGAAGCTCGATTGGGTTTGTCCGATGGCGGTTGAATTTGGCGGGGCGTGGGCTGCCGGAGCCTTTCTACCCTCGGTAGTGGCCAGAATGTGCAGAACGGAGAAACCCATCGCTGGAACGCCAGGAACAGGAATCCGAAGTTCACGAACACCGGTCTTTGGATCTGCCGAAAGCTCCTCGTAGCCGAGCCCGTTCGTTCCGTCAAATATCCCGATTTGCGGACCGGAAGGAAGCTGGACCTTTACGTCCACCACGCCGGCTCGCTGCCAACCAAGCGGATTGAAGACGACGATGGGAATTCCGTTACTGAATTTTCCTGCATCAGCAGTATCTATATGATCTGCCACTGTCGCGAGCGCTCCGGTCGAAATCTCATTCGTAGACCAGCGCACCACGTCGTAATCTTTCTGCGCGTCTTTGTAGATGATGCCGATGCCCGAGCCCGCAGCCAGATCGTGGAACTGGTTGAACAAGACCTTCTTCCAATCCTCGGTCAGTTCTTTGCCGGGATACGCGAGGCCGTCGAGCCACGCCAAAGACGACCACTTCTCCGCGTTCAGCACCTCCTCTTCGGCCGTGCGCATGTTGTGCTTGTGGTTGGCCTGGGTGGTGAAGACGCCGCGGTGGTATTCGAGATAAAGCTCCGAGTCCCACGTGGGAATCGAAACCATGCCGGCGACTGCGGGCGGAGCGGAGTATCCCTTCGCAATCGACTGGTAGTTCCACGTCTGGCTATCGTGAGCAACCTGCTTCTCAACCGTCTGGAAGTAATCGATTGCCCGGCCGAATTCGTACTTCGGCGTGATGTGGCCCGATGCTGCCCAGTGCGTTCCTTCATCGAGCATGGCGCGCGTGGGTCCGCCGCCGTGGTCGCCGATGCCGTAGAGGTCCATCATGTCGGTTAGGCCGGTGGACTTCTCGCGCGCCTGGGCCAGATCGTCAGAGAGCCGCACCGGATTGAGCGTGTCATTCACGTAGTCGTGGGGAAAATATGTGAGCACCTTCGATCCATCCGGCGACTCCCACCAGAAGAGTTTGAAAGGCAGCTTGTTGGTATCGCTCCAACTCATCTTCTGGGTGACGAAGTAGTCCACGCCGGACTTCTTGTAGATTTGCGGAAGCTGCCAGGTGTAGCCGAAGCTGTCGGGGTTCCAGCCAACTTTTACGTCGACGCCGTAGGCTTGTTTGTACCAGCGCTTGCCCACCAGCAGTTGCCGCACCAGCGATTCGCCGTCGGGCATGTTGAGGTCGGGCTCGAGCCACATGCCGCCCACAACTTCCCAGCGGCCCTCGTTGATGCGCCGCTTGATTTCGTTGTTCATGTCGGGATATTTCTGCGCCAGCCACTCGTTGTAGACCGCGGCAGACTGGGTGTAGGTGTACTGCGGGTACTCATACATGAGCTGCAGCGCGGTGCCGAAGGTGCGCTTGACGGTGTCGACGGTCTCGGTCCACGGCCACAGCCATGCGGCATCGATGTGCGAGTTGCCGACCTCGTGGAAGGTGGCCTGTTCGAGGAGCGGCGCGAGGGCTTCCAACTTCTGGTGCGCGATCGTCAGGCTGGCGTCAAATGCCTTTTGGTCATGCGAGTCGAGGGCCTTGATGTCGACGGCCGCGATTGCGCCGTAGAGCGTGCCCAGCTTGCCGTCGCTGGTGTTCGGGTCGAGCGATGGCACAAGCTCGGCCGCGGCAAGGAACTCCTCACGCAGGTCTTCGGGATTGGGCCGCCCTTCAGGGAAATCGATGCGCAGCGAAGCGCCGCGAACAGTCTTCAGGTCGACCGTGTGCAGCAGCTTGACGGCGACGGTAACTTTATCGCCGGGCTTTACTTTGTCGAAGAGAACAATGGGCTCGAGATCTTCGCCCAGGGCCACGCGGCGGCCGTTGAAGTAGAGAATTTCGGGCATGGGTCCGTTGGCCTCGGCGTGGAACACAAACCAGATGCGCGCGCCGGTCAGGTCGTAGCCGTTGAGGGTTTCGGGAACCTGGTAGGTCTGCCTAAACCACACTGCCTCGTTGGGCGCCTTCGAATTGTAGGCAACTATCTGCCACGAATTGTCATCGAGGTCTATATTCTCGCCGTGCGGCAGGTCGCCGGCGTGCATCTTCCACGCGCCGTCTGGGAATTCGCGTAAGCTGCCCAGGCGGTTCACGACCGTTTGCGCATCGGCCGGCAGCATCGCAGTAGCTTTCTTGAAGTTGACGGCAGGCTGGGCCGAGGACGCGGTTGCAACGATCAGAATCCCGAGGCAAATAACGGTAAGACGGAGGCTGGATCGAAGGAAATTGGAACTCATAGCGGAAGGAACCCTCCGCTGCATTTTAGGACATCGGGCCGGTGCGGTTATTCCGTTTGGCTGCGTGCGCGGGAAGTTCGAACCGGATCGCCGGCATAATCGCACGGGCCTCAAAAGGTCTATCCCTCCTTCGGGTCATAGGGCAAATGAAGGTCACTAACTCGTGGTTACCATCTGTCGGGCCCATCCCCGCCTTTGTGGGAGTTTCTTGATTCCATTGACTCGTTACCTTTGTTAGGCGACAAAAAAGCCGTTTGATTTTGCGGAGGGTGGTTTGGCGAGCGCAGTGGTTACCTCACAGTTCGAGCAGCAGCTGCCGCAGCCGTATCTGGTCGCCTCGAACCACATCTCGCTGGCTGAGATCATCTCGGCGTTCTCCTTCGCATTGGACCTGACCGAAGGCGCCATGCCGGGGCATGCGCTGCGTACCTGCGTGCTGGGCATGCGCCTGGGCGAAGCGCTTTTTCTGCCGGCTCAGCGTATGAACAACCTTTACTACGGGCTTCTGCTCAAGGACGTAGGTTGCAATAACAATTTCGACCACATGTCTGAGATTCTTGGCGAGGGCAAGCGCTCTTCGCGGACCGCGGATGAAGCGGAAGAGTCGAATCGTTCCGAGGGGTCCGGGCTGTCGATGTTCACCGTTTTGTGGAACACCGGCCATCGCTACCAGAGCCCGCTTCGCCGTGCGGCCAACCTGCTTCATCTGGGATTTGCGCAGCGCCGCAAGGGCGAAGACATTATTTCAGTGCGCTGCGATCGCGGAGCGCGCATCCTGCGCAAGCTGGGGCTGGGCGACGATGTTGCCGAGTCGGTTCGCGGCGTAGACGAGAAATGGGACGGCAGCGGATATCCGAATCGGCGCACGCGCCATCACATCCCGCTTGAATCGCGCATCATTTCCATTGCGCAGTTTCTCGATGTTTATGCTCTCGAGCACGGGCGCGAGGCGGCGATTCGCGTGCTGTGCGAGCGCAGCGAGCGCTGGTTCGATCCAAAGATCGTGCGTTTGGCCGTCCAGCTTCATCGCCAGGGAACGTTGTGGCGCTACGCCGCGCACGTTACGCCCGAGATTGAAACCCGGGCCGCGGTTCTCGACTTCTCGCCGGACGGGATGAACCAGTTGAAGGCCGGCGACATCGACCTGATCTGCGAGGCGTTCTCAGACGTTGTCGATGCCAAGTCTTCTTTCACGTTTCGCCACTCACTGGGAGTAACGCAGGTGGCCATTGAGATGGCCCGCGTGATCGGCCTGACCAAGGACCGCACCCGGCTGGTGCATCGCGCGGCGCTGCTCCACGACCTCGGCAAGCTGCGCGTGCCGAATTCCATCCTTGATAAGAAGCAGGCGCTGAGCCGCGAAGAGTGGGCGGTGGTGCGCGAACACCCCATATTGACCCGGGAGATACTGTCAAGAATCGGCCCGTTCGCAGAACTGGCTCAGATTGCTGGCGCTCATCACGAAAAGCTCGACGGCTCGGGTTATCCTGACAGGCTCAAGGCTGCCGATCTACCTATCGAAGCCCGCATCATTACGGTCGCCGACATGTATGGCGCCATGACCGAAGACCGCCCTTACCGGCCGGGTCTCACGCCGGAACAGGCGCTGTACAACATTTCGCGCGAAGTGCCCCAGAGGCTGGATGCGGATTGCTTTGAGGCGCTGGAAACGATTGTCGCGAACTCGTAGGGAGCCGGTCGGTGAGCGGTGGTCGGTGAACGGTGGTCGGTCAACGGTGGTCGGTGAACGGTGGTCGGTCAACGGTGAACGGTGGACTACGCGCAAGTTTCAATTCACAGGTGCCAATTGCCCGTTCCCTGACCACTAGTCCCTGGTCCCTGGAGCTGGTTGCATAAATGGTTTTGTGAAAGGGCACGACTTTAGTCGTGCCGAAAAACGTGCATAAAATGTGGGGCTTTAGCCCCTGAGGATGTTTAGCAGCCGGCCTTCGGGTATGTATGCAACCGCCTCTAGTCCCTGGTCCCTGGTCCCTGTCTTTCCAGATACTCCACGTAGCCCAGCAACGCACCCCAGTGATAGAACCGGTCGCTCGAGGTCACATCGTCACCGCTGCCGGTGTTGGCGTTGTAGTTCTCATGCACGTGGCGATTCGCGGACCACTCTTTCAAGAAAAGCTGGTAAGACTTTGCGGCCAGGTCGCGGGCAGCGGCTTTATCGTAATCGCGCAGGCCCAGGTAGACGAGGTAATTCATTGGCCCCCAGATGCGCCCGCGCCAATATTCCTGATCCTTGTAGGCGGGATCGTTGCGAGCGATGGCAGGAATGACCCACTCGCCCCAGAACTCATCGGGATTGCGCAGGTGCTTCTCGATCATGATTCGCGCCTGTTCGGGAGTGGCCGCGCCCGCCAGCAGCGGATAGAAGTTGGTGGGTGAGAGCCGGGGGCTCGCCTGGTGCGTGTGCAGGTCGAGATTGAGAAACATTCCCGACTTCGGGTCCCACATGGTTTGGAGCTTGGCCTTGTAGCGGGCTTCGCGCTCGCGCAGCTCGCTTGCTTCAGCGTTCTTGCCCAGGGCGTCGGCGATTTTGGCCAATGCGTCGCAGTCCGCGACGTACATGCTCATCAGGCCCACATCGGCGAACTCAAGCTGATGCTTTGAGTGATCGTACGTGGCCGTGTCGTACATGGGGCTGTTGTCGAGGCCCGATTCCAGAATCGCGCCCCCGCGCGTTCCGCTGCCGCCGTCGTCGGGATTCTGCGGCTGGGTGTCATCGTTGCTGCCCCAGGCCAGATAGCCGTCTGTGTCGCGATGTTCGGCCCACCAGCGATTCCAGCGCATCAATGGCTTGAAGGTGTCGGCGAGAAACCAGCGATCGTGAAATTTTTCGTACAAGCCGAGCACGGTGATAGCTCCGACCGGCGGCTCGGATCGATCGAAACTCTTCCATCCATCGCGCGCGTAGTTGGGCACAAGACCCTGCGGAGTCTCCTCATTCAGAATCTCCATCGCGTTGGCGTAGGCCAGATCTTTGTCGCCGATGGAGGCCAGGGTTGCGGCAAAAAAAGTATCCCAGTCGAAGAGCACCCAACCGCCCCAACCCACGCTCCACGACCGGCTCACCGGCGAGATGACGCGTTTTTTGGAGGGATCGTAGATGGTGTCCCAGCCGAGGGTGGTTTCGATGGCGTCGACGATGGGACCCTGATTGCCGGCAGCCACGATCGATTTCTCGTAGGCTGCGCGCTGCGCGTCGATAGCGGCCTGGATTTGTTCGAGATTGCGCCGTGTGCCGGTGCTTATGCCGACGGGAGATGTGAACGGTGCTGCAAAATATGGTCCGCCGATGGGCAGGTCGTGAGCCGTCGCAACTTCACTTGCGGCGCTCGACGGCGAGCCGGCAGATACCGTAGGTTCGCACGTGCAATAAATGGCGATTGCGCCGACCGAATCGCGAGTCTGAATCGAATCGACGGCGCGTTCCGTCGTGCCGCGACGATTCCATAGAAAATCGAACCAAAATACGATGTCGGCTGGAAGCGCAGGCTCTTTGTCCGCCTTTTCGGGCGTGGCCAGAATCACTTCGTCGCTGCCGGAATGCGCAGTCTCAAACTTCCACTTGTGGCCCGCCCACTCGATGTCGAGGCTTGTGTAGCTGCCGTCCCAGCTATGCGGGCCGGGCGTGACGCGCGCATCTGCTTTGTTGAACTGGCCGACAAAAGCGTCGCGCAGGAAGCGGTCGCCAAACTCGCCGGTATTATTTTTCATGCCTGCGTGTATCGCCAGCCCCTCGGGCAACAGCACCTCGGTCATCATGCTGTTCGTGTCCCAGGTGTTCCATCCGCGCGAGAGGCGCTGCTGGACGGCCGCATACTCCCCCGCAGCGTTCACTCCGCGTGGAGATTGGGCCGCAATGCCGGCCGGCAAAGTAAACAGGACCGACGCCGCAGCCAGTACGCACAAAAAAGTCATTATCTTGCGGAGGTTCATTAGGACTCCCGATGGTGAGCAGGGATCATCTTAAATCGGGGGAGTGCGGTTACGCTGGCGCGAACCGGGACGAAAGCCGCGAGTTGATGAGAAAGCGTTTGTGGCGCGGGTCCGGAGACCCGCGCTACAGCCGGTCAACCACCCCAGCGAATGCAAATCATTCGCCGGGGGCCCCGGTCAGGAGACCGGCGGCACCTTCTTTCCGCCGGCACCCTGCTATCTTGCCTTCACCAGCCCCGACGGTGGGCGATCGGCGGGCGCTGATCCCCACGCTTTATTCGGCTCCCGGCCCATGCGGAAGCGCAGCTCGCCGCCGGCCACGATGTCAGCGTGCGTGAACCACGAACGCGTTAGCGGTTTTCCGTTGAGCTCAACGCTTTGCACGTATATGTTCTGGTCAGAATTGTTCTCGGCGACAATCGTGAACGTGGTGCCTGCGGCGGAGTTGCGCAGCGTTGCGCGGTTCACCAGCGGGCTGCCCAGCACGTAGACGCCGGTTACCGCGTTCACTGGATAGAACCCCAGCGCAGCGAAGTTGAACCATGTGGAGATCTGCCCGCAGTCGTCGTTGCCGGGCACGCCCTGCGGCGTGTTGTTGTAGAGCCGCGCGATCTGCCGCACCCGCTGCTGCGTCTTCCACGGCGCGCCGGCAAAGTTGTAAAGATACGGAATGTGATTGCTGGGCTCGTTGCCCTGCGCGTCCTGGCCCACCATGCCGGTAATGTCGGGCGGAGACTCGAGAATATTTGACGGCGCAGCGAAGAGCGCGTCCAGCTTGGCGATGAACTGCTCGTCGCCTCCATAGAGCTTAATCAGCCCCTCGACATCCTGCATCACGTTGAACGTGGCCTGCCACGCGTCAGATTCCGTGTAGTCTTCCCAGTACTCCTGGTCGGGACGGAACGGTTCGCGCCACTTGCCGTCTTCCAGTTTGCCGCGCATGAATCCCTTGGTGGGATCGAAGAGATTTTTGTAGTTCTGTCCGAGCTGGTAGAACATTGCCGCGTCGTCGTGCTTACCCAGCAGATCGGCCATCGCACCCACGCACCAGAAGTCATAAGCGAAATCGAGCGTGCGCGAAACCGACTGCCGCTCCTTGCCCGCTGCCACGTACCCAAGCTTGCGGAATTGTTCCTGCAGCGGCTTGTTGTCGTTGGCGGTTGCGCCCACCATCGCCGTGTCGCGCATGGCGGCGTAGGCCGCCTCTGCGTCAAAGTCGCGCAGGCCGTACGCATACGCGCCCACGATCATTCCGACCACGTGAAAACCGGTCATGCACCACGTCTCGTTTCCCCACAGCGGCCACACGGGAAGCGAATGCTGATCAAGCTGGCGATAATCCGCGAGCAGCGTCTTCACAATGTCGCCGATGCGGTGCGGCTGCATGAGCATGAGGAACGGAAATTCTCCGCGATAAATGTCCCAGATGGAAATGGTGGTGTATTTGGTGAAGCCGGGATTGGGATTGTTCTTGTGGTCCTGCCCGCGATAGGCTCCGTCAACGTCGTTGAATGTGGCCGGCGCGATCAGGCCGTGATACGTGGCCGATGCGAAGGTCTGGTTCAACGCGTGGCTGGGCAGCTCCGCGTTCAGCACGCTGAGCGCGCGGCCCCAGTCCTGCCGATTGGCGCGCACTACGGCGTCAAAGTCCCAGTGTGGAATTTCGGCGGCGAGGTTTTTCTGAGCGCCATCGACGCTGGTTGCGGAGATTCCGACGCGCACCACCAGCGGATCGCTTGAAGCATCCTGGGTGAAGATCGCCTTGATCTGCTTTCCGGCAACACGGTCTCCGATCGCAGCCTTGCGCGTGGCGCCATCCTGCTGGACTTCGACGGACACGAACGGCCGCGAGAGCTCGATGACGAAAAAAACCTGCTTATCCGCGGCCCAGCCGTGCGTTGAACGCACACCGCTCACTCGCGTTGCGCTCTCGATATGCAGCTCGGCCGCGTAAACTTCGCAGCCAATGCCATGCACCAGGTCGAGCATCAGGCCGCGATGCGTTTCCGCCGCCAGCGCCGGAAAACGGTACCGGTGCATCCCGCAACGCGTGGTCGCCGTCAGCTCGGCATGAACATCGGGCGTATCCAGATGGACTGCGTAGTAGCCGGGCCGAGCCTGCTCGCGATCATGAGAGAAGGCCGAACGGTAGCCACGCTCCGCATCGTCGAATACCCAGCCGGAACTCTCGCCGATGGCCTTGATCTGGGCTTCGGCCTGCTGTCCCGGATCGCCGGTGTTCCAGCTCCAGTTGCGCCCCTCGACTAGCGGCATCAGCAGCACGTCGCCAAGATCGCTGGCGCCGGTGCCCTGCAAATGAGTGTGGCTGAAGCCCAGAACGTAATCATCCAGATAGTGATAACCGGAGCAGTGATCCCATCCCGTCAGATCCCACTGGCCATTCCATTTCGGCTCGGGCAAGCCGCTGGTGTCGGGACTCAACTGCACCATGCCGAATGGCGCTACGGCGCCGGGAAACATGTGCCCGTGCCATCCGGTGCCGACCAGAGGAAGGGCATTCTCAAGAAGCCCATTCGCAGTCTGCGCTCTCTGCTGCGCGCTCCCCCAGCGATACGCCGGGATCATTGTTCCCGCCGCGACGGCGGCGCTGGTCTTAAGAAATTCGCGTCTACGCATGATTGCTGTCCTCCTGGTGCCCGAACCATTTACCTTAGATCATTCGTAGAGGGTGAGTCGAATCGCCGCAAGATGCGGAGAGGACACGATGACAAAAGACACAATTCCCATTACGCGGCGCGCCGTTTTGCGCGGCTGTGCCGCAGTCTGCGCCACGGCTGCCGTCCCCGCATATCTGGGTGCGCGTACATGGTCTGCGGCAGACGGTCGACCCGGCGTGCCGGATCGCAAATTTCAGAGCCCGGCCATCGAGGCCGCCATCACGCGGGTCAAGGCGCAGATCGCCGATCCGGCACTGGCTGCAATGTTCGAGCGCTGCTTTCCCAATACCCTCGACACCACCGTCTTTCCGGGCACCCTCGACGGCCAGCCCGATACGTTTGTGATCACCGGCGACATCGATGCGATGTGGTTGCGCGATTCTTCAGCGCAGGTCGCCCCCTACGTCGGCTTCGCCAAAGACGATGCGGCACTCGCGCGGCTGATCGCGGGCGTGATACGCCGGCAAACGCGCTGCATTTTGATTGACCCTTACGCGAACGCTTTCTCCCGCGACACCTCCGATCCACCGCTGAGCTGGTCGCTTCACGATCAGACGGATATGAAGCCTGGCGTGGCCGAGCGCAAGTGGGAGATCGACTCGCTCTGCTACACCATCCGGCTCGCGCACGCGTACTGGCGCGCCACCGGCGATACCAGCGTATTCGACGCGGAGTGGAAGTCGGCAGCATGGCGAGTGGTGGAGACATTCCAGGAACAGCAGCGTCTGCATGGGCGCGGGCCTTACCGCTTCTTGCGCATGACCACCAATCCCTACGACACGGCGTCGCTCGACGGCTACGGCAACCCGGCGCGGCCCGTGGGCATGATCTTCTCAATGTTTCGCCCCTCCGACGACTCCTGCATCTATCCGTTCCTGGTGCCCGCGAATCTCTTCGCCATCCGCTCGCTCGAACAGTTGCAGGAGATCAATGCCGCGAGCGTCAACGACAGCAAACTCGCTGCTGCGTGCGGCGAGTTGCTCATCAGTGTGCGGAAGGCCTTCGATCAGTACGCAACCGTTCAGCACCCTCTGTTCGGCAAGATCTGGGCCTATGAGGTGGATGGATTCAGCAATCAACTGCTGATGGACGACGCCAATGCGCCGGGGCTCGTGAGCCTTCCCACTCTTGGTTGCTGCGACGTCCGCGATCCGCTGTACCAGCGCACGCGGAAGTTTGTGCTGAGCAACAGCAATCCATACTTTTTCACGGGCACGGCAGCCACGGGCGTCGGCAGCCCGCACACCGGAATCGGGATGATCTGGCCGATGGGCATTATCCTGCGCGCGCTTACTTCCATCGACGACCGCGAAATTTTGCAATGCCTGAAATGGCTGCGCAATACGACAGCCGGAACCAACTTCATCCACGAATCGTTCAACGCGAGTAACCCTTCAGAGTTCTCGCGGCCGTGGTTTGCGTGGGCCAACACACTTTTCGGCGACTTGATAATGCAATTGGCCCGCACCAAACCGCAACTGCTGCGCCAGCCGCTCTGAGTTGCGCCGGCCGCACGCAAATCGTCGATTGTATTTCTTGAAAGGCGCATCAACTCATAATGCAGATCGAGCCAAGCGAGAGACAGATAACGCCTGCAACTCAGCGGCAAAATTGCCGGGTTGCGATATTGGCTTTGCTTATCGTGGTCTGGGCCACCGCGCTTGAGATTCACGCGGCTGAGGGAAAACCTCCTCGCGTGGTGCTTAACGACGGGATCCTCGAGGGCAGCCAGTTTGGCCCGCCGGCCAGCTACGCGGCTTTTCTGGGAATTCAGTACGCCGCTCCGCCAGTAGGCGATTTACGATGGCAGCCCCCGCAACCGCCGGCGAGTTGGCAGGGCGTGCGCGTGGCCGATAAGTATGGACCTGCATGTCCACAACTTCCCAGCACATGGTTGCCGCAGATGCTTGGTCGCAAACAGATGACGACCGACGAAGCCTGCTTGTACCTGAACGTCTTTACACCGAACCTTGGCGGCCGCGACCGATTGCCGGTGATGGTGTGGATACATGGAGGCGGAAACGTTGAGGGTTCGCAGGAATGGCCGCCGCTCGGGCCCACGCTTGCCGGCCACGGCGCAGTGGTGGTGACCATCAATTACCGGCTGGGCGTGCTCGGCTACCTGTCGCACCCCGCGCTCACCGCGGAGTCGCCAAATCACGCCTCTGGAAATTACGGCCTGCTCGATCAGTTGGCCGCGCTTAAGTGGGTGCAGCGCAATATCGACCGCTTCGGCGGCGATCCCCAGCGGGTGACCGTGTTCGGCGCCTCGTCTGGATCGCTCGATATTTGCGACTTGATGGCGTCACCGCTTGCCGATGGCCTGTTTCAACGAGCCATCATGCAGAGTGGCGTTTGCGTCGATTCACTTGTGCCCCTGCTTGCCACTCAAGAAGCGAGTGGGGCGCACCTGGCCGCGGATTTAGGAGTCGGCGATGGTCCTGGCGTTCTGGCGAAACTGAGAGCCCTTCCCGCAGATGAGCTTGTGCGCAAAGCAACGGAGGAGAAGAATCTCGATTTGAATCCGGTTATCGACGGATGGGTCCTGAAACAACAGCCTGCGACCATCTTTTCTGAAGGACAGCAAGTGAACGTTCCTGTGATCGTGGGAAGCAACGCCGATGAGGTGTCAATTTTCGCCAGCCCATTGGTGGGAGGAAGACCGCATTGGCCCAGGACCGTGGACGAGTACCGGCAATGGCTGTCGCGCGAGTTCCATTCTTATGCCGATAAGGTGTTCGACGCGTACCCGGCACGCAACGATGCTGAGGTACCGGCAGCATTTCTTGCCATGGACACGGATTATGACTTTGGGTTCGGAGCGAATCTGCTGGCCCGCGAGGTGGCTGCCCGCGGCCAACGCGCTTATCTCTACATGTTCACGAATGTTGGCGCGGGAGAGTTCGCCGAACTTGGCGCTTTCCACAGTGAAGAGAGCATGTTCCTGAGCGGGAAGTTCTGGGCAAGCTGGGTAAAGAGCCCCGGGGATGCCCAGCTTTCCAACGCGATTATCGGTTACTGGATTCAGTTCGCGAAAACGGGAGTGCCGTCCGCTCCTGCACTTCCGTCATGGCCTGGTTATCGGCCGAAGGCGCCCATGGCACAGGAATTGGGGTCGCACGTCGGACAGATCCCGGTGCCGCACGCAGCCGGAAAAAGGGCCTTCGAAGAAATCCTCAACTCACAATTGCAGCCTGCGAAAGCTCAGTAAATAGTGAGAATGCGGTGCGGCGCTGAAGACAAGAGATTGCCCGGTTTATTGCATACCATCATATGGTATTAGCTACCGTACGATCAATAGGCCTTTCTTGCCCCGGTGCTGCGCATCACATCTCATCGGCCTCTAAGCGGCTCAAATTGAAGGCATGGACGCTGCGAACTTTATCCTGCTTGCTCCATGCTCGCTTTTAGCCGGAGCGGTGTTGCAAATCCTTGTGGCAAAGCTCTGTTCGGGACGGGCGAAGGGGATTCTGGCATTTTTGGCCTGCCTGCCGGCTGTGATTGGCGTGGCAGGGGTGGCGCCGATGGTGCATGCGGGACGCGCCATCGACCTTAAACCGATGCCCTGGGACGGACCGCTGGCGCTGGTGCTGCATGTGGATGCGCTGAGCGTGCTGTTTGCGTTCATGGGCGCATGCATCGGCGGCTTCGTGCTGCTTTATTCCATCGGATACATGGCGCACGACAAGTCGGCCACCCGCTTTTACGCCACCATGCTGGTGTTCATCGCCGGATTCATCGGGCTGGTGTACAGCGCCAATCTCTTCATCTTCTATCTGTGCTGGGAACTGATCGGCCTGTGCTCGTTCTCGCTGGTGGGCTTTTGGTACACCAATCGCGAGGCCGTAAGCGGCGCACGCAAAGTGCTGCTGATGACCCACATTGCCGGCTACGGATTGCTGGCGGCGATTCTGGTGATCTATCACCGGTGTGGGACCGCCATCTGGACCGATCCAGCGGTATCGAAGAGTTTTACCGGCGGAATGTTTGCACTGATGCTGCTGGCGCTGGTGGCCAAGAGCGTGCAGGTACCGCTGCACACGTGGATCCCTGAGGCAATGGCCGCGCCTACTCCGGTGAGCGCGCTGCTGCACGCAGCCTGCTACGTGAAGGCCGGCGTTTATCTGGCCTGCCGCATGCACAGCTTTGGCGCGTGGCCTTTTGCGTGGAGCGCGAGCATGGTGTGGATTGGCACTGCGACCATGGCCGTGGGCGTGATGTACGCCATGGTGCAGACCGATCTGAAGCGCATGCTGGCTTTCTCAACGGTGAGCCAGATTGGCTACATGATGATGGGCATCGGCATCGGCACGCCGCTGGCGATTACCGCGGGCCTGCTGCATTGCCTCAATCACGGATTCTTCAAGGGCGGGCTGTTTTTGACTGCAGGCAGCGTGCAGCATGCGACTGGAACGCGCGACATGAACCGGCTGGGCGGGCTGGCCGGCAAGATGCCGCAGACTACGCTGAGCTGGCTCATCGGCGTGGGATCGATGATGGGAATTCCGCTGATGAGCGGCTTCGCCAGTAAATGGATGTTGTATACGGCAGCACTACAGGACGGCTGGTACGCACCGGCGATGGTGGCGTGGGCAGTAAGCCTGGGCACGGTATTTCTCGGCGCAAAGGCCACCAGCGCAGTCTTCCTGGGTCCAACTACGCCTGAGACCGAGAATGCTCACGAGTCGCCTTCCTCGATGGTTTGGGGCATGGGGTTGCTGGCGGTGGGCAGCATTGTGCTTGGTATCGCTCCACAGCTTGCCGTTCGTGCTTTTCTCAATCCGATTCTGCTGGCGCTGGGTATGGGAGCAGGCGTGCATGTTACCTGGCTGGGGCTCTCGGCCGATGCGGGAAGTTTTTCGACCGGCGGTGGACTGGTGCTGGCAGTTGTTTCGCTGGTGCTGGGCGCGGCCATTTACCTCGTCGCGTATATCTCGCGGGCAGTGGCTGGCGGCCCGGCGTTGGCCGGTGCGGGCGGCGGAGTGTTCACCGGCGGTGAGCCGCTCGGCGAGCGCGGACGACTGACGGCCGGCGATTTCTCTGAGATTTTTCTCGAACATTGGAAGGAATTCTTCCGCTGGTCGAATGTGGATCGCGTTTATCTGAACGTGTGGGACGGGCTGCAAGAGGCATCGCGCGGGCTGGGCGTTGTAGTTGGCTGGATGGAGCGGAACGCGACGGCGCTGGTGGTTGTGCTGGGCGCGGCGATCTTCGCGCTACTTCGCTGGATCGTTCCCGGTGCGACTTCCATCACTTCAACTTTGGCGGGAGAGCCACACATTCCGCTGCTTCTCCCGGTCGCCATCGGAGTTGCGGCGATTGCACTGTTGCTGATGGCGTTCTCTTCCGGTGGGAGCCGCAAGTCTGCCTGGCTTATGTTGTTCACCACCGCCCTGGTGGTCGATGGAATGTTCATTTCGAACCCCTGGCAACGCCTCGGCAACTTCGAGCTTGCAGCGTTGCTTACAGTGGTTCTGGTCTGGCAGACTGCTCGCTCGCGGGCAGCCAGATTCACCTATCTGGCTGCCGTGTTGCTCTCCACCTTCTGCGCAGTAATGAGCGAGGTAACCGCGAACGCGGCTGATCCCGCATGGACGCGCGCATTCCTGCTTACCGGCATCTTTATCAAGCTGGCCGCGGTGCCCATGTTCTTCTGGCTGCTGGCGCTCGCCGATGAGTTGCCCGCGCTCGTACTCGGCCTGATAATTGCCGTGGTCGACATGGCGGCCTTCGGCGAGTTCGCCGCGAACGCAACCAGGATCAATGGTGCGCTTCAGCCGCAGGGATTGCTGGTATGGGCCGCGGCGCTCACTTCATTGCTTGCAGCCCTGCTGATGCTCACGCAGCGCAGCCTCAAACGAATCCTGGTTCTATCCACCGTCGAGGATGTTGGATTCCTACTGCTCGGAGTCGTCTCCTTGAAAACCTTGGGGCTTGACGGCGCGATAATTGCCGCTTCGACGCACGCGCTGGCCAAAGCGCTTTTGTTTGCCTGCCTGGCGGCGCCGGAGGCAGCCGGTGAGCTGAAAGAACCGCCGGTTGCGCTGGCTTCGCGCTACCCATATAGCGCCTTCGGATTCATTTTCGGCATGCTGGCCATGCTGGGCGTACCACCGACGATGGGCTTCATCGGGCGCTGGCGGCTTTACTCCATGGCGCTTGATATCGGTCCGTGGCCGCTGGCGATTTTCATTCTGTCGTCGATTCTTGCGCTGATTGCCTACACGATGGCGTTGACGCGCAACTGGTGGGGACCGCCCGGTGAATCGCTGGCCAGCTCGCCTCCTGAAAAAAGGGTGCGCGAGCCATTCGCGCTCAAGGCCGCAATCGTTGGCCTGGTGATTGTGCTGGTGGGCGCGGGCGTCTGGCCCGCGATTCTCCAGAAGCTCATGGAGGTGAAGCCATGAAGCTCTGGAGACGATTGGTTTGTTTGGCGCGCCGGCGCAGCCCCTGGCTCTTTCACATGAATGCGGGATCGTGCAACGGATGCGACATTGAACTGGTGGCCGCCATCAGCCCGCGCTACGACGCCGAACAGTTGGGCGTTCGCCTTGAAGGCAGCCCGCGCCACGCCGACATTCTCTGCATCACCGGCCCGGTAACCAAGAATGCTGTGAACGCAATTCACACGGTATACGGGCAGGTGTGCGGACCCAAAGCGGTGGTCGCGATCGGCTCGTGCCCGGCGACAACAAATGTGTTTATCGACAGCCGCACGATCGATGGGCCGTTGCAGAAACACATTCCCGTGGATGTGTTTGTACCCGGCTGCCCGCCGCGGCCCGACGCCATCATCCAGGGCATAGCAAAAGCTGCTGCGATTCTGGCCGAACGCGGAATGAATCCGCCTGAAGCCACGATCGCCATTGCAGCACCAACGGTGGAGGAGCAGCCATGAATCTTATTACCGCACTGGCGCGACTGCTGATCTTTCCGGGGCTGCTGTTTGCCATTCCCGCCGCGTGGTTCTTTCTGTGGGTCGAGCGGAAATCGGTGGCGCTGATGCAGGGGCGCGTGGGCCCGCCATTCATGCAGCCGTTTTTCGATTTCATAAAGCTCATGGCCAAAAGCACTCCCCAGCGCAGCGGCATAGCCGGCGCGCTGATGCGCTCTTGGCCGCTGATTGCGCTGGCAGCCGCGGCGGGCGCGGTTGGCCTGCTTCCGGTGCTGCCGGGCTCGGGCGGATTTGAAGGCGACCTGATCCTGCTGCTGGCGCTGCTTGAACTGCCCTCGATGTGCATTATTGCCGCGGGATTTTCATCGCGCTCCATCTTCGGCGAGATTGGTTCGGCGCGCGAAGCTGCGCTCAGCGTCAGCTACAACATCGTCTTCCTGCTGGCCATTCTTTCCATCGCAGCCTCGCAGCACACCTTCAAACTCGATGCATTAGCCGCGCTGCCTGCATCGCCGCTGCGGCTGCTTGGCATCGTGGCCATCATCGTTTGCCTGCCCGCCAAGCTGCACCTGAACCCCTTCAGCCTGCCCAACGCCGAGCAGGAAATCTATTCCGGCCCGATGACCGAATACGCGGGACCGGAACTGGCCATGTGGGAGCTCTCGCATGGACTCGAATGGGTTGCCGCAACCGGCCTGGTTGCCACGTTGCTCGCACCGCATCTGGGTGCATGGTGGCTGGCGGCACTGGTCTTTGTGGCGTTGTCGTTCGGCATTGTGTTGCTGCTCTCGGCCATCGCGGCGGCAACTGCACGCCTGGCCATCGACACCAGCGTGCGCTTCTACTGGCAATGCACGCTCATCTTCGCGGTACTGGCCATCTCTTCCGCGCTCTTTGTGAGGTACCGGCTATGAAGATTCTCACCATGCTCTGGAAGAACCTCATCCATGGGCCGCGCACGCTGCTCTTCCCTGCCCGGCCGCCGGTTTCCGAGCGTTTTCGCGGACTGGTTCAGTTCGATCCTGCGCTCTGCACGGGCTGCGCCGTCTGCCGGTTCCGGTGCACTTCGCGGGCCATCGAATTCAAGGCGGGCAAGGGCGAGTTCACCTGGAGCTACAACCCCGGGCAATGCACCTTCTGCGGCCGTTGCGTCGAGGGCTGCGCCGAGCACGCGCTGAATGAGGGCAAGCTTGAGCACGCGCTATCGCAGGCTGAAGACACGCCGCCCATCTACCTGGTGCCAGGCGAACTCAAAAAGTCGTATACCGTTGCGCGGCGGCCGCCGGCGCCGAGGCCTGCTGCAATCGCACCGACGGCCTCAAGTCCAGCGCCAATATCGAATCCAGTCCCAACCGTGAGCGGAGGCGCCCAATGACTGAGCTTGAAAACGTGATCCAGAATCCTGCAGCGAGCGAAGACTGGAAATTCGACGGCGGCGTGTGGTGGATGAAGCGCGGCGAAGACGGTCGGGCTGAGAGTGTGCGTGTAGTCGCCAAAGCCATGAACGCCGTGGGCGCGCGGTTCATCACCATCACGGCCTATCAGTTACCGGGCGCAGAGGGATTCCGGCTCGAATATCACTGGGACCTGGAGGGCCGCCTGCTTGGCTTCGCCTTCAACCTCGCTGCCAGCACCCAGGAAAGCGCCAAAAATGAAGGCGCCAAAATAGAGAGTATTTGGGACCTAATCGAGGCCGCCGACTGGATTGAGCGCGAGGTGCACGAGGGCTTCGGCATTGAATTCACGGGGCGCGAATACGAACCGCTGCTGCTGCGCGACGGCGATACGCTGGGCGTGAATCTGCGCGATGTCGTCCCCGTCAAGCCCGCTGCCGGCGCTGCAACGCAGGAATCAGGGGTCCCCGTCAAGTCCGCTTCTGGCTTGGCGGGGTCTGAGGAGGTAAAACAATGAGCTACCAAATCCCCATGGGCCCTTACCATCCGGCGCTTGAAGAGCCTTACAAACTCGACATGGAGTGCGTGGGCGAAACGGTAAAGGATGCCAAGCTGCATATCGGATTCAATTTCCGCGGCATCGAGCACCTCGCCGAAACGCGCAACTACATCCAGGTGATTGCGCTGATGGAGCGCGTGTGCGGCATATGCTCGTTCATTCACACGCTCACGCTGTGCCAGGCCATGGAACAACTGACCGGCGTAACTCCGCCGCCGCGCGCACAGTACATTCGCGTGGTAATGGGAGAACTGGAGCGGCTGCACTCGCACGTTTTATGGGCCGGCATCGCCTCAAAGCTCATGGGATTCAAAACCATGTTCATGGCCAGCTTTGCGCTCCGCGAAAAAGTGATGGACGTGTTGCAGGCCATCTCAGGCAATCGCGTGAATTACTCCATGAACTGCATCGGCGGCGTCAATCGCGACGTTGAAAGCCCGCTGGCGCTGGTTGAGATGGTGAACGACCTGGAGCGCGAAATGGTGCGCACCATCATCCCCATATTCACCACCAGTTCAACGGCGCGGTCGCGCTGCGCGGGCATCGGCGTGCTGACCCATGAGAAAGCCATTTCCTGCGGCGTGGTGGGCCCGGTAGCGCGGGCTTCGGGAGTGACCCAGGACCTGCGCAAGCAAGCGCCCTATGCAGCGTACGGCGAAATGGACTTCGATGTGCCGGTGGAGCAGGCCGGCGACGTGCGCGCCCGGCTGTTTGTGCGCGCGCTCGAAATCATGGAGAGCTGCCGCATTCTGCGCCAGGCGCTCACCGGGATGCCCCACGGAGAGATTAATCATGGCGACGCCAAGCTTGTGTTTCGCACCGGCACGGCCACCAGCCGGGTTGAAGCACCGCGCGGCGAGGTCATGTATTCGGTCTCGTGGAAAGAAGGCTCGCGCAATCCCAGCCGGGTGCACGTGCGCACGCCGACTTTTGTGAACATGCCGTCGGTGCGCTGGATGGTGCAGGGCGCGCGCCTGGCAGACACGCCGCTGATTCAGGCGTCGGTCGACCCTTGCTACTCGTGCACTGACCGGTAGAGAAGACATCCGTTTTATACTTGGTCGAGATATCAGAAGTTCGAGTAGTTCACTGCGAGAGTGCCAGCGCCGCGGAGGAACACTGATTGAATCGCGCCATGTTGATTGCGGCGCTTTGGTGTCTGACGGCATTGCCGAGCAGCCCGCGAGCGCACGCTTCCTGCAAGCCCGTCCCCCTCTCGACCCCGACCAGATGGGGCGGCAACGAGACCGTCGTGATTGACTTGAGCGACCATCCGTCCGGGTCGCCGCGAGGTGAAGTCGTTTTCGAAACTGATCCCGTAGAAGGTGCACCGGTAATCGAGCCTGTTGAAGGCGCGCTTGTACAAGTTTTCAAACAAAGCCTCGCAGGCAGATCGGATAAGCATGAAGTCCGGAAAAACGATCACGCCATAACAGCATGCCTCACCCGCTCAGACGGCAAATTCTCATTCGATCTCGCCCCGGGCGAATATCAGATTCGAGCGAGCTTGAATTCGGGGGTGGACGTCACGTCAGTCCTCATTGTTGTCCAATCCGGAATGCGCCACTCTCCGGATATCCACGTGAGAATGAAAAATGGTACCTGAGCTGGGGTTAAGTGAGTCAGGCGAGTAAGCCCTTTACTAACTCCGCTAACTCCGCCAACTCCGCTATAATTACCCCAATCGTTGACGGTGATGGAGTTCACCCTTAACCGCTGTTCATCTCCCCGCTGAACAGCTGATGACTCCTGGCAGGCGGGTTCCTGTCGCGGAGTCTTGCTCCCCGCCGCGATCCCTCCGAATACTCTCGCTGGAGAATTGCGTTGCAAAAATACTTACTGATTGCTGCCGGCGGCGCGCTCGGCTCCATCGCCCGCTACTGGGTCGGCTCCACGGTATCAGGCCGCATGGGAGTCAGGTTTCCTTACGGCACGCTTCTGGTCAACATGACGGCGTGCGTCGTGATCGGCTTTACGCTCACCTACATGGGCAAGCGCGCCGACCTCAATCCCGCGTGGCGCTTCCTCATTGCGGTGGGATTCATCGGCGCGTACTCAACCTTCTCCACCTTCGAGTGGGAGACGTTGTCGACAATGCGTTCGGGCGCATTTATGCTGGCGGGGCTTTACGCCATCGGCAGCATGGTGCTGGGCCTGGCCGCAACGTGGTGTGGAACCGCGCTGGCCGATTTGCTGTAGGCGCACGTTTCTCCCTGGTCCGCAATCCAGACTACTACCACGGCAATCCGACCACCTGTCGAGCGGACGGGCAATTCGACAACCCACCACGGCAATCCGACCACCTGTCGAGCGGACGGGCAATTCGACAACCCACCACGGCAGTCCTGCCACCTGTCGAGCGGACGGGCAATTCGACAACCCACCACGGCAATCCTGCCACCTGTCGCCCCGGAGGGGCGAATTGAACTTAGCCCAGGGCGAAGCGCACCGCAAGGTGCGGCGCAGCCCTGGGAACGCGAGCCACCTATCGACGCGCCCCGTAGGGCCGCGGCGAAAGATCTGCCCGGCCGCCTGTGACCCGCGCCACTTGCATCTATTACACAGGAGTGCTTCAATCCTACCGAGTCCCGCCGGGCGATTTGCAAGCGCGGGATCAACGCGAGGCGGGCTATGCTGACCTCAGGAAAAGCCGTCAAAGTCACGCTCTACTTGAGCGACGGAGCCAAGCATCACGGGGTTCCGGTCTATACCAGCATTCTCGATTTTCTTTTTCACTCCGGCATCGCGGGTGCCACCGTCACCAAGGGCGTAGCCGGGTTCGGCACCAGGCACCGCATGCACTCGGCGCACATTCTCGAGATCAGCGACCATTTGCCCATCAAGGTTGAGTTCATTGAAACTCGCGAAAAGATCGACGCCATTCTTCCCGAGCTCGAAAAGCGCTGCGGCTGCGGGTTGATTGAAGTGAGCGAGACGACGATTATTGTGCCGTCGAGAGATTAACCTGCGTTTCTTACATTCGACGCGACTAACCGGGATTCCAGACTCGCAGAATCTCTGAGGGCCGGGAGGCCCTCAGTACAGCCGGTCAGGAGACCGGCGGTACGGCGTTCGAGAATGATTCGGAAATGTAGGTTGGGTGCCCCCGGTCCCTGGCCTTTGGGGACCGGGGATTGACGTGCTGGCCGGAAAGACACGCACCATCGCCTCCGCCGTGCGAAACTGTCAGCATCCGAATCGTACCCACTTCCCGGGGGTAGACCAACCATGCCGATCCAGCGTTCAGTCGCAATCCTCGCGGCAGCCTTGTCTTTTGCGGCCCTCCTCGCTGCTCAGCAGCCCGCATCGCCGCTCGCTCCCTACATCAAAGAAAACGCGCCTGCGCTTTGGCTGAATCACATTACGGTGATTGACGGCACCGGCGCCGCGCCGCGATCCGACATGCGCGTAGTGATCCTCGACGGAAAAATCGCGGCCGTTGAGCCGGCCGGCCCGCTGCCACCGCTGCCGTCCAATGCCAAGGTGCTCGACCTCACCGGAAAGACCGTGATTCCCGGCCTGGTGGGCATGCACGAGCATCTCTTCTATCCGCTGCCCGCGCGGCCCGCCGATGGCGTTGCGCTCTATGGCGAGATGGCCGACAGCGCTCCGCGGCTCTACCTCGCCGGCGGAGTGACAACCGCGCGCACGGCAGGCAGCGTGGAGACGTACACCGACCTCGAGCTCAAGCGCGCCATAGACTCCGGCAAATTGCCCGGCCCTGAATTCGACATCACCGGCCCCTATCTCGAAGGGCCCGGCAGCTTCGCCATCCAGATGCACGCGCTCTCAAGCCCTGAAGACGCCGCGCGCACCGTCGACTACTGGGCCGCTGAAGGCGTCACCTCCTTCAAGGCTTACAACTACCTCACCGCCGCCGAGCTCAAGGCCGCCATCGACCACGCTCACGCTCACGGCATCAAGGTCACGGGGCATCTGTGCTCCATCGGCTTCAAGCAGGCTGCGGAGCTGGGCATTGACAATCTTGAGCACGGCATCGACGTTGATACAGAATTTTTCCCCGGCAAAAAGCCAGACGAATGCCCCGACACTGGAGCCGTTTGGAATTACATGAGCAAAAATGTCGATCCCGCCGGGTCTGAAGTAAAGCAGATGATCGATGTCCTGGTTGCGCATCACGTGGCCGTCACGTCCACGCTGGCCATCCTTGAGACATTCGATCCCAATCGCCCGCCCATGGCGCGCGAAAACGTCGCGCTCGCCACGCTTTCAACCGATGCGGCCCGCTCTTATCTCGCGACACGCGCGCGGGTTGCCGATCGTTCAAGAGCCAGTGAGATGCAGTACGAAGCAAAATTCGAGCGGGCATTCGTGGCCGCGGGCGGCCTGCTGATGGCTGGTTGCGATCCCACCGGATACGGCGGCGTGGTTCCCGGCTTCGGCGACCAGCGCAATATCGAGTTGCTCGTCGAGGCCGGCTTCACGCCCGTCGAGGCTATCCGCATTGCATCGCTCAACGGCGCCATTTACATGGGCAAGGACAAGGAGATCGGCTCGATCGCACCGGGCAAGGCTGCGGACCTGGTGGTGCTGGGCGGCAATCCCGCTGAAAAAATCGAGAACATCGAGAAGGTTGAGACAGTGTTCAAAGACGGCGTTGGCTACGACCCGCAAAAGCTGATTGAATCGGTGACGGGACGAGTGGGCTTGCGGTAAGCACAGCCGTTATTCTCCGCTTTTCTTTTGCAGGGAATTACTTCTCCACCGCGCATAATCGTTTCAGAGTAAGTTCCGCTTGGAGCGCGGCTCTTCATCTTCCGGAACGCAATCGCGTTGAAACTCGTAAGCCACCTATTTTCAAATGCTTGCAGATAACTCGATGGTATTCATAGTTTCAGCAACAAAATGACGCGCTGAACCTATGAATACACTCGCGTTGCTTGCAGGAAGGAGGGGGGATACCCCTCCCAGGGCATCCCGGCCACATGGCGCGGGACGCCCTGGCTACTGCGCTGACGTGAACGGGCTGGCCGGCAGCGCGTCGCTGTTGAACAGATTGCATTGCGGGCTGCTGGCCCAGCCGTACCGCACCTGCACCGGCTTGGCAACGTCGGGACTCGAAGCCACAATCGTTTCGCCATCAATGGTCGCCGTCGCCGGCACGAACTTGCCGTCTGCTCCGGCAACCTCGACGCCCGTAATTGCGCCGCCTTTCGCATTCAGGCCCTTGGCGTGATCGAAGTACGCGCGGATGGCCGGCCCCTCAGGCACTGCATTGCGGAAGAGCGGTCCGGAGACTTCAAGCTTCTCGCCGTAGGTAAGCACGCGCGCCCAGCGCGCCAGCCGCAGGCCCACATCGAGTTTGTCGGTGGGATGAATGTTGGTGGGGTTGCCGATGTCGATGGTTACGGCCATACCGGTGTTGTGGAGTTCGAGGGTCTTGAGCTGCTGCTCGCGCAGCTGCGGCCATCCGTCGCCTGGACCAGCGTTCCAGTTGGCAATCTGCACAAAGAGGAATGGGAATTCGCCCACGCCCCACTGGTGCCGCCAGTCTTCAATCATGTCTTCAAAGAGACGGCCATAGAGCGGCGCGCGCTCGAGTGATGCGTTCGACTCGCCCTGGTACCAGATGGCTCCGCGAATAGCGGCCGGCGTGAGCGGCGCAATCATCCCGTTCCACAACATGCCGGGGCCCCAGCTTTCAAGGTCCGGCGTCCAACCAAAACTCGGCGCCGGCTTGCCCTGCGCCTTGGCCTGGTCGATTTGGCGCTGGTGATCCTTTTCGCGGAGTATGTTGTCGGGCTGGTCCTCGATCATCTTGCCCCACGAGATGAAGAGGGGCATCAGCGAGGCGTCCTGGCCGATGGCGCCGATTCGCGTCCACGCATCCACGGGCGTCCCTCCCCATGATGAGTTGACGATGCCCACCGGCACATGCTCCCGCTGCTCGATCTCGCGGGCAAAGTACCAGGCAACGGCTGAGAAGTGATTCGCGGTTTCAGGTGACGACACCTGCCAGCCATCGCCTACAACCGTAAGGTCGTCCTGCGGAAAGATGGCAGCGGTCTGCTTCACATTCAGCAGGCGAAGATCGGAGATGCCGGCCTTGGGAAGATCTTCAGCCGCGGTAGCCGCATCGTGCAGCTCGAAGCCCATATTCGATTGGCCCGATGCGACCCATACATCGCCCACCAGAACATCGTCGAGCGTGATGGTCTGTGGCTGGCTGCCGGTCGTGTCTGGGGAATTGATCCCCTGCACCGTCATCACAAACGGACCGCCGGGAGCGCCGGGCTTGAGATAAACGCTCCAGCGGCCGAGCTCGCCGGCCGCGGTAGTGCCGGTTTCCCCGCGAAAGGTCACGCTCACCTGCTGATTGGGCGCGGCCAGGCCCCAGATGTGCACCGGAAGGTCGCGCTGAACGACCATGTGGCTGGTGAGTACTTTGGGCAGCGTTATTTGGGCGTTTGCGACGCTGGAAAAAGCAAGAGCAGCTAAGGCGAAGAGCAAAAGACGCGAGAACGATTTCATTGTTTAGCCTCAGAATTCGGATGTTGATTTTGCGTGCGGCAAAAATGGCAAATGATTGACCCCAAAACGTTAACAAATGCGGCTGCCCTCCGTCTGCATTGGGGATACCTGGCCGGCTTTTGCACAACCAGATGGGCCGCGGCAGCAACCTTTCGTCCAATTCAGCGTTCTTTATTTTTAGGCGCTTTGGGACGGGTGCTGGTGTGCGCCAAAGCGTTGCATGGGTTCCCGGCCGGTTAATGCCGGGAAAGCCAACGGGCTCAGCTCTTCATCGCAGATTTACGCGAATTCGGGCATACTGAAAGTTGAGGGCCCACTTCCCCGAAGGTCGCAAGAGGAGAACCGATGCGATTGGTGCGCATGATGCGCGTAACTGCATTAGCTCTCATAGGGTTGACGGTACTATGCGGAGCCCACGCCAGGGCCCAGGCCGCCTTGCTCATGGAGGAGCCTTACGGCTTTTTCGGGGCCCTGAATCCGACCGGACACAATGCTATTTACTTTCAGCGGATTTGCGCCGAAACCCCGGTCAAACTGCGCCGCTGCGGCCCCGGCGAGATGGGCGCCGTGGTTGCCCGCTACCAGGGAATCGATGGGTACGACTGGGTAGCAATCCCGCTGCTGCCGTACCTTTACTCGGTCGAGAATCCGGCGGACGTTCCCCTGCGCGTGAACCGCGAAATGGTGGAACGGATGCGCAATCGCTATCACGAGGCCCATCTTGAGGACCTGGGGCAGCATGTTCAGCCGGGAAACTTTCTGCATGGCGGCTGGACGCAACTAGTGGGCGTTGCTTACGAGCGGCGCATCTATGCTTTCCGCTTCAACACCACTGAGGAGCAGGACGACGCCCTGATTGCGCGGATGAACGCGGGTCCCAACCAAACCGACTTCAGCCTGCTCTTTAAGAATTGCGCCGATTTCGCGCGCGTGATTCTGAATTCCTATTTCCCTGATAGGTTCAATCGCAGCATCTTTCCCGATGCGGGGATAACGTCGCCCAAGCAGATTGCCTACAAGCTGGTGAAATACAGCCGCAAGCACCCCGAAACGCAGCTTGCGATCTTTGAGATTCCCCAGGTTCCCGGCTATCGGCGCATGAGCCACTCCAACAAGAGCATCGACGAGTCGTTTGTGACCACACTCTATGCGATTCCGATTGCGGTCTTCAATCCGTACCTGGCGGGCGGACTTTTCGTCGACTACCTGGCGCGCGGGCGTTACCACATTATTCCCAAACAGCACGAGATTCTGGGACCCGAAAGACTGGCTCCATTGACAGGAGAGCGTGACGAGGCTGAGAATCCCGCCAACGGCGGAGTACAGGCTGCAGGGGTAGGCGATGCATTCCCAGCCGGGGGTGAGCCGACCCTGGGAGCCAAGCCGTCCGCCTTCGAAGAGGTAAAGGACAGTCAATGAGCGAGAACTCCCCGCAAAACCTGAAGAGCCATGCGCGCTTCGATCCTCCCTACCATTTCTTCCTGACCATCGTTGTGACGGCCAACATAATCATCTCCATCGTTTATGCGGTACATCACCCGCACTTCTACCCGATATGGCTGGCGGTATTGTCGATTGCGGCGTTTGTAGCGCTGTTCAAGATGCGCCTTTACCCGTTGAAGGTGCAGGACCGCGTGATTCGCCTCGAAGAGCGGCTGCGCCTGCAGGCCCTGGCACCGGCTGAATGGCACACGCAGATCTACCGGCTCAGCGAGGACCAGTTAATCGGATTGCGCTTTGCCAGCGACGATGAGGTGGTGGAGCTGGCCAAGCAGGCCCTTGAGCACAACCTGAACCGCAAGCAGATCAAGGAACGGATCAAGAGCTGGCGCGGGGATTACTGGCGGGTGTGAGGAGAGCAGTCAGTAGCCAATAGGCAGCAGCCAATAGATTGCAGCTTGCAGTTTCTTAATTTTGACTGCTGGCTATCCCTGGGCCGTGCGCAGGCCGATCTCGAGCGTGCGCTGCGCCAGCATGCCGATCTAACCAACCTGAAATCACCTTTCGACATCATCAATTAGCGGTTTGACCCCGGGTCAATCGAGGGTCAACCTGACCCTTGGCGTGTGCATCGTAGGTTGGCAGAGTTGCAGCGTCGCCCGCTGAGGCGTCCGCAGCTCAAAACATAGATTTGATTTTTAGAGGGTAACTATATGAAATTCAGAACCATAATCCCCTGTCTCCTTGCTTCGATGGCCATTCCTTTGTCAGTGCCCGCTCAGGTGATGGCAATGGCCTATGGATACGACGGCCAGACGAGTCAACCCGGAGAATCGAACCGTTACACGCTGAACCACGTTGAGGTCGGAGTCTACGCGGACTACTTTCGGCTGGCTGCGGGCAATACCGCCTCAAACTTCGTCGGCACTGGAGGCCGGCTGGCATTCAGTCTGCAGCCAAACCTTGCGATCGAAGGAGAAATGAATTACGACTTCGCGCGCAACTACACCACCAGTTCAACCTTCAATAACGGAACCACAACCACCACAACTTTTGTGACCTCGAGCCTTCGCCCGATGACTGGCCTGTTTGGTCCCAAACTGCAGTTTGGCACTTCTGGCCCCGTCCGGGTTTTCATGACCGGGAAGCTCGGATTTGTCGACTTCAGCGTCACCAATCCGAACAGCGTCAACGGTACGCAATTCTCAAATGCGGTGGGCGGTGTAGGCGGTTCAGGAACTCATCTCGCGTTTTATCCTGGCGGCGGGTTTGAAGGATTCATCGGCCCCGTGGGATTGCGTCTGGAAGCAGGCGACGAGATCTATTTGAACAATGGACCCTACAACAATCTGCGCGTGTCTGCTGGTCCAACGTTCCGTTTCTAGGATGGCAACTACTGGAATCGCAATGCAGTGAGACGCCGGCTCTGAAGACAGGGCCGGCTCACTGCGAACAGGTTCAGTCCTGGTTGCGCGAATCCTTTTCTTCGCCTGAGAAGTCCGTATCCAATTCATGTTCGTGCCGGTAGTGCTCAATCGGCATCTTGCCGTCCCACCACGCCCAGTTCATAGGGTAGACATCGGGATCGAAGAAGACCTGGTAGAAGTGCCACACGATGATGGCCAGCGTGGCCAGGATGGCCTCGTAGTAGTGGATGGCGGTGGCCACATCGACCCACCAGCGCGCCAGCAGATCGCCCACCATCACTTTGGCCCACATCATGACGCCGGTAAGCCCCATGAGCGCGGTGCCCCAAACCAGGGCCCAGTATTCAGCCTTCTCGGCGTAGTTAAATCGCCCGAATTTCGGCTTCAGCTTGCTCAAGCCAAGGTAGTAGCGCATGGTTGCCAACGCATCGAATGCGTCTTGCGGACGAGGCGCGATATCGCGGAGAAGCTTGCGGCCTTCATGCGCGGCGGCGAGATAGAAGATGTGATAGATGCCGGCCACGATCAACACCACTCCGGCGATGCGGTGAATTGCGCCGCGCAGATGTTCGCCCATACCCATGGTGTGCGCAAACCAGGACTCGGGGAATTTGAGCGCGAAACCGGTAATGACAAGAATGATGAAAGTGCTGAGCAGGGTGAGATGCTGCCAGCGCTGGTTCACGCTCATGCGCGTCATCATGGGGTTGAGCAGACGGCGGCGCGCCACGGCCTTGCTGCGCCAGATGATGGCGTTGTGCAGGAACATGGCGCCGATGACCAGCAGGATGAGAACGGTGTAGATGTACCGCACCCAGCGCACAGAGACTGAGTCGATGTCGTTGGCGTGGGCCCCGGTTCCATCCTGCAGGTGGACCTTGGTGAGCGTAAATTTGGCAGTCACGCCCTGGTGGCACTTGCCGCAAGTTGCGTCGAGGTGCGCAGGATTGATACTGGAGCGGGGATCGGACGAGGGCAGAATGTCGTGCACGCCGTGACAGCTCGAGCAATTGGCGGCTACTACCGAGCCACCCTGAGCGGCAAGTCCGTGATAGCTGTCAAAGTAGCTGTTAACGCGGTTGCCGGGTATGCCGAACTCCTGCGACAGACGCACGCCTTCGTGACAGCGGGCACAGGTGTCACGCGAAAGGTTCTGCTGTGCCACCGGCGAACTGGGATTGTCAGTCGACTTGATGGAGTGGATGCCGTGGCAATCAGTGCAGACCGGCGCAAGCTGGTTGCCATGCGCAATTGCCTGACCGTGAATGCTGGCGTTGAAGGTGTCGGTTATTTCGGAGTGACACTTGCCGCAGGTGGCCGGCACATTGAATTTGTAGATGGGCGAACCAGACTGGTTGGCGGACAAAATCTCGTGGTCTGAGTGGCAGTCGGTGCAGACGGCGGCTTTCAAAGAACCGTTAGCAACGGCGCTGCCGTGCACGCTGGTCTGGTAAGAGATGAAGGGCTGCGTGCTCTCGCCGTGCGACTCCATGAGGAATTTTTGCCCGTGGCACCGGCCGCAGGTAGCGGGAATGTTGGCGTGGTTGACTGGCGATTTGGGATGGCCGGGCGCAAGAACGCCGTGCGGAGGGCCGTGGCAGTCAACACAGGTGGCGGCAGCGGGCGCCGTGCCTGCTGGTTTTGCATGCATGCTGTGCGCGTACGCGTCCTGCGCGGCAGCGTGGCAGTCGGCGCAGGCAACTTTGGCCGGGGGCTTATCGTGAACCGTGCTGTTCTGGTCCTTGTGGCAATCGACGCAGGCGAGCATCTTGCCGTGAATGGAATGCTTGAGCTGATTCTGGTCGATGAAAAGGCTTACGGTCTTGCCGTTTTCCTGCTTTGTGAGGGAAGGGTTGGAATGGCAGGTAAGGCAGTCGGCGTCCTTGCGCTTTTGGGTGGCCTGCGCGTCGGAGGTCGAGGCAAGAAAAGAAAAACAAAGCGTGCAGAGCAGCAAATAACGAACAAGTCTCACGACTAAGAGGAGACGCCTTTGCGTGCTGTGTTGCCGTGACTGGAGTCACAAGGGCAGCTTTCAGCTTTCAGCTATCAGCTTTTGGTCCGCGGCGGCAACGTTCCGATTAACGATGCGAGCATTTTGGATACTTCTTCGGCAAGCGACTCAGCATCGTCCAGCATTTCGGGTTCACCCATATCGAGCTTTCTGGCCACAATCAACTGGGTTTTGAGCTCGAAGATTGAGCCCTGCGCGATCGAAAGGAACTGACGAAACTCTGAGGGAGATAGTCTTCCACGACCCTCCGCTATGTTGCTTGCGGCTGAGATGCTGGCGCGACGCATCTGCGAAATCAGCCCGTACAGTTCGTCCTTTGGGAATGTTCTGGCCAGTTTGTAGGTGCACACCGTAAGTTCAATCGCGCGCTGCCAAACCACCAGATTACGGAAATCCTGCGCCACTTGCTGGCCTCGATGCTTCCTGGTAAGCGAGCTTTCCGCTGACCGATAAGCGAGCTGAAAGCTGAGAGCTGACGGCTGTCTTTCGCAGTTGCTAGCTGAAGTATGCGCTCAGCGTAAGCACCAGCAGCGTGAGGCCGATGACGATGGCTACGGTTCCCACTACGCGCGAGAAGTTCACCAGCCAGGTGGGAGCTTTTTCACCGATGCGGGTAAGGACCTTGCCGCTCTTGACCATCCGCTCGTACTCGAGCGGCCGCTTGTGCTTGAACTCCTCTTCGCTTTCGACGCCGGTAAACACCACCATGTCCATTGGAAAAGTGTCGGGACGCAGGTGTGTGTTGACGAAGTGAATCGAGAAGATGAAGAGGATGGCGAGCAAGCCTTCTTCGCTATGGATGACGAGCACCGCATTGAGCGCCCAGCCGGGCAGGAAGTGCGCGAAGAACGGCGCGAACCACATGGCGTAGCCCGAGAATCCGATGACAATCATGCCCCAGAACACCGCCCAGTAGTCGAACTTCTCCCAGTAGGCGTAACGCTCGAATTGCGGCTTGGGCCCGAGACCCAGGAACCAGCGCAAGTGTCCAAAGAGATCCTTCACATCTTTCCAGTTGCCGACCATGGAGGTTGGCCCCCAGAAGATGCCCTTCTCGCGGTTGATGATGCCCCGCGTGAAGATGTCTTTGACGTGAATCAGGAACGCCACGGTGAGCACCAGGGCGCAGAGCTTATGAAAGAAGAGGATGGCGCCGAAACCGCCCACGCCGGCCGCGAACTTGCGCGCCCAGAAACTCTCGCTGAAGCGCATGGGCAGGCCGGTGGCCGCGAGGCCGAGGAACGTGCTGAACAAAACGGCGTGCAGGTAACGCTGTTCGCGCGTGAAGCGCCTGAAGTATCTCTCTTTGGGTGCGCCGGTTGGCACACGGGCTGGAGTTGACTGAACCAGATCAGACATTCTTTTGTCCTCCGTTGGCGCGATTCCTGAGCTGGTTGTACCGCTGCCGGATCAGCCACAAGATGGTGTGAATCAAGAAGAAGGTAAGCACGCTGGCCAGCAGCAGGTTCATGAACAGCCGAACAAAATACAGCGCGGGATTCAGCTTGCGATCGCGGGCGTTGGCGTGGGGCTGGTACTGAACAAAGCTGGCGTTGGCGCCCGCGTGGCACTTGCCGCAGGTCTTTACCAGGTTGGCCTTGTTGACGGGCGAATCTGGATCGGCAGTAGGCAGCACATGGTGCGCGCCGTGGCAGTCCCAGCAGCGTGCGGTTTCAACGTATCCGCCCAGCGAACCCAGTTGCGAGTGGAAGGTGTCGCGATAGGTGGAGAACTTGTCTTTGTGGCAGTTGCCGCAAATGGGTGTGGACTGCATGCGGAACGCCGATTCAGTAGGTTGCAGGATGGCGTGCGCGGTGTGGCAATCGGTACAGACCGGCGCAGCCATTTTGCCGGCGGCAATCGCCTTGCCGTGAACGCCGTTCTCGTAATCGTCATCGATCTTGGCGTGGCATGTGCCGCAGGTCTTGGGAATGTTGGCCTTGAAGGTTGAGCTGCGAGGATCGGTGCGGCTGAGAATCTTGTGCGATCCGTGGCAGCTTTGGCAGTTGGCCGCAACCAGCAGGCCTTCCTTACTGAGCGCGAATCCGTGGATCGAATCGATGTAATTCGGATAGACGCTGGGAAGTCCGTGCTTACCCGCCATGCCATTGTTGCTGTGGCACTGGCCGCAGGTCTTGGGAACATTCAGGGGATATACCGCTGAACGCGAATCGGCCTTGGGAAAGATCTGGTGCGCATCGCCGTGGCAACTGGTGCACGGATGATCCTTGCCGTCGGCGTGGACGCTGGTCTTGAGTTGATCGGCCTGGTCGGCGTGGCAGGTCTTGCACTCAACCGGAGCAACCTTGTCGGGGTGGGGATAGCTGGTGATGTCGGCGTGGCAGGCATTGCAGCCCAGCGCGCCGTGAACGCTCGCGTTGAACTTCTGCCCGTCTACACCTACGCTGTGTCCCTGCGCATCCTGCAGTGTTGCGTCGGAGTGGCATGCCAGGCAATCGGTTTGTGCGCGGCTGACCGGCGCGCAGGCAAAAACAATCAAACAAAACAACGCAGCAACAATTTCGCTGCCAAGTCTCTTCACTTGCCGTCTTCTTTCTCCAGGCAAAAGAAGCCCAGACCCTCGCGCTTGGCATCGCTGCCTGGGCAGCCAGCCGCTTTTTCGTTCAAACGATCGCGGGGTACGCACTACCAAGGTCCACCTTTGCAGAAGTGAAGGGCAGTGATACCTATCACAAGCACCGCGTTTGGCATCACAAATTCTCGGGATACTTGCATCCTGGAGTGAGTTATCGGTGCGTTGAATCACAGAACAACAGCTATCAGCTTTTAACAGTTAGCTATTAGCTTTTCGTGGCGACGGGTGGCTCAAAGGCGGATTCCACTTTGATAAAACTGCGAAACTCGAATGGCTCCGACCCTAAAACGATCAAGCTAAAAGCCAATGGCGAATAGCTGATAGCTGCTTCTCCGCGTGATGTGAGTCACATGCCGGACAGTGTCCATTCAGGGACAATGAATCCGCTGCTCGAGGTGGACTTTTATGGGCACAGTAGTGCTGACTCAAACTCCGGTTATGCTCACGCTCCCCAGTGACGCGGTGCGTCAGATTCAATGGCGCTTTGCGGACCGGTTCGACCTGCAAATGCTGGTTCAATCGGCTCGCGGCGTGGCGCGCGGCACGGTGGCTCGCCTGGTGAGCGCCGGTGAACGCAACACCCATGAGTGGACCCCTGGCAAGCAGGCCATGCTGCAAGCTTTTGATTCGGCTGGCGTAACGGCGGCATTCATGGAGCCCGAAGAGGGCGGATTCATCCTTGGTCCCAAGAACCTGGCGCTCTCACTGGCCGCGTTTGAGCTGGCCTGGGTGGATGGTGGCGCGGCGACGGCCAGCCTGGCCAGTTGCCTGGCCCTGGCGCCTATTCACGAGCGCGGCACAGCCGAGCAAGTAACGCGTTATATGACGCTATGTGCGCCTCCACAGGCGGGTGAAGAGCGCGAGCCCTGGCGCGGGGCATTCGCTCTCACTGAGCCGATTCCCTATGTCGGAGTCGATACCGGGATGTTGAGCGGCAAGCTCACAATCGCCGAGTGGAATGAAGGTGAAGAGCCGGTCCTGCAGGTGGATAAGCGCGGACGGTTCATTACCGGCATCGCATTTGCCAACTTTGTTACCGCGGCTGTGAACTCAGCCGACCCGCGCATCAAGGGCAGTTGCGTGGTGATCCTGGAAGAAACAGACGATGGCACCTTCGACCGCGGAACTGCCACGAAGAAGCTAGTTCACCAGCTCTCATCGACGGGCGACCCGGCATTCAACCTGAAGGTTCCTGCGAGCCGCATTGTGGGCGGCTACACGGTGAAGGACGGCGTGATTGTTCCCACCTATAACCACGGCGAAGTGATCGATGCGGTTTTCCGCCGGACGCGCGTTCCGGTCGGGCTGATGACTGCGGCCAAGCTGCTTTCGGCAGTTGAACCGGTGATTCGCTATCAGCGCCAGCGCTTTCGCGGAGCTGAAGGCGCCAAACCCGGCTCAGTGCGCTACGAGCAGGGCATCCAGCAGCGTGAAGATGCGCTGCACCGGCTGGTTGACGTTTGGGCCGCTGGAGAGGCCGCTGCATCGCTCGGATTCGCAGCGGCGCGGCTATTCGATGGGCTCGATCCGCTGGAGAAACAGAAGAATGTCATTCTCGCCGGGCGCGGCATTCAGGGTGGGCGCGCGGAGATGAAGGCTCTCAGGGAGTCAGAACAGCGTGCGGTTGAGTTACTGAGCTTGAAAGCCGGCGACCCACGTCGCGCCGAACTTGAGGCCGATCCGCTGGTGCAGTTTGTGCTGGCCGATTCCGAGGCAAACGTACTCTGCCCGGCAACCAAACTCTGGAACACCGGCCACGGCGCCAATATGATGCGCGAGGCTGTGAGCCTGATGGGCGGATACGGCATTACCGAGGATTGCCCGGGATTCCTTGCCAACAAGTGGATGGACGCGCAGCTCGAAGCCACGTACGAGGGGCCTGAGGCCGTTCAGCGCCGGCAATTAACCGTGACCATGACCAGCGAGGTGTTTCGGGCGCAGTTCCGGAGCTGGATTCGCGAGATGCGCGCAATCGCCAGCCATCATCCTGGGACCGGCGCATGCACGCTGGCCTCGGCCATGCATCTGTGGTTGTGGTCGTTCAACCATCTGCAGAACGCCACCGATCCGGAGGGCAACAAACTTTATCACGGGCAGCGCCAAGGAGTTACATTCCCGCTGGCCGATGCACTCTCGTGGCTGCTGGCCTCGCGCTCGCAGATTCTGGATGTGCTGGAACTTGAGCAGCGTGGAGCTTCCGATCCGGTTGCGTCAGAGGGTCTTGCCGGCACGGTGCAGTTCCTCAGCGATCTTTGCCACACACAGGCAGCCACAGCCGCCGGTGAGGCTTCGCGCATCTGCGCCGAGCTGGTTTTTGGCTACAACGCGCACCCTTCATGGGATGAGCGGGAGCATCGTAACTGCTTCTCGGCCGCCGAGCTTGAAGAGTTTGAAGAAACAATGCCCGGCATCAGCGCCATGGCGGTGGATGTGATCACGATCGATGGCGGACATCCGCAAAAGGCGGGTCCGTGCGCCGGCTGCGCAGGCTCGGCAGAGTTTCTGCGGCTGCAATCGAAGCTCACCACTTGCCTGACTGGGTCGCGCCTGGCCAAGGATCGCGCGGCTGAAACGGTAAGCAAGGTGATGATTCCCGAAGCCCTGGATTACCCGGCGGCGGGATGAGCATGAGTTTGACTCGTTAGGAAAGTCGGGTGCCCCATCCTTGGCGCGTCTTGGTTTTTGCGCCAAAGGTGAGAATGTACAGACCCGAGTCCATACGGAGACCCGCATGAGCACCGATACGCAGCTCCAAAACGAAGTTGACCGGCAGACGATGGAAGTGGACATTGCCTGCGCCGGGTTTGGTCCAGCCATGGGCGGTTTTTTGACCACCTTCACGCGCGCATGGACCGAGAACCCCGCCGACCCGGTCTTCGAAAGCCGCGTGGCGCCGGGCATGCCATTGCAGGTGATTTGCTACGAGCGCGCCGACTCGCTCGACGCGGGCGTGAGCGGCGTGGTTACCCGCGCCAAGGGCATTCGCGAGAGCTTTCCCGAACTCAACCCGGTCGAGATTCCCATGGCTGTCGAGGTGCGCAACGAGCGCGTCTTTTATTTGCTCGATCCAGTGGGCGCGAGCCGGCGCTCAGTTCTATTGCGAGTCGGAGATTTTTTTCTTGGACTTGGAAAACGGCTCTGGCTTAAAGATCACGCATTCGAACTGCCCTGGACGCCGGGGTTTCTCCACAAGAACGGCGGCCTGGTGCTTTCCATCGGCCAGTTTAACCAGTGGGTCGCCGCGCAGATTATGTCCAGCGGCTTTGTACAGATCTGGCCCGGCAGCCCCGTCGCTGGACCGCTGGTTGCCGGAGATCGCGTGGAAGGCCTGCGGCTGGTTGATCAGGGTGTGGACAAAAATGGCGTGGCCGATGCGGGATTCATGCCCGGGATGGACGTGCGCGCGCGGTTGACCGTGATTGGCGACGGGCCGGTAGGTCAAATCTCCCGCGCCCTCGTTCAAGACGAGAATGACGCGAAGCGCGGCCGCGACTGGGCGCTGGGGATGAAGTTTGTGATCGAATTGCCGGAAGAAACGGATCTGGAAGCCGGCACGGTTTGGCACACGTTCGGATTCCCGGAGCCGGAGATATTCGGATTCCTTTATGTGCATCCGGAACGGCTGGCGTCGGTCGGCATCTTCATTCCATCGTGGATGAGCGACCCCGCGCGTACGTCGTACCGATATCTGCAGCACTTCATCCAGCATCCCGCGCTGTGGAAGCATTTGAAGAATGGAACGCTGCGGTCATGGGGCGCAAAGTCGCTTGAAGAGAGCGGCAAGCGCGGCGAGCTGGCTCTCTCGGGCCATGGGTTCGCGCGCATCGGCGAGTGCTCCGGCTCAACCAACATGCTGACCGGTTCCGGCGTTGACGAGGCATGGACGACTGGCGTGCAACTTGGTGAGGCTGTGCTCGAACTGTTGCGCTCGGGCGGCGAGTTTACGCAGCAGAATCTTGAAGCAACCTACGAGAAGCGGCGGCACGAGAGCTGGGTGGAGCAGGGAGCGAAAGAGGCCGAACATGCGCGCGATGGCTTTCACAAGGGCTTCGTGCGCGGGCTCGTGGGCATGGCGCTGGCTGGGCTCTCAAGCGGACGGTTCTCGATCCAGGCGCACATTCCGGAGGCGTCGAAGCAGATCAAGCGATTTGGCAATGACCTGACCGCGCGCCTTTCTCTCAAATGCGCCGCGGCACTGAGCATGGAAGATGGACGGCCGCTGCACGACGCGCTGATGACGGCCCGCGGCTGGCCTGAGATTCCATTCGACGGACAATTGCTGATTACGCAACAGGATGCGCTGCTGATGGGCGGGAAGGTTCAGGCCACGCCGGGCTTCGCCGATCACGTTGTGTTTCTCGACAAGTCCCGTTGCATAGCCTGCGTTGAGAAGACCTGCATCGCCATGTGCTCGGGGCAGGCCATCACGCTCAGTCTCGGCAATATGCCTGCATTCGAGCGCGAGAAGTGCGCCCACTGCGGCGCATGCCTGTGGAACTGCGCCAATCCGCCTGAAGGCAAGGACTCGAATATCGAGTTCAGGGCGGGATCGGGTGGTTTGCATTCGGCGGAAAATTGACAGACAACTATTCGCTCTTAGCTGTTAGCTTCCAGAAGAGAGTTGAATCAATTCATGAGGTGACTGATGAGACCTGTCGTTGCTGCTTTGTTTCTTGTGGTCTGTACTACGTCTTTGATTTATGGCCAAAAGACGCGATTCGGAGAGGCCACAGTTCCGCCCAATCCAGCCGACTACACCCTTAAGGTGCATATCGCCGCGGCGCATCTCAAAACTGAATGCGCCAATGGCTTTTGCAGCAACGTTCTCTATGCGGATGCCACTTTGAATGGAAAGAAACTCGAGCTTTCGGGCGTTGCCGTAATGGTCAAGAAAACCCTGATGCTTATCGCCCCGGGCGACTACCCGGCCAAGCTCGTAAAAGACGTACACAACACTGACGGCACGCTGTTCGATCAGGAATACGATCTCCTTCTGCCGGATAACATCGTCTGGCAATGCTATACCACGGGAATATCCGAATAGCGCAACTGCAACGGGAATTGCGCTGCTTTGTATCAGGATATGGCTTAGGTCCGCCGCAAGTGGGACACATAAGAATGCGGGGAACAGCCCGCGAGAGATATCGGAGAAAGAAGAATGGAAAATACGCTTCACATTGTCGTGTGTGCCGGCATCGTGCCTGATCCATTGCAGACGCTGGAGCCAACAACAACTCCAGCCGGCCCCGGCATCAAGAACGAAATGGTTCTTCCCGCTGTGCTGGACCCGTGGGCTGCGAGCGCACTCTATGAGGCTGCGAACCTCGCTACGAAAAACCCCGGCAGCAAGCTGTGGCTGGTTTCGCTTGGACCCAAGGCCAAACTGCAGCAGGTGATGATGACCATCGCGCAGAAGGTCGCTTTCGAACTCGTCCCCATCGACGGGCCGATTGGCGGATTCCCCGATGCGCACGCAACAGCGGCTGCATTGGCTGAAGCAATCGCAGCCATTCCCGGTCTTGACCGCAACAAGCTACTGCTTTTCGGCGGGTGGGAGTCGGCCTCGCGCGGCGCAGGCGTCACGCTGCAAATTGTCGGCGAGCGACTGGGCATCACCGATCAGTTCCAGGGAGTGGATCGGATCGACCTCCACGATGACGGCTCGTTTGACGTGCTTGAACGCGTCGAAGGCGGCAAACATCAAGTGTCGGTTTGCGCAGGCGCGCCGGCGGTGCTGGGATGGGCTACTGGCAACCTGGCTGAGCCGAGGAACAATCCGCAGGTGGGCATGGCCAACATGCGCACCATCATGCCGGCGCTGCAGAAGGCTAAAACAGTTGCGCTGGCAGCCGATGGACTGCGGTATGCGTCAGTGAATTTGCCAAAGCAGCAGCGCACCACGCGAATAGAGAAGAACATGACGCCCGATGAGATTGCGGCGGAGATTGTTGCGTGGATCGGAGAAAACAGCTAGCAGCTTTCAGCTAAAGACGGCACGACAAGAGCTGAAGGCTGAGAGCTGACGGCTGAAAGCTGGGGAGAAATAATGGAATCCATTCTTGTACTCACACATGCCGATGAAACAGGCGCGACGCTGACGAAGGCTTCGCTCGAAGCCGTCACCGCAGGCAAAGAGCTGGCTGCACGGTTGGGAGCAGCGCTAACCCTCGGCATCGTTGCGCGGCATGCGAACGACGCCGCGGCACAGTTGTCCGGCGCAGGTGCGAGGTTGCTTTCAGTTCAAGGCGAGTCGTATGCGCAAGCGCGTTTTGCCAGCGATGCCGCTGCATGCGAGGCGTTGTGGCGCGCGGCCCAGGCCGCGCTCGTTCTGGCGCCGCATAGCTCGCGGTTTGCGCGCGTCATGGCCGCTGTTGCGCATCGGGTGGGCGGAGTCATCGACACGCATGTGACAGCCTTGGGCGGCGCGGTAGACCTGGAAGCGACACGCTGGTTCTATCGCCAGCGCATTGAGGCCGCTTTGGTGCGCACCACGCGGCCGTGGTTTCTGCTTCTGGATTCGGGAACACATGCGCCGTTTGCAGGCGAGACGTCACAAGCAATCGTTGATGAGATCGCGATAGCCGTCGAATTGCCGCCGCTGCGAACCGAGGTGACCGGATTGCGCGCGCCGCAACAAAGTCAGCAGACGATCAGGCCCGATGCGAAGTTGCTTTTTGTTGCGGGAGCCGGCTGGACCAAGAAGCAGCCTGACGGACAGGTGCACGTTGAAGAAGCGGGCCAGTTGATTCTCGATTTTCTTACGGCGTCGGGAGCGTCACTGGGCAGTTCGAAGTCGCTCGTGGACCAGGGCGGCGAGGGAAACTCCGTGCTTCCATTTTTGACGCACCTCAACCAGGTGGGCCAGACTGGCTCAACGCCGCGACACCCGAAGGGGCTAGCGACATGCTGTCATGGCGAGGAGCCGCATGTGGTCGGCTGGCGATTCATCGGCGAACGGCGCGCCGTCTCTCTCGATCCCAACTGCGGCTGGACGCGCGGCAAGGCCGACGTGGTGTACGTGGCCGATGCTTTCAAAGTGATTGCGAAGGTCAACGAACTCCTTTCACAAGGAATTCGTTGACAGGGGTCAGGGGTCAGGGGTCAGGGATCAGAGACTAAGGGGCTGAGGAACTAAGTTTCGTTCAATCCTCGCGCAGAGCAGCAATCGGATCGAGCATCATGGCGCGGCGTGCGGGGAAATAGCATGAGGCAAGGGCAGTGAGTGCCAGGGTGGAACAGACAAGAGTGTAAGTTACGGGATCCCAGACGCTGACGACAACTAGGCTCGATGCCGCGTGAGCCACCAGCAGCGCCAGCGCCAGTCCGAGCGCCAGGCCGCACGCAATCAGCCCCAACGATTGCCTATAAATCATGCGAAAGAGAGTACCGCGGTCGGCGCCGAGCGCGATGCGCAGGCCGATCTCGTGAGTGCGGCGGCTCACCACGTAAGAGACGACTCCATAGAGACCGACGATAGCCAGGGTCAGGCCAAGAAGACCCATGATGGCGGCCAGCGCGGCGCCGATTTGAAAGAGCAGAAACCCGGCGAGCGTGTAAAGCGACTGGCGCATCGATTGCACCTGGAAGACCGGCAGATCGGGAGCGAGATCGTGGATGGCCTTCTGGACTGCGGTCGCCAGGACCAGCGGGTCGCGCGTGGTCCTCATCTGAAATACCATCAGCCGGTTGCCGTTGAAGTGCTGGGCATAGGGCAGGTAAATGAAAGGGCGCGTCTTGCCGCCGCCGTAGATCTGGAATTCCGCGTCGCGGGCTATTCCCACAATCTCCAGTTTGCGGGCCTTGTCGGAGCCGGTGGAGAAAGTTCGGCCGATGGCATCCTGGTTGGGCCAGAACTTCCGCGCCAGGCTCTCGCTGACGATGGCCACATCGCGTCCGTGCTCGTCGTCGGAGTCGGAGAATGCGCGACCACTCAGCAGATCGATGCCCATCACGCGAAAGTAGCCGGGAGAGACAACGGCATAGCCAGAGCCCCACTGCAGGGAATCAGTGGGCGTTGTGACGCCTTCGGGCAGAACCGTGTCGCCGCGGTTGTTGAGGTAGCCGAGGGGCAGGGCGCTGGCGTGGCTGACGACCTCAACGCCGCCAAGCTGCTGGAGACGAGCGAGGATTCGGGAAGCCAGGTTGCGGGTCTGAATGCCGTCCATGCCGATCTCGGTGGGGTCGATTACGGCGTTCAGCACATGGTCTGGCCGGAAGCCGAGATCCATGGTTTGAATGGCTTGGAGGCTGCGGACAAAGATTCCCGCAGCGGCCAACAGCACCAGCGAGCCCGCCATTTGTGAGACGACCAGCGCATTGCGGAACCAGGGCCTGCTGCGCGTGACGCCGCGGCCGCCTTCATGCAGCAAAGTGTTAACGTCGCCGCGCGCGCCGCGCACGGCGGGGATGACGCCCACCACGACGCCGGCCATGAGCGCAGCCAAAAACGAGTAGAGAAAGATGCGCCAGTCGAAACTGAAGTCGAGATTCAGCGGGATGTCGAATGCGTTGAGATGGCTAAGCGCATTGCTGGCCCAAGCGCCCAGAGCCATACCAAGCCCGCCGCCGATGAGCGACAGGAGCAAGCTTTCGGTAATCATCTGGCGCAACAGGCGACCGCGTTTGGCTCCCAGCGCGGTACGGATGGCCATCTCACGCTCGCGTTCGGTGGCGCGCACCAGCACCAGGTTGGCTACGTTGACGCAAGCCAGGAGCAGAACCATGAGGGCGAGCGCCAAGAATAACGCGGACATCGCTTTCAGCGTCGCGCCGCCGTCTCCGGTGGGGATACGCTGGTCCACCTCGGGAAAGGCAGCCATTGCAATGTCCTTTTCCTCGACCGGGTGCAGCCGCTCCATCTCGCGCGCGATCACAGTGAGCGTTGCGCTGGCCTGCGGCAGGCTCACGCCGGGGCGCAAGCGGCCAAAGACCTGGAAGTTCCGGCTCTTCCAGTCGTTCAATGCATCGGCGGAGATGCCTCTCGTTGCCGTTTGAGAGACCGGCATGTACACCGCCGGCGTAATCATGGATATGGTTCCGTGAAAGCCTCGGGGCGCGACGCCCACAACCGTCATCGGGTGTCCGTCGATGGTGACGGTGCGGCCGATCGCAAGCGGATCGCCGTTGAACCGGGTCTTCCAGTAGTCGTAATCGAGCACCAGCACCGCATCCTGGCCTGACACTTCGCCCTCGCTCGACCTGAACAGCCGGCCTGCTGTGGGCTCGAGGCCCAGCCCGCTGAAGAAGTTGCCGGTCACAAAGGCGGTAATGATGCGTTGCGGCTGTTGGCCGGGCATGGCAATGCCGTCCATGCTGGTGAAACTGCCAACGACAGTCGAGAAAATTTGCGTAGTCTGCTCACGGATGGTCTTGTATTCAGGCCAGGAGATCGCCGGGAAGAGTACCTGCTTATTCTGACCCAGCGCGATCTCGGCCAACTGCTCGGGGTGCTCAACCGGCATCGGCCTGAGAACGAACTTGTTCACGACGCTGAAGATCGCAGTGTTTGCGCCGATGCCGATCGCAAGCGTAAGCGCGGCGGTGAAGGTGAAGCTGGGCGCGCGACGAAGCTGGCGGACGGCGAAGTGCAGATCCTGAATCAGACCCAGCATCAGAGTCTCCGTTCCGGGAAGCCGCATTAAGAGTACTGCATCCGAGTTGCCAGATCGCAAATCTCCGCAAGTGAAAGTATCAAAAGGGATTGATGGATTTGAGATGAGCAGGTGCGCAGCCAGGGGTCGTCGGAAATCGGACACCATTGTCCAGAAGCGGACAGAAACTGGCGCGACGGTCGGGCCTACGGAGTACTCCTTACGACACTGCCATGAGGCCGGCGCGCAAATTGTCTGGCCCTTTGCCGCCGAGCTGGTGTTCGATTTCGGCGTGGATGCCGTGCCAGATGGGCACTGCGCGTGCCACCAGTTCCCTGCCCTTTGCAGTCAGGATGAGGATGCGGCTGCGGCGATCCTTTTGATCCGTTGCAACGCGGACCAGGCCGCGGCGCTCGAGCGGCTTGAGGGCTGCCGTGAGGGTGGTGCGGTCCATGGCCAACAGGTTGGCGACCGGCCCCATGGGCGGCGGCTCCGGACGGTTCAACGACATGAGCAGCGAGAACTGGCCGTTGGTAAGGTCAAGCGGGCGAAAAGCCTCGTCGAAGCGGCGGGCGAGTGCGCGGGCCGCGCGATGCACATGAAGACAGAGGCAATGGTCCCGAACGAGCAGCGTGGTGGCGTACGGGAGCACATTTTTACTTGACACGAAATGAGATTAGTTGATATCAACGTATCTGTCAAGCGTCGAGTAAGCTTCCCCGATCCTCGATCATTTAGACTGCTGGCATTCGCCGTTGTGCATTTGCACTCCGGGGGCGTCCCCAAGTTAGGAGGTCACCACCATGTTCTTTCTCCACGACCTGAAAATTGCCGTGCGCTCGCTGGCGCGTGTGCCCGCACTGTGGATCACGATTGCGCTTACGCTGGCGCTGGGTATTGGCGCCAATGCAGCAATCTTCAGCGTGGTGCGCGCGGTGCTGCTGCGTCCACTGGCCAATCGCAATGAGAGCCAGCTCTTGTACCTCCGCCAGAGCGCGACGGGAATCGGAGTGCCGAACGCTACCTTCTCCGTTCCCGAGATTCACGACATCGGCGCACGGTTGACGAAGATCAGAGAGCTGGGCACGTTTTCTGAGATTGACTTCACGATCGTGGGCCTGGGCACTCCGCGCTCGATTCCGGCCGGCGTGGTGGATGGCAATTATTTCAACGTGATGGGGCTGAGCCCGGTGCTGGGCAGGCTGCTGACGCCAGCCGACGACGGGCCCAACGCGCCCGGCGCCATTGTGCTCACTTACAAGTTCTGGCGCGACTCGCTGCACTCCGACCCCAACGTGCTGGGCAAAGTGGTGAGGCTTGAGAGCTACAGCGGCGCGCGCCAGGCGGCGATTGTCGGCGTACTCGAGCCATCTGTTCCCTACCCTGTGTCGACTGAGATTATTGCCAACGTGGTGACCAGCCCGCATCATCTTTCGGCCACGATGGTCCAGGGGCGCGAGCATCGCATGACTGAGGTGTTCGGCCGGCTTGCTCCGGGCGCCACGCTCGAACAGGCGCGCGCCGAACTCAACACGGTGTACTCTGCAATGACCCAGGCGCACCCCGAGGTCTACAAGCCTGAGGGCCACTACATGGTGAGCGTGACGCGCATGCACGACCAGATCAATGCGCGGGCGAATACGGTTCTGTGGGTGCTGTTTGCGGCTTCAGGGCTGCTGTTTGTGATTGCCAGTTCGAACGTGGCCAACCTGGTGCTGGCGCGCACCGTGCGGCGCGAGCCGGAGTTGGCTATTCGCGCAGCTCTGGGCGCCAGCACGGCGGTGCTGCGGCGCTCGCTGCTGGCGGAAAGCTTTGTACTGTGCGGCAGCGGAACGATTGCGGCCGTGCTGCTGGCCGTGCCAATGGTGAAAGTGCTGGGCCATTATGCGCAGCGATTCAGTGTTCGCGCTGCCGATCTCACGCTCGACTCGAGCCTGTTGTGGTTTGGAGCCGCACTGGCCATCGTTGCGGCGGTTTTCCTGGCCTACATTCCGCGGCTGCCGTCGCCCGATACGCCGACCAACAACCTCACCGGTCGCGGCGCGCGCGTGACCGGATCGAGCAACCGCAAGCTGCGCATCTTTGCCATCACCCAGATTGCTGCCTCATTCCTGCTGCTCACCGGCGCGTGCGTCTTGATGAAGACGCTCTACGTGCTGGAACAGACGCGTCCGCCGTTCGACTCGGCCAATGTGCTGGCTGTGAATTTGCCCGTGATGAATTACGGCAAGACTGACGCGCAGATAGGCGAGTTCTATCGCGAAGTGATGGAGCGTGTCAGCACGCTGCCGGGCGTGGAGCACGTGGCCGAGGGATTCAGCGTTCCATGGCGCAACGACCAGGGCCAGAGCATCACTCTTCAATTTGCTGCGCAGGGCGCGCATCGGCAGGACGGCAAAGATGAGTTTCGCGCACAGTTCAGGCCGATTTCGCCCAGATTCTTTGCCACGATGGGCGTGCCGATTTTGTCGGGGCGCGACTTTACCGACGGCGACAAGGAGGGCAACGAGCGGGTAGTGATCATCAGCCAGAGCCTCGCGAACGAGCTCTATCCCGGCCAGAACGCGGTGAATCACACACTGTGGTGGACCGATGGCGTCATAAAATTCATCGGCATCAGCGGCGAGCCGCGACGCATCGTTGCCGTGGTGCCCGACTTCGACGATGAGAATATTATTCCCGCGCCGGCCATGACTATTTACCAGCCCATCGATCAGGAGGGTTTCAGCGGCAAGCTGTTTGTGCGCGCGCACCAGGATCCGTACGCGCTGGTGCCAGCCATTACCACGTTGATTCACAAGATGTCTGCAGATCAGCCGGTGGAGCGGGCGACAACGCTGGGCGATGTCCGTGCCGAGGTGCTCACGCCCGACAAGCTGAATGCGATTGTCTTCGGCGGGTTCGCGGGCGTGGCGCTGCTGATCTCGGTGGTGGGAGTAGCCGGCGTTTTGGCTTTCAGCGTAAGCGGGCGGACGCGCGAGTTCGGAATCCGAATTGCACTCGGCGCTCAGCCCAGCAACATCCTTACCGATGTGCTGCTGGATGGACTGGTGATGGCCGGGATTGGCGTGGCCGCGGGCGCGGTGCTCGGAATTACTTTGACGCGCGTAGCCGCGAGCTACGTGGCGGCCGTCGACCAGGCGGGAGCGCTGACGCTGGGCGTGTCGGCGTTATTGATTCTGGCCGCGGCGATGATTGCCTCGGCCATACCGGCAGCGCGAGCCGCGAGAGTGAATGCGGTGGAAGCGCTGAGGGCGGAGTGAGAAAACAGGGACTAGGGACTAGGCAATAGGGACTTGGAACTGCCTGCCGCGGATTACGCGGCCTGCCTTGCGTGGCTGTGTGTGGATTTGCTGCGGTGCGCATGATTGTGGCCGGCGCGTGACGTTGGTTCGGTTGAGGCGAGTTGGGTTCGCGACTGAGTTCGAGAGCGGCGATGGTGAGCGACAGCAGGGTGCAGGACAGATCCCACGCGCTTCTCGGCGGCGACGGGATCGTCGGCGTAATTGGGATCGAGCATCGCAATGACTGCCGTTGCGCGAATGCGATAGAGGCGCGCCCACTTGCTCTGCTCAAGCGTAGTCTGCACCGCATGCCAGTGATCGGCCTCCGCTGATGCGTCGACGTTCACCTGCGATAGAAACTGCGTGAAGTGCTGCAGGTTGAAACCCATTTGATAGACGAGCTGGCTCATGGCCATCTGCTGCGGCCCGGTGAGCGCGTCGAAGTTACGGCAATAGGCCTTGGCGTTATCGATGGATTGAATGATGGCGATACGCAGCAGCAGGTCGGCGTCGCTCGAGCTGATGTCGGGCTCGAGCGCTGTCATACGGCGGCGGAAGCCCTTCTTTTTCCACTGCGCCATGCGCTCGCTGAAGCGATCGAGGATGGCGTCGAGCCGCGCATCGTCGAGCCCGGCGGCACGCCACAAATCTTCAGACGACGGCTCGATAAACGGATTCGGATTGAGCGGGTCGGTCTGCACATGTTCGCGCGGCGGGAGATCGAGACTGAACCCTGCGCCGATAAGCGGGTGCGATGTTTTGGGGTCGGGATACGCGGCCAGCACCCATCCCTCATGTCGCCGATCGCGAAGTATGTCCATCAGATCGGCCACATTGAACTTGACATCGGTGTCTTTGAAGGCCAGCAGCATCTGCATGGCCGGCGTGACCGGTAGAGGTGTTTTGGCTGCGGGCACAGAAGCGGCAGTCGGGGCAGGAGCGATTGGGGCGGGAGCGCTGGCGGGCAGCGGACCGGGAATCAGCGTTGGATCGGGTTGCGCGGACGGTGTTTGGGCAGACACAGGCAGAAGCGCGGCCGCGGCCAGCACTGCAAAAGTCAGCGATGCGATCGTGGATGTGAACGAGATTCGCAGGTGCGGACCTTTCCGTCAGTTTCAGTGATTCAAGCATCGTCTAAATCGAGCCGACATTCAATCACAAAAAGGCGTTACTGATTGAATGCTCCCAGATCGGGCAGGCTGAACCAACAGCGAAAAATCTCCTCAAAGCGCGGCAAGATTTCCCCAATAGACCTCAAAGCCATACGCGATAGCTGGACATCTCTTCAGGTACTCTTTACAGTTTAACTGTATATATGAGATAGTCGCATGGTGGGCAATCGAAAGTCTTCTAGTCAAACCGCGCTGCCTCGTACGCTTGCTGCCGATATGCGTACAGTGTTCCGAAAGCTCAAGCTGCGCATACGCGAGCATGGTGGCGGCAACGATCTGACGCCATCACAGGTTTCCGTGCTTCTTCGACTTGAAATGGGTGGTGCGGCCACGGTTTCAAACCTGGCGCGAGCTGAAGGCATGCGCCCGCAGTCCATGAGCACGATTGTTGCGCCGCTCGAGAAGGCAGGCCTGGTTCATGGCGCTCCTGACCCGGGAGATAGGCGCCAAACTCTCATGTCGCTCACTCCCAAATGCGTGAAGTGGATTCAGGAGGGCAGAGCCGCGAGACAGGATTGGTTTGCCGCGACTATTTCGCAGAAACTTTCGGTTCAGGAGCAGCAGAAACTTCAGATGGCGCTCGAACTGCTTAAACGGTTGGCGGAGGATTGAGCCCACTGCAACCTGCTTCGTACCCACGTCACCCCTGAATGCCGGAAGGAGAATCATGCCGCTTACTATTCTTGACCCTAGCACCGCGTTGATTGTGATTGACCTGCAGAAAGGCATCGCCGGCGGGAACTTCATTCATCCCATCGGCGAGGTGATAGAGCGGACGCGCGCATTGATTGATGCCTTCCGTGCGAAGGACCTCCCGGTGGTGCTTGTAAATGTGGCGGGACGTGCGCCGGGCCGAACGGAACAGGGTCCGCGCGGCAGCCAGACATTAGCCGATGGATGGACCGACCTGCTTTCCGAGCTGGATCGGCAACGGAGCGATATTGCCGTCACCAAGCGAAGCTGGGGCGCATTTGCAACAACCGATCTTGAAGCCCGGTTGAAGGCGCGCGGCGTAACCCAGGTGGTTGTGACCGGAGTGGTGACATCCACTGGCGTTGAGGCGACAGCTCGCCAGGCCTACGAGCAGGGGTTCAATGTGACCCTGGCACTCGATGCAATGACCGATATGCGCGAGGAAGCGCACGAGTACAGCATCAGAAACGTCTTCCCTCGTCTTGGCGAAACAGGATCTGCGCAGGAAATCATCTCGCTGCTGGAAACAAGGAGATTAGTATCATGAATTGGCTTTGGCTTGTGTCGTACTTCTTCGGGGGCGCATTTGCGGCAAATGCCGTTCCTCATTTTGTCGCCGGCACCATGGGACGTCCCTTTCAGAGTCCCTTTGCCAAACCGCCCGGCAAAGGGCTCTCCTCATCGACGGTCAACGTCGTTTGGGGATTCTTCAACGCAGTCGTTGCGTATCTGCTGGTCGCGCACGTGGGCGCCTTTGATCCGCGAGCGGCAACCCACATCCTCATGCTCGGTCTCGGCGCGCTGCTCATCAGCATCATGCATGCGCGTCACTTCGGCCAGTTCCATGGGGGCAACACGCCGACGCGCCCATGACAAATCCTGTGGCCGCGACCTTTCGTTCCCTGAGAAGTTTCAACTTCCGGTTGTGGACTGCTGGTGCACTGATATCCAACATCGGCACCTGGATGCAGCGCGTCGCGCAGGACTGGCTGGTGCTCACGCAACTTACCCATCACGATGCGTCGGCACTGGGCATTGTGATGGGCCTGCAATTCGCCCCCATGCTTCTGCTGTTGCCCTGGACCGGATCGGCTGCCGACCGCCTCAATCAGCGCAAGCTCCTGATGCTTACACAGGCGACCCAGGGCGTGTTTGCGCTCGTCCTGGGAGCGCTCACCATTACAGGCGTCATCCAGCTCTGGCACGTGTATCTGCTGGCCTTTCTCTCCGGGTGCGCCGCCGCGCTCGATGCTCCCGTGCGACAGACTTTCGTGGCAGTGATGGTCGGCGACGACGATCTTCCCAATGCCGTGGCATTGAACTCGAGCTCGTTCAACGCCGCCCAAATGATCGGTCCCGCCGTCGCCGGCCTGCTCATCGCCGACGTTGGCTTGGGATGGGCCTTTCTTCTGAACGGACTTTCATTCGCAGCCGTTCTCATCTCCATGTCTTTCTTTCGCCTCCCTGAGCTACGTAAAAGTGCCCGGGCGCACCGCACAACTTCCGGATTCGCGGAAGGGCTTCGCTACGTGTGGAGAAGACCGGACCTCAGGGCGATGCTGATCATGTTGTTTTTGATCGGCACCTTCGGCATGAACTTTCCCATCTTCATCGCTACTATGGCCGTGAATGTCTTCCACTCCGATGCCCGCGCTTTCGGCCTGCTCTCATCCATCATGGCCGTGGGCACGCTCTCAGGCGCCTTGTTTGCCGCCAGTCGCGGCAAACAGGGCTTGCCCCCTCTATTGTGGGGAGCAGTTGTCTTCGGGCTCGGCTGTACCCTGGCCGCAATAGCGCCTGGATACTGGTGGTTCGCGGCTGCCCTCATTATCATTGGCGCGGCAGCCTTGACCTTCGCCAACGGCACCAACAGCAATATGCAACTGTCTACAGAGCCGGCGATGCGGGGCAGGGTAATGGCCTTGCGCGTTGCCATCGCACTCGGTGGTACACCGATTGGCGCACCCATCACCGGTTGGGTTGCCAACCACTTCGGCCCTCGCTGGGCGCTCGCTATTGGCGCCGCCGCCGGCTTCGCTGCCGCTCTGGTCGCAGTCTACGTTCTCGTCCGCCGAAAAAAGCTGCAGCCCGCCTAGTCGAGCCCCGAAATGAAGCAGGGCGATTGCATGAACATTTCGAGTTGACGAGGAAGGTCCATTTTTTGAGATCAGGTAGCCGAATTCGGGTCTCCGTCCTGGAGCGACGAGTCGAAAATAGCCCAGGCCGGGGCCCCCACGGACAGGTCTTGGTCCGCGGGGTGGAGCGTGAAGTCCGTCGCGGCGGACGAAACCCTGGGATGGTGCCTGGAAGAATTGTCCGCGTCCCGTAGGGCCGCGACGAAACCAAGTCCAACCTCGAATCCATCTTCATGCGATCGCCCTGCGAAATACAGGCCAACGCCGCCGATTGGATTTGTGGTACTCTACGTTGGGCGGTTCCGACCGGCGCTTTTCAAAGAGCGCCCGCTGCCTCTCGCGTGAGGAAGGACAATCCGCGGGAGATTTTCCATGAAAATTCATTGGAGAATCACACTCTGGAGAGTGAGGATACTGTCATGTCTACAATTACCGAATTCATCAAACATCACTACAGGCATTTCAACGCGGCGGCGCTGATAGACGCGGCCGAGGCTTACAAGAAGCATCTGGCCGACGGCGGCAAGATGTTTGTTACCATCGCGGGGGCGATGAGCACGGCGGAGCTGGGGCTGAGCCTGGCCGAGATGATCCGGCAGGACAAGATTCACGGCATTTGCTGCACGGGCGCCAACCTTGAGGAAGACGTGTTCAACCTGGTGGCGCATAACTTTTATGAGCGCGTGCCAGGCTACCGCGACCTGACTCCCGCGGACGAGGCGGCGCTGCTCAAGCGGCACATGAACCGCGTGACCGATACCTGCATTCCTGAAATGGAGGCGATGCGGCGGATCGAGAACGAGGTGCTGGAGGAGTGGGTGAAGGCCGACCAGGCAGGCGAGCGGTGGTTCCCGCATCAATTCATGTACAAGATTCTGCTGTCGGGCAGGCTTGAAAAGAGCTACCAGATCGACCCCAAAGACAGTTGGCTGCTGGCCGCGGCGCAAAAGAACCTGCCCATGTTTGTGCCGGGGTGGGAAGACGCGACGCTGGGCAATATGTATGCCGGCCACTGCATCAGCGGCGACGTGAAGAAGGTGCACACGGTTCGGACCGGCATTGAGTACATGATGGAACTGGCTGAGTGGTACACGGAGACGGCGACGAAAACTCCGCTGGGATTTTTTCAGATTGGTGGCGGCATCGCGGGAGATTTCCCCATTTGCGTAGTGCCGATGTTGCACCAGGATTTGCAGCGCGAGAATGTGCCGCTGTGGGCGTACTTCTGCCAGATCAGCGACTCGACTACGAGCTACGGATCATACAGTGGCGCGGTGCCGAATGAAAAGATCACGTGGGGCAAGCTGGGCGAGACCACGCCGAAGTTCATCGTGGAAAGCGATGCAAGCATTGTGGCTCCGCTGATGTTTGCGTATGTATTAGGGTGGTAGGGAGACAGCCAATAGCCAATAGTATGTAGCCAATAGCCGGTGCCTGGAGCTTACTTTTGAAGCTGCGGGCTGCCGGCTTTTCGCTTTCGGCTACTGGCTACTCACTATTGGCTGCTTTTTCACCGCGCGTTTCCCTCGCGGTTTTTTTCGTCGTACATCGCAGCGTCAGCTTCAGCGAGCAGATTGTCGATTGAAGCGTGGCGTGTCGGATCGTATTGGATCCGGCCCACGCTGAAGCGAATATTGTAGCCGCGATTCTCAGTTTGATTGACACGGTCGACGCGCGCGCGGAGACGCTCGGTGGCCTGTTGGGCCTCGGGCAGCGCCACGCCGGTAAGCAGGACTGCGAATTCGTCGCCGCCAAGGCGGGCAACGGCATCGCTCTCGCGGAACTCGGTAATGAGGCAGTTAGCGAACGTGCGCAGCGCGCGATCGCCCTCGGCGTGCCCGAAGTTGTCGTTGATGGGCTTGAAGCTGTTGAGGTCGAAGAAGAGCAGGGTGGCGGCGCGGCCGAGGCGATTGCAGACGGCGAGGATGTGGCCTGCGAAGGACTCAAAGCCGCGGCGGTTGGTGAGCTGGGTCAGGTTGTCAGTGACGGCCAACTGTTCAGCGGCAAGGTTCTGCTCGGCCATTCGCGCCAGGTCGCGGAGAATCTGCTCTTCATCGGCGGTGAAGGTGCGGGGCTCGCGACCGATGAGGCAGAGCGTGCCGAGGTTCTGGTCGTTGACGCGCAGCGGACATCCGGCATAGAAGCGGATGTTGGGGTCGCCGAGGACAAGAGGATTGTCGTGGAAGCGCTGGTCGGCGCGAGCATCTTCAACATGCATCACGTCGTCACCCAGGATGGCGTGGGCGCAGAAAGAAATTTCGCGCGGTGACTCGGCGGGTGGGTAGCCAGCCGATGACTTGATCCACTGGCGGTCGGAGTCGATGAGGCTGACCTGCGCAATGGGCACGTCGAAGACACGTTTCGCAATGCGGGTGAGTTGGTCGAAGCGCTCCTCGGGAAGTGTGTCGAGGATGTTGAGCGAGCGCAGGGTAGCGATTCGCTCGAACTCAGTCTTGGGAAGAGCCGGGGTCTGCATATTTTTTCTTGTTTTTATGCCGAGCTGTCTGAGTTTCCGGGGAAACGGAACTTCAAGAGGAAAGGTTAATGCAGGCGAGGCGAGGATACCAGCGGAAAGTGTGCGGAACAGCTTCCAGGTCTTAGCATGCATTTCTCCGCGTTAGCAGATTGATCCAGATTCTTGTTTCGATAGGGGCCTGTGAGGGCCGGGAGGCCCTCCCTGCAGCCGGTCAGGAGACCGGCGGTACTTTTCTCGGCGGCCTGTTCCCTGTTCGCTGTTCCCTGCCTGTTGCCTTATTACCGCAGGCCGGTGGTGGCTACTGCGAAGCCTGTGGCTGGCGAGTTTTCTGGAATGGCTTCGAGATTTGGTGCAATCGAAACACTTTTAAATTTCGCTGGACTAACCGTGACGTTCCAGCCATCCACAACAACAAGCGCGTCTTCGCCGTTGAACTGGCTGGTATCGGCCTGGATGACGATGGTCTTTGAATCGTCCGGCGCGAGCGAGACGTAGTTGTCGCTGTAGGAGACGGGCAAGACGCGATCGCCGGATTTGCGTCTGAGTTGCAGGTGCGCCATCAACGCCATGTTTTTAGACGGGTTGGTGAGGGTGACGGTGACGGTGCGCGCGCCGCCGGAGTCGGAGCTCTGGATATGGGCGTTGAGAGTAACTGCGGGCAACTGGTTGAGGGCCGTCAGGTCGTTGGGATGATCGGGCAGCCCACGCCAGTAGAAGTTGCTCGAAATGAGTTTCGAGTCTGAGTCGAGCAATTCAAGTTTGATGAAATGCACGGCCGAGACGGTGGCTGGAAAATCGATGGGGCCGACGCTGGTGGCGGCCTCGGGCGCGGCGGTTATTTTTGATTCGTGCTTCAAGGCCACCGTGCCATCGATGTTGAAGACGGTGACGCGCGCCGTGAGGTCGGCGAGCTCGCGTGGGAGGTTGTTGATGACCTGCACGTCGCCTGTCGATTGGTTGAACTGAATGTGCTCGAGTTCGGCCGCATGCATGACGCCGAAAAACGACGCCATGGGCTCGAGATCGTAGTGATAAATCTGCCACACAAAACTGGGCTGCGCGGGGTTGCTCATCCAGGTGATGACGGCCGTGGTGGGATGGAACATTTCGGCGTTGCGGCCCTCGTACATGGCGCGGTAAGCCTCGTAATTTGCCATCTGCGCCTTGCGCACAAAGTCGGCCAGATTGCGGAATGCGCCGTAGCGCGCGGCAATCTCAGCCGGGTAGTTCTGCGCGCCGGAGTTGCCGCTGGCAAAGTCGTGCTCGGCCCAGTCGTCATTGATCGAATCCCAATCCTTCTTCGGCATCATGCCGTGGATTGACTCGAGCGTGGGCACGCTGATTGAGCCGGTTTCAGTCTTGAAGTAATCGTCGGTAATGCGGTAAAAGGCCGCCGGCGCTCGCCATGCATATGGCCCGCCGGAACGCACGCCTGCGCCGTCGGTGGAGCTGGGTTGATAGCGGCGCGTGGGCTCGAGCTCGCCCAGCACCTTGCGCAGCGCGGCATCGATCTCAGGCGGAGGAAAGCCTTCGTTGCGAGCGCACCACAAAATGATGGCGGGATGATTGCGGAAGCGCAGAACCTTGTCGCGCACATTTGCGATGTAAGTGTCGATGTCAGTGGGGTTGGGCCCGTCGCCCGGATTGGGCTGGAAAAACTCGTCCCACACCATGATGCCGTATTTGTCGCACAGCTCGTAGAACTGCTCACTGGTGCTCTGGCCCACCCAGTTGCGAATCAGGTTGAGGTTGGCCAGTTTGTGGTAGCGGATTTCGGCTTCCATGCGGTCCCATGGAATGCGCTTGAGGCCCTCGTCGAGGCCCCAGTCGCCGCCGCGAATGAAGACCGGCACGCCGTTGACTGAGATGGTGAGCGTGTCAGCGCCGGGAACCGAGTAGGAGATTTTGCGAATGCCGAAGTCGAGATCGTTGACATCGGAGGAGCGGCCATCGGCCACGAATTCGAAGTGCAGGTGATAGAGATTTTGCGGGCCGTAGCCGTTGGGCCACCAGAGACGCGGATTGGCAATGTGCAAAGCCGACGTGTTGGCGGGATTGAAGGTAACCTGCTGCTTTGCGTGGGCGGCCAGCTCGACGGACTGTTCGAATTTGATGTCTTCAATTGTTCCCTGCAGCACGCCTTTCACAGGCTGGTCGGTGACGTTCTCAACCGTGGCCTGCACAGAAACGTCGGAGAAATCGGTTTTGGGCAGCGGCAGATCGGTGGTGACGAGCGGGTTTTTGACAAGCACGGGGCCCGAGGCCGAGAGATAAACTTTTTGCCAGATTCCGGAGTCGCGGTCGTGAATCGCGGGTAGCCAGTCCCAGCCAAGGGTGCAGAGGAAGGTGGGTCCGTCGATAGCGGAGAGTCCTCCGTTGCCGCCGATACCGGCGCGGACGGTGTGCTCGTGGGGTACACCGGGATTCGGTTGCGGGGTAATGAGTACGGCTATCACTGCCTTCTTGCCCGGCTGCACCAGCGGCGAGATGTCAAAGTTGCCGCGGATGAAAGCGCCTTTGATCGATCCCACCTGGGTTCCATTTACCCAGACTGCGGCCGAATAATTGATGCCATCGAAGTTGAGCCATACGTGGCGGTTCTTGTAATCGCTGGGGATTTTAACGACGGTGCGATACCAGTACGACGTGTGCACGAGCGATTCCGGAATAATTTCGGGCCGGTTGTTTTCGCCGTAGAGGGGCTCGGGGTAGACATTGTTGTTGACCAGCGTGGTGAGCACCGTGCCCGGCACCGTTGCCGTGTACCAACCGCCTGGCTTGTAGGCGGCGGAGGCGATCTGCGCGCCCGGCTCGGGCACTTTGGACACATCCTGCAATTGCCAGCCGGAGTCGAGAACCACTGGCTCAGGCACCGCGGCAGATGCGGCGCGAGCCGGTGTTGCGATGGAGAGCAGGGATAGCGATAGCGCACCAAGGGCAAGAAGACGGCATTCAACAGATCTCAACGGTTTCACCTGGACTTTCATTGGAATCGCTCCACAGTTGATTCGGGCGGTCACAGGGATTATAGAAGCTTGATGCGGAGGAGGCGGCTTCCAGCCGTTAGCTTTTAGCTGTTAGCTTCGCGGAGGGTCCTCCGGTCGACCCCTTTAAAAATATCCGCGCGCGATGAATCTACCTACGGGGATTTGTCCGCGGCAATTTGGGCTTGGCCGCGTGGCCCGCGATAATGGATCTATGGAATTCGAACGTTCTTCTGGAGTTCTGCTTCATATTAGTTCCCTGCCCTCACATGGTCCCATTGGCGATCTGGGACCTGCGGCGCATGAGTTTGTAAGGTTTCTGGCCGCCGGCAAGCAACACGTCTGGCAGGTTCTGCCGCTGAGCCCTACGGGCTACGGCAACTCGCCATACGCAGCTTCTTCGGCCTTTGCCGGCAATCCTTTTCTCATCAGCCTTGAGGTGTTGCGCGACTGGGGATGGATCGGCGCGGATCGCGTGAACACGCTGGCCGGCACGGGCGGCGCAGCCGATTTCGACGGCGCCGAAGAGCGGAAGCTCCCGCTGCTCTACGAGGCAGCGCGGAACTTTATCGACCATGCGCCCGACAACGACAGGACTGCCGCTCAGTGGAAAGAGTTTGAGAAGTTCTGCGGCGACGAGGCGGCGTGGCTGAACGACTACGCGCTTTATGCCGTGCTGCGGCGCGAGTTCAATACCGGCGCGTGGGCCGAGTGGCCTGAGCAGTTCAAGCGCCGCGACCCGAAGGCACTGAACGAATTCGGCCGAGCGCACGGCCAGGCGCTGGTTGAGGAACAGGTGCTGCAGTTCGCTTTCTCGTTGCAGTGGGACGAACTGCGCCAGGCGGCCGAACCAAACGGCATCAGGATCCTGGGCGACATTGCCATTTTTGTGAATATGGATTCGGCCGACGCGTGGGTTCACCCGGAGGTGTTTGAACTGGATGAGAAGCTTAATCCGATTCGGGTGGCCGGGGTGCCTCCCGACTATTTTTCCAAGACCGGTCAGCGGTGGGGCAATCCGCTTTACCGGTGGGATATTTTGAAGCAGCGCGGCTTCGATTGGTGGATCGACCGCATGCGCCGCGCGACCGCACTTTATGACATTGTGCGGCTCGATCACTTTCGCGGATTCGAAGCCTACTGGGCAATTCCTGCCGCAGAAGAGACGGCGGTGAATGGCGCGTGGGTAAAGGGTCCGGGCGAAGAGTTGTTCAAAGCGCTCGAGGGCGCGCTCGGGCCGCTGCCGCTGGTGGCAGAAGACTTGGGCATGATTACTCCGGAGGTTGACGCGTTGCGGCGCGCGACGGGGATGCCGGGGATGAAGGTGATGCAGTTCGGATTCTCTAACAAGGGAGCGCATCCGCATTTACCGCACCGTTACACACCCGACACGGTTGCGTACACCGGCACGCACGACAACGACACCACGCTCGGCTGGTTCGCGAGCGCGGGCGAGAGTGACCACGCGGCGGTTGAAGCATATGTGGGTCCGGTCGGCGGCAATCCGGTATGGGCATTGATACGCTCTGCAGAAGCCAGCGTGGCCCATATGGTGGTGATTCCCGCGCAGGATCTGCTGGAGCTGGGATCGGAGGCGCGCATGAACACGCCGTCGGTTGCGGCGGGCAACTGGAGCTGGCGCGCGCCGGAAGGCGCATGGAAGCCTGAAATTGCGGCGCGGCTGGCGGCGTTAGCCGAAGTGACGGACCGCGATAACGATCCGCTGGGCGAAGTGGGGACACAGGAAAAACGTGCGGAAGAATAGCGCCCTGTGCACTACGCGAGGACAATCACGCATCTAATCTTCAGGCGTAATTCTGAAATTCGCCTCTTGTCACACGTTCCATTACGATAAAAGAATGGTAGTTGCGCAAACTTCCCCAGCCCGGTCAATCACGCGACGCAAGTTTCTGAAGGGCGGCCTCATTACGGCCGCGGGGCTGGCCCTGTACGCGGGCGAAATTGAGCGCCACTACATTGGTGTTGCGCATCATGTGGCTGCAATTCAAGGCCTGCCACCGGCGTTCGAAGGCGCGCGAATTGCGCAGCTCAGCGACATTCATCTTGACGAGTACAGCGAGCCGCTGTTTCTTGAGCACGCCGTCAAGCTGGTGAACAATCTGAATGCGGACTTTGTTTTTCTAACCGGTGACTTTGTAACCGATGGCATTGCGCCACGCAGATTCGCTGAGGGCTCAGCCTGGCAGTGCGCAGACATTCTGCGCAATCTTAAATGTGAGCAACGCTACGCGTGTCTCGGCAATCACGACATTGGGGTCGGGTCAAAAACGGTGCAGAAGGCGCTCGACGATAACGGCACCCGCGTGCTGGTAAATGCCTTCACGGCGTTGGAGCGCGGCGGAAGCAGAATCTGGCTGTCGGGGCTGGACGACTGGAACCAGGGCCGCCCGCAGGTCGATCTGGCAATCCCTGTCCGGATTCGAGGCATTGCGGAAGAACCAATAATTCTGATGTGCCACGAGCCGGACTTTGCCGACCAGGTTGTAGAGATGCGGGCATCGCAAGCCGTGGCCCTGATGTTGAGCGGGCATTCGCATGGCGGGCAGGTGCGCATACCGCTGATCGGCCCGTTGATACTTCCTGCCGGCGGCCGGAAGTATGTTGAAGGGTGGTTCCGGTTCGGAAACATGCAACTGCACGTGAACCGCGGGCTGGGGACGACAGGCGTGCCTTTTCGATTCGATTGTCCGCCCGAGATCAGCGTGATTACGTTGCAGCGGGCGTGAGGTGGTACCCGGTCCTTAGCGCAAGAACAAAAACGCGCTAAGTGCGGGCACCCGCAAGTCTCTTACTTGATATGATCGATAGAGGCGACTCGCGCACCGCAATTCCCTCCCGGTAGCGTGCGGCGAGCGCATTTCCGATGACTCCCGCCTCACAAACCGCCAACCCGGCTGAGATGACCGCAGTTGCAAGCGGGACCAGCGCGCAGGCGTCACCCCACTGCGGCGTGCATGGGCACACGCTTCATGCTCCGCGCGCAGGGGCCACGGCCACATTCATCCACGACCTGCGCGAACTCTTCAAGGTGCGGGTTGTGGGATTAGTGCTGGTGACCGGATGGGGCGGCTATTACCTGGGCTCGCTGGCCTCGGGTGTCACCAGCATGCAGCGCGGATTGATTGACACGCTGATCGGCATCGGGCTGGTTTCAGCCGGAGCCGGGGCGCTGAACCAGGTGCTGGAGCGTTCGAGCGATGCCAAGATGATTCGCACCGCGGACCGGCCGCTGGCGTCGGGCCGGTTTCCGTTGTGGGTGGGTCTGGCCGCCGGCATGGGTGCGCTGGCCCTTGGCGCGTACTGGCTGCTGATGCGCACTAACATGTTGACCGTAGCGCTGGCGCTGCTTACTGCGTTTACTTACGTCGCCATCTACACGCCGCTCAAGCGCGTCACTACGCTGGCTACGTTTATTGGCGCGTTTCCGGGTGCGATGGGTCCCATGCTGGGTTGGACGGCGGCCAGGCCGCAGATCGAGTGGCCGGCCGTGGCGCTGTTTGGCATTCTGTTTGTGTGGCAGTTTCCGCACTTCATGTCAATTGCGTGGCTCTACCGCGACGACTACGCGCGAGCCAATATTCGCATGCTGCCGGTGGTGCAGCCCGACGGCCGCTCTACAGTGGTTGAGGCGCTATTTTATGCGGTGCTGATGATTCCCGTAAGCCTGGCGCCCTGGTGGCTGGGAATGGTGGGCGCAAGCTATGCGATTACAGCCACCGTACTGGGACTGGTTTACCTGGGCTACACGATTCGATTTGCACAAATTCTGAAAGCGCAAAGTGAAGACGAGAGCCGTAAGCTGGCGCGCGATCTGCTCAAGGTGAGCGTGCTTTATTTGCCGCTGCTGTTTACGGCGCTGATGATCTGCGCGGTAGGAAAACATTGAGGATGCAATGACCACCGCGACAACATCACGGGCGCAGAAATCGGGGCCGAAGCCGGGCACGGGCGGCGCGATTGCGGCGATTCTGGTTATCAGCGCGGTGGCCTCGCTGTTTCTGTTCTGGCTTATCTACGTTCATCCGGCGGCAGCCACTAGCGCGCAGTATGCGTTCTTGCCGGCGCTGAATGCTGTCATGAACGGGCTTGCGGCGGTCTCGCTGCTCGTCGGCTACACGTTCATTCGCGCCAAACGCATCAAGCAGCACCGCGCAGCGATGATGACGGCGTTTGCGTTTTCAACTCTCTTCCTGGTGGGCTACATCCTGCATCATGCGCTGCACGGCGACGTGCGGTACCCGCTGCACGCGTCCGGACGCATGCTGTACCTGCCGCTGCTGGCGAGCCACATCATCCTGGCCGTGGTGGCCCTGCCGCTGGTGCTGGTCACCTTTTTCTTCTCGCTCAGCGGCCGCATACCGCAGCACCGCAAGGTGGCGCGCTGGACGTTTCCGCTGTGGCTCTATGTGTCGGTCACCGGCGTGGTCACCTACGTGATGCTGAGGCTGGCGCTTGGCTATTAAGACAATGGCGCGAGGCACAAGTCAATCCCGAAGTGGGGCCGAATCGAACCGCATGCCCGATGACGGTACGCGGCAGCTTTTGCAGTGGGGCGGATCGATTGTAGGCACGGGCGTGGTGGCCGGCGTGCTGCTGGAGACCGTCCTGGGCGGATTCTCACGCACCGGGGCCAGCACCAACACGGGCTGGTTTGCGCTGATTCTCGTTCTCGGGTGCCTGCCCTTCGGCGGAATGCTGCTGACGCTGGGCGTAGCCAAATGGTTGCGCAACCGGCGACTGGGGCGGGGATAGGCCGCGCGCGACTTACGGTGTCAGCCCCGGGCACTTCTCGATCCAGCGCTTCATCTCGGCCGAAATGTTGTCGAGATGCTTCAGGTGGAAGATCGGTCGTGCCGGCTCTCCGTAGACGGAATCCCCGCTGACCACGCTATCGGCGTCGGCTCGCACAACAAGCGCATCGGCTAAAAGCATGGCGCCCCAAAACGAAGGTTTCGGCTCCGTACGCGCCGTCGTAGAGCGCCCATCTACCAACAGGCGCAAATCTGCTTCCACGAAATCCATTGCGCGGTTCGACTCGAAGATGAAGTTCGCCCCGCGGCCGATGCGCGGCCAGAACTCATCGAGAACCTGAGCCAGGTTGCGTTGCGGAGGAACGGTTAGAAGGAAAGCTCGCGCTGCGCCGGCAGCGAGGTATCGGGCGGTGCCGGTTTCTGGCCCCGCAGATTTTTCTTCGTGAATCGGAGGCAGTCCCTGGTGCGCATCGGTTGTAATCTTGACGGCGGTCCAATGGAATCGGTCGAGCGCGGCGATCAGCCCGCAAACCAGTGTGGTTTTGCCAACACCTTTCGCGCTTCCTCCCACAACGATGATGGCCATTGAAATGCAGCCTGCGCCCAATCAGAACCCGGAGTCGTCGCCGCCGGAGCCGGTTTCGGTTTTGGCCAGCTTTGCCAGCGCTGCCTGTTCGCGCAGTACCTGCCTGAGCGGCCGGGCCGGCGTGCCGTACAGCACCTCGCCCGCACCATCGCCCTTCACGGTCTTGCCGCTGAAAACGCCGGCCTGGCCCCCCAGTACCACTCCCGGACCGATGTGAGCGTGGTCGCCGATTCCCACCTGCCCGGCAAGGACCGCGCCCTTGCCCACCGTGGACGAGCCTGAGATGCCGGTCAGCGCGACGATAATCACGTCTTCACCTATGTCGCAGTTGTGGCCGATGTGGACCAGGTTGTCGATCTTTGTTCCGCGCCGGACGCGGGTTTCTTCCAGCGCTCCACGGTCGATAGTGGAATTGGCACCGATCTCCACGTCATCTTCAATCGCCAGAGTTCCCTGCTGAGGAAATTGCGTATATTCGCCGGTGAGGGGATCGCGCACGTAGCCGAATCCGTCGGCGCCCAGCACCACGCCGGCGTGTATAACGACGCGATCGCCTATCGTTGTGCCGGGATAAACGACTGCGTTTGGAAAGATGCGGCAGTTTGCGCCAATGGTGACGCCCACGCCCACCACCGCTCCCGAGCCGACGCGTGTGCCGGCACCGATACTTGCGTTGTCGCCGATTACCGCGTGCGGAGAGATGGTGACGTTCGAACCGAATGTGACCTGCTTGCCTATCACCGCACTGGGATGGACACCCAATGCGAGATGCGGTGTTGCCAGCAGCCTGGAGGCGCGTGAAAACCAAAGCCGCGGCTCGTCGGATTCAATAATCTCAACGCGCGAGCCCTCGGTATCGGCTGGCGCGCCCGGCCCAAGTACCACTGCCGAAGCCTTACTGTTCAATGCCGCCTGGACGGAAACTTCGTCAGAGGCAAAGATCAAATCGAATGTCGATGCCTTGTCAACCGACGCTACCGACAGAATCTCGGTTTCTTCACTTCCCTTGACCAGGCGCCCGCCCAGTTTTTGTATTAATTCGCCAATTATCATCGCCTTACTCCTTACACGGCCATCCCATCGCGGATTCAGGCTCTGACTCAGGTTGCTTTTAAGATCCGGGCCTGCTCAGTCAACAGACAACGCAGAAATGTGCCGCAAGGTCTGCGGGATGAGTATAAGGAATATTCCCCATGGCTTGCGCTTTATTTCTTCGACGGACGGGGGAGGCACCAGCCCCGGCAATGGTTTTGCGATTGAACCGCAGCTTTCAGTAGAGCCCGGGCTGGCCTGGCGGGCGCGTCTTCCAGCGCCGGTGAATCCAGAGCCACTGGTCGGGATAGCGGCGAATCCAGCTCTCGATAGCGTTATTGCAGAGCTGGGTACCGTTCAGTATGTCGTCGCTCGCCGACTCGGTATGGGGAATCTCGATCTCAGGCCCGAAATGCAGCACATAGCGTTTTTCAGCCTGCTCCCACAGCATGAACCCGGGCAGAACAGCAGCGCCGGTTTTGCGCGCCACGTGGGCCACGCCGGTCGCGGTGCAGGCCTCAATGCCGAAGAACCTTACGAATGCACCCTGGGGCGGGGTCATGTTGGTGTCCATCAGGATGCCGACCGTGCCGCTTTCGTGCATGGCGGTCAGCAGACCGCGCCCGAAGTCGTCTTTGTGCAGAACGTAGTTGCCGTGCAGGCAGCGGATGCGGTTCACGTAGGCGTCGAGTTGGCGATTATCTAGGCGCCGGATCACCATGCCCATGGGGTGTCCCATCATCGAGTGGTAAAAACTGGAAAGCTCCCACGCGCCCAGGTGCGCTGTCACCACCAGTACGCCTTTGCCGCGGGCCTGCGCCGCCTGGTAATGCTCCAGGCCCTGCGTGCGCAGCCATTCGCGCGTGTTTTCGGGCGTGTAGCGGGTCATGCGGCAGAATTCGACGAGCTGCCACCCAAGGTGGATATAGACGCGGCGCAGGATTTCTTTTCTGGTTTGGGCGGGCAGTTCGGGCAGGGCCAGCTTTAGATTGGTCTCTCCGACGCTGCGCAGCCGGCCAATGAACCAGTAGACGGCGAAGGCCAGCCCGCCGGCCCAGAGGCGGGCCAGAGATCGTGGCAGTGCCCCCAGCGCACGCGCCACGGCCACAACCAGCCAGTACTCAATGTTCTCCTGCATCGATGATGGCAACTTTCAGTTTACGCCCCGGAATTCGAGGCCCGTCGATGCAGCTGAGGGCCGGGAGGCCCTCAGTACAGCCGGTCAGGAGACCGGCGGTACAACCGGCCTGGAGCCCGGCGCTACTTTACTGATCACTGACCACCGCTTCTACCGGTTCTTGGCTTCGACGAAGTAGTGGGCTACATCGCGCACAAAGTCGACTGCGCCAGGAGGCACTGGCACATTGCCGCGCAGAACGTTCTGGAAGTCCTGGGGCGCGCCGAAGTAGATCTGGGTGTCATCTCTGTTCTGGCTTACGCTGGTGCCGTCCAGGTCGATGCCTGCAAACAGGCCCTTGTTGCGCGAATAGCTCAGCAGCTCAGCGCTCATCTTCCAATCGGTGGAGGCCTGGCCCGCGCGGCCCACCGGTCCGGCAGCAGCCGAGGCGTCGCCGCCAATCTTGAACTTGCTCTTCAGCAGGTCCTGAAAGCCGCGATCGTTGACGGCTACCAGGATGAGGTCGGTAGATTGGCCGCCGATCTGGAAGCCGAAAGAGCCGCCAGCCATGCGGATGAATACGGGCGCGCTCCAGCCATGGCCGGTGCGGCAGGTTACCACGCCCTGCCCGTACTGCGCGCCGAATACGAATGCGCCTTTTATGAGGCCCGGCACCACGGCTACGCAAGTGGCGGAGTGCAGAATGTCGAGAGGAATCGTTCGGTCCTGCGCCGCCATAATCTGGTCAAGAACCGTCTTCGCCGAATCGATGCGGGCCTGAAGATCGTCACGCGACGAAGCCGCAAAGACCGGAGTGCTGAGCATGGAGCACAGGCAAACAGCCAATAGTGTTTTTTTCATATCGATATCCTTTCCGCTCCGGCGGGTTCCGTTGCCGGAAGGGTGATTGGTCGGACGATTTCGGCGTCATCTGCCTTCTACCGCCGTTTAAAACAACTCTGAAGGGAATTCTGGCGCCTGGGCCTGTACGCTCTTGTAACCCCTGGTCGATTCGGTCCAGCGAGCCCTTGATTTATTCCAACACGACGCACCGGCGTTTAGTCCACAACATCTCTTGTCAATTCGGATGCCTGTCGCAGTCTCACTCATCCCCTGAAGGTCTCACCCGGACACCAACGAGCGCCTCCGGGCCTTCGCCCGTAGCCCCGACTGAGCCCCTATTCCCTGTAAAACCGGGAATCTGCTAAATGTTTTGTGGATAATCACTTCCGGGGAGTTTACGGGCAGAAAAAAGAGGAGTTCACAGGCCTCATGGAATCATGGCGCCTGGGAACTCCTTTCCCCAGATCTGCGTTGTTTCTATAGACATCATTGTGGAAAACCAAAGACATACACAAGAGTACTTAAGGCCAATGACGTTTAGTAACCATCGAGTTTACTAGTTAGTCATCAGCCTTTCGGGACTCCCTGCGCTGGGGTAACGGCGCGGGTTTTTCGCGGGTCAGCATGGGCCGGTTGAGTGCCGACATGGAGAGTTTGATGCGGTTGTCGGCGCCTGTCTTCTTCATAAGGCGGCCCACGTAGGCCTTCACGGTCCGCTCCTCGATTCCCAACTCTGCGGCAATTTCGCGGTTTGAGCGAGCCAGAAGGATCCGTTCCAGCACCTGTTGCTCGCGGGTGGTGAGCAGGGGGTCGGCGTTGGTAAGGCTGGTATCGGGAATATTCAGCAGGCGGTCGATGAGGCGGGAAAGCAGCCGGCGGGGGGCCCAGATGGAACCGTCGGTTACCACGTTAACAGCGCGGCGCACCACCTCGGGATCGGCAGTGAGATCGAGAAAGGCACGGGCCCCGGCCACAATCGAGCTAAGCACCAGTTCCTCGTCGCCCTCAGGACCGATGACGATGAGGCGCAGCATGGGGCGCAGCCTGCGAACCGATTCCAGGGCGTCAAGCCCGTCCCGGGAGGCGTGAAGATCGAACACAAGGTAGCCAAGGCTCTGGTCAGCCAGCAGCTCGGGCAGGGAGCCCACCACGGGCAAAAGCTGGGGCTGCCCTTGCTCGGCCGGCAGGTCGAAGATGCTGGTAAGCCCGGCCAGCCGGATGGGTTCACCCGTCACCACGCCGATCCGGATCAGCTCGGGTTTGGGGTTTTTCGACATCTTCGCGCTCCCTCGCAAGCGTTTCAAAAGGAGCCGCACCATAACGGAGCGGATCCGAGACCCGCCACCGTCACACTTATCCTGTTTTCCGCGCTTATATTACGGCCAATCGACCGCTTTCGCGCGCCCTCAGAGTTTGGGGAGAACAATTCCCTGCTGGTTCTGATATTTGCCTTTGCGATCAGCGTAACTAACTTCGCAGGTCTCGTCGGATTGGAAAAACAGAATCTGGCACAGCCCTTCGTTGGCGTACACCCTGGCCGGGAGCGGCGTGGTATTCGAGATCTCGAGAGTCACGAACCCCTCCCACTCCGGCTCAAACGGCGTTACGTTCACAATAATCCCGCAACGCGCATAGGTTGACTTACCAACGCAGATGGTTAAAACGTCTCTGGGGATACGAAAGTACTCGACCGAACGCGCCAGTGCAAACGAATTGGGTGGAATGATGACCGACCCGGCCTGGACGCTGACGAAAGACCGCTCGTCGAAGGCTTTGGGGTCGATGATGGCGCTGTTCACATTGGTGAAGATTTTGAACTCGTCAGACACCCGCAGATCGTAGCCGTAGGAAGAGAGGCCGAAGGAGATAACCCCTGCAGCCACTTGCTTTTCGCTGAAGGGTTCGATCATGCGGTGGTTGACTGCCTGATCTCTGATCCAACGGTCGCTCTTGATCGACATGCATCTCCCGTACGAGGACGTGAAGGCCTCGCGTCAGAACTCCTGCGGATGATCCAACTTGCTGATTCATCTTACGAAAGCAAGGGTGAAATCACAACGGCAGTTCATCCTGCGGCCTGTGGAATAAATGGGTGGAATTGAAACGAGTTTGCGTCCGGCAGCCGATTTGACTGCCGCCACCCGTTCCTGACTCCACAATTGCGTGCAAAATCTGTAATATGACCGATGTAGGTCGTGGTAGAGTCAATACCAGTTCCGCTCTGACGGATTTGAGAACAATGGGCGGAACGAGAGGTCACGGCAGCCAGGCTCGAGCCAGCAGGATCGCCCAAGGTGATACTTTGGTTGGCTTTAAGCGTCTGATGGTGAAGGCTACCGGGAGAATTTACCGGGTTTTGAAATCGCAAGAGCGAGGGAACTCCATTGATCAAGCAGGACATCGTTCATCAAGTGATTGAGCGCACCGGCTTGCCGCGCACCAAGGCTGAAGCAGCGGTAGATACGGTCTTCGAAGGCCTGAAACAGGCGTTGGCTGCCGGTGAACGCATTGAACTGCGCGGCTTCGGCGTGTTCAGCGTCCGCGCCCGCAAGACCGGCATCGGCCGCAATCCCCGCACCGGCACTGAGGTCAGCATCGCCCCCGGCAAGGCCGTGCGCTTCAAGCCAGGCAAAGAGCTTCACAGCCTGGAATCCTGAACCGCAATTGGCTCGGGCAATGTGCGCTTCGCCTCCGGCCACGTGCCGGGACCCCGGTTCTTTCGCCACTCGAGCGAAAGGCGGGTTTTCTCGCCTTGGCGTCGGGCCTTAATCACAGCCGGACCTTAATCGCAAGCTGAGAAGAGATTGAGCGCGCTTCCCGCAGCGGGCATTTTTTACGGTTAAGCCGATCGGCTCATCGTACCGAGAACTCCGCGCGACATTCTTTTACGATCTGGATGGAGTTCGCGGTCACGCCAGGATAATCATGAATCTCGAATTCTATTTTGATTTGCTGGGAAAGGTGTGGGTCGTGGGGGAAATCCTCCTCGCCCTCTTCACCACGACGCGCCCTGGTAAAGGGAAAATACAAGATCGAGGATCGCAGATTCTTCTCTGGGTCGTAATCATCGCGTCCAGCTGGACCGACGTATGGATGCATAAGTTTTTCCCGCCCGATATGCCGGGGAGTTACAGTTGGCTGCGGCCGGCGGCTCTTGGGATCTTGATTCTCGGTTTGGGAATTCGCACCGTGGCCATTTTTACACTGGGCAGAGCCTTCAGCGCGAACGTAGCTACGCACGCCGAACAGAAACTGCAGCGAAGTGGACTCTATAGCCTCGTACGCCATCCTTCCTATACCGGCCTGGAATTGATTCTCCTGGCATTTGCGCTTCACTCACGCACATGGGCCTGTTTTGCCGTTTTCATAGTTCCACCGACGCTGGCTGTGTTGTATCGCATTCATGTTGAGGAGACTGCGCTCCGCCGCGCATTTGGTGCCGAATACGAAGACTATAGCCGCAGCACAAAGCGGTTGATTCCGGGCGTCTATTGAGTGCTTTGGCGTGCGCGAAAGATAGCAATCTGCTGCTCGCTCACATCAGCCGCTGCGGGTCCACATCCACCACCACATTGCGGCGCGGAATTTCGGCCTTCTCAGCGTGGTCCATGAGGCCGCGGAGCGTGGCATTCAGCGCTTTGCGCGAGGCGGCTTTGAGAATGAGATGGAAGCGGTAGACGCCCTTGATGCGCGCGATGGGCGCTGTGCACGGTCCCAGCACGCGCACCGCTCCGCCGCTCTGATTCTTGACGAGATATTTGCCCAGCTCAGCGGCCCACCCGGCTGCCTGCTCGAGCTTTGGCGAGCGCACCAGCACGTTGGCCAGCGCGCCGAAGGGCGGATAGTGCATCCAGCGCCGGTACTTGAGCTCGCGCTCGGCAAAGCTGGCGTAGTCATTTGCTGCGGCGGCGAGAATTGCGTAGTGATCGGGATAATAGGTCTGCACCACGACTCGCCCCGGCAGCTCGCCGCGACCGGCTCGTCCACTCACCTGCGAGATGAGCTGGAAGACGCGCTCCGCGGCGCGAAAATCGGGCATTGAGAGCGCATGATCGCAGCCCACCACGCCCACCAGCGTGATGCCGTGAATGTCGTGCCCTTTGGCAATCATCTGCGTGCCCACCAGCAAATTGATTTCGCCCGAGTGCAGGCGGGCCAGCAGCCGCTCGAGATCGTATCGGCCGCGCACCGTATCGCGGTCCATCCTGCCAATGCGCGCGCCGGGAAAGATTTCCAGCAGCCGCTCTTCACCCTGCTGCGAGCCCGCTCCGAGAAAGTACATGTGCTCGCTGTCGCATTTGGGGCAACGCGCCGGAACCGTGCGTCTGAAGCCGCAGTAGTGGCACTCCAGGCGCTGTCCAACGCGGGCCAGCCCTCCATCTTCATCACTGGGTTTGTGATGAGTGAGTGCAATCGCGCAATTCTGGCAGTCGAGCTTTTCGCCGCATGCGCGACAGATTACGGCGAAGGAATAGCCGCGACGGTTGAGCAGCACCAGCGCCTGTTCGCCGCGCTCGAGAGATGCCTTGATCTCTTGAACCAGCGCGCGCGAAAACAATTGCTCCTGGCCCGTCTGCCGGAACTCGGTGCGCATGTCGACGAGCTCGATTGCCGGAAGTGGGCGATTCATCACGCGCTCGCGTAAATCGATGCGCGTGTACTTGCCCTGCGCCGCGTTGTGCCAGCTCTCGAGCGAGGGAGTTGCGGAGCCCAGCACCGCGACTGCGCCGGCGCTTTTGGCACGCATGACCGCAACATCGCGCGCGTTATAGCGGGGCGTCTCTTCCTGCTTGTAGCTCTGGTCGTGCTCTTCGTCGACGAGGATGAGGCCGAGATTAGGCGCGGGCGCAAAGATGGCTGAGCGCGTTCCAACCACAATCGGCGCATCGCCGCTGCGGATGCGCCGCCACTGCTCGCTGCGCTCCTCAGGCGTAAGCGCGGAGTGCATGAGCGCGACTTTCTGTCCGAAGGCGCGGTCGAGCAGCCCCGCCATTTGCGGAGTCAACCCAATCTCAGGCACCAGCAGGATGGACGAGAAGCCGCGGTCAAGCGCCTTCCGCATCGCAGCCAGATAGACGGCGGTTTTTCCAGAGCCCGTGACGCCGTAAAGCAGAAAGGCGTGGAACGCGCCGAGCGCCGCATTCACCGTGTCGAGCGCCTCAAGCTGCGCCAGGTTCAGTTCGTCAGGAGCATCGGATGTGGGCGTCAACCCGCCCAGATGAAAGACGGCCGGTCGCTCTTCGATGCGCACCAGTTCACGCCGGACAAGTGTTTGCAGAGTCGAAGACGGTAGATCTTTCTTTCTGAGATCGGCGAGCGAAATCTCGCCGCCGCAGGCTGCCAGCTCGGCCAGGATTCCCTGCTGCTTCTCAGTGAGTTTTGGCAACCGCGCTTCGGGAATCAAGACCGCAAATCGCTCCATGCGCCGCGCATCGCGCTCGGCCGCTGCGGTCTCGCGCACAATCCATTTTTTGCGTACCAGCGCCGCAATTTGCGGGAGCGAGGCCGCGGTGGCAGTGCGCAGCGTGGAGACTTTCACCGGTTCGCCCTCGGCCAGCCGCTTTAAAACGCGGAACTGCATCTCCTGCTCTTCGGCCTTGGCGCGCTTCGCCTTCTTCGGCTTGTCATCCGGAACAATTAAATCCTGACTGTCATCCTGAGCGAAGTCGTCCGATTCGGCGAACGTACGAGTCGAAGCCGAAGGCGCACTGTGGAGTGGGCCTGCATTGGTTTTTTCGTCGCCAAAGCGCGACTCTTCCCCCTCCATCATCGTTGCCAGGGCATCGCGACCCGCGTCGGTGATTCGGTAATAAACGGTGCGTTGCACCTCGGCCACCAGCGGAAGCATCCCGCGCAGCACCTCGCCGAGCGGCGCGAGATAATAACCCGCGAGCCACTCGGCTAGTTCAAGCAACTGGTCGCTGACGATCGGCTCATCGTCGAGCACCGCCTCAAGATAGCGAATCTCGAAGTCCCCCTCTGGTTTCACGTCGAGCTCAGTCACCACGCCGATCAGCTTCTCTTTGTTGAAGGGAGCGATGACGCGCGCCCCGCGCTGGGGCAACTGCCCATCCCGGACCGCATAAGTGAACGTGCGATCGAGCGGCACCGGCAACGCGACTCGGCAAAACGGAGACATGGGAGACAGAATTCAGTGTAGGTGATGGGGCGCGGCCGTGCGGGCAGCGTGAAAAAGTGCGAAGAATCCGGCGGTTAGGGTTGCTGCGAAGTTGGCGCCGCGGGCTGGGCAGGAGCGGTAGCTGCAGGTTGCGGCAGAAGATTCTGTGCCGGCTCGGTGGGCGTGGTCATCGAGTTGGGATTGCCGGAGGGAGTAATGAGCTTGTCGAAACCTGGCGGTGGAACGTCCTGACTTTGCGCAGCCACCATGATCGGATCCCATCCATCGGGCGAGCCGTGGTAGGCCGTGTACTTTTTGTTGCAATAGCCGATGGCGGTTTCGGCTGCAGGCTGGTTCCGACCTCTTTTTGCGATGGCGATGGCGCGGGCGCAGAACCAGAAACCATTCGCATCGACCGGCCTCGACTCGAGATCGGCGATAGAAAGCTGCCAGAGACTTTCAAGGTCTGTGCTGTCGATGGCAACCGCCTGGGCCAGGGTTTCGCGGGTCTTGGCGAGGTCGTTCTGACTGAGCGCGCACGTTCCCGCACCTGCGTTAAAAATGACGGTCATGCTGTTCCGCATTGCAGTGAACTGCGCATCGCTCATGCCGGCAGGCATTTGCCATAACGGCAGTTGGTTGAGACCGCTGGTTGAGAATTCGCATATCTCGTTGAGCAATCCCGCATCCACGTGAAGAAGTTGCGCGGCCCGGGCGCGATCGAGCGCTACAACGATTGCCATAGCACGAATGTTGGCGGGCTCGGCGACCAGCAATCGCTTGGCGACGTCCACAACCTGATCGGTGTTCCCGGCCTGCTGCCACGCGGAGAGCGCCTCAGCGAGCGCCTGGCCAAGGGCGACGCTACGCGGATACTTTTGCGCAAAGGCCTCAAGCGCAGTGGCGCGCTCAGCCGGGTCGCCGATTTTGACTGCTGAAGCGTAGACTTCGTACTCGGCATGATCCTTGATGGCCTTCTTGGCGGGCTCGTCTGCGGGCTGCTGCGCGGGTGCTGGCTGGGCGGCGGGTTGTGCCGATTGCGCGGCCGAAGTTTGGGTCGCGAATAATGCCGACGCGAGAAAAGCAATCACCAGCAGTGCAACCGGGAGGCCATCGTTCGATTTGAATTTCAGTTTCATCTCTTCACTCACGCTCACAGCCCCAGCCTGGCCCACATTGCGTCTACTTTGGCCTTGGTGGCGCGATCCATCTCGATCATTGCCGGCCAGGGCCGCTCAAATCCTTCAGCCTTCCACTTGCGGGTCGCATCCACGCCCATTTTCGAGCCGTAGTTGGGAAGGCGCGAGGCGTGATCGAGCGAGTCAATCGGACCCAGCGTGAACTGAATGTCGCGCTCGGGGTCGATGTTGTTGGCCACGCGCAGAACCACTTCGCCGATGTCCTGCACGTCGCAGTCTTCGTCTACCACGATAATGCACTTGGTAAACATGGCCTGGCCCAGCGACCAGATTGCGCTCATCACCTTTCGCGCCTGGCCGGGATAACTCTTCCTGATGGACACGATCATGAGGTTGTGAAAGACGGCCTCGACAGGCAGATGAATGTCGACCAGTTCGGGGATGGTCATTTTCATGGCGGGCAAGAAAATGCGCTCGACGGCCTTGCCCATCCATGCATCTTCCATGGGCGGCTTGCCCACGATGGTTGCCGCATAGATGGGGTCTTTGCGATGACTAATGCATGTGACATGGAATACGGGATACTCATCCTCGAGGGTGTAGAAGCCGGTGTGATCGCCAAAGGGACCTTCGGGGCGCAGCTCGCCAAGTTCGACGTAGCCCTCAAGAACGATCTCAGCGTTGGCGGGCACTTCGAGATCGACAGTCTCGCACTTGACAATCTCAACCGGCTTGCCGCGCAGGAAGCCGGCAATCATGAACTCCTCAACTTCAGGCGGCGCGGGAACGATGGCGGAGAACGTCGTCGCAGGATCGGTGCCGATGGCGACTGCGACTTCAAGTCGCGAGCCCTTCAAGTTTCCAAATGACACCTGGGGAAGGCCGCCGATTGGGCCGTCGGGAACGTTGACTGCGCCGCCGGCCGATTCAGCCATCATCGCCACGCGCGCGCTTCCCGATCCAGCTTCGTCTCCCGAAAAAAGCGCCGCGTCGCGCATGGCGTTTCGGTAATGTTCTGCCGCGACCTTCTGGCGCTGCCAGTGCATGCCGGTGGTCTGGCCGTCGTAAACCTGCATGCGATACATGCCGATGTTACGCTTGCCGTTGCGAGGGTCTTTAGTGTGCACGCAAGGCAGCGTGATAAAGCGGCCGCCGTCGTGGGGCCAGCATTTGAGGATCGGGAAATAGTTGAGATCGAACTTGTCGCGCCGGATCATTTCCTTGCAGGGCGCGTCTTTGCCGTTCACTGTCTTTGGAAAAACATTGGCTAGCTCGGCCAATTGCGGCAACATCTTGAGCTTGTCGAGAAAGCCGCCCGACGGCGGCTTCACATTCATCAAGCCGTGAATGCGTTCGGCAATCTCGTCGAGGCGGTCGACGCCGAGGGCCAGCGCCATGCGGCGCTCAGAACCGAACTGATTGATGAGGACCTTGTGGCCCGGGTGTCCCGTGACGTTTTCAAACAGCAGCGCCGGGCCGCCGGGAGCGTACTTTTCACTGAAATCGGTTGCCCCATCCTTTTCGCGTTCTTTGCGCAAAGGGTGGGACGCAGCGCCGATTTTGCTGACGCGGTCGGTGATCTCGGTGATTTCGAGTTCCGGCGAAACCTCTTCACGGATGCGCTTCAACTCGCCGTGCTTTTCGAGTGCTTTGATCCAGTCGCGCAGATCGTCGTAGGCCAAGGTGTGTACTCCACCCCTCATACTAAAGCTTTTAATTGAGAGATGGCTTGGTTTTCGAATCGGTACCGGGCTGGATTTCTGCGGCCGCTAATTGGGCGAGGGGTGGTCGATGTGGTCGATCACAATAACGTCCATTGGCTTCTTTTGCAGCTCCAGTTTTATCCCAAGTTGTTCTTTGAGAGCAGTGGAGAGTGACGGGCCGGAAGCGTCGGAAGGAGGCTGGTCGTCAGGGGTCCAGTGGAGCGTGTAATCATACGAACCTTCAAGCCCCGTCTGGTCGAGCACGATGTAGCCCGTCTGGCGCTCCAAGGTATCGACCAGCTCCCACATATAGGTGGAATGTGACTCGAGGTGGCCAGGCTCATCGGGCAGGAACATATGGGGGCCGTTCGCATCTTTGCCGGTCACCATGGACTGCTTAAGCTTGGAACCACCGTTGTCAATCGAAAGCACATAGGCTGGCATAATCTTCAACTCATGGTGATAACGCAGGTTGAAGCGATCAACAAGGAGGGGCAGGAGCGCCAGCCTTTGCTGGTCGACAGCAAGTTTTCTCCATCGTGGCATGTCTGCCTCGTTGAGCTTGACTTGTATGTCGTATCGCTCCGACTTTGTCCATTTGGGCAGGCCCAATATCTGGTCTTCTTCGCTGGCCTCGTGCAAGCCCGGGAATGCTGAGTGGACGATACCCTCAAGCGAAATGCCGACGATGGAAATACCGACAGGGGTGTAGTGAAAGCTCATCACCAAGTCATTCGACCGGTTGATTCGGATGGAAGAAACTTCAAAGGTGGGCTGCCAGGCGACAGGCCGTGCAGTCTGCGATTGAGCGTGACTCGGCGCCACATAGACCAAGCCCGCGATCAAAAGCAGAACTGGTACTCTCGCCCGCGACGCGCCGATCAAGTGCTTTGGATTGAGTCCTGGCCTCATCAATCCTCCGTCGATTCATTGGATGCTGAGAATGTTTGCGGCCAATGCAGAGAGGGGCTGCATGGAGGCCTTCCGGATTAGACACCGATGCTCGAACCTTTGTTCCTTCAAGCTGACCACCCGACTGCGCCTGTTCCCTGCCGCTATGTCCCTCCGTCACGTTGCATTTCCTGCCGGGCTTATGCAATTCTCTCGGGATACGAAAGGAACGCCCTATGCCTGACTCCCCCAAGGTGAAATGCCATCCTTACTTCAAACATTGGAAGCCCCGGAACACGAAGCCACGGGACGGTGGATCAGCCCCCCCGGCTCCCAGCCAGAACATCTCGTGGACGGTGCCGAACCTGTGCGCGGCCTACAACTGGCCTAAGGGGTTGGCGGGCGGCAGCCTGATCGGCATTGTTGAGTTGGGCGGCGGATGGGTGCAGTCCGACATTACCGCCTACTTTCAGTCGATCGGCCAGCCGGTTCCGTCAATCACCGATGTTTCAGTGGACGGGACCAAGAACACGCCCAACCAGTCGGGCAGTGCGGGCGAGGCTGACTTCGAGGTCGGGCTGGATATTGAAGTGGCTGGGGCGAGCTATTACGTGGCTACGGGCCAGGCCGCCACGATTCGGGTTTACTGGTCGCAGGATATTGGGACCGCGATCGCCAAAGCCGCTGCGGACGGGTGCGACGTATGCAGCATCTCGTGGGGCGCTGACGAAGCGCAGTGGGGCGCAACCGAAGCCGATGCGCTTGAGCAGTCGGCGGAGACGGCCACAGCAGGTGGCATGGCGATCTTTGGAGCTGCGGGCGACAACGATTCGAGCGACGGCGGTCCCACGCCGGCAAACGTGGATTGCCCGTCGTCGTGCCCGCATGTAGTGGGCTGCGGCGGCACCAACAAAACAGCCACCAGCGAGACGGTGTGGAACGACAACCCCGGCCAGACAGACGGCTCAGGAACCGGCGGCGGATATTCGACACTCTTCCCGGCGCAGAGCTGGCAGATCGACGCGCCGCCGGCGCCGGCCAACACACAGTACGGAACCGGCCGCATGGTGCCCGATGTGTGCGCCGACGGCGATCCTGACACCGGCTACCAGGTATTCATTCACGGCTCAGCAACGGTGCTGGGCGGCACCAGCGCGGTTGCACCCCTCTATGCAGGATTGTTTGCGGCCTTCGGCAAGAAGCTGGGGTGGGTGACGCCCAAGCTGTGGCTGAATCAAGAGGCTTTCAACGACATTACGGTAGGCAGCAACGGCATGTATTCGGCAGCCGTGGGACCCGACCCCTGCAGCGGCATCGGATCGCCGATCGGGACAAAGATTGCAGCGTTGTTTGTGGGCGCTCAGCCCAGTGTGCGGCGCGCTGAAGTTGAGAAAAAGCCGGATTCACGAACCGAATCGCATCACAAAGTCTAGGTGTCGGTTGTGACCAGCGAGTAGAGTTCCTCAAAGCCCCGCAGCCAATTCAGGGCGTGGTGTCGCTCCTGCGTAATGCTCAGAGCCTCACGGAACTGGTTTTCCTTAAGCCGGTTCAGCGGCGTGCCCTTAACGGCGAGATCTCCTTCCACGGTCTCCACTCCGTCAAGATGAAGCGGCCCCCAATTGCACTGGGCAACATACTCCACAAAGTCCATGTGTCGCGGACGCAACGTCTGCTCCCTGAGCCTCCAATGGACGGTGAGATAAGAGTCGGCCAGTGCGCCGATCTGGTCTGCCGGCTGCAGGAATGGCTTTGACAACGGCGTTTCTTCCAAAGTGCGCAGAAAACCCATCTTGGCTGCGGTCTCGGCAGGATCGCACTGTTCGTAGAAAGGTGGAAGCTCAATGCAATCGAGCGCCCAAGCCAGCGCGGTCATGCCTTCCGATTGCCAACTGGCATTGAGCGATGCCTTTCGATCCAATAATCCGATCGGAGCGGAGAGCATCTGTCGTTCCCGATCTTCGAGCTCGGTTGCGGCGCCTACAGCTTCAAGCCAAGGCAGCAGGCGATTCCGCAACCCTTCAGCGCCTTCGGGGTCAGGGTCGTTCTCGATAACACCGCGGCATGAAACTGCAGCCAGAACCAGCGCCCTCTTTGTTACCCGCTCAGGCGTGGGGGGAGTGGGGATAAAGCCGTCGTCCAGAATGTCTGCCATGGGATGAGTATGCCATCCGCATCCGTCTGTGCGCACTTATTTCGCGGGTTCAACCGCGGCGACCAGTGGATTCACGGGCGGAATTGCGTCCATCGGAAAGCCGAGGCGCTTCCACTCGTCGAAGCCGCCGCGCAGCGGGCGCACGCGCTCAATGCCCAGCCGGTGCAGGGTGAGCGCGGTTTTGGCGGCAGTGGCCTCGCTGGGGCAGGTGCAGTAAAGCACGATGTCCCGGTCGCGGGGAATCTCGCCATGGCGCAGGGCGAGCACGTCGGGCGCAAAGTGCTGGGCGCCAGGCAGGGTGAAAGGGTCAGTCATCAGCTCGAGAGGATGGCGCAGATCGACGATGTAGACCTGCTCGCCGGCCTCAAGCTGGCGTTTCAGTTCCTCGGGCTCAAGGCGCGAGAGGGCCAGTTTCTTCAGCACCATCTTGCGTCGCCACAGGCGGGCGAGGAAGAATCCCACGATGCCCAGAACCAGCAGTCCGCCCGAGAATCGGCCTGCCCAGTTGAGCAGGCTGGGGTCGCGCTTCAAGACGTCGCCAAAGAAGCGGCCGACAAGCAGGAGCGTCATCACCCAAAGCGAGCCGCCGATCGCATCGAAGAACAGGAATGCTCCGTATTGCATGCCGTTTTGTCCGGCAACGGGCGCGGCCAGCGTGGCCAGCCCGGGCACAAACTTGGCGAACAACAGCATGGTGCCGCGCCTGCGGCCAAATGAGTCCTGGGTGCGGCGCACGCAGGTTGTCGGCTCCATCGACAGCTTGCACAGGATGCGCAGCACCAAGGACCCGTATCGCCTGCCGATGAGGAACCAGGCCGAGTCTGCGACGACGCAAGCGCCCAGCCCGGCAAGAAACGCCAGCGTAAAACTCAGTTGGCCGTCCACCGTGAGCGCACCCGCGGCCAGCAGCGCGGGCGTGGCCGGCAGCGGAATACCAAGCTGCTCAATCAGGACCCAGGCAAAGAGCAACAGGTAGCCGTAGGTGAGAAGAATGTGCGTGGGTAGTTCCATGGCGCGCCTCGGAGTGAAGAACAGTTGGAGAAGTTGAGCCGCTGCCGGCGGTTCGAGGCAGGCAGGTTCCGTTCATCTTATCGGATGCCCGAAAGTACCGTTGGACGCAAGAGATTATGCAGCCCCTAGCTCGCCTTCGCCCGCATCGCTTGTTCTATGACCCAGTCGGTCCACGCCGCCTGAACGGCAGGGCACGCAAGGCGCCCAGGATCGTTGGCCAGTGCTGCCTCCACAAAGTTCTCAATGAGTGGGTAGTGGAGATTGTTGGGCGCCGGCAGCATTTCCACCACGGTTCCCGCTCGCGTGGTGAGGCGCAGTTCGGGACCGTTCAGCGGATCGAGACCCAACTCGCCCTCAGTACCGATTACGCGGAACTGGTCGCGGGCGATATGCGAGTTCCAGCGAACGTCCACGACCCCGTGCACGCCGCCGGCAAACCTTATCAGTACGGTGGCTGAGTCCTCCACTGGAAACTGGTGCACCGCATTCGACAATATTCCCGTCGCCGATTCGGCCCTGCCGAAAAGAAAGTTCATGGCGTCGATGCGGTGTGAAGCAATGTCGAAGAGGGGTCCACCGCCGGCCAGCGCAGGATCGCGCAGCCACGCACGATCCTCAGCTTCATGCCAGCCATGGCAGTTGCCCTCGGCGAGCACAGGCTGGCCGATTGCGCCCTGTTCGATGAGGTGCTTCGCACGCAGGAGCTTGGGATAAAGCCTGCGATAGTACGAGACGCCAAAGACCCGGCCGCTGGCTACGCCCTCGGCAACCATGCGTTCGGCCTCGGAATAATGCATGGCCATCGGCTTTTCGCAGAGCACGTGCTTTCCGGCGCGCAGGGCAGCGATGGCGGCGCCTCCGTGCATGGCAACCGGCAGTGCAATGTAGAGCGCGTCCACATGAGGATCGGCGACGGCCTCTTCAATCGACTTGAAGGCGCGCGCGCCGGCGTAAGCCGCGGCTTTGGCTGGATCTCGCGTTACAAAGCCGTACAGGGTGCTGCGCGGCGCAGCTTGAATGGCAGGAATCACGCGCCTTCGCGCAATGTCTCCGATGCCGGCAAGTACCCAGTTGAGTTTCCGCATTCCGCGTCAAGGATAAAGGCCGGGATGCGGAGGTGGCGAGCGGGCATTCAGGAGCTTGCTGAAAGGGATCCTGCGTTGGTGAGAGGCGGCAGGGGCTAAATAATCTCGCGTGCCGACTCGCGCCGCCCCTGCAGGGCTGCGGAGTTTTCCTGTTGCGCCTACCCAGGACTGCGGTCGCTCACGCGAACTTGTTCCGGGCTAAATTCCTTGCCTCCCTACGGGAGGCGTGTATTGGCACGTGTAAACTCGTGCCCTGACACTTGGTGCCCTATTTGAATGTGAATTCGGTTAAGCCGCGCCCTATTGCGCTCCGCCCGGGTTTCCGGCTGGCAGCGATGCTTCCTGGCTCTTGGCGGTGAAGTAGTTGCGGTCCCACAGGTTGCGGTAGAACTGGCCGGTAAGTTCGGCAGCACGCGGGCCGAAAGTTGCGCGGCCGCCCTCGAGGAAGAAGACTGTGACCAGGCTGCCCTGAGGAGAATCGGAGAATGATGCGAACCAGCCGTAGCGCGTGCCTTCGTTGGAGCAGGTCCCGGTCTTGCCAAAGACCGGCAGTTCGTGGAAGTTGGTACGTAAGCTCCGTGCCGTTCCGTATTCCACTGCGCCGGCCATGCCGTCCTGCAGTTCGGGAATGAATCTGGCGATATCGAGAGTGCGCTTGACCCGGGGCTGGAAGTTAGCAATATCTTCAGGCGTGGTGGGGTGCTGCAGATAATAGAGCGTGCCGCCGTTGGCGATGGCGGCAACATACGCGCCCAGTTGCAGCGGAGTGAGCGAGACGCCCTGGCCGAAGCTGCACATTTTGCCCACGCCTCCGTCCGCCTCAGAAATAGGCTGATCAGGATAAGCGCCGAGTTGCTCGCCTGGAATGTTGTAACCGGCTAGCTCGCCAAGTCCGAACTGGGTGGCGTAGTGGCGTACGCGCTCGAAGCCAAGCTCGCGGCCCAGCTCTTCAAAGTAGAGATTGTTGCTCTTGGCGATCGCCTGGGTCATGTTCATTCGGAAACCAGGCAGCTGCACCATGGTATCGGCGGTGACCAGCCCCTCAGACAAAGCGGCCATCGCCACCGTGATCTTGATCGTGGAGCAGGGCTCAGCACCCGGCGACAGGGCAAGCTGCTGGTTCACCATGGCCAGAATGCGTCCGTTGGAGGGATTGATGACCACTGCGGTGCCGTTCATGTCACCCAGCGCATCAATCGCAGCCTGGCGCACAACCGGGTCCTCGCCCGTAACGATATCGTCCTGGCCCAGCGCCCCGGTGATAAACGAATTGGCCGTAAAGCGCTCGTAATAGTGGTGGCGGCGTACTCTCAGCGATGCGGTGCGAAGATGAGTGCCTGGGGCTGCATGAGCCGTGGCAGTACGCGAAGCGGTGTGGAGCGTCGCAGTGTGAGCCGTTGAAGCGTGGGCTGCAGAGTGCGTGGCCGGGGACTTGGCAGCGGCAGCCGCGCGATGCGCGGCGGTGTGATGCGTCTGTCTGAGGTGCGCCTCTGTTTTGGCGTGATGAACCTTTTGAGGAACATCGAGGGCAACGGCGCCCGCCGCATATGCAACCAATGACAGACCGGCCAACCACCCGCAAGACAATTTCATCCAGGCAACGCCCCTCAACTCTTGGATTTTGAATGCGCTCAGCCTTTCGGCGGAGCTCACGCTTCTTTTTTCGGCGCGATTGCGGAACAAACCATCGATCCGCGAAATAGCCGATCTTGCGATTTGCCGGTCAAGTCCAGACCCTGCTTTGTTTCAGGATAGAACAAATTCGTTGCACACGAAACCGGGTGTGCCTGACTGGTCAAGACTTTCTGGTTCTTGCAATTACTATAACGGCGGTGGGGCCCATTTTGGAACTACCGGGTCCAGATTCATTAGACGTAATCAAAACGACATCCGATGTGCGTTAAATCACCGAATGCATTTAGAACTGCAGCCTGCGCAGAAAGGCCGGAACATCGAGGTCCCGCTGCGGCTGCTCCTCGGGCCCTTCAAAGGGTGACGCCGCGGAGTGGGTGTCGGTCTGCCCAGCGGCACGCCCAATGGTGCCGCGGCTGTCGGGCACAGCCTCGTGGATTACCGGTTCCGGCGCCGGTTCCTGATTGAACTCGGCGTCGTAGTCCGGAAAGCGCGAGGTGGCGACGTCTTCTTCGACTGCCGTTTCAGCAATGGCCTTGGGCGGCGCGGACACGGTAACCGTGGTGGCGACTGGCGGAACTGCCGACGAATAGAAGAAAGCGTCGTCGGTTCCGGAGTCCTCATCCTCGCTCATAAAGCGCGGCGGCGCGGGGGCCTTTGCCGGTTCCGGTTCGGGCTCTGCTTTCTGTTTGGGCTGTGGTTCCCTCGGCTGCGGTTCTTTGTCTCCCTCGCGCATCCAGGTGTCGGGCGCGACTACGGGCACTGAAACCACCGGCGTCTCTTCAACGCTCAGCATGCGGGCGCGACGCTCGGGCATCTGGTCGCGGAAGCCGGTGGCGATGACGGTGATCTTGACCTCGTTGCCCATCTTCTCATCGAGCACCGCTCCAAAGATGATGTTGGCGTCTTCGTGGGCGGCGGACTGGATCAGCGACGAAGCCTCGTTCACCTCAGAGAGTTTGAGCGTGCTGGCGCCGGTGATGTTGATGAGGATGCCGCGAGCGCCGTCGATTGCGCCCGCATCGAGCAGCGGCGAAGCCATGGCGGCCTGCGCAGCTTCAACGGCGCGATTGGCGCCGGAGCGAACGGCCGTGCCCATCACCGCGTGACCCATGCCGGCCATGGTGGTCTTCACATCGGCAAAATCGCGGTTGATGATGCCGGGAATGGTGATAATGTCGCTGATGCCCTGAACGCCCTGGCGCAGAATGTCGTCGGCCACGCGGAAACTCTCAAAGAAGCCCGCGTCTTTGGCCACGGCGAGCAGCTTCTCGTTGGGGATGACGATCATGGTGTCGACGCTCTCGATGAGCTCTTTCAATCCCCGCTCGGCCTGCATCAGGCGGCGCTTGCCTTCAAAGGCGAAGGGACGCGTGACCACGGCCACCGTGAGGATGCCCATTTCGCTGGCCAGAGATGCAATGACGGGCGCAGCGCCGGTGCCCGTGCCGCCGCCGAGGCCGGCAGTGACGAAGACCATGTCAGCGCCTTCAAGAGCCTCAATGATTTTCTCGGAGTCTTCGAGAGCCGCCTTGCGGCCGACGTCGGGATTGGAGCCCGCCCCCAGACCGGCGGTAAGGCGCACGCCGAGCTGCAGCTTGACGGCGGCCTGCGAGAGCTTGAGCGCCTGCACATCGGTGTTGGCGGCGATAAATTCAACGCCTTCCATATGTGCCTGGATCATGCGGTTCACGGCGTTGCCGCCGCCGCCACCCACGCCGATCACCTTTATCTTGGCGCCGCGCGGCATCTCTTCGTGGAAGGTAATCCTCATCTCTCCAGCTTCGTTAATCGGCTGTTCCATTGGCTCTCCTTTAGCTTCTAGCTTCTAGCCTCTAGCTCCTAGCTCGTTCCCCGAGGTGTGCCCACTTGCCGAGCCCCAAATGCTCTATCTCACCCCACCAAATTCCGCTTGTGCTCGACGCTTTCAGCTAGAAGCTAGGAGCTAGGAGCTAGAAGCTAGAAGCTGTCTTTCTAAAAACTTGCTGCGAACATGGCGCGCAGTTTGGCGCGCAAGCTGTTATCTTCCTGGGCGCGGGAGTTCCGGGTGCGATGCGCGTACATCAACATCCCAATGGCCACCGAGTAGCTAGGATGGGCCAGTTCGCCGGGCATATGCGACAGACGCACCGGCATTCCCGTTCGTGCCGGCACGCGGAGTTGGCTCTCGGCCACGTCGAGCAGTCCGGGCAAAAGCGCGCCTCCGCCGGTGAGCACGCAGCCTGCGCCCAAAGCATCCACCACGCCGCCATGGCGCAGGCTCTCCTTGACGAAATAGAACAGCTCGCGGGCGCGGGGCTCGAGAATCTCGGCGATGGTGCGCAAGGCCAGCCGCTGCGGATGAGGGTTGGCGATCTCAATCTCCGCGGTCTGCGGAACCGCGGTCACCACAGCGTTGCCAAACTGGCGCTTAAGCTCCTCAGCCTGGACAACCGGCAACTGGAGGCCGATGGCAAGATCGTTGGTGAAATGCGCGCCGCCGATGGGCACCGAAGCCGTATGCGCAACCGCGCCTTCAAAGAACACCACCAGGTCGCTGGAGTGGGCGCCGATATCGAGCAGGCAAACGCCCAGCTCGCGCTCATCGGTTGAAAGCGTGCCCTCGGCCGCGGCAATGGATTCGAGAATCGCCTCCGTAACTTCGAGTCCCGCGCGATTGGCGCAGGTGATGGTGCTTTGCAGCGCGCTGCCTGAACAGGTGGCGATGTGCAGGTCGACTTCAAGGCGCGAGCCCACCATTCCCACCGGATCGAAGATGCCGGGCTGATCGTCGAGAATGAATTGTCGCGGCAGCAGGTGAAGAATCTCGCGATCGGGAGGCCGCTCGACTGCGCGCGCGCGCTCGACGGCTGCGCGTACATCTTCGCGGGTAATCTCGCGCATGCGGTTGCCGAGTTCGAAGCCGCCGTTGGTGTTGAGGCCGCGAATATGGGGTCCGCCCACGCCCACCACGCACTCATCGATGTTAAGTCGCGAAACGCGCTCCGCCTGCTCATTGGCCGCGCGTACCGCCTTGGCCGCGGGCGCGAGTTCAGCGATAAGGCCCTTGCGCATGCCCTGCGATTCAACCACGCCGTGGCCGCGATAGCGCAACGATGACTCATTGATCTCTGCCGCCACAACACGCGTCTGCGCGCTGCCCACGTCCAGTACCACGATCAGGTTGTTCTGCTTCTGAGCCATTCGGTCGTCTATCCCACGTACCGGGCCGGTGCCCGCGGAGAGTTGTTGAACTGGTTGAGCGCGGTGTGGCGTTGCTCCGCGTGTTTCTTCTTCTCGTGTTCGGCGCGAGACTTTGCTGCCGCGTTGACTGCGGGTTTCTTTGCCGGTTGCGTTTTTGCGTCGCCGGCCGGCGTTCCGGCCGCAGGCTTGCCGTCGGTTGCGGGTTGAGCGGCCGCTGCGCCGGGTGCGGGCTGCGAGGCCACGCTGCCTGAGGCCATCTGCAACACCACTTGCTGGTCGTAACGCAGATCGACCGCGGCCAGGTTGGGATATTGCTGACGCCACTCGGCAATATGCGCTTGGTAGCGCTGGTAGCGCTCAAGGAAATGATCCTGGCCGTAGTGAGCGAGAATGTCGGTTCCTACTTCAAGAACACGCGCGTCTTCAGGGTCGGTGAGATCGATCTCGGATATCTGTTGGGAAAGTCGCTGGCCGTTGGAGTCAAGTTCACTCATCAACCGGCCATACACAGCCATGCGCGCCTTGCGCGATGCGGGCGGGTCGCCGGGATCGATGCCCGTGATCACCGGGAACAAATAATGATGCTGCGCCATGGCCGCGGCCGGCATTGAAAGCAACACGCCGTCGCCGTCCACCAGGCCAATCTGCTGGCCGACGCGCGTAAAGGCCACCGGTTGGCGTTCCACCAGCGCCACACGAATTTGATCGGGGAGCACGCGCATGACCGTGGCGTGCTCGACCCAGGGGATTTGCTCAAGCTGCTTGCGGCGCTCGCTGAGCGGAACAAAAAAAACATTGCGCCCGATGTCTTCACCGAAGATTGGCAGCATATCGGCGCGGCTCACCTGGGTGAGGCCCGTGGCCTGGATGTTGGCGGCGCCGGCAATGCGGAATCGCGCATCGCGTTCGAGGTAATGGCGCACGGTGATGCCCAGGAATGTAACGCTGCCGAGAATAGTGAGAACGCCAAGCGTGAGGAAAATACGGCCCGCTTTGCCGGCCGGCCGCCACCACTTGCCGCGCGGCGCAGTGCGCCCTCCCGGACCCGACTCATCGTCACCCTCGGGATCTTCCATCTCGAGCGGCATGCCGGGAGCGCCACGGCGGATGCGTCCCGCCACAGGCACACCTTCCTGCATGCGCCTGACGCGGGCCACCGCGGGCGCTTCATCCTCCCACAAGAGAGGTCGATTTGTGTCCTTCTGATTCGCCACGCCTGAGCAAGGTCGTGAGAGTCGCCAACCTTCAATATAGCCCGTAGTGATTTGGCAGTTTTCCGCAACTGGAGCGGGGGAACCCGAGGTGATACGGGCTGGCGCCAAAGGCGCAGCTCTCAGCTTTCAGCCTTCAGCTCATCTTGCCGGGAGGCACCGTCGACCTGCCGGCTCGCTGACTTGCTTTCTACTCCCTACTCCCTGGCGCCTGCCTTTACACAGTTTCGCCCTGCCGATTTGGCGGCGTAGAGTGCGGCATCGGCCAGGGCCACCAGTTCGATGGAGTTCGATCCTTCCGCGGGGACGACGGTTGCGCAGCCTATCGAGATGGTGACCACGCCATGCGAGTTGCCCTTGTGAATCGTGCCCATTTCGAGTACGCCCTTACGTAGCTTCTCGGCCATCTCAAACGCTCCATGGGCAGAGGCGCCGGGAAGGATGACGGCGAACTCTTCGCCGCCCATGCGGGCCACAGTGTCAGTGGGCCGGCGCGTGGTTTGGAGGACGATGCGGGCGATGGCGCAGAGGCAGTTGTCGCCTTCAATGTGCCCGTAGAGATCGTTGAACCCCTTGAAGCGATCTACATCGAGCAGCAACAGAGTCAGCGGCTCATGCTGGCGCTGGGCGCGCTGCCATTCCATCTGAATAGCGCGATCGAATTGGCGGCGGTTGGCGACGCCGGTGAGAGCGTCCACGGTGGCCAGCGCTTCCATTGAGCTGGCGAGTTCGCGAAAGCGTGCCTCGCTGAGAATTGCAGCAGCGTTGGCGCGCTTGAGATCGGCAAACACAATCGCCACCACGCTCACGCTGAGCACCGCCGTGGCCAGAAAAAGCTGCAGAATGAGGATGCGGTTCTCGAGGCTGGGATCGGTAAGTTGAGCGAACGGGCCTCCCTTCACCGAAACGGTGAAGTGGGTTCCAATGGCTGCCACCACGCAGCAGCCAAGCACTCCGCCGCTCAGGCCCAATCGCACCACAAGAAACAGCAGCGGCGGAAAGATGAGAAAGAGCAAGGGGAAGTCTGCGGCGGTGAAGATGGCCACGGTGGCGGCGGCGATCAGGGCGAGATAGAGCAATGTGTTCGCCAAATGGTCGGGGGCAAAGAGCTCGCGGGTCTCGCGGCGGGCCAGTCCCAGAACCACGGGCACCACGATCGCCATGCCCAGCGCGCTGGCCGGAAACCAAAGCAACGCCACCGTGAGCGGGCTTCCGGTTGCGATATGAAGAATGATGCCGGCGAGCAGGCTGGCAATGAGCGGAGCCAGCAGCACCGCGAAGCCGACAAAGCGCAGCAGTTGCGGCTGGCGGGTGAGGTCGACGCGGCGTCCGAGCGCAAAACCCACTCCGTATACCGCGATTGCAGTCTCAATGGTGTCGCAGGCTGAGAGCGAGAAGACCTCCCAGAGCGGATCGTGGAAGACGATGTGTCCGATAACATTGCCCAGGTAACCGGCGGCGAGGAGCGGCAGCCAGCGACGGCGATCGAGCAGCAAAACCGAAGCCAGTGCGGAGTTGGCCCACCAGATGGCGGGCACATGGCCTGCGCCGCGCCCGGAGGCCAGCCCCACGTACGCCAGCGTGGCCACCAGCGCCATTGTGATTACGAATTTGAATGCAAATTTCAACGCAGGGGAAAGTCCAACGGGGTCACATCTAACTTAATTGGAAGAGCGTGAATTTGCACAGATGAAATTGCAGCAATGCACTGGCGAATTCCCGAGTTGCGATCCGGGTGGCTGCCCAAGTCTCGCGGCGTTTTTGCTTTTCTTTGCGAGGGTGGGCCGCAATTACACGCGTTCGAGTGCGGCTAATATCTGCGGCGCGAGCTGGCTGACGCTGCCCGCTCCGAGAGTGAGGATGAGATCTCCCTCTTGCGCCGCGCCGGTTACGGCGTCCACTGCCGCAGCAAAATCGGGAGCGAAGTCAACGCGCGGGCTCCCTGTTTCGATTTTGATGCGTTCAGCGAGCCGTTCTGCCGTTACGCCGGGGATCGGCTCTTCGCTGGCCGCATAAATCGGAAGCACAAATACGGCATCGGCCGCCGTGAATGCGCCCGAGAACTCGTCCAGAAGGTCTGCGGTGCGAGTGTACCGGTGCGGCTGGAAGACAACAAGAATCCGTCGATAGCCGCACTCGCGCGCAGCAGCCAGCGTGGCGCGAATCTCAGTGGGGTGGTGGCCATAGTCGTCGACCACGGCAACCCCGCACGCCTGGCCGCGAAGCTGAAAACGCCGGTCGACGCCGCGGAAATGGTTGAGGCCGTCGGCGATTTTCAAGGGAGCAACTTCAAGCTGCCGGGCGATCGCTATCGCGGCAGTGGCATTGAGCACGTTGTGACGGCCGGGAACATGCAACTCGAACGGCCCCAGCGGGCCCGCGCCGGTGTGCACCATGAATCGCGAGAGTGAGCTCGCCTGCCCCGGGGCGGCTGCGGCTGCTTGCCCCGCATCCAGAATCTCGACACGGAAATCGGCATCGTTCGAGAGCCCATAGGTAAATACTCGTCGCCGCACGCGCGGCAGAACGGCTTTGAGCAGCGCATTATCGCTGCAGGCAACGATCGCGCCGTAGAACGGTACGCGGTCCATGAAGTCGACAAAGGCGCGCTCCACGTCGGCCATGTCGTGGTAGCAGTCCATATGCTCGCGGTCAAGATTCGTCACAACGGCAAGTATGGGCGAGAGTTTGAGGAAGGAGCGGTCGCTCTCGTCGGCTTCGGCAACGAGGTACTGGGTGGTTCCGAGGCGCGCATTTGAGCCGAGCGCGTCAACGCGGCCGCCCACAACCACGGTTGGGTCGAGGCCGCCGGCTGCGAGCACCGCGGCCACCATCGATGTGGTGGTGGTTTTACCATGCATCCCCGCGATGGCGATGCCGTACTTGAGGCGCATGAGCTCGGCCAGCATCTCGGCCCGCGGAATGACCGGAATCTTGAGGGCCTGCGCCTCAAGCACTTCAGGATTGTTAACGGCCACGGCGGAACTGGTAACCACAACAGTTGCCCCGGCGACATTGCTGGCTGCGTGGCCTTCGTAGATGGTGGCGCCAAGTTGCGCGAGCCGGTCAGTCACCGCGCTGCGCTTGAGATCGGAACCGGAGACCTTCATCTCCAGGCTTAGCAGAATCTCGGCAATGCCGCTCATGCCGATTCCGCCGATGCCTACAAAATGTGCGTGCTGCGAGGTCGCGAACATGAATGGTTGAAGGTTAAGGGTAACAGAGAGACGGGGACCTAGGGACTAGGGACCAGGGAATAGTAAGCGCTGCCCACCGCTAATCAATGTTTCACAATTTCGCTGTTATCAATATTTCAATACCTTCGCCGTTGGCAATCGCGCAAATCGGGCAAGGCAAACAGTGCTTCAAGCGCGGCCACACTCGCGTCTTGCCTCATGCGGCGGTTCTTCGCGTACCAGTCGTCAATCAACGCCAGCGCGACCGCAGCCAGCAGGAGTGCCGCGCAGTAAGCTGCGCATTGTCCGGCCCGGCTATTCACCAACCAGACACCAATCGAATCAAACAAGCGCGCCATCCTTCATACAATGACATTCCACACTTAATCCATCGGCCAGCGAGGATTGTCTCTTCAACTCTGATGCATTTTCGGGGGTCAACGGAAAGGAATTCGCAAGGCGATAAACACAATTCAGCGTGAAAGTTGCGCAGGTTTATTTTTGCGGTCTGAGCGCAACCTTTCATCGCAACTCCTGTTCAATCAGGCATAACCGGCGGCGCACGAAGCAGCAAGAGCCAAGCTTTAAAGCGCAAGAAAGCCGGGGTCCCCAACGACAGGTCTTCGTCGTTGGGGTGAGAAGCCAGGGCGGCTCTCAGACGTTGAGGCCGGCTGGAAAGGAGCAGTTATGAAGAGCATTTTGAAGAAGGTGGTACTTGGTGCAGCGCTGGTAGCTGGAACCTTGGGATTGGGCGCAACACAGGCGAAGGCTGCCGGCGTTCGAATCGTGGTGGGCGGACCGGTTGCTTATGTTCCCCCCTGCCCCGGAGATGGATATGTGTGGGTCGCCGGATACTACAACGGCGGTGTTTGGGTTCCGGGCTTCTGGCGTGCGCCGCGGGTAGGCGTCGTGATTCGCCCCGGCTTTTACCGTGGACCGGTGTTTTACGGCCGTCACTATGGCCCGGCCCCCTACTTCCGCAGGTAGCTCCCCCCTCTGCTGCCTAGCCTCAGCGGCCTTCAGGCAACCCCCTGAAGGCCGCTTTTTCATGCTCCGTTTTCCCCGCCGGAGCGTCATATGAGGTGTATTGTCGATGCTAGAGACAACGTGGGGGACCCGGGCTTGGGAGAGCGGCCGGAATCTAGCCTGGCGGTAAGGTTCTGATGGATCAAACAGTGGGACGCCAGGGCTTCTGAGGACCGCAACTTAATTAGCAGAGATTGGTTTAAGAGTATGTAGGCCGGCTGAAGACAAGGTGGTTTCAGCCGAAGGTGCTGAGCAAAAGATTCCGGACCGGAAACGGGCCGGTGGTGGCAGCACAGGGAGGGTGTTATGAAGAGCTTCCGTTTAGCTTTACTTGCAGTGATTCTGGCGGTGCCATTGATGGCAACCGCGCATGCCCAGGTTGCAGTGGGAGTAGGAGTTGGTCCGGAAGTGGTTGCGCCGGTTGACGCTTATGGCCCGCCGGTTTGCGACTGGGGCTATTACCCGTATTACCCCTATGCCTGCGCGCCTTATGGCTATTACGGCCCTAACTGGTTTATGGGCGGTGTGTTCATCGGTGCCGGCCCGTGGTACGGCTGGGGATGGGGCGGCGGACGTTGGGGACACGGCTGGGGCGGCCGCGGATATTATGGTGGACGCGGATACTACGGCGGACACGGTTATGCTGGCGCAGGCTACGGCGGCCGGCCGGGTTATGGCGGCGGAGCTCGCGGATATGCCGGCGGAGCTCGTGGTTATGCCGGTGGCGCAGCTCGCGGAGCGGCTCCTGCAGCCCGTGGTTATAGCGGCGGCGCAGCTCGTGGATATGCCGGCGGTGGCGGCGGCTTCCATGGTGGAGGCGGCGGACACGGCGGTGGCGGTGGCCACCGGTAATCTTGTGGGCTGGGCAAACTAACCCGGCTCAAACAGATAAAAGGCTCGCTTGCTTCGGCAAGCGGGCTTTTTGTTTTTGGCGCAAGAAGGGGATGGCACGCTTATTGAGATCTTGTTTCCAAAAGTGCCAATAATCCAAGTGTGCCTATAATAGGCCGTAGCCAGGCCTGCAGGAGCCTAAAATGTCTGCAAGAACCTTCAGATATTTAATCGTGTTCGCGCTCGGTTATGTGTGCGCGGGCAACACCGTTGCGCAATCGCCGGCAGCCCACGCCAGGTTTGCCATCGAGTTCCCCGGCTTTGACGGGCCGCTCCCCTATTACCTCACGGTCCCTGAAGCAGCGTCGCCCACTTCCAGCCCTTGCACGACCTTTTCTTATCACCAGAACCTCAACCGGCTAGCCAACGCGGGCGCGGGCGTTGAGCAGCCTTCGGCGCTACAGTGGGAGATTTGTGCCAAGGGAGACTCCGTACTCATTACGCCGACTGTCTACTACGGCAACTACGACCACCAGAATCCGCCTGCTCCCTTAGATAAGCTGCGCTCCCAGACCCTGGCAACGCATTCTGGAAAGCTGAACGATACCGTCACCTTCCCTGAGATGGAACAAGCGGGTCTTGAACCGCTCACGCTCCACATCGTTACAGCTCAATCGGATATTCCATATCACCCTCTGACGCGCAGCGATGCGCCATCGATTCAGATCGAATACGCGCCTGTCGACAGGACCATTGGAAATCTGTCCTTGCACAACCAATCCAACAAAGCTGTCGATGCATTTCGAATCGGCACTTCTGACGAGACGCGCTCAGGTTCTGTCACGCAAGTGCTCAAGGGGGGGTTGTCCGCGGTAATTGCTCCCAATTCAAGTTATGTGCTGTCGCTGGGCGTGCCCCACTCCGGGAAGACAGTCGACGGGACATTTATTGAAGATCCGCAACCGCAATACGTGACCCTTCAGGCAGTCCTTTTTGCCGATGGCTCCTATGAGGGAGACGAGCGGGATGCGGCGGAAATGGCTGCAGCCGAATTCGGCGCGCGCGTGCAACATTTGCGTATCGAGCACCTGGCGGATCCTATCCTTGCAGACGACGGCCTCGACGATGAATCGAAAATCGAACATATACGTACTGCAATTCAACAGCTATCCGCCAATCCTGATTCCGAGACAGTGGCTCAATTCCATGCGCAGTATCCGGCAATTTCAGAAGGCGCATTGACATCTGCCGAGAGCAAACTCAGGCCCGCTATGAAGAACGAACTCGAGTCGATGGACCATCTGATTCAAGAGAACGAGCCGATACTTCAGCAAAATCGATCGCACATTACCCTTGCGAAGTGGTGGACTGCGATGACCGAAAGCCACTGATTCTGAATTTGCCCCAACGATACCGCTAACGCGCTGACGTGCTTACCTGCCGGCTGGTTTCCCCGCCATTTCCACCAGTTTTTCGGCGATGCGCTCGGCGGCGTGGGGATGGGCCTGGCGGCGGGCGGCCACTCCCATTGCAGCCAATCGCTCCGGCGAGCCAAGCAGCTCAACCAGAGTTCGAAGCAGCTTGTCGGGTTGTTCAAACTCGCTCTCCTGCAACATTACGGCTGCGCCTGAATCCACCATGACCTCGGCGTTGCGGCGCTGGTGCTGGTCAGCGGCCGCGGCAAACGGCACCAGCATGGCCGGCTTTCCGGCAGCGGCCAGCTCGGCCACCGTGGATGCGCCGCTGCGCGCCATTACCAGGTGGGCCTGCGCGAATTGCTCCGGCATGTCGTTGATGAAGGGCTCAACCTGCCAGCGCGCTCGATCTGCGCCGCTGGCCTCGTAGGCTGCCTGCGTTACTTCTCCGTTACGTACTCCGCTCTGATGCAAAACCGTGAGACCAGGCACCGCGTCAAGTAGCGCGGCAATCACCTTGGGCAGGTTGGTGTTGAAAATCCGCGCTCCCTGCGAACCGCCAAAAACCAGCAGGTGCGGGAAAGCGCCGGTGGGCGGATGAAGGTGGAAGAACTCGGGACGGACTGGGATTCCAGTGACCTCGCTGTTGCGAAACCATCGCTCCGCCGAAGCAAAGTTCACCGCAGCGGCCCGAACACGTTTGCCCACGATGCGGTTGGCGAAGCCGGGCATGGCGTTGGGCTCAAAGACCATGGTGGGCACGTTCAACTGCAGGGCAGCGGCCATTGCGGGGCCCGACGCGTAGCCTCCCACGCCCAGCACTGCGCCGGGATTGAAGTTGCGGATGAGATGCCGGCACTCAAAGATGCTTTGGGGCAGTTGAAAGAGGGTGCGAATGCGGGTGGCGATCGAGACATTCTTGAGGGGGCCGACATCGATGGTACGGAGCCTGAATCCAGCCTCGGGCACAAGCCGCATTTCCATGCCGCGATTAGTGCCGATGAAGAGCACATCGGCGCTATGCTGATCGACAAGTTCGCGCGCCACCGCAAGCGCGGGGATGATGTGCCCTCCGGTCCCGCCACCGGCGATCAGGATGCGCAATTGTTCCAATGTTGCCTCAAATAATTCGAGCCCGGGGGATTTTCTCTCGGTTCTATTGATCGGCAGAGGGTGCTTCAAAAAACTATCGCGGTGGCTCCGGAATGAACCCCGATGTTTAGATAAAGGTTAACACGGCTGTGAGCGGCCTGGCTGTCATTCGAAAGCGGAGTGGCGCAGGGTGATCGTTTGACGAATCCTGACGCCGCTTGTCTTGTGTCAGGGCACCGCTTCAGTCGCGCCGAATATGCCGTCTACTTGTGTGGGCTTTAGCCCCTGAGGGGTGTTTCTTCAATCTCATCTTAGCGATAAATCGATTCGTCAGACACCGACTAAGGCGATCAAACAAATCGCGAGCCAGCGCGAACGCGGGAACGATGTGGCTTCCAGTTCGCCGACGGCAATGAGCACGCGCAGGTCCGACAAGCGTGCGCCTTCTTAATTGGATTCGTTTTCTGGATTGGGGTCGTCTATCTTTGGCGCTATTTCCATGCGGGGCGCGAATGCAATCAACCCCAAAACTCCTATGGCCAGCTCAAACCCTGAGGCCCCCCAGCTCGATAGTAAACGATCAATGAAAATCTCTATCGAAAGCATCACAAAAATCAGGCTCGCGGCAATCCCCCAGCCTCTCGCCGACCTCGTTCTCCTCCAGTTGGTCCACCATGCAACCAAGAAGGTAATGTACGCCGCGAGGAGAATTGCGATGACCATCAGGACAACGAGCCATGTCTTGAAATTCCAGGAAGTGTACTGATGGTCTCTCAGAGTTTTTGCAATAGCCAGAACTGCCTGTGGCGATCCCAGGAGGAGTAACAGCCACGAGATTCCGAAAACCCAACCCATGACCGTTCGAAGAATGCGCATACTCTTTTTCGTCTTTCCGTAACTGAGCACTCAACTGGCTATGCTTAGACTGTCTTGTCGTTCACATCAGTGCTTCAGGGGCTAAAGCCCCAAACTCAATTTTGGGGTTTCATCGGCACGAGTAAACTCGTGCCCTGACACAATGCTCATATCCTTGGAGCTTTCCCCATCCCATTTAGCCCTTGGGGGGGCGCAATCTCCTTAGCTCATGAAAGCAGCCAGCTCACTCCACTTTTCTGGTGATGTTCAAGAGAATGCCGATACTGGCCAGAGTGCAGAAAACTGAAGTCCCGCCAGAGGAGATGAGCGGCAGCGGGATGCCCTTGGTGGGCACCATGGAGAGCACCACGCTGATGTTGAAGAAGGCCTGCAGCAGGATTGCGGTCGAGATGCCGAAGGCGACCATGCGCGAGAAGGGGTCGCGCGAACGAAGCGCGGCGCGCAGCCCGCGAACGCCGAAGACCACGAACAGCAGCAGGATGGTGATGGCGCCGATAAAGCCCAGCTCTTCGGCAATGTTCGCAAAAATAAAGTCGGTTGAAGCCTCAGGCAGGTAGAAGAGTTTTTGCATGCCCTCCATGTAGCCGCGGCCTGAGAGTCCGCCGGTGCCCACCGCAATCAGCGATTGGTTGATGTGGAAGCCTGCGCCCTGCGGATCGGCGTCGGGATTGAGGAAGGCGAGCACGCGCTTCCAGCGCCATGCCACAAAATAGAGCATCGGCGCCACGCCCACCACCATCGCCGTGAGGCCGCCAATCACATATTTCCACTCCAGGCCGGCCAGCACCAGCATCATGCCCGTAACTCCGGCCAGCACCAGCGCGGTGCCAAGATCGGGCTGGCGCACCACCAGCAGAATAAATAAAAGCGGAATCAAGGCCGCCGGCATCAGCGTCTCTTTCCACTTGTGCATGGCATCGAGCCGGTTGTGGAGAAACCACGCAAGAAAAAGCACCAGCACCGGCTTGGCTATCTCAGATGGCTGAAAAGTGAAGTGGCTTCCGAAGCGAATCCAGCGATGGGTGTTGTGCGAGCCGGGAACAAAGAAGACCATTACCAGCAAAATTGTGGTGACGCAGAGGGCCGGATAGATAAAGCGCGGCGATTTGTAGCGGCTGGCATCGATGTTCATGAGCACAACCATTGCCAGCACGCCTGCCAGCGCCCAGCCAGCCTGGCGGCCCACATCCGCAAACTCAGAGTGGTAACGCTCCTGCGCCACCACAGCCGAGGCTGAAAACACCATCGCCAGCCCCACCACTACGAGCAGGAGCGTGGTGAAGAACAACCACTTGTCGACGCCTACGAGCTTTGCCATGGTTTTCCGCTCCGCATCCGGTTAACTAAATCCTTGAAAACCCGGCCGCGATGTTCGTAATTTTCAAACTGGTCGAAGCTGGAGCAGGCCGGGGCCAGCAAAACTACTTCGCCGGGATGCGCCGCCGCGGCAGCGCGCGCTACGGCGATGTCGAGCGTTTCGCAGGAGTGGATTGAGACCACGCCGCGCAGTTGCGACTCTATCTTTTCAGCCGCTGTTCCGATGGTGTAAATGGCGCGCACCCGCTCCCGCAGCAATTGCGAGAGCGTGGTGTAATCAGAGCCCTTGTCTTTGCCGCCCAGGATGAGATGAATGCCATTAGAGAACGCCGCAACAGCTTTTGCGGTGGCGTCAACATTGGTGGCCTTCGAGTCGTTAAAGAATTCAACTCCATGCACCGTGGCCACAAACTCAAGCCGATGCTCAACGGCCTGGAACTTTTCGATCGCGCGCGCAATGGAATCGCTTGCGACGCCCGCCAGCCGCGCGGCGGTGACCGCGGCCAGCACGTTCTCGACGTTGTGCTCGCCCTTGAGCGGAATCTTTGCGAGCGGCATTACCTGCTCAATCGCGGTGCCGGGATCGCCACGGTAAACCACGTATCCATCCGCGACCCACGAGCCCTGCCGCACCGGATGTTCGATTGAGAACCAGTAGACCTTCGCGAGAGATCGGGAGGCAGCTTCGGCCGCACGTGCATTGTCAGCATTCAGCACCACAAAGTCGCTCTCGGTCTGCGAGGCAAAGATGCGCTCCTTGGCGCGCGCATAAGCCTCAAAGCTGCCGTGACGATCGAGATGGTCAGGCGTGATATTGAGAATGACGGCGATCCTGGGCCGGAACACCTCGGTGCTTTCGAGTTGGAAGCTTGAGACCTCAAGCACCGACCAGGTTTCGTCTGTGCTCTCTTCAATGAGGCTCACCACCGGCACGCCTATGTTGCCGCCTACCAGCGTGGGCAGTCCGCCCTCTTTCAGAGTTTCGCCGGCAATCGCCGTGGTGGTTGTCTTGCCATTCGACCCGGTGATGGCCAGAATCTGTCCCTTGAGGAATCGCGCGGCCAGTTCGAGTTCGCCGATGACCGGACGGCCAAAGCTGCGCGCCTGGACCAGCTCGGGTGTACTCAGAGGGACGCCGGGACTTACCACAATCAGGTCCTGGCGGCGAAAGGTCAACAAACCATGCCCACCCGCCTCAACCATGATTCCCTCGTCAAGCAGCGCCGGAATCTCCTTGGCCAGCGATTCGGCGCTGCGCACATCGGAGACCGTAACCTGCGCGCCCTGGTGGCGTAAAAACAGAGCCGCCGCGAGTCCGGATTTACCCAGACCCACAACCAGCACTTTTTTGCCTTTCAGCTCCAACATACTCGCCTGTCCTTGAGGGCTGCCGCGACAACTCTTATTGTGCACCGGCGCGCCCCGCGCAAACGCAACTTAGCGCAATTTCAGCGTGGTGAGTGCAAACAGTGCAAACACCAGCGCGGCGATCCAGAAACGCACAATCACCTTGGACTCGCTCCAGCCCAACTGCTCAAAATGATGGTGCAGCGGCGCCATCTTGAAGATGCGCTTCTTGCGCAGCTTGTAGCTGCCCACCTGCAGCATCACCGAGACCGCCTCCAGAATAAAGACGCCGCCGATGAAGGGCAGCAGCAGTTCCTGGCGAATGATAAGCGCCACCGTGCCGATGGCTCCGCCCAGCGCCAGCGAGCCTACATCGCCCATAAAGATTTCGGCTGGGTGCGCGTTGTACCAAAGGAACCCAATCGACGCACCCACCATGGAGCCGCAGAAGACCGTGAGTTCGCCCACCTGCGGCATGTGCTGGAGTTCGAGATAGTCGGCAAACACCACATTGCCGCTGACGTAAGTGAGCACAGCCAGCGCGCCCGCTGCGATGATGGTGCAACCGATGGCGAGGCCGTCGAGACCGTCGGTAAGGTTAACGGCGTTGGATGTGCCCACCAGCCACAACATCGCCCAGATGACGAAAGGCACAAAGGCCAGCAGCCCCATGTAGTGAAGCGTTGCCGGCCAGTGGTGCCACTGGAGATCGGGACGCCAGAGTTTAAGGAAAGGAACGTTGATCCGGGTGGAAAACATTCTGAACTGGGTGAGCGTAATCAGCGCCATTGCCACAAGTCCACCGGCAATTCCCTGCCACATCAGCTTGGCGCGCGCGGTTAGACCGAGGCTGCGCCGTTGCACTACCTTGATGTAGTCGTCGGCAAAGCCGATGGCGGCGTAGGCGAGTGTTGAGAACACCGTGACCCACACAAACGGGTTTGAGGGATCGGACCACAGCACGGTGGGCAGCAGAATGGCGATACAGATGAGAACGCCGCCCATGGTGGGCGTGCCGGTTTTTTTAAGATGCGACTGTGGACCGTCGTCGCGGACAAATTGGCCGATCTGGAACTCGCGCAGCTTTTGAATAACCCAGGGACCGATGAAGAGGGCGATGAGCATCGCTGTGAGCGAGGCGAAGGCAGTGCGAAAGGTGAGGTATCGGAAGATCCGGAAGGGGTGAAAGAACGGAAACAGCTTTTCGTAAAGCAGCCAGTAGAGCAAGAAGCCTCCCCGTAGCCGGAGAAATGCGGGATTAGGTCGATTTTACTAGGCTGCTGCTGCGTTGATTGCAAGAGGAATCAGGTCAGTTAGATGGCGCTTTGAAAAGCTTCGCTGCAGCAGGGGGCAAAATGCGGCTTTGAAAGGTTTCCAGCTTACAATCGCCTATCCACAGCCTCCCGTCGGGAGGCAAAGAATTTAGGTAGTGGGTCAGTCTGAAATCGATGCTTGAGCGGTTTGGCAAGAGGATTGCAGTGCGAGATTCTACGAAAATGTTATGTCACCATCGCAGAAACGTGGCATCATATGAGGTATGCCAAGGCGCTCAAGCACAGACAGAGATTTTACCGTTATCGCTCGAAGGGTAGTAGAACAAGCCATCAGAGAGCACCTTGATGGTAGCCCATTACTTGAAGAGGACTGCAAAAACCCTCATGCAGTCGCTCTCGGACGAATGGGCGGCCTCAAAGGTGGAAAGGCGAGAGCGGAAAAGTTGAGCGCGAGGAAGCGTAAACAAATTGCTGTAATGGCGGCAAATGCGCGTTGGCATAGGAAGTAGGCAGTCATGGGTAAGCAGGCACCTAAAGTTGACACCATGTCCGTATTTCGCGCCAAAATACAAGAGTTGGAGAAAGAGCGAGATTCTCGCATTTTCTGCATGATTCATCATGGTCGCGCTCACATCTGCGGTCCATCAATGCAAGCTGTCTTTGCTAATCGTCCATTAACGGGGCGGGGCGAAAAACTTGAAATCCTGATGCACTCGCCTGGTGGTCATCCGGATATGGCTTACCAGATAATGAAGTTCTTCCGGAGACGCTATAAGGAAGTCAACATCATTGTGCCACTCTTGGCAAAGAGTGCAGCTACTCTGATGTGCTTAGGCGCAGATCGGATTTTTATGGGGGAATTCGGAGATTTAGGCCCAATCGATGTGCAAATGGGAGAACCCGACAACGATAGGGACACCCAAATTTCACCGTTGGATGAATTCAAATCGCTCGAATACATGAGGAATATGGCGGTCGAATGGCTTGCATTCTTCACTGCGTTATCGAGCGAGGACTTGAGTTTAAGTACGCGGCAAGCATTGGAGCACGGGATACCGTTTATAACGGGCCTCATGAATCCTATCTTGGGGCAAATCGACCCACTGGAAGTCGGTAGTTTCCGCCGCGCCTTAGCCATTGCGGAAGGGTATGGACAAAGGATGCTGGCTCTCACTGGCCAGCGAAACGACGATCTAGTTCATGAGCTTGTTTGGGAATACCCAGCTCATAGCTTTTGCATCGATTTTGAAGAAGCGGATCGGCTTGGCTTACCTGTAGAGAGGTTGAGTGAAGATCACGATCAAAGATTTTGCGAAGCGATTTTCAATTTTGAGAAAGGTCACTACCATGGTTTTGCATCGTCCAATTCGGTTCCAAAGAAGTCCGGAGCGGGATCTAGTGCCGTGCCAGTCAAAGGAAGTCCGCCCGACGGATCGGATCGGGGAGATAACAGAAGCAGCGACGGAGGCGGGAAAGGCAAGAGTCCGGCATCTGCGAATGACACTGGCGAGGCAGAGAGGCGACAGATTTCGGCGTCCGCTAGCTAAAGAAGAGTTCTAATTCATACTGACTTTTATGCTTGACAGATCACAAAGCCTCAAGCATAATGGTCAATATGAAACAGCTTACGACAGCCCAGCGAGCGCAGATTATAAAGTGCCTCTGTGAAGGCATGAGCATCCGTAGCACGGTCAGAATTACGGGAGCAGCAAAGAACACCGTGGTCAAGCTGCTCTGCGAAATGGGTTGCGCTTGTGCCGACTTTCACCATCGCACAGTACGCAACTTAGCCGTGCAGCGTCTTCAGTGCGATGAGATTTGGAGCTTTGTCGGAGCGAAGAAAAAGAACGTCACACCCGAACAGGAGCAAGAGGGATGGGGAGACGTTTGGACTTGGACGGCGATTGACGCCGACACGAAGCTCTGCGTCACCTATCACGTTGGGGATCGCGGCAAACATTCTGCGTTCGCATTCATGGAAGACTGCGCTTCGCGGATCAATGGACGCCTACAGATCACCACGGACCAACACAAGCCCTATCTTGCAGCCGTTGAGAAGGCTTTCGGCGGCGATGCAGACTATGCGCAGCTTCACAAGATTTATGGTGCGCCGGAACCAACCGAAGCGCGGTACAGCCCTGCGACGTGCATTGGTTGCGAAATGAAAACCGTGAGCGGCGTTCCTGATCCTAAGCACGTCAGCACGTCCTATGTGGAACGGCAAAATCTCAACATGAGAATGTCTATGCGCCGGTTCACCCAGTTAAGCAACGCATTCTCAAAAAAGGTGGAGAATCACGGTCACGCAATCGCGCTCTATTTCGCTTACTACAATTTCGTGAGAGTGCATCAGACATTGCGCGTTACGCCAGCAATGGAAGCAGGATTAGCGGATCACGTTTGGAGCGTAGGGGAGTTGGTTGCCGTGCTACCAACTCCGGAAGCAAAGAAACGCGGTCCTTATAAGAAAAGGTGCTAGACCAAAAATGTCAGCGCTGCGGCCTGCGAGGAGGATTTGCCGGGGCGACGGATGAAATATCTATCGGCACGCCCGGCGGTATTTTCCAGTGAACATTTTTCTTGAATGAATAAAGGCGTACACGGTGACCACCTGCAAAGCTGAAGTTTTGATCCTTTAACTTCACGTCTTCGCCGCATATCAGGTGATGGTCACCCAATACGCTGAGTTGTCCCCATCGGTCCGTTCCAACAGTTTTCAAGGGAACGAAAATGCGATCAGCCATTTACTGCCTTAACACCCTTTTCCTCAAGCGCACGAATAGCACGGCTGACGCTGTCAATCGAGAGCGAAAGGGCTTCCGCGACTTCGAAGCTATTTATTTGGGTGCGACCAAGAGAGCGTAATGCCCTAATGTATGAGTAAACAGCATTGCGTTCACGCGCTAAAGAGCGCATTGATCGACGCAATCTGGGAAGATTAGCTACTACAAAAGTTCCCGCACTTGTGTCAGTTGACAGTACGAGGCGATTTGATGTGCTTGTGCTGGATTTCATTGTTCTTTACCTGCTGTGCGAGGGTGTCGCCATACTTGTCTTTTTGATCTATCAAAGCCTTAATCAGGCCATCGATCAAAAGTGGAGGAACCACCAACTGTACGACTGGCTCAAGAGGAATCTCGCCACTTTTTGCAGCTTCGGCTTGTCCTGGGGTCAGGGGAGAAGGAATCTTAATTGCACTTAACGTGAAATCATATGCACTGTGAGAAACCCCTATAAAATTAACGTAGTACGATGGCGTATCTGGTCTAACTTCAATCCGTATTTGGGCTGAAGTCGATTGCAGTTGAGGATTAGTTGCTCTTGATTTTGGCATTTAGCACTCGACCATACCATATTTTATACTCCTCCATCCAGTTAATTGCTTCAGAACTAACCCAGAAGTTGCATTTCAGACTGACCCACTACCAGAATTTAGCCCATCAGGACAAGTTCGCCTGAGCGAACGCAGTCCTGAGTAGGTCTAACAAAGGGTTCTGCAGCACTGTAGGGGCGGCGCGAATCGGCAGTTACGCGTTCGAGCACGGGGAGACTTGGGCCATGAACCGCGGGCACGGCATTATTTGGCCGGTTCAAAATCAAACCACGCCAGGTTCATCTGCCCCTCGGCAACGATGTGAATGGTGATCACGTTCCGGCCGCGCTCCAACTTCACCTTCGCAATGTGCGGCGCAACATTCCAGTGGTGCCATTGCCGCCACGCCACGGGATCCTTGGCGTCGTAAGTCGATTCAATCGTCAGCGGGCCGGCCGCAGGCATGCCGTTCACATCGAGCGCAATCGCACCGCCGCGATTCGACGTGTAAAGCAGATCGGCCGCATACCAGCCAGCCTGCTTCACATCCACCGTAATGTTGAACCACTCCCCAGGGACGGTCCAACCCACATAAATCAGATCGGCGGGCGGAGTCACACGGTCAAACTCCGTGTCGTCGATCTTTGGGTCCTTGCCAAATTTGGTGTAGCTGGTGTCTACGCCCTCGTTCATTCTGAATTCGTTCAGGTAAGTTCCATCGGCCGGGTTCAGCGCGCCGCTGCCGTTGTTCTTGGCGTCGGAGTCGTGATACGCCACTCCCTCGCCGCCGCGATCGTAGTAGGCGCAATAGACCTTACCGGGAATCGCCTGCGCCCCGCCCGTGTGCCGCGCATCTTCATAAGGCGTTCCCTTGTATTGCGCCAGGAATGCTTCTCTTGTCTGCTTCGCATCGCTCTGCCCGGCCGCGCCTGCGGCGGCCACAAATACTACGCCCGCAAATAAACCAATCTTCAACGCCGTCATTCCGCACCCTTCCGTCGCAAACTCTGCGTCAGATCCGGTTGGGAGTTTTGCGACGCACCAGAGTATCGCATCAAGCAATCGTTCAACTAAAACTGTGCGTGTCCTTACGTCCGGATTCCCCGAAGGGATAGCCCGAGCGTGTCGATCGGGCCCGGAAAATAGTTTGCATTGAATTATCGCTGTCTGTATTAAGCTGTTTTCAGTAGCTGCGAAACGGCGTCTCTACACGAGACGCCGTTTCCGCATCCAGGCGGGATCGCGCTACAAAAATGGCTGCTAAACACTCTTCTTTGTTATATTTCGCCGCAGCCAGCTGATCCTGCGATATTTAACGCCTGAAGACTCCGCTAACCAGATGAAAACAGGATTTTTATTTGCAGAGACAGTGAGGGGGGGTATCTCACTGGGCATAACGAAATGACAAGGACCCAGCGCCCTTCACCACGTCAGCCGCATCAACGACACCGATTCCAGGGGCAGGTTTGTGTCAATCTCCACCTTGCCGTCATGCACACTTAGCCACTCCGGCGAGCCGAGTGCCTCAAGCTGCCCCGCAGCCTTGAGCTGCGCATATTGCCCGTCAGTGGGTTGTTGAGGAGAGCCCATCGCCAGCCACGCCGTGTACGCATTGCTGTGCGAATCGTCGATGCGGAACTGCTGGAGCAGCACCCGACGCACGCCGGCCGGAATTCCCTTCACCGTAACGGTTGTCGCTGCGGGCGGGCCAGGCTGGTTCACATCGTGGTAGTTCCACACCAGCAACGCGGCCGAATTCGCATCGCTCGCGGCCAGCGCATCAACGTCTGGCGTGCCGCGCACGCCGGCGCCGATGAGCGTATCGAGCGGAACTGCCCCGCTGCTGGTTACGCTCACGCGTTCGCCCACCATCAGGCCCAGCATGCGAAAGAGATTCAGGATCGGCTTGTCGACACCGTTTGTCGCAAGGTCGCGAAACCCCTCGAAGTAGTCGTGATCTTCAAACTCGAACGACCAGCTCAGCATCGAGACCAGGTTCACGCCATGCCGGTTCTCTAAATCGAGCAGCCCTTTGAACCCGGCCGCAGTGTACGCCGGATATAGCGTGCCGTTGCGATAGTTATTGGCCGGATTGTTACGCGCCGAGCAAGCCGCGCAGCCCTCGGGATCGGCCTCGCTCAAAATGATGGGCAGGTGCTTGAACTCGGCGAACGACGCGACAATTGTGAATCCGCGGTCGGCATCGGTGAGCTCGTGATTGAGGCCCATGGTCACAGTGCCATCGTTGAAGTGAGGCGCGCCCTTGGCGTGAAACGAAATAAAGTCGAGCGGCACCTTACCGCCCGTGGCAGCGCTCGGCCCCGTCTGTACATGCTGCAAAAAGTCGCGCAAGTATTTTGCTGCTCTCTCACTGCCAGGGCCGGTGGTAGCTGGGCCGCCTACGCTCGCGCCGGGCAACGCCGCGCGAACACCGGCAACAGCGTAGTCGTAAAGCTTGAAGTAGTCGCCTTCGGTCGAGTGCCAGTAGTCGATATCGGGCTCGTTCCAAACTTCGAAGTTCCACTTCAGCACTTCATCTCGGCCGTAGCGCTCCACCAGGTGCGCGGTGAGCACGCGGACCAGCTCCTCCCAACGTTTGTAATCCTTGGGCGGGTTGTTTGATGAACCGGAAATCGTCGATCCCGGAAAGTGCACCTGGTAAGGCTCGTGGCGATTAGGCAGTTCAGCGGCCAGATCCCTGGGCATAAAACCAAGCTCAACCATGGGCCGCACGCCGGCTGCGCGCCATGTGTCGAAGATGCTGTCGATGATAGTGAAGTCGTAGTGCGGCTTGCCGTCTGCGTCTTCACTGTAAATATTGGTCGAGCTGAATTTAAGCTCCGCTTTACCGTCGCCCGAAGTCAGCAGGTGATGCACGCGAATGTGGATCGGAACCGGGCTCAGGTCGCGCAATTCGCCGAGCAACTCGCGCCCGTGAGGCATAGTTGTGTAGTTAGCCTCGTCATAGCCGAACCACGCGTAAATGGGATTGAAGGGGCCGGCCTTCGCGTTCAGGTCGACTTTGATCTGAACGGGGTTCTGAACGGGTTGCGGCGACGCTTGCGCGAGGAGAGTTTGTGCGGCAGTCAGACAAGTTGCGACAGCAAAAGAAAGCGCGGCCGAAAACTGAGGCGGAGGGAGGCTGAGTTTCATCACGAAAAAACTCTACCAGAGCGGCGCTGCAACCGAGCCAATCTTCGCGAAGCGCAGTTTTTGCCTGCTACGATGTTGGCCATGAACTGGCCCCTCTTTGGAATTGTTTTCTTCGCTGTTGGCGCGGTGGCTGCTTTTGTACTCTGGCTCATCCACCGGTCATCGCCGCAAGACAACCCAGGTGACTGGCCCACGACTGAAGCAACAATTCAGTCTGTCGGTAGAGCCATCAGCTCGGGACGAGGCTCGTATCCGATCGATGTGGGTGACTTCTCTTACGTCGTCAATGACGAGTACTACTCCGGAAGGGCAACAATATCCCGCTCGTTTTCTGCAGGCGACTCTAAACCAAAAGATCTCGTCGATAAGAAATTCAATATCCGTTATGATCCGCGCAAACCGGAGAAGTTTGACCTATCCGAGTCTGACGTTGAAGGCTATATTTTCTACCCGTATGACGATTTTCTAATGCAGGATATCGACGACATATGAGATGCCGTCCAAATCGTGCTGAGGTTTCCCGGTCACGATTCCGGGGCCGGGAAACCTCAACGCTTGCCTGGGCACGATCTGGCTAAAAGCTGAAAGCTGCTTTACCGCGTCTTCGCCACTTCCTCCACCGTCACCGGATCGAGGAACGGCATCTGCGCGCGCAATTCCCTGCCCACAATCTCGATGGGGTGCTTGGCTTCGGCTTCGCGGAAGGCGAGGAACTCCTTGCGGCCGGAGTTCT
>CAZGUD010000017.1:0-118591 GCA_964528915.1 uncultured Occallatibacter sp.
AGGCTGCAACAAACTACCTCGGATGGGAAAGCTACCACCACGGCGCAGAAGAGTAGAAAGACAGGGGACAGGGAATAGACTGGCTGCCCCACCCTTTTCACGGCTTCATCGTGAAAAGGGTGGGAGACCACAAAAGTTCACCGCAATAGAAAAGGCCCCGTTTCGGGGCCTTTTCGCTAGCCTGGTGATCTGCTAACTCGTTGCTTCTTTCGGCTCCAGCGTCAACCGCGCTGTGAGCACCACCAGCGCCGCCCACAACACATCGGCGCCCAGCAGATGCACGATCTGCAGCCACACCGGGGCCAGCAGCGTCACGTCCAACACGCCGAGCGTATATTGCGCGGCCAGCAACAGCAGTACCAGGGCTGAGAGCTTGCGATTGTCCCAGTTCGCGTGTCCGATGCCGGAACTCCGTGCGGCGCGAACCAGAATCCAGATGAGAAAAATGCTGGCCAGAACCGCAACCGCGGGATGAGTCCACCGCCAGCGCACCAGCCACCCGGCGTTGGCTGAGAAATCCTGCGCGAGCGCCGTGCCCAGCGAGCTCGCAGGGAAGAGCGTATCGCCCAGTGCAGCCAGCGAACCTGTAACGCCCACTACCAGCACCAGCAGAATTCCAGCGATAGCGCCGACTGGGGCAACCATTTTGATTTCATTGCGCATGAACCCCCGCGTCCGGCCGAGTAGATGGGCGGTGAGCGTGAGCGCGGCAAGCAGCAGCAATGTGTTGGCAAGATGCAGCGCCAGGTACCATGGCCTCAGGGGCGACTGGCTTTGCGCGGTGAGGCCCAACTTTACCAGCAGCGCACCAAGCAGTGCTTCAACCATGGTGAAGGCAACAGCCCACGCCGCCATAACACGCGCAAGGTGTCCGCGCGTTGTAGCTCTCCAGGTCCACACCAGCAGCCCGACGACCGAGAAGAACGAGATGCCGCTGGTTAAACGGTGCGTGAATTCGATCATCGTATCCAAGCGTGGCGAGTGCTGCATCACGGTTCCGTTGCAGAGGGGCCAGTGATCTCCGCAACCCGCGCCCGAGCCGGTGGCACGCACCAGCGTGCCCCACAGAATTACTGCGATGAAATAGGCGAGCACTCCCCATGAGAAGCGCTTGAGCGCCGGCGATGGAAGAGGTTTGACGGCTGAGCGGATTGCGATGACTGACATGAGCCCGGGCTCCGAGCCGGTCACTTCCAGTTTAGAACAAGCGTTGCGGCGATCGAAGCGTCAGACCCGCGCCGCCGGTCGTGGGTCAGTTTGAAGGAACCTTCCCTCAGGGCTAAAGCCCGAAACATTTTGCTCGATCTATGTACGGGCTAAAGCCCGTACCCTTCAAACGGATCCACAACAGCGCCATTCTTACGCGCCCAGCAACCGCACCACGTGATTCACAATGATCAGGTCTTCAAGCGGTGGAATTGCGCGCACCGTGACTCTTGAGTTCTTCGACGAAATAGTCGCCGCGCCACGCACGTTGTTGCGTTCGTCGTCCACCTCAATGCCCAGCGCGCCCATCCCCGCACAAATCTCTGCGCGCGAATCAATATCGTTCTCGCCGATGCCGCCGGTGAACACCAGCATATCGAGGCCGCCCAGCTCGGCAACGTATCCGCCAATCCACTTTTGAATCGTCCACACAAATTTGTCCACCGCCAGGCGCGCGCTTTTGTTGCCGCCCTTGATGGCTTCACGCAGATCGCGCATGTCGTTCATGCCGCCGCTCACGCCAAACAGGCCTGACTTCTTGCTCACCACTGTCTCAAGCTGGTCGGCCGCCTCTTTCGCGCTAGCGCCGGTCTCAGCAATCTTATTCAAAATGAACAGCACCACTCCCGGATCGATGTCGCCGGTGCGCGTGCCGCTGATAATGCCGCCGCTGGGCGTCAATCCCATCGAGGTGTCGAGGCACTCGCCATTGCGAATGGCGGTGATTGACGCGCCGTTGCCGAGATGCGCGACGATCAGCTTTGCCGGCACATCGGGCTGCAACTGATAAATGATGGACTCGTACGAGATGCCGTGGTAGCCGTAGCGGCGCACGCCCATGGCCGCATACTCTTCAGGAATCGGCATCACGCGGGCGACTTCTGACATGGTGCGATGAAAATACGTGTCGAGGATTGCGAAGTTAGGCACTTGGGGAAATAGTTTGAGCGCTTCGCGCATGATGTAGACCGCGATGGGCGTGTGCAGCGGCGCCAGCGCGGCATAGCTGTCGATTTCATGAATCAGCTCGGGAGTAATGAGCTGATTTTCGGTTACCGTGGGCCCGCCGCACACGGTGCGATGCCCGATCGCCTTGGGGGCAGGGAACTCGCCTGAGTTCAGCGAATCGGCCACCAGCTTGAATGCGACGGACCGATTGGGCACCGCCGGCGTCTGGTCTACCAGCTTCTTGTCGCTTGCATCCTTGATCCAGAACTTGCCCAGATCGGTGCCGATTCCATCCACCGCGCCTTCAAAGAGACGCTCGCGTTCGCCGTTCCCGGCTTCATACACTGAGAATTTGATTGAAGAGGACCCACTATTCAGTACCAAAACCGGTAAAGATGACATTCGTACAAAGCCTTTCTAAAAGAAGCAGAGTTAGCCGCGCTGCGCGCGTGTTAGCGGAGTTAGAAAGTCAGCCAATAGCAAGTAGCCAATAGTTACGGGTTGCAGTCTGCCTACTGGCTATTGGCTACTGGCTGGTTTTTCCCCGGCCAGTGCCAGTTTCTGATCTCGGGCAGATCCTCGCCATTCTCTGACACGTATAACTTGTGCCGTTGAATCTGCTCTGAGTACCACTGTTCCGTCGCATCCACCCTGGCAGCCAGACGCGGCACGCGGCGGATGGCGTCGAACGCAAGTTGGAAGCGATCGATGTTGTTGAGCACGCACATGTCGAACGGCGTCGTCGTGGTGCCCTCTTCCTTGTATCCGCGCACATGCAGGTTGTCGTGATTGTGGCGGCGATAGGTGAGCCGGTGAATTACATACGGATATCCGTGGAAGGCGAAGATTGCGGGCGTACCCGGAGGAAAGAGGTTGTCGTAATCCTCGTCGGGTAGCCCGTGCGGATGTTCCGACTGGGGTTGCAGCGCCATCAGGTCCACGACGTTCACTAGGCGGACGCGGATGTCAGGCACCAGTTCGCGCAGCAGAACAACCGCGGCCAGCGCCTCCATGGTGGGCACGTCACCGCAGCAGGCCATCACCACGTCAGGATTGCCATCGTCGTTCGAAGCCCATTTCCACTCGCCCAGCCCGGTGGTGCAGTGCGCAATCGCCTCGTCCATCCTGAGCCACTGCGGCGCCGGTTGCTTGCCCGCCACAATCAGGTTCACGTAGTTACGGCTGCGCAAGCAATGGTCCGCCACCGAGAGCAGTGTGTTGGCGTCGGGCGGCAGATAAATCCGCACCACATCGGCCTTCTTGTTCAGCAGGTGGTCAATGAAGCCGGGATCCTGATGCGAAAATCCGTTGTGATCCTGCCGCCACACCAGCGAGCTCAGCAGATAGTTCAAACTCGCAATCGGCTTGCGCCAGGGAATCTCGCGCGTCGTCTTCAGCCACTTGGCGTGCTGGTTCACCATGGAGTCGATGATGTGGATGAATGCCTCGTAGCAGGAAAAGAACCCGTGCCGGCCGGTCAGCAGATAGCCTTCGAGCCATCCCTGGCACATGTGCTCGCTCAGTACTTCCATCACGCGGCCCGTCTCTGAAAGATCCACATCCACGGGCAGCGTCTCTGCCATCCACGCCTTGCCTGTCCCGATAATCACGTCGCCGATGCGGTTCGATGCGGTCTCGTCGGGCCCGAAGACGCGGAAGTTCTTCTCCGCTTTGTTGGCTTCCATCACGGCGTGCAGCAGGTGGCCCAATATGCGCGTTGACTCAACGTCTTCCTTTCCGCGCATGTCGATTTTTACTGCGAAGTCGCGGAAGTTTGGAACCTTGAGCGGTTTCAGCAGCAGGCCCCCGTTGGCGTGCGCATTCATGCCCATGCGCAGCCGGCCCTTGGGCGCAATTTCCTGCAAGTCGGCGCGCAGCGTGCCGTGCTCGTCAAACAACTCCTCAGGCTTGTAGCTGCGCATCCACTCTTCAAGCTGATGCAGATGCTCCGGATTGGTGCGCACACCATCGAGGGGCACCTGGTGCGCGCGCCACGTATTCTCTACGGGCTTGCCGTCAACAAACTTCGGCCCGGTCCAGCCCTTCGGCGTGCGCATAATTACCATCGGCCATGCCGGCCGCTCGGTTACTCCATCTTCGCGCGCCGCTTTTTGAATGGCGGCAATGCGATCGAAGATCTTGTCGAACATAGCTGCCGCCTGTTCGTGCAGCACCGCCGGGTCGTCGCCCGCGAGCGTGTAAGGCTCGTATCCGTAGCCGCGCATCAGGTCTTCAAGCTCCGCGTGCGGAATGCGCGCCAGCACCGTGGGGTTCGCAATCTTGTAGCCGTTCAAGTGCAGAATTGGCAGCACCGCGCCGTCGGTTGCGGGATTGAGGAATTTGTTGGAGTGCCAGCTTGTTGCCAGCGGCCCGGTTTCTGCCTCGCCGTCGCCCACAACACAGGACACAATCAGGTTGGGATTGTCGTACGCCGCGCCATACGCATGCACCAGCGAGTAGCCCAGTTCGCCGCCCTCGTGAATCGATCCCGGAGTCTCTGGAGCGACGTGGCTGGGAATTCCATACGGCCAGCTGAACTGGCGGAAGAGCCGCTTGATGCCGTCCTTGTCTTGCCCGATGTACGGATAAATTTCGGAATAAGAGCCTTCAAGATAGGTGTTGGCCACCAACCCCGGTCCGCCGTGCCCGGGTCCGATGACGTAAATCATGTTCAGACCGCGCTCTTTGATCAGCCGGTTCCAGTGCACATACAGAAAATTCAAGCCGGGCGTGGTGCCCCAGTGGCCCAGCAATCGCGGCTTCACGTCGTCCAGCGTCAAAGGCCGCTCCAGCAGCGCATTGTCTTTCAGGTAGATCTGGCCCACTGAAAGGTAATTGGCGGCGCGCCAATAGGCATCCATCCTGGCCAGCATCTCAGGGCTGAGGACGTTGTTTGCGGCTTTCATCTCGGCGGTTCCAGTCATAACTCACCTCGCAATGGGGAAGTATTTGCGTCAGGAGGATTACTGTACTCCAAGGCTGTGAATACAGCCTCAAAAGAAGGCTATCAGTCGCTTGGATGCAGCCGAGTGACTCCAGTCACATGAACGGAAATAAACCCTTGCTATTAACTTGATACGGGAGTCCAATGGCGTACTCCTGGATTGCATCGGTGAGCCGTGATTCAGTGTCTAAGCTTGCGGATTCTTACGGACCGGTGGGAGGGCTAAGCCATGAACGGCATGAATTACCTGATGTGGACGGCGCAGGGAATTCTGGCGGCGGTATTCTTCATCACCGGAATGTCGAAACTGCTTGCGTTTGGACGGGTAAAGAGCTTTCTGGGCAGGAAACTGAAGGGCGGCCCGATCGGCATCTCCTCCGGCCAGGGCGCCTCGATCGGGTTGCTCGAGGTTGCCGGCGCTCTTGGTATTCTCATGCCGGAATCCATCGTTCCCAATTACATGACAGTAATTCTGGCGGCCGCTGGGCTTGGGCTCCTCATGATTTGCGCAGCCACCTATCACTTCCGCCGCAAAGAGCCCGCAGCTCCCGATATCGCGCTCTTCTTGCTGACCATCTTCGTGATTGTCGGGCGCTGGGGTCACTGAATCCGGGGATGAAAAAATCAGGATTTCGTGAAGGAATGGGATGAATCGAGGCGCCTTTTTCTACGAAAGCGGGGATTTGTCCTCTGCCGGGGGCCGGCAACCCCGATTTCTTTCCGGCGCATCCTATTCCAACAAAAGGGGATGGCTGCGGTGAAGCGGTTGGGCAGGAGTTTCTGGTCGAGTTGAATTGCCGAAAGCGCTTTAGACCTCGCTTGATGGTTTCTCATCGGCCTATTGACTCATTAATTACATTTCCCTTATATTCAGTCAGCCGAAAGATACTATCGAAAGATAGGCTCTCAGCTCCGTTGGGTTCGCCAGTTTTTTTCGGGCGATTAAGGCCATAAGTCCCACGCGAGGTGGAAACATGAATGGTTTCTTCACCACCAACACCATGCTTTGGGCGGCCCAGATTTCACTGGCCTGCATCTTGATTTATGCTGCATTCAGCAAGATCGTACCTGGCCGCGTCCCAGCGGTTGCGGGCGCAGATTCATTAGTGTTCGCATGCGACGGCATGCCGTGCATGCTGGCCTGGTTCCTTGCAATGCTTGAGTTTGTGGGCGCACTGTGCCTGATTGTGCCGTTCGATGTTTGGCCGGCTCACTTGCTTCCCCGCGTCGCGGCCGGCGTACTGGCGTTGTTGATTCTGGTCACGGGCATTCATCACGTCCGCCACAAGCAGCATACAGCGCCCCTCGTAGCCGCGTTTTTCCTGGCGCTGTTCATCGTCGTCGGCCGCTGGCCATAAATAGGGCTATAGACCGCGCGATTTCTTGCGGCAAACAATTTCGAAGCATGCTGGATTCTGGCCTTGCCGGGACTTCCTCACCTGCACGCTCGAAGACTTCTTAATTCGGCTTTGCGTTCGCTCCAGCCGGAGCAGCCGCTGCGCTTGCAGGTTGCAGCTTCGCCACCGCCCCTATCGGAATCTCCAATGCGCCTACACTGTCGGTGTTCCGGTCGCGCATCCCCATGCGAAAGTAGTATTCGCCTTTGGCGGGCACACTGATCTGCTGCCGGTAAATGATGTCGCGTTTCAGCGTATCTGCGAACTTGGCATCGGGAATGCTGGCCACGACGCCGTTGGCCTGCTGATTCACCAGTTCGCCATTGGGGTTGTATACCAGCGTGACGAACTCGAGGCCGAAGTGGTGCGCGCCATCCTGCCCGGTTGCAAAGTTTATTTGGCGGGGAGTGATTGCAAACACGACCGTGTAGCGACGGAACGGTCCCTGCACATCCTTCCCTAGCTGGTTACCTTCGACCGGTGCAGTTTCACTGTCCGCAGTGGTTGGCCGCACAGCGGCAACAAAGATAAGTTGTGTCGGATCGGGTGCGCCATGGATCATGGCGGCATGAAATGCGTTGTACGGCGGCGGGGCCGGCTGCCCATTCTGCGCCTGCCCACTCTGGCCCTGTGCGCCCTGTGCCTGAACGCCATGAACCGGTTTATTGGGATCGTCGGCATAGTAGCCGCGACGGTAAGCGAGCGTCACTCCCGGCTTGTCGATCTTGACCTGAATGCGGCGGAAACCGCCATCCCACTTTTCATTGGCGGGAGAATAGGCAACCGTATAGTAGTTTGATCCCGATTCAATCGCCGACTGTACAGCTTCTGTCAGTCCGTTCGTATTCACAAAGGCCCGGCCGCCGGTTTCCTCCGCCATCTCCTTCATCGTGTCGTGCTCGCCGTTTGTCTTTTGGCTCCACTTCGCTTCGGCGTTGCCAAAGTTTCGCGGATTCCTCGCCATGCTTGAGCCGCTGGACGAGGCGTTATACATCGGAGCAACCATCAGGCCGCGCGCATCGATGGGGTAGACGGCAACCTGACCGCGCGACAGCAGGTCGGAAGTCTGACGGAACTCGTCCGATGCCGAATCCACAATCGTAAAAGGGTTTTGCAGATCGCCGTCGGGCAAAATATTGATGGGGAATGAACCGGAAAACCATATCAGGTTTTTGCGTCCCGGCAGGTTGCTCATGTAGCGGGCAAGGTCGTTCAGCGCATTGAGCGTGTAAATCACGCGCAGTCGCCACTGAAAGGACTGCTGTTCGGCTTCAAACTGTTGCAGATTGGCCATTATTGTCGCAGCATCGGGAGCCAAACTCGCCGCATCCATCGCCACATCGTCGTCTCCCGGATTGTCTCCATCCACCGCGTTGTTCATCAGCACTGAGGAGTTGAGCGAGTTCTTCTTGCCCTCCACCATGGATCGAAGCAACTCGGGATCGGAGGTGAAGCCCTGCAGCATCTTCAGATCGGTGGTGAGAGCAAAGATGGCGATACGCGTGCCCGGCGGCGCTTCTTTCAGGTACTTCAGAACCTGGTCGCGAACATAGCCCTGCGCAGTAAGCGGCGTGTTGAGTTTGTCGAAGAGAAGAATGTTCAGTGCGCCTCGCGCCGGCGCGGGAGAATAGTTGGTAAATGTGCCGGGAGCGAGCTTTGGCCCGGCCGGAAACGCCGCCGGCGCCCCGGCCACGTGCTCTTCAAATACCTTCAAAGGCTGCGGCTGGCCATCTTCAAGAACCGTGAAGTCATTCGCCGAAAGTTGATGCACAGGGTTGTGCTTCTCGTCAGTTGCTGTAATGTCAACCAAAACCAGGGTTGATTGCGCCTGTACCATCGTTGGGCCTGCCGGTTGAACAGGTGCGGACTGAGTCCGCCCCGTGGCTGCAGCAGCCGTAACGAAAGCAAAAACTGAAATAGAAAAAAACGGTAGGGAACGCATTTGGGCCACCCCTGATCTTCGTACCCGATTCTACAGGCCCCTCATGTTGCATTGCAGCTATCTTCAGATCTTGCCGCAGGTCCGAAATTTGGTTTGCAGGCTATTCGAAGCACTCGCAAGCCAGAACTTCTTGCCCGAGATTGCCGGGCCGCCGTCTTTAACCCCTTCAGATCCGGCGTTAGCCCGAAAAGCTTTCATCTTTATGCGGTCCTTATATTGACTTCACATTATCTTTATGTTTCGCTCTCTACAGGGGCGCAACTTCGCTTCCGCATCCCGAATCCATTCTCGTTGCCGGCAAATCGAGCGGCAAGGGATAAGCAGGAATACGATGACAAATCTGGATCGTTCTATGGAGATACTGTTGGCCGGTGTCTTTCTTTTCATCGGGATCTGGCAGATCGTAACCTACGGACGCAGGCCGAAGTCGCTGGGGGCGCGGCATCGCTCCCTCCCGCTGGGGTTGCCCCATGGATTCGTTATTGCCGTGGGTCTTATCGAGATTGTGGCGGCGCTTGGCCTCGTCATTCCCTTCGGCCCTATTCCGCCGGAAAGGCTCGCGCTCATTGCTGCCACAGGACTTGCCGTGCTGACCTTGACCGTAGCTATCTATCGCACGCGCCGCCAGCAATCGGCCGTTCCCAGCACCATGCTCTTTCTCATGGCGCTGTTCGTCATCCTCGGCCACACACTGTAGGCGTGCGTCCGAGACCGGCACGCCTTGCAAGAGCCGATAACGAGTTTTAGAAATATTTCTTCAGCTTCAGCATCTGCTTTTCAAACCCATACCACATTGCTGTGGCCGCCGCTGTTGAAGCCAACAGCCTGAACCCCACGATGGCCAAATTTCCCGGCATTCCGCGGCCGTTCATCATAATGTCGAACCAGCCAAAGAAGATGAACACCGCGATGTGAATCATGTAGAGTCCGTAGCTGATCTCCCCGTAAAACCGCAGCGGGCCCCTGCGCAGTGCGGCGTTTACCGGGTTGCGCGCGCCGGTGGAAGCGATTGCCGCCAGCACCGCCCCGGCAAAGCAAACTCCCAGCGCCGAATCCAGGAACGACGTTCCTCCGGCAACTGTGGCCGCCAGCGCGAACCCCAATACGAATCCACTCAGCCCCAGCACGAGCCACGTTCGCCGGCTCAGCTTGACGGTGTGCAGCCCCAGCGCCAATAGACTGCCCCACGCGATGCCGTCAAGATGTATCAGGGTGCTGGTTGGCGTCATCCAGTGCAGGTTGGCGTGCCGCAGCAGTGGAGAAGCCACCAGCGCCGCACCCAGCAAAGGCGCCAGAAACGCCGGCCTCTTGAATACGCGAACCGTGGGCGCCCACAAAAAGTAGTACTGCTCCTCAATCGCCAATGACCACGTGGGCCCGATGGCCGGCGGCAGCGAAAGGTGAAACAAGTTCTGCACAAACAGGATGTAGGCCCACCACGGCGCGGTTACGATTGCGCGGCCCACCGGCAGCCCGACAAACCACGGCGCCTCAAGATAGACCACCAACAGCAAAAGCACGTACACCGGCCAGATGCGCAGCACGCGCCGCCCATAAAAATTGCGAAAGTAGTGAGGTTTCTCCCGGGAGCCGAGCAGGATTGATGTGATCAGGAATCCCGAAAGCACGAAGAAGAGATTGACTCCGGCCCATCCCCACAGCGACGCGCCGTAGATCCACGTGCCTTCGAGCCGGGGATGGCAGTGATAAAAAACCACCGCCAGAACCGCAATCCCGCGCAGCCCGTCAAGCTCGGGGATATAGGAGGGGAGCCAGGTTGGGCGTTGGATTTGCAAGAATCCAGATTACGGCATCTGCCCTGGCGTGCTACCGCGATGAGCCAAAGCCAATTCTTCGCCGCGGTGGTTCGGGCGGTTTCATCAGCCCTCTAATCGCGTCGAAGACCACCTTGAACTGTCCGTCGTACTTCTTTTCCATCTCATTCAGGCGACGGGAAAGATCGCGATTTGAGGCTAGTAAGTTTCTCAGTTTCACAAAGGCGCGCATTATGGCGATGTTCACCTGTACGGCGCGCTGACTATGAAGAACGCTCGACAGCATGGCAACGCCTTGCTAGGTGAAGGCCAGCGGCGGATAGCGACGGCCGCCCCAGGAACTTGAGGTACCAAATTGAAACCTCAAGTTTTCATATTCCTCGCTCGTAAGTTGAAACATGAAATCTTCGGGGAAACGCGATGCATTGCGGCGCACTGCCCGATTCAGCGCCTTTGTCTCGACCTCGTAGAGTTCGGCCAGGTCGCTATCAAGCATCACGTTCAGCCCGCGAATCGACAGAATGCGCTGCTCCACGCGTTCCGCTGGAATCCCGACTCTTGAAGTCACAATCTGTGACTTCAAGCTGCTGCCTCGCCCGCTGGCATGCTTCCTATTCACTACTTCCTGCCTTTATCCCGCCGCCAGTTGCCGCGCCCGCTCGGTGGCCCGCATAACAGCCTTGATCAGCGTCACGCGCAGGCCCCCTTCTTCAAGTTCGAGGATTCCGTCAATGGTGCAGCCGGCTGGAGTAGTCACGGCATCTTTCAACAGCGCCGGGTGATAGCCCGTTTCGAGCACCATCTTCGCTGAGCCGTAGGCGGTTTGCGCAGCTAGCTGCGTGGCGATGTCGCGCGGCAGGCCCACTTTCACCCCGGCCTCGGCCAGCGCTTCAATAATGATGTAGAGATACGCCGGTCCCGAGCCTGAAAGACCGGTCACCGCGTCCATGTGCTTTTCTTCCACGATTACGGTGCGCCCCACGGTCTCAAAAATCCGCTGCGCCAGTTCCATCTGCGCCGCGGAGACGAAGCGTCCCCGGCAAAGCGCAGCAATGCCTGCGCCCAGCGCCGAAGGTGTGTTAGGCATGGCCCGAATCACGCCGATATCGAGGCCCGACGCCTCTTCAATCGACCGCGTCTTCACCGAAGCCGCAATCGAAACCACCGTCTTGTCTTTGGTGAGCGCAGGCTTGATCTCCGCAATCAACTCCGGTACCTGGAACGGCTTTACCGCAATCAAAATCAAATCTGCCTGCCGCACGGCTTCAACGTTATCGGTGCCTACGTCCACACCCCATTGCGTGCTGAGCGCCAGGGCGCTCTCGGCTTTGGTGCGGGTAGCGTGAATCTTATCCGCGGCAAACAGGTTCTCTTTCAAAAACGCCTGCAGCAGAATGCCGCCCATCTTGCCTGCGCCCAGCACAGCGATGCGTACATTGGGCAGTTGCGCGGGCGTCTGGCTCGCCTCAACGGCTATTTCCATGATGTCCTCTTGGTTGAAAGGGTGATTTAGGTCTACTCAACAGGATACGCGCATCGACGCCACTTAACCCCATCTACTTCCCCGGGACCGCCTGAAGAGGCGCCCCACCCTCAGCCGCAATCCACGCATTCACGCGCGCTTCCAGCACATCCAGCGGCAGCGCCCCTGCGCCCACCACTACATCGTCAAACGCTTTGATATCGTATTTCGCACCTAGCGCCTTTTCGGCCTTCGCACGCAGCTCCAGAATCTTCATCTGCCCGATTTTGTAGGCCAGCGCCTGGCCCGGCCACGCAATATAGCGGTCGACTTCGGTTTGCACGGTCGTCTCATCTATGTTCGAGTGATCGTGGAAGTAGTCCACCATCTGCTGCCTCGTCCAGTGCTCCGAGTGCACGCCGGTGTCCACCACCAGCCTGATCGCGCGCCAAATATCCGCCTCAAGCCTCCCATAATCCGAATATGGATCCTGGTAGAACCCCGCGTCCTTGCCCAGATGCTCCGCATACAACGCCCACCCCTCGGTGTACGCCGTGTACGAATCGAACTTGCGGAACTCCGGAATTCCGGTCAGCTCCTCTGCAATTGAAATCTGCAAGTGATGCCCCGGAACTCCCTCGTGATACGCAATTGCCTCCACGGCATACAAGTTGCGGTCGGTTGCGTTGTAGAGGTTAACCCACAGCTTGCCGGGAACCTTACCGTCGGGAGTGCCGGCCACGTAATACGCGGGCGGCGCCGACGCTGCCATGTAATCCGGCGTCGGAACCACCTCCAGCGGAGCCTTGGGCAATGTGCCGAACAGATTGGGCAGCTTGGCCTGCATTGGCCCTACGTATCCCTTATATGCTGCCAGCAGCGCATCGGCGCTCGCAGCCTTGAGCTTGGCATTTGTCTTCAGGCTCGCGCGGAAACTGGCCAAATCTTTGAATCCCAGCTTCTGCGCGATGGCCAGCATCTCCGCCTCGTCGCGCTTCACTTCGTCGAGGCCGATCTGGTGAATCTGGTCCGGCGTCAGGTCCGTCGTCGTCTCGCGCTCGATCAGGTATTGGTAGTAGCGCGCGCCGTCTGCCAGCCCCGACACACCGGGATCTTCGGCTCCCGCGGGAATGTAAGTGACAGTCAGGAAGCGTGCGAATCGCATGTACGCCGGCAGCACATCTTTTGTCACCGCATCAAGCAGCGCGCTCTTCAGCCGGTCTTGATCGGCGGCCGCGATCGATGCCGGCATTTTTTTGAGCGGCGCGGCAAACGGAGTGTCCTCCGCTTTCTCGCCCGTAATCTGCTTCACCTGCTCCAGCACTTTCTGAAGCAAATACTTCGGAGGAAGGCGTCCGTCCTCAATCCCCAACGACATATTGGTTGTAACCTGGTCAAAGGCTGTTGGCAACGCGTGCAGGCGCGCAATCCAATCCTCGTAGTCCTTTACCGTGTTGAAGCTGAGCTGGCCGCCCAGTTCGGCGGAGTCAATCTGGATGCCGCCCATCTGGTTCACCGGCATCTCCCACTCTTTGAACTCGGCGCCTTTTCCGTCTTGAGTGAACTTGCGGATCAGCAGCTCCTGGCTCAGCTTGTCCTGCTCGCTCAGTCCCGTGGGATCGATCTCCGCCAGCTTCAGCAGCCAGTCCTGCTCGCGGGCCAGCCACGCATTCTCAGCGCCCACGCTATAGTCGGTCACCTTGTCGTTGTAGCGCGTGTCGCCAATGGTCGAAGCAAACTCGGGATAGCGCTTGAGGTTGCCCTCCCAATACTCGTGAAAAATGTCTTTGAGCGCGCGCTCGCGGTCTTCAAGCGTGGTGGGAATCGCGTCGGGAGTCGCCGTAAGCTTTTGCGCCCGCGCCATAGCAGGCGCAGCCAACCCAACCGGCATCAGCATGCTCAGGACGACGCACAGAATTCGTTCAGCAGATCTCAACACAAGAGCCCTCAATAAATGGAATGCCAACCTCTTAAGTATAGAGAAACACGGAGAGCAGGAAAAAATGGATGAAAAGCAGATCGGAAGCTCATGCTAGACTTCTGCCGGAGAGAGCATGAGTGCGGAGAAGCCTTGAAAAATCCGTTGCCTGCGCCGCGGCATTTGCGTTCGCATTGACGATTTCAGGTTGCGGCGGAAGCGTCGCGAGTCCTCCGCCACCTCCGCCGCCGACTGGTCCCGTCGTCACCAGCGTGTCTGTCACTCCGGCAAATCCTCCAGTCACAATCGGTGCACAGCTTCAATTCACCGCGAATGTCTCAGGCTCCGGCGCCTACAGCAGTGCGGTGACATGGTCAGTGAACGCGCCAACGGGAAGTTCATTGAGCCCAGGCACGATCACAACCGCGGGATTGTACACAACGCCATTTCCGGCGCCAGCCACAGTGACCATCACGGCTACCAGCGTTCAGGACACGACAAAATCCGGCAGCACGACCGTCACGTTATCAGCCCCGGCGACGGCGGCCGGTCCGGCCTTGAGCGTAGATGTAGGCGCTCCGACGCACGCCATCAGTCCTTATATCTATGGGATGAACGATTGGAAAGGCGCATTCACCGGGCCAACCGCTGCCAGCGTAAGTCTTCCCGTTGATCGCTGGGGTGGCGATCAAACCACGCGGTACAATTATCAGCTCGATACCTTTAACAACGCCGCTGATTGGTATTTCGAAAACACGCCAGGTCCAAACTCCGGTTATCCAGACGCCAGCCTTTTCAATACCCAGATTGAGCAGGATCAATCGAGCGGCACTCGCACCATGGCCACGATTCCGATGGTTGGCTGGACCACTCTGCGCAGCACTGCGTGCAGTTACTCAGTAACAAAGTACGGCGCGCAGCAATCTACAGATCCCAACGATCCGGATTGCGGCAATGGGATCCTTCTCAACGGCAGTCCGGTCGTCAACGAACCCACAGATACAAGCGAGCCCATCGACCAGTCTTTTGCCGCGGGATGGGTGAGTTACCTGACCGAAAAGTTCGGAAATGCGGCCAATAACGGTGTCGCCATTTACGAACTCGATAATGAGCCCGAATGGTGGGACTCAACCCAGAGAGACGTCCATCCGCTGCCGAACACTTACGATGAACTTACTAACGACGGCCTGACCTATGCCCAGGCAATCAAGAGCAGTGATCCCACGGCAGAAGTAAGCGGCCCGGTGCTTTCATGCTGGATGTGCTTCTTCTACTCGAAAAAAGATATTGAGTCAGGATGGTCCACACCCCCTTGTTACTGCGTAAACGGCAATCCGATCGATCGCCTGGCTCACGGCAATATCCCGCTGACGGAATACTACCTTCAACAGTTCGCCGCATATGATGCCGCGAATGGCCAGCGCCTTCTTGACTACCTCGACCTCCACACTTACTTTGCGGCGGATAACCTGGCGTTTAGCCTGTCCGGTGACACGTCGGTGCAACAGGCGCGTCTGAATTCCACGCGTGTTTTCTGGGATCCCACTTATACTGACCCCAATTACACCGATCCCAACAACGCATCCAACACCGCGCCCCCCGTGCCTCCGCAACTGATTCCGCTGGCGCAATCGTGGATTTCCCGTGACTACCCGGGGACAAAACTGGCATTCACTGAATACAACTGGGGCGGTGTAGACGGCATAAGTGGCGCTCTCGCGCAGGCTGATCTGCTGGGCATCTTCGGCGCGTACGGTTTGGACATGGCCACGATCTGGTGGAACACCTATGACCCGCAAAACACCGCGGAAATGCAGGTTCCAATCCTGACAGCGTATTCGATTTATCGCAACTACGATGGAAACCAATCGCAATTCGGAGACACGGCTCTTTCGGCCCAAAGCGCGAATCAAGGCCAGCTTTCGATATATGCGGCCCAACGCACATCCGACCAGGCGATTACTGTCGTAGTCATCAACAAGACCTACGGCACTCTTACCAGCACTTTGTCACTGGCAAACTTTACCCCCATCGCGCCAGTTAACATCTTCATCTATAGCGCTGCGAACCTGACCGCGATTGTTCCGGAACCAGGCATAACCCCAATGCCGCCACCCCACGGTTCTTCAACGAGCAGCCTTAACCTGACGTTTCCGGCGCAATCGATTACGATGATCGTTTTGACAGGAACCTAGAGGAACTGGCTACGCCTATTTCTGTGTTGCGACGCCGAAGCAATGCGAGAAGCCGTCGTCGTCGGTGAGGAAGAACTCGGTCTGGCCGTAGTATCGGTCTTCGATCTCTGAGACGCTGAATCCGAGGCTCTTCAAATGCTCCCGGGTTTCGTTGATATCGGATGGCGCCCAGTAGAGATTAATGCCGTTGTAGTCCTCTGGCTTTCCCGGATTGCCGGCGCGCTGGTTCAGCCAGAACCACATGTTGCCTTTGTTCAGCATGCAGCCGATCAGCTTACCGTCCTTGTACATTTCTCTGCTCATCGAAAATCCGAGGCCATCGACCCACAGGCGCAGACTTTTCTCAAGGTCAGCGCTGGGAATGATCGGGACGCATGATTGAACCGGCATAAAATTCTCCCTTTCCCTACGGGAATGTTAACCAAAAAATGTTAGCCAGGGGGTAATTTCGGACTGGCGGTTATTCAAGCAGAACGCGCCAGAGAGCCCATGGTTCAGACAAATCACATTTTGTGGAACGAACCGAACAAGCAGATTGTTGCTCGATCGCATCCATTACAAATGGAGGCATGCAACATGAACGTTGATGTGGCACATGAGCTGCTGAATGAATTGAGTTCATCTCTTGAACACCTGGAGACACAGTACGCCGCTCTCTTGCAATTGCTTAGAGACAACGGCACCGTCACCGACGACCAACTTGCCCCATATCTGGCTCAGGCCGGCAAAGCCAGTGACGTCAGGTGGCGTGCTGCCCGGGTAAGGCTGGAGAGCCTCATCTCTGCCGAAGAGCGAAAAAAGGAACAGCTCGCCGAAAAAGAGCAGCACCAGGCAGCCACAGCGCAATCACCCCTTCAAAACCAGGGAAAAGAAGCGACGGGTAAGAATGACGAAAGCGGCGGCAAGACCGCCGCAGGGAGCTGAGGGCCCTGGAACTGGTTGCATCAACCCGGCTTTGAAAGGGCACGGCTTTAGCCGTGCCGCAAAAGCCGCAAAAACTCTGGGCTTTAGCCCCTGAGGGATGGTTCAGGGTTCCATCAGGCATATTTCTGCAACCAGCTCTAGTCCCGCGTCCGCCGCCCGAACAGATTTCGCCACGTGTGCGGCTGCTTCGCGGGCCGGTCCATTGCTTCAGCATGCGGGTGCTCGATGCGGTGGCGGCGTTCAGCCCACTCACCTGACGAGAAGAAATTTGGGCCGACTTCGATCAGCCGCGGAATCATTCTGAAGACGGCGACGCGGCTCCACGGCTGGCCGTTCCTCATACGGAAGCCCTTTTCGTTCAGGCTGGCGACGATCTCCGCATAGGAAAAGTCCTCCACCAGCAGGTCCATGATCAGCATCAGTACCTGGTGCTCGACGGGATCGGGCTCCAGGCGCCTGCAGTCGTCACTCACCCGCAAGCCGTAGGGTACGTCCTCATTGAACTCGCTTGCGGATGGGGCCTCCGCATCGGGCAGCTCGCGCTTCCACTCAATTGCAACCATTTGCCAACCGGCTGAAGTGCGTTGCCGGATCACGTCGGGACTGAAAGGTTCTGAAACGATGTCTCGCATCCGTTCAAAATAGGCCACTGCTCGCCTCCATATAATGCCCGATGATGCGTTGATTAAAGCAATTCGACTTCCACTGACTTGACCTCTGCAAGCCAGTCCAAATCGCTGTAAAAAAAGGCGATAGCAGAATTGAGGCGGGACAGGGCACTCGCCGTACTTGTCCATAAATGCGACATGCTGTCCGGTTTTGGACGGGGGCCCGAGGCGGAATTTCAGTATTTGCTGTGTTTCAGCCACTTGACGAAGCAACGTTTATAATCTCTACACTTTCGTTATCTTTTGTACATGCCTGCAGCGATTAGCACTCCCTGCGGCACGGGGACCAATAAGTGATTCGCGCGCTCGTGGATTTCGCGTTAAGAAGCCGCTGGCTGGTCCTGGGCGGCGTCGTGGTATTGACGGTCTGGGGCATCATCTCATTCCGCGCGCTGCCGGTCGAAGCATATCCCGACGTTGCCAACAACTACGTCCAGATCATTACGCAGTGGCCGGGGCGCTCGGCCGAGGAGATTGAGCGCCAGGTCACGGTGCCGGTCGAAATCCAGATGGCCGGCATTCCCCGCCTCGAGCATCTGCGTTCCACCACGCTGGCAGGCCTGTCGAGCATCATGTTGATCTTTGAAGACGGGACCACCAGCGACGTGAACCGGGAACACGTAATGGAGCGGCTCGGCCAAGTCAATCTTCCCGAGAACCTGGTTCCACAGATGGGCACGGACTGGAGCCCCGTTGGCCAGATCTTCTGGTACACGGTTGAGAGCACCAACCCGGCCTACGACGTGATGGAGTGCAAGGCGATCGAAGATTGGTCGCTTGAAAAGTCATTCAAGAGTGTTCCGGGGGTGGTGGATGTATCCAGTTTCGGCGGCCCGACCAAGGAGTACCAGATCTCGCTGGATCCCGACAAACTGGTTGACTATGGATTGAGCATTGGCCAGGTGGAGCAGCAGATCGCCATCAACAATACCAACGGCGGCGGCAGCTTTATTGAGAAAGGCGCGCAGCAAGTCAACGTGCAGACGCTGGGGCTTTACTCCGGTGTGCACGATATTGAAGACACGGTCGTAAAAACGCAGAATGGCGCATCGGTGCTCGTGCACGAAATCGCCAGCGTAAACCAGGGAGCAAAAATCCGACTCGGCCAGATCGGAAGGTCCACGCACCTCGCCAACGGAGTGATTGTCGACAACCCCGACACGGTTGAAGGAATCGTGCTGCTGCAGAAGGGCGACGACGGCGATCCGGTGCTCAAGGGCATTCACGAGGAGGTGGACAAGCTCAATCATGGGATCTTGCCCAGGGGCGTGAAGGTAGTTCCGTTTCTCGACCGCTCCGACCTGGTCAAGTTCACCGTGGATACGGTGGAGCACAACCTGACCGAGGGCATGATCCTGGTCGCCATCATTCTTTTCCTCTTTCTGGGTAACATTCGCGGCGCCGTTATCGTTACGCTCACCATTCCATTTGCGCTGATGTTTGCCGCGATCTGCCTCGATCTCAGTCATATTCCTGCCAATTTGCTGTCGCTGGGCGCGCTCGACTTCGGCATGCTGGTTGATGGATCGGTGGTGATGATTGAGAACATCATCCGCCATCTTGGGCGCAAACAGGATCGGCGCAATCCAGCCATCAAGATTCAGGACGCCGCGCACGAGGTGCAGCGGCCGGTGTTCTTTGCGCGAGCGATCGTGATCACGTCCTATCTGCCGATTTTCACGCTCCAGGCCGTTGAAGGGCGATTGTTCAAACCCATGGCGTGGACGGTCTCGTTCGCGCTTTTCGGCGCGTTGGTGTTCTCGATTGTGATTGCGCCCGTGATGGCCAGCTTGCTGTTCAGCAAGGGAACGAAGGAGTGGCACAATCCGCTCATGGCGTGGCTCACGACGCACTACCGGGTTGCGGTGCGGTCCGCTATCGAGCACCGTTACCGGACCGTGGGCATTGCGACCGGTCTTTTTGCGTTCGGCGTTTATCTCGCATTCGGCGGACCGATCGGCTCGGAGTTTTTGCCGCACCTGGATGAGGGTTCGATCTGGGTGCGCGGCACGCTGGCGCCAAGCGAGGGCCCAACCGATTCAGTTCAATTTACCAACCGGGCAAGGATTGTAATGGCTTCGTTCCCTGAGGTGACCCAGGTGGTAAGCCAGACCGGACGCCCCGACGATGGAACCGACACTACGGGGTTTTTCGACACAGAGTACTTTGTCGATTTGAAACCGAAGGGACAGTGGCGCCCCGCATTTCACCAGGACAAGGAAGAACTGATCGCCTCCATGGACCGCGAGCTCTCCAAGTTTCCGGGTGTTATCTGGAATTATTCGCAGCCGATCTCCGACAACATGGAGGAAGCTGTGAGCGGTGTAAAAGGCGAGTTGGCCGTGAAACTGTATGGCGACGACCTGCGTACGCTTGAGCGATATGCCGATGAGATTCAGGAGCAGATGGCCGGTGTAAATGGAGTGGCGGACCTGGGCATCTTCCGCGTGATTGGGCAACCGAACCTGAATTTGCAGGTCGACCGTAAGGCGGCGGCGCGGTGGGGCATCAGCGCCAACGATATTCAGGATGCGATCCAGACGGCGGTAGGCTCGAGCGCTCTGACGCAGGTGCAGCAGGGCGAGGCGCGTTTCGACGTGACCCTGCGCTACCAGCGGCAATACCGCGATACCCAGGAGGCAATCGAGAACATCCGGCTGCTGGCGCCGTCGGGCGAGCGCATTTCTCTGGCGCAACTCACCCGCATTTCAACCGACGACGGCGCCGAAGAAATCTACCGTGAAGGCGGCCAGCGTTATATCGCAATCAAGTATTCCGTGCGCGGGCGCGATCTGGGCTCGACCGTCGAAGAAGCGATCGCAAAAGTCCAGCGGAACGTCCATTTACCCGCCGGCTACCATCTTGAGTGGGCCGGCGAATATGCCAGCCAGAAACGCGCCAACCAGCGGATGATGCTCATCGTTCCCATCACCATGGTCGTGATCTTCATCATCCTTTACACCATGTTCCGTTTGTTCAAGTGGGCTATGGTGATTCTTGTCAGCGTGGGGATGGCCTCGGTGGGCGGGCCGCTGGCGCTGTTCCTTACGCATACCAACTTCTCTGTCTCTTCAGCGGTGGGCTTTCTGGCCTTATTCGGCGTGTCGGTACAGGTCGGTGTCATCATGATCGAATTCATCAACCAGCTCCGGTCGCGCGGCGACACCATTAAGGAGGCGGCCGTCGAAGGAGCGGTGCTTCGACTGCGTCCCATCGTAATGACCATGCTGGTGGCGACGCTGGGCCTGCTCCCCGCCGCCCTCTCTCATGCCATCGGCTCCGACTCGCAGCGTCCGTTTGCGATCGTGATTGTCGGCGGACTGCTGGCTAACTTGATGATCAGCATTTTCCTGCTGCCTACTCTTTACGTTTGGGCTGCCCGTGAAGACGATTTGCTGCCCGCGCTTGAACCGGAACAAGAAAGCTGACGCAGCTACCCGCGCGTCCGAGTGCTCTAATCGAAGTAGCCAACGTGAATCAGCACAGGTTCGATGTCGTCATTCTGGGGGCAGGCGCGGCGGGTTTGATGGCTGCGATTGAGGCGGGCCGGCGCGGGCTCCGCGTTGCCGTGCTGGAGCGCGCCGAGCGACCGGGCAAAAAAATCCTCATCTCCGGCGGAGGTCGCTGCAACTTCACCAACCTGCACACGCGGGCAGATAACTTTCTCTCTGCCAATCTCCACTTTGCCAAGAGCGCGCTGGCACGCTACACGCCCGCGGATTTTATTGCGCTGGTGCAGCGGCACGGCATTGCCTGGCACGAGAAGACGCTGGGCCAGCTTTTTTGCGACGGCAGTGCGCAACAGATTGTGGACCTGCTGATGGCTGAGTGCGCCCAGGCTGGCGTACGCGTGACGACCGGGACGGCGGTGAGCGAAGTGCGCCGCGATGGTTCATCAGGCCAGTTCACGGTGGTTGCAGATAAGGCCCATTTCGCTGCACCCGCGCTCATTGTCGCCACTGGCGGACTGTCAATTCCAAAGATGGGCGCGACCGGATTTGGTTACGAGATTGCCCGGCAGTTTGGTGTGCCGATTGAGCCCTGCCGCCCGGCGCTGGTTCCGCTGGTGCTGGCCGGCGCAGAGCGGCGGCAGTTCGTTGACCTGGCCGGAGTCTCGGCGCCGGTAATTGTGAACGCGGGCAAGCGCAGCTTTACTGAGAAGATGCTTTTTACGCATCGCGGGTTGAGCGGGCCGGCGATTCTGCAGATCTCGTCGTATTGGAACCAACCGCAAACAATTCGCCGCGAATCGATCAGTATCGACTGGTCGCCCGGGCGGCGTCTGCTGGCCGCGTTGCAGGCTCCGCATGCCCGCCGCGACACGATTGCGATGAAAGCGGCTTTGCGTGCGGAGTTGCCGGCGAGGCTTGCTGACCGATTGGTGGACGTGGCCGCGCCCTCGAGTTGGACCAATCACGCGCTCGATGAGATGGAACGCAGGCTGCACGCGTGGACGTTTACGCCCAGCGGAACCGAAGGATACGAGAAGGCTGAGGTGACGGCAGGTGGTGTGAGCACGAGCGCGCTCTCAGCGCAGACCATGGAATGCCGCAGCGTTCCCGGCCTCTACTTCATCGGCGAGGTGGTTGACGTGACCGGCCACCTGGGCGGATTCAATTTCCAATGGGCATGGGCGTCGGGCGCGGCGGCCGGCCGGGCGGTGAAAGGGCGCGAGGGAGTAGCCAATAGCCAATAGGGTTTGGCGCCGATTCGCGCGGTTTGGTCCGCGCGGATCGGCTTGAGACTTACTGACCTCACAGCAGAGGAGGTCTTTGATTGCGCAGTAGATCGTCGACGGCGTCGTAGCCGGTGGGAATCTCGATGCCGTCGGTGGCAGCGCCGGCGGCGAGCAGGGCTGCAACCGAGTCCGGCTGGCGGCGGTACCTCCAGTAGGAATCGGTGCAAGCTCGCACCGCGAGTTGGAGTGCGGTGCGGTTGCGGGCGTCGCGAGCGTTTACAGGCGTTCCCGCGGCAATGAGCGTTCGGACCACGTCGTGATGCGCACGCCACGCCGCAACATGCAGAGCAGTGGAGTTCGGAGTGAGATCCCAATAAGGATCGCCGTCGGGCCATTGCGCAGCAGCAGAAACGTCGAGGGCCAGCAAACAGCGCACACCTGCATCGTTGTCTGCGCCGGCGAATCGTGCCAGAAGCGTTCCACCCATTTCGAGACCCCGCGCTAATAGCTCCGGCTCGCCGGCAATGAGGCTGCGCGCAGTATCCAGGTCGGCTCGAGCGCAGGCGGCGACCAACGCATCGAGGCCTTCAAGTTTCAGTTCGAAGCCGCGTCGCTCCAGCGAGGTCAGGATGTCGCCGCGCCCATGGTAAGCGGCCATCTGGGCGGCGTTGCGGCCGTCGGCATGATTCGGCAGATAAGGGTTGGCATTGCGGTCGAGGATGGCTTCAATCATCACCAGGCCGTTATCGCGGCGAATGGCATGGTGCAAGAATGAGGAATTCCAGCGCCCGAAGTTATTGGGATCGGCGCCGTGCTCGAGAGCAAGCTCAAGGCCTTTATCGTCGTGCCAGTCGCACTTGCGGAGGGCTACGGTGGTGAGGCTTGCCTTGTTGAATCTTCCCGAGCGAAGCAGAACTTCGAGTACGGTGTTGTCGTAAGTTTCCGGGACGTGGTAGGGCGTCTCCTCGTCGTTGGGGTCGACGCCGTAATCAATCAGCAGTTGCGTGAGGCCGGCATTTTGCGCGAGCCCCGCGGCGCCGTAGATCGCCGCTTCGAGAACTGGCCGCGGCGGGTCGTCAATGTACTCGGTCCAGCCGGTGTTGGCATTCGCGCCGGCTTCGAGCAGCGCTCGCGCAGTTGCGACGAATGCTTCAGAACGCGCTTTGTCGATGCGGAGATAGCGCGAGAAGCACAGGTAGGTGAGTGCATCCCACTGGCGAGGGCCGCCGGTAATTCTCGCGAGCGATGCGTCGCGCGCTAGCCAGGCGCGGACCGTCCCCTCGTCGCCAAGCACGGCAGCGCTGTAGATGTTGCCCATGGCGACGGAAGGGTACCTCGCCAGAATCATGTCGGGGTGTTCGAGCGTGCCGGAGGCATGCCAGCCATGGCGATCGACGCTCGCAACTTCAATGAACGTGTTGAGAGGATCGGTGATCTCTTCAACCGAGCGAATGATCCTCAGGGTCTCAATATGTTTTTGGAATGCGGGCCAGGATTCGTAGCCATGTTCGCGGGCGAGCACCAACTGCGCGTCGGCTAACGTGATGGCATTGGGAGAAAAAGTGTCGAGATTGCGGAGGCGCGGATGGTGTTTGCGCAAGCGCGCCAACGCGTCCTGCTCGCCTGCGGCAGCAGCATGATGAAGTTCTTTGGCTTGCTTCTTGTATTGTTCGAGGTTGGGGCGGTCGGGCAGGATGCGGTCGGGCATACGAAGCTCCTTTCAAGATGCGCCTGGAGTGTCCGCATGGATCAGGCTGAAAGAAGATTCGCCAGATTGTGGAGAGCTAAGGTGGGCACGGCCCTTTCCGCGGACTGGATGCGCCCTTCGCGCTGAAAAAAAGGTAATGGAGCGCGGGAGATTACGTCAAGAGGATTGCGACCCGACACGCCGACGATTCCGTTGGACGAGACCCAACGAAAGATCCGTTTTTCACACGGAGTGTGGCTGCGCCGGTCGGTCGTGCAAGTGAGCCAGATCACAGCATCAAGCCCCTTCGCTTAATTAGTGTTTGAGTGTCTGCGCGACGCCTTGAGAGAGGTGCGCGCCGAGGGGGTTCATTGCAGCGGGAACGGATTGCGTTGACGGGCGCGACTGCCGCTTTTTTCGTCGCAGCGATTTGCCTAGCGGCTTCGTTCGCGTCACCCGGGCCGGCCGATAAGTCGGTAAAGCCTCAGTCCGCAGAACTCGCAAAGATCACGGTTGACTATCCGCAGAACGGCTCCATCTTTCCGCCTGAGATTGTGGCGCCGGTGTTCCGCTGGCGCGATGCGGACGCCGAGGCGAAGAGCTGGCGCGTTGAAGTGACCTTCGGCGAGCATGGCGGGCATGTTAACGAGAAGACAGACGGGCCCAAGCTCCAGACCGGCGAAATCGATCAGCGGGTGGTGATGGAGAATAATCGCCCGCCCGCATTAACGCCCGAAGAGGCCGAGGGACACACGTGGACGCCCGACGAAAAGACCTGGGCCAGGATCAAGAAGAACTCGTCCGGTGGATCGGCGACCGTGACCATTACCGGATTTGCCGATGATAAGCAGAAGCACCCGCTCTCGCGCGGAGAAGTCACCATCGAGACATCGCGTGACCCGGTGGGCGCGCCGATTTTTTATCGCGACGTGCCGCTCATTCCCAGCGAAGGCAAGAAGGGAATCATCAGTCCCATACCCAAACACATGCTGGGCGTTGTTGCGTGGAGGCTGCGCGACATTTCGCAGCCGCAGAGTCACCTGCTGATGACCGGCAGCTCGACGTGCGTGAACTGCCACTCGTTCTCGCGCGATGGCAAAACCATGGGCCTCGACGTGGACGGGCCCGACAACGATCGCGGCCTCTACAGCTTGATGACCATCAAGCCGCAAACCACGATGAACGACGCCAGCATCGTAAAGTGGAGCACGTTTGAGGGGCCGCTGGGCGGCAATCTGCGCATCGGCTTCATGTCGCAGGTTTCGCCTGACGGCAACTACGTGCTCACCACCATCAACGATCCCAAGTCGCAAATGTCGGCCAATCATCGCAGCGACATTGCCGACCGCTACTACGTAATGAACTTTAAAGATTACCGGTTCCTGCAGGTGTTCTATCCCACGCGAGGAATTCTGGCGTGGTACAGCCGGGAGACTGGCCGGTTGCAGCCGCTGCCCGGCGCCGATGACGATCATTTTGTGCAAGCCGGCGCGGTCTGGAGTCCGGATGGGAAGTACATCGTGTTTCTGCGCGCAGAGTCGCGAACGGCATATCCCCCAGGACACGCCAACGCCGAATTCGCGAACGATCCGAAAGAGACGCAAATTCAGTACGACCTGTACCGGATTCCCTTCAACGATGGCAAGGGTGGTGCGCCGGAGCGTATTGAGGGCGCGTCGCAGAACGGCATGAGCAACAGTTTCCCCAAGGTCTCTCCCGACGGCAAGTGGATTGTGTTTGTCGAGGCGCACAACGGATTGCTGATGCGGCCCGACAGTAAGCTCTTCATTGTGCCGTTTGAAGGCGGCAAGGCACGCGAGCTGAGTTCGAATTTGCCCACTATGAACTCGTGGCACAGCTTTTCGCCCAATGGTCGCTGGCTGGTTTTTTCGTCAAAGGCGCGGTCGCCATACACGCAGATGTATCTCACGCACATCGATGAGAACGGCAACTCCAGTCCGGCAATTCTTATTGACAACTCGACAGCCGCCAACCGGGCCGTGAATCTGCCCGAGTTCGTGAACATTCCGCAGAACTACTGGGACAAACTCGAAGCGCCGCTGGCCAGTTTCTTCCACGAGTTCGACACCGCTGCGGATTTGCGTCGAGCGGGCAAACTGGATGAGGCGATCGAGCACTACCATAAGGCGCTGGAACTTTCGCCGGGCGACGCCAAGACCTATTTCGAACTGGGCGAGGCGCTGGAGCAAAAGGGAAATGTGATGGAGGCGGTGGAGCAATATAAAGCGGCTCTGAATGCCGACCCAACCAGTTCGAGGAACGAAGCGGTGTACGCTGACCTGGGCTACGCGCTGGCGCGGACCGGAAAACTGGATGACGCAATCGAGAGCTTCAACAAGGCGCTGGAAGCCACTCCGGGCGACCCCAGGGCGCACGCCGGTCTGGGGGCTGCAATGCTTGATCAGGGACGGCTGGATGAGAGCATCGCTCATTGCCAAAAGGCTCTCGATGCCGATCCTGATTCAGCGCCCGCGCACAACACTCTGGGCGCAGCTCTGGCCAGGAATGGCGACCTCACTGGCGCTGATGAACATTTGGAAAAAGCGGTGCAGCTTACGCCCGATTGCTTCGAATGCCAATTTAACCTGGGACGCGTGATGGCTGCCCAAAGCCGTTTTAACGAGGCCGTGCCGCACTTTGAAAAAGCCGCCGAGATCAGCGGCGGCAAAGACGCGCAGAGCTTGTGGTTTCTGGCGTTGATGTTCTCTGAGACCGGCCGGCCGGCCCAGGCTGTAACTGCGGCCCAACGCGCGCTTGCCGTCGCCCAGCAGGCAGGCGACTCCGAAATGCAACAGACCATCCGCGAAAAAATTGCGGAATGGCAAAGCCTCGTGCCGGGTGCGAGATAGCCAGCCAGTCAGTCAGCCGTAACATAAACGTTGGGTGCCCCAGGTCTCGATTTTGAGACCTGGGAAGCTTCGAATCTCTCACAGCCCCCGACCCGTCCGCTCGCTCACTCCCCCGCAACCCGTTCCATATTCATCAGAATCTGCTCAAGCTCACGGAATCTCGGCGCATTGTGCAGGGGGGCAAGGCGTGGATCGGCGAGGGCCTGGAAGAACCATGGGCAGCGTGCTTCATTCGCGGCCTCGAGTTGAGCCAGCGCCTGGTCGTGTTCGCCCAGCGCCACATATACGGCAGCCGAGAGCGAGGTCATTACGTAGCGCTCGCGGCCCATCCACTCCAGCCGCTCCAGAATCGAGCGAGCTTCTTCGCTCCGTCCTGCTACGGCCAGCGTGTAGGCGTGAACTGCTACCGCGGGGTCGAAGTAAGGCCGCCGGTGCTCCAGGGCTCCGGCCAGTTTCACGGCGCGCTCGGCATCACCGTTAAAGGCGAGAATGATTCCCGCGTACATCTCGACGCCTTCATGCAACGGAAACCGCTGAAGCGCGGCATTGACTTCGCGCACGCATGCCGCCGAATCGCCCAGCAGGTGCTGGGTCCACACCAGCCGCGCGTGCAGCCACGGGGAGAAGGGATCGGTGCCAAGGGCATCGTGCAGCATCTGCTCGGCCTCTTCAAAGCGCCGACGGCTGAGCGCCAGCATAATGCGCGCGCGAGTGACCCAGGGATCGTGAGGCAAATGCCTCGAGCGCGCAAACGCGTCAAGTGCCGCGCGCAGATCGCGATCGTAGTGGAAGCTCACCCACCCCACGGCTGGCAGAATCGCTTCTCCGGCGCGCGAGTCGAATCCCGGCCTGGCTGCGCGGCGCACCATGTCAACGGCCAACGATGGCGACAGATAGCCGTGGAAGGCCTCGGTAATTGCGAGGTGCGCAAGGTCAATTCGCGCGGCCGTCAGTGAGGGATCGTGTTCGCTGGCGCGTATCAAATGCTGCACGGCGTCCTGCATCCGGTGCCGCTCCAGCGACTGCCACTCGAATCGCGCACGCTGGTAGAGCTCGTAGGCTTCGCGATTCTGTGGTTCCTGCAACTCGCCATCATCCGGCTCGGCCGAAGCCGAGATTGAAACGGAGCCCCCCTCCAGCCGCATCGCAATCAGCCGCGCCAGCTCCGCCTCCAGCCCCGCAATCTGAGCCCGTTCCACTAGCTCATCTTCACTCCACAACGAGAGCCCGTCTTCAACGTTGATCATCTCGGCGCGCAGGCGGTGGTGTGCCGGCAACGCGCGCAGCGTGCCGGTCAAAACCATGTCGGCACACATCGCTCGGCCGATCTCTACGGCGGTCAGGCTTTGCCGCGCCAGCGTCGCGACAGACTCCTTCGCGGCCAGCGTACACACCGCTGGTCGTCTGCGGGCCAGGCGGTCAAACGCTCCCTCGGTCACCGCTGTGCCCAGATACTCCGCAACTCCGAACTCCGCGGTCATAGGAAGGATGGCTACGTGCGGCAACGCCGCCGGCGGCGCCGCGGAGAGTTCTTGTGCGTCGCTTGCAAAGCGAAATCCCTGTCGCAGCACCGGCTCGATCTGTACTTCAGGCCCGAGACGTTTTCCCAGCGATACGATAGCCTCGTTAACGTTTTCAAAGTCGCCCCGCGCATCCTGCTCCATGGCCCGGCTCAGCTCGGCGCGGGTAACCAGCTTGCCTCGCTGCTCCAGCAGCAGCCGCAGCGCGGCAGTCTCTTCCGCCGGAAGATGAACGCGTTTTTTGCCGCGTAGCAACGTACCATCGGGCTCCAGCCGGAATTTGCCAAATCTATAAGCCGGCTGCCTTTTGCCTGCCGGCATCGATCCACCGTTCTCCATCCGTACCAACGCTTTTCCGCGTTTCTCCACGCTCGTCTGGCCGGGAATCCGGGCACAAACTCATCATCTCGCCCGGCTTGGGCAAGCGGGAAAACGCTTTACGGGAGCGTCCGAGGAAAGAACTGCATCAAAATCCGCATCAGCCAACTCAACGTGGCTTGCCGGCACGGGCCCAACGCGCAGGTCCACAAATGCCTGCTCCAGCACACGACGATTCAGCGCGGTGGATTCATACCTGATACAAAAACAAAACTACGGATAACGCTCTCGCTTTTCTGGGGTAAAAACTACAAAAAAATCACATGAGCCCCGGCGCTTCATTGAACGCCGTTTCTGATAATTCAATCCATTATGCACATTTGGAGTCGATCTAGAAGTGGTGTTTGGGACAAATTTAATGAAGAAGGTAACCAATTCAAATTACTCTTTAGTTAACTGTAATCTTCTGAACCATCCAGCCGGTAACTCTGTGTGTTTTAAGTCACTTGTTTTCCACAAAACTGTTTCCTGGTTGTGGATTGGAACGGAAATCTCTTAACACCGCTTCGCGGGCGTTAGCGCGAGGTGTGGCTTTGAAGGCACAGTTGCCGGCATCTTTGCCGCGAACCTTTGAACTCCCTGGGCAGGCCGTGATTCTGAGACTTGGGAGCAGCACGACGGCAAGGCCGCAGGACGCGAGATTACAGTGGATTCCTGGTCGCCGTCGGGCGGACATCTTGAACCGCAGTTTTGTTGTTCGCCGATTGCCTTGAATTACGAGTAATGCGCGCAGAGTAGAAACATGCTGACCGAAGAAGTCACCTTGCCGCTGAACTCCAATTCATTGCTCGTTCTCCAGCCCATCAAGACGTTCTAGACTTACGCCCCTGGACTTGTGCAGTGTCGGAGATGCGCCCAGTTCAAAATGTCAGCCATGTCCCCGGTCCGTACCCCCCCCCTCCCGGGGGTGTTCCAAGAGTTAATAGGGGCTAGAGATGGCAAGTTCAAGCGGATAAAGCTATTTAGATCGCAAAGTGTAACAAAACTGCTGTTACATTTGTTCGCGGAATATCGATGTTTTGAACCGGGTTCGGTGCAGATTTAGTCATTTTGCACCTATTTGCGCGCTTTTACACGCTTCCGCAAAAACACCGTAAACGATTGAACTTAAATTTTTTATATCGAATCACGCGCGTTGTGAGTTTTCCTCGATTGTGCACTAAAGCCCATCGGAAACTTACCAGGGGCCCGAAGCTGTTATTGAGTGCGCGACTGTGAGAAATGCAGCCGCTAGTACTTCGACTTGATCACGTAGGTCAGTCCCATCGTGAACTGAAACGAGTTTGGCTTGGTGGGCGGATTCGATGCCGTCGCTCCGAACGGCGCATCGTTCAGATACGTATCGAGCGTGCCCACCGAAAAGCTGAAGTTCTTGAACGCAGGGAAGGCCACGGTGTCGGTCTCGTTGGCCGAGTAGGCGCTCATCTGGTTGTACGCCGGGATGTATGAAAGCGCCTGCGAGAAGTTGATCTTCTTCACGTGCAGCAGATAGTTCGCCGAAAAGGTTGAGCCGATCAGATTCTGATTCGCGTCGCCCGTGCTGGGAATGAACTGCTGCTTCTCGTATTGCGCTGTGCCCTTCAAGTCGAATTCCTGATTGGGCTTTTTCAACACCGTCCACCCAAAGCCGCCGCCATAGATTTGCTGCAACTGCAATTCCTGCGCGTAATTGTGATCGAATGCCACCTGCGCCAGCACATAGACCCGGGGCGAGAAATATTCATCGCGCTCGGCTGCGGCGTGGGTGATGGATGACTTGGTTACAACCGCAGGCACTACCACGCTTCCTGTGGCCGGCGGAGTTGCGGGATACGAATAGGCCGGCTGGGTGATCTTGCCGTACGACTCATTGAAGGCGAAGAGCGTTTTGTTGCGCGGGTTGAGCCATGGAACCACCGGGATCGCGCGCACCATGTTAAGTGCGCCCGAAAAAGTGTATTGATCGGTGGTTGACGAAACTATTGTTGCCCCTGCCGTGGCCGCGCCGTTCCATGCGGCAAAAAAGCGTGGCGCTGTAAACACCTGCCTCCGCAATACACTTTCATCCATCACGTACTGGGCTTTTGCAACCGGAAGCGTGGCGGGCGCGCCCTCGGCATTTACGGTAACTTTGCCGTCGCTCACATCGATCGTACCGCTCGGAATACTGGCGGCCGCATGCTTGCCTTTGGTGTTTGCGGTCTGCTGAAGCACGCCAAATTTCTCAGTAGTGTGCAGCTCCTTGATCTTGTCCCACCCCAGCGTCACATCGCCCAGCGAGTCGGTGTGAAAGGTCACCTTGCCGCCGATCTCGTTTACAAACTTGCCATGGAGTGTGTCGCCATCGCTCAGCACCAGCACATCCGGCGCGGCCGGTTTCTTGTCAGGCTCAGCATTTGCTGCGCCGGCAAGGCTTGCGCCCACCACCAGCGCAAGAAGCGCGGATGCGGCGCGGCAAATATGATCGGAAATGCAAAAAGCATGTCGTGTCATTGAGTTTTCGGCCTCTTATTGGGGGAGTGGGGCAATAGAGTCAGTGACTCATTGCCGGTTTCATTTTTCCGGCGCTCAGCTCTTCTGATGCGCGGGCTGCCAGCGTGCGTTGTAGCGCAGGGCACTTAAATGCCGGTCCTGGAGCGTTTGTCGATAAACCCCAGTGAAGGAATAGCCGGCTGCATGCGGCGCCATTACCGGCGCACTACCTTAAATGTAAACTGTCGTGCCCGTGCCGCAAAAGCGCATCGGGATTGGACGGGTTCAAGCGCTGGTCGTCACTTTCGTCATGCATTTGTTGCACTAATGTTTACCGCCCGCGTTACGGCGGGCGGCCGCGAGATTGCCGTACACTGGTTAGCAGCCATTAACACCCCAAGGGAGCAATCGATGCCTAAGACTGTTTCGTACGCCCAATGGTCACTGGAACCTTATTGCATTGGACTGAAACTGCGGTCTCTGCGCACACAAAAGCGGCTCACACTTTCACGGCTCGCGGCTGAAACCGGGCTCTCAACGGCGCTGCTGTCAAAGCTCGAAACCGACAGGATGATTCCCACCCTGCCCACACTCTCAACCATCTGCCGGATTTACGGAGTGGGCCTCAGCTACTTTTTCGGCGAGCCCACGCGCCACTCTCTCGCCATCACGCGCAAGGCACACCTGCAGGGAACCACGCGCGGGCCGGAGACGGTGAGGATTACGCCGCTGAACGGTGCCGGTTCGGGCTGCCGAATGACTGCACAAATGATCGAGTTTCCTCCAGGAGGATCGCCAATGGCAATCCATGCCACGCACGAGAGCAACGGCCTGGTGTATGTGCTCGAAGGAAAGCTGAAGCTTGATGCTGGAGGCATGCACGAGATTCTCGAGGCCGGCGATTGTGCCTGCATGGACAGCGAAATGCCCCTGGCCTGGAGTTCGGCCGACAAACTTCGCTGTCGAGTACTGGCTGTACTGCCCGCGGCGCAGAAAAGCTAATAGCCAATAGCCGGAAGCTGAAAGCTGAAGCCTTGCTCCTACGCCGCCATGACTTCCTTTTCCAGGGCCAGCGCGCGGGGAAAGAGAATGTACCCTTCCAGTTGAACGTGGTTGCTGCGCCGCCGCGCCAGTTCCTTTAATCCCTCGTACAGGCTGATCATGTCGGGGCAGGCGTCTTCGGGCGGCGTGAATCCGCCGGTATCGGCTTCTATCTGCCGCAGCATCTCTCCCGCGGGGGCGTGGCCCACCATCACCTCTTCAATCAGGCTTTCGACCCGTTCCGCCGATGACCCGGCAAGCGGCGTGCCATCTCTCCCGCTGGTCTCCAGCGCCTCGATGTAGGGAAACACCTTGTTTTCGCAGTGGCTCATATGAAAGGTCAAGTCGCCCGACATGCGGCGCAGCTTGCGGGCCAGCTCGATCAGCTCTGGATTCACCCATCTACGTGCAGCCAGCACTCGCTCACAGAGCGCGTGCAGTCTGGGCATCTCTTCGCGAATATAGTCGTGGTGGGTGCGGACGATATATTGGATCAGCTCGCTCAGGGATACTTGCGAGAAGTCCCGTGCCGGACCGACTCCTATCGCGGACGCTCGCTGCGATTCAATGACCATGCGGGCCAGAATGCCTTTGTCCGTTGAGGGGCGCTCGCTATCCTTTTCGCCGGGGCAAATCTGCAAACGTTCGTTTTCGTCTTGTGACTCAATGTGATTTGAACGGTGAGAAAAGATGGAAATAGTATTAGTCATCTTTTCAACCTCCCGGGGAAATCCGCTTGCGATTGACTGAAGCCTAGCTCGGAGCTTTCGGGTCGGTATGTGATTTGGATCACTCTTTGGGCCCATCAACCGGTGTTCGCCAGTGAACGGATTTGTTCGATACCGAACATGGGTAGCGCGAGGTTTGCGGACGCTTACGGAATAACCCGTTCAGAATCATGCGCTTTGTTCGGCCCAATTGAGACCGGTTTGGCTGCTGGAATGCTACCTGCATCAGTGTTCGCGTCCGAATTGTCTTTCTCGGAGATGCCATGCAAAGTTTTTATGAGGATCTGCGCTACGCCGCCCGCCAGCTTCGCAAGTCGCCCGGATTCACCCTGACTGCCGTTCTGAGCCTGGCTATCGGCATCGGCATCAACACTTCGATGTTCAGCAGCATGGACGCGGTCGTGTTACGCCCCCTTGCCGTGCCACAACTCGATCGCGTGGTGACGATTGCCGAGCAGAAGAAGAGCGGAGATACTCACTGGGTGGCGCTGGCCAACTTTGAGGACTGGCAGCGCCAGAGCCGTTCCTTTGAATCGATGGCCGTGCGCACGCAGGCCAGCATGGCACTGACCGGTGGTGACGGCGCTACGGAGGTCGAGGCCGCTCTCACCTCGCCGAATTTCTTTACAGTTCTTCGCGCTCAGCCGTATTTTGGCCGCGTCTTTACGCAGGCTGATTCCCAGCCCGGTCACGATGACGTCGCCGTACTCAGTTACGGTTTCTGGAAGCGTAATTTTGCCTCCGATCCCAATGTGGCAGGCCGCAGCATCGACCTCGATAAACGCAAGTATCAGATTATCGGCGTGATGCCGAAAGCGGTGCAGTATCCGTCGAATGCCGATCTTTATCTGCCCCTCGCGCCCTCCCCGCAAGAACTGGCCAACCGGTCGTCGCATGACTACCTGGTTGAAGGCCGGCTGCGCGACGGTGTGACGGTTGAGCAGGCGCAGAGCGAAATGCGCATTGTTGCGGCCGGACTCGAGAAACAGTATCCGGGAACCAACCTGGATTGGACGGTGCGAGTTGAGCCGCTTCTGGATGACATCAACGGCGAATACACGCCTCTCTACTACCGGCTCATCATGGGCGCAACGCTCTTTGTTCTGCTTGTGGTGTGTGCCAACGTGGCCAATCTGCAACTGGCACGCGGCGTGGCTCGCCGCCCTGAGATAGCAATGCGCACTGCACTTGGCGCCAGCCGCTGGCGGGTGCTGCGTCAACTGCTGACGGAGAATCTGGTGATTGCCTTGATCGGCGCAGCCGGAGGCCTGGCCGTAGGCTGGCTGCATTTGCACTTCACCGTCATTACTATGCCGGCGCGCATCGCAAAGTACATCCCGGGATGGGCGAATACCACACTCAACGGCCGCGCACTGGCTTTCTCGCTGTTGTTGGCCGTCATAGCCGGCGTGGTCGCCACTATCGCGCCTGCGCTTGAGGCCCTCCGCGTCAATCCCGTGGAGCAATTAAAGGCCGGCGCGCGCTCGTCTGTCGGCACCGGTCGCGCGCGCCTCCGTACCATCTTCTCTGTTGCCCAGATTGCGTTTGCAGTGGCGCTGGTCATCGGCGCCGCGCTCATCTCAAAGGGCATGGACTCGCTGCTGCATCTTTCCGACGTCTACTCGCCTCAGCACGCCCTGACCTTTCATGTGACACTTCCTGAGTTCCGCTACGACGAGCCGGAAAAGCGTGCGGCGTTTTATCGCGACAGCCTTGACCGTTTACGCGCTTTGCCGAGTGTAAAGCATGCCGATTTTACAGCCGCTCTACCCTACAGCGACAACGCCTGGCTGCAGGATTTTGAAATAGAGAATCGTCCCGTGATGCCGGGGAAATTCCAGAGCGTGCTGCACCTCCCGGTAAGCGATGGCTACTTCGACGCTCTCCATATTCCCATCGTCTCAGGCCGCGGAATCACACGCAGCGACGCACTGGGTGCGATGCCGGTGGCGGTGGTGAGCGAGCGGTTCGTATCGCAGTATTTCCCCGGCCAGAATCCGATCGGCAAGCATGTACGCATGGGCGGAAGCGACAGCAAAGATCCGTGGCTCACCATTGTGGGAGTGGCCCGCGAAACCAGCTACGGAATGTGGGACCAGGTACCGCACCCCGCTATTTACATGAGCGCTTTGCAGGTTCCGGATAATGATGCAACATTCCTCATTTATACCGACGGCGATCCGCTGGCGCTGGCCGCACCGGCTCGCAAAACGCTGGCCCAGCTCGATCCCATGCTGCCGCTTCAGAATGTTGAAAGCTGGGCGCAGTATCAACACGAGGCACTCGTTGGCCTTATGTACACCGCCGCCAATATGGGATCGGACGCGCTCATCGCCCTGCTGCTCGCAGCCATCGGAATCTTTGCTGTCATGGCCAACCTGGTGGGAGAGCGCACTCGCGAAATCGGCGTGAGGCTCGCCATGGGCGCCAGCCGCGAAAATGTGCTGGGCATGATTCTGCGCCGCGCGTCGTGGCTTACCGGCATCGGGTTGACCGTGGGACTGCTGATGGCCTTTACGCTGGCGCGGTTGGTGGCCAGCCTGCTGCGCGGCGTCAGTTCTAGCGATCCCGTGGTCTTCGGAGGCGTCACGCTGGCCATTGCCGTGGTTGCCCTGGCAGCAAGCTGGCTCCCGGCCCGCCGCGCCGCCAGGCTCGAACCCATGGCTGCGCTGCGAGATGAATAATGCTTTTGATGACTTGGTAACCGGCCGCCAGCACTTACGTGGAATTGGTTCTCCCGCAGGTTTGCTATTGCTTCCCGAGGGATTGGTTGTAATGCTTGTAATGAACCGGCCATGCAGAATACGTCCCTCGGCAGCAATCTTCAGCCAGGTGATTCAACCCCAATTTCGCGCCTTGCGCGGGCGTTCACGCGCCTCCGCCCGGAGTCCCTGGCGCACTTCAGCTACGTGTTTCTGCTTTACCTGGTGGTTTCGTGGGGTGGAAATGCATTAACGCGGACACCCGCGGTAGCAGACATTATCTGGCCTGCGAACGGTTTGCTTCTGGCGTTCCTTTTGCGGCTGCCGCGGCGGTGCTGGCCCGTTTACGTGGCCGCGAGCATTGTGGCCAACGTCATCGCTCATAGCTACTTTCGCTTTCCCCTTTCGCAGTCGCTCCTGTTCTCGGCAGGCAACACGGTTGAAGTGCTGGTTGCCGCATCGCTGCTTTCGAATCGTGATGCCACCAAACCCGATCTCGCCAGAATCGGAACCCTGATTCGCTTTGTGATCTTCGGCATCCTGCTGGCGCCGCTGGCTTCCAGTGCCTTCATTGAACTCATCCTTATGGCACTTAGAACTCCCACCAGCATGCTCTCGGTCACCACATGGTTTATCGGCGACGTGATGGGAATTGCAGTTGTGACGCCGCTGGTGCTGGCCATGGATAAGACTGAAGTCGAGTCCCTGTTCAGGCACGGCAAAAGGACAGAAACCATCGCCATCCTCCTGGGGCTCGGCCTCCTCTCCACCTTGGTGTTTGCCATGGATGGACTGCCGGTTGACTTCATGCTGATTCCGGCGCTATTGCTGGCTATCTTCCGGCTGGGCAGCTCGGGCTCGGCCATTGGCATCATCCTCATCGCCGGACCGGCGGTGTATATGACCGAGCGTTCTCACGGCGCCTTCGCGCTGGTGCGCGCCGGCATGTTCATCCATAGCATCTTCATCCTGCAATGTTTTTTGTGCGTTGCGCTCATCCTTTTGTATTCAGTGAATTCCGCGCTCAGGGAGCGCGACAGGCTGCAGCAGGCCGTGACGGCGGCCTTCTACGAGGCTGATGCCAATGCCGGCCGCGACCACATTACCGGACTGGCCAATCGCCGGGCTTTCGACAAGCAACTCGCCCGCGAGTGGCAGCGCGCCTTCCGCGAACGCCTCAATCTCTCGCTGCTCATGATCGATGTGGATCGCTTCAAGCTCTACAACGACCACTACGGCCATCCTTCAGGGGACGAGTGCCTGCGCAAGGTAGCCTCGATTCTGGCCCAATCCGCGCTGCGGGCCACTGATTTGGTTGCGCGTTACGGCGGCGAGGAGTTCGCGGTCATTCTTCCCGGCGCCAGCCCGAACATGGCCTCGCTGCTGGCCGAGCGCATTCGCCAATCGATATTCGAAGTTGGATTGCCGCACGTCGCCGACCCGCAAGGCATTGTGACTATCAGCGCCGGCGTGGCCACCATGCAGCCGTCCAACGATACTGAGATGGCGACGCTGGTTGAGCGCGCCGACCGCGCCCTCTACGAAGCCAAAAACAGGGGCAGAGACCGCGTTGAGTCGTGGAATGAGTCAGGCTGGTAGAGGGAACGCCGGCCAGCTATGCAGCCGTCGAAATCCGGTTCCTGGTCGAATACAAATACCATGTGAACCACGCGGGCACCGACCATAGGTACCACGGCGAAATGATATTCACGTCGGAGAAGACTTCAATGAGCGCGGCCACGTTGATGGCGGCCAGCACCAGGATCGACCGCTGCAGCCTGGTGGAGTGATAAAGTCCGGCGAGAATGAATGGCAACAGAATGCATTCGTCGGTGAAGTAGCCGTAGGGCGCGCAGACATCGGAGACCAACAGAAGCAGCGGCCCGTGGCGCATCCAATCCCAGTCGCCACGGTGGGCCCTGAAATACCAGGCTCCCCATACACATCCCAGCACGGCCGGCAAAAACTGCAGCCCCACGGCATTGCGATCGATGATGAAACGCAACACCATTCCGAAGGTGGGGATGAAGACGTGCATGATGCGAATGCTGGTCATCATGCTGAAGTACTGCTGCCACACGTGAGCGTCGAAAAGCAGAGGAATGGCGCAACTGACGGCGAGAGCTGCGATGAATCCGGAGAGTACGCGCCAGGCCTTGCGCGCAACAATCCACAGCAGCAGCACAAACGCGAAGACCAGGAACAGGTGCGGCTTGAGCATGCAAGGTAAAAGCGTGGCGCCGGCCAGTGCCGGCCGCTTCTTGAGTAACGAGAGAAAGAACACGATGCCGAGCAGAAGAAAGATGCTGAGCTGGCCTGAGATGAGGCAAACGATCGCCGGGGCAAAGGCGTAGCCGAAGAGGTGGATGCGACTGTCGGGCCGCCCGTTGAGCCGCCACAGCAGCCACAACGCCACTGACAGGCAACCCATGATCGCAAGCCACCAGAGCGTGTAGCCGGCCCTGGGGCTCATCAGGCCGAGCGGCAGCATGGGGAGGAGTACCGCCGGCGGGCTCAGGCTGATGCGCGGCTGACTGCTGCCCAGTCCGGCCTGCTCTTCAAGCTGGGTAATGGCGGACACATCGTAGGGATCGGCGCCGTGAATGAGCCGCTGGCCGATCACCCAATACTGGATGTAGTCGCGCTGCGTAGTCTTCTGGTCGGTCTGGGTTGCGAACTGGATGGCCGCGATGAGACAGGCGCCGAACGCAACGATGAGCGCCGCGGCAACCACCCGCAACGGATCTTTCTTCACCGGTGTCAATGCTTCGGCCAGAACCTGCTCCTTGCGATACGCGCTCAAGAGTATTCGATTGGGCAGGTCCAATCTTAATCGTTCTCGCGCCCCGATTCCATTCGCTGGCAGTAGCAGGGAAGCGACGATGAAGCAGCGCCGGTCTCATTGCCGGCGTTGTTCGACCGGGGTTCACCTGCGCCTCCGCGCACCGCAGAAGCTTTGCCATGCCCGATGGTCCTCATGATTTTGGGAATCCGTACTAGACCGCAGGTGGCGGCGCAGGGGCCGGCTTCGGCTGGGCCTCGCGAATCGCCGCCTGGTTAACCAGGATTTCTTTCTGGTTGGCGAGGATCCCTTTCTGATTGGCCAAGATCCCCTTCTGGTTGACGAGGATGTCTTTCTGGTTCGCCAGGATTCCTTTCTGGTTGGTCAGAATCTTGTCGAGGGACTTCTGGTTCTTCTTGATGTCGCCCTGGTTGCCCAGGATCGATTTCTGATTCTTGATGATTGTGCCCTGGTTCTTGAGGATGGTTTTCTGGTTTGCGGTGACCTCGTTTGCCATGATTCCTCTCTCTTTCGGTGGTGTCTGATCATACTCGCGAGCTTGCGATATAAAACACAACCTACTTTATGTGGAGCCTGGCGTACAACTGCGGGTGGAAAACGCCGGGAGCAGAATGGTGAAAGCTGTCGTTCTGTTCACCACCCGGCACCCGCCGCGTATTATCGTTCTGATTCTCCAGCGTCGTTAGCCCGCGACGTGCGCGATACCATTTACTCAGCTACTCCTCAATTCCCGACTGCTCCCGGATGGAGGTATCCGTGATCCGAAAGACTCTGGTTCTATGCGGCATTATCGCTACTATTTCGAGTTCGACTGCACTGGCTGAAGACGCGCCGCATTTCCATTTTACTGAGCCGCCCGGTGCGTATGCCGTGGGCCTCAAAGTGGTGGAGCAGTACGACACTTCCCGCACCTGGGGCCCGGCGGTGGACATTCTCGGCAAGCCCATCGACGGCGAACGCGCGCGGCCGTTGCAGACGCTCGTCTGGTATCCGGCCGAAAAGTCGACCGCCCCGCCCATGGTGGTGGGCGATTATTTCAAGCTGCTCGAAACTGAGACCAGCTTTGGCAAGCCGCACCTGTGGGAGGGTTGGAACGAGTGGAAGACCGGGCTGGCCGGGGCCATGCAGGATCCGCTGTGGAGCGTCCGCGATGCAAGGCCCGTCGCGGGCCATTTTCCAATCGTGATCTACGCGCCCAGCTTTGGAAACATGGCTTGGGAAAATGTTGACCTGTGCGAGTACCTGGCCTCGCACGGATACATCGTTGTCGCCACTGGCGCGCTGGGCGCGGTCGACCGGCCCATGACCGGCGATCTGGCTGGGATCAACGCGCAGGCGCGCGACATCTCGTTCCTGGTGGGCTACGCGCAGCGGCTCCCCAATGTTGACTCCGCCAATGTGGCAGTAGCCGGTTTCAGCTGGGGAGGCATCGGCAACCTGTTTGCCGCCGCGCACGACAGCCGCATCGCCGCGCTGGTGGCGATGGACGGCAGCATGCGCTATTATCCGGGCCTGGTGAAGGACGGCGACGTGCATCCCGATCGCATGACCATTCCGCTGCTCTTCTTCACGCAGGGCGAATTCACCATCGAAGACCAGGCCCAGTACCTGAGCGGCCCCGGCAACCAGGGATCCAGCGTGCTGAACGCCTGGACCCACGGCGACCTGATCACCACGCGCATGCTGGGCATGATTCACGTGGAATACAGCTCGGTGTACCAGCGCAATGAGAATAGCTGGAAAGATTTTGCCAACGAGGAAAAGGCCGACTATGGCCGCGACCAGGGCATTCCCGGATACGCGTGGATGGCCCGCTACACGCTGACGTATTTGAACGCCTACCTGAAGCACAACGCAGAGGCGATGGCCTGGCTCAAAAAAACGCCTGCTGAGAATGGCGCGCCCCAGCACTTCTTCACGGTGAACTTCCGCGCCGCGATTGGCCCTCCGCAGACTTACGACAGCTTCCGGCTGGAGGTGGGCAAACGGGGATTCGACCACATCAAGGACGTCTACGCGGACTTCCACAAACAGAACGCCGACTTCAAGCTGGATCAGGGCGTGGTCGACACCTGGGGTTACGAGCTGCTGATGAGCGAACATTATGCCCAGTCGATTGACGTGCTGGAGTTGAACGCGCAACTCTATCCCGACTCCGGCGGCGTTTACGGGAGCCTGGGCGAGGCGTACGCGAAGGCCGGCCAGAAAGACCTGGCCATTCAAAATTACCAAAAAGTCCTTGAAAAGAACCCAAACGACGCGGAGACGAAGCGCAAACTGGAGGAGCTTGAGAAGCCGCAACCGGCGGCCCCGACCGCGAAGTAGGAGCTGATCTTAGCCACAATGCAGGATTCCCAGGTCCCCAAATGCGATGGAACTGGGCATCCCATTTATGTGTCCGATTTAGATTGGGCGTTGAGGCTGCGGACTTACTGACTCGCCCGCCTTGCTTTTCGTTGACTCTGCACCCGTTTTCGAGTATTCTGAAGACCTTGCGCGGTGTTGCGCCTGGGGTCTGTGCGATGGCTCTTTTTGAGGGTTAAACCTTGAAAAGACAATGCAGTAAGACCGGACTCGGCTGGCAGTTTCCCTGGCGGGGATTGCCGGAGACAGGCAACCGGTGGCCGGTTTTGTTCTAGTTTTCCGGCGCCAACCCGGCTCAGGATGAGCTAACCCCCGCAATCCTCACCCGAACAGGTTTGTTTGGCAGTGGGTAGAATTTAAGGCCCGCGTGTTTTGCGTGGGCGGATGCGCTTCGCGCGAGGTTTTTGCTGCCTGCTCTTAGCTTCCAGCTTTTCCTGCTTGTGCTTAGAGGATTGGGTCGCTGAAGCGGCAACTGCGGTAGGAAAGAACTAAAGGCTAAAAGCTAAGAGCTGATAGCAGGTTTTTGAGAGGGCAGAAGAAAGATGTCGACCTTTGTTCCCAGCGGCAAAGATGTGAGCCGCAAGTGGTACGTAGTGGATGCGAGCGGCCAGACCCTGGGCCGGCTGGCCACTAAAGCCGCCAGTGTGCTGAGCGGAAAGCTGAATCCCCAGTACGTTCCTTATATTGACGTGGGCGATTTCGTGATCGTCATAAACGCTGAGAAGGTTCGGCTCACCGGCCTTAAGAGCCAGAGTAAGCTGTACCGGCGTTACACCGGTTTCCCCGGCGGACTGCGCGAAGAGTCGTTCACGCGCCTGTTGAGCCGGAAACCCGAGAAGATTCTTGAAGAGGCGATCAAGGGCATGCTGCCCAAGACCAAGATGGGGCGCCAGATGGGCTCCAAGCTCAAGGTCTATCGCGGAGACAAGCACCCCCACGAGGCCCAGCAGCCCGTGGAAATGAAGATTGCGTAAGGCAGCTTTTAGCTGCTAGCTTCTAGCTCCTAGCTTTTGATTGCTGGAGTGAATGGTTGAGGGAAAGCCAATAAGGCGGTTTCCGCACGAAGAAGCTAGAAGCTAGAGGCTAGAAGCTAGGAGCTTAAAAAGAATGGCAGATCTGGTTCAGTATTACGGGACGGGGCGGCGCAAGAGCGCAATCGCTCGCGTCTTCCTGCGTCCCGGCACGGGCGAGTGGAAGGTGAACGGCAAGGCATTCGACGAGTATTTCGTCACCGAGCAGCAGCGCGTGTCGGCCAAGCGGACGCTGGTTTTGACCGAACTGGCGCCGAGCTTTGACGTATTGACCACCGTGACCGGCGGTGGCGTTGCCGCGCAAGCCGATGCCGTGAAGATGGGCATTGCCCGCGCTTTGATTGAGTTCAACCCTGAGCTGCGCAAAATGCTCAAGGCTGAAGGTCTTCTCACTCGCGACGCGCGCCAGAAGGAACGCAAGAAGTACGGCCAGAAGGGCGCACGCAAGAGGTTCCAGTTCAGCAAGCGCTAAACCGCTTGCGAGCTTTTAGCTTCTAGCTATTAGCTTCTAGCTTTTTCTTGCTGAGTCAGAAGGTATCGGGACTCTCGGAACAGTGAGTTCCGGCAAGGTCAAGCTAGGGGCTAGAAGCTGGTAGCTGGAAGCTGGTTTTTCAATCTCCCGCATAAGCGGGTTCAATTCGGGCGCCGGCATCGACCACCCGGATGCAATCCACGAAGGAGGCCCATTGGCCACGATCACAATGAAGGAGCTGCTCGAAGCGGGTGTTCACTTCGGGCATCAGACCAAGCGCTGGAATCCCAAGATGAAGGAATACATCTTCGGCGAGCGCAACGGAATCTACATCATCGACCTGCAGAAGACGCTCAAGCTCTTCAAAGACGCATCGAAGTTCGTTACGGAACTATGCGCGAGCGGCAAGACAATTCTGTTTGTCGGCACCAAGCGCCAGGCTCAGGACGCAGTTGCGGAAGAGGCCACGCGTGCCAGCATGCCCTACGTGAACCAGCGCTGGCTGGGCGGGCTGCTCACCAACTGGGTAACGGTGCAGAAGTCGGTGAAGCGCCTTCAGGAACTCGATGACATGGCCACCGACGGCCGGTACGATCTGCTGACCAAGAAGGAAGTGATCAAGCTTGAGCGGGAACGCAAGCACCTCCAAGCCAATCTGGCCGGCATCAAGAACATGAAGCGTCTGCCTGACGCGCTATTCATCGTGGACTCGAACAACGAGGCGATTGCGGTGAAGGAGGCGCGCAAGCTGGGCATTCCGGTGGTCGCGGTGGTGGATACCAACTGCGATCCCACGGTGGTGGATTACGTGATTCCGGGCAACGACGACGCGCTTCGCGCCATTCGACTGTTCACCTCGAAGATCGCCGACTCGGCGGCCGAAGGCGTGAACCTGGTGGGCGACAAGGCGTTTGTCGAAGAGATTCCCGAGCCCGTTGAAGCCGCTGCCGAGGAGCCTGCCGTTCCTGAGGAAGTGGACCTTGAAGCGGTGCTGGGCGCCGGCATTCGCAAGGCTCCCGCGGGCGTAGTGCTCGACGAGGACGAAGCCACCGAGCGCGCACTCTAATGTTTGGGGTGCGTCGCAGGGCGCGCCCATCCGAGTCAAGCGTGGCCGCCCAGCAGTTTGGTGCCACGCTTTTCTTTTGCCGGTAATACCTGGGCGCTAACGTTGTAATAGAGAATTCTTTTTTGAAGGGCTGCAATCCAGCCGGGAAATGAGAGATGACGACAGTGAGTGAGAAGATTGATGCCAAATTAGTGAAGGAACTCCGCGAGAAGAGTGGCGCGCCGATGGGCGACTGCCTGAAGGCCTTGCAGGAGACGAAGGGCAGCATCGAGGATGCATTTGTGGTTCTGCGCAAGCGGGGCATGGCTTCGGCGCAGAAGAAGGCGGCGCGCTCGACCAACGAGGGCACCATCGGCACCTACATCCATGCCGGCGGAAAGATCGGCGTGCTGGTCGAGCTCAATTGCGAGAGCGACTTTGTGGCCCGGACCGAGGACTTCCAGGAACTGCTCAAAGACATCGCAATGCACATTGCTGCCAGCGACCCGCGCTACGTGAAGCCCGAAGACGTAACCGCCGCCGATATGGAGCGCGAGAAGGAGATTTATCGCGCGCAGGCGGCAGCCACCGGCAAGCCGGCTCCAGTGATCGAGCGGATCGTCGAGGGCAAGATGGCCAAGTTCTACGAAGAGGTTTGCCTGCTCGAGCAGCCCTTCATCAAGGACCAGGCCGTGAGCATCAAGGAACTGATCGCGCAAAAGGTTGGCAAGCTGGGCGAGAACATCACCGTCCGCCGTTTTGCCCGCTTCAAGGTTGGCGGAGCTGACTGGACCGTGGCGCAGACCAAGGCTATCGAAGCGGCCGAGTAAGCGGCACAAAAAGCACCGATGTACAACAGGCCCGGAGCGATCCGGGCCTTTCTACGTAGTTAGCCTTGGCGCGTCATATTGCTCACGTTGATTCGAGAGCGCCCTGGTTCCTGCTTCTGCAGGGGCACTATGGCGCCCACAAGGCGAAAGAGACCGGAGTTTGCGGGTTTTACAGATTCCGGCACACCGCCCACAATAGACTCATGGCCAAGAAGTTCCCGGCGCTGCTGCTGGCGGTTGTAGTCATCGGCGCATGCGCCCACGCCCAATCCTCTTCCACTCTGCCTGATGCGCCCACTCCTGCGCCCGAAGCGTCTGCTCCAGCGCCAGATGCGCCCACTCTTCGCAATGTGCCGCGCAATCTGCTGCATGACCAGGCGGGCATTTGGACGTTCCCCATGCACATCAACGAAGGAGAAGCGATGGGGGGAGTTATCTTTGTCTTCGCGGCGGCCGGAGTTGGCGCCGAAGACAGGCATATCATGCAGGATCACTTCCACGATCAAAATACGATCGATCATGCCAACACTGCTTCGGAAGGTCTCACCGGCCTTTTTGCTGTGGCGCCGGTGGCATTCTATGGCATTGGCGATATACACCACGACGAGGAAGCGAAAAGGACCGGCGTGATGGGTGGCGAAGCCATTTTGGACGCTTTGGCTGTTAATCAGGTCATCAGAATCTGTGCGAGGCGAGAGCGCCCCGCTGTCGACGATGCAAGGGGCAAGTTTTTTCAGCCCGGCGTTGGCTTCGACTCATCGTTCGCCTCCAATCACAGTATTGTGGCCTGGGCGTCTGCTGCCGTCATCGCCTCAGAGTACAACGGCATCGGGACGCAGATCCTCGCCTACGGGTTGGCGTCGGGCGTCAGCGTGACGCGTGTCATCAGTCGCAATCATTTCCCATCTGATGTGTTCGTCGGTTCCGGTGTGGGCTGGATCATCGGCCGCTACGTTCACCATCGCCACCGCGATAAGCAATCGTGATTAGACGTTGCCAGGAGCGACCGCCATCGGCGGCCATCGCCATTCTGAACGCGTATATTTACGGCGAATGCGTCGTGAAAAACAAGAACGCTCCCCGAAGGGAGCGCTCTTGTTTCAGACGTTGATGTTGGAGAACGCCGATTACGGCAGGTAATAGCGGATCGAGGTCCAGAACATGTTGTCGATGCCCTTGGCGCCGATGGCGGGAGTACCCGCGCCTGACCAGCCTTCGCGCACCGCGTATCCGTACTGGAAGCCCTGGCGGAAGCGGCCGCGATCGCCCTTGTAGATGTCGTACCACCATCCACCGGTAACTTCCTGCACGTTGCGGTTCTGCGCGCCGCAGGAGCCGCCGGGCAGGAAGCCCGTGGAACCGCCAGTGTTGTAGCCGGGAGCCGTGGTCGTGTTGCAACTCGAGTTGGAGAGCATACGCGAGCCGTAACCGACTGCGGCCTGCGAAGGCGCCGCCCAGGTGCCGCCCCACGATCCGCCAGCCGCCAGCAACGATGCTGAGGGCTTCTTGGTGCACTGCGAACCCGCGGTGAAGCCGGTCGGGCAAAAGACTGCCGAAGGCGAACCGAGGGTCGTCGTTGCCGAGGTCGAGTAATCCTCGCGGCCCGCGTAGTCGCCGCCGTAATTCACGTAGAGAGCGAGGCGCGGGGAGGGGTTAGCTTCGAGAGTCAGAAGTCCCGAAAGGTTGTGGATCGGCGAGAGGCCGCCCGAGGCATTGGCAGTAACGTCAGAGAGGGTTGAATCGCCGTAGCGGCCTACGCCGGGGCCATAAAGGCCTTTGGCGCCGAAGACAAATTTGTTACCCGGAACGATCGGCACGCGCAAACTGCCACCGACGCCGCCAAGGTAATTCTTGCTCCGGACTGCGCCCGCGGTGGATGCCTTGGGATCTACCGCGGCGCCGGTTTCAATATCGGTCTGGCCACCGTACTTCACGATATCGGTGGTGACGCCTGGATAGATCATCTCGTGGGCGAATCGGCCGATCCCGAAGATTTCATAGTGGCCCCAGCCGGGATCGATGGCGGCCTTGACGATAAGGTCAGGCGCCACGTTGAACGAGATGTTGGTGACGTTGCTGGCGGCAGTAATGGTGTTGTAGACCGGCAGATAGGTGGTGGTGCCGGGCTCGTTGGTGTAGTTCTGCACGTAAGTGGTGGCGGTTACTCCGCTCACAGCCGCGTTGTAATTGCCGCCGTTGGTGCCTGCGCTGCCCAGTACCGCATAGGGCGTGTTGCCGGCCAGCGAAGCCGTGTAGAGGAGCTGCGGGTTCTCGGCCGCGACGCCCACGGCCGCGTGCTTGGTGGTGTAGGTGACGCGGAAGCCGTACTGGCGGGTCCAGACGAAGCCCGCGACGTAGTTCGGGTCTATGGTCTGCGGCGTCAGAATGTCGCCGGAGAGATTCGAGATGCCCACCTTGTCTTCAGTCGTCATCGACCACAACTGGCCGCCGGTGAAGGCCCAGCCGCTGTTGGTGATCGCCGATCCCCACACAACGCGCTGACGGAAGACGTAGCTGTTTGACTGGTTGTTGTTGGATGTAATGCCAGTGCCCAGCCAGTCACCCTCGAAGTAGCCTCTCAGGGTGCCCCAGTCGGTTTTGCCTTCAACCATCCCGCTCACGCGTGACTGGCGGGCGCTGCCGTAGAACTCGTTGAGCGAATAAAGGTCCGATCCCTCGTAGGGAATCGATGTGAAGGCCGTCGGGATATCGCCGCCTGTGGCTTTCGACCTCCAAACAGTTTCACCCGCCATATAGCCGCCGGGTGTGATCGTCACTCCCTTGTAGTGCAGCGAAGTTGGGTTATCGATGGCCTTTTTCAAGCTGACTGCCGTGTCAGAGATCGTCGACGCCAGCGAAGCCTGGTTGGTGCCGATGTCCTTCACCGCGCCCTGCAGCGAGCTCACGGCGGCGCTGTTCTGATTGAGGGCAGCAGCCTGAGCATCGGCCGCCTGCTGCGCCTTGGCGGCCGCGGCCTGCGCATCAGCCGCCTGCTGCTGAGCCTGCTTCAGTTCAGCATCCTTGGATGACAGATCGCTCTTGAGCTGGTTGATCTGGCCCTGCATTTCACTGCGCAGTGCATTGATCTGATCCTCCACCGAAGGCGGCGGAGGGGTTTGATCCTTCTTGGTAGCGTGATGCTTCTTAGCCTTGCTATCGCCATCGCTGGCGGCATAGGCGGAGGAAACAACGAGACTGGCAGCGCAGATTACCGCTGCAGCCGTGCATAGTTTGAAGTTCATCGGGCCTCTCTTTTTTGCGTTTGCGGTTGATTCGTTCAAGAACACACAGGTACGAATGAATGCATCAACATGCTGCATCCCCGGTCGTAGCGCTATCGGGATGTCGACTTTCCCCATCGATGTGCGGAAAACTCACTTAACGGCCAGGAACCAGCTACGAGGGGGCGGAGCTTTCCTTGCCGCTTCCACAAACAAGGCTCGCAAAGTTTGATGAATATTTGACGAATTCACATATTTTTAACGAACGTCACAGGCGTAGTTCGGCGAGAACGCATCTGATAATCGCCAACTTACGAACAGAAGAGTGGATCCTGATTCCGAGCGCGGCTGTGACTTCTTGCGCTCTCACACCGGATCGACCTGGCAGAGAATGCTGCGAGCGCAAAACACCTTTCACGTCTGTTCAATGAGTCTCATGTTCGCAACATATTCCTCCTGCCGGCTTGAGCCCGGCAAAGAGCCATGCATGGTTTTTGTTGCTTTTGATTTAATACTCTAGTAAGTTGATAGATAATGTAGTATAAGTAGGAAATACAGAGAATTCTGATATGACTTGTTGTCTATCCTCGAATCAATAAAGTTCCGTCGCCCCAGGCGGGACATGGGCCTGAAGGCCCATCCATCCATCCAGCTTCCCCAATTCAAAGGAGAACCCAAAGTGCCAAAGGCTCTTTATGCTGTTACGTCTGCTTTTCTGCGCCGGTTGATGCAACCGATCTTTGCTGTGCTGTTTCTGTTAGCTATCGCGGCGGGCAGGCCCCTCGCCGCACAAGACGATTTGACCACGCAAAACGGGTCGTCGGGGTACAACGGAGCTTTCATTACGGGGCCAGCCTCGAACCCGTTGAGCTTCTTGAACGGCGCGGCATGGCGTACCACCGGCAACCCGGCGCCTTACGACTTTCACGACTTTGCCCCGCTGACCGATCTTGACGCGACGCTGCCCAAGTGGATCGATTTCCAGGCCGAGGAGCGGTTCCGGTACGAGGCTTACGACAATAACAGTTTCAAAGCGAAAGTGGATGACTCCTACCTGTTGAACCGCTTCCGGTTCCAGGTGGATCTGCATGCCTCCAGTTGGTTCCGGGTTACGGCACAGGTGCAGGACGCCCGCGCGGGGTACCAGAACCCGCCGATCGGCCCTCCGAACACGGTTCGCTGGGATCTGAAGCTGGCGTACGCGGAGGTTGGCGACCCGGAGAAACACTGGTTCAGCCTGCGCGTGGGGCGGCAGCTCATCAACTACAACAACACCATCATCGCCAACTCCGAGTGGCGCAACCAGGCGCGATCCTACGATGCGGCGGTGCTGAACCTGAACGCAAAGCGCGAGCACCTGGGCATCTTCGCCGCCTCGGCTGTGGTGCCGCAGGCCTATGGCGTGAGCCCGCATCAGGAAGGCAACAACATCTACGGAGCTTATGGCCGCCTCGATGATTTCCTTGGGCCGCACTCCAACCTTGAGCCGTTCTTCCTGTGGCGCGTGCAGCCGGCGGAGGTCGTCGAGCCGGCCGCCGCCAAGACCACTGGCAAAGAGAACGAAAAAGTCCTTGGCCTGCGCTTCAAGGCGCAAGCCCAGAAGGCGCTCGATTACGGGGGCGAGCTGATCTACGAAGGCGGCAAGGTGGGACCGCAGGGCATCGATGCCTGGGCAACGCAGCAAGGCGCGGCATACCAGTTCCTCAATGCAGCGTCTAAACCGCGCGTCTTTGCCCAGTTCGATTACGCCTCTGGCAACGGCAATCCGAAACAGAACAGTACGCACACTACCTTTGACACGATCGAACCGACCGCACACGACCGCTTTGGCATCACCGACCTGTTCGGCTGGCAGAATATTGAGTCGGTGCGCGCGGGAGCTACATTTGAGCCACACCGGCGGCTCACCTTCACGGCGCAAGGGCTGGACTTTTGGGCGGCTTCGGCGTTTGACTCGATCTACAACACCTCGGGCAGTTCGATCGTGTACAACAAGACTGCCCACGGCCGGCACGTGGGCGCGGAAATCGATGGCTACTCCTGGTATGAACTCAACAGGCACTTCAACCTGGGCGGCGGCATCGGCTACCTTGGTGGCGGCCAGTTCCTATCGAAAGTGACAAACAGCCATTCTTACCAGACGTACTACTTTGCGCTGAACTTCAAAGACAACGGAAAGAAGTAGCCGGGCTGTGGTTGTAACGCCGATCCCCTGACCGGCTCTGCTGGGGGTCTTCAGACCCCCAGTGAATCTCTCTTCTATTGTTGCCCGCCCGCGCTCAACAAATTCGCCATCAGCCGGTAACTGCCCGGCACCAGCTCGGTAAGTTGCCGGTATAGCGCGTAGGCGACATAAATATAGGTACCCTTGCCGGAATGGGCAACAAGCAGACCACCGCGTTGCGGGTCCTGGCCGGCGTCGGCCGTTTCAGTGAGCGCCGTGTATCCCGGGTCCCAATGATCGAGGAACCCGTGGCCGCGCTCCTCAACCCAGCCATCGAAATCGGCGGCGGTAATTTTGTTGGGCGAGTTGAACAGCGGATTCTGCGCGTCGAGCAACTTCACCGGCGCTGTCTCGTCCGCGACACGCTCTGGCATGCGGCCCATCTCAACCGGCAGCGGGGCGGGGAAGGTGCTGCTCTGGTATTGCACAATGAGCGTTCCACCGCGCTTCACAAAATCGTCCAATCTCGGTTCGACAGCCGTGAGCGCTTTGCGGTTTGAGTAAGCGCGAATTCCGATCACAATCACATTCCACGCCGAAAGATTTCCCGATTCGAGATCCGCATCGGTGAGCAAATGTGGTTCAATCCCCAACTGTGCGATCGCTTCAGGAACCATGTCGCCCGTGCCCATCACATAGCCCACGCGCAGTCCGGCAGCGAGTCTTACATCCACCTTGCGCGTCGCCAGCGAAGCCGATTTGTACTGGTTGTACGGCCGCAGACCCTGGTACCCGATCGTCTTCCAGCCCGTCGTGTAGGTTTTGCCGCCCGACTGTACAACTGCCTCGATCGAGTAAGCTCCAGCGCCAACACCCGGGGCAGTCACTTCAAACTTGAGAGGTTCGCTGTTGCCCGCGCCCTTCAGATGAAATTCCATCTGCGCCGGTTCTGCCCTCCATCCTTCAGGCAGCTTCAAATCGACTGTGCCGTCGGCTGCTGCCTCCGCATGCACTGTGACCACGACCGGCAGAGGCGAACCGTCGAGCGGAAGAATGCGCGCCTCGGGCTCGATGCTCACTCCGATTGCCGGCGTCACCACCAGCGGCTCGTAAATGCCACCTGGCCCAGCAACGCGCTCCAGCGTTTGAACCACGCCGCCAATCCGGATGGGCACGCCGTCGAAGCTGAATTCAGCCCACGCCTCGAGCGGCCACGGTGCAAACGAGTCGAGTCGCAGCGCCGGGTCGGCGACATCGTAAAAAGGCTGCTCAATCGTGGGGCGCGTGAAATAGGGTGCGGTAGGCTGCGCATCGTCAGGGACCGCCAACGTAAACGTGCGATCATCGGTCGGAGCCTTTCCCGCGGCTTCATCAATCGGACCTCCCGAGTTGCTCCCACCCCAGCGGCTGCCATCGCGGCTCTCCAGCCACACCCGCAGCAGGCGGGTTTGTCCCACCTCCTGCGCCGTATGCACGCGCACCTGGAAATGCTGACCCGGCGTCACGCTGCGCGCACTCTCGTCAGCCGTGGCGCCGCGTCCGAAGCCCCCACCACCGCCCGAATGGGCCACGAATCCGATCAGATCGAGCCCGAGAAGGTCTTTGAACGCAGTTTGGAATTCTTCGATCTTCTCACCCAACTCGAACTCGAGGTTTGCCTTGCCTACTGCTTCAAGATTGCTTTGCTTCACGCGCGCGTAAAGGTCCAGCGTTTCGCGGTAAATAGGCACAAGCTTCTTGGCGCCCGCAACGCCGCTCAGGTTGCGGCTATCTGCGGCGTAGGCGCTTACGCTGGCGTTAATTTGCTTAAGGCCATCGGAAAGCCACAATGGCGGTGTGCCCTTCACAAGCCGCGCCAGACCGCCAAGGCTCGTGTTGATGCGCACCTGGGGGTTATAAAAAAGACCGCCGGGTTCACTGTGAATTCCGGTAGGAGCCTTTGCATCGGGCGCAACTGCCCACAAGTGGTAATCCGATGTAGCCGGCCCGCTAAGCTCAGGATTCGCGCCGCCGTACTGCGACTTCTGCTCGCCCCAGCCCTCGCGTGCAATCTGCACGTAGGTGCGTCCCAGCACTGGATCCCACGTGCCCACTGGCATGGTCGCGTCAGTGCTTAGCGCTCCCTCAGTCCATTCGCCGGTCACATAGTTGTGGAACTTTGCCGGAGCCCACTTGCCAGTCGCGTAGTCGAAGATGCCTTTGTCGGTGATGGGCGCAAACGGCGAGCGCGAATAGACGGCCAGCGGCTGCCATGGCTCTATGCCGTTTTTCAACTGGTCGGAGAAAACCTTGGGATCGCCGGCTACCTTGAACGCTTCCTGCGCAATTTCGCCGGAGACCTGGTGGTGACCGTGCCCGTCGCTCACGCCGCCCACAAACGTACTGATGATGATCTGCGGGCGCACGCGCCGCACCGCCAGTACCGCGTCATACAAAACCCGGTCGTGACCCCATTTCGCAAACGACTCTTCCTGCGTTTTTGAGAATCCGAAGTCGGCTTCGGTGCCCCACAGTTGCGATGCGCCGTAATATTCGTCGGCCTTCAGCAATTCATTGGTGCGGATGAGTCCCAGCGCATCGTATTCCTCGGCGCTCATTGCGTTCTGTCCGCCCTCGCCGCGCGTGAGGGTCATCAGCGTAACGCGCGCGCCCAGCCCGCGTGAGAGATACGTCATCAAGGAGCCGTCTTCATCGTCGGGGTGGGCCACAATCACCAGCACGCTGGTCGTGGTGCCCAGGCGCTTGATGGTCTGCTCCAGATCCGCGCAGCCGCGGTCTTCAGCAATGGGCAACGCGACCGGCGACGGTTCAGTGAGCGGGACCATTTCAAGTTCGCTCTGCGCCTTCACTTCGGGGTCTTGCGCGCGCAACGAAGCCACAGCACCGACTAGCAGCAGGCCGGCAGCAGCGGCGCCAATAAAACGGAAACGGGAAATCCGATAAGGGAACATGCTCACATGCCAGTGTACAATCCGGTGAGCGCATCCATGCCCACAGACGCGTCTCACTCCGTGAACTGCACTACCCTCGAGCGCCGCATCGGCCTTCGCTCGGCCGTGCTCTTCAACATGCTTGAGATGATCGGCGTGGGGCCATTCATCACGCTCCCACTGGTGATTGCCGCAACCAGCTACCGGCTTTCAGTATGGGCTTGGGTGGTGGGTGCAGGCATTGCCGTGGCCGATGGACTGGTGTGGGCCGAACTTGGGGCTGCGCTGCCTCGCGCCGGCGGCTCGTATGCGTTTCTGCGCGAAATATACTCGCCCCAGGGCGCCGGCAATTGGCTCAGTTTTCTCTTTGTCTGGCAGCTCACATTTACCGCGCCGCTCTCCATTGCGTCGGGCTGCATCGGTCTCTCCGGTTTTCTTGCCGTCTTCTGGCCCGGTCTTGAATCGGCGCCCTTCGCTGCGCTGCCCGCGCTCCATTACTCCAACTTCGCAGCGGCCGCAGCCTGCCTGCTGGTCACTGCCTTGCTCTACCGCAACCTGAGCTCAATTACGCGCCTTGCCTGGGTGCTATTTGCCGGAGTCATGGCAGCGCTTACTGGCGTAATCGTTTCAGGATTTGCGCATGCCGCCGCAACCGGCGGATGGCACATGCCGGTCGCGCCCACTGCCGCCGCGCTGGCGCCGGCATTCAGCCGCCTCGCCCAGGGGACGCTGCTGGCCACCTACTGTTACTGGGGCTACTACAACATTACTTTTCTGGGCAGCGAAGTGCGCCGGCCCGAACGCACCATTCCTCGCGCGATTTTGATTTCAGTGTTCGTCGTCGCGGCGTTTTACGTGCTCATGGACCTGGCCGCGCTGCCTTCGCTGCGCGATGCGGCTTCACACACTGCCGAGTCCGCCGCACTGCGCGTGCAGCTTGTGGCCGATATTGCTCGCTCTGCCTTTGGCCAGTGGGCCGGCTATACCATTGCCGCGCTGATTGTTTGGACTGCGTTTGCCTCGGTCTTCTCGCTGCTGCTGGGCTATTCGCGCGTGCCCTACGCCGCGGCGCGCGACGGAAACTACTTCCGCTTTCTCGCCGCCGTTCATCCAAAGCACGGCATTCCCCATCGTTCGCTCGTCACTCTTGGACTCGTAGCCTGTTGCTTCTGCTTCTTCTCGCTCGCGCAAGTGATTACCTGGCTGGTTATCACGCGGATTCTGCTGCAATTTATGCTTCAGCAGGTGGGCGTGATTGTATTGCGATTCCGCCAGCCCGATCTACCGCGTCCTTTTCGCATCCCGCTCTATCCGCTGCCGCCGCTGGTCGCCATTGCCGGATTCATCTTTATTGTGGCCACCCGCGCCACGGCGTGGAGCACGATTGCCGGCGCCGCAACCATCGCCATTAGCGGAACGATGATCTATCTGGTCCGCGCGCGTATGCGCCATGAATGGCCGTTTGCGGTGCTCCCCTAGCATTGTGAACTCGAAACTCGCCCTATAAACAGTGCTGTCATCCTGAGCGACGTCCGCCGCGGCGGACGGAGTCGAAGGACCTGCGGTTGCTTTTCGGTCGCTCCCGGCACGAAAAACTGACCCCTGATCCCTGACCACCGATCACTGTTTTTCTGTAACGCCTGCGCCCCAACCGGTGTCTAATAAATGCAGCCGGAACTTCTAGTTTCGAGGTCAATCAATGCTCATCGGCAAACCACAAGACATTCCGTCATCCGAAATCACGCCGGTCAAGGATTACCGGGAATACCTGAACCGCCGCCGATTTCTGAAGAAGGCAGCCGGAGTGGGCGCAGCGGTCCTGGCAGCCGACCGCATTGGCAGCTTAATAGCGCCGGGCGCAGCGCACGCCGACGATACCAAGCTGCAAACGGTGCCCAGCCCGCTCACGACCACCGGCGAGGATCTGACCAGCTTGCAGGACATCACACATTACAACAATTTCTACGAGTTTGGCGTCGACAAGACTGACCCCGCGCGCAACGCCGGCGCGCTGCCTACGCGTCCGTGGAGCGTGAAGATTGAAGGCAAGGTCAACAAGCCGCAGACCTTCGACATCGACCAACTTCTCAAGCTGCGCCCGCTTGAAGACCGGGTCTATCGCCATCGCTGTGTCGAGGCGTGGAGCATGGTCATTCCGTGGGTGGGCTACTCGCTTTCTGAACTCATCAAACTTTGCGATCCGCAGCCCTCGGCAAAGTTCGTGCAGTTCATCTCGTACTACAACTCGGGTGTTGAGAAGTGGTCGGGCGGGTCGCAGATCTTCTGGCCGTATGCCGAGGGCCTGCGCATGGACGAAGCCATGAACCCGCTCACGCTGCTTACTTTCGGGCTTTACGGCCAGACGCTTCCCAACCAGGATGGCGCGCCAGTGCGCCTCGTCGTGCCGTGGAAGTACGGCTTCAAATCCGCCAAGTCAATCGTGAAAATCAAGTTCGTTGACAAGATGCCCGACACCACCTGGAACGCGATGGCGCCCAATGAATATGGCTTCTACTCCAACGTGAATCCCAATGTCGACCATCCCCGCTGGAGCCAGAAGACCGAGCGGCGCATCGGCCTGCCCTTCTACGCGCAGCGGCGCACCACGCTCATGTTCAACGGCTACTCCGATCAGGTGGCGTCAATGTACACGGGCATGGATCTGAAGAAGAATTTTTAGGAGCGCCGCTGACTTGAAGACTCGCTGGGTATCCCAGGTCTGGATTTTCAGACCTGGGATTCCAAAAACTAAACTCACCCGGCGCCGATTCGCTGACTCGCTAAACATGCCTCGATCAATCATCATCCTGCTCAAGACGCTCACCTGGATTGCGTGCCTCGCGCCTGCTGCGTGGCTCGTATGGGGCGCGATCACCAACAATCTCGGCCCCGATCCAACCGCCAGGCTCGCGTTTAGCACCGGTCTCGCCACGCTGCGGCTGCTGGCCATTACGCTGGCTATCACTCCGGCGCGCAAACTCATTCCACGGCTTAGCTGGCTCATTCGTTTTCGACGTCTGCTGGGCCTGTTTGCGTTCTTCTATGCAACGCTGCACATGCTCACCTGGGTTGCGCTTTACAGCGGCTTCGACGTTCATGCCATGCTGACCGATGTTACCAGGCGCCGTTTCATCATGGCGGGAGCTGCCGCATATCTGCTGCTATTGCCGCTGGCGCTCACCTCAACCAATTGGGCCATCCGCAAGCTGAGCGGCAAAAACTGGAACCGCCTGCACAAGCTCATCTACGTTGCGGCAATCTGCGGAGTAGTGCATTACTGGTGGCAAGTGAAGACCGGCGTTCTCAAACCGCTGGACATGACCATCCTCATTGCCGTGCTGCTGCTGGCGAGGCCCGTGATCGCGTTCGCGCAGCGCCGCAAATCGCGTACTGTGGCAGCCTGATCTTCTCTTGGTCACTGACTGGCTGGTTGCGGCGGAGGCGGCTCAACCAACGTTACCTGCACGTCGTCCATGTCGCTCTGAACTGTGAGCGGCGTCTCCTTGTCCATATATTTATGGCCCTGCGGTGCAGCCTGCGGCGTTGCGTCCGAGCCCGCTCCGCTCTGGGCCGGCGTACTCGCACCCGCATCCTGTGCATTCGTTACCTGCAATAAGTAGTTGCCGGCAGGCACGTAATCGAAGCTGAAGCTGCCGTCTTTCAGCATCGCAGTCTGGCGCGCTTCTTCGCGATCATCGGCGTAGAGCAGATGCAGCGTCGCCTGAGAAGGCGCGTGCGCATCAGTTCCGGCTGTTATGTTGCCCGCAACGGTAAACAGTCCGTCCAGCGGCAGCACAACGTCGACGCCGTTATGCGTTTCGCCTGCGCTCACCTTTACGGTCTGAGCCTTGTCGATGCGGAAGCCCCCGCCAAAGCAGAACTGTGGCGAAGCGTCTTCGTCTTTCACCGGCAGCAATGCGCAGACTTTGTATTCGCCTTCAGGCAAATCGGGAATGCTGTAGCGGCCACGCCCGTCGCTCTTCGCGTCATCCGGCCAACTGTCGCCGCCGTTTGAACCGATCTTGATCCAGTGTCCCTCCGCAGTCTTGCGCAGCACCGCAAAGCGAATTCCAATGGCCGGGCTCGAATCGTCATAACTCATCGTGCCTTCAATTGCTGCGCCGCGATCGATGGAGACGCTGATGTCGGAGATGTGCTGCGCCGTGACAGTGAGCCTAACGAGGTGATCTTTCCATTGTTCGAGCTCGTCGGCGACCTTCTCGCGCTCCGAGGCTTGCGGGCCAAGACGATTTTCATCCACGGCGAGCGTGGGATCGATATATCCATCGAGTGTGGCAAAGGCGTAGTAATCGCCGGGAGGGACGGCCTCAATTTTGAATTTGCCATCAAGGCCAGTCGTGCCGGTTTCATCCAGATCCACTGAATCCTTGTCAGGACCGGTTCCGGCGGTCTTGGGATCGTAAGCCGGCAAAAGCATGACAGTAGCAAAGCGCGCAGGCTTGCCGGTATCGGTGCACAGCACGAGCCCGGTAACGGTGCCCTTGGTGGGATCGGGTTTGCGGGGAGCGTTGTCCTCAGGGCAGCCGTTTAGCACGAGGCACACGAACGCCGCCATGCAAAACCAGAAGAGCCGTTTCGCTCCCCGATTACCGTCAAGCTTCATCACTGAGGAAATTGTAGCGCCGTCTGCGCCACCGGGCGGTAGCTCTTGCGGTGCTGTGGAGTCGGCCCCAGCCGCTGCAGCGCCTCAAGATGTTCGGCGGAGCAATAGCCTTTGTGCTTTGCCAGCCCGTAACCGGGATACACCGCGTCAAACTCGACCAGCATGCGATCGCGATGCACCTTGGCCAGTACGCTCGCCGCGGCAATAGACATGCTTGTGCCATCGCCCTGCACCACCGCCAACTGCTGGCAAGGCCAGTCAATAGTGTCGAGGCCGTCAATCAGCAAATAATCCGGCGTGATCGCGAGCTGTTCTACAGCCGTGCGCATGGCTAACAGCGAGGCCCTCCGAATATTGATACGGTCGATCGTGTCTACATCAATCGCGGCCACCGCCCACGCAATCGCGCGTTCGCGAATCTCCCCGTCGAACACGTTGCGCATGCTCTCAGTGAGTTTCTTTGAGTCAGTCAGCCCCGGCATGCGGCAGCCTTTGGGGAAGATGACGGCTGCCGCGACCACCGGCCCGAACATCGGTCCCCTGCCCACTTCATCCAGGCCGGCAATGTGCAGTGCGCCGGCGCGCCGCGCCGCATTTTCGAGCCTCCATCCGCATGCCTGAACCAGCGCCATGCATCGAGTATAGGAAAACTATTTAATCCGCATCGGTGCAAAACGCGTACGGCCCGCTTACTCGCCTGAGTCAGCGGACCGCACACTACCACTTTGCCCGTCGAGCATATCTCCCTAAAGTGTGAACTGGTGCCCCACCCTCGCCGCGTCTTTGATTTTGCGGCTAGGGTGGGACTGCACTAAAGCGAAAAGGAGAAATGCTCTATCTACCGCTCTTATCCAGCATTCTGCGTGGGGTGCAGTACGCGGTAGCTCGCCCCGCCATTTGCCCACACCAGCAGCAGAATATCTTTGTCCGCCGGTACCGCGTGAATCGCGTTTACGCAGCTTTCGGGTCCGTCCACCGGCTTGCGATTTACTTCGAGAATCACATCGCCCGGCGCCAGTCCCGCATCGTCGGCCGCGCTACCCGGGCGCACGTTTCCGATTGCTGCGCCCTTTACGCGGTCGGGGATGTTGAACTGCTGCCGCACGTCAGGCGAAATCTCGTTGAGCGCTAACCCCAGCTTGCCGCCCTGCGATCCACCTGAGCCCGCGTTCGAAGCCTCTTCAACTTGCTTGGCGTGGAACTCGCCCACGGTCAGGTGAATGGTCTCCTGTTTGCCGTTGCGCAAAATGCCCAGCTCAATCTGCGTGCCCGGCATCATCTCACTCACCGCGACCTGCAGCGCGCTGGCGTTGGCAATCGAGTTGCCGTTGAGCGTGCGAATCACATCGCCGCTCTTAAGGCCTGCGTGATCAGCCGGCGAGTCGGGCGTCACTTCGCTGATGATTGCGCCCGACGCATCGGGCAGGCTGAAGAAGCTGGCATTGTCGGGCGTCACCGCATTCATGCTGATGCCCAGATACCCGTGGTGCACCGTGCCTGACTTGATGATCTGGTCGGCCGAAGCTTTCACCAACTGCACGGGAATCGCGAATCCCGCGCCGGCAAACGAGCCGCTGTTCGAGATGATGAAGGTGTCAATGCCGATCAGCTCGCCATGCGCGTTAACCAGCGGACCGCCCGAGTTGCCGGGATTGATGGCAGCATCGGTCTGGATATAGTCGCCCGGTTTGCGCGCATCGTCTGAGTAGGGATTGGGCCGGTCGAGGCCGCTGATGATGCCACGCGTGACTGTGAACGGGAAGTTGCCGAAGGGATTGCCGAATGCCAGCACGGTTTGCCCCGGGCGCAGCCTGGTCGAGTCGCCCCACGCAATGCTGGACAGGTTGTGCTGATCAATCTTGATCACTGCCAGGTCGTTAAGCTTGTCAACGCCCACCAGCTTGGCGGTGAACACGCGGCGGTCGTTGAGCGTCACGCGAATCTGGGTTGCGCCGTCGACCACGTGGTCGTTGGTGACAATGTAGCCGTCGGGCGAAATAATCACGCCGCTGCCAATGCCGTGCTCAATCTGCGGTTGCTGCGGACCGCCCTGCCCGTTGGGACCGAAGAAGAAGAAGCGGCGGAATCCAGGCGGAAGATCCTGCGGATTGATGCCGCCGAATCCCTGTCCGCCATTCTGGCCGCCGCCCTGGCCATCCTGTCCATCGCCGTCTTCCGCGGCCATGTCGCCCGACACGCGCGAGGTTACCGCAACGTTCACCACGGCCGGTGTAACGCGCGCCGCCACGGCCTCCACTGCATTGTCGAGGGCAACCAGCGGCTCCACGCTTGAAGTGTCAAGCGGGCCGGACAGAGGTGCGGCGTGGGCGGTGTAGCGAGTTGTGATGAATACAAAGCTCAAGACCAGAGTTGCGACGATTCCGGCAGGGATGGCCAGCTTCTTCGCGATTGCTACTAATTGTTTAGTTGATGCACTCATGTGATTCTCTCCGTGGGTTAAAGTTCAAAGCCATTAAAGTTGGATTACGAACCAGCCGTTGCCCAGCGCCACTGCGTGGGGCTGGCCGGTCAAAGAGTTTGCGTCAATCGAATTCGCGTCAGGCTGCGCCGCGTGGCTTGCCAGTTTGCCGGCATTCGGGCCTGAAGGCTTATCCATTGTTCCGTTTGTTGACTGGACTGCGGCGGCGCTGGTTGCCGATGTCGTAATCGCCCTGGGTTGTTTCTGGGCCGACACTGTGTACGACCCGCTCGGCAAAGCAGACCCATTTGGCCCGTCGGATTCACGAGCCCCAGCCGTTGGCGCATAGACGCGGAAGATCAGGCGCGTCACCGTGACCCGTCCTGTGCTGCCGTCCACAGGCCGTGCTGTCGTGTTCGGCCCATTGTCAGAAACCACTCTGTCGCCCAGCTCGTCGCCCGCCGCCTGCACCTGCTCATAGGCGGTCAATACAATCAGCTCTTGCGGAATAGGCGTATCGCTGTTGACGGCATCGGCAACCGAATCCTGTCTCGCCGAGTTCGCCTGCGCATTCACAAGCGTCTGTCGATAATTCAACTCGCTGGCTCGGAGTGAGGCCCTGTAAGCAGCCTTGGTTAACCCGGTCTGGCAATGCGAACTTCTCTGCTGCGTAGTCTCAGGCATTATCGCCATCGCGTTCACTGCCCTGAAATGCGACGCCGCCGGCGCAATCACCTTGTCACCGCGTAACTGCTCGGGAACCAGTTGCGCCGTTTCCACCTTTACCTTCGGCTCGGCTGGCACAAACGCAACCAGTTGCGGGCAGCGCGCCAGCGCCACCGCTCCAACCACCAGCGCGCAGCCCACCGCGCCCACCAGGGCCCGGCTCACTGTCGGATCGATCGCGCTCCGCCGCACCAGGATGCTGTGAACGCGCCGCGCCAGTTCGGGCCGCCGTTCAAAGGCACTGAGAGTCAGCGCTTTCGCGCGCGCGCCCAGAGACAGCGCCCCGGCCTTGTGCTCCATGTGCCGCTCGGCCAGCCCGGCCAGGCAGGCTGCGTACGCCCGCGGAGCCTGCGTTCGCCGCACCACGCCCTCATCGCACGCCATCTCGCGCTCGCGGCACAACCGCCGCTCAACAAACACCAGTGCAGGATTCAGCGGGAAAACCACCAGGCACAACTTCTGCACCAGGTTCGTCCAGTCGTCGCGCCGCCGCAAGTGCTCGGCCTCGTGCAATACCACCTGCCCCAGTTCCTGTGGCGACAGCCGTTCCAGCAGCCACTCCGGAATCAGGATTCGCGGTGCAAAAAATCCAATCACGCTGGGCCGATCAAGCTCGCGAGTGGCGCAAAGCTCAAACGGCGCTTGTCGCGCATTGCCATCCAAAGCGAGGGCCGGCGGAAGTGCTGCAGCAATCGGAGCCGCGTTCTTCCACAGCCTGCGCAGCCGCGCTGTATGAATCCCGAGGTCAATCGAACGCGCCAGGGCCATCAGCACCCACAGTGCCGCAATCGCCAAGCTCCAGCGATCGCTGATCTGGAGCCAGGGATGTGCCATCCACGCGTGCGTCGTAGATGAGGGAAGGGAAGCCGCTCCAATATCTGACCCCGCGCCTGGTCCGGAATTCGACGCCATCAGCCGGCCAAGCAGGCGCGAAAATGCCGGAACAAACGGCAGCCCCACCAGTACGCCGAATCCCGCCGCCCACGCCGCAAAGCGGTGCGCCGCGCCAACTCTGGGCGCGAGCCGCATGCACAGCGCCAACCCCGCCGCAACCACCGCGCCCTGCCACAACGCAGTCACTGCAACCGGCGCGGCCACATGCGCGAACTGGGAGGCAAAATTCCGCAACGCGAGAAACACACCGTCAGACCCACTTGCAGGCAACACGCCCGGCATTGCGCTCAAAACCCGTGCGCTCAGTATCCGGATCAAAATCTGTATCAATGTTGTGGAAGCGATCGCCATTATGCTTTGCCTCCACTCGATTCGATGCTCCCGGCGTCCTCTTCGATTCCATCGGGAGCCGCGCTAGCGATCGCCGCCCGCAGCCGTCCCAATTCGGCAGGCGTAATCTCGTCGTCGCCCAGCAGGCTCAACAGCAGTCGCTCCCTTGAGTCGCCGAAGAACCGGCTCAAAACATGCTTCACTTCGCTCCGGCTCGCTTCGTCCTCGGCCACGCACGGACGGTACACAAATGCGCGCCCCTCCTGCCGGTGGTCAACGTAGCCCTTCTGCTCCAGGATGCGGATTGTGGTCAGCACCGAGTTGTAGGCCAGCGGTTCATCCGCAGGCAAACCCGCCACCAGGTCGGTTACGGCCGACTCGCCCCGCCGCCAGAGAATCTTCATCAGCCTCAGCTCGGCTTCAGTTAACGTGCTTGATTTGCGTGGAGGCATGCTCTTCTCTCGTTGTCCTCGGTGCGGTCCAGCCGGATTCCGCCCCTACAAACCTATAGACGGACCAACTAAAGTATTAGTTAGCAGAAAATGCTAGGTCTTTTCAAGTGGCTTATCAAGTGAATCGATTTGACGAGAGGAAACCCTTGTTAATCAATATGATAAAGACTTCGTTTCTTGCAGGGTGCTGCCTGCCGCAGCAATAAAGCCGGGAATCATGTTTTGACGAAGGAACGGGTTCGATACATCCAGTACAGAGTCAGCCAGATGATTGTGAGTGCAGCAGCTTCTGACAGCACAGCGCCCCAACTTCCTATCCGCGGCAGCAAGTGGCCAACAAAGATATTGCCCAGAACGCGAAAACTGAAGAGATTCGTCGCCATATAGACGGCCAGTGCATTCATTCCTATGACCGTGAAAGGGAAAGCCCAGCGCCGGTAACCCAGCACATCGATGACGAGATAGAAGGTCGCCAGCAGGAGAAAGCTGATCCCGCCTGTGATTAGGACAAAAGAGCTGGTCCACAACAGCTTGATGATGGGCAGCCAGAGGCTCCAGATGAGGCCGAAACCAATTAACCCAATGGCCGCGGCATATAGGGTGAGACATTTTCTCTTCATGGAAAGGCGCGAGGACAGGAGCACGTCCCCTGCAAGGACACCCAGCAGAACCGACGCTGCAAAACCCAGGTAGCTGAGGAACCATGTATTGGCTTGGTCCGCAGGCGCATAGTAAAAGCGGCCCATGATGATCCGGTCAATGTAAGTAGCCGCATTACCGGTGGGCGTGAGGACGCCTCTGCCCACGCCGGGTACAGGAATCGCGATGAGGAGAATCCAATAGAGGACGAGGAACACTCCGGTCACAATGGCACGCCCCGTAGGACGGGTGTTGAGCGTGACGATGGTGGCGATCAGATAACCCGCAGCGATGCCGCCAAGAACACTATAGAAAGGATGCAGAGTGGCCAGATTGAATTCGAGCAGATTGCCCTGGGCCATCATTCCCAGAACGAAAAGAATGAGTGCGCGCCGAATCGCATGTCTGTAAATGACGGGGTGACTTTGCCCTCTTTCTCGGCGCTTGGCCAAAGACAGTGACAGAGACACCCCAACCATGAACATGAAGAGTGGCCAAATGCAATCGAAGAGATGGAGCCCAGCCCATGGAACGTGTTCGAACTGGGCCGCCACGGCTTGCGAAAACCGTGTCGGATTGACTTTTGCAAGGGCGGTGACCAAGTCACCGCCGCCGATGATCCACAGCATGTCGAAGCCGCGAAGGGCATCGAGAGACAGGAGGCGATTCGAAGTAACGGACCGGCTCAGCGGTGCTTTCACGGTGGTCCCTTTCGCTTCTGTCTTTGATTCGATGGTTGACTTGGTCATTGGCTTCGATCACTGCGGGTCTGGTTGGGCCAGCAGCATTCCCTTTCCAATCGATGACGATTTTGCATTTTCCATCTGAGTGCGGGATTGAGCAAACCTGGTCATTGCGAGCACATTTTCCTTAGGCGTCCCGCGCGGGATTTCGCAGCCTGCGGCCACAATCCAATGTCCGCCGACCTGTTGCTGTACGTTTTCGAGATTCTGTTGGATCGCTTCAGGCGAGCTGTCGAGCAGCTCGCGAACCGGATCGAGATTACCGGCAAGCGATTGGTGCGTGCCCAGAACTGAGCGGGCTTCATCCATGGGTACCGGCGAATCGATATCGATCAGATCGCATCCCAGGGTGCGGATGCTGCCGAGGATCCGGCGAATGTTGCCGCAGATGTGCAAGCGAACCCTGGCGCCCTTTGCATGAATTGCGCCTACGAGCTTCTTCTCGCGCGCCCATACGAATTCGTTGTAAATGCGAGGGCCCACAATCGAGGCGGCAGCGTCACCGATTCCGATGATGTCGGCGCCGGCATCAATTTGCATTTCCGCGAAACGGATACCTGTCTCGAGTGCGAATTCGAGCAGGGAGTGAGCGAAGCCTGGATCGTCGTAAAAATCCATCATGAGGCGGTTAATGCCGCGCAGATCGGCTGCAGCCGCACAGGGACCGCTAACCCATCCCTCGACGATCAGCTCTTTGCCCACCAATCCCCGCATGCGTTCAATGCCGCGAATGCGGTTTTCAATGCGCTCGCCTGCAATCGGGCCTCGAGTTCTCACCTGCTCGAAATCATGTTTATCGGCAACGAGAGCGTTGGCCTCAGGCATGGAAGGCGGTTGATCGGTGAACCACTCGACAGATGCGCCCAGGTCAGCGCCTTCGGGTGCAGGCGGTCCAATGGCTGAAACGTGATCGAAGCCAAATATTTCGGCAGTTTTCACCTGCGCGTCCGCCATCGCAGTATGTTCCCGCGCGTATCGCTCATATTTGACGCCCATCATGTCGGCGGCAAACATCATCGTGATCGGCATCAGCGCCAGGTGGTCAGTAGGCCGACCGTCGAGCGTTCCGAGAATTCGTTCGCGCCCCGTCATGGTTGGCTGCGCACCGGTCCCTCAGGCAAACTGTTCCAGGCTGAAACCGAGCGGCCAATCTTCCTTCTGGGCGAGCATCTCTTCCCAGGTAACTTCACGCTTCTGGTACCCCGCCATGCGTCCGAGCATGCAGCTCAACGCCGTTTCCACGCCATCGGCAATTTGATTATGCGCCGGACCTGAAACAATGCTCGCAATGAACGTCCGCTCCTTGTCGCGATCCGCGTACTTCAGGTTGTCAAGGAACGCTCCGTTCGCCGCGAACTTCCCTGATCCCGGCGCGGTCGATTCCGAGTCCTGCCACGACCACGCATTACTGCCCACAATGGCAATAGGACCGGCATATGGACACGTTGCCGAGCCATTCGCGCCAGATAATCTGAGCCCTGCCTCGAATACGCTGGCGGGCTCAAACTGTGTTGACGCAAACGAGAAGTGCACGTCGTTTGGATAAGTGAAATCGACCTGATAGTTGTCCCAGCAGTCGCCATAATGCGTAAGCACGTTGCGTCCGCCCGTGGCCGTAGCCTTCAGCGGGTGTTCGCCCAGCATCCAGTTGCACAAATCGATTATGTGAATGTTCTGCTCTACCAGAATGTCACCCGAGAGCACGCGATCCCACAGCCAGTTGCGCAAACGGTACTCGTCTTTTCCCTCACCCTCGCGCTTCTTCTCCGTCGCGGCTGGAGCGTAGTAGTTGCCTGAGACCGCGGCGATCTTTCCCAATGCGCCGCCCTTGATTTTCTCCGCCAGTGCCGCAATCGGGGGTGCTTGCCGGCATTGGAAACCGACATCGACGCTCTGGTTCGGCTTCACTTTCTTAGCGACCTCGAGCGCATGTTTGGTCTGTGCGATATCGACGCCCACAGGCTTTTCGCAATACACATGCTTGCCCGAGGCCACCGCTGCCGCGAGGTGCTGCACATGAAAATATGGCGGCGTCGAAATCTGGATCAGGTCCACGTCCTTCAAATCTGCAAGCTGCTCAAAGGCATGAGGGCCGCGAAACAGCAGTTTGCTGTCGATCGCCGCTTGTCCCAGGTCCGTGTTCACCTTGTTGAAGTGTGCTTGCCCCGCCGCCAGATTATCAGCGAACAGATCTGCAAGCGCGACGATTCGGGCCGAGGTGTTTTGCGCAAACGAAGTGGCGACGGCGGTGCCGCGATTGCCGCATCCCAGCAGACCGTGTCGAACCGCGGAGTTCGCTTCATAACCAAACACCGTGCGTGGATCGAGCAATAACATCCCTGAAACCGCTGCCGAACCTGACTGCATAAACTTCCGACGATTCATTTGTCCTCGCAATGAAAAGAGCGGGCTTAAGCCCGTGCACAAGAATCCTATAGCGTTTCAGGAAGCATTGCCGAAAAAAACGGCACAATGAAGTCAGCGTCATCCAAAGGAATGCTGAATTGCGGGGCGGCGGCTGGCGTCACCCTGCTTCTTGAAACTCCGCAAAGACGCATTTCCGGCCGGTGACGCCTGCGTATTACGCCCATACCTCATCCAGTATTCGCTGCAAGTATAGCTTCTCGTTCTTCACGTCCTCGACCTGCTGCGGTCCCGAAGTTTCGCGCTCGATCGTGATCGCGCCTGTGTATCCCAGCTGGTGCAGCTTGGTGAACACCTTCTTGAAATCGACCAGCCCGCTACCGATCAGAACCTCTTCGCCGAGCTTGTCAGGATCGGTTGGCCATTTGCCGTCCTTGGCGTGAACGCTGCGCACATGCGGACCGATGATATCTGCTGCATCCACCGGATTCGCCTTGCCGTACAGGATCAGGTTCGCCGTATCCAAACCAGTCCCAAGATTGGGCATGTTAACGTCTCGAATCGCCCGCGACATCGTGGTAGGCGTTTCCTGCCCGGTCTCCATCAGGAAGTATTGCCCGTTCCCCTGGCAATGCTGCGCAACCGTGCGGATAGCCTCCACCGCACCGGGATACAGAGCATCTGACGGATTCTCGGGAATGAATCCGCAGTGCGTCTGCACTTGACCGATGCCCAGCAGCTTGGCAAAGTCTGAAACCTGCCGGAGCGCATCGATCCTCGCCGCGCGCGTACCCGGTGGAACCAGACCAATGGTGGAAGGGCCCTCAAGAAAGTCCCACACCAGCCGCCCCGGTCCAACCACCTCCACCGCGGTCGCCACCAGCTCGTACCTGGCCAGCAAATCTCCAATCTGCTTTGCCGCATCCGCGGTGAATTTGCCAATGTATCCATCGAGAGACAGGAAGCAATTCGAGAACCCCATATCGTGAACCCGCTTGATTGTCGCCTCAGGCGCACCAAAGGGACTCACCAACAGACCCAGTGCCATCGGTTTTAATTTCGGTGTATCCGCCATCGAAGACCTCGGGTTAATCCCGGTAGCTATTGCCGCGGCAGTTGCGGTACCCAAAAACGTTCGACGGTCCATCGAGTTCCTTTCTTTTTCGCAATGGACCGGTGCTCAGTTTCAGCGGCCTGGAGCGCCGCTTTCAGCCTTGGCTCAATGCGGAGGGTGAGGGTGGAGTTTTTGCGGCGTCCATGCGCACCGCGATGTTATCGCATATGTAACGAATGCGCATCCATTGTGCAGCACAGTGGGGGAAGCGTCAAGCGCTTCGATCGAGCGTTATCATTCTCTACATGCGGAAAAAGACTTTAGGTCTGCTCGTTCTCGTCCTGACGATGTTGCCCGCCTACGCGTTGAGCCAGGGAACCTCGGTCGCCCCCGCAACGCCGGTCCAAATTGTGGTCGAGAAGAATGTCGCTATGAAGACCCGCGACAGCGTAACCCTCTACGCGGACATCTATCGTCCCGCCGGCGATGGCGCCTTCCCGGTGCTGCTCCAACGAACACCGTATAACAAGGACAACACCGCCGACTTCGGCCGCATGGCAGCCGAGCACGGTTTCATTGTCGTAGTGCAGGATGTGCGCGGCCGTTACACTTCCGACGGTGAATGGTACCCCTTCAAGCACGAGACCGACGACGGCTACGACACGATTGAATGGGCCGCGGCTCTGCCCGGTTCAAACGGTAAAGTAGGCATGTTTGGCGGGTCGTATGTGGGAGCCACTCAGATGCTTGCCGCCATCGGCCGTCCGCCGCACCTGGCGGGAATCTGTCCCGTCGTCACAGGTTCGAATTATCACGAAAACTGGACATACCAGGGCGGCGCATTTGAGCAATGGTTCAATGAGTCCTGGACCTCGATCCTCGCGCAGAATACTCTCTCCCGCAATATCGACGCGGCCACTAACGCCATCGTCGGCGACAAGGCCCTACCGTTGACCGAATACCCCCTCTTCAACCTGCGCATCGATCCCGGCGCCCCCTCGGCCACCGCCCAACTCGCGCCCTATTTTCTCGACTGGCTCGCACATCCTCTGTACGACAGCTACTGGAAGCAGTGGGCAATCGACGAAAACTATCCCAGCATCCAGGTACCCGCGCTCACCATCTCCGCATGGTACGACATCTTTCAGGGCGGCTCGCTGCGCAATTACCTGGGCATGAAAGCTCATGCCGGCAGTGAGTCTGCGCGCAACAACCAGCACCTGCTCGTTGCCATCGGAGGTCACGCCGGTGACGGCCGCAATATCGGCGCAGTCGATTTCGGCCCCGCCGCTGCCGAATACAACGAGGATGCCGCCACACTCGACTGGTACGAGTATCTGTTCAAAGGAGCAAAGAACGAATTCGCGGGCGGCAAGCCCGTGCGTATCTTCGTGATGGGCGAGAACAAGTGGCGCGATGAGGATGCGTGGCCGCTGGAGCGCGCGAATGCTAAGAGCTACTTTCTCCACTCCGCCGGCAATGCCAACAGCGCGGGCGGCGATGGCGTGCTCTCAACCCATGCGGCGCAAGATGAAGCGCCCGACCGCTTCGTCTACGATCCCGCCAATCCCGTCCCCACCGTGGGCGGACCTCTGTGCTGCGATGCCATGCATCTAGCCCCCGGCCCGCAGGATCAGCGCGAAGTGGAGAACCGCTCCGACGTGCTGGTCTACTCCACGCCGCCTCTTGAGCAGGACACGGAGGTGACCGGCCCAGTCTCCCTCGACTTGTTCGCCAAATCTTCTGCCGTCGACACCGACTTTACCGCCAAGCTTGTCGACGTTTGGCCCGACGGCTTCGCGAAAAACCTTACAGAAGGCATTCTCCGCGCCCGCTTCCGTGAATCCGCCAGCGCCCCCATGCCCATCGTCCCCGGCCAGGTCTACGAGTACAAGATCGATCTATGGTCCACCAGCAACGTGTTTCTGAAAGGTCACCGGATCCGGCTGGAAGTGTCGAGCAGCAACTTTCCGCGCTTCGACCGCAACTTGAATACCGGTAAAGACGCGAGCACCAACTCCAGCTTCGCGAAAGCCACAAACGTTATCGTCCACGACCAGAATCATCCCAGCGCATTGATACTGCCGGTGGTGACCATGAACTAACTGCAAGGGGGGATGTCTCTCAAGTGAAAGGAGAGTTTCACGGTCCTGGGTTAATGCTTCCTTCGAACCTGCTTGCGTATTGCAAGTTGGAAACCGATTTGGAATCAAGGCCTGCGAATTCAGTTCGGATAGGAATCGAGGCCCAACTCGTCCAGGTCCTCTCCCGGCTTTATGGGCCCCGGCGTCTATACTTTGGATAACGCAGGAGAGTTTGATTAAGAGCCCGCGGAGATAAGCTTCTGGGAAGAAACCGGCTTGTAAGCCAGATCCCGGACAGCAAAAATCACCATGGCATTTTCGGGTGTTGACCGACCAAATTACCATGGACACTCAGAATCAGCAGCGAGCAATTGGGAGCACGAAAAATGGCAAAGAGCGTAAACAAAGTCATCCTTCTAGGCAACGTGGGCAAAGACCCTGAGATTCGTTCCACCGGCGGCGGCACAATGGTGGCCACCTTCGGGCTGGCTACCAGCGAGCGCTCTAAAGATCCGCAGGGCAATTGGGTCGATCGCACCGAGTGGCACAACCTGGTGGCTTACGGCCGCCTGGCAGAAATCGTCCGCGACTACGTAAAGAAGGGTTCGAAGCTATTCGTCGAGGGGCGGATGCAGACCCGCAACTGGGACGATAAAGAATTCGCTGGCAGGAAGGTCTACCGCACCGAGATCATCCTCAACGACCTTTCGCTGCTCTCGGGCCGCGAAGAAGGCTCGGGTCCCTACAACCGCTCCAGTCAAGGCGGCGGTGCAACGTCGTACGACCAGCGCCCCCCCGCCGGCGCCGACGACCTCTCGCAGCAGGCGGAGATCTCCGACGACGACATCCCGTTTTAGCTGCCGTTGCGAATGGTTGCTTACGCGGTATATACAGTCAGTGGGATTGGCTGTTTGCCGTCTGTGTCAAATACGCTGAGTTCTCGGGCTGCTTGAGCGGCCACGATAATTTGGCCTGACTTTTCCATGAGATGCGGATCGCAGTTCAGAGCTGCAATCACCCTGCCGAGAAACTCGGGACTCTCGCTATTTGAGATATCGAGCCAGCCGCCGCGAGCGGCTTCAATAACCGCCTCGGTCCTCACCAATCCTGGATAAAGTGACAGAACGGCCACGCCGCTTGGGCGAAGCTCATGAGCCATGTCGGCCGCCATCTTGTCGGTGGCGGCTTTTGCCATTCCGTAGATTGTGTTCCCCAGAAATTTTTGGGCGGACCAGAAGCCGATGTTCACAATGAGCCCTTTTCGACGGCGTATCATTCCAGGCGCCGCATGTGCGCTCGCCACAAAAGCAGCCCGAACACCGGCATCCATCATGCTTGTCCATCGATGGGCCGGCTGCTGCCAGAATGGATGGGTCCAGGTGAACTCGCCATTCTCGGTCATTCGCTCGTAGCCGCCCCATGCGCAATTCACCAGCACATCCAACTCGTTGCCACTCTGATCGAGCTGGCTGAAGACGCGCGCCGTATCGCGATCGTCAGTATGATCGCAGCGCAGACGCGTAATTGAAGCAGGCAAGTCTGCCGAATCGATGCTGCGACCTGTGCCCAAGACTGTAAAGCCTTGTTCGGCCAAGCCAATCGCAACACCTTTCCCTACACCGCGGGAAGCGCCGGTAACAAGAGCTACAAGCATGACTGTGCATTCTAATTGAGAAGATCGTGCGGCCGGCAAGCAACTTCGCAGCCTCACTCGGGCGTCTAAACTCCGATAGGGGTTACCGCATTCTTCCATTCCCGGCACTTAGTTCACCTCTTAAGATTAGTTCGACTCTTAGCTAGACATAGATTAGGAGCGTCCCAGTGAAGCATCTATGCAGCCTTCTTGTCTTGATGCGCACTTCAGGCAATTCTGTTCCAACGGAAGGCGGCATCATGAAGGTCTCATCCCCGGTTCTCTCCACACTGCTGGCGCTCTCTGCTCCGGCATTTGCCACCGTCACCGTGACCAGCCCAGCCAATGGCTCCACGGTCACTTCTCCCGTGCATTACGTGGCCAGCGCCACAACTTCCACGTGCTCGAAGGGCGTGGCATCCATGGGAATCTACGTCAACAACAAGCTCACTTACGTGGTGGACTCTGACACAATGAACACCGAACTCACCCTCAGCGTGGGCTCGCAGCAGACTACAGTCGAAGAGTGGGACAATTGCGGCGGCGCGACCTATGTGTATGTCGATCTGACCGTTGAAGCTTCAGCCGCGCCCACCGTCGGAATCACCGCAAAATCAAGCACCATCACCGATGGCAGTTCGTCGGTCCTGACCGTGACGGCCACAAATTCGACTGCGGTAAAGGTGACCGGATCAGACGGCAGCAAATACACGCTGGCCGCAAGCGGCGGCACAGTTACCGTTACCCCGACGGCTAACACCCTTTACACCGCTGAGGCGACAGGTTCCGATGGGTCGGCTTCCGATTCAACCACCGTCACCGTGATTGCCGCCGACAGTCTTCAAGCCGTCAGCCACGTGATCTTTATGCTGCAGGAAAACCACACCTTCGATAATTACTTCGGCATGCTGAATCCTTACCGGAAAGCCAACAACTTGGATGTTGGTGAAGACGGCGTTACTTACACAGTGGATGGCATCGACGACAAGTTGGGTACCATCAGCAATACCAACAATCAGGGCGATGAATACTCGCTCTTCAAATTCAAGACCACTTGCGTCGACGATATGAGTTCCGATTGGCTGGCAAGCTATGGAGACGCCAATACGTACGACTTCCTCGATACGCGTCCCATCCTCATGGATGGATTTGTTCATAACGCTGAGGGCTACGCGGAGAGCTGCAAGGATGGAGGCGGCAGTTGTGCAGGCGCATTTACCGATACCGAGGGCGAGCGCGCCATGGGTTACTACGACGAAAGCTTCCTGAATTACTACTACTACATGGCATCGCAGTTTGCGCTGTCCGATCGCTGGTTCTCGCCGGTTTCGAGCAAGAGTGTCGACAACCGCATTGCTGTTTTCACGGGTGGCACTACGCAAGGCCTGGTCAGGGATCCGGGTAACGACGACGGCCTGCCCCAGCTCGATATTCCAAACATCTTCGAAAAACTCGACGCAGCCAAAGTAACCTGGAAGATCTATTACACAGTTACCGAGGGCGATTGCCTCGATGAGGACGACTGCAGCGGCTCAGCCGATGATAAGTATCCCGCCACTTTCTTCTCTAACTTGAGTTACTCGTATCAATATCTTTATGAGAATCCAAGTGGCGCTGCATGTAAAGCTCCCACACAAAAGTCGAGCGTGGTCGGCGATTCGACTAACTCATTTTGCATCGATACCGCCCACATTGCTCCGCTGTCTACTTATTTCAGCGATCTCACTAACAATACGCTTCCCAGCTTTGCATTTATTGAGGCCGGTTACGGTAACAACGATGAGCATCCAGGGTCGGGACAATCGATTCTGGAAGGTCAGGCAGAGGTGGCCAAGGTCGTGAACAGCTTCATGTCCAGCCCCGAGTGGAAGAACTCTATTTTCTTCCTCAGTTACGACGAGGGCGGCGGACCTTACGATCATGTGCCGCCCGTACCCGGTCACTCCAACGAAAACACCGATGCGTCCCTTGGAACCATTGCAGATATCTCAAGCATCGCGGTGAACCCGGATAAGTACAATCCCTGCCTGCCCCCAAACGGAGACCCAACCCTGCATTGCGATCTGCTGTCGGATTATCCCGGAGCCAATTCATCTGACGCGCCCGCCGTCGATGGCTTTGCCGCACAGCTCGGATTCCGGTTACCGAACTTCATCGTCTCGCCGTTCACCAAGAAGCATTACGTGTCGCACACGCCAATGGATCACACCGCTGTCATCCGGTTTGTCGAGAACCGATTCATCGGCAGCAACACCTATCTAACGCCGCGCGATGAGGCGCAGCCCAACCTGCTGGAGTTTTTTGACTTCGCGAGTCCCCAGTGGGCCACGCCACCCACGCCGCCAGCGCCGGTGACTGAAGAGTCGCTGGGTTACGACCCCTGCACACCGACAAGCATGGGGCCGTAATTTCGGACGACCATTGAATGTCGGTGCTTCTCTGATCTGCGGTCGCTGTTCTGTTTGTGATGTGTATCACCGCTTTGCCCTCCCAAGCCGCCTGACCATAGACTCCGACGGCTTTTCGGGTTCTGCCATGGCCGTGCGGGAGCGGCATGCAGTCTCTTTCCCTCAGCGCCCTGGTGGCAGGGCTGGTTGGCGCGGGCGCGATGGTCTTTGCCATCGGTCCGTCGGCCCTAACCGCGAACCAGACTCCGGCTGTTAAAACGCCCGCGCAGGCGGCCAGTTCCCCGGCCAAACTCACCATCGACTACCCGGCAGATGGTTCCATCTTCCCGCCCGAAATTACTCCGCCAACATTTCTGTGGCACGAAGAGACCGACGCTGCAACGCGTTGGGTGGTCGAAGTGCGGTTTGCCGACCGCTCAACCCCTCTGCGCTTGGATGCCGCCGGCGAACATCAACAGATGGGCGAGATCGATCCTGAAGCGGGTACCGGCGATCACATGATTCCGCTCACTCCGGAGCAGGCCGCCATGCGCACTTGGAAACCCGACGCCGCGATCTGGGATCGCATCAAGCAGCATTCGGTCAAGTCACCGGCTACCATCCGCATCGAGGGGTTTGCGGACGCGGGTGCAAGCCAGCCGGTTTCCGCCGGTAGCGTCACGCTCACCACCTCCATTGATCCGGTGGGCGCGCCGGTCTTTTATCGAGACGTACCTCTGATGATTTCTCCGCCGGCGGCTAATGGCTCCATCCAGCCGCTGCCCACCTCGGCGCTGCCGTTGATCAAATGGAAGGTACGCAACGTTGGCCAGGCCGAGAGCCACACCGTGATGACCGGCCTGCCCACCTGCATGAACTGCCATTCCTTTTCTCCCGATGGCAAAACCATGGGCATCGACTTGGATGGACCGCACAACGATAAAGGCCTCTACGCAATTGTGCCGGTGTCGAAGCAGATGGCCATTCGCAACCAGGACACGGTGCGCTGGAGTGCGTTCCAGGAAGACTTGAATGCGAAGACTGCGGCCCCCTCGGTGAAGCGTTTCGGCTTCATGTCGCAGGTGTCTCCTGACGGCCGCTACGTGGTCACATCGATTGGCCCCCCCAGGTTGGGAAACAGCCACGACGATGTAAACCCGCGAATGATGACCGGCATATCACAGCGGCTGTTCAGCATCAACTACCACCACCTCGACTTTACCCAGGTCTTCTATCCCATGCGCGGAATTCTGGCGTGGTACGACCGCGAGGAGAAGAAGCTGAAACCGCTGCCGGGCGCCGACGATCCGAACTTTGTGCAGACCAGCGCCTTCTGGTCGCCGGACGGAGAATACCTTGTCTTCAGCCGCGCCGAGGCCAAGGATCCCTATCCTCCTAACGCGCCTAAACCTACTTTTGCGGGCGACCCGCGCGAGCCCCAGATACAGTACGACCTCTACCGCATTCCGTTCAATCATGGCCGTGGCGGCAAGGCGGAGCCGATTGCGGGAGCGTCGCAAAATGGCATGAGCAACAATTTCCCCAAGGTTTCGCCGGACGGCAAGTGGATCGTGTTCGTCGAAAACCACACCGGGCTGCTGATGAGGCCTGACAGCAAGCTCTACATTGTGCCCTTCGCAGGTGGCAAGGCGCGTATGATGCGCTGCAATCTGTGGCGGATGAATTCGTGGCACACGTTTTCGCCCAATGGCCGGTGGCTGGCTTTCTCATCGAAAGCGCGCTCGCCTTACACCCAACTGATGCTGACGCACATTGACGCGCAGGGGAACGATTCGCCGGCGATCATGATCGAGAACACCACGGCGGCGAATCGCGCCGTCAATATTCCCGAGTTCGTGAATACTCGCGGGGACGGTCCTGAGCCCGGCATCGAAAAGATCGATCCGCAGGCGACCGAATTCTATGGCGTAGCCAATCAAGCCTACGAGCAGATGGCAGAGGATCACATGCCGGAAGCGGTCGAGCTCTTCCGCAAGGCCATTGCGCTGGACCCGGACGATGCGGCGGCCCACTTCGCCATGGCGACCGCGCTCAGTAAAGTGGGCCAGGGGCTCGAGGCAACCGGGCAGTACCGTCAAGCCAGCGCGCTCGACCCAAACAACGCTGAATGGCTGGCAAGCCTGGCCATGTCGCTGGTCGTGAACGGCGATTTGGATGCGGCGATTGAGAACTGGCGAAAGTCTCTGGCCATCGATCCCACCAACGCCGAAGTGGAAACCGAACTGGGTGCGGCGCTGTTTCAAAGCGGTAAGCATGAGGAAGGCATTGCTACGCTGCGCAAGGCCGTGGAGATGGATCAGAAGTTGGCCAGCGCACACAAAGAACTTGGATTGGCGCTGTCGCAATCGGGGCAAATGGACGAGGCAGTGAATGAGTTACAGACAGCGGTAGACCTGAAGCCGGATTCGCCCGAGTATCGCTTCAACCTGGGCTTTATTCTCAGCATGAGCGGCGACCTGAGCCGGGCAATCGTTTCTCTGAAAGCGGCCGTCACCATGAGCGGGGGCAAGGATTGGCGGTTCCTCGCGGTGCTGGCTGGCGCATATGACAAGTCTGGCCGGCCCGCCGATGCAGTGCAAATCACTCAGCAAGCGCTCGACCTGGCCGTTGCGCAACACGACGAACAGGCAGCCGCCCAACTGCGCGGAGCGCTGCAGCACTTTCAACAGGAGACAGCGCAACCACCCAGCCAGTAGAGCGCTTCCATGTAGTGTGCGCTTTATTCCAGACCCGCAGCCTTGACCACTGCATCCGCAATCTCATTCGGAGTGAGCGTATCGGTCGCGACGGAGACGTGCGCGGTGCGGTAGAGCGGCAAGCGTCGTGCGTAGCGCCTTTCAAGGTTGGCGCGGTCGGCGAGCACGGGGCGCTCATGCTCGGTGCCGCCACAGCGGGCCAGCGTAGTTTCAAGCGCCACTTCAAGATGTATCAGCAGCGTGCCTTCACCGGTGAGCAGCAGTTCGCGGGTTTCGGCGCGCTCAATGGCTCCGCCGCCAAGAGCGAGAACAAGCCCGTCCTCTGACGCCAGCCGCCTGATCGTCGCGTGTTCCAGATCGCGGAAGGAGGCCTCGCCATGGCGCGCAAAGAGATCGGCAATTCTGCAGTCAGCCTCGGCCTCGATCACATTGTCAGCGTCGACGAACCGCCAGCCCAGCTGCGCGGCAACCAGCGGGCCTACGGTGCTTTTGCCCGAGCCCATGAAGCCGGTGAGCACGATGCGCTTGAAAAGCCCAGCGGCGCGTGTTTGATCTTTGTCTGCCGAAGCCATTCTCATCAGTATAGGGAAGGAAACGGAGTTAGCGTGGTTAGCGGAGCTAGAGGGCATCGCTTCAGCGAGCAAGCCGTTACTGATCACTGGCCACTGACAACTGCCTTTACGCAAACACCATCACCATCGCGCCCACGGTGATCAGTGCGCCTCCAATCAGCGCAGCGGTGTTCAGCTTTTCGCCCAGCATCAGCCAGGCAAAGATCATGACCAGCGGAACTGAGAGTTTGTCGAGCGGGGCCACGCGCGAGGCCGGCCCTAGTTGCAGAGCGCGAAAGTAGCACAGCCATGAGAGCCCGGTGGCCAAGCCTGAGAGCGTAAGAAACAAGACCGTCCGCCGGTCGAGCGTGCGTATTTCGCCGTGTTTGCCCAGCGCCAGTGCGATTCCCCAGGCAAAGAAGACCACCACGGTAGTGCGAAAAGCGGTGGCCAGGTTTGAGTCGACATGCGCCACGCCCACCTTGGCCAGCAGCGCGGTAGCCGCGGCAAATACCGCGGAAAGCAATGCCCATCCAATCCAGCTCATGGAAACATGCTACCCGCGCACCCGCACTCTGAGCCTGAGTATCGTCTGAGTTCTCGGTTTCCCCACCCATTTCGCGAGCGAAATCAAAAAGCGGATCCTTCGACTCCGGTCGTCGCGGCGACCTGCGCTCAGGAGGATGGGGCACGGCGCTTTTCACGTGGCAACACCTCTTCGCGCCGCCATTGATAGACTGCACCCATGGAGACCGGCCGGCCCAGCCGCACAGCCTTCCGCGTGGCCCAGCGCCGCGCCATTCACCAGGCGCTCGACCATCCGCCCATTCTCAACGACCCCATCGCTATCCCGCTGCTAGGCCGCGAGTTCGCCTACGACGCCGAGAAGGAGTCGTCGCGTTTCGCGCGCGCCTTTCGTGCCTTCATGGTGGCGCGCAGCCGCCTTGCCGAAGACCAGCTCGCCGCAGCCGCAGCGCAGGGCCTCACGCAGTACGTCGTTCTCGGTGCAGGGCTCGACACCTTCGCGTACCGCAATCCCCTGGCGCAGGTCCGCGTCTTCGAGGTCGATTTTCCCGCCACGCAGCAATGGAAGCGTTCGCTGCTGGCCGCTGCGTCGATTCCCACCCCGATCAACCTTACCTTCGTCCCGCTCGACTTTGAACACATGACGTTAGCCGAGGGTCTGGCCTCAGCCGGATTCGATGCCACGCAGCCCGCCTTCTTCGGATGGCTGGGCGTGGTGCCTTATCTCAGCCTGCCGGCTTTCCGGTCAACTCTCGCGACCATCGGCCGGTTACCCGCGGGCTCGGGCGTGTGCTTTGACTTCGCACAGCCTCCTGAAACCCTGCAGCCGAAATTTCTGCCGGTCTTCCAGGCGCTGGCAGCACGCGTGGCAGCGGCCGGCGAACCATTCAGGCTTTTCTTCACCCCCGAGCAGCTTGAGCAGGAGTTTCGCACCGCCGGATTTACCCGCATCGAGATTCGCACTCCCGGAGAGATCAACGACTTGTATTTCGATAGCCGGAAAGATGGACTTTCGATGCCGCGCTCCGGAGTGGGCATGTTCGCCACGGCATGGAAGTAGCGCGCGCTAAGATGTCGTTATGCGCCCGTTCTTTTCCGGCAGGATTCTCTACGTCGCAGCCGTGTTCGTGGCCCTCGCACTCGCCGGCTGTGGCTATCACACTTTGGGCGCGGCCACGCATCTGCCTCCCGATGTAAGAACGCTATCCATCCCCGTCTTTGCCACGCGCACCGAGGCCAATGGCACTGAAACCGTGATGACCGGCGCCGTCATCCGCGAGTTTGCCGCGCGAACCGGCTTCAAGGTCACACCGGCCAGCGATCCTGCCGCCGACGCCGTGCTGCACGGAACCATCCTCAAGCAGGTGGTTACGCCGCTCACATATAACTCGAACACCCAGCAATCATCGAGCTTCGTCATCACCATCGTGGTTGCAGTCACGCTCAATGCCCGCGACGGCCGGGTGCTCTACAAAAACGACAACTACACCTACCGCGAGCAGTACCAGTCGACTGTCGACCTGCCCACGTTTTTCCAGGAAGATCCGGCAGCGGTGCAGCGCCTTTCACGCAACTTCGCAAGGCAGCTTGTGGCGGATGTGCTGGAAGGGTTTTGAGGGAAAGCCTCTAGCTGCTAGCTTCTAGCCTCTAGCTCGTTTGTGGGGGAGCAAACAGAATCGGAGATTGGGGACAGGCTTCGCCTATCAGTCTTTGGCCTCATTTGCGATAAGGCCGATCGCCGATCACTGAAAGCTAGGAGCTAGAAGCTAGAGGCTAGTAGCTCGCTTCACCCCGCCCTCACCAGCAAACACGTAATATTGTCGTGTCCGCCGGCCTTGTTGGCTGCGCCCACCAGCCGGGCGCACAGTTCGTCGAGGGGCAAATCAAGCCGAAGCAACGACTCGATCAGCGGGTCGGATAACTCGCGCGTGAGCCCATCGGAACATAGCAGGTAAAGGTCGCCCGGTTCGGCCTCCATGGGGAAGATGTCTGCCGTAACCTGGCTCTGTGTGCCCAGTGCCCGCGTGATTACATTGCGCAGGGGCGAGCGCAGCGCTTCGCTCGGGTTCATGCGGCCCATGCGTACCTGTTCCTCAACCAGTGAGTGGTCCTGGGTAATCTGCTGGAGCGTTCCCTGGCGAATGCGGTAGCCGCGGCTGTCGCCCACGTTCAGGATCCACACTTGCCGCTCCCCGGTAATCAACGCCACCAGGGTGGTGCCCATGCCGGCCAGTTTGGGATTGCGCTGCGAGCGGGAATAGATGGCTTGGTTGGCGGCGCAGATCGCCTTCTCGGCTCGCTCCGGCGTGGGCGCGCCAGGCTCTTTTGCGACCAGAATCCGCATCATCTCGTCCACTGCAAGCGAGCTGGCTATCTCACCTGCCGCCGCCCCGCCCATTCCGTCGCACACCACAAAGACACCGTGCTCAACCGAATACCCGAATGCGTCTTCGTTCGATGGACGTTTGCGGCCGCGGTCGCTAACCGCCGCAGCCGTGTACTGAACCAGAGCCGTGGACAAAATGCTTTCTCCCATCGCTCAGTTTACACAGGTTTAGGATGCGCCGGAGGTACAAAAAGCCAATGCGGCTTGCCGTTCCCGATTGCGGCTATCCCTACTTGTCCTCGACCGTTGCGGGCACTACCGGAGGTTCAGGCAGATCGAAGACCTGGATGGCCCCCGAATTAACTACGGCAACCCTGCGGCCTGAGGGCGAGATGGCTGCATTCCCACCGGCATCGAGCACCGGACTGGCCTGGGTTTCGAGCGCCATGTCGCCCGTAGCCGCGTCGTATACCGTTACCCACTGGCCTTTTATATCGTCGGAGCCGAGCGAGGCGTAGGCGGTGATGGCGTGGGTCACCCCCAGCGTCTCGCGCACAATCCGCCGTCCATTTTGAGCCATCACCACCTCCGGCCAGACGGCAACCGGAGGCGTCACGTCGATCCACAGCACTTTGCCGTCGGTGTTCATGGCCACCAGCCTGTCACCGCCTGCCTGGGAGCACCCGGTAATGAGAATCTCGCGCGCCGAGACAAAATCATCCCGCGGCTCGCATTCCGATTCCATGCTGCCCAGCACGCGGCTGCCGCCGTCAAAGTAGTTCAGATTCAGGATCCGCTGCCATCGTGCGCCTTCAAGATCGTCAAGGTACCCCAGGTCGTTGATGGGCAGATGCACCGCTCGTCGCACCCGGCTCAGCAGGATCACCTTGCCGGTATCGCGCCTCAAAATTCGGACCACCACCTCGGGAGTGCGGCCGCTGTCCCGATCCTCCAGATCCATGCTGGGTGCGGTATTCGGCGCGGTGACCGGATCGCCGGTCTGGGGCTTCGCCGGCGGCGGCTCTTGCGAGTTGCTCACAATGTACTGCTGCGTGGGATCAACCTCAATCCATTCAAGCGCCCCCGGAAACTTGAGAAATGGCTTCAGGTTCAGGCTCAGGTCGCCTTCCTTCAACTCGTTGCGGTCGCGCAGCAGAAAGTGCCCGTCCTTCAGCATCCACAGGTAGCGGGCGCGGTCGTGCACCGTCCACACCTGTTCGGCCTCCACAGTGCCCTGGGGCAGGTCAAGCACAATGGCCCGAATCTGCCGCTCGTCCTCTTCGCTGCTGGTAGTGTCGCGATGCAGCAGGCCGGGCACCCGAAATGTAAACAGCAGCTTGTTTTCACCAATGAAATCGAGCGAGGCCATGGTGTTGCGCGCGCCCAGGTAAAGAGAGCCGGGAGGCGAAAAGCCAAGCGGCTCGATGGGAATTGAAAACGAGGGCGCTACGGAAGGATCCTGAGGAAGGTGACTGGGTATAAGCCGTTCTTTCACTTCAGAGCGGGAGTGGCCGGCCGACTGCGCGTGAGCTGAAGACGGAGAATACAGGAACAAGACCGCCGCAGCGAACGACAGGGCCGCGCTCGCATTAAAGCCCTTTACTCGTTGCCGCATGACCATCGCATTGTATTTTCGCCGATGGGGGTGGGTTGAGGACAATGAGACCCGACACACCAGCTTGTGCGAACCTAACACTGGGATGCAATCAAGTAAAAAAGACTTGCCCGGCATACAGGGCGGCCAAGGCAGCATTGACCGATTCAGGTATCTGGGTTACGGCGCGTGCGCGCTCGCCGGTGCGCTCTGGGGCACGGGATTCTACTGGGGCCGGCTTGCAATGGACGAAATGAGCGTGGAGCACATGGTGCTTTACCGCTTTTTGTTCGCCTCGCTCGGCGTTCTGCCCGTGGCCCTGCGCAATCGCGTGCGCCTGACGGCTGCAGAGATACGTCTTCTGCTGCTGATTGCGGCCTTCGGCGTTCCCATCCAATTTCTGCTGCAGTTTCACGGGCTCGCACTTACCACCGTCAGCCATGCGTCGCTTATGGTGGGCGCCATGCCGGTGCTGTTGGCGGCAGCCGCAGCAGTCTTTGCAGGCGAGTCGCTCGGCTGGTTTGAATGGCTTGCGCTCTGCGCCTCGACGGTGGGCGCGGCCCTGGTGGTTCTTGGCGGGAGTCATGTTACGACGGGGCGCGAAACTCCTACCTTCACTGGCGACTTCCTGGTGATTCTGTCGCTCTTTACGGCGCTCGCCTGGATTCTGTTGAGCAAAAAGCTAATGGAGACGCACAGCCCGCGTGTGGTGACCGCTTACACCATCCTCTCGGGAACGGCCATGCTGATTGTTGTCGTCCTTGGCCCATGGGCGATCTCGCCCATCACGCACATCCGCGCTGCAGGCCTGCCGTTTGCGAGCGTCAGCGCCACGGCCTGGATCGCGCTCGCCATCAGCGGTATCCTCTGCACGGCCACTACCACGCTACTGTGGAACTGGGGCATTCATCACGTGCCTGCCTCGCGAGCCGGCGTTTTTCTCAATATCGAGCCGGCCCTCGGCTCCATCCTCGGTGTCGAACTGCTGGGTGAAAAGCTTGGGCCATACGCGTGGCTGGGCGGCACGCTGATACTGGCGGCGGCAATCACTTTGACCACGCGCGGAAAAGAGCTCCAGCCGGAAGCGATTCTGGAGTAGAGCAATGGTTAGCTTTCAGCTTTCAGTTTTACCGTGCTCCATCACGCGACTGCGGAGACGCATTGCACTGTAGCGCAACTACAGGTCTCGAGTTTGCACAGCCAAGCTGAGAGCTGGAAGCTGATGGCTGAGAGCTGCTTTGTTCTACCATCGCTCCATGGCCGATGCGCCGATCCCAAGTCCGACCGCTGACGCTTCCCCGCGCGGCAAGGCACGCGACCTCGCCGAAATCCTTATCGCCTACGCCCTCATCATGATGGTGATATGGACGCCGCGCGCGGCTCAGCGAGTGCTCTGGTGGGTGGCCGCGGCGGGCGTGCTCACTATTATCTGCCTCTCGTTCGATGGATGGGCTGCCGTGGGTGTGCGCAGGGCAAACTTCGCCCGTTCGCTATGGATAGTGGGAGCAGCATTGGCGCTGACCTTAGTCGCCATGTTGGTTGCAGCTCATTTCGGAACGCTTCATCTGCCGGCCACAGCTCTCGCTTTTTTTGAGACTTACATCGCCTACGCCATCTGGTCAGGGGTCCAGCAGTTCCTGTTGCAGGGGTTATTCCTGGTCCGGTTCCTGCGGCTCATTCCGCGCGGCTGGCAGGCTGCGCTGGTGGCGGCCGTGCTGTTTGCATCGGCGCATTTGCCCAGCCCGTTTCTCACGCCCATCACGCTCATCTGGGGATTCGTAGCGTGCCTGTTGTTTCTCCACTACCGCAATCTTTATCCGCTGGCGGTGGCCCACGCCATTCTCGGCATCACCATCGCCATCACCGTTCCGGGCACGCTCGATCACAATATGCGCGTCGGCCTTGGCTACCTGACCTACGACCCGCACCATCCGCATCATCGCCATCTGCCGATAGTCGAACCATCGCCGAAGCAGTAGACACACCCCCTACCAAGCCGTTTCAAGTATGAAAATGGGTGCCCCAGGTCTGGATTTTCAGACATGGGAAAGCACGAAGCCCGACCGACCCGGCGAACCTAGCGCAGCCACAGCGACCAGATCGCATCCACGGTTGCGTGGGTCACGGCGGATGCTCCCACGCGCCGGTCGCGCCTCCACGCACGCCCGTAAAACACGCCTGCGACGGCTGCCATCAGCACATAGCGCCAGTTGAAGAATGCAGTTCGCTTATTGAAGTGCGCCAGTCCGAAGAGCGCAGCGGTGAGAAACAGCGCAGCATTACGTCCAATTCTTCGTTCCAGCAGATTCTGCACCCATCCGCGAAAGAACAGCTCCTCAGGCACGGCGATAAAGAAGAAGGTGAACACCCACGCGCCGGCAATGGGCATCAGGCCCGGCCACGCGGCATGCAGGTGCAGAAAGCCCAGGCTGAGCCCGACGGCCAGCGCAATCGGCGTGTAGAACGCAGTTTCGCGCAGCCCCGTCGTTGCATCGCGCCGGTGCAGGCGCAGATCGAAGCCCGTGCCGCCGAGGTCTCGCACGAGCACAAACCCGTAGATGCCCGCGTCGAGCAACAGCACCTTATTGAAGATGGCCAGGTGCGCCGGCCACGCCGATTCAAACCAGCGCAAGTCGACGGCCAGCCCAAGCACGGCGAGAATCAAAAAATCGCGCCAGTCGCCATTCTGCTCCGGATCAACCAGCGAGGCCTGCCTCAGCAGCACGGCAATCGCGACGGGAAGGAGCGCATAAATCGCGAGCCATTCCCAGTGAAAGTCTCCAGCGCTGGCAGAAACAAGGATGTATGGAATGCACAGTAAAGCGGGACTGAGCAGCTTTGCGGCCAGCGGCAGTCCTGCGGCGCGAATGGTCATCCGCTCTCGGAAGAAAGCGACAGCCAGATAGGGCACCAGCAGGAAGAGTGCGGCGACGATGTTGGCCGGCGTGACGAACTCCATCTACCCATTGTCACGCATGAGCTCTGCGACGTGATCGAAGGCCTGTTCGGTTTTTTGCTGTGCGCGCAGTGCAGGTATCCGAATCGAGGTGCGCGCCCATCGACGTCACAGACGCGCCCAGTTGCTGGAAGTATGATGGCTTGAAAAGGAAGCGGAGGAATTTCCGGTGCGAAGAAACTCGAGCCACGCCGCATGGCTGCGGATCTGTGCAATGCTGTTCGTGGGTACGGTCGCGCTACTCGGCGGATGCCGGGGACGCCAAACCCTTGCGAATACGCCCGGCGAGGATCATCGGCCTGCTGTACCCCAAATTCACAGCTACTCCACGACATTTCCCGGGACCGAGAAACCGATCAGTGAAGGCGGAAAGTGGATGGGCGGAAGTCTCGGAGGACGAGACCCTGGGAAAGTGAATAGCAGCACCGGAGGCCGGCTCTGGGGAGAAGTGCAGACCGCATCCGGCTTGTCGTTTGGCGTCGACGAGCCGACGGAGTTCGGCGATCCCACTGCCATACTTACCGGCACGTGGGGGCCAACGCAAACGGCTACGGCAAAGGTGAAGATTGTCAAGACTCCACATGGCGGATGCTGCCACGAAGTGGAACTGCGCCTGCGCACAACAATTTCCGATCGCAGCATTACCGGATACGAGGCTTATTGCAGCGTGATGCCCGACAATGCGTACTGTCATATCGCACGCTGGAATGGCCCTAATGGCAGCTACTGGAACTTCGAGAAGAAAAGTAGTGCCTTGTATCTCGCGGATGGCGACGTCATCAAGGCGACCGTGACCGGCGTCAATCCTGTCATCATCACTCTCTATAAAAACAACCTGCCGGTTGTTCAGGCCGTCGATACGGGCGCGGCCGGTGGTGGATTTGGCGCCTATGGGCCCTGGACCTCCGGGAATCCCGGCATTGGCTTTTTTGATAATCACGATAGCAACTGGAAGGATTTTGGTCTGTCTTCGTTCAGCGTGACCGATGACGCATTTGCCGCGGCGCCGCCTGCCGGCGCTCGATGACTTCTTTTTGGAAGGGATTTTACCCTTCGAACGACAACTGCGCCGCCGCAAACAACGGCGCAGACGGCCTGGGCTCGCTGGCCAGGTCGTATACCAGCCGCTCCAGCACCAGCCGCTTGTCAGGTGGCGACGAGCGCAATTCGAGATCGGCACGCGCCACCAGGCGCAATGCCCGCGTCAGCTCGCGGCGGCTCTTGTAGCGTCGCGCCTGCCGGATCAGGTCTTCGGCCGCGAATGGTGGAATTCTGAACCCCTGCCACAGCGCCTGCCATATGGCGCGCGTGTCGCGCACGTTTTTCTCCTGGATCACCAGCATCTGCCTGAAGGTGCGCGCCAGCATGTAGAGGTGCCCGATGGCCGCGTCTTCGCCCGCATCGGAACTGTTCAGCAATCCGTGCAGCAGCGCCAGCGCGCGCACGCGGTCTTTGGTGCTGATAGCGTCAGTGAGCTCGTAGAGCGAGCGCTGCTTGGCGCCCAGCACCATGGTCTCAACATCGCCCAGCGTAATGCGCCCGCGCCCAGTCGCGTAGAGCAGCAGCTTTTCGAGTTCCGACGAAACCAGCATCATGTCGGCGCCGAGCGCATCCACCAGCTCGCGCGCAGCGTCGGGTTCGAGTTTCACTGCGGCGGCTTGCGCCGTCGACACCGCCCAGCGCATCGCGTCTTCGTCGTTCACCCGCGCCAGCTCAACCATGCCGCAGTGTGTGCCCAGCGTCTCCTGCAGGCGCTCAAAGCGGTTCTTGTCGTCCATCTCCATGCGGCGCGTGTCGCTGGTGATGCGCAAAAAATCGGCGACAAAAATCAGCAGCGCCTGCGGGTTGGGAGAGCTGAAATAACGCTCTAATGCCGCGAACTCGTCTTTCTTGGCGCCGCGCGTGTATAGCTGTCGAACGTTGCGCACAAAAATTACCTGGAATGGCGCCATCAGCGACGGTGTCTGCGCGCGGTCAAGCACTTCAAAAATGTTGGTGGATGCGAGATCGAGATCGGAGAGACTGAAATCCCTGAGGTCTTCGGGAACAAAAGCCTTCAACACTGCCGCCCTGCAGCGGTCGAGCAGAAAGATCTCGTCGCCGGCCAGCACGTATCCCGGGCGCAACGTCCCTGTATTGGCCGCAGCCGCTTCAATTTCGCCCACAAAGCGCGATACGGCTGAGAAGCCGGCGCCCCAGCGCGACGTGCTCATGCGGTCAAGCTCCGCCAGTGGCTGAAGATGATTTGCACACTCATCCGGCTACAGGATAACTTGGCCCGCGTGCGCGGACCAGTGGAAAGCCGCGCAAAGATCGAAGTGGCGAGCCACAGTCGCAACTTACGCCTGTTGTTCGCTGGGGCGGTTGGATGGGCCCTGATACCGGGCGTTCTCCATTTCTACTTCAGCGCGGAAAAATCCGTGGGACGCATGTAAACCAAATCCACCTGGTAAATGCCATTTGCCTGCTGAATGAGAGGCGCTGCGGCCTTGAAATAGGGCTCAAACTCGGGGTCGGCATGCAACGCGTTCCAATTGGCATCAGCGTCTTTGCGGCTGGGATGATCGAGAACGTACACAAACGTGTTGTCCCAGGCGGGGTCGTTCCCCTCAGGAACCCAATAGCCAACCGCATTGAGACCGTGCTTCGCCTGCAATTTTGAAACGTCGCGGAAAATTGACTCGAGAGCCGGAGCCTTGCCTGGCAGCGCATGATAGATCATGAGCTGATAAACATGGTCTGAAGCTGCTTCAACTCGGTCGCCACGGGTTACGCCATCGTGAAACGCCACTCCGGCAAGGAAAGACATCAAAGCGATGCACGGCAGACTTGCAGCCTTGAGCATTCTGCGACAGAAAACTGAATCGACCCGCATCCCGTTCACCTCCACTGAAATCCTGTTCAAGCACAGGGAGTTTACGCGCCGGTGCTCTGGCGCGGCCATTTCAGTGGAGCGTATATCAGGCGGGTAGCGGTCATCAAGCGGGCACCAAGCGACTGGCGCTCAGCGCTTGTCCTTCTCGGTCGTCTGCTTCTTAGGCTGGTCAGCCTGGTGGGATTCTCTGCCTGCAACCAGCGTGGCCGGGCCGCCTTTATGGGGCGGGGCTGAATTCTCATTGCAACCGGTGTCATGGGTCACGGCAGAGCCTGCGTCGCGCGGAACCGCAGCGGCTACACTGCCCATGGGTTCATCCTTCGCCGTGCTCTGTTCCTCGTCTTCGTCAAGCTTTCTCTTCTGGTCCGCCTGCGTTTCCTTTGCCATCGTCTGCTCCCTTTACTGCTTTCTTCTTGGATGCAGACTTCTTCTTCAGGGGCTTCTTTGCGGATTTAGGAGAAGCCGCTCCACCCAGCAACGGCGCCCAGCGCAGCTCAGGCAAATGCGGCGCAAGTTTCGCCTTGGCAATGGCCAGGTCGGCCACCGCATTCACAATCCACTCAAAATTCGCCGCGCCCACCGAGTGCAGATCGGCATCGGGTGCGGGATTCATGAAGTCGATGGCGTAGGGAATTCCATTCTCGACCGCGAACTCCACCGTGTTGAGGTCGTAGCCGAGAGCGCGGCACAACGTGAGGCAATCCCGCTCAATGCGCTGCAGCAGCTTTTTACCGGCCACGCCCTCGGCTGTGTTCGGCACATAGCGCTCGGCGTGTGGCTTGCGCGGGTCGTAGGGCATGATGTGCACCTTTTTCTGCCCCACCACGTAGCAGCGGAAGTACTCGGTAAAGTCCACGGCCTTCTGGTACATCATGCACAGGTCGCGCGACTGGTCGTAGGCGTTGAAGAACTCCTCGCGGGTGCGGATATGATGCACGTCGCGCCAACCCCCGCCGTCCACGGGCTTCATAAAGCCGTGTTCGCCCACGTAGGCAAACACCGCTTCCCAGTCCAGCGGATACTCAAGGTTGCGCATGGAGCGGTCGGTGGTGCCCTCGGGGTGCAGCTTGTGCGGCAGAATCACCGTGGGCGGCACTGCCACGCCCAGCTTGGCGGCCAGCGTGTAGTTGAAGAATTTGTCGTCGGCCGACCACCAGAAGGGATTGTTGATAATCACGGTGCCGTTGATGGCCGCGTGCTTGAGAAACGCGCGATAAAAGGGAATGTCGTGCGAGATGCGGTCGACAATCACCGACCAGGCCGGCGTCTTGTCGAGCGCGACGGCGCCGGTCTGCACAAACTCGGCTTCGATGCCCTCGACGTTGCGCGCATTAATGCGCTCAACCAGCGCGCCGGGAAAGCTGTTCTCCATGCCGAACAGTACGCCGATTCGTTTCACGATCCTGCCTCCTGGGAGTGGTCGGGTGGTTGGGCGCGGCGGCAACGTGCGGGCAGGGAGCTGGGCGTGCCGCGCGATCGTTCCGAACATTGCCCGCTTGGTCCCAGTTTAAGGCATCGCGTTATTGCGGATGAGAAAAGGCTCGCCCCCGGCGCCCCTTAAGGGCTGAATATGTTGGACTCGTCATCGCCGCGCCGTAGGCGCAATGGTTGTTAGCCCCGCGTTTTAGCGTGGGGAAAGCTGATCAAATACCTCCGCAAGCCCCGTAGGGGCGACGTAAAACGACGTCCCAGGCCGGAATCAGGACAGGAGATTCAAATATGGGTGCCACTTCCGCAGTGCCCTCCAGCACATCGCGCCACAGCGGATTGGCGTATAGTTTGAACCGTTTATTGAGCGGCCCTGCGCCTTATCCGGCAGAGGAGGGTGGCCATGGAATACCGTGCACTCACAGTTTCAAGAGAATTTGGCAGCGGCGGCGGGCGCATTGCCAGCCTCGTCGCCCGGCGGCTGGGTTGGAGGCTCCTCGACCAGGAGATCATCGGCCGGATTGCGCAGGCTGCCCACGTTGAATCGAGGGTGGTAAAGCGCTACGACGAGCACGTCGATTCGTGGCTGCGCCGGGTGAACGAAGAAGCCATTCGCGGAGTCGCGCTCGCGGCCGGGCATCCCCTCGGCGAGGATGATGTATTCGACGCCCACGCCATGGCCGATCGCGCGCGGAACATTATTGAGGAGGCCTACGCCGCCGGCAACTGCGTGATTGTGGGCCGGGGCGCGCAGTGCATCCTGCAGCACAAACGCGATGCGTTTCATGTTTTCGTCTACGCGCCGTTGCGCGAGCGTGTCGAGCGGCTCAAAACGCGTCTCGAGCCCGGCGCCAATGTTGAGCAGCGCCTCAGGAATGTGGACGGAGATCGCGCCAAGTACCTTCGTCAGCAATTCGGCCGAAGCTGGTGCGATCCGCACCTCTATGACTTGATGCTGCGATCCACCGACGACGAGGACGCCGCGGCTCGCGTAATTCTCTTCGCCATGACCGGCATGCCGATCGAGAGCTCCAACGAAAAAGAGGGAGCAAAGGGTCACGCAGTCATGAAATAGGCCTAAAACCGGTGTGCAGCGAAAGCGCGCCCGTGTGCACGACAACCAAAAGGGAGAAGGAATGGAAGGCAAGCTCAAGGTGGTGGCCTTTAACGGCAGCGCGCGCAAGGGCAGTAACACCGCAATCCTGTTGAAGACGGTTCTGGGAGAGATGGAGAAAGAGGGCATCGAGACTGAACTCGTTGAGATGGCCGGTACGCCCATCCACGGGTGCCGCGCGTGCCGCCAGTGTTCTGCAAAAAAGAATCATCGCTGCGGGCAAACCGACGACGTGTTCAACAACTACCTCGAGAAGATGGAGCAGGCCGACGGCATTCTGCTGGGATCGCCGACTTACGTTGCCGATGTTTCGCCGGAGATGAAGGCTCTGATGGATCGCGCCTGTCTGGTGGCAAAAGCAAACGGCGGATTCCTTCGCCGCAAAGTGGGCGCTGGAGTGGTTGCAGTGCGCCGCGCCGGAGCCATTAACGCCTTCGATAGTCTCAATCACTTCTTCCTGATCAGCGAGATGATTGTGCCGGGTTCGTCTTACTGGAATATCGCCGTGGGTCTCAATAGCGGCGATGTGGAGAAGGATGCTGAGGGGATGGAGACCATGCGCGTCCTAGGCCGCAACATGGCCTGGCTGATCAAGAAGGTTGCTGCCTAACGCTGCATTTCCCACAAGGTGCGCGAATGCCTGGAAGTCAAGGCTAGTCGACGTTATCGAGGGTCAGGAGACCGGCGCTATTCCTGCCCAGCAATCCTCTTGAGCTGCCCCAGATGATTCAAATCATGTCCCGCCATCGTCTCCACAACGTTCTTGAAGGTCATGGTCCCGCGCTCGGGGTGGGTCATGGTCCGCTCGGTTTCGTGCGGCAACGTATGGTGAATCAGTTTCAAATTCCAGTTGCGCAGTGCTCTAAAAGCCTCAAGCGCCGCCAACGCAGGCAAGTCTCCATATCGCGCCGCCCACTTGTCCTGGTCGAAGGGCTGGATGGTTGGCCCATCCTCGGCCAGCGTCTGGCGCAGCCTGAACGCGAAGACGATTTCGCAATCGGCCAGATGGCTTACGATCGCGGCGGGGCTCCATTTGCCGGGCGCAGGCGACGCGTTCACGCGGTCGCCTCCGATGGCGTGGAGGCATTCGGCGAGGGCGTGCGAAGTCGAAGCCAGAATCTCCTCCACCGGCCGCCCATCTAAAAAACTCTCATAAGGATTTAACGCGCTCATTTTGACCTCGGTTGTGCGTGGAATGGATTAAAGTCCGCACCGCCCCTACAGGGCGGAATCTTCTTTATCACCAACTTCCCAGGATTCCGTCCGCCGCGGCGGACTTCATCGTGGGCTAAAATCGACTCGTCCCTCCGGGACGATCGCCTCTCGTAACCATCAATCTCTGCACGAAAGAGCTAGCAGCTTGTAGCTGGAAGCTGCCCTACAGATACTCCTGAACCATCCGCTGCCATGTCGGCCAGTCATGTGAGTTGTACGAGTCCCACACGTAGAGCTTGTGCGGGATTCCCTTCTGGCTCATGATGCGGTCGAGGTTCTGGTTCTGTCCCAGGCACTGGTCGTCCCACCCGGTCGCCAGCAAGTACGTGTTGCGACGGTAGTGTTCGAAGTACCATCCGTCGCTCAGGTTGGGCAGGTAATGCGTAGGCAAATTGTAGTAGACGTCCGCGTCGTAATAGCCGTTCAGAAAGTTCGAAATGTCGAACGCGCCCGACATTGAGAGCAGCCCCGAGAACCAGTCGGGGTGGCGCAGCGCGATATTGGCTGCGTGGAATCCGCCAAAGCTGCAGCCGAGCGCAACCAGGTGCGGGTCGCCGTTCTTCTGCCTGATCAGGGGCAACACCTCACTCATTACGTAGTCTTCATATTGCACGTGGCGCGCGATGCGCCAGCGCGGAGGCACACTCCGGTTGTACCAGCTCTCCATGTCTACCGAATCGACGCAGTAGAGTTGCACGTTGCCGCCATCGATGCGGCCTGAGAGCGCGCTCACCATGCCGCGGTCTTCAAACTCGAAGAAGCGCCCGCCCGAGGTGGGAAACACCACCACCGGCACGCCCGCGTGGCCAAAGACCAGCAGTTCCATATCGCGACCCAGCCGCGGCGAGTACCACTTGTGATATTCCCGATTCATTGGTTGCTGACGCGCCCCCCGCGTACCCGATTGAACTCACAAAGCCTGGGTGCCCCAGGTCTCGATTTTGAGACCTGGGAAAGCACTGATTTACGCGCTTCTCCGCATCATAGCAGCGCACTGCATCTGCGCCCTCTCGGATTCTGCCCAGCAGCGCCCCTGCTGTGATACAAAGGCAGGCAAACGGAGAAAACCCAGATGGAATCGTTCGAGCAAACGTCCGGCTTGCGTCACGAATACCGCTACAAAGCATGGCTCATGGTTCTCATGTGCCTTGTCGCCATTTGCATCGGCGGCAGCTGCATCTTTGTCTGGTCGGCGACCTATGAAAAAACCCGGAGCTTCGTTCCCGGCAGCCTCTTCGCAATCTTGCCCATCTTCATCGCCGCGTATTTTCTGCTGATGGGGCTGCGCTCCCGCATCATTCTTGAAGGCTCGCGTATCGACGTTCGCGGAGCGTTCACTGACAAGTCCGCCGACCAGAGCGAAATCCAGGGCTTCCGCACCATCAGTTCGCGCAATGGAGCGTATACGCAGCTCATCCTCAAGGAGGGCCGCGGCACCATCACCATCTCAAATTCATTCAGCACCGACGACGCGTACCGCGCCTGGTTCCAGAAAGTTCCGGATCTCGATGAGCGGGACCGGAAGGCCTTGCTCGATGAGATTGCTCAACAGCAGGACCTGGGCGCGACTCCCGAAGAGCGGCTCGGCGCGCTCGGCATGGCGAAGACCTGGAGCATCGCGTTGATAGTGGTATCTATCCTGCTAGGCGGCGTCATCATGTTCAGCAACGACGCCACGAGCCTATCCACGGTGCGATTGTGCGTAGTGCTGCTGGCCCTGGTGCCGCTGGTTTCTGCCTGGCTGGTCAGGAGTTCGCCGCTGCTATACACCATTCTCAAAAAGAAGAAAGACCCGCGCGGCGATGTCGGCTGGCCGATCTTCATTGCCGGCCTTGCCTTCATCTTTCGCACCACCGGTATTCACTTCGTCTCAATGGGGCCGATGATCTTCTCCATGGTGGTTGTGGCCATCGCTCTCGCAGCGCTTTTCTATAACGCGGCCAGTTCCAGCGCCCGCAGTGCGTGGGTTGCGTTGCTCATGTTTGCAGGGCTTTACGGTTACGGCCTGATTGCCGCAACCGACATCGTGTTTGACAATTCGCCCGCAGCCGCTTATGCAGCAACAATTGTCAGCGGCCACGTGTCGCACGGCAAATCCACCACATATTACCTGCGGCTCGCGCCCTGGGGGCCGATCGATCACGAAAAAGACGTGAGTGTCTCCTACACCGTGTACCACCATGCTCATCTGGGAGATAGCGTGTGCACGACGCTCCACAATGGCAGCCTGCATGCGCCGTGGTTCAGGGTCACGACATGCGAGGACCAATCTGCGCCGCAGAACACTGCACCCTCCGATCTGCCGCAATAATCTGCGGATATTGGCCATTTCCGTCCGGTCTTCCACACGCAAACCGCCCGTATTTGGCAAAATAAACCATGGCTTCCGATCCCCAGCCGTGGACGTCCCCAGCGGCGAGCCCGGTTGTGCACGACACTGCCGACTTGCACCCGCGCCTGCGCCTGCACCCAGGGTTCGAGAGCCGCTACCTGACCGAAAGGCGCGACGTACTCGTCTACCTGCCGCCTGAATACGACCTCGACCCCGGCCGCACCTACCCCGTGCTCTATATGCACGACGGTCAAAACCTTTTCGACGGCCGCACCTCGTTCATCCCCGGCAAGACCTGGCGGATGCGCGAGCAGGCCGACGAGGCCATTCGTGAAGGCGCAGTAGAGCCGCTCATCATTGTGGGTATCTACAATACCGGTGACCGGCGCCTGGCTGAGTACACCCCCGAGCGCGATTGGCAGATGGGCGGAGGCGAGGCCAACAGTTATGGGATGCTTTTGACTCGGGAACTTATGCCATGGATCGCGCGCCGCTATCGTGTGCGCACCGAGCGTGAAGCCACCGGCCTCGGCGGCTCGTCGCTTGGCGGGCTGGTTACACTCTACTTGGGGTTGCGCCACGCGGAGGTTTTCGGCAGGCTGGCCGTGCTCTCGCCCAGCGTTTGGTGGAATCACAAGAGCATTCTCGGCTACTTGAATGAGCGCGCGCCCGAGATATGGGAGCGGCCGCGCATGTGGCTCGATGTAGGCGACCGCGAGGGCCAGCGCACACTGCACAACACCGAGCAGCTTAACCGGCGGCTGATCGCCAACGGCTGGCGTCCCGGCGACACGCTGCATTACGAGCTTGTTGCGGGAGGCACGCACGATGAAGCGAGCTGGGCCGCGCGAGTGCGGCCCATGCTCGAGTTCCTGTTTCCCGGTAATTGGGACCGGAGGGAGCATGGCCCTTCAGGCCCCTGAAGCAGTATAGAAAACGCATGGCCTTCAGGCCCGGTCCGCTCACCGCGTCAGGGAATCAGAGGCTGCGGATTTATCCCGCTCGGCCCCGGCTCAAACCCGCGGCCATTCGGTGCGCCCACCGTGCGCTCGTTCACCGTGAATCCGGCCGGCGCCTGGAACAGCGCCGCTGCCGGCTCATCGCGGCTGATGCCAGTCAATTCCATCGTCGTGGTGCCATTGCGCGGGTCGGTGTCCACGCGCATGACCTCGATTTTCAAATCCGACGAAACCCACGATTCATGAGTGATCGTGATCGGTTTGTCGTTGCCCTGCGCGCCTGCGGGAATCACTCTCGTCGTCCGCGTACCGTCTGCCGTTATGCCATTGATGGTCTTCGATCCCAGGCTCTCGGTGGTCGGAGCTGGCAAATTGCCGTGACCGCGCATCAGCCCTTCTGCCATCGCGCCCTCGGGTCCGCGTTGCCCGTGAAATTGGCCGGCCTCGGGCAGGTGCAACACGTTGGCCTGCTTTGACTCGGGCGAATACGTGATCGCCGTGCGGCTCACCGGATCGAAGATGCGGACCATATTGTGCCGCGGCCCCGGGCCACCAGAACTGCCCCCCGTCGCTGACGGCAGCGTCTGGGTAAAGATGCGCCCCTGGGAGTCGCGCGCCTCTTTGATCACCTCAGTGTGAGTGATGGTCGTGCCATCCGTCAGTGTCTGGGTGTGGGTAATAGTCCGGGTGGCGCTGAACGGCGCGCCCGTCGTCACTTGCCCGTGGAACCCGCCAAAACCTTCGCCACGGCCGAATCCTTCGCCGAATCCCCGCTGCGCATGCAACGCCGGCATTGCGGTTACCGCCAGCGCCAACCCGGCTACTGCACACATAACTCCGCACTTGTTCATCCTTGACCTCCTCGTTGGCCCGCTCCGGGCGATGACTTTCTGCACGTGCTTTGCCCAAATTGACGCCATCCGCGCGCCCGGGGAGTACACGCGCAACACAGATTCTCAGGAAAAGTTGCGGGAAAAGAGAAGTGGTAGAATCCGCCGCGAGAGGTAAATCGAATGTTCTGGAAGCAAAAACCAGAAAACAAGCGAATTGGACGCGAGGAGCTTTTTGAAATCTATGTGAAAGCCGCGTCAGAGAAATTCGCCCCGCACAAGGTGACATTTGAGCCTCCGAATCTTCTGAAGATTCAGGTTGAGGGACGAGGGACCCTTGCTGTTCGCCTCGAAAACCTTTGGCGCCAGTACAGCTCCGGCGGCCCTGCGGATGCAATTGTCGAGGGACATTTGAACTCGGTTGCAGGTTTGCTTGAGCCCAGGCAAGCGCAAATATCAAAGGAGAGCCTTGTTCCCCTCATCAGGGACGAAGCCTACCTTCGTTCGATGAAGGGCAGCGAGGGAATCGCGCGCGAACATCTCACTGGCGACATCTGGATTATCTACGCGCTGGACCAGCCGGGGTCCGTGCTTCCGCTTGGAGACGCTCAACTTGAGAAGCTTGCTGTAAGCAGGAGCGATCTGCGGAAAATGGCGGTGATGAATTTGAAAAAAATACTGCCTGCAATCGAGAAGCGTAGCGCTGGATCGTGGCACGAGCTGTCCGCCGGAAACTGTTACGAGGCTAGTTTGCTGCTCCTGGATGACCTTTGGGATGAACTCCAAAAGACTGTTACCGGCGATGTTGTAGCGGCAGTTCCTTCGCGCACGGCAGTCCTTTTCACCGGCAGCGGCTCCGCTGAAGGTATAGTCGCCATCAGGCAACGGGCGAAGGAGGTCTATTCAACCGGCCAGGGCCCCGTTTCGCAGACCTTGCTTCGCCGCAGCTCAGGAGCCTGGCAGGTTTTCTAACTATCGAGGCTTAACCTGCCGCCACCCTTGCCTCAGACCCCCGTTTTCGGCGATACTTAGATGTTGCGTCTTGCGCGGCCATTCCGTTCTTCGGGCCTCGCGTCTTGGCTGCGCCCGTTGGCGACGGCCCTTGAAAAAAGACCCCAACAGACAGATTTGAAAGGAACCATACTCCGTGGTCATGATTCGCCTGGCGCGCGTTGGCGCCAAAAAGCAGCCCTACTATCGCATCGTGGTTATTGAAAAGGACCGCGCCCGCAACGGCCGCTCCATTGAAGTGATCGGCACCTACAATCCTCGCACCAGCCCGGCCAGCATTGAGCTTAAGCACGAGCGCGTCGCCTACTGGCGCGGCGTAGGAGCGCAGCTTTCGCCCACCGTCGCCAAGCTGGTGGCCAGGACGCCGGCCCCCACGCCCGCTTCAGAGCCGGAGACTGTTCCCGCTGCCGATACCGCCGCAGCCTGATTCTTCTCCCGATACATCGAATTTTTCTTTTGCGGAGACCGCGCCGCTTGAGTCCCTTCGCGCGTACAATGTGTCACGGCGGCTAACTACCGCAAATCCAAATTGCTCACGGATTTCCATTCGGGCTTATACTAGGTGCTCACAGCCGGTCGAGCATTTTGGCAACGTTCAAAAGGTCAGGGGCAAGAGCATGACCCAGGTTGGTATGGTTGAGGTTGATGAGTTAGTCCGTGAAATCGCGCGGGCCCTTGTGGATGAGCCCGCAGCCGTTGAAGTTGAGTCGGTTGACCGGGATGAGAACACCGTTCTCAAGCTCCGCGTAGCGCCCCAGGATGTGGGCAAAGTGATCGGCAAACAGGGCCGCACCGCCCGCTCCGTCAGAACCATTCTGGGAGCGGTCAGTATGAAACTCCATCATCGATACACGCTCGATATCCTCGAAGAGGACGAAGAGGAATAGCGTGGTCTGCGGATTCAGTCCCCGGCCGAAGTCGGGGCCGCGATGACTGTGCCCGCGATGACTGTGTCTCACCTGTCTCGCCCGTGGACCTGGCTGGCGCTCATCCGTCGTCCACAGGGCCGCAAAGGCGAGGTCTTCGCCGATATCCTCACCGATTTCCCTGAAAAGTTCACTGAGCGCCGCCGTCTATGGCTGGTTCGCGAAGACACGCCCGGAATTACCGAATCGGGCGCCACGGAGCCTGCCCTGAGTTCGTCGAAGGGTCTCGATTCTGAGACCTGGGAGACCAGATCTCCCGACCTGAAGCCTCCGTCAAAACTTCCATTCGAAGTCCACCTAACCAACCACTGGCTTCACAAGGGCGGCATCGTTCTCCATTTCGAAGGCGTCAATTCCATCTCCGCCGCCGAAGCGCTCAAGGGGCTCTATGCCGCCGTTCCCAGCAGCGAACGCGCACCGCTGGCCGAAGACGAGGCCTATATCAGCGACCTGGTGGGCTGCCTGCTGGTGGATGTTGCCCCACTCGAGCCGCGAATTGTTGGACCAATTGAAGACGTTGACCGCTCCGCCGGGCCGGTTGCGCTGCTCGTCGTCCGGGGTCCGAACGGCGAGACGCTCATTCCGTTTGCCAAGGACTACTTGCGCCGCATCGATCTCGAAAGCCGGCGCGTGGAGATGGCGCTACCCGAGGGCCTCCTCGATCTGAACGCTGCTGAAAGCTGATTTTGAGCGCCGCTGCCCGCTCCCGCGTCTATCGTCAAAGTCGCGGTCGTGGCCGGCGATATATTCTTGAATGCGAAGCGGCGCCGTTCTTTTCGCCGCAAGACACGCCGAGAGGGAAGATCTTCCATTCGGCCCTCAATTCGTTCCAGGAGCAGGCAGGCACACATGAAAGCAATGCGACCCGCGGCGGCAATTGCCAAGATCCTCCTGGCCTCGCAGCTTGTACTGCTCCTTGCCGGTTGCGGCAATTTCTGGGAGGCGCCTGGCGGCTCCTCTTCCGGCGGTACCACGGCGAGCACCACCACGCTCACCGCGTCGGCATCTTCGGTCTCGGCCGGCACCAGCGTTACCCTTACCGCTACCGTCTCGCCTACCGCAGCCACCGGCACCGTGAATTTCCTCAGCAGCGGAAGTTCCATCGGTACGGGGACCCTCAGCTCGGGTACGGCTACAGATAGCTACACATTCGCCACTGCAGGCAGTTATTCCGTGACCGCCAACTATGAGGGCAACAGCACGTATGCGTCCAGCACCTCGAGCGCGACTACCATCTCGGTGACCGCGGCTTCCGCAGGCTCATCGCAACCGGGTCTGTTTGGCGCCGCCGATGCCGCCGCCCGCGCGACCAATCTCGTGCTCGACCCCGCCAACACATGGACCGTTCCCGCAAAGATTTATCTCCGCAATGTGGCGGGTGTTGTGCTCAGCAATGGAATGGTTGAGAACATCGACGGCGACGGGCATTGCATCTACTACTCGGGCAAGGTCTATATCGCCGCAGGTGCGCAGAGTTCTTCGACCCCGGCAGAGTCGACTGCCATATACGAGCTTTCAGGCGGAGGGTATTTGGCGCCCGAGGGCACGGCGGACCTGGACTGCGAGTGATGCACGGGCGCGACATGTCCGCCCAGGACGTTGAAGAAGCATTTCACCATTTCGCTTCTTCTCTGACAACTGACAACTGACAACTGACAACTGACAACTGACCACTGACCACTGACCACTGACAACCGCCTTACTGCGGCCTCCACACCCCGTTGTCCTTTTCCGCCAGTTGTATCGGCCGCGGCGCTCCTTGCGGCGGAAGCGTCACCTCGATCCACAGCTCCTGACCCTGTTTCAGCGGCAGCGGGCTTGAGACATGTTCGGCCAGGAAGAAATCTGTCGCCTCTCTCAAGTGCATCCGGTCGCAAGGAGTATCGCTGTTGGCCCAGACCTCCAACCCTCCGGTCCGCGCATCCTCACCCTCCAGGCGCACCGCGACCAGACGGTTATTTTCAACTTTCAGCTTTGCGTTAAAGCTCACCGGCTCCCCGCGCACCACAAATGGCCCCGGCTTGACCGCCCCGTTGATGTCGCGCGGAAACTGGGCGTGAGTCGCCGAAGGCAGCGTGCTGCCGCACCCATCCACTTCGAGCTGTGATTGCAGGTAACGGCCGCGCATCGGCATCTCAAGGTCGTGAACATCCGCCCGCGCCCACACCCGCGGACAGGTATGGCGCTCATACAGGTATTTGCCCGCGATCGACAACACCAGCGCAAGCTGAATCCCAAGCAAAGCAATCGCCGCAAGGCTCATTTCAACCCGCCTAATCTTCATTGCGCGCCTCCTTCCGCAGATGGAGTCTGGCTCGGAATTGGTCCAGCCATCCCCGCCACAATTCGTCTCCGCAGTTTCTCGAGCGCCCATCCGCCGGCAAGAAACAGCACGCCCAACCCGATCAACCCCAGCGAGCGGCCGAACTTGTCCAAAATGTCGCTGAAGTAGAACCACGTTACCGCGAGCGCGAAACCCAGGATGCCGAAGTTGACCAGCAGGCGCGAGGCCAGCCGCACTCCCCACCAGCACAGGAACACCGCGAACCCCGCCACCAGCGCATGCGCCGCGAGGTTCGGAATCGAGTAATTATGCATGTTCGTGTGCCCGTCGCTGTAGTCGTGGCTGAAGTGTTTAATGTGGTAGCACCACGGCAGAACGGTGGCGAGCCCGATAGCCGCAGCAATCGGAATCAGCCCTTTGTGCCCGTGGAACGCAGCCACCACCAACGGCACCGCGGCGATGATCACCCAGGCCCAGACGCGCAGGCTGAAGGGCAGAAACGTCTGATCGCTCGACCACGAGTTCCAGCTTGCGAGCATCATGCCCACGCCGACGATCGACGCCACCGCCGACGCCGCAAACAAAATGCCCTGTACAACCTTGCGCCGCGAGCCCACAAAAAAGGTCATGTATAGAATTGCCCACGCGAACAAGATGCGGCCCTGATACGCGAATTGGCCGATGTGCCAGTAGGCTCGCGACTCGAATTCGCATATCATCCATGCCGGCACCAGCAGCAGCGCCAGCGCTTGTTGCGCCTGGTCGCGCAGCAGCGCCCACCCGGCCAGCGCCGCGATTGCCCACATCAGCACCGCCGCCGGCCAATGCTCGTTCATGTTGAATATCTGCCCGGTGAGCGCAATTGCCGCCCCGGTGGCCACTGTTCCCACCGCATGCAGCGCCGTCCCCAGCCTGTAATATTTATCGCGCGTCAGCCCGCCGGCCAGGTGGAAGACCGCAACCATGGCCAGCACCAGCGCGAATCGCCCGCTCCGCCCCAGCTCGTCCCAGTGCGCCGAGACAAACAACACTACGCCGCAGGCCAGCAGAATTCCGCCAAGAATCAGCGCAGTAATGCCCTGCCAGCTCACGCGCGCCGCGTTCGATTGGCGTTCGGCGCTCTGCTGTTCCGGTCGTGCCCGATTCACTTCGAAAGCGCGAATGCGGGACGCGGATGCAGCGTCGACAATTCCCGCCGATTGCCAGCGACTCAAAAGCGATTCAAGATTGTCCATGATCGTTGTCCTACATTATAGGAACGGCGAGCGGAGATGTCTTTGCACACGCAGGTGCAATATCTAGAGATTGCTAAAATGCCTTGGACTTGCAGGGCCGGCTCAACAGGCAATGCTCCCTGATTGCGAAAAACGGCCTTCAGCCAAAATGCTGAAAGTTCGCCCAGAATTCGGGCCAGGGCCGCTTCGGAGGACCGCACACAAAAATGTATGGATGGTCCCTGCTTTCTTCATTGACGACGCCTTCAAGGTTGTCGTTTCTTCCCGCGAGGTTGCAGTCGGTAAAGTATGTTTCGACCTGCTGGGGAGGGAATCCGAGCACAATCAGCGTTGTGGGCTGCGGAGTGGGATAGCCCCGATACCAGGCCGAGTTCATGCTGCCGATCGCCACCGGCAAATGATAAGCGGGACCGAAAAGATCGAATGCCCCCTGTTCGCCGTAGTTACCCACCAGAATTCCGAGATGGGCTTTCTGATCGGGCGGCAAGGAATCGCGGATGCCCGCAACCGTCTGCACCATGTCGGTCCATCCGATTCTGTTGTGAAGGTCGGAGTTTCTTTCAAACTCAAAGTCGCGCAGCGCACCGTTGGTCTGCAGTGGAAGGATGCAAACTCCCACCCAGACACCCCAGCCTGCGATTGCCGCCAGATACGCCACTGCGGCCGCACGCCGGGGCCGCTGCTGAGGCAGCAAACTCATAGCCTTCTGCTCGCGCCGGCGGGCCTTTGTGGTGCGTGGGACGCTCAGCGGAGTGTTTCGATACCAGCCCTCGCCGATTACGGCTCCCATCGCAATCAGCATAGGGTAGGCCGGCGCCAGGTAGTACGAACGCCCATTGCCAATTACGAACAACACCAGCGGCACAAGGTACATCCAGCCCAGCATCCGGTAACGCTGGCTGCGCAGATAGCCGATCAATCCAACCAGGCATAACGGCGCCGCCACCGGGTTCACGCAGTTGAGCAGTTGCTGGCCAAGAAAATTGTTGATCACCCCATTTGAAACATCGCGCGCGTGAATATTCTGAAGAAAGGCGTATGAAATGAAGTTGTGATGCGCTTCCCAAATGAAATCAGGCAGAAAGATCAGCAATGCCAGGGCGATGCCGCCCCAGAACCATCCGCTGCGCAGGTAGCGGTTTGCACTCGAAAACACGACTCCGGCAAGAATCCCGGCGACAAAAAAAAGAACGGAGTATTTGGTAAGGAGACCCAGTCCGACTGCTGCTCCAATGGCCGGCCACCACCGCGGATCTTCTGACTTGAGCAGCCGGATAGTGAAGTACGCTGCCAACACCCACCAGAGATAGTCGAACGCGGTGTATTGGAATACGGTGCCCTCAAACAGCGGGTAGGGTGAGAGCGCCACTGTAAGCGCCACTGTAACCTGCGCCAACCTGCCGCCGCCCAGTTCTTTAGCCATCTGTGCGCTTATCACCAATGCGATGGTGATAGCGGCGATGGGGAACATGCGCAGACCCATGATGGAGGGTCCGAACAGGCTGATTGCCACACGCGCCAGAAAGGGCGCCAGCGGCGGGTATGCCACATATCCCCAGTCCAGATGCATCGCGTCGCTTAGAAACTGCAACTCGTCACGATGAAAACTGAAGTGGGAATTCGTAAAGAGATGGAGCACTACATAAGCCGCCGCAATGGCAAGCACCGGCACAATTCCCGATTTTGCAGGGGCTGCCGCTTTTGGCGGCTCGACGATGGCGCTGCGCGAATTCATGCCTGGCTCATTGCAAGGATTATCCCGTGACTGCCGCGGATGTGCTGCATCCAGACTAAATCAGCGCGACGTCCCAACCCCTCAATCAAATCGCGCTGCGCCGGCCATCGCCTCGCGCCGCGACTTCACGTCGCGCATGGGCGGCTGGCCAAAAAAGCGGCTGTATTCGCGGCTGAACTGACTGGCGCTCTCGTAGCCCACTTCAAAGGCCGCGCTGGCTGCATCGAGCCCGTCACTGAGCATGCGCTCGCGCGCCGTGTGCAGCCGCAACTGCTTTTGATACTGCAGAGGGCTCATCGCCGTCATCGAGCGGAAATGATGGTGTAGTGTGGATACGCCCATCTGCGCCATCGATGCCAGTTCCTCAACGCGCAGCGGTTTGGCGTAATTGATGCGCAGCCAGCTTACCGCCTTGGCAGTGCGATGGCTCTGTTCGCCCAGCGTGGCAATGGCGCGCAGATGCCGGCCTTCGCGGCTGCGCAACAATCGATACACAATCTCTCGCTGGATCAGGCCGCTCAAAAACGGAATATCTTCAGGAGCGTCGAGCAGGTCCATCAGCCGCATGCACGCACTCAACAATTCCAGGCGCGTCTCGCCCACCGCCATCCCGCATGCGCCGCAGGGCTCGGGTTGCGCGGCAAACTCCTCCTGGCTCAGTAGCCGGCGAACCTCCGCCATTTCAAGCTTCAGGGTCAGACCCAGCAGTGGCTTTTCAGACGTAGCCGCCACCACCTGGCTCACCACCGGCAAATCGACCGTGGTCAATAGAAAATTCTTTCCATCGCACAAATAGGTAGTTTTACCAAGATTGATGCGCTTTTGGCCCTGCACAAATATCACCAGGTTGGGCTCGTATGTAGCCGAGTTGCAGGGCGAAGGCTCGCTGCGCCGATACAAGCTCAGCCCCGGCACCGCCGTCGTCAACTGACCTTCGGTGCCGACGGTAAAGGCGCTAATCCTGCGCGCCAATTCGGCCCGCATCTCCACGGCCCGCTGGTCCTGCTTCCCATCCTTAATGCGCGTGCCCGATTTCTTCATCGCCTGTTCAACTCCCGCGTGCATCTCAAATTCAAGGTATCGCTGTTTCGGTTGTTCGTGTGCACAAAAATGCAGTTCGCGACAGAATCAGGCAATAAATAGGAAGAATCGGGATACCGCCCCACGGCCCGGATTCAGTAATCTCGGTTGGTGGCATTGTTCTGCGCAGCGCTTCCAGCCTGCGCCCCTGCACAGCCCAATCAATCGCCGGCAAGGCAACGAGGTTTTATGTATAACGCCAAATCATATGCGGCTTCCAGCGCCACATCGCCCCTCGCTTCTCTCACCATCGCGCGCCGCGACCCCACCGATTCCGACGTTCAAATCGAGATTCTCTACTGCGGCGTCTGCCACAGCGATCTTCACCAGGTCCGCAATGAGTGGAGCGGTATGATGCCCACCGTTTATCCCTGCGTCCCCGGCCATGAAATTGTCGGCCGCGTCACAAAGGTTGGCCCCGCAGTGACCAGGTTCAAGCCCGGCGATCTGGCAGCGGTCGGCTGCATGGTCGACTCAGACCGCACCTGTCCCGAGTGCAAGGCCGGACTCGAACAATTCTGCAACAACTTCACTCTCACCTATAACTTCCCTGACAAACATCTTGGCGGAGTGACCTACGGCGGATACTCCGACTCGATCGTAGTCGATGAGAACTTTGTGCTTCGCGTTCCCGCTAATCTTGATCTCGCCGCGGCCGCACCCCTGCTCTGCGCCGGCATTACCACGTATTCGCCCATGCGCCACTGGGGCGTGAGCACAGGCAAGAAAGTGGGCGTGGTTGGCCTCGGCGGCCTCGGTCACATGGGCGTCAAATTCGCGCACGCGCTGGGCGCGCATACCGTGGTCTTCACCACCTCGCCCTCGAAGAAAGACGATGCGCTGCGTCTTGGCGCCGATGAAGTGGTGATCTCAAAAGATGCCAACGAAATGGCAAAGCACGCCGGCAGTTTTCACTTCATCCTCGACGCCGTTGCCGCCGAACACGACATCAACACCTATATCAATCTGCTCGCCCGCGACGGCAACCTGACACTGGTAGGCGCGCCGCCGCAGCCGCTGCCGGTCGCGGTCATGGGACTCATCTTCCGCCGCCGCAGCTTTTCAGGCTCGCTCATCGGCGGCATTGCAGAAACGCAGGAGATGCTCGACTTCTGCAGCAAACACAACATCGTCTCCGACGTCGAAGTCATCCCCATACAGAAAATCAACGAGGCGTACGAGCGCCTGCTCAAGTCAGATGTGAAGTACCGCTTCTCAATCGACATGGCTTCGCTGAAGGCGGAATAACTCAATTCGGGTGCCCCATCCTCGCGACGTAATTGTTTTTGTCGCCAGGGTGGGAGACCAAAAGATCGGCGCCAAGAAGACCGCGTCATAGGCGCAGCGGTTGTCAGCCCCGCTCATCTGAGTGAGGGAAGCAACCAACAACTTTCATTCCGAGTCCCGTAGGGATAAGGGAACGAGACAGCACTTAGGAGCACACAATGCAAAAGCGCAAATTGGGAAAAAGCGGACTTGAAGTTTCAGCGCTCGGCCTCGGTTGCATGGGGCTGAGTTTTGGTTACGGCCCGGCAACCGAGAAGGCGCAGGCGATCGCGTTGATTCGTGCGGCTTACGAGCGCGGCGTTACGTTTTTCGATACGGCTGAAGCCTACGGCCCGTACCTCAATGAAGAGGTAGTGGGCGAAGCCCTTGAGCCATTCCGGAAAGATGTGGTCATCGCAACCAAGTTCGGATTCAAAGAGGGCGTTCCAACCAAGGGATTGGACAGCCGCCCGGAACGCATTCGCGAACATACCGATGCAGCTTTGAAGCGGCTGCGCACCGATGTGATCGATCTTCTCTATCAGCACCGCGTCGACCCTGTTGTGCCGATTGAAGACGTGGCAGGAACGGTGAAGGAGTTGATCGCGGCGGGAAAGGTGAAACATTTTGGAATGTCAGAGGCGGGGGTTGAGAGCATACGTCGCGCCCACGCCGTGCAGCCGGTGGCAGCGCTGCAAAGTGAGTACTCGCTGTGGTGGCGCGAGCCGGAACAGCATATCCTGCCCACGCTTGAAGAACTCGGCATCGGGTTCGTACCGTTCAGTCCTTTGGGTAAGGGCTTTCTTACCGGCGCTATCAGCGAGAAGACCCAGTTTGACTCGACCGACTTCCGCAACGTGGTGCCGCGCTTCACTGAAGAAAACCGCAAGGCTAATCAGAAGATCGTCGATGTGCTTAGTGAGATCGCGACGGCCAAGGGTGCCACCAATGCCCAGATTGCGCTGGCCTGGCTGCTGGCTCAAAAGCCTTGGATCGTGCCCATTCCGGGCACCACCAAACTGCATCGGCTCGAAGAGAATCTTGGTGCGGCAACCCTGGAATTGAGCGCGGCCGAACTTACTAATATCGAGGCAGCCGTCTCGGGCATCGCGGTTCAGGGCAACCGGTACCCGGCGCAGTTGCAGGCTCTTGTTCAGCGTTAGGCAGCGAATCAAAGGACCCGGCAGAGTGCCCGGCCTGACGCCGCTTTATGCAATCAGGTTCGGACACCACGATCTGAAACCAAGTCTTTTTTCCGAAGGACCGTCAGGAGCAAAAAATGCAGAACCGCAAATTGGGAAAAAGCGGACTTGAAGTTTCGGCGCTCGGCCTGGGATGCATGCGTATGACACGCGGTCATGGTCCGGTGGCAGGGACAAAGGAAGAGATGATCGCGGTGATGCGGGGAGCGGTGGAACGCGGCATAACGCTCTTCGACACGGCTCAAGTGTACGGCCCTTTCGTAAACGAAGAGGTGGTCGGCGAAGCGCTCGCTCCCGTACGCGACCAGGTTGTAATTGCGACTAAGTTCGGCTTCCAATTTGAGAACGATAAAGATCCGCACCCCACAGGCCTCAACAGCCGGCCGGATTACATCCGTCAAACGGTGGATGGTTCGTTGAAAAGATTGCGGATTGATACGATCGATCTTCTGTATCAGCATCGTGTTGATCCGGCGGTGCCCATCCAAGACGTTGCAGGAACGGTGAAGGATTTGATTGTGCAAGGCAAGGTTAAGCACTTTGGCTTGTCTGAAGCAGGTTCCCAGACGATTCGCCGTGCGCACGCAGTTCAGCCGGTGACCGCGCTCGAGAGCGAATATTCTCTGTGGTTCAGGCAGCCGGAAGACGAGATACTGCCCACGCTTGAGGAACTCGGAATCGGCCTGGTTCCATTCAGCCCTCTTGGCAGGGGCTTTTTGACTGGGACGATTACTGAAGACACTCAATTCGACAAAGAGGACAACCGCGGATCCTTCCCCCGTTTTTCGCCGGAGAACCGCAAGGCAAACCGGGTGCTGGTGGATGCGATCGCGGATTTCGCAAAGAAGAAGAATGCGACTTCTGCACAGATCGCGCTGGCTTGGCTCCTGGCGCAGAAACCATGGATCGTTCCAATACCTGGCACCACCAAATTGGAGCGCGTAGAAGAGAATATTGCTGCAACCGCCCTGGAGCTTACGCCGGACGATCTCCGCGAAATTGAAAGTATCCTTTCAAAGACACCTGTGCAAGGCTCCCGGTACCCTGACGCCCTCGAGCGAATGGTGAACCGATAAGGATTTTCGATGCGGCGGCCAGCTTCATCCACATTCGATATCTTTAATCCTCGAAGGAGAAACGATGGAAATCAAGCGCGCAGGCTCGCAACCCTCGGGCAAAGGCCCGGCAGACTGGTTCACCGGCACCGTCCGCATCGATCCACTGTTTACCGCGCCCGATCCGGCTCGTGTGCAGGGCGCTCATGTAACCTTTGAGCCTGGCGCGCGTACCGCGTGGCACACGCACCCGCTCGGCCAGACACTTATCGTCACCTCGGGCGCAGGCCGCGTGCAGCGCTGGGGTGGACCCATCGAGGAAATTCATCCCGGCGATGTTGTCTGGTTTGCGCCTGGTGAAAAACATTGGCACGGCGCTGCGCCGTCAACGGCCATGACTCACATCGCCATCCAGGAAAAACTCAATGGCAAAGTTGTGGAGTGGATGGAGCACGTGAGCGACGAACAGTACGGCGGGTGAGGCGGAGGGAGCAGGGGCCTTCGGGCCCCTTGAGAATGGCTCAAAGAGATGCGGCTTTAGCCGCGGGCCTTTCCACCCAACCGGATCAATCGGGTTGCCCGGGGCTATCAGTGCTGGTTTGCTTTTTGCTCCCATCTATTGCCTGGCAAACCGAACCGTCTTTTGCGAGACCTTCGAACTGTGGACCCATCTTCGCAAGCAGCGTGCGAAGCTCGTCCGGTTTGAATTCATCATCGTCGTAGACGATCTTCCCGCTCGGGTCCACCAGCATCGTCCTGGGAATCGCCCAAGGGCTTAACATGTTCCGGACTTGGTCGCTCTCGTGATAGTCCGGCCAGTCGTAGTGTTTCTTAGCAAGGAACGCGCTTGCCCTGCCCTCCACCTCGTCCATATCCAACGCAATCAGGACCAGTCCCCTGCACTTGGTTTGATCGTAGAATTCGGCAACTTCAGGCAATGAGGCAACGCATTCCGCGCACCACGTGGCCCAGAATTCAATCAACGCCGGCGCGCCCCGCAGCGAATCGGAAGTGAAAAGGGGGCCTTCATTGCCCGTGATTTCAAAGGAAGGGAACTCTTCGCCAACCATGGGGCCCGGCTTTCCGAAAAACCGATCAGACCCGTCGCTGGGTTGGTCAGTCTGCCTGGACTTCTGCCGATCGGCAGCCGTGGAATTCTGTGCGGGCTCTTGAATCATTCCGGCCGAGGCGGGCAATGCGGGTGCAGTGCTCGACTGCTGCGCCGGAGGTCTTTCAAAAGCTCCGGCTACCACAACCATCAATGCAATCGACAAAAGCCTTACGATTGTTTGCTTCATGAACTGCAAAGACGCGGACCCGATCATGAACGCTCTTAATTCCCGGTCTTATCTCGTTCCCCTATTCCCTGGTCCCTGCCTCACTCAAATTCCGGCGTACCACGAATACCCAAACTCCGGATCCACCGAGCCTAGCCCCTTGCCGATGTTCTTCACTGAGTCCACGGCCGAAATGTGCGTAACGAACTTCAGGCTCTTGTAGCCAAGCTGGCGTGGCACGCGCAGCCGCAGCGGCCCGCCAAAGCCCACCGGCAAATCGCCGTCGTTCATGCCCATGGTCAAGAGCGTCTGTGGGTGCATCGCCTCGTCCACGTCAATCGTCTCCCACAGATACGGTTCGACCGCGTGATAGTAGATGAACTTCACGCCCGGCTTCAGCACGGCTGCGTTCAGCACATTCGAAAGCGGCGTGCCGATCCACTCGGCAATGTACGACCAGCCTTCTTCGCACGACACCTCGGTGATCTGGCTGTGCACAGGCATCGTCTTCAGGTCGGCGAGCGAAAGCGTCATGGGATGTTCGACCATGCCGTCGACCGTCAGTTTCCAATCGACAAACCCGCGCGCCTGCATCTTCTTGAACGCTTCTTTCGGCGGCGCAATCTCGTTGGCAAAGGGCTTTGCAGAGATCATGTTGCGCGGAAACTCGCGCGCCATGGCGTGCCGCGCAAACAGCCGCTCGGCGCCGTAGCTAAGCGTTTCGCCCGCGCCGTACACGCCTTTGCAGTCCGGCGGCACCAGTCCATACTTGCGCGACAGCTTCGCCGCAACCCCAAGCCCAGTGACCCCCGCCGCTGTCGCCACTCCCGTAGTAATCAGCCTTCGCCGCGTGATGAGACTCATACCCGCTCCTCCCTCATCGCACTTATGCTCCCTATTCCCCTTCTTCTTTCGTCGCGCGTCCTGTTGTCATCGCCTTCATCCGGCTCCAGAACCCGGTGATCGCAATCATCGCCACGTGCACCACCAGGAAAGCGACCAGCGCCCACGTTAGAAAGAAGTGCAATGTGCGCGCCGTCTGTTTGCCGCCCGCTATCAACGCTATTGCAGGAAAAGCACCTACGAATGAGGGAGACATGGCGAGCCCGGTCAAAATGATGGCAGGGAACAGCACAAAGATCACCGCCAGGTACGCCACCCGCTGCAGCACGTTATAGCTGTTCTCTTCCTGCTTATCGGGCGGCGCGCGGCGCAGGTATTGTGCCATGCGCGCCCCAATCGCACGCCAGCTCCGCTCACCACGCAAGGGAACAATGTTGCGTCTGAAGTGACCGCTCACCAATCCCCACGCGCCATACACCAGCGCGGTGATCACCAGCAGCCACGCGGCTTCAAAGTGTAGGTAGCGGCTCCAGCCATTCTCATCGGGCATTACATACTTGTATGCCGTGGGCACCGTGTCGCGCGAAGCGGGAATCGGCAGCGTGAACGCGGGCTTCATGTTCACATTGCCGGTTTCGCCCCAGTAAAAACGCGGGTGCGAGATCACGATACAAAGACCGGTGACGAGCAGCGCAAGAAAGGCCACCACCGTGAGCCAGTGTGTTACGCGCACCACCACCGCGTGTCTCGACGCAGTTTTTTTGCGAACCGGGGAAAGGGTTGGCACGGGCAGAGAATACCACGAACCAAGGGCCAAAAGCACAAAGATCGTGCCGCCTCGCCGCTCGCCGCCCTTTATCATCACCCTGTATGCAGTTCAACATCGTCACCATCTTCCCCGGCTTCTTTGCCGGCATCTTTGAGCACGGCATTGTGCGCCGCGCCCAGGCCGAGGGACTGGTGACCATTGAAACCCATGACCTGCGCAACTTTACTCACGACCGACACCGCACCGTCGACGATCGTCCGTTCGGCGGCGGTGAAGGTATGGTGCTCAAGCCCGAGCCGTTGGCCGAGGCGCTCAGCGCTTTGGGCGTAGCGCCAAAGCCAAGGGAACAAGGGAACAAGGGAACTAGGGAACTAGAAGCAGGGAACAGGGAACAGGGAACAGGGAACAGAAACGGAAAGACGCGAGTGGTTTTGCTCTCCGCGCAGGGCCGGCCATTCACACAGGCAGTTGCACGCCAATTCGCCACGCTCGACCGCATCGTTCTGGTCTGCGGCCGCTATGAAGGCGTGGACGAGCGCATCAACCAGCTCTATTGCGACATGGAACTCTCTATCGGCGATTACATATTGAGCGGCGGCGAGCTGGCCGCGGCCGTGGTCGTCGATGCGGTCATGCGCCTCATCCCCGGAGTGCTGGGCAACGAGGCATCAGGGGAGTATGAGAGCTTCGGCATCGCCGACGCTGAAATCGACGTCGATATCGACGGCGTACCCCGCTCGCAGCATGGCGCTGGAGGCCTGCTCGATTATCCGCACTACACCCGCCCCGCCGAATTCGCCGGGCAGCGTGTGCCTGAAGTGCTGATGAATGGCGACCACCAGCAGATTCGTCGCTGGCGACGCGAGCAGCAACTGCGCAAAACCCTCGCCAATCGCCCCGACCTCATCGAACGCGCAATTCTCACCGCTTTGGATCGCGAGCTTCTCGACGCCATCAAGCTCGATGCCAACAAGCCTGAAGCCAATAAGCTCGACGCCGTCAGCCACGAAGTTGATCGGCAGGAGAAACCCTCATGATCTTTACCCCATTGCACCTCGCGGCTCTCATCGAACTTATGGCGTGCTGGCTGGTTTGGGCCATCGCATTCGTTCGCCCTGCATTGCAGGCCAGAAAACAAAAAAAGAAAGAGACCGCTTCCGGTTCCCGCCAGGGCATCATCGTCGTCACGATTGGCTTCTTTTGCGCGTGGGTGCAGGTCCGCCCCACTCAGTTCGACAAATCCTCAGCGGCGCTCATCGCGTCTATGGCTGTCGCGCCCTTCGCTGCCGCACTTAGCTGGTGGGCCACCCGGCACCTGGGCAAGCAGTGGCGTTACGTTGCCGCAGTCACTGAGGGTCACGAGCTTATCACCACCGGCCCATACCGGTTCATCCGGCATCCCATCTACACCTCAATCTTCGGCATGCTGCTGGCCACCGTCTTTGCGTGGAGCTGGTGGCCGCTGGGCATTGCCGCGGTGGTCTTCTACATTATCGGCACTGAGATTCGCATCCGCGCTGAAGACGCCCTGCTCGCTGCGCACTTCGGCGAACAGTTCACCGCATGGCGCGCCAAAACGCCCGCCTATATTCCATTCATCCGCTGAGCGCGCTGTGCCAAGGTCCCGCTATTTGAACCTCTTCACAGGCTCGGGCTGCTCGCTGCCGGCCTGGCCCGCCGCGATTTTTGCAATCGAGAAGTTCTCGCTCCATGATTGGCAGCCGGCCAGCCGGCGCATCATTGAAAGCTGCCCCACATGCGTCAGCGCGTCGGCTACCGGCCCCTGAAAGAGCCGCTCGACCGTCGCGCCAAGGGGCGCATCGGAGGCCAGATAAGCGTCAAACGCCGAGAGGTCGGCGAAGAACCGCTTCTGCTCGTCGGCCCATGCCAGCGGTGTGGACCTGTACCAGGTCTCGTTGCCCTGGGCGATTGAGAGCGCCCACTTGAACAGATCGCCCATGTGCGCCAGGATTGTTTCGGGCCGCTTGCCGGTGCCCTCAAATGCAGCAAAACTCTCGGGTGAATCTTCAAGGGCGCGCTTTGCCCGGTAGGCAAGCGTCGCCACGGTATGGCGAAGCAATTCGCGTTTCTCGTCCATGGCGAAAATATAACGCAACGGCGGGGCGGACGGCGAGAACTGAGGTTTTTGCGCCAGCGCCAGCCATTTTTTGATCCCAGCAAATTAATTTTCGCTTCCCGTTAACTGCTTTTGCCCGACGTTGTCAAAGAATCTTTTCAATTTCCATCCAAGAAGAACAGGCGCTGTTCGGTCCTCAGCCAATGCCCAATTCGATTGCAAAGACTTGGAGGCGCGTCACGAGAATCAATATGAATATGTCGAATGGCTCTCCCTCGTTCTGCCGGCCACTCGGTAGCGTGGCCGCTTTTGTCGCCCTCCTTGCCATAACCATGGGATCCAGCCTGCCGGCTTTTGCTTCGCTGGGCGGCAACGCCGGTTCCATTCAGGCCGACACCGCTCGCATGGGCGCCAGCGTGAACGTCAGCAACACTGATAACTGCGAGGTGCACCAGTTGCAGTCGCCCGCAGGCACCGTGGTGAATGAATACATTTCTTCGTCGGGAACCGTGTTTGCCGTTAGCTGGCACGGTCCATTTCTGCCCGACATGCAACAGATTCTGGGGTCCTATTTTCAGCAGTATTCCGCGGCGTTGTCGTCGCAGTCCAGGCAGTATGGGCACCGGCCGCTCAACATCCGGCAGTCGGGGCTGGTGGTGCAGACCGGCGGCCACATGCGCGCGCATTGGGGCCGGGTATACGTCCCCTCCCTGGTGCCTGAGGGCGTGAGCGCCGAGCAGCTTCAATAAATAGATAAATTACGTGCGGGAGTCGCCTGTGCAAAAATATTCGATTTCTGTTTTGCTGGCTGGCGCGTTGCTGATTGCAGGTTGCGGCGGCAGCGCCACTGCCAAATCCACATCGGGCGGAGGCGGCGGTGGTGGGACGACCTCGGGCACATCGAATACGATGGCCATCGCCGTCAACGGTGGTCCCACCGTGGGCCAGGCGGGCGGCGGAATTTATCCCAACGCGGCCTTTGCCAGCGCCACAATCTGCGCGCCCGGCAGCACCAGCAGTTGCGTCACGGTGAGCGGCCTGCTGCTCGATACCGGCTCGACCGGTCTCAGGGTGCTGCAGTCCGCCCTGTCTTCGCTGAATCTGCCCAGTGTCGACGCTTCCAATAGCTCGGCAGCGTACGATTGCGTGTCGTTTGTCGATGGCTCGTATCTGTGGGGCCCGGTGCAGGGAGCCGACGTAACGCTGGGCGCGGAAACGGCCACCAACCTGCCGATTCAAGTCATCAGCACCAGCAACGATGCGCCCTCAAGCTGCTCCAACGGAAGCACAATTAATGCCAACTCCCTGGCTACGCTGGGCGCCAACGGCATTCTCGGTGTCGGTGTCGAACAGACCGATTGTTTCTATGAGGGCGCCAGCGCCTGCGATCCCGCCTTCGGCTTGGCGAGCCCGCCCTATCCGGCGTATTACACCTGCTCCGGCACATCGTGCAGCCCGGCGTTCATTGCCACAGGCAATCAGGTGGCAAACCCCGTTGTGCTGTTTCCAAAAGACAATAACGGGGTGATTGTCGAGCTGCCCGCAGTTTCAGGCAGTGCGGCTTCGGTTTCCGGCTCACTGGTGTTCGGCATCGGCACTGAGTCAAATAACCAGCTTCCTAGCGGCGCCTCGATCTTTACGCTGACCTGTGACGATTTCGGCACCACATTCGACGGCCAGAAGTACGACATCACCAATGCCAGCAACTGCTCGGGATCGGGCAGCTTTATCGACAGCGGCAGCAACGGGCTATATTTCCCCGATGCGTCGAATATTCCCACCTGCCCCAAGGACACATCCGTCGGCGATTTGTCGTCGTTCTATTGCCCATCGTCGACTGAGAACTTGTCTGCCACGATGACGGCCGCGGATGGGACAACGAAAAACGTAAGCTTCAGCGTGCAGAATGCTGAAAGCCTGTTCACCGGCAGCACAGATTCCGACGCGGCGCTCGGCGGATTGGCCGGAACCAATCCGTCAGGGGTTGGCTTTGACTGGGGTCTGCCGTTCTTCTACGGTGTGAACTTGTACAGCGCGATCGACGGGCAGGCTATGCCCAGCGGTGCTCCGGCAGCACCGTGGTGGGCCTACTGATTCGCCGCCCGTCTGGCGGGGGAAGTGAGCCGGTGCTAAACTGACCGCGCCAGGCAAGACAGGCGTGGGAGAGTCTCTATGCTGCGCAGAATTGGTTGGTGGGCGCTCGGAGGGCTGGCAGTTGCGTTTTTCTGGTTCGTTTTGATTTCGATCATGCCTCGCGGACAGGGGCCAGGCGCCGGCTGGCTGGTCGTCCAGATAAGCGTACCCTTCCTCCTCTTCACCCGCCATATCCCCATCACCTGGTACGAGTCGCTGGTCTTGAATGCGGCCAGTTACGCCTGTCTCGGGCTGCTCTTCGAGACGATCCAGTTGACAGTGCGATCGGGCTTCGCGCGGCTGCGGCATTAGCGTTTACTGCGGCCGTCAGCGCTTGCCCTGAGGGTCGTACTGGAAGCACTGCTCCAACGGCACTCCCAGAACGATAGCCACTTTGAACGCGGTCTCAAGCGAAGGCGAATACTTGTCCTGTTCGATCGCGATCACCGTCTGCCGCGTCACGCCTACTCGATCGGCAAGCTCCTGCTGCGTCATTTCCCGCAGGGCCCGCAGTTCCTTGACCTGGTTGCGTATGGCGGGCATCAGAGCGCTCTCCTGTAAGCCACAATCTGCGTGGCCGTCTTGGTAATGTCCGCAATCACCAGCATGCCGAAAAACACGCTCAGGAAATGAAGCCCGATCTTCGGGTTGTCGAGGTGAAGCTGGCCCAGGGCTGTGTGAACCCACAGCATGGCGAGGCCGAGCACCATGAGCGACGCGAATACCAGGTAGCCGGCACGATAGCCGCGCAGCTCAATCAACCGGTCCCGTTCGTCGGTTACACGGTTGCGCGTGAAAGCAGCGATGATCAACTGCAGCACAATCTGCAACACGATGATTGCAGTAATCATGCCCGCGACCTTGTTGATCGAGTTTTGGTTGTGCAGGAAAAAGTAAGGGCCGTAAACAAGAATCTCCGCCACCAGTGAGGCGTAGAGAGTCTTCTCGCGGTAAGAAAGGCTTGACGCCATGGTTCATCGCCCCCGTGTCAAAAATATTTGACATCACAGACCATAACGCGAAACAAGAATCGTGTCAAACATTTTTTACATTTATTAAGAAAAGCCCAGGTTCACGCCCATCGAGCATCAAAGCTGGGTGTGTATAGAGCATGGAGGATAGCAACCTAGTTCGGTCCCTGCATGGCGCCATCCAACACAACCAAAGTGCTTTCGCAAATGCTCGCGGTCTTTCTGGCCGTGGTGGTGATTGGCACTCTCTACCTTGCCAAGACGGTGATCTTTCCGCTGGCGCTTTCTCTTCTTGTAACGTTCATCCTCGCGCCGCTTGTCGCCCGCATGGAGCGAATCGGAGTTCCCCGGATTCTGGCGGTGCTTTCCACGATTCTCGCTGCTGGCGTGGTTCTGGGCGCAGTTGGTTGGATTGTCGGGACTCAATTGATTGGTGTGGCCGACGATTTTCCGGCGTATACACTCAACGTCCAGAACAAGGTTGATGCGTTTCGCCGTTCCAAGACGACGCGGTTTACGAGAGCGCAGGAAGAGGTAAACCGGCTCAGCCAGCAGATTGAATCGTTCAATGCGGATGTAACCAGGAGCCGGGAGCGCACTGCCAACCAAGCGCCGGGCGCCTCTGCGGAGAAGCCTCTTGCGGTACGCGAGGTTGCGGGAAACGCCGGCCGTCTGGATCAGTTGAGTGGCGTTCTGGGAGTGATGCTCACCAACGTGCTGGTCGTGGTTTTTACATTTTTCATGCTTTTGAACCGGGAGGATCTGCGCAATCGATTCATTCGACTCACAGGGGATCAACACCTGAACCTCACCACGCAAGCCATGGACGATGCCAGCCGGCGAGTGAGCCGCTACCTTTCGCTTCAATTGCTCGTGAATGCAGGCTTCGGAACCATCGTCGCCATCTCGCTTCAGCTCCTGGGATTACCCCATGCCATGTTGTGGGGTTTTCTCGCCGGCACTCTGCGATTCATCCCCTACATCGGCGCGCCAATCGCCGCGCTGCTGCCTACAGCCTTGTCGATTGCCGTGTTTGACGGCTGGTCGAAGACGCTGCTCATCTTGTTGATTTTCTTTTGCCTGGAAATTGTGACGGCGAATTTTCTTGAGCCACACGTTTACGGCCGTTATACGGGCCTCTCTTCGCTTGCTATTTTGATCGCGGCAATCTTCTGGGCGCTGATCTGGGGGCCGGTTGGACTTATTCTTTCTGTGCCGCTCACCGTTTGCCTGGTGGTGGTGGGATCGCATGTGCCGAGCCTCGAGTTTCTGACTGTTCTGCTGGGCGACCAACCCGTGATGGCGCCGGGTGCTCATTATTATCAGCGCTTGCTGGCCAACGACGAACGCGAGGCCTCCCGAGTGGTCGAGGCCTTTCTGCGGGGATCGTCGATTCGTGATCTCTACGATGCGGTGCTGATTCCGGCGCTGAGCCTGGCTGAACAGGATCGTCACCGGAATGAGCTCGACGAAGCAACTGTCGCCTTTATCATGCAGACCACCAAAGATCTGGTTGAAGAAGTAAGCTTCAGGAAAAGCGATTCAGAACGGGCCGGCGGAACTCCGGAAGCATCCGCCACAGAAACTTCAAAGCTCGCCGTCATTCCCAGTCAGTCGATTGGCGATTCGATGAGAATCACCTGCGTTCCGGTTCGCGACGATGCAGACGAAATTGTCGGCATCATGTTGACGCAACTGCTCGAGCGGGCGGGCTACTCGGCGAGAACCATTCCGATTGGAACAGTGAACCGTATGCTGGCGGAAACTATCGGCAGTGAACCCGACATCGTGTGCTTGTCGGCGCTGCCCCCGTACGCGATATCGCATGCCCGCAACCTGTACAGTAAGTTGCGTCAGAAAAAAGCCGACCTGAAAATCGTTATCGGGCTGTGGAATTACGCAGATGACCCGGCGAAAGCCGCGAAAGAAATCAGCGGAGGAGAATTGAGCCAGCTTTATACCAATCTCACTCAGATCACGCTGCAAGCCGGTTCAGCGTTGCAGATGCCGTCAAATCAGCAAGGCCAGTGAAAACTTCACCCCTTTAGCAGTGAAATCCTTCGCTGTGATCGGGGTACAACCTGCAAGTCGCCGTTACCATCCCATCAGCAGTTGTGCGACTGCGGCAGGAGTTACTCCGGCACGGTGGCACGGAAAGTCACAATGGGCTCTCCCGGAACTATCGCGGTCTTTGGCATCTACGAGGCCGCCGAATCCACCCAGGCAGCTTTCGTTGACCTCGTCAACAGCGGCTTTACTTCTTCAGACATTTCCATTCTTCTCCCTGACAATGAGCGCACCCGCGCGTTTGCGGTGGAAAAGAACACCAGAGCCTCTGAGTCCGCGGCAGACAGCGCATCTCCGGCTGAAACTGCCGGAAGCGGAGTGGCGCCGCTCGCCATTCTTGGTGAGTTGGCTATTCCCGGCGTCGGCCGCATGATCGCTGGAGGACCCATTCTGGCTACGCTGATGGGGGTTTCCGTTGGAGGCACCCTGGGTGGCTTGGTAGGTGCGTTCATTGGATTGGGACTTCCCGAGTTCGAAGCCAAACTCTGCGAAGGGGCGGTCAGGGGCGGTGGCGCCTTGCTCTCAATCAACTGCAATGCGGTTGAGCAGGTTCCTAATGCAAAAACCTGCCTTGAAAGAACGGGTGCTCGCGATGTTGCGTGTGCCAGCGAAGCAATTTTGGAAGATGCCAGTGGCAATGAAAGCAACGCGAGCGAGTTTTCCGATGGCCACCAACTGGGCGGTCCCGGTTCGCTTGCCGAAAGCCCCGGCTAAAGCATTTCCCGAGTTGCTGTGTTCGGGAGCCAGACAGCCAAGTCGACGCGACCTCTCAGGCGTCCTGAGCGACAGTTTTTGTCGCCGGCGTGCAACCGTCAGGGAGCGGCGAATGTCATGCGGGAAACCATTCTGCGATCAAAATTCCCAGATTTCGCTGGCCGTTCTAAGGGGCCAGTTTGTAGGTGTAGTCGGTGTACTGCCAGTAGCCGTTGGCGGTTACTCGCGAATAGAGGCGTGCGTAGAGGGTGACTCCCAACTTGGGGAGGGTGGGCACGACGACAGACGTGGCGGTGGTTTCACCGGAGTTATACAAATCGCTTGATCCGGGGCCGCTGATACCCAGAGTCAGGGCGTAATGGGTGAAACCGGAGCCGGGTGTCCAGGTGAACGTAATGTTCGACGTGCCGAGGGTGCTCCCGGGCGTGGGCGAGGTGAGAGCGCCCTGCACGGGACTGGCCATGGTGTAGGTGTAGTCGGTGTACTGCCAGACTCCGTTGGCGGTTACCCGCGAATAAAGCCGCGCGTAGATGGTGACACCTAAGGCGGGGAGGGATGGAACGACGACGGAGGTTGCGGTGGTTTCACCTGAGTTGTACATGTTGGTTGATCCGGGGCCGTTGATGCCCAGAGTCAGGTCGTAATGGGTGAAACCGGAGTCGGGCGCCCAGGTGAACGTGATGTTCGACGTGCCGAGGATGCTGCCGGGCGTGGGCGAGGTGATGGCGCCCTGCACGGGACTGGCCAGGGTGTAGGTGTAGTCGGCATAATACGTGCCCGAGCTCGCGACCGAGGAGCCGCTGAGCTCCCAGAACAGCCGCGCATACAACGTCACCCCAAGTGCCGGCAGCCTGGGGACGGTGACGGAGGCAGCCGTCGTCATGCCCGAACTATAGAAGTCGCTCGATCCCGGCCCCGCAACCCCCAGCCACAGACCGTAAATCGAAACTCCGGTACCGGCCGTCCATGTGAAAGTGATGTTGGAAACGCCAAGCGTGCTGCCCGGCCTGGGAGAAGTCAGCACGGGCGACGCCGGGGCGTTGCCGTCTACCGCAATCGATTGCTGCGCGTTCGGCTCATTCAACGCGTTGTCAGTCAGCGTCACGTTTTCGCTCAGCACCCCGGCATTCTCCGGCGTGAACTGAATCGGCACATCGCACTCCTGCCCTGCGTTCAGGCTGGTCGAACCGGTGCATGCGTTCGAGTCCCCACTTGCCTCGGGAAAGTCGGCGGGATAGTTGAGCGCCGTGAAATCCAGCGCCTGGTTACCTATGTTCTGAATTTGCACCGTCTGAGTACCGTCTGTGGTGTCGGCTGAGCCGATTGCCGTAGGTGTTGGAAAGTTCACCGCGGGGGGCTGCGAGCGATGGATCTCCACTACGCGACTGTTACCTGAATCTGCGATGAACAGATCGCCTGCCCCGTCAAACGTTATGTCCCAGGGTGTGGACAGGGATGCGCCATACACCGTGGGGTCGATGACAGTCGGCGCACCGCCGCCGGCCGGCACCTCCACCAAGCGATAGTTGCCCCTATCCGCGATGAACAGATCCCCCGCGCCGTCAACTGCCACGCCGTCGGGGACATTCAGCCCCTCACCATTTACGGTGGGATCGATGGCGATTGCTGCGCCGCCGCCGGCCGGCACCTCCACCACGCGGTTGTTGCCGGCATCCGCGACGAACAGATCGCCGGCTGCATCAAATGCCACGCGGAAGGGATTACTCAACCCTTTCCCATTCACCGTGGGGTCGATGACAGTGGGCGCGCCGCCACCGGCCGGAATCTCCAGCACGCGGTTATTGGAGGCGTCCGCGATGAACAAATCGCCCACGCCATCAATCGCCACGGCGGTGGGACTATTCAACCCTTCCCCATTCA
>CAZGUD010000018.1:0-111031 GCA_964528915.1 uncultured Occallatibacter sp.
TCCTCCCCATGGCCCCGATTCAGATATTGACCAACAACATGCTCTACGACTTCTCTCAGGTCCCAATCCCCAACGATGCGGTGGACGACGAGCAGGTCGCGCATCCGCGGCCTTGGAAAATCGGAGAGATCAGGCGGTTCATCCTCTGCATCGGGCCCATCAGCTCGATCTTCGACTACACGACCTTCTTCGTCATGCTCTATCTGTTCAAATGCTGGGATCCATCCCGCGCTCCGCTCTTTCAGACCGGCTGGTTCGTCGAGTCGATCATGACGCAGACGCTCGTTATTCATATCATTCGCACGAATAAGATTCCGTTCTTCCAGAGCCGCGCAAGCTGGCCGCTGCTGATCACGACATTGACCATCATGGTCTTCGGAGCGTGGCTGCCGTATTCTCCGTTGGCCTCTTCGCTCGGCCTGACGCACCTACCCGCGCTGTATTGGCCAATCCTCCTGCTGACGCTCCTTGCCTACACGTGCCTTACGCAAGGCGTCAAGGTGTGGCTCTTGAGGATGAAATGGATCTAGGACAAGGCAAGTTAGTCACGCCATTAGGCAGATCGACGGAATCCCACAGGCGGTCGGACGGCAAGAACGCTTTACGACGCTTTCAGAAGTTCCTCGTCCGGAAGCGCTTCAAGATGCCGGTGCGGGGCAGAAGGTTTCATCGCGCAGGCGGTATCGGGCTTCTACGTGCTGCAGTGTTGGGCGCAAACGACGGCATCGTATCAACATCAAGTCTGCTGATCGGCGTTGCGGCGGCGCATGGAACTCATCGCAGCATCCTGGTCGCAGGGATCGCCGGCTTAGTCTCCGGAGGGATGTCCATGGCCGCAAGCGAGTACGTTTCCGTGCACTCGCAGGCCGACACCGAAGAAGCAGAACTGGCCCTCGAGCGTACAAAACTCAAGCAGGACAACAAGGGCGAACGCCAGGCGCTAACGGCGATTTATGTGGCCCGCGGGATTGAACCGCTACTCGCAAATCAGGTCGCGCAGCAGTTGATTGCCTACGATGAATTGGGCGCATATGCCCGCGATGAACTCGGTATCTCAGAGAAGTTTCGCGCGCGTCCATTGCAAGCTTCCCTTTCGGCTGCATGCAGCTTTGCAATCGGAGCCATGATGCCCCTTATAGTTACCGCGATCTCGCCACAGGCGCGATTAATTCCCATCGTCTCTCTATCATCACTGGCAGTTCTCGCTCTGATGGGCGGGCTTGCCGCACGCGCCGGTGGCGCAAGAGTCATGATGGGCGCAATGCGCGTGACGTTGTTCGGTGGTTTGGCGATGGCGATGACCGCAGGCATCGGATCGGTTGTTGGGGCAATTGCGTAAACTCAGCCGAAAGCGGACGCCTGTGTGAACGCTGGGTCAGCCTCTGCATTTCCGAATCGATAATGGCGACGCCGCTTCAGAAGCAACATCGCAGTGGCCTGTGAAACAGGCTAACCAGAAGCCATGACGAGACTGGTGTATTTTTTTGGGTAGATTTCACGTGGTGAACTCACGAGAGCCCAGTAATTACGGAACAAATACGCGAATGTGGTAGCGTCCCTGGCCACCGGAGTGGAAGCTCGGTACAGTCCGCGGAGCGTCACAGAGGAAGGGCAATTTATATCAGAGAACTTCAGTTGCAGCAAAAGGGAACCGAACAGAGACAAGATTATGTACTCGATTCATTTTTCTAGGTGGTCACTGCTTCAGCAATCCGGATGATGGCGTGGACGTGTAGATCGGGCACCAATCCGCGCCATTCTCCATCCGCAAACTCTCCAGAAAGCACGATTCCTTCCGGCTCAAGAATTGCCTGGGAAGGCTTCGAGTGTAGCTGCAATTGCAGCCGGATCGGCCCGGTACGAGGAACAATGCCGGTGTGGCGAAACGCGCTGGTAACCGGCGCTCCGGCGGTGTTAATCAAATGAATCAGCATCTGATCGTTCTTCTTTCGAAGCACCACTTCAACTTCCGGATAGTCGCCGTCGAATCGAACCATGGGCTGGTGAAGCGATTCCAGGATGCGCCGGCTCAGCTTGCGGAGAACGGGTGAGCCGGTGGCATCCGCATATCCTGAAGCGAGTGGCCCAGGGCACACCACTGCGACACCTTTACCGAAATTCACGCGGACAGCGACCGGCAGCATGTTCTTTCTTGTGTCAGGGGTTCGATACGCATAGGCTTCAACGTCCGACGGCGGAGCGTCGATCTCAATCCAATTTCCCATCAATTGGGCAAAACCGGTTTCATCCGCAACGAAACAGGTGCGCGGTTCGACCGCACCTGCAAAGCGTAGTTTCAAAGCGCGCGAAAAAAGGGTGGCATTCTCCGCGCCGCAAAGCAGCAGCCTTCCGCCGTTAGCAACATAGCTGGTAATTGTCTTTACCGCCTCGTCTCCAATATCCCGCCAGTCCGGCACAACGATTATGGGATAGCGCTCAGCGCTCTCGGCTGCCTGCCAGTCAGGAATAAGATCGACGGAGTATCCGAGCGACAGCAGCAAATCCACCGCTCCTGCAGCAGGCGCTTCATTCTCTCCCCAGCCGCCAAAAGGACGGTTCGCTGTTCGGTAAAGCGTTCGGCCTGAATACAGCACGCCCGCCTCAGGCAGGCTTTCAGAGCGATGCGACCACTGCTGGCGCTGGCGGCAAAAGCTCCCAACCTCTGTCGCAGTCGCTGTGACGCGGTCATCGATCCAGCCGGCGCGAGTGGGCACATAGTAGATCTGGTAAGCGCCGCCCTGCGCCAGCACGATTGCGGCTTCCTGCTGCAGTTCAAGAGCAGGCTTGGCGGACTGGTGGGCGAACTTCTCGTCCGACTCAAAGCCCCATGACATCAGGTCCCAGGGTTTGCCGCAGCGCGAAAGATAGCGGGCCTGGATACGCGCCTGGCGCACCGCTGTCTTGTCGGCGAGATCGCCGGAGAGATAGTCGAGCGGCACGGTTGGGCGCTCGGGCGCGAAGGTCGAATACATCCAGTTGCTGGTGATTTGGAAGCCGGGCCTGGCGTTGTGGAGGGCTTCGACGTACCGGGCTGCGTATTGGCGAAACGCTTCCCGCTGCATTTCGAGGAATTCGTTCCATCCTTTGTCTTCAGGCTTCTTGGGCAGCGTTTCGAGGCCGGTCAACTCAGCGAACTTGCGTTGCGCAGCATCGCAGTAGTCGGGCTTCACGGCCCAGCAGTCACCATCCACCCAGGAACCGTCCAAGTCGTACTTGAGGGCAGCTTCAGTGAGTTCGGGAATCATCAGTTCCTGCTCGTAAGGGCCGAAGAGACTGGTCTGCTGAGAATCGCGTTTGCCAGATTCGTTTGTGCGCGCCCATTCGGGGTGTTTGGCCACGGCGAGTCCGTCCAGGACTCCGGAAAAATGGTTGTAGAGGCCAACGCCACGTGCCGCAGTTACGCGCCGCCAGAGGGCGAGAGAATCCTGCACGATGCCGGGAGCGGACATGCCGGTCTTCGACGGAAAACCGAGGTAGCCTGGATGCCCCTTCGAGTCGTACTGAACGAAATCTGGCCGGCAACTATCCAGCAGGTGGCTGATCATTTCTTCCGTCAGATCACGGCCAAGCTCAGTGTCCGCGGCTGTCGGGTGGAGGTCGAAATGGAGGCCAAAAAAGCAGTCCTTGCGAGACAGTCGTGCCGGGACGCCGGCGATCGGTAACGGACTGCTTTCGAGAGGTCGTTCAAGCAGAAGAGCAGCAGCGGTAGCAATGAATTCTCTGCGGGAGAGGGTCACGGTCTTTCCTCTTCGGCTCAACTCCGGAGCGGTGTAGACGGACCATCGATTCCGTCGAGGTGTGAGCGCCCTCCAGTCTAAACCACGCGAGGTAGCGCCCGATTGACCTGCAATCCGGAGTCGACCTCGCGAGGGTCAGATCAATCGGGCGGTGGCGCTGATTCGGTGAAGGTGTAAGCGGTGCTCTGCCACGTGCCGTTGATGAGCTGCTTGAGCGTGGCATACACCGTGACTCCGTTGGATGGTATGGAGACCGTGGCCGAGGTTGCCGGAGTCACTTGCGAGTTGTAGAGGTTCGACGAGCCCGCGCCGGCAGTCCCCAACAGCAGAACGTAATCCACCGCTCCGGCACCGTTGTTCCAGGTGAAGGTCTGGCTGGTCGATAAGGTCCCCGACGATGGCGAGAGTGTGGCCGGGGTCGGAGTGCCCGGCTCGGTGAAGGTGTACTCCGACTTCTGCCAGGCGCCATTGATGAGCTGATAGAAGGCGGCATACACAGTCACCCCGTTGGACGGAATGCTCACGGTGGCGGTGGTCGCAGTCGTGTAGGGGGTGTGGAGCAGGTCAGTCGAGCCAAAGCCCGAGGTTCCGAGCTGCAACTGGTATTCCGCCGGTCCGGCACCGTTGCTCCAGGTGAAGGTCTGGCTTGTCGATAAGGTCCCCGACGATGGCGAGAGTGTGGCGGGGGTCAGCGTGCCCGGCTCGGTGAAGGTGTAGGCGGCGCTCTGCCACGTGCCATTGATGAGTTGCCTGAACGTGGCAAACACGGTCACGCCGTTGCTGGGAATCGTAATCGTTGCCGATGTATTCGTGGTCGCGCCCGAGTAGTACAGGTCGCTTGAATCTGGCCCACTTGTTCCCAGCAGCAACTGGTAGAGCGCCGGTCCGGCGCCGTTGTTCCAGGTGAAGGTCTGGCTGGTCGCGAGCATGCCTGACGAAGGCGACAGCGTGGCCGGGGTGGGTGAACCCGGCTCGGTAAAGGTGTAAGCGGTGCTCTGCCACACACCATTGATGAGTTGTCTGAAGGTGGCAAACACGGTCACACCGTTGCTCGGAATCGCGACCGTTGCCGATGTATTGGTGGTAGCGCCTGAGTTGTAAAGGTTCGACGAGCTCGCGCCGGCAGTTCCCAAGAGCAGATCGTAATACGCGGGTCCGGCACCGTTGTTCCAGGTGAAGGTCTGGCTGGTTGCGAGTGTGCCGGACGATGGTGAGAGTGTGGCCGGGGTCGGCGTGCCCGGCTCGGTGAAAGTGTACTCCGACTTCTGCCACGCGCCATTGATGAGCTGATAGAAGGTGGCATATACATTGACGCCGTTCGATGGAATGCTTACTGTGGCTGTGGTTGCGGTCGTGTCGGGGGTTTGGAGCAGGTCAGTCGAGCCGAAGCCTGAGGTTCCGAGCTGGAGCATGTAGAGCGCCGGTCCTGCACCGTTGCTCCAGGTGAAGGTCTGGCTGGTTGCGAGTGTGCCCGACGATGGCGAAAGCGTGGCCGGCGTCGGAATGCCCGGCTCGGTGAGGGTGTAAGCGGTGCTCTGCCAAGTGCCGCTGATGAGTTGTTTGAATGTGGCAAACACGGTCACGCCGTTGCTGGGAATCGTGACCGTTGCCTGTGTATTGGTGGTCGCGCCTGAGTTGTACAGGTTCGATGAGCCCGCGGTAGTCCCCAGCAGCAACTGATATTGCACCGGTCCGGCGCCATTGCTCCAGGTGAAGGTCTGGCTGGTCGCCAGGATCCCTGACGATGGAGAAAGCGTGGCCGGGGTCGGAGTGCCCGGCTCGGTGAAGGTGTATTCCGACTTCTGCCAGGCGCCATTGACGAGCTGATAGAAGGTGGCATACACAGTGACGCCGTTGGACGGAATGCTCACTGTGACCGTGGTTGCAGTCGTGTCGGGGGTGCTGAGTATGTCGGTTGAGCCAAAGCCCGAGGTCCCGAGCTGTAGCTGGTACTTTGACGTACCGACCCCGTTGTTCCAGGTGAAAGTCTGGCTGGTCGCGAGCGTGCCCGATGATGGGGTTAGCGTGGCCGGGGTCGGAATGCCAGGCTCGGCGAAGGTGTACGCGGTGCTCTGCCACACACCATCGATGAGTTGTTTCAGGGTGGCAAACACCGTCACACCATTGCTGGGAATCGTGACCGTTGCCGATGTATTGGTGGTCGCGCCGGAGGAGTAGAGGTCGCTTGAATCTGGCCCGCTGGTTCCCAGCAGCAACTGGTACTCTGCCGGACCGACGCCATTGCTCCAGGTAAAGGGCTGGCTCGTCGACAAGGCTCCGGAAGACGGCGTGAGAGTGGCTGCCGACAGCGTGCCGCTCTCGGTGTACTGGTAGTTTTCATACTGCCAGACGCCGCCGATAAGAGAGCCAAGCTCGGCGAACACGGTGGCGCCATTGGCCGGAATGGTCGGTGCTACGGCCGTTGTTCCCGAGGTGACACTGGAGGCGTACAGGTTGGAGGAGCCGGGGCCCGTAGTGCCCAGGAAGAGTTTGTAGCTGGTGACGCCGATGCCGTTACTCCAGGTGAATTGCACCGCGGAAGTGCCAAGAATGGTGCTCAGCCCCGGGGTGGGCGAAAGCAGTGCGGCAGGCTCATTGCCTACGGTGATTGCGGTGGTGGCCTGCGCGGTGAGGTTGATTGAAGCGTTTAATGCGAGCGTGGCGTTGAGGGTGTCGTCGATGGTGTCGGTGGGGAATACCAGGTCGCTGAAGGTTGCGGCGCCGGAGGCAATCGCTTCAGAGAGTGTACCGGTGAGCAGGCCGGCAGTATCCGTCATCGTAACCGTTCCGGCGTTCACAGCAATGGGCGCGCCCTGTTCGGTCAAGCTCACCACCGGCGCCGGGTTCAGTACCGCGCCTGCTCCTACATTAGATTGCGGCTGTGTGGTGAATCCGATGGCGTAATTGCTTTGCACTGCGCCCGCATCAACGCAGGGGTTCGAACCGGAATAACCGGGATAGGTCAGGTTCTGGTTAAGGAAGCCGCGCTCGTCGGTGGTGACACCGGAGGGGATGCTCGATGCGAGGCCGCCGCAGATGGCCGCAGAGCCGGGCAAGGGAACCATGGTCTGCGTGGGACCGCCATAGTTGCTGAGAGGCGCAAGGTTCGGATTCAACGTGCTGAATGCGAGACTATTCATCACATTGCCATTGGAGTCTGACAAGGTGCCGCCTGAGATAAAGGCATCAGGGAAGAACGATGTTGCGCTGTTGCCTTCGAGTATTGAGTTCTGGAGGGTCAACGCGGCGCCATTGGAAACGAGCATGCCTCCGCCGGAACTGGTCGACGAGTTGCCGGTTATAGTGCTGTCGGCAATTGTCCCGAAGACGTCGACGAATGCCATCGCGCCGCCCGCTGCCGCCGAATTCAAGTTGAACGTGCTGTCGATGAGTGAAAGCGTGCTGCCGCTGCCGGTTCCGTAGATCGCGCCACCATCTGCAGTGGCCGAGTTTCCATTGAACGTGCTGCCAAAGACATTCAGCGATCCTGTGAAGGAGATTGCGCCGCCGTTGGCTGCGGCGTTTCCGGTGAAGGTGCTGTTGGATACGGTGAGCACGCCGTTGCTGCTGATGCCGCCGCCATTCCCGGTCCCACCGTTTCCGCTCACGATGCCGAGATTAGAGATTGCTGCGTCGGTGACGCCGGAGGCGACGGTGAAGACCGTAGATGCATTGTTGCCGCTGATCGTCACCAGGTTCTGGAGCGATGCGCCCGATCCGGATGTAGGTCCGGTGATGCTGGTGTTGACAGGGATGTTCAGCGTTCCGTTCGAGAGGGTTATGACCTGTGACGATGTGAACGCGCTGGTACTGAAGCTGATATTTCCAGCGCCAGCGCCGGCTGCAGCCAGAAGCGCATCGCGCAAGCCGCAGGCCGAATCTGTGGTGTTCACTCCGGGCGAGTTTTGTTCCTGGCAAAGTGAAGCCGAGCCCGCGTCGTCGGCCGTATAGTTAACCACGAAGTAGGGAATGGGACTGACCGTGATCTGGTTGGACGTTGAATAAATTGACGTCGCCTCGTCGGTTGCCGTGATCGTCTGGCTCCCCGTCGAATTCAGAGTGGCCATAAAGGTCCCGGTCCCATTCGTCAGCGTGGGGTTTGCCGGCAGCACCGCTGCGGAATCAGTGCTTGAGAGCGTCATGGTCCCCGCGTAGCTGGTGACCGTGTTTCCGCCCGAATCCTGGGCCGTTACCGTGAAGGAGAACGGCGCGCCCACAAACGCAGTGGCTGGCGTGTTGACTGCAAATTGCGCAAACGATCCCACCTGGTTGGTCAGGCTGAAGGCCACCTGCAAAGCTCCCGCGGCTGCCGTCACCTGGTAGGAACCAGCTATCGAATTGGCCGTGGCCACTGCCGCGGTTGCCACGCCGGAGCCGTTGGTTACGGCCGTGTTCACGCCTCCGGCAAAGCTGAGGCTGGCGCCTGTTGACGGGGCAGTGAAGGTAACGGTGACGCCGCTCACCGGGTTGTTATACGTATCGGTGACCTGCACGCCCAGAGGAAGACCGAAGGCGGATCCATCCTGAGCCGACTGATTGTTGCCGCCTGTGATCGCGATTGCCGTGGGCAAACCCGCATTATTGGTGAGGTTGAACGTGGTTGAAGCCGATCCGGCCTGTGCCGTGACCGTGTAAGCGCCGGCAATATTATTCGCGATGATTGACACCGGGGCCTGGCCGCCGTTGTTCGTGTTCTGGGTGATGGTGCCCGTTCCATTCGAGAACGTCGCGCCAGCTCCGTTACCGGCCGGATTCACGGTGAACGTTACCGGGGTTCCGGTAATCGTCGCTCCCGCACCATCCTTGACCAGAGCTACCAGCTCGGTGCCGAACGCCGTCGCAACAGTGGCTGACTGGTTGTTTCCCGCTCCCACGCTCACGCTGGCCGGCACTTGAGCCACGGTGACGCTGTCGGTGTTCGATTGAGCAGCAGTGCCCTGGCTGGTGTGCAAAGTATCGCCCCCGCCCCAGGCCTCCGCCGTGTTGCTGACCGACGTTGGCGAGTTCGCCGGAACGTTGACGGTGAGGGTAATCATGGAGTTTGAACCGCCGGCAATGCCCGGGGTGCCGGAGCAGGTGACGACGTTACTCGAGCCGCCGCAGGTCCACAGGCTGCTGGTGGAAGTGTAGGAGTTAAGCGTGTAGCCGGTGGGCAGCGTATCGGACACATCGACCGCTCCGCTGGTGGACCCGTTGGCTGCCGTATTCGACACCGTAATGGTCCAGATGCCTGTGGAACCTTGTGTGAATGTGCCCGTATGCGCCTTGCTCACCGCAAGCACGGGGTTGGCATCCACCGGGATGGTGTCGCTGGGGGTGACGGAGGTGACGCCTGCGCCGCTGACAGTGACGGAGTTGCTGATGCTGCTGGGAGCGGTTGACGAAACATTCACATTCAGCGTCAGCGTGGGATACGAGCTGCCCGATGCGACCGCGGAATCGTTGGCGCAGGTTACCGACGTCGCGGGCGGCGTGGTGCAACTCCATCCGCTCCCTGTGAAGCCGGTGTAAGTAAGCGCGGAGTTGAGGTTGTTGTCGACCACTTTCAACGGATTGGTTCCGAGGGGGTCGCCGGTGGGGCCATTTGAGCCCGCTGTCACTACGGTGATGATCTGTGCGCTGGTCTCTCCCTGGACGAAGTCCGTACCTGTGCCGTCACCTTGATGGGTCAAGTCCACCGAAACTGTTGCTGCGTTCTCAGTGAAGCTCATGCACCAGCCATTGAGGTCGGTTTCGTCAACAGTTTCAAGAGTGTCGAAGAACAGGCTCCAGGTACCGTTGGGATTCGTATCGCCAAAAGTATTTCCAAAGGTGGATGAACCGCGCGTCCCGGCATATCCGAACGAAGTCGGCGCAACATAATACGGGTTTGAGCTCGACGGGCTGAGACTGGAGTAGAACAGGTCCGCCGTACCGTGTATGTTTGCGTAACTTGTGGGCTTGAAGGATCCGGGGCTGAAATTCGCTTGCGGAACCAGTCCGCTGGCGCTGTCTTCAAATGTGTAGTTGCCCTCGGAAAGGATGGTGGTGCTTTCGTTTCCGACATTAGAGAAGAAGTCGAGCGCGGCGCCGGTCGGTCCCTCGATCAGTGACTCGTGCGCAAAGATGGAATCGCTCTCTGTGGAGAAGTTTTTGAGCGTCAGGCTCATCGAGCTGACCGTGCCGGGCAGATTGGTGACGAAGATATTGGAGGGATTCGGAGTGAAAGGCCCAGTATTGGCGTTAACGGCGACCTCGCCCGAGTTGCAGTAAGTGTAGGTTCCGCTCGAACCCGTCACGGTAGTGGCATCGTCGATGCGCTGCCAGAATGTAGCCTGACTCGGGTTGTCGGATGAATCTCCGGCGTACTCCGCCACGATCTCATTGTCGCCTTCAGGCAGCGAACTGGTGGTGAATGGCGCCTGGCCGTTGCTGTTCAGCGTCACCACATTGTTTCCACTCACTGTCCCCGGCGGTGCAACGCCGTTCTCAAGGAAAGTGACCGTTCCGCCGGAGCTTATCGGGCTGCCTTCACTGGTGACGGTCGCCGTCAGCGTCACCGGCTGGCCGGTGGTCTGATCGCCTTTGCTTGAAGTGATGGTGGTGGTGGTGGCAACGCCGGTGTTAAGCGTGAGGGCAATGCACCATCCGCCGGCAATTGTCTCAATATTGCCGAAGTCCATGTAGGGATAGAGCGCCCAGTCGCCATCTGCCGTCGCGCCGTTGAAGTTCGACTCAAAAGTTTCGGTTACGGGTCCGTAAGTTTCGTCGGGATTCGGGGAGTTGTATCCGTAGTTGAACGTTCCCGGCACCGAGGGAATTGCGCTATCGATGCTGGGCGCGATCGAAACGGGGAAAGCCACTTTTTGAGAGTCAAGGTCGGACGCTTCATAATTCACGGGGCTGGTCGAGCTATTCGCCGGGGGTGTGCCGTAGTCGGGATACTGGCCGGCTAAATCGAAGAAATCCAACCAGCTGCCCGACGAATTGGCCGTCTCGCTGAATCCTTCGTCAAGGAAGTCAAGGTTGTGCGCGCCGTCGGGTGAAACCAGCAAATGCGACCCAACGATGGTTCCCGTAACATCCAGCAGCTTCACTTCAACGTTTGAAACCGTCTTCCCTGGAAAGCCGGTAACCTTGATGATCGATGGATAGATCGAACTCGTAGTCAGTTCTGCAATCGGAATCGAACCCGTGTTGCAGAACGTGTCGGTGCCCCCGCTTGTGGTGGTTCCTTCCACCAGTTGGTTCAGGTTGTTGGCAGAGCTTGACAAGAACCCGGTACCCCCGCTGTAACTTGCGCCAATCGAATACAAACCCTGCGTGAACGATGTGTTGCAGGTCGCCTGACCGTTGCTCACTGGCTGGCTCCCGCAGGCGGAGATGGTGGCGCCGTTCGACATAAAGGCCACCGTGCCCACGTCCACCGTGCTCGTCGAGGAAACGTACGCTGTAAATGTGACACCACTTCCCGAATTCACCGGATTGAGGCTCGAAGAAACCGACGTCGTAGTGCTGGCCGACGCTGTGGCTTCATAGGTCAGCTTCAAGGTCCAATTCGTGATCGAAATCGGGTCGTTCGCGCTGTACTCGGAATAGGTATCGTCGTTCAAGACATAAAGCGTCCAGTTACCGTTTGTCGCTCCGCCCGCGAACGTGCCGTTCATCGTGGCAGTGCCATCGGTCTGTGGAAGTGTGAGACCTTCAGCATTGGTCGGTATCACCGAATCTGAGCAGCCCGCTGATTGCAGCCAGTAGGAGCTCGGTTCCACCGTGATCGATCCGGTGTGTTGCCAGGCCGTTGTGGTATCGGTAGACGGTCGGGCCCCCGGCGCCATCTGCTGCCCATCCTCAATCGTGACGATCACGTCATCCAGACCAGACCCCGAGTCGCCCATGCCATCGCCGTCGGTGCTGTCGCCCGTGCATCCCAGCAGCTCAAATTTCTGGCCGCCTGGACTCACCAGATAAATGGAGGCTTGGAACAGGCTGTCGCTGTCGGAGGAGGCAGGACTTTCGCCAAAGCCGCTCGACGTCAGTCCGTTCAGCGTCACTACGACCTGAGTCACCGTACCGGTCGCTGGCACATTGATGGCGGAAAAACCGTACCCACCCTTACCGTAAGTACTGCTCGTAGAACTGCAGCCTGAAACCGGAATCGAGCTGCTGCACGATCCGGAAATGCTGATCGCGGGGCTGCCAGAGCTGCCCGAACTGGTGTAAGACGTCGTCGTCTGCGCGTCTGAAGTGAGCCCGCCTGCGCCGGCGAGCAGCACTCCGCAGAAGGCGATGACGAGGTTGAAGCGGGAACGGACTACAGCAAGTGAAAGGCAGGGGAAGGCGCTGGACGGCATGGTATTCCTCGCGAGGAGAACCTAATCTGCCGCGCACACTTCAATGCGCGGAAACATTTGTGCAGGCAAAAACGATTGTCTAACGAGACTTTCCTCTTGCTTCCACGAGGATGGTCTGCAATGCGTCGATCTCTTGGTTTCGAGCCGAGTTTTTATGCCATCCGTCAGACCAAGTGCTATAGAGCTGAAGGTCAAAACAAACGGCAGTCGAGCAGCGTTCTCGTGATCTTGATAGGGAAGAAACCCTTTTAACCGTGGGGAAAATTCTGAACGGAAAGCAAAACGAATTTCGCAGATGAAATAGTGGAATGTCAATTAAATAATGGATTCCCCGAGATATCAGGCGGATGAATTTACGCTGAATTCCTGTGCGACAAAGCAGCCATACGGTTCACGCTCACGCGTCGCACTTCGGCGCCTCCACGACCAGGTCTCCTCGCTTCGGTGTCTAGCGTAGCTGGTAAAACTGCCGGATGTTGAGGCTGGGAATTCAAGCCTTCAACGAAAACAGCCCCGGCGCGCAGCCGGGGCTGTTCAAGATGGCTAGGGAGGACTCCGCCCCCAGTGACCCTCACGAGCGAATTGCCTGAATCATCCTCAGATTTCGTGATTGTGATTCTTCTGAAATGCAAGTCGGTGCCTATGCTCAGTGGACCAAGCCAGACGCGGCGCCCACGCTGTGAGCCGCTACCCCTACCGTGGGTGAAAGCCACCACATATGCATGCCATGTTTCTTCATCCGGTAGCTGACGAACGAGCCGTAGCCGACGAACGCGAAATCCACGCCTAGCTTGCCGGCCAGCGACGCAGGCATGAGAGGGTTGGCCTCCCGGCAGGTGTTAGCCACGATGCAGCGCTGGGTCATTTCCACGTCGAAGACCGCCATGCCCAGGTGCATGGCGTTGAGCATGAAGAATTTTGAACCGAGCGACGGGCGAGACATTACAGGAGGCACCCGCACAAAGCTGGCGGCGGCTGGCTCCAGAGGGCCGACTCCCGGGATGATGGTGCGTGATGAGGAGATGCTTGCGGTCTCCTCGCCTGACACTGCCAGGCTTCGAGAGAGTTGAGAATCCCGTTCGAGTTGCCCGGATGGGACCGAAGCCTCCTGTGCGAAGCACGCCCATCCTCCCATAGCCATTGCTAAACCCAGCACCGTACCGCGCATTGCGTTCATATTGCCCTCCAGCCGCCTCGTATGTGCGGCTGCTGGAGTCATCGACTAAACGCAATATGGAATTAGGCAAAACTCAGGCAACAAATTACGTTAGGAATCTGCAACTCATCAAGACCAATCGATTAGAAAGACTTGAGCAAAGTGACGCGGACGATTGGTTCGAATGGCTGAGGAGGGAGCGGATCGTTGCGGCGGTGGACGGTGTTGACCTCCCGCGGCAACAACTGCACACGCGTCATCTTTGTTCGAGATATTCAGCCGGGGAAGTTGCGCTGCGGACGAAGTGCCTTGAAAAGCATCCTGCGGTCAACTGTGCGATTGAGAGGATGAGTGATTCAATTCAGGAATGCACGCCGAAGCCATCACACGCCGAAGCCATTATGGGTGGACGATTTGATGTTGGCCGATGGCTGCGTTGCGTATTGTCAGCGCGCCATCCTGGCTCGGAGGAAAGCGCTTGACGAAGTTTGACCGGGTGAGAATGTCTTCCATGAAAAGCGAGGGTCACGGCTGGCTAGTCCGTTTTGGAGACATCAAGGCGCGCAGACGATCCCAAAAGCTCTTTGTGTCGGTCCCTGGAGCGTCCTGACCGGCATCAGTGGGATCGGTATCAGCAGCCGTGGGCCTGGGGCTGGCAGGGTAGCGGCTGGGATCGATCTTCAGCGGCACATGCTTCCGCAGCCCGATCGGTTCCGGTTGCTGTGGCCACACTGCTCCTTCGACAGCAGCCTGCGGATTGGTGGCACACAGTCGCTGTGCCGTCTCCTCTCCGACCCGCGCCGCTACATAGTCATATCCCTTTTTCAGGTGAGGCGGCCGCCACTCGGGGTGGTGTGCGTCGGTGGCAAGAAAGTGAATCCAGTTGCGGTCCAAAAGCTCATTGGCAAGGGCTTGTGCCGTCGCTCCGAAGCGCCCATACAGGGAACTGGATGTTACTTGAAGCAGGCATCCCATTCGCATCCACTCTGCGAGCAATTCTGGCTGGCGATACAATGCCGGATACCGCTCCGGGTGGGTAACGATCAGGGTATAGCCGGCCGATTGCAACCGGAGCAGGGCATCCGTCAACTGCGAAGGAATGGTCATGCTGGGGAACTCGATCAGCAGGTAGCCTTTGCCGTTGATCGAGTAACGAAGTGGGTTGGCCACAGCGTCAAAGATATTGTCCGCAGACAGGTGGAAGTCGCACCCAATGCTCAATTCGACGACACCCATCAGCAACTCGCGCAACTCGGCCAGACGCTCCGCGTTCACCGCGGACTGATAAGGATAGTTGTCGCTTGCATGAGGAGTGCAGACGATGTGGGTCACGCCCTCTGAGGCAGCTTCCCGCGCCATAGCCAAGGACGTTTCCAGATCGGGCGATCCATCGTCTACGCCGTAAATCAGATGCTGATGAATGTCGATCAAGCCGGAATTCCCATTTGCTTTCACCATGCACTATACCACCCGTTGCGTTCTCACCCTTATCATCATTGACGATTGCGATGATTCGCGAATCGAGAATCACGGCTCAAGACAGGGAAGTGGATTCATGGCCGGCTTGAAATCGGAACAAGACTGTGGCTTACAATGGTCGCATTGGCAGTCATACCCATTTACGCAGATTCCGGCTCTAAGAAGCCGGCAGGCACAGCCAGCAGGCGCACGACAATAATCGTTGGCGCATGCCTGCTTCTCCTGCTGGTCTTTACAACGTCAACCGTCTTCGTGGGAGGGGCATGGGCGCTTCAGTCTTTTCAGATGGGCGTCTATATCCTGGTGGCCGTGTACCTCCTGGTGGGAATTCGCCACGGGAAGGAACGCTTAGCCGGCGGCTGGACTCCGTGGCTCGTCTACCTGATCCCTCTCTGGGGGCTGGTTCAGATCTTGGCGCACACCACCTCATCCAGCTTCGAAACCCGCGAAGCTGTCTTACGATGGGGCGCTCTTGCCGGGGTATTCTTCTTGAGCCAGACCATCGGCCGTAGCCGGACCGCCCGGCGCAACATCCTCAGCGCGTTTCTGCTCTTCGCGACGGTGATGGCCGTGCTCTGCCTTACCCAGCTCTTTACATCCGAGGGTCGGGTCTTGTGGATATTCCCGACCGGATATCCGGACGTCTATGCAACCTTCCAGTCCTACAACAACTACGCACAGTTTGTGGAGCTGGCTTTGCCGATAGCCCTCTGGCGGGCTCTGCGCGAGGGCTGGCAATCCTGGTGGTATGCGCTTGCCGGCGGAATTCTCTATGCGTCGGTAATCGGCTCGGCTTCGCGTGCGGGCACCGCGCTCTGCACGGCGGAGCTGTTGGCCATGGTGGCGATTGGGCTGGTGCGATTGCGGGATCCGGAGACCGGCCTGCCGACGCGCTCAACGACGGCAATGCTGGCGGCGATTCCCGTCCTGGCGACAGCATTCACTCTGGTTGTGGGATGGGAAAACGTATGGGCGCGTTTTCAAGATAATGACCCGTATCTGGTGCGTCGCGAGTTCATTGTGGCTGCGGCGGACATGGCCAGGCAGCGACCGTTGACCGGCTACGGTCTGGGGACATTTCCGGAGGTCTACCAGCGCTATGCGATCAAGGACTTTCCGTTTTACGCCAACCACACCCACAACGACTGGGCGGAGTTTGCCGCCGACGGTGGAATTCCATTTTTGCTACTGGTGCTCATCCCTTTTGCCGCTGCTGTTCCCGTGGCGGTCCGCAATCCATGGGGGCTTGGACTGATCGCGGTCATGCTGCACGCGTGCGTGGACTACCCCTTTCCGCGCCCGGCGGTTTCGGCTTGGATGTTTGCGATGCTGGCTCTTCTCTATATGGCGCGAATGCCGGACGGAACAAGCCGCCGAAAGGCCACGCCGGCCAATGCGGAAAGCGCACCCAGCTCGGGAGCTGTCTGAGACGTGAATCAGCAATCCTGCTAGCCCAGCTCGGACGAGGGGGGCTCCATGATCGGGGAGGCTGTGCAGGACAATACCGCGTGATAACCGACTACTTCTGACTCCCGCGGAGCGCTTGGCTCACTCGTCAGATAACGCAAGAAATACCAGAAAATAAGTGCCGCCGCGGCGAAGATTGCAATCACCGTCAACGTGCGGAAGATGCGCTGCTTCCTTCGCACGCTCATGAGCTTTATGGGTCGGCGGGTGGCTTTCGATAGAACGATGCGCTCTCCGTCGGACAAGGAGGACGACGAAGCGAAGAATCGGTGCCGGCACTTGCGACAGCGCAGGGGCTCCTGTCCGCGAATGCGATGGAAGTAGTCGCCCCAATGTGGGTTACTTGAAGCACGAATATCGGAACTGCCGCATTCTGGACAAGTCATGATTGAGGAAGAGTTTGGATTCCTGTTGATAGTACCATTAGCATACCTGAGATTCGAGGGGTTCCGAGGGTTCGGCTGTAGACAAGACGCAGGCGGATGAGGGAAGTGTCCGGGGGGACCGAGAACGTCAACGCCGAATGGTTCAATGCGTCGCTGGAGAGGTCGGGAGATTCCGTCAGGACCGAGTTCGATTTGGCGTCGATGATCTGCCACCGGATTCCTGTGCCCTGGGGGATGTCCGACGTGCGGTAGGCGTAGTTCATCGAGTAGCGGCCGGGGGCCAGCACAACAGCCTGTTCAGCCACCATGCAGTCCTCCGGCTGACTGCCAGTGAATTCCGCTTCCAGTCCGGAAGGTCCGGGCCAGGAATGAAGGCCGGAATACTCCGGAAGGGACCAGTCGAAGCTGACGGGCAGCGGTTCACGCGCGAAGTCGGCGTTGTTGGGCGCCGAGGTGTCGGCGACGACCCAGTGCCGCCCGATCATCAAATGCCAAAGCGCATTGGCCGCGGCGGCATCATTGGTGGCAACCAGACGGTTGACAACAGAGAACAGCAGCGGGCGATCCGTTTCCGGGTCGCCAAAGCGGACCAGGGGCGGTGCGACGCTGGCGACAGCATGAAGCTGATCCTTTGCGAGCAGAAATCCGATGTACTGTCGGATCATCTCGGGCTTTTCGTTGAGAATGGCCCCCGCGATCTTTTCAGGATCGGGCGACACTCGCCAGCACAGCTCAAAGAGCGGGCCGATTTCATCGGCAGGCATTGCGGCAGCGCTGCGGGCCCATGCCCAGAATGCCGGCATGTTGTCGCGTCGAAAATAGTAGTTGGCAAGGCTCCAGCGGGGAAGATAAGTGTGATCTACGTCATATGCGTCGAGCAGCGCCCTCTCGGCACGGCCATAATCACCCTCGGTCTCGTACTGCAACCCCAACTCGATGTCCGCCTGGGCGTTGTAGCGATTGAGGCGCAGCGAAGTGGCCAGCAATTCCCGCGCATGCGCGTGATCGAACTGGGCAAGGCGCATGTAGTACTCCCACCCGTCGGGCACCAGACGAATGGCCGCGCGCACCGATTCCTCGGTGTCCTTCTGGAACAGATAGTCAGCGCGAGCTAACTCCCAGGAACGCCAGATACCGAGGCAGCAAGCGCCCGCGATGATGATCCGAAGTGCGACCCCGACTGAACAGCGAATAAGAGACAACATGGCTAACCCGAAAGTGCATCTCAGGAACACGGCTGTCAAGCCAAGTACAGCGTACAATGCCGCAGTACCGTTTCGATACCCATTCTGGAACTTTGCAATCAACCCATGTGGAGATCCAAAAGGACCTGCCGAAGCCGGGGGTTCCCGTCAAATGCAACAAGAAAAATCCCTTATGGCTCAGATTGTCTACTTTTCACTCGAATCCGGGGCACGCTTGTATGACACACGTATGGCGTAAACGACTGATTGTAACGGAAAAACAGCTTGCGTTCGGCAAGATTATGGGGTATACAAGATACGTCGACCGCGAATGCGAATTCCGGTATTGTGTGTGCATTAGGCGGCGTGGAGGCAAGAGATGCTAAGGAAGCTGCAAGCTGTGATAATGCTTTTCTGCATGATTTCCTATGCAACGGCCGGTACGGTTTCGATCGGCACTGCCAGCGCTCGCGGGGACATGCGGGTCGACGGCTATATGGTGAAGGGCAACGCCACGCTCTTCAACGGATCGGTTGTGGAGACCGGAGAGGCGAGCGCAGATTTGCGTCTGGAAAAGGGCACTGAGGTCACGATGGCCACCGGTTCTCTTGGCACCCTGTATAGCGATCGACTGGTGCTGCAGCGCGGGCAGACCGAGTTTGCGTCCAATTCATTTCAGCTCCAGGCAAACGGGCTGCACGTGACTCCATCCGAGCCGAATTCTCGCGGCGTGGTAACACTGAAGAGCAAGGACACTGTGGAGGTTGCCTCGCTCAATGGCAGCTTTGGGGTTACTACTGATCGTGGAGTTCTGCTGGCGAGTGTGCGCCCAGGTCGAGCTTTGACGTTCGCTTTGCAGGCCGCTGGGAGCGCGAATGGAACGAGCTCCACCTTTACGGATGCTGGCTTGGTCTCCGTTGACAACGGGCAATACTACCTGGTCGACATCGCAAATGTGACGTATAAGATCACAGGCAAGGACTTCAGCAAGTTTGTCAACACGAAAGTCCAGATTTCAGGTACCCTGCAGCAGAATCCGGATGGAACAGCGACGATCAATGTAACCTCGATCTCGATCAACGGTGGAGCCGGATTCGGAATGTCTTCAACGACTGGTTGGATCATTACGGGCGTGGCTGTCGGCGCCGGTACCGCACTCGGAGTTGCAATCTACGAGACCAACAAAACCAAATCTCCGGCAAGTCCCTAACCCGGTTGGACAGGTTCCAGCTTTGAGGCTCCTTTGAAGCTAGGAATTATATTTAGACGACGTACAAGCGCTGCCCCGGGTGAATCGGGGCAGCGCTTGTTTTTAGTGCGCCCAACATGGGCGCACTCTTACGGGTGCAAGTCCCGTCGCAAGCGGGTCACCCTGAGTGAAGCGAAGCGCAACTGCATAAACGTGACCGGTAGGGGAGGAAGCGAGCTGCTGCTGAAGGCATGGACCCCGTCCGGAACAAAAACATAGGCGTTAAAACAACAATAGATCATATTTCCCGCGGAAGCGGGTAATATGATCTATTCTGTTTCGGCCCCTTATGAGTTGGTTATGCCACCTATTTAATTGTGGTCTTTCACGGTAGCTTGAATCGGCGTGGATAACCCAGTTCCGCCCCCAATGGCGGCGACGCGAAAACCCGAAGGACACGAATCTATGAAGTCGTGGATTCAGTGGCGGGTCTCGCGGCCCGAACATATAGATGTACACTGTCCAGCTTACGCGAATCGCGAAGATCGTCAGTTACTCGATCGAAAGCTACACCGGCCATGTATGTGTGCTCAAAACGGAGGTTTGGCTTGGGTATTGAGTGACGACTTGCATCCCATAAAGATTCAATCGGACGCTACTGCATCAGCGTGATCCCGTGTTTTGATCACTCGCTTCAGCAGGTGGGTGCTTGGGCTGTAGTCCAGGACGATTTCTTTGAGGGCGACTACCAAGCGGCCAGTATCGCGAGTCTCGCAGATCTCGTGAAGTGCGTTGAGCCAGCCTTGGAGGTTCTTCTCCGGCAAGCCATCACCCATAAAAATGCGAATCTTCTCGTGTTCAGTCGGAACAGTGTCTTCAAGCAGGGAACTCAGCTCCTCATAAAGTTTCTCGCCAGGGCGCACACCGGTGTACTCAATCTTGATTTGCTCATCAGGCTTTAGCCCCGAAAGTAAAATCAGACTTCTTGCGAGATCGACAATCTTAACCGGCTGGCCCATGTCCAGAACGCAGATTTGGCCCCCTTTTCCAATTGCCGAGGCTTGAAGGACAAGCTGGCTGGCTTCGGGAATGGTCATAAAGAAGCGCCGCATCTCAGGATGCGTTACGGTAACGGGTCCGCCTGCCGCGATCTGCTTCTTGAAGATGGGAATGACACTGCCGTTGGAGCCGAGCACGTTGCCGAAACGAACAGCTACATACTTAGTGCGGCCATTTTGCAGGCCCAGGATGACAAGTTCCGCGATTCGCTTGGTGGCGCCCATTACATTCGTGGGGCGCACGGCCTTGTCGGAAGAGATCATGACGAAATCCTCGACCCCGTGCTTTGCTGCGGCCACGGCCACGTTATACGTTCCGAACACATTGTTCTCGATTGCCTCAAAAACGTGCGCTTCCATCAGAGGGACGTGCTTGTAAGCCGCAGCATGATAGATAGCGGACGGCCGATATTGGCGCAGGACGTCATCAAGGCGAGCGCAGTTCTGAATGCTGCCAATCTCAGGATAGAAGGGAACCTGCGGGAACGACAGATGCATTTCGCGATCAATTTCGAACAACGGGGACTCGGCGACCTCGAATCCAACGATCCCAGCAGGGCGGAATCGTGCGATTTGCCGGCAAAGTTCTGAGCCAATGGATCCAGCTGCACCGGTGACGAGTACGACTTTCCCTTCGAGGGTGGCGCGTATCTGGGCTTCTTCAAGATGGACTGGGGTCCGGCCCAAAAGATCCTCGACGGCTACATCGCGAACTTGACTCGCGAGACCGTACCCCTCAATCACCTCGGCCAATCCAGGCACAGTTTTGCAATCCGCACCCGCCGCGTGGCACAGCTTGAGGATTCGAGTCATTTCGGTCCCCGTAGCCGAAGGGATAGCAATCAGAATCATCTCAACACTGTGTTTCCTAACCAGTGCCTCTATCTCGTCTCCTCCTCCGAGGACCGGGACGCCAGCAAGGCGCAGGCCCCTCTTATCTGGCCGGTCGTCCAGAAACCCAACTACGCGATAAGACAATCTATGATTGTTCCGAATCTCGCTGAGCAGGGTGATCCCTGCTGACCCTGCCCCGTAGATTAGCGTGGTTTTTTCTGCACCTCTGCCGTTCCGGGAGTTCGATGTTAGTTCCATCATCAAGCGCAGAATCAGTCGAAGCCCACTTGTGGCCAGGAAGCAGATCATCAAATCGAGTACATATATCGACCGCGGGAATCCCCGCGGCGCAATCAATTTAATTAGAATGAAACTCACAGCTGTGGCAGTAACATTGCCGAGGGCAATCCGGGAGAGATCCCCTACATACAAGTAGCGCCACATGCCCCGATCAAGCTTGGTCGCGTGGAACACGACAATTTTAACCAGAATCCAGATTGGTAGTGCATAGGCCAGGTAGATACGAAACGTCGTCGGCAGGCTAATGTCGAATCGCAGCAGAAATGCCACCACTCCTGAGAGTGCGAACACGCCTACCTGCGCCGTCCATATCAGAATTCGGCGCATTGCATCGAAGCGATCCTTGAGTGTAAACACTTTAAGCATATTTGGCCTCTTTATCCGCAGACCCTGAGGGACCGGCTTCCACGAGACGCTTTGTTTGGACTATGTGCGTTAACGGCTCCGCGCCGACGGTCCTTCGGACGCAGTTGATGACGTATAACTGATCTTCCTCGGGCAGGCTGCTCGAACTTGGCAAGCAAATCCCTCTGCTGAAAAGATCTTCCGCGACCTCTCCACCATAGCGTTCGCATTCCGCATACAACGGCTGCAAGTGCATTGGCTTCCACACCGGGCGGGACTCCACATTCGATTGATCGAGTGTCCGGATCAGTGCGTCTCTGGATAAGCCGAATTCTCGCTCGTCGATAAGAAAACAGCTAAGCCAATTTGTGTGGAGGCCGTAGCGTGCCTGGGGCATTAGTGTGATCCCGGGAAGGTCGGCAAATGCGTCTCGATAATGGAACGCGATGGTGCGGCGCTGTTCGACTCGCAGATCGAGGACTTCGAGCTGACCTCGACCAATGCCCGCCAGCACGTTGCTCATGCGATAGTTGTAACCCATCTCCGAGTGTTGATAGGCAAGGCCGGGGTCCCGGGCCTGTTGGGACCAGAAGCGCGCCTTTTCTACCCAGGCAGCGTTGCGGGAGACGAGCATACCGCCGCCAGTTGTGGTGATGATCTTGTTTCCGTTGAAAGAGAATACCCCAATGTCGCCTATTGACCCTGCGGGCCGATCTTTATATGTGCTGCCGAGAGCTTCAGCTGCGTCTTCGAGCACCGGCACTTCATACCGACTGCAAAGCGCCACGATGGGATCCATATCGGCGCACTGCCCATAGAGGTGGACAACAACGAGAGCACGGGGCAGTTTGTTTTTCTTTGCGCGCTCTGCAAGGGCGTCCTCGAGAATGTTTGGGTCAAGGTTCCAGGTACGGTGGTCGCTATCTAGAAAGACAGGCTCGGCACCGAGGTAGCGGACTGGATTGCACCCCGCTACGAACGTAAGCGTTGAACAGAAGACTTCGTCACCCGGACCCGCGCCGAGAAGGCGCAGTCCGAGATGAATGGCAGCAGTACAGCTGCCGAGCGCGACAGCGGGCGAGCCGATGCGGCTCTCGAAGGCCTGTTCGAATGCTGTGATGTTGGGGCCAACCGTGGAAAGCCAGTTGGAGGCGAAAGCTTGGTGCACATAGCATTCTTCGCTAACGCCCATGTGTGGCACGGAGAGTAAGATGCGTTTCATTGGATGACCTTCACGTGGTCCGATCTGAAGAAGCTCAGCCTCGATAGGCGGGGAAGTAATCTGGATTGGGTTGCCACTGGTAACCTTTCGTGGCTTCGAATGTGCGCCGCGCATGAATCAGTTGTTTATAGGCGTCCGGGCGCAAAATGCGAGATCCAAGCGAGAACGGGACACTGCCGCACGGAGCAAACGACAGCTTATACCGGTAAATGCCGTCGCCACGGGCGTAGCCGCCTCCCAGGACGAAGTCCGTTTTTCCGGCGCTACGCGCCCAATTCATGATTTCGACTTTTAGCAGATCATTCGGCCGGACGTGAAACCACGCCGCATCGGTTCCACCTAGGAAGGAATAAATCCGATTCGCGGACGCAAGCACTAACTCGGTTGAAACGATTGCCCCTCCTACAAACGCATGAAAGTAGGCAAATTGTCCTTTCAGATCTGCATGGATTCGTTCAAAGTACTCTCGAGGGAAGTAATAGATTTCGCCTGCATTCCGCCGGTTCATCGTGCCATTATAGATGGCAAGAAACTCATCCAGGTGATCGCCGTTTTCATCAATGCGTACCGTCACGCCACTGGTACGAGCCTTATTCACATTTTTCCTGACCTTGTGCTCGAAGTCTCGCCACAAAGCTTCTTCGCTGTCGAGGGTGCGCACGACATTGTCTGAGAGCACGCGCCGTTCGCCGGGATATTCAACAAGCGTCTGCGGGAACAATGAGAGACGTACCACTTCCGATACAACGCCAGATTCGGTCGCCCAAGCATCAAATCTCAACCAAAATTCGCGGACAGTCTCTGGATTCCAAACGGTCCCCCATTTAAACGGCCCGCCGTAGCCGTAGGGCGTAGCGATATCCACCCAATCGTGCACTGACTCATCGCAGAAGGGCTCATTACCAAGGGTGCGCAACAAAAAGGGATAAAGTGCGTAGCCTCCGTTGATTGAAGCAGCGGCGCAAAGTGCGCGGTCGTGTGGCCCCGCGTTGAGCCGGACATACTCCGGATGTCCAAACACCTCCCGCCCTGGCCACTGCGCCCAAAGGTCTATCCATGCCTTCCGGCTGAGGGGGTCCGTGACATCCCAAATCTGAAACTCTAAATTCAGTCGTTCCTCACTCGAACCGCCAATTCGTGCACCATGGATTCAAGCGCATCTTTTGAGACATCCTGGTGAATGGGCAAATTTAGGATGTGACGCGATACCTTCGCCGTCGCGGGGAATGAGTTGGATGATATCTGCGAGATCAGCGTGTGGTACAGCGAGACAACCCCGAATCCAGCAGCATTCATTTCGTGATAAAGACGGTCCCGTGAACCATTTCGGACTATGACGGGATAAGTCTGCGGGAACTCGAGGCATCTCGGCGCCCCGAAAAGTGGTTCGATCTCTGGCGCCAACTTCTGGACCAGTTTGTCCAACACTAGACTATTGGTCCTGCGCTTGTCGGCGATACGATTCAGATCAAAGTCATACAGCGGCGCCGCACTGTCCGGGTCGGCTACAAGGGCCTTTGCCAGCGAGGATTCCGGATCGCTAACGACTGCAGCGCCCCCAAATGGGACGGGCAGTATTTTGTGGAATGAATAGATGCAAGCGTCCCCGAGGCGACCACAGATTCCTCCAACGACATCGCTCAACATGGCATGAGCCTCGTCTTCCAAGACAAATACGTCGTACTCTTTCGCGATGTTGACGGCCTCCGCATAAGACGGATCCACGTAGCCGAAGTAATGAATAATGACGAGTACGCGGATGCAACCACTCTGAAGCTCTGTTCGCAGTGAGTCGATATCGATACGGAGCCGCTCGTCGAGAGCATAAAAGCTGTAGTCGAGATGGAGTGAGGCAATGGGATCGAATACCCCAGAGCCTTCCCTCGGCGACCAACCGATATAAGCAGGCAGAAGTACTTTGCCTGGGGCGATCTCCAAGGCGCTCAAAATCGCGCTAAAGGCGTTCCGCGCGGATTGAAAAGGGATGATCCGCCGCGCGTATTTATGCGAGTTCTCGGCTCTTTTGGTAATCATCAGACAGTAAGGACATCAGATGAGGAATGTTCGCTTCCATCCTGTGAGTTTTCGCCAACACTCTAACCACTTGTGCAGGCGGCACTGAGGAAGCGGGGACGACGGCAAAAATGCGTCGCCCCGTATCGAGCAGGTCTAGCGCAGCGAAGATTGCAGAACTGCCGACCGCTGCTAAATCAGTCAACCGAAACCATGTGTCTCCGATTCGCCCGACGGGGAAGGTCCCCTTCCTTGTGATGAAATTAAACTGAGAAAAGCCGAACCGCTCCTGGCACAAATCGGCCTGCGGCAGACCTGAGACATACGCGAGCCCATCGTCCGCCTCGCAAGGCGGTGCTAGTTCGACGAATTCGGTCGAAGCAGAAGTTTGGAAGCCCAGACGGCTATACCACTGAGACGCGAGAACGTTGTCATGAAATACGTCCAGTGCGATTTGACCGGAACTCATTCCTGACATCGCGACTGCTGCTGAAAATAGCATCCCTCCTAGGTGTTGCTTGCGATGGTGAGCACGCACAGCTATGTAATTTAGGAGCAACCCGTTTGAACGCCTGCGCAGTTCCACAGCGGCGATGACGCCGTCGCCAGGCTTCTCTGCGACAAAGTAAGTAGACTCCCTTGAGGGTATCAGACACTCGAGTTGCATTCGGATATACTCCGAAGCACCCCTGCAGCCGTATATGAGCAAATCCGCACGGTCCTGACAGAAACTGCTCGCAAACAGGCTTGCAATTTGTTCGGCGTCACCTGGTTCGGCGAACCGTATTTGAATGTCGCCCATTTACTGCACCTGATCCACTTTCATATCGGCGCGCTCCTCGTCCAGGTTCAGCATGGTGGAACGTGCATCAACGATCACATGGTCTCGCTTTACGACCTTAACGACCGTCATCAGGAGAATTTTGATATCCAACAGAAAGCTTCGATTTGGGACGTACCAGATGTCGTGACGGAGGCGATCGTCCCAGCTTGCGTCATTTCTGCCGTTCACTTGTGCCCAGCCGGTGATTCCTGGTCGGATCGTAAACCGAATGCGTTCCTCTTCGGTATAGAAGGGGAGGTAATTCATCAGAAGGGGCCTGGGGCCTACCAGGCTCATATCTCCTCGCAACACGTTCCAGAATTCGGGCAACTCGTCCAGACTAGTCCGACGCAAGAAGGCTCCGAGAGGATGCAATCGCTCTCCGTCGCCCAACGGAATGCCTTGTGAATCTACCGCCTCGCGCATGGTTCGGAATTTATAAATAGTAAACGGCTGCCCGAGGTAGCCGGGCCGAGTTTGTCGGAACAGCACGGGCCGGCCAATAGACAAACGGATCACGAGTGCCACAGCCGCCAGTATCGGCGAGAGCAGCAATAAGGCCGATATCGCTGCGACGATGTCGAGGGGGCGCTTTCCGAACCGCTGGTAAAGAGAGGCTTTCGACATACTCATTCAAGAAATACTCTCGGATCTCTGGCACGAATGTCGAGATGGCGAATCCGTTACTTTGCATGCCTTGGCGAAGAGCGATTCGAACTTGGTGACTCCGGCCTTCAGAGAGAGTTGCTCATCATAGAATTTTCTGCCGGCCTCTCCCATGCGGCGCCGCTCTTCAGACGACATCCTGGATAAGAGCGCGATCGAACCGGCGATGCTCTTTGGATTTTCTGGTTCGCAAACCAGCCCGGCGCCGGATTGGGTCACCAGTTGCGCCGCATCGCCGCGGACTGCCATGATCAGGGGTTTGCCCGACGCCATGTAAGCTTGGGTTTTCGAAGGTATCGTGATGCTGAAGAGCGGACTATCCTTGAGGTGCACCAAAAGAACGTCGGCAAGGTCCAAAATCGCACCTATCGCATGCATCGGTTGGCGAGATAGAAAACATACATTGGAAAGCTTCATGTCCGCGGCCTTCCTCTCCAAACGACCTCGGTCCACGCCTCCGCCGACAAAGATAAATTGAGCATCTGGAACGGTCTTCTGGCACAAAGCAGCAGCCTCGAGGACCGCATCGAGGGCTTGAGCCGTTCCCATAGTCCCGGCGAACATCACCTTGAAGCAATCCGAGAGTCCGAGTCTAGAAGCCAGTTTCCGGTCAGGACTGCCTGGGTGAATCGTGGTCTCGTCACACCAGTTGTAGATCACATCGATTTTCTCGTGTGGAATCCGCCGGTTCACCAACTCTCGTTTGAATCCAGGAGAGAGTACAACGATTTGTTGTGCACGGCGGTAAATGAACTTACACCATTTGTCGAGCAGGGCGAATGCCGCCGGGCTGGACATCATTCCGGAAAGAGCGACTGTGTCAGGCCAGAGATCCTGAATGTCGTAAAGAAAAGGCGCCTTTCGAAAAAATCCGATCACTGCGGCAGCAAATCCAATAGTAGCTGGAGGATGGTAGACATATACAACATCGGGCTTCCTGATCAGAGCGGTGCCGACCAATGCCGCCGAGATCGCGAAACTCGCATAGTTAAGAACTCTGCCGAAAGCGGACTTGTCATGGCTCGGATAGAGTGCCACGCGGAGAATTGATATCCCATCAATTTGTTCGCGTGCCCAAGGGCGTATGCGGTACCCAGGATAGACCTGGCCGCCGGGGTAGTTAGGAAAACCGGTTAGCACCTCAACCTTGTGACCGCGTGCAGCCAACTCCCGCGCGAACAATAGCCCTTTGAATGTCGGCTCCGGCTCAAACCACTGGGTAAGCATTAGAATTCTCATTGCGTTCCTGGCCGACCGTGCCACGCAAGTTCCGCATAATCAGGAAGGCGGTATCCCAGGACGATTCGGCAGACCGTCTCGGCTACAGCCGGAGCAAGATACTCCTCCGGAGGTTTCCATCGGCCGCTCTGTGCGGCCACCATTCGCACAGCTTGCAGAACGTCAACCGGGATGGCTCCGCAAAGGATATTGGAGCCGCACTCGAGAGTCTCGGGCCGCTCGGTAACGTCGCGAAGCGTCACATTGGGCACACCGAAAATGCATGCCTCTTCCTGTACCGTTCCGCTATCAGACAGTAGACAGAACGCGCTCTGTTCCAGGCGGACAAACTCGAAGAACCCAAGCGGTTCCAGGAATGTAAGCCCCGCGCGCTTCAAGTCGATCCCAAAGGCCTCCATCCTTGACCGCGTGCGCGGATGCAGGGAACACACTACAGGGAATCCAAACTCCTCGTGAAGCAATGCCAACCCTTCCAGGAGCGACCGAAGCCGGCTTTCTACATCCACGTTTTCGGCTCGATGGAGTGTCACGAGGAAAAACTTGCCACGTTCCACGTCCAATTGGTGAAGAACTGCGCTTGCAGCGATTCTCTCTGAAAACTTGTCGATCACTTGCTTGATGGGATTGCCAACAACGTAGACCCGGTTGCTTGAAAAGCCCTCAGCTAGCAAGTTCTCCCGGCTGCGATTCGTATACGGCATTAGCACCGAGCTTGAGTGGTCTATTACCCGGCGATTCACTTCTTCGGGAACCCGGTCGTCATAGCACCGGTTGCCTGCTTCCATGTGATAGACGGGGATGCCAAGACGCCGCGCGATGATGGCGGCCAATCCGCTGTTGGTGTCGCCGAGAATCAGCAGCCGATCTGGACGATGTTCACGAAACACCGCTTCGCTATGTTCCAGGATCTGACCGATCTGTCCACCAAAGCTGGCTGAGCTCACGCCCATGTGCACGTCAGGCTTGCGTACCTCTAATTCGTCAAAGAAAACCTGGCTCAGCCGATCATCGTAGTTCTGGCCAGTATGAACCAGGATGTGTTGGCAGAACCGGTCGAGAAGGGGAATGACTAGACTCAGCCGGATGATCTCCGGACGAGTACCGAGGATGGTCATGATCTTCATCGCAGCAGTTCTACTCCGGCTTCAACGTTATCCTCCAGCATGAGACGCCGCGCCCGCAGCATCGAGCATGTTTCTTCGATGCTCATTACATTATCGTTGCTGGAGTAAGCTCCTTGAAGACATCCCGTTTCGTCAGTGGCTCGACTGTCTCCGTTTGCTACTTCAGGCAGCATCGGACGGATCACATACCAACGGCCGCGCCTCACAGTACGATACGCCTCTTCGTCGCTGACCATGATCTCGTGAATCTTTTCGCCGGGGCGTATGCCAGTCGTCATCTGGCTGATGGGGCGGTCTCCGATGAGCGCCGTGGCCACATCGGCGATTCTCGCCGAAGGAGCCCGCGGAACGAGCGTCTCCCCAGGCCGGGCTTTGGCGATTGCGGCGAAGATAATGTCGACCGCATCGTCTAGCGTGAGCAGGAATCGGGTCATGTCCGGAGTTGTGATCGTCACCGGACCGCCGCTCCGGATCTGTTCGTGGAACAGCGGAATCACCGAGCCTCTCGACGCCAGCACGTTTCCGTACCGCGTACACACGAAACGTGTGCCCGGGCACCTCATGTTGCCCTGGATGAATACTCTTTCTTGTAGCGCTTTTGTCATACCCATGACGTTCACCGGCTTGCATGCCTTGTCGGTGGAGACGCCAACTACAGTCTCGATTGGCAGCGTGTGTTCCTGAATCGCATGGACTATATTCTCGGCACCTCCCACGTTAGTTCGGACAGCCTCAAACGGAAAATACTCGCAAGTGGGCACCTGCTTCATGGCCGCTGCATTTACCACAATGTCGGCATCGCGCAGAACACTGGCGACACTGCCATAATCGCGAACGTCGCCGATGCGAAACTCCAGCAATCGCTGGAAGTTCCGGTAGATAATTTCATCCGTGGCCGCTACTCTGTTTTCGTATTCCACGCGTATGAAGTGCTGCTTTGCTTCATCGCGCGAAAAGATGATCACCTTCGCCGGATGGCCTGCCTCTCCGCTCAAGATGCGGCGAGTCAAAACCTTTCCAAGTGATCCCGTCCCGCCGGTGATTAGTATCCGCTTCCCTTCAAGAAGTTTCTTCATTTCCACTCGATCCACCTTTCGTAAGGTGTATTGTCTTCCGCCAATTGGTGCACGAGAACAGGCCATGTTGGGCACCTATACGCGATCGCCTTTTGCAGTCTGTCGCATCTCATGCTCCGGTCTGATACTTCCAGATCGTCAGGCTCGATGCGGATGTCCAGTTTATATGTCTCGCGGAGGAGACAAAGAAGATCGTACTTGGATGTCGGCTCGCTTGCCACTTGATACAACCCATTCAATTCGGGGTGCTCCAGAATGATGAATGCGACCAACTCAGCGAGGAAGTTGGTAGTTACGCCAGAGTAGATGACCTTCCGGTATCCGCGAACCGTTTTGTGATTCTGAGCAAGGAACCAATCCAACAGCGAGCGGTGTTCAGTAAGTTCCCGGCCAATGATTGAGGTTCGCAAGGTGAGCGCATTGGCGCCCGCCAGTTCGCCGAGAAACTTGGTCTTTCCGTAGAGATCCTCTGCGTCAGAATGATCTTGCTCGGTGTACTCCCCACGTCGGCCGTTGAATACGCAGTCGGTACTGAAATGGATAACGCGACCGCCCCAGTGGGTCGCCATTTGGGCCAGCTTGTGTGGAAGGAGCGAATTGATAGTAATGCTGGGAATCGGAGAGACGGCTTCGGCCCGTTGCTTAATCACCCCGACGCAATTGACTATAACCTCCGGGTGGAAGGCTGAGAGGACTGCCTCAAGTGCTAAAAAGTCCGCCACATCAACGCCTGGAATGACATTGTCTCCCTGAAACAACTCAACGCGGTCGAAGGGCGCCTTTCGAACGTCCTCGCGGACCGTGCAGAACACGCCGTCGAAGCGCTCATTTAGCATCTGGAACATCTTGTGCCCGAGCATTCCTGCGCCGCCCAGCACCATAACTTTAGCAATGCTCATGAAGCATCTCCGTGCGAGCCCACTGAAAGTACTCAGGCAAGCCCTCGTCGATCATTACCCCCGGTTCAAAGCCGAACGCCCTCCGCGCCGCGTTGATGTCCGCGAGGCTATCCCGAACGTCGCCGGCGCGCGGGGAGCCATGTTGCACAACCGGATTCAATCCGCTGGCAGCCTTCAGTCGTTCTACGAGGTCATTGATGCTGATGCGCGTCCCGCTGCCGATGTTGAACGCCCCAGAGACGCCGGGAGCCATCGCCGCCCTAAAGTTAGCTTGCACCACATCGCGAACATTCACGAAATCACGCGTCTGTTCGCCGTCCCCGAAGATGGTGAGCGGCTCGCCCCGCAACATTTGGAACACGAAGATCGGAATGACGTTGCCATAAGCGTCAAAACGCTGGCTTGGACCATACACGTTAAAATAACGCAAGCAAACCACTTCCATGTCAAACAGTTTGGCGTAGACTAGTCCTTCCTTTTCCGCGCAAAGTTTGCTGGCACCATAGGGTGAGTCGGGCTCGGCAGGATGGTCTTCACCAATGGGCAGCGTCTTCAACTCACCGAAAATGCCTGCGGATGAAGAGATCACTACCTTTCGAACGGCGGCCTTTCGCGCGGCTTCGAGAACGCGTAGCGTGCCGATTACATTGATCTCGGCATCCGAAAGCGGATTATCTATCGATCGCTTGTTCCCTACACTGGCCGCCAAATGAAAAACAACATCTCGACCAGCCATTACGCGTTCGACCAGTTCCTCGTCGCGAATGTCACCATGGATAAAACCGCCGCCGGTGATAGCGTCGAGGTTACGCTGGTATCCAGACGAGAGATTGTCGAGGACGCTTACCTCATGGCCTTTTCTCACCAAGTATCCAGTGAGATTCGACCCGATGAAGCCAGCGCCGCCGGTGATCAATACTTTCATATTGTCTCCTGATTCAGTTCGAAAACGGAAAGGCGATCTCGCGGCCGATTATTGCCCTAAAGTAATCGCAGTAAATACGACAGTGCCTGAGCCCACAGCATTGGTCGTTAACTTGTTCTGGCCCACCCTAAGTTCCGGACCAGGCTTAACGGGGTAGGTTGAGAGTAGAATGCCATTTCGGTCGAAGGTTCGAATCGCTCCATCTCCCCAATATTCCGCGTAGTCTCCGGTCTTCATTTCCGCTGGGATCTCGATGCTCGACGAGCCTTCCGAGATGTCTACATGTTTCAGCGTGCTGCTCTCTTCCTCTAGAGCTTCCACTGAGCTAATTTGGCATCGAACCCCGCTTCCATTGGGGTAACGCATCCAACGCAGATTCAGAGCAATTACATTTCCATAGTTGAAGCCGTACATCGCTGACTTGAAAGGATAATTCGCATAGGCGGGGCGGAATTCTGCTAGCATCCTGCTTGTGCTAGGTTCGGCGAGAGTTATGGTCCTGGAACCGCTGAAATTCAGGTCGATGTAGTAATCCCGAAACACTCCTCCGCCGGCTTCCAGTTGTATGTTCAGGACCGGCGTTTCGCCTGAACCTCCTGCAAGCCTTTCGACGTCGAGGCGCACCGCCAATGCGCGGTGTTTTGTCAGGTCGAGCATTTTGCCCGGAGCTCTTTCATCCGCTGTTCTCGGTCCAACCATGAAAGCGTTCCCCTGATATTGATCCCCTTGTGCAAACTCGAAACGCTTGATTAGTGACCCCGGCAGTGAAGCCTGGGCGTCCGGCGGTGCGAGTTCAACAGGTCGGTCTGCCCGTAGCAAAAGGATGTTCGACGGTTCGCCAGGCGCCGCCAGCGATGGCGCCACCTGCAGCCGGAATTTCAACGGCTGCTCGCCGAATTCGTTGCTCATCGCGATTTCCCCGGGAACGGCAACGCGTTGAGCATCGTAGCTGATCGTGTGAAACTCACCGGGCCGCGTCATGTGCCACTCACCCGACGCGAGTTGTTGGCGCACCTTTTTGGGCACCGCGCCGCGGAGCCGCAACCGTTCATATTCGCCCAGCAGTTTCAGCATTTCTTCGGAGCGGCCGTTCGCCTTCAATGCATTCAAGTTCGTCTCTAGAGACACTGCGGAGTCCAGGGCCAACATCCGTACCGCGTAGTATTCGACTTGGTCCGGGGTAGTCGCAGGGTGATCCGGCGCATCTTGGAGGAATCCGGTCCAGCCGAGTTCCGACGGAAGAAAATCGGCGTGGTAGCCTTGCCAAGAATCGGCAATCTTGTGGTAGTCGAGGTACTCTTTAACCGCCACGGCTGCGAAATCGTCGCAGGTGCCCCGGGAATAGATGTGCCATGTCCAACCTGTCATTCCCGAACCCTGTACCAGAAGGTCGCGCTTCGACTTCTCCCAAATCTGCGCTTGCTGTGGGCCCAGCCAGTACCAGGATGGCCCGTTCGCGGCATTGAGTTCACCGCCATCGAAATAAATCATGTCGAAGCCGCAGCGGTTGATCAACCCAGCCACGCGGTCTGAAATAGCATCTTTCAGCGGAGTTCTCAAGTCTGCAAGGTAAGAACCATCACGCTCGACGAGATGGTGAATCTTCGCGCCCGCCTTGTGCGGCGCAGGCTCTGTTCCCGCAAATCCGCGCACACACTGAAGAAACTTTGTGCCGTTCATTTGGCTGAAGTGAATGATCTCGTTGTCGATTACGAAATCATTCGCTGTAACTTCGTCGCCATTCTGCACCAGAAATCCGGCTGGCGCGGATGCCGTTTCCATTTCCGTCACCGTCTTGCTCACGTCCGCCGCAAGCGTTGCCTCTGCATCCTTAAGCAGCCAGGGACTCGGCCTCGGTCGCACCAGCGGATCGTTCTTTCCGACGAAACTGGTCAGCATATGCATGCCGACTTTCAGTCCCGCAGCGTGGCACTTGGCGATGACTGCCGAGAGGCCTTCCTCTCCGTGGGGGAAGTTCAGAGTGTTGATGGGGTAGGATCCTAGCGACGCGGACCACGTTCCGCTGTACACGAGGATGTAACGAAACCCACCCAGTTTCGCGTATCGAATCGTCTCGTCGACGTTGGCTTCTGTCAGGTCGGTGAATAGATAGCTGCTCCGCACATCCTCGGACTGCTTGGCCCACCTGCCGTCGATCATTGGAGAGGGAAGGCCGAAATCTCGCTCAACCTTCCGGACCACCCTCAGGAACCGCGGCGTCGGCGAGGTAATGATCGCGACTCGTTTGCCTTGCATGCCGAACTCGGGATATACCGAAGCAAGTAACACTCGGCCTTCAATCCTGGAATTCACTGGCTCGCTGAGTCCCATAAGACACACCGCGAAATCGTCGTCCCACCGTACGCCGAGCATCCCACCCGCAATTGCAAGTGAGACATTGAGTTGCATCAGCTGAATTTCCTCGATCCCGACTCCGTGGAAAGCCGTCAGCTCGACCACAAGGTATTCCGGCTGCTCGGTGATGCGGTAATCCGCATCGACGCCCGACGTCCCGAACGTTACATACAACACATCGCCTCGCCGCTTGACGATTGAGGCCGGGAACAGCCGGCCACCTTTCCTGACCGCCGCGAATATAACTCCCCCGGGACCTAACAGTTCCTTCCCGCTCCGCTTCTCAATTAGGCTGCTGGCCATTCCATCAGTCCGGATCACCAGCCGCGCCTCGCGGGTTTCGAAGGCGAAGTCTTCGGCCCGTGCCCAATTCAACGCCGCAAAGGCCAGAGTCAACGCCAAGATCAGCTTCATACGGGTAAAACCTCGGCGAAAGGGCTTGGGGTGGTCCAGTATCTGATGAACTCGGCCCATCGGGAATCATCGATCTCATGAATCGATGCTGTGTCAGCGTGCGTCGTGCCAGGCGAATGCGCTTTGAAAAAGTTCTCGGTTCGCGTCGATCGTTTCCGGGGCGGAGGCTCGCTTGGCGGCATAATCCATGGCCCGCTTTGACAGTGCCATGAACCACTCCGCGTCACTGTCCACGCACTGTTGCAGAACAGATCTGAAACGCTCCGTCTCGCCCAGAGGAATGTCCCAACCAATGCCGTCGGCTTCCAGATTACGCCACGGGGTTTGATCGCTGATCAGAACAGGGCAGCCCGACGCCAACGCCTCTGAAATCACATGTCCATAGTTCTCGCCCAAGGTAGGGAATAAAAACAGATCGTACCTGGCCAAGACGTTCGCAACCATTTCGTGTTCAATCTCCCCCTTGTACCGTACTCGGATATTCGGAGGCAGCGCGGCGATAACCTCCTGGCATTCATTCCAGTACTTTACATCTTCCTTGGGGCCGTAGATATCGAAGGAAACGTCGCCCGAGAGGTCGTCAAGCATCCTCAGCGCTCCCGCCAGGTTTTTCATTCGGGCGACACGCGAAACGGACACTGCGCGAAGCTGGCCGGGTCTCTTGGCAGACCTGCCGCGCGGCCTCAGCGATGCTGGTTCTGAGATGTCCGATGCCGTAACTACTATGCTTTCATGCCGAACCAAACTCGCATCCAACTCAGGGATGACACCTGCGATACTGATGACGTTCATCGCCGGAATCTTTCGCCGTATATCCTCCGCTTCGAATTCGCTGGAAGCGTGCCAGATGACACTCTTGTACAGCCCAAGCCATCGAGAGATCCGGATATACACGCGCTTTCGCATAGACTTTAAATGTAGTGCTCCGAGTGAAAACTCGCCGCGCGGCGCAAGCAGCAGACTCCGTGGCCTGCAGAGTTTGAGCCAGCGCATGAACACCGGCAGCATCGAAAAACGCCGGGAAAAGAAGCTGTTGAGGTAAAGAACAGTATTTCCATCGACCGAACGAAGCAGTGTCCAAGTATTGAGAAAGCCTCGGAGCCCCGGTCGCAGGTACATCACATCCGCATTGCCAACCGGGACCCACTGATTCGTGACCACGCTGGGATACGGCGACTTTGCCCGATGATCGCGGTCCAAAGTCACGATTCTGAACTGCAACTCCCCTCCAAGCGCTGCCACTAGATTCGAAATGCTGCGGACTGGTCCGCCAGCTCTGTAGCCGGGAAGATAGGCTCCTGTGAGAACTAAGACAACATTCGGGAGCGTTTTCTTAGTATGCTCATCGAGCGAGTCAATGTGAGTTACGACTGTCGCCGCTTTACTCATCCGAACCTCACCCAAGTTGCTTTTCGAGGACCCTAGACAGCGTCTCGACGTAGGTGGCTGATAAGTGATTACTATCCCGGTAAAGAATGACTCCATCTTGTGCTGTCGCACATGTATCCGGGCCGCAGATATAATCCGAAAGGTCAACGAACCTCACGTTCGCGATTTCTCCAGCAGAGCGAACCTGGGCCTGATAGATATCTGAATTCAGAACCTTCGACCTAATCAAGGGAGGGCAGGTTGTGCGACCATCGTATTCCGACTGCGCCAAGCAAAGCGGGATGTCATAATCTGTGTGCGGAGTGTCTCTGAGGAAAACCACATTGGTTCCCAACTGTGCGACGGAAAGAAAGGTATCGCGTGATCCCTGTTCCCACTGTGCTGGATCTATCAGTTCCGAGACATCTCGTTTTAGATAGGTTGTAGCGCTTGACATAAGAACTATCTGTGGATGCATCCGACGAATTTCATCTATAGCACGCATTCTCCATTCCTCGCAGGTATACACAGCGTGGCGATTGTTCGGATTATCTGCTGGAATATTCATTGGAGAGCAGGACGACTTGATAATCGTGACCAGTTTCCAATGTTTCCTTTCGGCAATGTCCTTTACAGCCGGAAACCATTGCGCTGCGTGCGAATCCCCAAAAAGAACTACCGTCGAAGATGGGTTAGACAATTGTCCAAAGTTGCACATTTTGGGCTGACTATCAGAGTCATCAGCGCGACAGCCACTCGCATAAAGTGAGGGCACATCATGCAGAGCTTTGCTAAACTTGCGGAACTGGGCTGAGCGGCTCAAATCAATTCGCCAAGCTGCAAATCCCCCGATGCTTATTGCCATAAACATCGCTGCAAAACCCAGGCTTAGTAGCGATCTCTTCTTGAAGTAGCGATTGAAGCGTATCGGGTTTTCGATAATCACATGAGTAATAGCAGCCAAAAGCACCGAGAAAACGACACACACAGATCGGCTCCACACGAGGTTCGCGGAAAATAGTTGACGGCCAATCATGAGAACGGGCCAGTGCCATAAATACAGAGCGTATGATATCGATCCTAAATACTGAAGAGGCGGCAGGTTCAGAAAGCGAGTCAGAATCCATGAACGGGGCGCTGCAGCGCCAACCTCGAGAACTGCGAGAGTGGCAAGCACAGGGATGCCGGCAACCCACCCGGGAAAATCCTGCTTCCGGTCTATGAATGCAACCGCAAGAAACAATGTGAGCAAACCTGCGATAGCGAGCCAATTGCATGCAGTCTTCTGCTTGGTGAGCCACGATATGGGGATTAAACACCCTAACCCACCGACGGAAAACTCCCAGGCCCGGGCTGGGAATTCGAAATACGCTTGAACGCGATTGACACGGGTGAGCCACACGCAGAGTGCGAAAGACAGCAGAGTTATTGACGCTAAAATCACAGGTCTGGTTTTTCTGCTCTTGCTTGCTCGAAATAGAAAAAGGAGAAGAATTGGCCACAGTAAATAAAACTGCTCCTCAACTGCCAGAGACCACGTGTGAAGCAATGGGCTTGTTGCCGTGGCCTGCGCAAAATAATCGAGTTGCGAGTGAGCAAAGTAAATATTGCTCGCGTACAGTGTGGTTGCGAATGCTGCTCTCAGGACGCCAAGCTGAGAAACCGGACTAGATATGAAAATCTCTGTAACGCAGACACACGTTACGACGAGGGTCAGCGCCGGCAGAAGCCGACGTGCCCGTCGTGCGTAGAACCGGGTAAGATCGAGGTTTCCGGAAGACTTTAGTTCTTCCAGCAACAGGCTGGTAATTAGGTACCCCGAAATCACGAAGAATACATCGACTCCAATGTATCCACCTCGCAATAGCGAGAATCCGACGTGATACAGCACGACGAATGAAACCGCCAAGGCTCGTAGGCCTTCAATATCAGGACGGAACGCCATCGTTTTATGTTGGTTTTCTTGTTTCAGTTTAAGGACCTATGTTTCCGAGGCGATGTTAGCCTGCTTGCTGAGAGCTGTATCGTTCCGCTGTTCTAAGGAAGCTCTGCAAGAGTTCCAAATCTACCGCTAGCTTGAATAATGAAATAAGTAGATGAGGAGCGCGTTGCGAAAGATAACCTTTTGGTTTGGAAATCTTGCTGTGGGCCTATATTTTCCAGCAGTAATTTAATCTGTCGGACCCTGCGGGGGAAGATGCACTATATGAATCGATGGTGCTGGGCTTTTTGCTGGTGTGGATTTGGAGCGGCGCCAGCACCGAACGCAAGATCCAGAACGCGGTGAACGTGTAATTGGATCGCAAGGGCATCCGCATCGGCACGGGGATTATTGTTGCGCGGCCATCCTATATGCGCCGTCCTCGTTCATAAAGATCTGCAACGGAGAACGCGGTAAGGAAATGCACCAGGTGCAGAAAGGGCAGCATTGGTATTTCAGAGCCGAGGCATGCCTCGATATAGATAACAAGGACGGCCGCGCCCATTCTGTTTGCACGTCGACGGCCAGCGATTCCAGCGTGCATATGTCGCCCGACTTATTACACGGCGAAGAGAAGAAGCTGTGGGGCAATGGAGGCAACCGGTGACAAACAGAAGTGGTCCGCTGGGTCGCTCCTGAGGACCAAGCTATGCCTGCCGTTGCTCCCGGTAGACTCGCTTTGGATTTGTATGTGCGCACGAGACAGCTAACTATTTTGAAAGGCCGCAATCAGCTTTGTGGCGATCAAATCTTCACCAAAGTCGCGAAGAAACCGCTCGCGAAGGAGTTTCTCGATCTCCGATCGTCTCACAGGACGTTCCCAGAGCTCTAAAACGGCCTGCGCCATCTGTTCGCGTTTGCCGTTTGGTATCAAGCATTCGTTTACGCCATCAAGGAGAAAGTGAGTTCCCGGACTGTCGTATGCTATTGGTATCACACCACAAAATGGGGCTTCGATGATCGTGAGACCGAAACTCTCGCGACTTGAGCTAACAAGTAAGAAATCGACGCCTCGAAAGAGGCTCTCTCGTGGCATCTCGCCCAAATACCGAACGCCCGACGCGCGCATGCAAGCAAGGAGTTCTTCAGAGCTATCGGTGGATCCTCGTTCCAAGGAAATTCGCCCTATAGCTATGCCCTGCGTACAAGGAATCGTCTTACGGATTTCTTTGAATAGGTCCATAAAGTCGTAAATGCCCTTGGCCCTGCTTAACCAGCCAACATAGGCGATCGTTGGACCTTGTGGAAGAGCTCCGATTGGTTGAGGTTTTCTAGGAGCCAAGCAGTGTGCTGGCAAGCAATTTGGCACGAGAGTGACCGGACGGTTGGTAAGTTGCTTGAGTGCATCCGCTTCTGGCTGAGAGACTGTGATTACGTGATCGACATGCGCCAAGGCAAATCGCGCAAGGCGTGGCCGGTATATCAGAAATCCTGCTCCATGATTTCGGTAAACCGCTTTGGCAGGGTACCGAACAACCTTTAAGAAGAGAGTCAGCAAGAAAGCATTCGTATGGTCCGCAACGAGAATGTCCGGCTTAATCCGAATCGCAGCTTGAAGCGCTGGGAGGAAAGACAACAAGCTCCAGACATAACCTCTCGCCATTGGAAATCTTGGCAAGACCTTGTGGATGGTCGCCCCTAGTGCTTCGAGCCTCGGGAATGATGCATTACGGGGCGCAACAAACGTGATTTCGCACGCACACCTCGATAAAGCTGGGTACAGGTCGTAAAGGGCGCAGGCCACCCCCCCCCTCTCCTTGGCACGATCGCAAATCCACATGATGCGTGGCACACTTCTCATTCACGCGCCTTATAGCGTCCGTCCCTGGCAGCATCACAAATTAATTCCCTGAATCGTTCCCGTACCCGCTCGACATTGTTGCGCTCGACTGCTATTTGGTAGGCTCTCTCTCCAAAACGCTGTCTCGCCAATCTATCGATAATTAAGAATCTCAGTGCATCTTTCACTTTATCGACACTATCAACGGTGACCGAAACGCCTGCATCTGTTTCTGAGATGTACTGTATCGACGCTCCTTCTTCCGGCCCCATCCCAAAAACGCAGCGCCCGGCCATAAAGTATTGCGGGATTTTGGTAGATAAAGATAACCGAGTGTAGGAACGGTGTTTCTTATCAAAACTCTCAACGTGAACAAGGATGTTCGCCTCCGACTGAAGCCGCGCAACGTCCGTTGGTGGCGCGGTGCCAGCAAGCTTGACAGAGCGTGGAATATCTTGGTCCCTTAGTGCTCTTAACTCATCTGGATAGGAATAAACAATCAGCTCCCCCTTCACGCCCTCCAGCGCAAGTGAGTCAAGCGCTCGACCAATGTTCTTGAGACCCGGCCATCGATCGGGCACCATAGTCCCCACAAACAACAAACGTGTAACTGCGAGGCTGGGTGGAAGTGCATAGGGGCGCACCGGCAATGCATAGTGCATGACTTCAAAACTCCCACCGAATCTTTTCTCGTACTCACGCGCCATCGCCTCAGTCGGTGTAAGTCTTACTGGCGCCATCGTAAGGCATCGATTGAGCCAATGGCGTGCGCTTCGTTGCAGCAACGGCCCGAGGAGATCACCGGAATGGAGTGTGCTAATCCAATCGTCCCCAAAGTAAATCACAACATTAATATTGCAACGGTCTGCTATGAGTGCTGCGAGTCGAAGAGTAGCCACAGATCCGCCAAATGTAAATATGACTTCAGGGCTGAAATCGTCAACCCATTTACGTAGTGGAGGCGAAAGAAGCGATCCGAGCAGATAAATAACGCTGCTTAGCTGTACCTTGACCGCTGGGTTTAGCCAGCTTGACAGACCTCGCCTGCGGGGCGTGCGGAGATAGACAGAATTGGGTTCGGGCACCTCTTGTGTCGCCGTCATTTCGCATCGCGTTCTGTCAGGTGGGCAACCCATAAAACCGCGCAAAATACCCACCTCAGTAAGATGCCAATAGCGTTCACAGATATCGAACTCCGCACCAAGCGTAGATCCTGTGATTTGACAGAGGCGTTCTTTGGGCCAGCCTGCAAATAATGGAGATTTAACAATCCCAGTATTACGTGTGTGGCTGAACGGATTTCCGTCAATCACCAGCGCTCTAGGAAAGTTACCAGTCATAACATTGCTTCCTATCGCAGCAGTACTTGCAGGCAAATCTTAAGGGAACGAACCCATCTTCGATACAGGTGGAACAAATATCCGATCAACCAGTCAGGTAGCTGCACTTACCTTCTGAAGTGAGCTATTGAGTTAAATGCCCATCGCGTCTTTTTACTTCCTCCGCGCAGACAATACCACAAAAAAAGTAGTGCCCAGAAAGGAGTTGCCTGTCCAGGGAATCCCAGCACCTGGTTATTCGCCGGAACGTAAAATAATATAGTCAGTACGAGCGGAAAAAGGCCAATGGCCCATGGATTCCTACAGAATGCCACATCGAGCCAAACCATAGCGAATAGCCGGCCGAGCAGAAACATGAACACCAATGTCCCTGGGAAGGACAGATCGCTGGCAATCCAAGGATAGATGGAATGCCACTTGCCGTGCGCATCCCACCCGCTCGACTGGATACGGGCCGGATAAGTGTCCTCAAAAATCGGGGTGTTGACGAAATGCCTCGACAGCCCCTCGAGAAAATACGAGTTCCCCACCCCATAGCAAAAAACGAAGGGCTCCTTGAGGGACAACGACAGAGGATAATAGCCCTGACTGAAGTAGCTAGCAAGGCTGGCAACATCCAGTTGTAGCTCGGACGGCACAATGCCTAGAATAGGGCCGTCGAATTCGGGAGCAATGCCGACCGCTGTGTCCGACCGCGACATTGTCGACCCACGTGACCGTCCAAGCATGCCGATCGAGAAAAAGGCAAATAAGACAGAGAAGCCTAGCATCGCGAGCATTCCGATTTTCAGCACATCTTGCAATTTGATCTTCGTGAGTAAAGTGGGCTTCCGGGCCACGAGAAGCCACGGCAGCAGCAGCACGAAGTCGGCGATGCCTTTGTTCATTCCCGACGCGGCCCAAATAGACAAGTCGAGGATAATGAATCCGACAAGCGCAATCCGAATGGAAACCTTGAGTTGCTTCCAAAAGATAACCCCAAGTGGAAATGCTATCGACATGATTGGGTACACGAAAAAGGTCACGTATCCTATGGCCGTTGAATTGCCTGCGGAGGAGATCAGATGCAATTCGGTGTAACGGCTCTTTTCGAGATACTGGCGGCCCGGGTCCGTGAGGCCGGTTATCGCAGCGTGGATGGCTGCGCCGATATTAAAGGCTTGCCCCGTCCTGGTCTCATAAATCTGGGGTATCCATAGGTAGTTGAATACCAATGAGACAGTTACGATCAGCGGAATGTTGAGCTTCGTTGAGGCGGGTTGCGGTTTTTTCTTGATCGCTTGCAGATAGCCGATGAGCAGGGCTAATTGCGCCAGCAAGAGAAAGCTATAGAGCTGTAGGGGATTTGAGACCGGCCAATGCCACGGCCCAAATGCAAATACAAAGACTGAAGCGGCAAGGTAAATCTGAAAGAAAATGATCGGGAATAGCGTAATGCGCTTGTTGATCTTCGGCATCAGTTGTGGTTGCAATACCTGGAGCCTTTGCTCGACTCCGCCGAAGGAAGTCAAATGGCGACTCGTCGCGCGGTCGCGGACCATTTGATCAGATCGCATAACGGGCTCCAAGGCGAGCTAGCGCGGAGGCTCGCAATGTCTGTCCGGCGCGTCTGAGAGTCGACCAAGGAAGTATCCGAGTCGCTACCAGCAGAGCGGAGAACAGCGTTATGGAAAACAGGCCGATTCCAGAAACCGCGATTGCGGCGTTCCAGCGCGTCGTGCTCGTTGGCACAAACCCTGCCAGTCTCCGAGTGATGATGACAGCGACAAACATCGCGGGAATCATGGCTGCTGCGCGGATCGCAGTATTAGGCAGCTCGACGGCCCGATGCAGCAAGATCACAAATATGATCGAACCAAGGATCCAGCTCCCTGCCGACGACAGTACCGAGCCAATAGGGCCGAGCCACGGTGTCAGCGTCAGCTTCAGGATGACATTCGCCACCACGCAGATCACAATGTAAGTGGTCTCTATGCTCACTTTGCCAATTCCCTTACACAAGGATGAGCCAACGCCTGTAAGCACAATGGCAGTAATATTACCGGTGAGCAGGATGAATAGAATCGGCCCGACCTGCGGAACCGTTTGCCGTATCCAGATCATGAGTAGGCGGTCATATGTGCTCGCCACCAATACCACGAATGACCCTGCCAGGAAAGGCATCAGGATCATAGTGTTCGCGTAAATCCTTCGGACGCCTGCCCAGTCGCCCCGTGCGGCCAAGGCGGCGACAGCTGATATCAGCGGAACATAAAAGAAACTACAAACCACGAGAGTCAGATTGGCAAGCCTAGAAGCCAACCCAAACCATGCCGTCCAAACCGTACTACCTACGCTTGCCAGCACAAATTTGTCGGTCGAGTCACGTAAAGCAATGGAGATCTGACCTAACGCAAGAAACCCAGCGAATTTGAGAAGAGGTCTAGCCTCGTCCCAACTTGGAACGCACGGCCAAAGTCTCGACATATGGCAGATCTTGACCATTGCAATATACTGGCCCGCGATGCCTAAGGCGACGCCTACTGTGTTGCCCATCAGCAGACTCCAAATGTTCCAACCATGAAGGAGCCCAGCGATCACGAACCCGCTGTTGGTCATTAAAGCGGTCGTCGTGATCAATGTTGTTATCCCAGCGCGCTGGTGAGCGATCATGACAGCGGCGAACGTTTCACCCAAAGCCCCCAAGGTCGTCTGCGAAACGAGAATCGGGATAATCCATATGGCAGCGCCTTTGTACTGAGGGGGAATGTTCGAAAGCCCTACTAAATGGAAGCGCATTGCCCAGACAAACGAGGTGACTACAGCGAACATGAACAGAACTGTTCCAATGCCCACCCCCATTAGCCGTTTAACTTCAGGCAAGTCCCCCTTCCCGTACGCGCCAGACATTCTCCAAACGAGCGTTCCGTTAATTGTCGTTTGGAAGACCATTACCAGGGCAGCAATGGCCATCATCGTTTCCCAACTTCCGTATCCGCCCAAGCCGAGCTTGGAAAGGACGAACGGCACCGTGATCAACGATGTACAGGTCGATAAGACTCTCGACACACCCAGCAACCCACTGTTAACGAACAGCTGCTTGCGGATTTTGGTGAAATCGGAGAATTCGGTGGAAACTGATGCCGCTCGTGCATTGCTCATTTGGGCTACGAGATTTCCAGGTCGTGGGATCGCCTGAGGAGGTTCGCTGGGTCATTCATAATGATATGGCCGTCGCGCTTACGAGTCTGGATTTGGTCCGATAGTCGTTGAATGGGAGTCACTTCTTTCAGAAACGTTTGCCCAAGTGATTCCAAAACAAGCAAGCGCTATCCGCTTCATCACTCAGATTTCTGGTAATGCCCGTACCGGTAATATCCGTAATACGAGTAGCCATCTGAAGATGTGTTTTGGCTGACCTGGTTGAGGACAACGCCCACGATATTGGCGCGCAGTCGATTCAAAACAGAGATCACCTCGGCAACAGCCCGGCGCCTGGTTTCTCCGGCCAAGCTGATGATCAGAACTCCATCGGCGGCTGTGGCCATCTGGAGGCACTCCGCAAAGCCGAGGAGGGGAGGCGAATCCAGAATCACAAGATCGTATTCTTTAGCGAACTCGTCCAGCAGGGTGGCAAGTCGCGGGCCGATAAGGTCGGCTGCCCGATGAGAACCCAATCCAGCCGGAAGGACACTCAGGTTGGGCCTTCCCTCCACCGGCAACACGACATCCTGCCAGGGCAATTCGCCAGTCAGAACATTGGAGAGCCCCTCACGCGGGGTCAATCCGAATTTTGTATGGATGCTGGGGCGGCGCAGATCGCCGTCCACAATCAAAGTCTTCTTGCCACGGTCGGCATTGGCTAGAGCAAGGTGGGCTGCGATGGTCGTCTTCCCCTCGCTGGGGGTAGCGCTGGTGATGACAAGCGAGCGCAACCGTCCTTCGAAATCCGAGAGCAGGATAGTATTGCGGATCGTCCGTACGGCCTCCTCGAAATCGGAGGTCGAGGGATAACGGCTCTTTCCTTTACCGCCCTGCTGGTGTTTGGGCGCAATGGCAGCCGCCGTAACCGGCACTACCGCCCTTGGAAGCTGGGCCGCGATGCGGTCGACGGGCATTGTCCCGATGACATCCGTGCCGAGGAACCGGCTGGCTTCCTTGGGATCGCGAAGCGTTGTGTCGAGGGTGTCTTGCAGCAACGCAGCGCCTACCGCAAGAAGGGTTGAAAAGAGAAACGCCAGAATGAGATTAAGCTTCATGTTCGGAAACACAGGGTGCAACGGTGGCCGCGCCACATCGGCGATCCGGATATTGTTGTTCTGAAAGCCAGCGTTGATGTCCGCTTCCCGGATCTTCCGGATTAGCTCATCGTATAAATTCTTATCGGCCTCGGCCTCCCGCTTCAACTGCTGATACTCGAACGAGCGGGAATTGATTTGATCCCACTCCGCCTTCGTCTCGGCTACCGTCTTCTGGAGCATCTGTTCGCGATTCAGCGCCTCTCGATACTCAACTCCGATTCGCTCGGCAATATTGCTGCGCGTACTCTCAAACTGTCTCTGAACTTCTGCAAGCTCAGATGCAGCTTTACGATATTCTGGATGAGAAGGTCCATAGGTCGCCTTGATCAAGGCAAATCGTTGCTGTGCCTGGTTTAGACTGTCGCTTAGTTTGGCAAGGTCTTGTCCCTGGGTAGAAACCTGTGCTGCTTCCACGGAGCCGGATTTCATAGCGTTCCAAGCCGCTTCCTTCTGAACTCTCTCGGCCTGAGCAGTAGTGTACTCAGTGTTGAGCTGCAGCAAGCGCGCCGAAAGGATATTGGTTTTCTCCTCTGGGTTGATAACATCCAAATCTTTTTCAAACTGCGCTAGGGCCAGACTGGATTTTTCCATCTTCGCCTTCAACTCATCAAGTTGCTTCTCCATGAAAGATGACAGGCTGGCCGACGACCTGATGCGAATGTCATACGTGTGTGCCAGATAGGAGTTCGCGATTGAATTGGCAGCTTCCGCGGCGAGGTTAGGATCCGGAGAGCGGTAGCTTATGAGCAAGAGGTATGTGTTCGGGGGGCGGGTCACCTTTAGACGCTTCAAGACCACCGGCGCTCGGGCGGTTGCCTGTGCCTTCTCCGCGCTCATGTTCTTCAACTGCCCTTCACGATCGAGAAGGTGGAATTGCTCGGCGACCGGGCGCAGCACCGCATCCGACTGAATCAACTTGATCTGCGTGGCGAGAAACTGGTCCGCGTCGTTCGGCGGAAGAGCGGAACGCTGTGAGTCATCGCCGACGACCTCAGACGGGGCTTGCCGGTCGACATCAACCGTCGCTGTTGATTCATAAATTGACTGGAGCCGTGCGGAGACAACCGCGGTCGCGAGTATACAAGCCGCAATGAAAACGACGATCTTCCATCGTTGCCGCCGCAGAATCCATAGGTAGTGCGACAGAGGCACCGCTGGAGCTTCCGGCTCGAAGTCTGGTTGCAATGGAAGCGGTGGGTAGTAGGCCACCGTCGGCAGATTGTTTGACTGGCCAGGAGAAATCACCTCCGCCAGTCGCGATTGTTCGGGCATAAATCCTCTTCAGATAACTTAGCGAAATGCATAGATCGATGCAGCGCCAATAGCAGCTGCCACTCCCACGGATACTTCCAAAACTTTCATACTTCCTCGTAATCCGGTTGCATCCGGGATGTACAGAATGTCGTTTGCCATCAACGACACGTCTGGGGATTTGCGATTCATAATCTTCTTTAATTCAATCGGAATTTCGTTCCTGCCGCCGGTACCGCCTTCGAGACGGTAGATGTAAGCCTTACGGCCGGGAAAAGTATCCAACCCTTCTGAAAGAGCGAGCGCTTTCATGACGCTGCTCTCGGAACCATCCGTAATATAGTATGCGCCGGGCTTTTTTACGTCGCCTACAACAAATATCCGCCCCGCCTCAGGAACACGGATCTCTTCTCCACCTTCCAGTTGCAGATTCAGCATGGGATTTTCCCCGCCGATTAGGTCATGTAAAGGTATCCGCTGAAAAACAGCGACTGATTTGTCTTCCGCACTCGATGGCTGATGGCTCACTAGAATATCTGATCCTGCGTTGTCGGCAAGCCCTCCCGCCTGGGCGAGCGCATCGAGCAGGGTGACTTTGCCTGTGGCCTGGAACGTCAGAGGACTCTTCACCGCCCCAACGACGGAGATCGGCCGGCTGCGGTACTCGACGACAGAAACTGTCACCACGGGGTCTACCAGGACATTCTCTTCCTCCAGCGCCTTCGTTATGGCATTCTCAAGTTCAGAAGGATACAGTCCTGCAGAGTGGATTCGTTGCCGCAGCATCGGCAAGCGTATGTCTCCTTCAGAGTCCACACGAACTGTCCGAGTCAATTCGGGCGAGTCGTACACCGTGATACCAATCAGATCGTCCCTGCCAATCTTCTCCACTGGCAGGTTCGACGTGTCATTGACGGTCATTGCCCCCAAACCGCCATGGTTTGAAGTCTGCTGTTGTGCCGAAGCAAAACTGGCTATAGCGATTGTAATAAGCGAAATGGTTAAACATCTCATAAACAACTCCCGGATACCCGATTGCGACATCCTGTCAATCCCTTGCATCCTGTTACTCGGTCCCCAATACAGTTTCTGCAATCTCATTCAATCATCGCTGACACTTCTTAGAGTTGCCACTCTTGCTGCAAGTCCTTCTATCTTTTTGTCCAGATCTCTAATTTCAGCACGAAACTCGTCCATGTGACTACCTGAATTCTCGCCATTCAGCAGCTTGCGCATCGCGTCGCGCGCAAGGTCCGATACGCTTCGCGCGCCGGTCACCAAACTGAGCCGCCTGAGAGCGGAGTACTCCTCTTCGGAGAGCCGGACGCTAATCATTCGAATGCGCGGTTTCATGACTGTCATTTGAGATCTCACTCTTGATCGCGGCCAGGGCCACCTTGGGTTTGAGCGCCGCGGAGCGACGCCTGCGTGGTCGTCCGCCGATCGGGTCTCCTCTTCTCGGCCATCTTAGCCCGCCAAAGAACAGAACCTCCACTGTATCTTCCGTCTGAATCTACTGACTCGGCGTCGCATGCAGTTTCTGAGGCCGATGGCATCAGTACTTTCAGCCAGAACTTTGTGTATTCATCGATGGAGTCGCGCCCTCCCAGACGTGAAAAGGCAGAGCCTGCGACCAATTTCGACAGTTCGGGTTGCGCAATCACCGTCAACACGATCGCCGCCGTCACGATCGAGGGGTTCAGTTTCCGAAGCTTGCCGCTCTCCATGTTCGTGTTCAAATAGCTGGCTATGGAAGTGAAAAGCGGGGCCAGGTGTTTAAGACAAACATCTTCAGCTTTTCCGTGAAGCTCTACAAATGCGACTGCGACCAGCTTCATCAATTCAGGCGACAATGTCGCGGTGTCAACCAGGAGGCTCAGTATTTGTGGAAGCATCGACTCAGGCGTGCGAAACTCGGAACCGCGTGCGAACAAATCCAGACGCGATCCGAGGGATCCAAAGTTGAGTTGAAGGGCTGCCAGGAAAATGTCTTCTTTGTGCTCGAAGTACCGGAAGACAGTTACCTCGCTTACGTCCGCGAGACGGGCAATCTCGCGCGTGCCGGTCCCATGGTATCCCTGCTTTGAAAACAGGGCTACCGCCGCTCGGGTAATCCTGCCCGGGACCTCTGAAATTGTAGGTGTGAGTGCCAAGTGTTTTCCCTCACGTGTTTATGCGTTGCCGGCACCATGACCGGGAGCAGATGCGATGAACCCACGACTCTTCAAATGATGTTCAATCGGTGAAACCGAAGTTTCACCTCCGCCTGGCTGGCTCTAATGAGGAGTTGCGGACCATGGGATTTAGCAGCGGATAAAGAGGTGTAGATCGCAGATTTCCGGTATATTAGGGCTTTTTCCAAAAGAATGGCTGGGAGACTGATTCTAATTCATGATTCGTTTCGCTGGGATACATCGGTCGATTTGCGCTTAGCGTGCGTGCCGACGCCTAAGCATGATTTCATTTTTGCAATCGCGACACCACCAAGGGTAAAAACCCAGGAGTGGGAAGAGTCTATGTTGCAAAAAACCCTTGCGATCACATCGACGCAGAGGGTTCCCGCATTCTTTGCAAATCAATTGCTCATTTCTCGTTATTTGTATCCTGGGGACTGTCATACGCCCCATCCTAAGTCCGATCAAGCTCGAATCGTTGCTAATTCGCGAGCAATTCCAGTTCGTCGGCATCTACCTCGAGAGCGGCATGCTGATTAATCAGCCCGAGCGTCAAGACAAACCGCAAGCTGCTCTTCTTGCGCACAAGAGTCCCCTCTACACCCTGCAACAAGCCGCTCTTGATTCGAACCCTTTCGCCTACCAAGAAATCTCTGTACGGCTCGAACCTGCGACCATAAAAATCGGAACGGAGGAATTCGACTTCTGAGTCTGGAATGGGAATGGGCCCTTGGCTGTTCCCAACAATTCTCAGAATGCCTGGTGTGCCCAGAATCGCTGATCGATCCGTCCTCTGAAACCGTGCAAAAACATACGTCGGAAAAAGAGGCGCAACGATCTTCATACGCCGTCTGTTCTTCCATATCCGTACACTTTCGTACGTAGGACAAAAAGACTCTACCTTACGAACGTCAAAGTGCCTGACTACAGCAAGCTCATTTTGCGGTACGGTGAACACGGCGAACCAACTCGGTGTCTTGGCGCTGTTTTCAGTTACACCCGCGCTTGAGATGGGGAAGCGTTCAACGCCATTCGATATCTGGATATGGGCCGTGGCCATGTGACTCCTCGCATGAGGGAGATTTGCTATAAAGCAAATCAATGCTCGGCGACAAAATGGTTATCCTTGATTTGAATGGGTTTAAGACTGCCCATGGCTTCGCCATGCTGGCTTCGCAAACCAGTTCAAATCGGAGCCTATAATGTTCTTACGGTTTCTACACTAGCTGGAACTGTGAACCTAGTCGCGTTAAAGGTTTGTGATTTTTGTCTTCTTAAAGATCTGCGAAAACTGATGCGCTCTGAAAGGTGTCCTCATCTTAAGTCACAACTTCAGTATCTGCTCCAGCAATATTTTGACTTATAGCGACATTATGCGACAATATATGCCAAGTGACCATTTTGGCACCCACGACGATCACTCGGGTACAGACTTCTAAATGAATTCGGGGTTCTTGCTGGCGTTGCAATTATGTTAGTGCCTGCTAATACCACAGTGCCTTTAGTGCGCACTTTCGTGTCCACAGCATTCAAGAAGCGCTGTCGCTCCGAGGGCGACGTGCTTAGTATATTGGCAATCGGCAAGGGCCCACTACAAGGATTACGGTGCGCCGGGAAAAGAGACATGCTTAGGGTGAGTATGTTCTTTCCTCGGGGCCATTACACATAGGACAGGATGATTCGCTGTTCGGGTCGAGCAGAAGTGGTCTGCAACCGGCAATGTGGGCGACGTCCAATTCAGCCCTGTCCATCTTCGCGGAGAGCGGCATCCGGATGAATTCAATGGCAACAAATAAAGGTCCGTCGGCGGCCAGGCTGGACTCCTGGAAAGCTATTGCCGCGCATTTGGGCCGCAGTTCACGAACCGTTCAGAGGTGGCACGCCAAACTTGGCCTTCCAGTTCATCATCTTGGCGGCAGGAAAAGCTCCGTATTCGCCTATTCGGAAGAGCTGGATAATTGGCTTGCGAACTGTGGTGCTTCCTTAGAAAGGGAACCGCAGGAAGCTGTGAGGCCGGAGTTGTTCCCCGCAGTGCCTGCCATTGGGAAGCCTGTCTCCAGGATTGAAGAACGGATTGATTGTCTGATTCCTGAACTGGCGCGGCAGCGCTCAGCGGAACTGGCGGCCGCCGCTCACAGAATGTGGGGCGTCGTCTCCTATCGAAATCTCACAGCCATTTCGGGTTATTTCCGAGAGGCCATCGATCTGGATCCCGGAAACGCGTCAGCCTATGCGGGGCTGTCGTTTGTGTTGATTGCGCAAGGCCTGTCCGGGGTGGTCGGCACCTCGGTCGCCTACGCCACCGCGAAAGCCGCAGTGGATCGGGCGCTCGAGATCGATCCCGATCTGCCGGAGGTAAGGTATGCCGCAGCATGGATCAAGCTGGTCTTCCTGCGGGACTGGCAAGGGGCCGACCGCGGTTTTGATGAGGCATTGGGCCGTGAGGCCCCGGATTGGTATGCGTTGACGGGACGGGCTGTGTTGCACATTGCGGAGAAAAGACTCGAGAAAGCTTCCGAGCTCCTGTTGAATGCCGAGGAAAAGGCTCCCTTAGGCTACTTTGCAACTGCGTTGTATTGCTGGAACGAGTATCTGAGGAGTGAGTTTGAAAGGGCGATACACCGAATCGACCAGGTGCGGGCCACCGGCCAGCCCGGCCCTGTGAAGGATGCCGTCGAGGCTTTGGCCTGCCTTCAATTGGAAGGTCGAATTGCACGTATTGATCGGTTGAAGGGCCTGGCAGCCGATTCCCCGAATCACCCTGTGATTCAGGGAGCGCTCGGTTACGCTCTCGCAGCTGCCGGCAAGCATGAAGAGGCACGCATACTCCTCAAATCGATGACAGATGCCGAAAGTCGCGGGAGAGGTTGTGAGCCTTACGCTGTCGCTCTTATTCTGATCGGATTGAATGAGAGAAAGAAGGCGGTGGATCGGTTAGAGCAGTCTTACCGAGAGGGAGGGCTTTGGAGTCTCGGGTTCCGATCCGATCCAATCCTTGCGTCTCTGCGCGATGAACCAACCTTCCGGCAGTTCATGAAAAAGGTAAGCTACCCGGAACCTCAGGAATCTCGTGCGCGCTCGACGGCCGCTGACTGATTGCCGGTGCGGGCTTGATCTCGGGCTCTCGTTGGCCTCGAGCGCGTGTAGATAACGCGCTCCCGGTATCCGAGGCCCTACTGCTTCAATGGCCTTCGTTTGCGAAATTGAACCAGCAACTCCGTTCCCGCTCTCCACCTGCGCAAGTTCCAGGTATTGATGGCAGTCAAGGCCGCGCCTTACTCTTTATTCAACCGCGATCGACTCGATGCTCAGTCCCGGACCTGAAACGGGAGTGAAACTGAGCGCGTTGTTGGCGCCTTCGCGATCAAAGAGCGTTTCAATCCACACCGCCCCCGCTTTGTTCTCGCTTCCGGTGGGAGGGAATGCGACTCTGGTGGCGATCCGGCCATTCACGCGCAGTTCTGCAATTCGCGGAGACTTGTCAGCATTGGTATAAGTAATTCGGGCTCTGGCGAGGTGAACGCGTGAGTAGACCTTGTTAAACCTGATCTCCTGGCCGCTGCCTGGGTTATCGGCGCCGACAGGAGTGTATGAAGTGAGTTTCCCCTCGCTGCCGAGGACGATCAACATAGCCGCGTCATTCGACTGAACAGTGGCGGAATAGGAAGAGCTGAACGAACCGAGGTCTTTCCGAGCCCAGAGATCTCTAACGGAAGCGGGCGACGCGTCGCTGAGCCCCAAGTCGCCCCAATGCACGGCGATAGCGGCAGGGTCGCCCGTCCTGTTGAGGAGTAGGACCGCACGTTCTCCCGGAGTGGAGAGCGCCTTGGACCACACCTCAAGTCCGTTACCGTAAGACGCGACTTTGACTGCCTGCAACCCAAGAGAATCCTGATCGACAGCGATCACTTCGGGATTGGTAAGCGTGGCCAATGTGGCATCACTCAAGGTGGTGAGATCCGCGCCCGCCAGCAGCGGGGCTGCAGAAATCGCCCAAAGGCTCATATGGACCCGGTTTTGAGCGTCCGTAAGACCCGGCATTCCGACCACCATCATGTCGGGATCGTTGTAAAAACCGGTATGCTCCGCCTCGGGATGAATTCCCAGATCAAAATTCGAGAGCACGCCAGGAAAGCTGGCCAGGCGGCCGCTGTGCTTTTCGTGCGGCACAATGGGAGCGACGATATCGCCGCTGGTCCGCCAGATATCTGCCGGCACCCCGCCCACGTCGGGAGCCCATGTCCACGGACTGTTGTTGCCCCACTCGCAAATTGAGAGGTAGAGCCGCCGCCCTGTCCTAGCTTCGGCCTCGGCGATCGCTCTGGCAATCTCGGCATATTGAACCGCGGGATCGAGTTTTTCCTTGTCGCCGCCGCACCAGTCGACCTTCACATAGTCGAATCCCCACCTGGCGAATTGAAGGAAATCCTGTTCATAATGGCCTTCACTGCCCACGTGCGGATAGACCGGGCCGAGGTCCGGGTACAGGCTGCAGCCGTCCATTCCCGCGTCAGTGTAGATGCCCGCCTTCAGGCCAAGCGAGTGAATGTAACGGACGATGTTGGCCATGTCTCCGTCTCGCTCACTGGGAGCCAGCGCGGGCCATGCCTTGGCATCGACCACAATGTTCCCTTCCGAGTCGCGCTGGCCCAACCACCAGCCTTCATCGATGTTGACGTACTGATAGCCGGCCTTGGCCATGCCGTTAGCGGCCATGGCTCTGGCCTGATCCATAACGATCTTGGCATCGACGGTATTGGAAAAGCTGTTCCACGAAGACCAGCCCATTGGTGGAGGAGGAACGGCAATCTGGTGCTGGGCGCTGGCGGCCGGCATTGCGCCGAGAACTGTAACGATCATGACTGCGAACGCTCTAAAAACCGCCAGTGTGAAACGCATACATTTCGAATCTTGAACTTTGCGCATCGTTATCCTTCTTGCTTCAGAGATGCTTTGTTGATCTTAGTCGCCCCGGATTGGACTTCGGCTGGTTTTAAATCACAATTGTCAGTGAGATTTACGAGGAAGAATGTCTCGGTTTCTCTTACAATTTCCGCCCGGGGCACAACTGGCACGACGCGCTGGAAGCATTGGCCTTTGCGATAGAGCATAAGAAGGTGAACTACATCCTGGACCCAGGTAGCGGAAGGTGCCAGTCCCCGATCCGAAAGATGTAGGTGAAGACCTCCAAACCTTCTGAGGGCACTCTCAGTTCAATCAACTGCGGACGGGCGGCGCGGGGGCGCCGGGAGCGGGTGTGCGCGGCACCATCGGCAACGTGGGAAAGCGGACCCCGGTGGCGGCGAAGAGAGCGTTGCCCACAGCGGGCGCAAGCGCGACGATCCCGGTTTCGCCCGCTCCGGCCGAAGGCAGATCCTTGCGGTCGAGGAGCACAACCTCGATTTGCGGGAGGTCGCTGAACCGGGGCACGCGGTACTGAGCGAAGCGGGAATTGAGGACGCGGCCATCGGCGAAAAGGATCTGCTCAAAGAGCGCGCCGCCGATGGCCTGAATGATGGCGCCGACAGTCTGGTTGCGCAGGCCGTCAGGGTTGACAATGGCCCCGGACTCCCAGGCCTGGACGACGCGGACGATGTGCACAGAGTGGGTAGCGGGATCGAGGGCGACCTCTGCACAAGCGGCGGTGTAGCCGCCCTTGTCTGTGGCGCCGGCAATGCCGAAGCCGCGCTCGGGCGAGGACTTCTGATGGCCCCAGCCGAAGGCCTCGGCCGCTGCCTGAAAGACGGCGCGAAGACGGGCATCGGCGAGATTTTTGAGTCGGAAGGCGAGGGGATCGAGGCCGACGGCGTGAGCCAGTGCGTCCATGTGAGACTCGCGAGCGAAGACGTTGGCCGCGGCGGCGAGTGAGCGGTAAGAACCTTGGCGAAGCGGAGATCGCGCGGGATGGTAGTGGGAAAGCTGGGCAGGAACAACGTAAGGCGTGGCGATGGCGGCCGAGCCGGAGTTGTAATTGTGGTGCTCCCAGGCAGCGAGCGTGCCGTCTAATTGCGCGGCGGCCCGAATCTCAATCACGCCGGCCGGCCGGAAGTACGCCCAGGTGAACTCCTCACCGCGCGTCCAGACGAGTTTGACGGGTTTACCGGCGGCCCGCGCGAGGCGTGCGGCCTCGATGGCGGCTTCGCCGGTGTGCTTGCCGCCGTAGCCGCTGCCCATGTCGGGCTGGATGACGTGGACCTGATCGGCGGTGAGATGAAATGTCTGGGCGAGCTCGTCGCGAACCCCGAATGGTCGCTGTGTCCCTGTCCAGACGGTGAGGCTGGTACCGTTCCATTCCGCGACGGCGGCGCGCGGCTCAAGCGGGGCGTGCGCAATGTACTGGACAGTGTATTGCTGGTCGACATGGATAGGCGCGGCAGCCAGCGCCTGCTCTACGGAACCGGTGGAAGACTGCGGACCGTCGCCGGGATCGGAGCTGTCTTTGAGGATCTGGAATAGCTCGCTATTGGACGGCTGCGCAGGAACGTTCCACTGGGCACGGAGGGCGGAGACGGCGCGCTGGGCAGTGAAGGCATCAAGCGCGACCACGCCAACAAAGTCGCCTTCGTGTACCAGCTGGACGCCGGGGAGTTTTTCTGCAGCACTGGAGTCGAGGGAAACAAGCGTGGCGTTGTACCCGGTGGGGCGCAGCACCGCGCCGAAGAGCATGTTGTCGCGGACGATGTCGGAGGGATACTGATGTCGACCCGTGACGAAGTCGCGGCCATTCGCCTTGGAGACAGAGGTTCCAGCGATCTTCCATTCAGCGCTGGCTGTCAGAGTTTTGGAATCGGAGACAACGCGAACCATATCCTGGCCGCCGGTGAGTTCGCCGTAAGTGAAGGAACGGGCGGTGCGCGGATCAGTCACCTTGCCGGCTTCGGCGGTGAGCGAGGCGGCCTCGAGCTTCCAGCGGGCGGCGGCGGTTTCAAGCAGAGTCTGGCGTGCGGCGGCGGCCATGGTGCGAAGCTGCGGGCCCATGGTGGGAGTGCTGCGGCTGCCGAAGGTGCCCATGTCGTAGGGAGTGAGGGCCGTGTCTCCCATGACGATTGTGACGGCGCCAAAGGGAACCCGGAGTTCCTCGGCGACAAGCTGGGCGAGGGAGGTGCGGATGTTCTGGCCAACTTCCACCTTGCCGGTGAAAACGCGGACCTGGCTGCCGGCATCGATATGCAGCCACGCGGCAATGTCGCGGGGCAGAGGATGGCCGCCGAACGAGCGACCGGCCTCCTGCGCGACGGCAGGACGGTGAGCGAGACAGACGAGCAGGCCACCGCCGAAGAAGCGAAGAAAGTCGCGGCGGTCGAGGGGCAGGGCGAGCACGCGCCAGCGCTCCTCCTGGAAGGATTCGAGCTCAGGGTCGACGCGTCCGCCGCGACTTTTGAGATCGGCTCGGCTGCTCATTGCGTGGCTCCATTGGCAGCACGGCGGATTGCGGCCAGGATGCGGGGATAGGTTCCGCAGCGGCAGATGTTGCCGTTCATCGAGGAAACAATCTGCTGGTCGGTGGGATGGGGCGTCTGGCGGAGGAGCGCGAAGGCGCTAATGATCATGCCGGAGGTGCAATAGCCGCACTGGAAGGCGCCCTCGTCAAGAAATGCCTGCTGGACGGGAGTGAGACGGCCGTTCTGCTCGAGACCCTCGATGGTAACGATGGTTGCGCTGCCCACGCCGCCGACCGGCAAGAGGCAGGAGCGCGTAGCGACGCCGTCGAGCAGGACGGTACAGGCGCCGCACTGGCCCTCGCCGCAGCCATAGTGGGTTCCGGTGAGTTTGAGATGGTCGCGAAGGACGGAGAGCAAGGTTTCTTCAGGCGCGGCGGTCACGCTCAGATGAGAGCCGTTGATATTGAGGACAAACTCGCCCATGTGCACGCCCCGCGCCGAATAAGGACCGGCGAGCGAGTACGGGATCAGGATAACGCAAACAGGCTTACCTGTAATGTCCCTGACATCCCTTCCGCATTCTTCATACCAAGGTATCGGTCGATACTTTTGTCCAATTGTTCTACTCCCCTCACTTCCGGCTTAATTGAAGTGGCTCCAGACACGCGTTAGATCGGGCTTAGAAGAAGTCTCTTTGCGAAGTAGAACGCACGATGTCTGAACTTACGAGGGTATTTGTGAGTCTGCCATCGAATTGCGGGTGGGGCCGAGGTGATCGCGGCGCGGCGCCAAAACACAAGCTGATGCTTGGTGTGATCGGTGCAATGCTGGGTGCTTTGCTTCAAGGTTGCACGGCGGATAAACATCCCTCCCCGGACGAAACCAACCTGGCCAATGCAGCTAAAGACGTGGCCATTCCATTGGAGGCAGGAAAGAAGAAGAATCCGCTGCCTGAGACGGATGAGGTCGTGAGCGAGGGCCAGGAAGTGTTTCTTGGGTCTTGCGCGCAATGCCACGGTCCGGATGGGCGCGGAGACACTGCCTTCGGGCGCAGCTTGGACCCGCCCGCCATGAATCTGGATTCACCCCACGTGCAGCACTGGAGCGACGCGGAACTGTTTTGGATCATACAGAATGGAGTTCGCCTCACCGGCATGCCTTCCTGGCAGTCGAGCATTTCTGAAAACGACACCTGGAAGCTTGCACTATTCATTCACAACCTTCCCCGCCTCGACGCTGCCCCCGCCTCCAAGGGCGTCGGGGCGCCGGCACAAGCCGCCATTTCCACCCAGGACAAGTACGCTCTCAAAATACCGAATGGCCTCGCGTTCTCTGAGTTCAGGGGATACGAAAGCTGGCCAGTCATCGCCATCAGCCTTAACAGAGGTAAGCTCGCTGCGATCCTTGGGAACCCTGTGATGATTAGCGCCTTTAAAGAGGGTATTCCTGCAAACGGCAAGCCTTTTCCGGATGGCGCCAAGATGGCGAAGGTCCATTGGAATGCGATAGTGAATGCCGGTGAACCCGGTGGGCCGACGGTGCCAGGTGCCCAGAGTAACGTCGATTTCATGCTGAAGGACAGCAAGAGGTTCGCAGACAGCGGCGGGTGGGGTTACGGCGCGTTCGAGTATGACGCGGCATCCAACTCGTTCAGGCCCGCCAATTTGAATGACAAGCCACCGCAGGGGAGCGATGCCAAGTGCGGCTACGCGTGCCACGCGAAAGCAAAGTCAAAAGATTATGTTTTCACGAATTACGGGCACAGGTGATCCTTCCTCTTCGGAAAGCGTAATCAAAAGGTGCAATGTCAGAGCCTGATCGCAAACACACGCCGGATTTAACCGTGGTCTGGAGTCGCGGCGGGAAGGCTGAAGTGAAAGGTTGCGCCGCGCCCAGAGGAAGCGATCGCCCACAAACGCCCACCATGCGACTGAATGATTGAACGGCTGATGCGAAGCCCCATGCCTGTGCCGTGGGGTTTGGTTGTAAAGAAAGGATCGAATATCTTTTCCGCGAGATGCGGCGGGAACCCTGGGCCAGTATCACTCACGGTGACAAGAATCTGCTCTTCTTCACCTCGCTTCGACTCGATTACCATCTCCCGTATTCCATCAACGTCCTTCATCGCTTCGATGCTGTTGACAATTATATTCATCGCGACCTGCTGCAATTGCACGCGATCTCCGGCGATCTGAGGAAGATCGGCTGCCAGATCTGTCCGGACCGATATGTTGTATCGCACTGCCTCGCTGCGCAGGAGAGCGAATGTTTCTCGAATGATCTCGTTTACATCTAAGACGGCCCGATTCTCGGAGCTCTTCTCGAATTGTGAACGGATCTTGTCGATAATCTCTGCAGCACGCTGTGCATCTCTTACTATTCTGATGACGACTCCGCGCACTTCATCGAGATTCGGCTCATCACTCCCGAGCTTTCGCAGGCAGACGTTGGCGTTGGTGATTGCGCCGCTAATCGGTTGTTTGATTTCATGAGCCAGGGATGCCGCTAACTCTCCCATGGTTGTCACCCGGTTGATGCGTTCAAGATCGCCCTGTGCTAGGCGCAAAGCCTCTTCAGCTTCCTTGCGCTCGGTGATGTCCGTGACGGCGCCCACAAATTCCAGCTCGCCGGAGGCATGCTCCAACGCTTGAACTGCAACATGCAGGTACCTTATCGAATCGTCCCGCCTCAGCAGACGATATTCAACATCGAAACCTGTCCTTTGGTGGGTCGCATATTCGATCGTCTGCTGAACACGAGTTCTATCCTCGGGATGAATACGTGAAACTAGCCACTGCAAGTTTGGCGTAACAGATCGATCAAGTCCGTAGATCTCATAGGCTTCTTCCGACAAATAGATTTCGTCGCTAAAGGTGCTCCTTCTGAAGCTGCCGGTGTGGCTTATCCTCTGTCCGTGGGCCAGGAAAGCTTCACTCCGCTGCAGATCGGTATAGAGGGCGGCATTTTCCAATGAAATTGCGGCTTGCGAAGCCAACAACTGCAGAACGCCAACTCGATCCGACGTGAAGGCGTGCGGAGTCAGATTGTTTTCCAGATAAAGTGCGCCGACAAGCTTCATTTGCTTGACGATTGGCAGGCATAGGACCGACCTTGAGCGCTTCAGCCGCACATACTCGTCCGTGGAATATACGTTGTCCACCGAAGCATCATCCAGAAGCACGCCCTCCTGCGTTCGAATCACGTAATGCAGCATGGACGGAGGCAGATCGGACGGCGTGACGGCTGCCTGCCGAACTGCAACCTCGAACCTACCAGGGCCTGAGGTGGCTTCAGCTTCTATCCACGGCTCGCTCCCCCGAATCAGGATGAGCAGACCCCGTTCGGCCCCGGCATGCTCCACGGCGATTCGCATGAGTTTCTCGATCAGCCTGGGAAGGACCATCTCGCTCGAAAGTGCCTGCGATGCTTTCACGACAGTCTCAACGTCCAACTGGCCGACTGGCGGTCCGATGGTGGCCGGAGCGGCAAGAGTTCGCACCTCACGCAGACGCGGATAGCTTTCGTCGAGTTGCTTTACTTTTCCGTCGGCACCCCAACGCGAATAGAGGGCTCGGGCGTCCTTCAAATACGCATTTGCGATCTTCTCCAGACCGCGGGCTCGATAGAAACCCGCTGCCAATTCGTTGGCCAGAGCCTCATTATGAACAAAACCATTCGCCTGAGCTGAGCGGATGGCATCTTCGTAAAGCTGCTCGGCGTCGAGCGTGCGGCCTTCGATGCGCGCAATCTCCGCCGCGATAAGCGCGGCGCGGTTCCCGAAATTTTCCGGGCAGTGTTCCGCCCATACTTCGAGCTGTCTGTGGTGGGTCACCAAAGCCTCGAAATGCTGCTGGCACTCTCTTTGGTAAGAGGACGAGAGAACGACTTCCCCGGGACGCGAAGAAATGGAGCCGTCTTGGTTGGAAACCGCGAACGCGCAGGATGCCGCGTGCGAAAGACCTGCGTAGAAATGATATTCCGCAGTTTCAAACATCGCAGCCGAGGTCCAGAGTATTGGTCGCGCCCTCGCTGCGGCATCGAGTGCCGAAGAATAGTCCCCGGCAAAGAAGAGTGCCTGCAGCTTTCGGATCCAGTACCAGCACTCCGGCAGGGTCGCTGCCGGGTTGGCTGTTAAATGCTGCTCGAGCATTGCCTCGCTGAGCTGTCCGTCGTCAAAGGAGCCAAACTTGTAAGTCAAACCACGCAACGTTCTTATTAGACCAAGCTGCGTTGCGATGACGTCAATCAGGTGGCCGAAATGCATCCTTTCCACGGCCTCAAGACCAATCTCAGCTTGACGCTGCGCCTCAGCCAGTAGATCGCCGGCGGCAAGGAAGTTCGTATTCAGGTTGTAGTGGCTGTACGCCACGATCGTTAGATCGCCAACTTTAGTCGCAATTTCGAGTGCTCGTTGCGTCAGCCCACGGCCAGCCTGGAAACGTCTGGTCCAGGGTAGGACAAATTCTGCAAACCAAAGACAGGTCCGAGCCTGGAATCGCTTCATGCCACGCTTCTCGACCAGTTCATAGCCAAGCTGACCGAATCTAAATCCAGTCTTATAGTCGCCGAAGCGCGGTCCGGCAATCTTAGCGAAATACACATAAGCGACGCATGATCCATCGCTGTTGCCCCGCTCGATGCTGAGACTGATCGCCCGACAGATGACCATGGCAACAAGGTTCTTGTCCGTAAACAGTGCCGCAGGGTATACCTTTGTCAAAACATCCAGAGTCGCGATCGAGGCGGGGTCGCTCATCAGGGGGAAGTCAATAATCTCCTCAATTCCGCGGCTTCCTAGCTGCGACCAGATCCGGTCATATTCGCTTCGTATTTGCTCCTCCGTTGGATGGGGCAGCCAGTCGACCCCCAGATACCGGAGGAAGTCGAGACAGCCGGACACAGCACGATCGGGCCGTTCGAGAACCGTGTACAAATCGATGTGCAAGCATTCGACGGCTGCTCGCTCGACCGTATTCGCAGCGCGGGATGAGAGCATCGTCAAGCGCTTCTCAGCCGCCGCTAGCTCGCCGGTCAGAAACTCGCATTCGGCTCGATTCAATTCCAACTGAAAGATGAGATCATGACGGCGCTCCCAACATTCGTCCGTCAATACTTCTGCACCGGCGAGTAAGTAGATAAGCGCAGAGGAGTAGGCCGTGGAAGCTTTGGCTCGCTTGCCGGCGATAAGGTTGAGCTCAGCCAACTGGTAGCGTTCATCTTCTGAGGTGAGGAGCTTGGCTCCGCGGTTCAACTGATTGACGATCTCGAATATGGCCTCCTCACGCTTTTCAGCCGGAGTGTGCGCATTGAGCAATCGCCCAATTCGCAGATGGTCCTCGGCGCGTAATTCTGCCGCAATGGTGGAATAGGCCGCTTCCCTTACACGATCGTGCACAAACTGCCAGGAATCCTCCGAGTGGACAATCAGCTCTTGCTGCAGAGCTTCCCATAGTTCTGCTTCGACTTCCTGTTCTGATGCCTCGAGAACTGCAGAGAGCGTGGCGGCTTCGGCGCTGTTTCCAACGCAGGCAAATTGTTGGAGCGCTTTCTGGGTGCTTTCTGGGAGCCGGTTGAGCTTTGCAACCATGAGATCCACGACATTGTCGGTATAACCCTTGGCGCGAATGGCATCAAGATCCCAGCGCCATTGGGCATTTTCATGCTCGAAGGTGACCAGTCCCTCATCAACCAGGGCATGAATGAACTGAATGGCAAAAAACGGGTTGCCGTCAGTCTTACCGTGTATGAGTTGAGCTAGCGACGTCGCTGCATGCAATTCACAGTGCAGGGCATCTGAAATCAGGTGTGACAGGTCGTCGGAGCCCAGCGGCGTCAGCACTATCTCCTGGACGGTGGCTTTGGTTTGGCGGATTGCTGACAACTTCCGCATCAGCGGGTGCGTTGAGTCGACTTCGTTATCTCGATAAGCGCCGACCACCAGCAACTGTGCCAGATCTTGCTGAACCAGCAGATCCTCCAGAAGGTCGAGTGTTGCCGCATCGAGCCACTGCAAATCGTCGAGAAACAGGGCCAGCGGATGTTCAGGGCGCGCGAAAACGCCGATGAACCGCCGAAATGCGAGGTGCGAGCGGGCTCTGGCCTCTTGAGCCGGTAAAGCAGCAACAGGTGACTGCTCTCCGATGATTAATCTCAATTCTGGAACGATATCCACCAGGAGCGATCCATTCGGATTCAACGCCTGATTAAGGTCGTCTCGCCATTTTGTCAGCTCGGTCTCAGGTTTACTGAGCAGAGGATGAATAAGGCTCTGGAAGGCTCGGGCAACAGTGGCGTAAGGAATGTCGCGCTTGTACTGGTCGAACTTGCCGGACGCAAATAGGCTGCGGGTTGGAACAAGCCACTTGTGGAGCTCGTTGACGACGGCAGATTTGCCAACGCCAGAGTATCCGGAGACAAGCACCAACTCCGGCCTTCCGCCGGCAACGACACGATCGAATGCGGCAATCAGAGAATCAACCTCACGCTCTCTGCCGTACAGTTTTTCTGGTATCAGCAATCTGTCCGACGAGTCGTCCGCACCGAGAGGGAATGGCGCGATGCGTCCATGCGACTGCCACTCGACCAGGCAGCGCCGAAGATCGGCTTTGAGGCCCGCGGCGGTCTGGTAACGTTCCTCAGCATTCTTGGCGAGGAGCTTCATGACAATGGCGGACAACTGCTCGGGAACGCTGCGGCGATCAACCGGCGCAATTGGCTGACGCGCGATGTGGCAGTGGAACCATTCCAAAGGATCGGCGGCAATGAACGGGAGCACGCCGGTCAGCATGTGATACAAGGTGACTCCCAGAGAGTAGAGATCGCTCCGTGAATCAATCGAGCGATTCATGCGCCCGGTTTGTTCAGGGGACATGTAGGCAAATGTGCCCGCAATGATCTCGGGCGGCGCGGGTGTCTGGCGCTCGCGGAGAAGCTGAGACGCGATTCCAAAGCCAGTGAGCCACACGTGCCCGGAATCGTCAACAAGGGCGTTCGCAGGCTTGACGTCCTTATGGATGAGGCCTTGCCGGTGGGTTTGGCTAAGTGCTCCAGCCAAACCGATGGCAATGCGCAGGAAGCGATTCAGATCGATCGGTTGTTCCTGGTGCTGTTCGATTACCCGATCCAGGGGTTCACCACCGGGATCCTTAAGAAGGAGGACCGGTCGCCCTTGCTGACGAGTCAGCGCAAGCGGCTGAGCTGCCCAAGCCGCATCGAGTTCGGTCGCCAGCGAGTATTCATGTTCGAGCCGCCGGAAACTCTGAGGCGACGGCTGTTCAGCAGCGACCGCCAACGCCAGGATCGGCATCTGGTTGCCGCGCTCTCTGCCGCGATAGAGAGTGAAGTCCGCAGCCTCGCGGAGCGGCTCCAATATGTACTCGGACTGCTCTGCCATTGAGTACACTCTTGTTGTCAGGACCGTTCGGTCCAAGATTGTCAAATAGATGGGGGCCCGATACGAATCATCGACTAGGTGCGCTTCCTTGGGGAGGCTGGGTTCCGCGCCAACACTCTGAAGGAACCCAATATACTTGAGAAGCTGCACCGAAACGCACATCGGAACAAGCCGCTCTCTTCACTAAGATAGAGAGATTGGCTTCTTACATTTCGCAATCGTGCGCGATGTTATTGTCAGTGCAGGGAAATCGCCGACGACGCTGGATGGGATGTTCTCCCCATCGCCAGACAAGAAGATTGTCTCATACCTCTGCACCGTTCCAGTCCCGATCCGGAAAGCCAAGCATAACTCCGCCCTATTGGATTCCGGTCGTGTGATTATTCACCCGTGAATCACCGGTCGGTTTACATTCGGTCGCAGTGTTATCTCAATCGAAACAAATGGATTGGCGATCGGTACGTAGCCACTGACGCAGTGGATACAATAACGTTGCCAACGCTTCACGATGACGGCCTAAGAGCCGTCGAGCGATAACAAACAACTGAATGTGGACGGTTTATTTCCTCTTGCCTACACTTACCAAGCTGACTCCATCGAAGGTGCTTTTGCCAGCGTTTTCAGGAGGCGCGCCGTCGAGGGCGACAATGCCGGTATTTTTGGGCAAGACATGGAAGCGTAGTTGGAGATAGGTTCGGACCAGTATTGCCCTTCTGCGTGACCTTATTAGTTGATCCGAAGCCGAGCCTGAAGACGAGTAACCTTCGATGATGAGAGGTTGGCCGTAGATCTCATTGAACTGGCTTACTGCCTCATCAATATTATGTCTGCCCTGCTCAGATAGCACCTCTTCCCCTTCTCCGTTAGTGGTGAACAGCGAGGGAGCAGTTATCCACTGACGGCTCTCAGGTAAACCCTTGAAGATCTGTCCGGAACGATATTGCTCGACAGGTAAATCATCAAGGTCGTCGTATCCCCGACGCCTGAAGAAGCCTCTGAAGAAGAAGCCGTGCTTCAACGCTTCTGTATCATCGGCAACGTTGCCGGTGGCCTGGTTGATATTAGTGAGAGACTGCTGAAGGTTGGTGCCCGCGTCTTCGCCAAATTGGTTTTGGGCAAACGCGCTCTTGAGCGTGGTATTGATCTGCTGGCTCGTCTGATCGAGATTGCGCGTAGCGGAACTCGCGCTAATGAGTGTGTCATCCATCTTGCCCACGAGCTGACGAGATTGAACTTCACGCAGGATGCCGTCAATTCGATCGGAGGACTCATTCAGTTTTTCAGTCGTCTCACGGATGTTCGCTACCGACTGCCTTACGTCCGTAGCGGTCGCTTCATCTTCAAGCAACATTCCGACTGAACCCTTTCCACTTTGCACATCCCGCACAACCCCATTTACGTTCTTAATCGTGCTCGTCGCCGTATCAAGAGTGGCATCCAGGTGACCGCGGACGTCGTCCATGGTGCCTTGAACCTGGTTGATCGCTGTACCCGCCTGGTTCATAAGTCCTTGCGCCTGTTCCAACAGCTTGGACATTTCGAATGGCTCTTTGCTCCGGAGCGTGCTCCCGTCCGGCGCTTCCGATGCGTGCTCGGTTCCATCCTGGATGAGCAGAAACTTATCTCCCACAATCCCCTCTGTCTCGACGGTCACCAGAGAATCTTCACGGATCATGCCATGAAGTCGATCATCCATTTTCATCTTCAGCCGGAACTTCTGCGCCGGGCTCGCCGGGATCTGAATACTCTCGATTTCGCCCGCGTCCAAACCGTCCACTCTCACCTTTGTACCCTTCGTCAGCCCATCTACACTCTGGAAGTCGGTGTAGTAAATGACATGATGACTGAAGGCTTTGTACTGATCACCGATAAGAAACAGCCCGGCGCTGAAGAGTGCGAAAGCAGCTGTAACGAAAACTCCCACCAGCAGATTGTGATTCTTCATATGATTAACGCTCCGATATGAATTGCTGCAGTCGGTCGTCTTGCTTGCCATCCAGTTCTTCGGGGCTGCCAAACGCCAACAGCCCGCCTGCATCCAATACGGCGAATTTGTCACCTATCTTTCTTGCTCCGTGAACGTCATGGGTGACGATCACTATGGTGGTGTGACGCTCGGTTTTGACCTTAATGAGAAGATCGTCGATTTCGCCTGCTGTAATTCTGTCCAGTCCACTGCTGGGCTCATCCACGAGGAGGATCTCAGGCTTGAGTATCAGGGCTCGCGCCAAACCGGCTCGCTTTTGCATGCCCCCAGAGAGAGCTGCAGGCATCTTTTCGCCATCCTTCTCCAGACCAACCTGCCGCAAACTCTCGTGCACTGCGCGTTTGATTTCATCCCGAGACTTAGTGCGATCAAGCCGATGGAGTGGCATGGCAAGGTTCTGATTTATAGAAAAGGAGTCAAAGAGGGCCGCGCTCTGAAAAAGAAATCCCATTTTTCGGCGAACCTTAACCAACCCGCCTTCGTCCAAAGTCGCCATGTCTGCTCCTTCCACCAGAACTTTGCCGGCATCGGCATTGAGCAGACCGATCATCAGCTTCAGGGTTACGCTCTTGCCGGTTCCGCTGCGTCCCAGGATGCAAAGCGTTTCGCCGCGGGCAACCGAAAATGACACTTTGTCGAGCACCTTCCTTCCACTAAATGCTTTATCGACCTGTGCAAACGCTATAGCGGCTGGCTCCAGGCTGCCATGGTCACGGTTGATATTCATATGGCCTGATCCGGAAAGAAGAGAAAGATGAGTTTCACCAAAATCACATCTGTCAGGATGATCATCAGCGACGAGATAACGACGCTGTACGTGGCGGCCTTACGCACTCCCTCGGAACCCTCGTTAGTCGTGTAGCCATAAAAGCAGGAGATGGTAGCGATGAGAAAGCCAAACACTGCTGTCTTCAGAGTCGGTGGAATGAAATCGGCAAGCGTCACACCGTCAAAGGCGCGCTGAAAATAAAGCGTCCAGCTTAAGTGTGAAACCAAGTGCTCGGATAGAAAGCCACCGAGGATGCCTGCGGTATCCATAAAAACAGTCAGCAATGGCAGCATGACGCAGCATGCGATGACTCTCGTCACCACCAACAACTTGAATGAATCGACCGATATCGTTTCGATCGCGTCAATCTGCTCCGTAGCCCGCATGTTGGCGAGTTGCGCCCCGATGCCGGCGCCCACCCTACCGGCCATCAGCAAGCCTGTGACGAGGGGGCCAATCTCATTGAAGAATGCGAGCGACTGGAAGACAGGAATATCTGCTGTCGCGCCAAATTGGACCAGCATACTGCGTGTATGCAGCGTAAGGACGACGCCAAGGGCAAAACCCGACGCTACGACGAGTAAGAACGAACCTACGCCGATTTCATAAAGTTGAGTGCTCAGATACTCTGTCTCGAATGGGGGGAACCATGCATTCCGCAGAGCCTTAGCACCAAATGAAGTTACGCGTCCAATAGAATCGAAAGTTGACATTAGCACCTGATTCTTCCTTCGGCCTCCTCATCCAATGAGATTGCTCCTTTAAAGTGCTCCGATTAAGCTTGCTTGACGCTAACCCAGATCGGAGTCGACCTTCTCAACCCGGCATACCTTCCTTAGCGCTGCTGTGAGGTATTCGGGACAGTTCCACGAGGAAATTACACCAAATGAACGAGTGGGCGGCATTCGACAAGAGACGAATCAACGAGTACTTTGTCTTGTCGACAATCGATGCTTCGTCCCCCATGACGTTGCCATGGTTCGTCTCTACGACTCTCAAGAGGTTCAAAGCGCCTCCAGGAATGCGATGGGCGCCTGACCATTCTCATCTGTGGAATCCGGGAACGCACGACCTTTGACCGCGCCAAGATCACAGCGAATGAGAGCGCCCTTGTGATCTCATTGCACTGCCTTCTTAGTATCCCTGCCGACGTCTTCAATCCCAACCGCGGTCTTCTCCCCTGCCTTCTCTGTATATCGAACAGTGAGTTGCGATCCCTCTTTTATCTCTTCTCCTCCTTCTTTGGTTCCGCGCCATGTTGTGTCCCCAGTCCACTTAATGGTGTGCTCTACTCCATCACCTGCTTTGACGATCACTTTCTTTGAGTCTCTGTCGACGTGCTTCACCACTCCCGAAACTAAATGGACAACGTCCCGATCTTGTGCGGACGCGTTCGTCAACACAGCCAGAGTGGTGAATGCGAAGAGACAAAACACGACAGCACGACGACTACGGAATTGCATGGTTTTCCTCCTTCGAGATTTCGGTCTATATCGGTTCTTAGCGATTGAAGCCCCGCAGGCCCAGCAAGCCAAATGCGCCTATCTCAAGAAGGGTTCTGTCTCTCCAGTCGTAACAGAATCCCAGGAGAAGAAGCGCAGTTCGCATCGAGCCTTCCCGTTCGGACCGCATCCATATTTGGTGTGCGGGGTCAGCCTATGAGATCAAGGAGCGAACATGCGTGGGCATTTCGCAGCCTTCGTGAACGCCTATCCGCAAACCCGGTTTGGTCTGCTACTGCTACGATGCTTCGCACATCGAAGTGTTTCGAAAAATTTGCGACAAGAGCCGACTTCCCCGTACAACCCGCTTGTAAAACATCTGACCGAATTAAGAAGCGTGTAGCGGTCGCCCATAAATTCGTGATTCCGCTGGTTCCGCACGCATTGATTTCGAGTACACGAAGGTATTGAGCCGCACCTTCGTCCAATGGAATTCGATTCACGTTTATGGCGCAATCGCTGCGGGGTGACACACCCGACCCTTCCGGATTAGTACCCGAGCGATTTGTCTTAAGGTGCACCAAAGTGATGCAACCTAAATCGGCCATCGACTTATCGAGTCCCACGGTTAACCAGGCGGTTCTTCCGCAGACATTGCAATGATCCTTTTGTCGTCTATTGGCGCCGATAGGTGGAACGTCGCGGCCAACTTGTGAAATAGTGCGCCGGTCTTTGACCTAAAGATCACGAAACTTGGCGCGCATCAAACGCTGGGCCATCGCGAAGATCATCGCCGTGGAGATACCAAACATCAACGCTCCATCGGCCGCTTCCAAAGGCCCCAAAAGCTTCCACGACGATGTCATGATCAAACCACCAGATCCCAACGTCGTGTAGTTGCTCGCTGAGTGGTAGTACGCGAGTTCGAAGGATGTGAATTCTCCGCATATAACTAACAAGGCAGCCCATAACGCAATCTCAATCAAGTGCGCTACAAAGGCAAATAACATTGTCAGCACGAATATTCCTAGATCGATCCAGAGTCCTGATCCTACGAGCCCCATCTTCCGCTCGCGGCGGAATAAATTCACGGAAGCCCACAATGCCAAGTAGTGAATCAGGATTGTGCAGAGAACAGCGATTGAGCCGGCCACCATTGGAAGCAAAACGGCGACTTGGTCGTTGCGCATCATCCTATTGCCGAGCTTCCGACCGGCCATCGTTTTGCTTCATCCGAGCCGATCCATCACATCTGTAGCCGTCACTAGCGATTCCCACCGCCCGTAGGCGGCTATGTATAGCGACCACCGCGAAAGCGAGGTGCACGGAATGGAAAACATGAAGGACAACTCCCTGGAACGTCTTCGGACTGACGAGTCGGTCCACTCGGTAAGTGACGAATCGATCAGATCAGAAACTGAAGCAAGAAACAATTGGACTATGGTATTGAGGCTTTGGTATCGAACTCTTCTACTAAGCTTTCACAACCACTTGCTCTGATTGTCGCGGTTGCCCTAATCGATACGAAGGTAGCGACCGATACCTTCGTCTGATAGCGCCTTTCGAGACTTCGAAGCACACTAGCACCTAGTCAGGGGTTCAAGGCATCGGCAGAACCAAGAAACCCAACGTGTCGCCCCTTTTCATTGCCTCCAATTTGGTGAGCCGTTTCGGCTTCATCAAATGAACACAAAAGCAATCAATCTCGGGATTGTCGCATGTGATTTGTCGAACTAGCGAGTTGATGGGAAGCGCCGCCGACGGCGAAGCAAGATGCAGGACAACCGAGGAGGAGTTGACATGCGGTTTCGAACCTGGCCTACGGCGATGCTGCTGGCTGCGCAGTTGTGTGGCGGACTCTCCATGGCTGCCCAGTACAGCGCGCCTGCTACGCCCGCGCCCTACAACCCGATTGCGCTGGCCGAAGTGACGGGAACGCCGCGAACGGAGGTTCAAGCTGGACAGAACAACTCTCAAAACCTGTCGCAGAATCCGTACTTGGGAGGAGTTCCTTCGGGAAAGCGCGGCGCGGCGCCATTGGCACTTTCCCTCGAAGATGCTGTCAGTTTCGGGCTCAAGCAAAATCTCGGTGGAGTGTTGGCCACGGATGCCGTTATCGATGCCCGGGGAGAGAAATGGCAGGCGCTAAGCGACCTGCTTCCGAACGTAGTCACTGATACGGGTTTCGGAGTTCATCAAGTCAATATTAGGGCGGCCTTTGGTCTGTCCATTCATGGGGTGCCTCCGATCATTGGGCCATTTGGCTATTTCGACTCGCGAGCGTATCTCACGCAATCGGTCTTTGATTGGACATCCATCGAGCGGGCGCGCTCGTCGCAAGCGCAGATGAAGTCTGCCGAGTTCAGTTCCAAAGATGCTCGCGAGCTTGTGGTGCTTGTGATCGTCTCCAACTATCTGCTCTCCATCGCCGACCAATCCGAGGTTGAGTCAGCCACATCACAACGGGACACGGCCAAGGCACTTTTTCAACAGGCATCCGACCAGAAGACTGCTGGCGTTGCCTCGGCCGTGGACGTTTTGCGTTCCCAGGTGCAACTGCAATCACGTCAACAGAAGCTGATTAGCGCACAAAATGAATTAGCGAAGCAGAAACTGGTCCTGGCGCGAGCAATCGGGCTTCCACTTGGCCAACAGTTCGAGATAACCACCCAGCTCCCGTACCGAGAGCTGACATCCTCGAGTCTCGATGACGCGATCCAAAGCGCGTATAAGGCTCGCCCTGATTTTCAGAGCCAGGTGAATCGGGTGCGATCCGCGGAACTCGCGAGAAAAGCCGCCGCCGCAGAACGCTATCCATCGTTAGGCGCCGAAGCCGACTACGGTCTTTCTGGAGTTACGCCGGGCTCATCGCACGGCACCGTCGATGCAGCGGCTACCCTCCGTATCCCCGTTTTTCAGGGCGGGAGGGTACACGGGGATGTTCTAAGGGCTGACGCCTCTCTAACTGAGGAGCGACAGCGATTGGAAGACTTACGAGCCAGGATTGAGCAGGAGGTTCGCGACGTCTATCTCGACCTGGAAGCAGATGCGCAGGAGGTTTCTGTCGAACAAAGTGCGGTCGCGCTTGCCACCCAAACGTTAGAGCAATCGCGTGATCGGTTCACTTCAGGAGTTACCGACAATATCGAAGTGGTTCAAGCGCAGGATGCGCTGGCAATCGCTACTGATGCCTATATTGCAAGTCTCTACAGCTACAACGTGGCCAAGATATCTCTGGCGAGAGCGACCGGAGTCGCGGAATCCCGATACGCAGAGTATTTGAAGGGGAATTGAGTATGCCTGATGAACATCAAGCGACAAATCCACCGCAAGCAGCACCGTCAGCGCCAAACACGGAAGCGGAGAATGCCGGCACTACTGACGCATTAACCTCGGCATTTCCGAGGAGGCGCTCTTACAAACGTTGGATATTTCTTGCCGCGCTCGTTGTTCTGATCGTTGGCAGCGTGCTCCTGTGGCACTATATGTCCGGCTTCGAATCCACCGACGATGCGCAAGTGGACGTCCATCTTTACCCTGTCAGCGCCCGCATTTCCGGATATATCCAGAATGTAAACGTTGGCGACAACCAGTGGGTTGATACAGGTTCCCCACTTGTAGAAATCGATCCGACGGACTATCAAGTGGCATTGGCGAGAGCCCAGGCAGCGCTCGCCACTTCAGAAGCCGCGGCTAAAAGTTTGAATATCGACGTGCCGGTATCTTCAGTAGATACCTCGAGCCAGTTGAAATTCACGTCCTCGGATATTAAGAACGCCGAGGCCTCGATTCAGGCAGCGGAAAAGCAAGCGGCAGCCGCGCACGCGCGCGTTTTGGAAGCGCAGGCAGAAAATGTGAAGGCTCAAGATGACGTCACCCGTTATCACTTGTTGCTCGTCAAGGAGGAAGTACCGAAGCAAGTCTACGACCATGCTTATGCCGCCGCAGCAACTGATGTCGCAGCTATAGCAGCCGCAGAAGCAGACGAGGCCGCGGCTGAGCAGGCCGTTCAAGAAGCACACAGCCGCCTCACTGAGGCTGAGGCACGATACGAAGATGCGCAAGCCGGGCCGCAACGCGTTGACGCAACGCGGGCGAGAGCCCTTTCAGCCCTCGCAGATGTAAAGCAAAAGGCAGCTGCTGTCGAGCAAGCGCAGTTAAATCTGGAATATACGAAAATACCTGCACCCATAACTGGCGAGGTCACAAAAAAGGTTGTCGTTGGACTGAATGTCGACCCAGGGGAGCAATTGCTCACTGTGGTTCCCCTGGATCAGGTGTGGATCACGGCGAATTTCAAGGAGACCCAGCTCAAACACATGCGGGTGGGCCAGAAAGCAAGCATTGAGCTCGACTCCAACGGACGCACATACAACGGTCATGTAGACAGCATTGCGGGGGCAACCGGCCCTATCTTCAGCTTGCTGCCGCCCGAAAATGCAACCGGCAATTACGTGAAAATTGTCCAGCGCGTTCCGGTAAAGATCGTTCTCGAGCCCGGCGAAAATCGCGATCACCAGCTTCGTCCCGGTGAGAACGTCGAAGCGAAAGTGTACTTGCGATGAGCGCTACAGCCCTGACTCTTCCGACCGAGCAGGTCATCTGGCGCCCCAAGGTAAATCCCTGGGCGATTGCCATCACCGTGTCGATGGCGGCTTTTATTGAAGTCCTGGACACGAGCGTTGCCAACGTTGCATTGCCTTACATCGCCGGCGGCCTGGGAGCCAGCTACGACGACAGCACCTGGGTACTCACCTCGTACCTTGCTGCGAACGCGATCGTCTTGCCCATCAGCGGATGGCTGGCAGAGGCGATCGGCCGCAAGAGGTACTTTATGACCTCGCTTGCCATTTTCACTCTGAGTTCGCTCCTTTGCGGGTTGGCGCCAAACCTGCCGCTATTGCTGTTCTTTCGAGCTGTGCAAGGCATCGGCGGCGGTGGCCTGCAACCTATGGCACAGGCCATTCTCAACGACACGTTTCCACCGGAGAAGCGCGGCTCCGCGTTTGCACTCTATGGCATTAGCGCTGTTCTCGCCCCCACCGTCGGACCGATGCTGGGCGGCTGGATTACTGACAATTATTCCTGGCGCTGGATATTCTTCATCACGCTGCCACCGGTCCTCACGGCTCTTTATTTGACGCATATCCTGGTTGAAGATCCGCCGTTCCTCCGTCGATTGAAACGAGGGGGTATCCGGGTGGACTATCTCGGAATGTCCATGTTGGCGCTGGGCGTGGGTTCGCTGCAGGTGGTTTTGGACAAGGGCCAGGAAGACGATTGGTTTGGCTCGCATTTCATCGCGACCCTGGCGATAACCGCCGCGGTTTGCCTTATCTTGCTGGTCATCTGGGAATGGTTCCGCAAAGACCCTATCATCGATGTCCGCATGTTCAAGAGCTTCAACTTCGCGGCAGCGAACTTGATGATGTTCATGATGGGCTTCATGCTCTTTAGCACCCTGGTCTTGATTCCAGAGTTCCTGCAGACACTAATGGGTTACACGGCAGAGCTTGCGGGCCTCGTCCTGTCCGGCGGCGGTGTGGTCCTGCTGGTCATGATGCCCATCGTCGGTCGGCTTACATCAAAAATTCAAGCTCGATGGCTGATCGCGACAGGATGGCTTTGCATGGCCATTGGGCTGTTCTACTGCGCGAACCAGATTGATTTGTTCGTCAGCTTCAAATTCGCAATGTGGCTGCGCGTCGCTCAAGTCGTAGGAATCGGATTTCTATTTGTCCCCATCACGGCAGCAGGTTACATCGGAATTCCCCACGAGAAAGGTAATAGCGTCTCCGGCATGATCAATTTCATGCGTAATATCGGTGGCAGCATCGGGACTTCTGTCGTGACTACGATGATTGCCCGACGGGCTCAATATCACCAGCAGATCCTCGTGGGGCACATCACTCCCGATACCCCTGCGTATCGCTCGGCGCTGCATGCACTGGGCTCGAGAATTGCGCACTCCGGGCTTGGGGCCACGGACGCTCACGACCAGTCGATTGCGAGGTTCTACGAATTGGTGCATCAACAAGGCGGCGCACTGTCCTATATGGACATCTTTTGGGTGTTGGGCGCGCTCTGCTCCATCATGTTCGTTCTTGCGTTTTTCTTGAAGAGGAATGATCCAGGTGCGGGCGGAGATGTCGCAGTGGGTTGAGGATATACGCAATGATTCACGCAATAACAATTGAGCGCGAGTTCGGCTGCGGAGCATCCGAAATTGCCAGCTTGGTCGCCAGCCGCCTTGGATGGAGCCTGTGGGACGAACGGCTGACACAGGAGATCGCGCGACTGACCGAGTGCACGCCAGAGGCGGTAGAGAAGAGGGAATGGCGAAGCGATCCTGTTGTATACAGGATATTCAAAGACTTTCTTCGGGGCGCGTTTGAGGGGGGCCTGCCGCCCACCAACCGGCTGCACTTGGTGGATTCGCGCCGCATCGCCGCCGTTTCGGAATTTGCAGTCAGGACTGCTTTCTCCAATGGCCCCTCGGTGATTGTCGGCCGAGGCGCGCAGTATTTCCTGCGCAATAGTAGAGACGTCTTCCATGTGTTTCTCTACGCGTCTCGCGATTATAAGATCCGCAGACTGATCACCAGGGGAGCAACTCGCGACGAGGCAATCGAGCAGGTAGACACGACGGACCAGGCGCGAGCTGCGTTCGTTCGGCAGTATCTCGGGCTGAAATGGCCGGAACCCCACATGTATCACGCAATGTTCAATACCGAAATGGGGGAGACTAATACGGTTGCGATGCTTCTTCAATGCGTTAAGCAGTTTGAGGGCGACAGATGAAATGGCGCTGCGCCCAGAGCGCCCAGTCTAGAACGAGCATTGAGTGGCAGTGTTCGCCCGTTGTCTTGTTACGGGCACAATCTCAGCTCATTCACGAAGAGCTACGCGCGGTATTCCCTTCGTTGCGTTAGTCGAGAAATCCGGAGATACGCATGACTTCATTCCCAGAAGGCGCAGGTTTCATCCGACGTGCCTCTTCCGGTGATGGCGCCCTCCACCATGCCGATCGCTTTGCGCACCGGGACTTTGATCCTCATCTCCTGCAACCGGGAGGAACACCTGAGGCGGCCACATTGAATCGAGCCGAACAGGACCTGGTCGTCACTGAAAAGAAACCAGCTCGGATTCTTCTGGTCGACGCAGCGCTCGCGCTGCGTGAATCGCATCTATTGCTCCTGCGCTCCATTCCGGCCATCGTTGAAAACCTGGCTTCCTTCGCGGATATGTATCTCCACGAGGAGCGGGGCTATGAACTTGTGATCCTAGCGCTCCATCCCAAATCAAGAGAGAGCTCCGAAGCGGCACATTTTGTCCGCCGTCGGTGGAGCACCGCAAGAATCCTCCTGCTCGCAGAAGAGCCCGCGATGATCGACGATTGGCTTTACGACGATCGGATCGACCCTCATTTGAATCCAGCGACGATATGCGAGGCGGCAATCCGGCTCATGACTTGAGAAAGAATATCGGTTTTGGGCGCGAACCTGGAAAAGCTCCTCGCTCAGTGGAACCGTCGGCATATTTAACATCTTTCGTCCTGGCCCCGGAGGCTCCCCTGTAGGTGCAGCATCTATTAGCAAAGATGAGACGTCAACCTGAGCATCGTGAAGAATCCGGTTTCGGTAATCAGTCGTCCCGTTTTTCGATCTCAAATAGGCATTCAGTTATTCCTGACCTGCCCGACGCGCTTCGAGTAGGACTGTGAATCACACATCTACCGAGGAGAAGCTGTACCGCGAATCGGCATTCCGAATAGCTACAAGCCTCTGCGTGATTAAGGAAAAATTCCGGAGCGACCCGAAACTACGGACTAATCGCGTCATCCAAGGATCGTGTGAAAGCGATTGTTGTTACCGCCCTTGACTCGCAGAATCCGAGCGATTTGTGCTGGGCCGCGCTACGCTCGTCGCCCTGGTCGGCGCGGCGATTTATGGGCTGGAGAGCCGGAAAGATCGGAAGGAGGAATGAATCGATGGGTACTTTTCCCTCTGTCTATCTGGCAACGCACGGTGAGACGGCGTGGACAGTTACCGGTCAACAAACGGCCGCACCGAATTGCTGCCGACCGACGGCGGGAATTGCGAGGAAGTTTTGAAATAGTTCGCTAAGGCTGGTGTCGATATCGATGCGTTGGTTGCCCAGCTTCAAAGTGAAGGAGCCGAGTCCTTTGTTAGGTCGTGGAATGACCTGATGCAGGTTATTTCTTCCAAAACTGAGTCGCTTGACAAGAGCGCCACGTTCGAAACAGTCAATTAGCCGGAGTCAAGCGGCATGAATCGCGCTGACCACGTGGACACGAGAGGAGCATGGAAGGGCGGCACATGTTGAACCCTTGGCAGATCAGCCAATCAAACGCAATCCCCAGAAGGAGGTTTTATGCAATTAGGAATGATAGGACTTGGTCGTATGGGCGCCAACATGGTGCGCCGTCTGATCAAGGGTGGGCATCGCTGCGTTGTGTTTGACAGGTCGGCACAAGCCATCAGCGAACTTGTCAAGGACCATGCGGCAGGAGCAGAGTCTCTGGTTGATTTCGTCAAGAAACTCGCGAGGCCGCGGGCAGTCTGGCTGATGGTTCCTGCAGCAGTTGTTGATGAGACCATCGCCGATCTCTTGCCGCACCTCGAACCAGGCGACACGCTTATCGACGGCGGAAACTCCTACTACGTGGATGATATCCGGCGCGCAAAAGACCTGCTGCCGCGAGAGATTCATTACGTTGACGTAGGCACCAGCGGCGGGGTATGGGGTCTCGAGCGAGGCTACTGCATGATGATAGGCGGCGAGAAAGAGATCGTCGAACGCCTAGATCCGATTTTCTCGACGTTGGCTCCTGGCACAGGCGATATACCACGCACACCAGGACGCGAGAAGCAGGCTGGCACTGCTGAACAAGGTTACCTGCACTGCGGGCCGAACGGGGCAGGTCACTTCGTAAAGATGGTCCACAACGGAATTGAATACGGAATCATGGCGGCGTATGCGGAAGGGTTAGCGGTGTTGCGTTCTGCGAATGCCGGGAAGCGGCAAGAAGGGATTGATGCCGAAACTACGCCCCTCCGCGATCCCGAGCACTATCAGTACGACCTGGATCTAAAAGATGTTGCCGAAGTCTGGCGTCGCGGCAGTGTCATCGCGTCGTGGTTATTGGATCTGACGGCAACTGCGCTGATTCAGGATCCTGGTCTTTCAAGATTTGCGGGGCGCGTATCCGATTCTGGCGAGGGCCGCTGGACGATTAAGGCCGCGATCGATGAAGCAGTGCCGACTCCGGTGCTTACCGCCTCGCTGTATGAACGTTTCAGCTCGCGTGGCGAAGCTGATTATGCTGACAAACTGTTGTCGGCCATGCGCTTCGAATTTGGCGGACATTTAGAAAAGCCTTCTGAACAGTCTGAGGCTGCCTGACGGAGACGACGATCATGAATAATTCCCCATCGGACGCACTCGTTTTTTTTGGCGCCACGGGCGATCTTGCGTACAAGAAGATTTTCCCGTCCCTGCAAGCAATGGTGAAACGGGGACATCTCAACGTTCCCGTCGTCGGCGTCGCCAAAGCCGGCTGGAACCTTGACCAGCTTCGCGCTCGCGCCAAAGAGAGTTTAGAAAAACACGGCGGTCTCGATCCTGGAGCCTTCGAAAAGTTGATAGGCTTGCTGCGCTATGTGGACGGCGATTACCAGGATCAGACAACGTTCAGGGCACTGCGCGAGCAACTCCAGGATGCACAACGGCCGGCGCATTACCTGGCCATTCCGCCGGCTTTATTCGAAACGGTCGTGGAACGTCTAAATGAATCCGATTGTGCCCAGGGAGCCCGCATGATCGTGGAGAAACCCTTCGGCCACGATCTGGCATCCGCGCGGAAGCTCAACAAAGTCCTGCTCAATGTATTCGATGAAACGGATATCTTTCGAATCGACCACTATCTTGGAAAGCGTGCGGTGAACAATGTGCTGGCATTCCGCTTTGCCAACACTTTTGTTGAGCCCATTTGGAACCGCAATTACGTAGAGAGCGTCGAGATCACGATGGCGGAGGACTTTGGCGTTCAAGGCCGTGGGGCATTCTACGACCAGACCGGCACAATCCGCGACGTTGTCCAGAATCATCTGTTTCAGGTGTTGTCGAACCTGGCGATGGAACCGCCCGTTGCACTCGACAGTGACTCGGTTCGCAACGAAAAAGTGAAAGTGCTAAAAGCCGTGCGGCCGATAGATGAAAGGGATCTCGTACTCGGTCAGTTTCTTGGCTATCGCGAAGAAAGTGGAGTCGCCAAAGACTCGCAAACGGAGACCTTCGCGGCGGTGAAGCTGGAGGTAAATTCCTGGCGCTGGAAAGGTGTGCCTTTCTATATTCGTGCCGGCAAGCAGCTGCCCACGACCTCGACCGAAATTGTGGTTAAGCTTCGCACCCCTCCATCGCTGATTCCGGAAACCGTGTTGGTAGAGAATCATCTTCGGCTGCGTGTGAGTCCGGAGGCGACAATCGCCATGGGAATGATGACGCTGTGTCCGACCGCAGATGGGCACGCGCTTCAAGCCGGCGAAATGGTGGCGAGCCACTGTGGCAGCGCGGATGAGATGGATGCGTACGAACGCGTTCTCGGGGCCGCTATGGCTGGAGATAGTACATTGTTTGCGCGCGAAGATTATGTCGAAGAAGCATGGCGGATTGTCGAACCGGTGCTGAAGCGGAACATGCCGGTTTATCAATACACACCTCATACCTGGGGTCCGATAGAAGTTGAGCGTGTATCTCCGCCGCGGGGCTGGAATAATCCCGACGGACAGAAAACATTCGCCGTTGAAAGCGAGGCCGCCTAATCGTACCGAGAATTTCGCGAGTGCCTATTCTATCGCTTGTCAAGCTGCAAGGCTCACCGCGGAAGTAGCGAGAGGGACGGTGGCGATTTGCGGCGAGTGATCCAGGCGTGCATGCCGCGCAAGAGAATCTGATTCGACTTGCCAGGTGTTTGAACGAAAGGGAATCTCCAATTCTTCCCAAGAACTGAATGAAAGCGTGACTTGATGAACAATCAACCCATGTATCGCTGGCTTGACCAGCAAGGCGAGGCATTTGGCGCTCCCGGCGCCGAACCTCGATGGACCTCGAGTCGGAAAGACGCGGTTTGTACTGCGTATGCGGAATCAAGCCGAGTCTGGTTCACCTGTTCGCACGGCATCCTTAATGAGATCTACCATCCAACGATTGACCGCGCGCAGGTCCGCGACATGGGGTTCCTCGTCACCGATGGGATGTCCTTTGCGCACGAAGAGAAGCGCGACATGGTTTCAACCTTCGAGTACATCCATCAGGAGACTCTGGGAGTTCGATACATAAACCGAGATCCGGATGGCCGTTACAGCCTGACTAAGGAGATCATCTGCGATCCCCATCACGCGGTGGTGTTGCAGCGAGTGCGGCTCGAAGCAGAGCCGGAACTGCTGCCACGACTGAAAGTGTTTGCTCTGCTGGCTCCGCATCTCGATGGCGGCGGCGCAGACAATTCGGCGCGGGCAGTTGACTTTGCCGGCCACAAGGCGCTGCTGGCGTGGAGGAACGAGTGGTCGCTGGTGATGGGCGCCAGCGGCGGGTTTGCGCGCGTGGGCTGCGGCTTTATAGGCGCCAGCGACGGCTGGCGCGACCTGATGGATAACTTCAAAATGGATTGGGAGTTTGGCTCCGCTACTGGCGGCAATATCGCCATGATGGGCGAGATTGATCTTCAAAAGATCATGAACGCCAACCCGAAGGGCGAAAGCACCCATGTCGATTTCACGGTGGCGATCGGGATCGGATAAGGACACCACGCGGCGGCACAGGCGATGGTGAGCGCAGTGACCACGCCCTTCGAGGATTCGCGCAAGCGATTCATTGAGCAGTGGGAAAGGGCGGCGAATCCCGAGTGGCTCGCGGCGCATGCAAGCGATGGCGGCAAGTTGATGCGGACCAGTCATAATGTGCTTCTGGCGCACGAAGACAAAACGTTCTCCGGCGCATTTGTGGCATCGGCGTCGATTCCCTGGGGTCAGGCGCACGGCGACGACGATATGGGCGGCTACCACCTGGTGTGGACGCGCGACATGGTGCAAACAGCCACGGCTTTGCTGGCCTGCGGCCGAACTGATACGGCGCGGCGTGCACTGGTTTACCTGGCCTGCACCCAGCAGCCTGACGGTGGGTTCGCACAGAATTTTTGGGTCGACGGAACACCTTACTGGCGAGGCAAGCAACTTGACGAGGTGGCGTTTCCCATCATTCTCGCATGGCGCCTGTGGAAGGCTGAGGGTCTCGGAGATCTGGATATCTTTCCCTTTGTGGAACGTGCGGCCGGGTTTCTGGTGCAGCAAGCGCCGATTACGCCGCAGGAGAGATGGGAAGAAATCGCTGGCTATTCACCTTCCACCCTGGCCGCTGTAATTACAGGTCTGATCTGTGCGGCAGAGATGATGCACGCACACGAATCGCACGAGCTGGCCGTGTTTCTTGAGGAATTCGCCGACTGGATTGAGGGCCATCTCGAAGATTGGACGGCGACCAACAGTGGCGTGCTGCATCCCGAAGTCAAGCGCCACTACATGCGCATCGGACCGCAGGTCTGCGATGAGACCGACTCGCACGAGGACTGTGGCAAAAAGATCATCCGCGTGGCGAATCGGCCTCCTGGCACGCGCTACGAGTTTGAAGCGCGAGAGATTATCGACGCGGGATTTCTGGAACTGGTGCGTTACGGCGTGCGGCGCGCGGACGACCCGCTCATGGTGGACTCGCTCAAAGTAGTGGACGCGGTGATCAAGCGCGATCTTCCGCAAGGGCCCGGCTGGCTGCGCTATAACTGGGATGGTTATGGCGACCGACCTGATGGGGGCCCGTTCAAAGGATGGGGACAGGGCCGCGTCTGGCCACTCTTGACCGGAGAGCGCGCACATTTCGAGTTGGCCGCAGGACACGAGATCGCCCCTCTGATCGCGACGTATGAGAGCTACGCTTCAATCGGCCAGATGGTGCCGGAGCAGGTTTGGGACGAGGCTGACCGGCCCGAACACGACCACTTTATGGGCCGGCCCGCAGGCTCTGCCATGCCGCTGGTGTGGGCTCACGCTGAGTACCTCAAATTGCTGCGCTCGGCGCTCGACGGAAAGGTCTTTGATCGCATTGACCCCGTGTACAAACGATACTGCTCCCCGAAAGGGCGCAAGCGCGTGCGGCACGATCTCGAAATCCACACCAGCCACCGACCCATCCACACCATGATTGCCGGCAAGACGCTCCGCATCCTCGACAGCGAAGATTTCGAGATAGTGTGGACAGATAACGGCTGGCAGACAACGCAAGCTACGGCTAGCCACTCGTTGGGCTGCGCAGGCTACAGCGCGGACATCGCGCCCACAGCCGGTAGCAGTGAGTTACAGTGGACGGTTCGCTGGCCTCAGCGAGATGCCTGGCTTGGATTTAATGTGAGGGTCAAGATTGAAGTGGCCTGGACAGATTCTCTGGACGCTCTTGGGCTTCCCGATCGCTCAGAACCGAGAATTAAAAGCAAGGTTTAGCCGTATTGCTTGTTGAGTCCGTTGATAGCTTTCCCCGCGGGCCAGCAGCTGCTCGGCGAAGTGGCGGCCAAAACCGCGGTTTGCGCTGGAAACCAGCCAGGTGCTCGGGATCATTGCGGGTTTTCGCTTCACTTGTGATCCTGCGGCGAACGTAGTGTTAAGGCGGAATCTTTCATGCGAAATTCATTGGAAGAAGGTATCGATCGATACGTTCGCCTCTCGGCGACCCCACAGCGTCAGTGGACTCCAAGAACGTCGCATGTGGCTCTTTGAGCAAGTTTGTGGGCGATATTGCCCGACCGCCATCCGAGCAGATTGTGGTCTGGCTGGATCCCCAGCACAAGCAGGTCGATGTGGTTCTTCCGCACAACCTCAAACAGGGAAACCACGACTGACCCGCTGATCAGGACAGTTTCAATTGCGATATCGTTTTGCGCAGCTTCTCTTCGTGCCGTTTCCAATAACTCTGCGAATAATGCCTGCTGATCGTTTTCCATAATTTGGATCGCTTCGGAGCTTAAGGCTGCTGCATACGCAGTATATGGAGGCAGAGCGGGTGTAACGGCCACCGCAGTCAGGGTTGCATTGAACCTCGCCGCAAGGTGAATTGCCTGTCGCAGCGCTCTGTGCGCTGCTTCCGATTGGTTCAGTCCGATGAGGATGTGACGATACAACGCTCGACCTCCGCACATGCACAGTAATTCGGACGCGATTCAACACAATTAAGCCAGAAGTGGCGAAGGGTATCTATTGGACCAAAGTGTCGCTTGATACCTTGGTGTCAAGCAAAAGAGTGCTCCGGCAAGTAATTGCGACAAGATTCTCAAAATCACCGTGCGGCTAGTCGTGAAATGTAAATTTGCCAAGCAACGCCGCCAAGACGCTTGGCCCTGCGGAAAACGATCAATTCTCTGCAACCTTGTGCCGCAACACGATAAGTAATTGCAGTATTTGAGATGGAAGGACCTGGTTTAGCGGCCCCTCTGACTTCCCAGGAGCGGAAGACCAAGTCTCGCGATCTTTTACTCTTTCCGTCGTTCGTAGCTGGGGCAACCTCGGGATACGCATTTGCATCAAATCACGAAAATCGGGACCTTTTTAAATGGACTAATGCACTCGTCGTTTTAAAATTGCCTGAAGCTTCGCGCGTCCTGAGGAGTTTCTTTCCGAATTTCGCATACGGCCATCAGGACGAACAAATCCCCAGTAGCGGCGGGCCAGTATGCATCAACAACCAACGGATTCTGCGACTGAAGTAAAACGGCTGCAGCGCTGTGTAAACGATCTGATCAGCGTGCTTGCACTGCCAACTGTCTGGAATGGCAGCGGGCCGAGTCGAATCCTGGATACATTCCTTGATGCCCTTCTGGTAATGCTTGGCCTCGATTTCCTCTATGCGCGAGTACGATTTGACTCACACGAAGCCCCGATCGACGCGCTCAGGACTGCTCAGCTCTACGGGACGAGTCACAGCCCGGAGGAGATAAGGCAAGCTCTCGATCGCTGGTTTGGAGAAGGTTCGCGGCAATCGACTGAAGTACTACTCGGGCATCTGGGAGGGCAGGAAGTTTCGGTCTTTCCAATCAGAATGGGTGTGGAAGGCGAGCTCGGACTCATCGTGTCTGGGTCTCAGAGGGCAGGTTTTCCGGAACTAACCGAGAGTCTGGTTCTTAGCGTAGCAGCGAATCAGTTAGCTATCGGGCTGCAACAGGCGCTACTCCTGAGCGAACAGAAGCGGGTTGCGAATGAGCTCGATCTGCGAGTCAAGGAACGAACAAGGGAGCTCGCCGAAACCAACAGAGAACTACAACTCCAGGTTGGGTTGCTTCAGCTTCTTCCCGTATCCGCCTGGACGCTCAATCCTGACGGGACACCGGATTTTGTAAATCAAGTTTGGCTTGAATTCTCCGGTCAGACTCTCGAATTCGTCCGGTCGAATCCCGAGGCCTGGATGACTGCGGTCCACCCCGAGGATCGGGCGAGGGCAGCCAAGAGCTTTTGGGAGGGAGTAAGCGCGGGAAAGGATTTTGCATTCGAAAACCGGACTCTCCGCGCTAATGATGGGACTTATCGCTGGCATCTCAGTCAGGCCGTGGTCTTGCGCGATGGGGAAGGAAAAGTTCTCAAATTCGTCGGCACGACCGCCGACATCCACGACCAGAAGCTCGCCGAAGAGGAGTTGCGGGCCAGTGAGGCCAAGCTGCGGCGGGTGATCGATACGATTCCGTCCCTTTCCTGGTGCAATTTGCCCGACGGCCCCAACGAATTCCTGAGCAAAGGTTGGCATGATTACACGGGCATGTCTCCCGAAGAGGCGCACGGCTGGGGTTGGTCTGGGTCTTTCCATCCGGACGATCTACCGCCATTGATGAACCGCTGGCAGGAGTTACTGGTCTCGGGCGAACCAGGGGAAATCGAGGCCCGCATCCGCCGTCACGATGGAGAGTATCGCTGGTTTCTTATCCGCGTCGCTCCGTTCCGCGATGAAACCGGCGCGATTTTACGTTGGTACGGCACCAGCACGGATATCCATGACCGCAAGCTGGCTGATGAGGCTCTAAGGACGAGTGAAGCCCAGCTCCGCCTGATAATCGACAGCACCCCTGGATTCCTGGGGGTACTGGGTCCGGCCGGTGAAGTTGAATTTGTCAGTCGCCAGAATTGGGAATACTTCGGCTTGGTGCCCGAGCAATTAAAGGGCTGGAGAACCATCGATATTGTTCACCCGGATGATTTGCCTCGCGCGATTGCCAAGTTTACCCATTCGCTTACGACCGGAACACCCTTCTTCGATGAGCACCGGTACCGCAGGGCCGACGGCGAGTATCGATGGTTTGACGTTCGGGTCTATCCCGCGCGAGACACTCAGGGCCGGATCACTCGCTGGTTCACCTTCTCGATCGATGTGCATGATCGCAAGCTCGCCGTGGAAGCACTAAGGGCCAGCGAAAACAACCTCCGCCAAACAGTTAACAGTCTTCCCGGGCTCATCTGTACCATGAGTCCGGCTGGTGAGATTGAAGAGCTCAACCAGCCGCTCCTGGAGTACTTCGGTAAGACGCCCAAGGAATTGAAGGGTTGGAGGATGACCGATGCTGTTCATCCGGACGACCTTCCCGAAGTGATCAAGGCTTATACATATTCGATCACGAATGGAGCACCGTACGAAATTGAACATCGTTGTCGAAGGGCTGATGGTGTCTATCGATGGTTCCAGGTCCGCGCCTCGGCTGTGCGAGACGCAGATGAACATATAACGGGCTGGTATGTCTTACTGACCGACATTGAGGATCGAAAGCGCGCTGAAGACGCCCTGCGAGCGAGTGAAACCAATCTCCGCGAAATTCTCGATAGTATTCCTGGGCTTGTATGCACTCTGAGTCCCGCCGGTGAGATGGAACTTACCAACCGGCCATTCCTGGAGTATTTTGGCAAGACGTTAGAGGAATTGAAGGATTGGGGAAACAGCGATGCAGTTCACCCAGATGACATGCCAGGCGTCGTCCTGGAATTCACAAATTCGATCAGGACCGGAGCACCTTATTACACGGAGCACCGTTGCCGTCGAGCCGATGGCGTCTATAGGTGGTTTCAAAATAGCGCCATCCCCATGCGAGACACAGAAGGAAGAATATCCCGCTGGTATTGTCTTATCACCGACATCGACGATCGGAAGCACGCAGAGGACGAACTCAAGCGGAGCGAGGCAAGGCACCGGGTTGTGGTTGAAACAGCCAGCGACGCGGTGGTCAGTATCGACGAAGGTGGAGCAATTATTTTTGCCAACCCCGCAACGAAGCGGATATTTGGTTACAGCCCGGAAGAGCTCATCGGCAAACCTCTCACGGTTCTTATGCCGGGAGCAATGCGCAAACTCCATGAGACGGGTTTCAAGCGATATCTGGAAACCGGCGCGAAACATCTGAACTGGCAGGGAACTGAGGTGACCGCACTTCGGGCTAACGGTGAGGAGTTTCCGGCAGAGGTCTCGTTCGGAGAGATGGTCACGAATCATCGAAAGGTATTCACCGGATTCATTCGAGATATCTCCGAAAAGAAGCGCTCTGAAGAGGCAATACTTGCAAGTGAGAGAAACCTGAGCCTAATCATCAATACGATGCCGGTGCTTGCATGGTCCGCTCGTCCAGACGGCGCTGTTGAATTCTTCAACCGACGGTGGCTGGATTACACGGGTTTATCTCCCGAGCAGGCGCGGGGGTGGGGATGGGCCGACGCGCTTCACCCCGACGATCTCAACCGGGTGACCGAGTACTGGCAATCATTAATGACAACCGGAGGACCAGGCGAGATTGAAGCACGTCTTCGGCACTTTGACGGTGACTATCGATGGTTTCTGTTTCGTGCAGATCCAATGCGCGACGACTCCGATGCAATCGTTAAGTGGTATGGCACAAACACCGATATAGATGGCCGTAAACGAGCCGAAGAGGCATTACGCATACGAGAGCTAAATTTGCTCCAGATAACGGAAACCATACCAGAGATGCTTTGGAGTGCTTCGCCCGGTGGAGCGATTGAGTATTGCAATGGCCGCTTGCTCGATTACACCGGTATTAGTCTTGAGCAAGTTATGAGCGATGGCTGGATGACCTTTCTGCATCCCGATGATGTCGAGCCGACAGCGGAAGTCTGGAAGTCATGCGTAAAGAACGGCACTCCCTACAAGGTCGAAGTTCGAGCGTTTCACGCTGCCGACCGCACATACCGTTGGTGTGTGACAAGTGCGCTGCCCTTGCTTGATCACGAAGGGCGCATAGTAAAGTGGCACGGCACAGTGGTGGACATGCACGATTGGAAAAAGGCGCAAGAAGAATTACGCAATACGCAGGCGGAACTTGCAAGAGTGACGCGAGTCCTGACGATCGGACAACTGACGGCTTCGATCGCACATGAGGTCAGTCAGCCATTATCGGGCATCATCACCAATGCAAGCACTTGTCTTCGCATGTTAAGGAGTGATCCTCCGAATGTTGATGGCGCGCAGGAGACCGTACAACGGACGATTCGCGATGGCAAGCGCGCTTCAGAAGTGATTACTCGACTGCGAACCCTTTTCAGTAAGAAGCCAATTCAAGCTGAAATGGTCGACCTCAATGAAGCGATTCGCGAAGTCATCGGGCTTCTGGCCGGTGAGTTGCAGAGAAATAACGTAATTCTGAAGCCGGAATTCAGCGATCATTTGCCGACTGTTAACGGTGACCGCGTTCAGCTTCAGCAGGTTATTCTGAATCTCCTCCACAATGGGTCAGACGCTATGGCCACAATCGACGGCCGGCCCAGACTGCTACTCATAAGGACGGAGGCGGATTGCATTCACGTCACCGTTTCTGTTCAGGATTCCGGAATTGGCTTTAGCTCGGAAATTAGTGAACGGTTATTCGAGCCTTTTTTCACCACCAAACAAGAAGGCATGGGTATCGGGCTTTCGGTGTGCCGCTCAATTGTCGAGGCTCATCGAGGCCGCTTGTGGGCTGTTCGAAATGCTGGCCCGGGTGCGACGTTCGCATTCTCCATTCCTCAAGATGCTGAGAATCCTGATCCGGCAGAATGAGGCGGACTGATCCCTGCGTGATGAGGCGTGGACATAAGAACGAGGAATGAAGACGTCAATTGGGCCAAAGCGGCTAGCTGGTCACTGCGCTACAGGATGGCTTAAAACGGAAGAACGTGAGAGGCGGAGCTTTCCCGCTATCTTAACGAGATCGGCGATGGAGTCAGCCTTCATCTTTTGCATTACCTTTCCACGGTGAGCCTTCACGGTGATCTCGCTAATACCTAGCTCATTGCCGACCTGTTTATTTAGCAAGCCAGAGACGACCAACGACATCACTTGCCGTTCTCTGTCGGTAAGGGACGCATAGCAGTCCCTAAGCGACCTCATCTCCGCCTCGCGCGAAAGTGCAACTCGGCTGCGCTCGAGAGCCTGACGGATCGCATTAGCCAGCACCGCATCATTGAAGGGCTTGGTCAGAAATTCCTGAGCTCCCGCCTTCATGGCCCGGACCGTCATTGGCACATCGCCATAGCCCGTGATGAAGATGATGGGCATTTCATGCCGTTCGACAGCTATGTGTTTCTGCAGGTCGAGGCCGTTCAAGTCCGGTAGCGAGACGTCGAGTACGAGACAGCTCGGAACTGAGACACGAGGATGTGCCAGAAACTCCTGCGCTGATCCAAACGTCTCCGCCTGCCAGCCCTCAAAGCGAATCATGGTTTCAAGAGATTCGCGTACTGAGATGTCATCATCGACAACAAATACGATCGGTATAGTTTGCGACATGAGTAACGACCTCGTTCCAGGAATGCTCTTCGCTGACTCGAACAAAAGGTCTGTACAGCACTGATAAGATGGGGTAGTTCAGCTCTTTGCCAATGCGATATTCAGCGCATCGAGAAGAGCCGAATCACTAAATGGTTTAAAAAGGCATTCGACTGCACCTTGTTTCAGCAGGCGTGAACGAACTGCGGCACTGCCGGAGGCGGTTATGAAAATGATTGGAATTTCCTGCTTCCTTTGCGTTAATTCTTTCTGCAGATCGGGTCCACTCATGCCAGGCATAGCGATGTCGAGAATCAAACATTGCGTGTGGCCGAGGCTAGCGGACGAAAGAAATTCCTCCGCCGATGAAAAGGCCTTGGCCGTGAAGCCAAATTCCCGCAGCAAGTCAGGCAGCGACTCACGCACGGACTCGTCATCGTCAACCACTGAAATGAGCGACCTGTTCTCTTTCACGAGATCCTCTTTAGACTCTCTGTAACTGGCACAGCGAGATTCTTCATTGAGCCAATATTCCGGCTTTCCTCCCCTTGGTTCATTCTATCGAGAGTAGAATGCCGCTTGTCGAAAGGCCATAAGTACAACGCTGTTTCTCCCGGCTCACATGTAGCAGTTGTCGTTTCCGGGGTTCTGGGACTGCAGGCAGATCTCCGTGGTGAAGTGCGGCGAACCTGAACCAGAAGCTCCCATCAACGCCGAGGCAGGTGTAACTGCACCTGCGCCGACTGAAAGAGTCGAGATATCCCTCCGGATACACGGCCTGTGCCGATCCGGGGAAGACACCGATAACCGGGGAGAACTTTTTCTCCATTGCGGCTCCTTCCTGGCAGGATCTCATCTCCCGAGAATGCGCTACTGGTTTAGGGAATGTCCATTATACTTTGGTATTGGTTTAACGTTGTGCAGGTTGCGTATCTCTCACCGGCACAATCACTTCGACTTTCCTAAGTGCCTCTCGAATTCGACTCTTGCATAAGAGACACCAATCTGCCAGCGCCTACGCGGCTGCACTTTGCTCCTACACCAAACTTCGATTGAGATTCTCGCATAACGGATCCATCTCATTGTTCCTTTTGACGGCCAAGCTGATTGACTCAACCAAACGAAGCTTGGGCTGCACCAGGCAATCTTCAGATCAGTTCGATCTCCGCCCCCAGTTACTTTCGACGTCCACCAATTCTCGACGTCCACCTATTCTCTTCGATGCAATGCTGCGACCGACGTGTCGGTTGAACAAATCATACAAAGGTATTGAGACACCTTAGTCCAATCGCTTCATTTCCGTCCTTCCGGCCTATTCTTGGAACCGCAAAGGACGTCGTCAACTCGGCTTGCAGCGCCATGGAAACTATGTCAATGCTCAAGGAATAACCTGCCAGGATACGCAACCCGCCAATGGCGATTTGTCACGCTGGCTGCATTGGCACGATTGACAATCAGGACGCACGCCAATCCCTCCGGTCTCAGCTCGATGGTTCAATTAGGCCAAAACCATCGAAGTCCATCCCTTCGTGGTTATCACGGTCATCCGGGCATTGCTTAGAGTGTGTCGCAAATGCAAGCGGCTTCGACAATCGGTCTCAGGCCATTCACTGCTACCTAGGTATCAATCAATACCTTAGTCCAATGGATTGAGTTCCTCTCTTCTGGCTAAATCGTAACTGTGCACAGAGATTTCAGGAAACGAGACGCATGCGATCGAACAACCTACCAAACAGAAGCTAACTGCGGCCGACCTCGATTGAGAAAGGGGTGTCGCGATTAGGACTTGATCGGTGTTCACCTGCACCAATTCGAACAGCCGCAACCTTCTGAGAGCTGCTTGGCCGATTCGAAACGCAGAGAATCGGCAAGAGCTCCGTAGCAAGACAATAGGGCCCGCGACCGCTAGAGCAGCGGCGGTTGTCTTCTTCCTTTAAGACAAGTTTCCCAAGGAGCACAGGAATGACTTGCATGGATCAGAACGTGTGTGTCGATACCGCAAACAAACGGCAAACCCCACTACAGGATGCAGAACTCATCTCTGCTACATTGACCGGATCGTCGGATGCATTTGCGGAACTCCAGCGTCTTTACTCGCGGCAGCTCTACAGCACGATCTTTAGGATTACTCGAAACCGGGAAGACGCCGAGGACGTGCTTCAGGATACGTTTCTACGAGCGTACCTATCGCTCCGAAACTTCCAGGGTAGGTCGAGCGTCTACTCCTGGTTAACGCGGATTGCCATCAACTCAGCATTGATGCTTCTTCGTAAACGCCGCAGCCATCCCGAAGTGTGCTTCGATCTCGCCCGTGAACAAGAGAATGACGCCGTGCGTTTGGAGCCGAAAGATCCGTGCCTCAATCCTGAGCAAATCTGCGATCAGCGGCAACGGTGCGCGAACATCCACCGCGAAATTGAGCGACTTAAAGCCAGCCTGCGCGAACCGCTTCAAAGCAGAATGACCCATGGAAGTTCGCTCGAAGAGATAGGAAGGGCGATGGATATTACTGCAACCGCAGTCAAAGCGCGGCTTAATAGGGCTCGCAAGCGGCTCAACGCGACGTGGACCTTCAGGACAATGGAGGAGAGAAAGCGCCTCAACACGTTCACAGTGCAAACGGCCGGCCTCCAGAATCGAGCACAGTAACGCAGAAACTCCAATAAACTGTTGCGAATGGATGAGCATCGTAAGCGGTACCAACGATAGTTCAACTGAAATAACAGCCGATGTACAAAGTGTGACTTTCAAAGGCCTAAGGAATTCCGCAAAGATAACTCCCTTGAATTCGTGGATGAATCTGAATGCCCCTTCGAACTTGGCTTGGGGACGATGAATGCTTGATGGGTTGTGAAGACTGCAGCCGGCCTTCGGCTCATTCGGTAGGTGATTGCGGAAAACACCAGGAAGAATCCGAATTCGAGCCGGTTCGCACGGGACATCACTCAAGTGGCAATCGGCTCATCGCCATCCCCATAGGAGCTGAACACCATGAAGCGTGTCGTCATCGTTGGAGGCGGCTTTGCCGGACTGAGTTGTGCCAGGAAGCTGGCATCAAATCAGGACCTTCACGTCACGCTGATCGATAAAAACAATTACCAGCAGTTCCAGCCATTGCTTTACCAAGTGGCAACCGCCCTTTTGGCGCCCGGTAACGCGGCATTTTCGTTGCGCTCCATTCTTCGCGGGCATGCAAATGTGGATGTCAAGATGGCGGAGGTGGTCTCCGCCGATCTCAAGACGCGAACGGTCGAAACTGCAGATGGTAAGACGTATCAAGGTGACTTCCTGATCCTCGCCGCAGGTGCCCAGGTGAATTTCTTCGGTACCCCCGGAGCGGATAAACATGCATATCCGTTGTATTCACTTCACGACGCCGAGTTGCTTCGATCGCGTATTCTAATGCTCTTCGAGTCCGTCGATCGCGATCCTTCACTCATCGACCAGGGAGCGTTGAATTTCGTTGTCGTGGGAGCCGGTCCAACCGGCGCTGAGACAGCCGGCGCGCTTGGACACTTAACCCAACCAGTGCTGAGAGATCTGTATAACAACCTGGATTGGACCAAAGCGCAAGTATTCCTGGTTGACATCGGCCAGACAGTGTTGAAGGGGTTTTCTGAGAAATCCCAAGAATATGCCGCCCGGAAGTTGCATCAACATGGTGTGCAAATCCTCTTGGGTGTTTCCGTTAAGGAAGTGCATTCCGGACATGTCCTGCTCTCGGACGGAAAGAAGATATTAACTCACACTACGATTTGGGCCGGGGGACTGAAAGCGTCTTCGTTGTCGGACGCACTCGGGATTCACACCGGGCGTGGCGGACGAATCGACGTGGAGCCTGACTTCAGCGTTAAAGGCTTCCCCGGAGTCTACGCATTAGGCGACTTTGTGAACATCTCCGGCGCGGACGGCAAACCCTTGCCACAGCTTGCATCTGTCGCCCAACAGGCGGGAAAGCATTGTGCCGACAACATCGCAGCCGCGATTGCAGGAGATCCGGTAGAGCCCTTCCATTACTTCGACAAAGGGATCATGGCAATGATTGGACGCAATGCGGCGGTAGCCGAAGTTGGCAGGCATCGTCACGGACTGACCGGTCCGATCGCCTTCGCTGCATGGCTTGGCGTTCACGCCCTGTTGTTGGTTCCAACTCGTGCGAAGATTGAAGCGTTTATTGAGTGGGCATCGGATTATTTTGGTGGTTCGAACGTCGATCCGGTTCTCGATCGCCCAGAACAAGTGGCTATAAGTTGGCACGCGGACGAGGAAGAGGAGATACTTCGAACCGAGCGCTAAGGAACCTCTGCACAAGTTCCAAATCCAATGCCAGCTTGGATAAAGTTGTAAGTGGGTAAGGAGCACGATGCGACAGATAACATGGGCCTTTCAGGGAATTTTAGAGAAGTACGAGCGGAAGGGCCCTCGGGAACAGTGTTTGGAGACAATGGAGAGCACCGTTCCCTGGGGCGAGCTAGAGGCGCTGATCGATGCGGATCGATGAAGAACCGATCCAGATTTGATTAGGGTCTTCGTCAAAGGGCTCAAGCGAAGCCGCGAAATTCCTGAGACCCCCCGAGGTCTCAACGCACGCGATCGAACACGTGTGGCGCGGAAAATGGCGAGATTGAGTGAGCTCCGGCGCTATAGATGGATTACTCGCAGAAGCATCCCCGCCAAACCACCACCGATGAGCGGTCCAAGAACCGGGACGATCGCATAGCTCCAGCCCGACGGCCCTTTCCCAGCAATCGGAAGTAACGCGTGAGCGATGCGTGGCCCGAGGTCGCGAGCCGGATTAATCGCGTATCCGGTCGTTCCTCCGAGGGAAAGGCCGATTCCCCAAACCAGAGACGCTACCAGATAGGCTCCCAGGCCCGATACTAGGCCACTCCCGGCCACTGCTTTTGAAAAGATCGAGCCCACCACAAAAACCAGGACAAAAGTGCCGATGATTTCGCTGATCATGTTCGCCGCGAAATTACGCATCGCCGGCATCGTGGAAAAGCAGAGCAGTTTGAGATCTTTGCTTTCCGTTTCCTTCCAATGCGGCAGGAAGTGAAGCCAAACCAGAGTTGCACCGACGAAAGCTCCCGCAGTCTGCGCAATGACGTAGGGGATGAGCTTTGCGAAGCTGCCGGTCTTCACCCCAAAGCCGAAAGTGATCGCTGGATTGAGGTGGGCATCCGGGCTGCCGCAAGCGACGGCAACGTACACCCCGGCCATGACGGCGAAGCACCAACCGGCGGTGATCACCATCCACCCGGCGCCTTCAGCTTTCGAGCGTTTGAGCAATACGTTCGCAACCACACCGTCGCCGAGCAAGATCAGTATCAGCGTGCCCATGAATTCTCCGAAACACTTATCGAGCATCGAATTCTCCTTCGCTTTGATTAGCAGTTCCCTTGAATGACCCAGTCAAACGACTTGCTGACTGCGCGCTCCCAGTGGCAGCACATTTCCTTACGCTTCGAATCTTCCATCTCAGGCTTCCAGGTGTGATCGACGGCCCAATTTGACCGCAAGTCGTCGAGATCCCTGAAATACTTGACGGCGAGCCCCGCTGCGTACGCCGAGCCCAGCGCGGTCGTGGCATCACGCGTCACCGGGCGTACGACTGGCAGATTCAGAATGTCGGACTGGAATTGCATGAGCAGCTCGTCTTCAACCATGCCTCCGTCGGTACGCAGCGTATCGAGCCGGATGTTTGAATCTTTTTCCATGGCCTCGAGAACGTCCCGAGTCTGGAATGCAGTCGCTTCGAGCACTGCACGGGCGATGTGCCCCTTATTCGCATAGCGAGTCAGCCCGGCGACCACCCCGCGGGCGCTGTCTTTCCAATACGGAGCGTATAAGCCTGAGAAGGCGGGAACGAAATAGACTCCGCCATTGTCAGGCACCGAGCGCGCCAGCGATTCGACGTCGGAGCTTTTCTGGATGATGCCGATGTTGTCGCGGAGCCATTGCACCAGCGAGCCCGTTACCGCAATGCTGCCTTCGAGCGCATACTGAGCAGGCTGGTCACCAAGCTTGTAGGCCATCGTCGTGAGCAGGCCGTAATTGGAATGAACCAGGCGGTCACCGGTGTTCATCAACAGAAAACATCCGGTGCCGTAGGTATTTTTCGCTTCTCCGGGACGGAAGCAGGTTTGCCCCACGAGGGCCGCTTGTTGATCGCCCAGGATCCCCGCAACGGCTACACCTTTCAACGAAGGTTCTTTCACCTGGGCGTAAACTTCACTGCTCGAGCAGATCCGGGGCAGCATAGCTCCTGGAACTCCGAAAGTATCGAGCATCTCCTGGTCCCACGCCAGAGTTTCGAGATTCATCAGCTGTGTCCGGCTCGCGTTCGTCACGTCGGTGATGTGGACGCCGCCATCCGGACCCCCGGTCAAGTGCCACAGAAGAAAGCTGTCGATGTTGCCAAACAAGACTTCTCCAGCCTCCGCCATCTCGCGAACGCCGTTTACGTGTTCAAGAATCCAGCGGATTTTCAAGCCGCTGAAATAGGTCGTGAGTGGGAGGCCGGTTTTTGCCCGAAAGCGATCCTGCCCGCCAGCTTTGGCGAATTCGCTGACGTAGTCGGCGACCCGCGTATCCTGCCAAACCAGCGCATTAGCAACCGGCTTGCCGGTCCTTCGATTCCACAGCACGGTCGTTTCTCGCTGATTGGTGATGCCAATCGCGGCTAGGTCTGCAGGCCGCAGTTTTCCCTTGGCCATTGCTTCGGCGATCACTTCGCGTGTGCGCTGCCAGATCTCTTCCGGGTTGTGCTCGACCCATCCCGGATTGGGGAAAATCTGCTGATGCTCTTTTTGGGCGACGGAGATCACTCGCCCCGAGCGGTCGAATACAATAAAGCGTGTGCTGGTAGTTCCCTGATCAATTGCGCCAATGTAGTTTGCCATGTTGTCCTCCTAGGACCTTGAGACTTCCGCAACTTCCTTCGACACTGCAATCCTTGATTCCGAGCCTTCCTCAGACGGTCGCGCAGATATTCCCGCCACATCCAGGAATCGGTTGATCTTCTCTATGTACTGCTGGACGGCTTCCTTCCTCTGCGTCTCGGACCAACCGAGTTCGTCCGCTAAACATTGCGCCACACGCGGGGCGGCGAGGATCGCATACTTCCAACCGAAAAGCTGTAAGCCAGTGCGGCGCGCAAGGATGTCTTCGATCGTGACTCCCATCTCGTATCGAATGCAGTACAGAACTTCAGCCGTAATGGCCGGGAACCCCGGCACGACGCGCCGCAGCAGGCGTGGATTGTTCACGGTTGGGGCCAACACCTTGTCGGCGACTGTCCCGAATTTTTCAGCGAGGTGACGGGCCGTGTCAGATGGAACATGAAACTCGCTTTCCAGTCTCTCCGGATAGTTCTGGTCGTATCCCACCGCGCCCGATAGTGGATGTTGAGGGGTAAGGCTGGGCGTCACCATCCCCTTCAGGTACTTCTCGACGGCGTTGATGGTGTCTTCGGCCATCGCACGATGGGTCGTCCATTTGCCGCCAAGGATACTGATCAATCCACTGCTCGAATCGACTTCCACTTCGTCATCTCGCACCAGACTCTTGGTTTCTTTTTTCCCTTTGAACCCGACGAGCGGGCGCATCCCGGCAATGCCGCTCTGAATATCTTGGACAGAAAATGGTCGCTTCAGATAAGGATTCACATGCCGCAGCAGATATTCCGCCTCCGCACGTTTCAGGATCATCTCCTCCCGCACACTGACTTCTTGGTCAGTCGTGCCGATCAATAGACGGCCCAACCAGGGCAGCGCAAAGATGACGCGGCCGTCTTCCGTCTTCGGAATGAGCAGGGCTTCGCGATCGGAGAAACCGTCCAGAGGAAGGAGAATGTGTACGCCTTTGCTCGGACGCATGCGAGGTGGAATGTCTGCGTGAGCCAGGGTACGTATCGAGTCCGAAAAGGGGCCGGTGGCATTGACGAACGCTCGCGCTCGTATCGTGAAGACATTCCCCGCGACCTGATCCTGTACTTCTGCGGCCGCGATTTTTCCGTTGGGCCCGGCTAAAAATCCGGACACTTTCGCATAGTTGAGCGCCTCGCCACCTGACTCGGTCAAGGTGCGAACCAAAGCCATGTTGTACCTTGAGTCATCGAGCTGGCCGTCGGCATAGACGATGGCTCCCCGAAGCCCCTCAGTGTTCAAGGAAGGAAAACGCTTGATCGTCTCCTCGCGCGAGATGTACCGGCTCGGGAACAGGCTCGCTTTCCCGGATATCCAGTCGTACATCTTGAGGCCGATGCCGTAGTAAACGACATCAAACCAACTGAAGCAGGGGACGACAAATTCCAGACTGCGTGTAAGAAATGGTGCGTTGTGCAGCATTCGGATGCGCTCGCGCAGCGCCCTCTTCACGACCTGATATTGATGGATATCGAGATGGGTGACTGCGTCCTGCAGATAACGAACGCCCCCGTGAACAATCTTGGTTGCGGCGCTCGAAGTGGCGCATGCAAAATCTCCGGCGTCGACCAGCACAGTTCTCAGGCCGCGGAGTTGTGCATCGAGGGCACTTCCGGCGCCGCTAGCTCCGCCTCCGATTACGCACACATCAAACTCGGTGTTCTCGATCTTTCGCAAAGCTTCCTGTCGACTTTTCATGCGAGTTGGCCTCTCTTCATGAATTTGCAATCAGAATGTAACCTTCGTTCGGAATCCGGCAGCGACGGCATCCCCTTTATGCGGATTAGCGCCAACCTCCGCAAAATATTGCACCGCCGGCTGTAAGACGAGCCAATGCGTGGCCTGGAACAAATAATTCAATTCGGTTGCCTTTTCCGCTCCGAGCACAGGCAGCGATTGCAGCAAGTAGGACTGATTGAAGTGATCACTGACCTTGCTGTACACAATGCCGAACGCAACCGAATCGTTTGCGCGGTGCGGAAGAGGTCCGTTGTAACGAAAACCGCCGGTGATCTGTTCGTTAATCTGATTGACGTCGTCCGGACTCCAATCGACTGCGAAGTCCAGGTCAAGACCGCGATTGCTCCCTGACTCCTGTCGATAAACGGCCTGGTTTGCCATGAAATACAGCAAGTAATTCCCGCTGCGCTTGGCTCCAGTGACGGGATCGGTGAATTCGCCGTCGTTGTAACTGGAGCCGAATTTGTACTTGCCGGGATAGATCTTTTTGGAAGAAGAAGAGGCGTTGAGATTCGGCGAGTTGGTCAGATACCCAATTTCGGAAACAACTACGGGCGAGTCCTTGATGACAAAACCAAAGCCCGTTGTATCATCCGCGTAGGGGTTCCGGTTTCCGGCCAAAACGGCTGACTTGACGTAAAGATGTTTGTTCGGAACGAACCTCATCTCCGCCGCTGGAGTCGACGCCGGATCAAAGGACTCGTGCGTCGTGCTAAACAGGTTGCCGAAGGCATACCCGAGAGGTTCGAGCAGATAAGACCCGCCGTATTCCTGAACTCCGTAAGAATCCTGACCGGCGAATTGCCCTCCGCGTAGAAACAAGTGCCGGTTGAACAATGCTTGCTCGAACCACCATGAGTCCATGCGGAAAGTGGAAGCACTCACCAGACTGCTGGGATTGGCGATGGAACCCAAGTCCTCTGCACCCAGGTTTCCGCCGTTCTGCCAAAGACCCGTGATATGGAAAGTCGGAGCATTTGTGTCGGTGAGCTTTCCCAGGTCGATGTCGACTGTCCCGCGAATTCGCCCCCAATCGGTGAATCCCTGGTTCTGACCGCCCGAGGGGTTTCCCAGAAAGTCGCTGACGTACACGAAGTTGAAGTTGATGCCCCTCGCCGAGAGACGAGAGCGTTCTCCACCCCAGTCGCCCAACAGATAATTCTGATCGTTCCAAAAACTACGCTCGGTCGTGGAGACCGCCCGGCCAGGATCGCTCACCGTGCTCTGTGCTCTGGCACAGGCCGCCATCAGCATCACCGACAGTACGAAGTAGCTGGCTCGGTACGCGCGAATTCCAAAAAATACTTTTGCAAGTGTTGTCGTCCATTTCCTCGAGTCCATATCAACTCCTAAGCCTTTTTTTCTGGCCACCCGATTGATTGCGGGCTGAACCCCCGCTTCCAGGTCGTCTTGAAGTCCTCGCAGCTCGCAACCGAGCGCCGCACATGTACAAGACAATGCACGCGAGATGCCACGTTGACGAATGCTCAGGAATAAAAAGGAGAGGATGAATTCAGTGTGAGGATGACGAAGAGATTCTTGCGAAACTCCTTGAGTATCAAGGGCAGCAGAGAACAGAGTTGCTTGGCGCTCGCGAGCGAGGAGGACTAAACCCTTGGAGCTGGCAAGTAGTTCGTCGATTTAAGAACGACAGAAAGTCAGCACTGGAGTCAGGTTTCTGGCGCCCCATGCTGAGGCCGGACAGTTGAGAACAAGGGCAACCGCGTCTCTTCCGCGAACTTGGGTAGTCGATACGTCAAATCCCAGCCTCAGCCTGTGCTCCAAACCACCTGATGCGAAAGTATCGATCAATACTTTCGTCCAATCGACTGTTCGAGGGGGGTCTGGCTTAATCGATACTATGAATTGGATCGAAGCACTCAACAGGCAAACCTCCATTTCAAACAGGACAACAACCATTTTGGGTCCCCCGGAGAGGCCTCAAGGGCGTTTCAACATCTCTCAATGTCAACCGGTATGACTTGGCATTGCTTGGGGGAGAGCCGGAGCGTGTCATGGAGAATGCGATGTTTCGAAGCGTAGCCTCACAGCGGATATGGCCAAATTCAAGCGATAACATCCTCTCTGAGAAAACGGCCAATCACGTTGTTATCCCGTTCAGCGAACATCTGGAATACGAACGAGGTGATAAGTTCACTGACGAGACAACTGGTTCCTACATCTCCTTAAAAGAAGACACCGATGATGAAAGCACTTTCCACGGCATTGTCGGGGGCAACGCGCGATTGAGAGCCGTGCTTGAAGATGTTCAAATTGTCGCGCCTGCAGACTCAACAGTACTAATCCTCGGCGAGACGGGCACTGGCAAGGAGCTGATTGCCCGCGCAATTCACAACCTCAGCCCTCGCAGGAATCATGCGTTCGTTACGTTAAACTGCGCGGCGATCCCCTCGGGACTTCTTGAGAGCGAATTGTTTGGCCACGAAAGAGGCGCTTTCACAGGAGCGATCACCCAGAAAATTGGAAGATTCGAACTGGCAAACAAAGGAACTCTCTTCCTCGACGAAATTGGAGATATACCGCCCGAATTGCAACCGAAACTCCTCCGTGTCCTGCAAGAACAGGAGCTTGAGCGTTTAGGCAGCACCCGCACCCAGCAAGTCGACGTTCGGGTTGTGGCAGCTACTAATGCCGACCTCGCTTCGATGGTTGCTGAAAAGAAGTTTCGTAGCGAACTCTATTATCGATTGAATGTTTTTCCCATCGGCCTTCCACCGCTGCGTGACCGCCGCGATGATATTCCAAGGCTGGTTCGCCACTTTGCCAATAAATTCGCGCGGCGTATGGAAAAGCAAATTGAAAGGGTTTCGAAGAAAGCCATGGAGGCTCTTTGCTGGCACACTTGGCCAGGCAACATCCGGGAGTTGCAGAACCTTATGGAGAGAGCCGTGCTGCTGTCTCCCGGCCGTTCGCTACGGGTGCCGTTGGTGGATTTCGCCATTTCAATCGATCCTGGTTGCGCCTGTGATGAAAGTGCGCTGGAGCAAGTCGAACGAGAGATGATTCTGCAGGCGCTCCGTGAATGCAACTGGGTTGTTGGAGGAGTTTGCGGAGCAGCCGCCCGCCTTCGCCTGAATAGAACGGGGCTTGCATACAAGATGAAGAAATTTGGCATTTTGCGCCCAACTCAATAGGCCGACCTCAGCTCGAGACTCGTTTGCTAACGCCCTTCGGTTCTGGGCTTTAGCGGGGTTGCTGCGAAAACGGGTTGAACCGCCTTTACTGTTACCGCCCCGCTCACCGTACGAAACATGCCGATACTTTGGTATCGACTATACCTTCGTCCAATGGATTCCTATTCCGGCTTCTGGCCTAATCCACACTGTACGATGCGTTGCTGCTTAGATCATTCCTTGCTGATCGACATCGGCGAACGGAAATCTATAACCCAGCGCTGTACAACATAATGCCGTATCTTCATCTCGGCTGCTTTACGAAGAAGCCGAGTACCGATGAAGTTGCGCCGGGCAAGGTAGTTCTCCCTCGTTAGTGGTTGTGATCCGGCCGTCGACCCGATTCTTCTGGAAGTGAATTGTAGATCAGTCATAGGGAAAATAATGAAGAACCAAGCGAACGATATTCTGATCGTCGACGATGATCCAGTGCTTCTAAGCGTGCTGTCGGAACTGTTCGCGGAACACGGTTATACCGTGCGTACTGCCCACGATGGGTTCCTGGCGCTCGCTCTGATACGGATTCAGGTACCCAATTTCTTTCTCTCAGATCTGAACATGCCTCGCATGTCAGGATTTGAGCTGCTATCAATCGTCCGTCGTCGGTTTCCATCGATTGCGGCTATTGCAATGAGTGGGGATTTCTCTGCCGCCAGCGCCTCTCCCGGAATCGCGGCCGATGCGTTCTATGCCAAGGGCTCAGGGAGTGTCTTCAGACTGATCGAGCTTATCCACGAGGTATCCGACGAAGACGTGAGGGAGTCACGGCGAGTCACCGCACCAGTTTGGATACATGGAGCCTCCTTGAGTCCGGGCGATATGTCAATGACAGCCGTAGTTTGCCCGGAGTGCCTCAGGGTGTTCTGGTATCCCCTGCAGAGGGCTTCATTATTACAGCCGGGAAGCAATTGTCCCCACTGTTTCTATTCAACGCAACTCGCCATTGCAGGACAATCGGTGGACATGGATACGGTCGGCTTCATGTCATCATCTTCGACAAACGCGGTCATCAAGTCTACAAATATGCGCTGAGTGTGCTCGTGGAGTTGTTCGAAATACTCACGCGCCGATCTCGACCAACAGATTCAGGAAAGAATCGACAGATTGGATGTCACCGCCCGGATCAGCGACTTGCCTGGAGATTAGCTCTCTCGTGGACCGCGCTACGGTGAAAGTGCATAAGTCCGAGGGAGAGATCAGGACTGAGTATGAACATACGACAGTTGTTATCTATGGCTGCGACGATACCCTCAAGCTGGTCGGGGGCGTTTGGCATAGTCTCTCCCTCGACTTCGACGTTTTCCTCTGCCTCGACCCCAGCTCGTGAGATAAGCCAGCTCTCGTGGTTTGTGCTCACCGTTACTTTGGGCATTTTCGCGGTTATGACTTGCTTGATTGTGTACGCACTCGTGCGCTTTCGTGCAAAACCAGGCGATCGCGTCGAGCCTCCACAAGTTTATGGAAGCATCCAGATCGAGCTCGCGTGGACAGTCATTCCAATTCTTCTTTTGGTCGTCCTTTCCCTTGGCTCAGCTCGTATTCTCTTTTCCATTCAAGATGCGAGAAAACCTGCCTCAGCTATCAACGTGATCGTCATCGGTCACCAATTCTGGTGGGAGTTTCATTACCCGCAGTTCAATGTTGTCACTGCGAACGAACTACATGTCCCACTCAGTAGCCCCAATGCGCCAATTCCAACATTCATGACATTGACTTCGGCAGACGTGATGCATAGCTTCTGGGTGCCCCAACTCGCGGGCAAAACTGACTTGTTGCCCAATCGAGTCAATCAAATGTGGATCGATCCGCAGAGACTTGGGTTATACGAGGGGCAATGTGCGCAGTTTTGCGGAATTGAGCATGCCAAGATGCTGTTGCGCATTTACGTTGATCAGCCGGAACAGTTTCAGCGTTGGATTGCAGACCAGCAAAGGAAGCAATCTGAATTGCCAGATGCGCCTACGACAAAGGGAGCTGGCATTCCTGGACAAGCGGCCGATCCCTCGCCCAACCTTCGCTCGACGAGCTTTATTCCACTGACACATCCACTGGATCGTGCCCTGGCCATCGATCCGATCGTTGGCCAATACGTCTTCGAGCATCAGGCGTGCATTAATTGCCACACTGTCAATGGCACCGTTGCAAACGGAAGATTCGGCCCCGACCTGACACATTTGATGAGTCGCGACACACTTGCAGCTGGAGTTGTGCCTAACAACCCGGCGAACCTCAAAGCTTGGATCACCGATCCCAATCAATTCAAGCCTGGATGTCTGATGCCTGCCATGCACTTGACCGATCGACAGAATGCACAAATCACAGCTTACTTGCTAACACTTAAGTGACGTGAACCGGAGATAGCCATGGGAACGTCCAATCCGCCGATCGCAAGAGAACTCCATAGCGCAGGAGACGACGCGCACTTGCTCAGTACGCGTAAAACGTACCTCGAAGTGATCCACGACTGGGTCATTACGGTCGATCACAAGAAGATCGGTATTCTTTACATCAGCTACGCGCTGGTGTTCCTGCTCATTTCAGGATGCGAAGCTATGCTGATTCGCATTCAGCTGGCTGTACCTCACAATACGTTCATCACTCCGGCAGCTTATAACCGGATATTTACCATGCACGGCACGACCATGGTTTTCCTGGTTGGAATGCCTATCCTGTTTGGCTTTGGAAACTACCTTATCCCGCTCATGATCGGCGCTCGCGATATGGCATTTCCGCGGCTCAACGCTTTCAGCTTCTGGATTAGTGCTTTTGCCGGCATTTTGCTGTATTACAGCTTCATCGGTGGAGTAGGGCTGGCTGGAACAGGCTCCGCACCTGACGTGGGCTGGTTTGCCTATGCACCATTGACAGAACGGGCGTTTTCGCCAGGCCATACCGTCGACTACTGGGCAGTAGCGCTCATCGCCAATGGCATTGGCAGCATCGGTACATCGATCAATATCCTTGCAACCGTGTTTTGCATGCGTTGCAAAGGAATGACGCTCTCTCGCATGCCGCTACTGCCGTGGCTCTACGCGACGGTCGCGCTCCTCGTTTTGCTTGCGGTCGGCCCACTCTCCGCAGCACAGGCCATGCTCATGGTCGACCGATATCTCGGCGGGCACTTTTTCGACACGCAGGCCGGCGGATCGGCAATCTTGTGGGCGCATTTCTTCTGGATTTTCGGACATCCGGAAGTCTACGTCCTTGTTCTCCCTGCATTTGCCTTTGCCAACGAAATCATCCCTGTGTTCTCACGCAAAGCGATCTTTGGATATCCCGCGATGGCGGCGGCTTCAGTGGGAATTGGTTTCATCAGCCTGAGCGTCTGGGCGCACCACATGTTCACCATCGGCATGACTTCATTCGGCAACACATTCTTTATGTTGTCCACAATGTTCGTCTCTGTTCCGACCGGCATAAAGACTTTCAATTGGCTTGCGACCATGTGGGGAGGAAAGATTCGTTTCGCAACGCCGATGCTGTTCTCCGTTGCGTTTCTGTTTCAGTGGGTTATTGCAGGACTCACCGGAATAATGCTTTCGGTTGCGGCATGGAATTGGCAATTACATAACTCCTACTTCGTGGTTGCGCATTTCCACTATGTCCTGGTCGGCGCCATTCTCTTCATGATCTTCGCCGCCTTCTATTACTGGTACCCGAAGATAACCGGGCGCATGTTAAGTGAGCGATTGGGAAAATGGCACTTCTGGCTCATGCTAATCGGCTTCCACATTACTTTCGACTTTATGCACTTTCTTGGTTTTGAAGGAATGCCACGCCAGATTTTCACCTACGAAGCTGATCGCGGATGGGCAGGATTGAATCAAATCGTTACGGCAGGAGCCCTTCTGCAGGCTGCGGCGACGCTCATTTTTGTTTACAACCTTATTTACTCGTTCTTTCGCGGCCAGCCCGCCGGAAGTGATCCCTGGGATGCCTGGACGCTGGAGTGGTCCACTACTTCTCCGCCGCCGTCTTATAACTTCGCTGTTACTCCGGTCGTTGCCAGTCGACGCCCACTGTGGGATCTGAAGCACCCTGACGACCCTGACTCAGCGTTCGAGTAGTTACGAGGACAACATGGGCACTGCTGTATTGGAAATAGAGAGGAACGAGACAGCCTGGAGACTTCCGTCTCGCGGAGTCGTTGGAATGGTGGGACTCATTACTGGAGAGTCTGCCATCTTTACGATCTTCGTGGTCGCCTATCTCTACTACATGGGCAGAGACGTCAGCGGACCAACGCCGGGACAAGTACTCGACCTTCCTATATTCAATACAGTTTGCCTGCTCTCCAGCAGCTTCTCGATTTGGCTGGCCGAGCGCGCTATTGAGCGCGACAGCATGAGAGTATTCACTCTCTGGTGGAGCGTCACAGTCATGCTCGGGGCCATTTTTCTTACGGGCACCGGCATCGAGTGGTACAAGCTCATTGTGCACGATCACCTGACCATCGCCACAAATCTGTTCGGGACGACATTTTATTCGCTCGTAGGCTTGCATGCTTCACACGTTGTCGTTGGCTTGCTGATGATGCTTGTGGTGCTCTTCTTTACAACCACACGGCAGCTACGACACGAGCACGCAGAACGCGTTCGGGTTCTTGCTATGTATTGGCATTTTGTCGACGCTGTTTGGGTCGTGGTCTTTACAGTGGTTTACGTGGTGGGTCGATGACTGATACTCCCAATCGTGAAACCTTGGCGGGGCCTCAAGCCGAGGTTGAGGTGGTTCATCTGCCTGCCCCTACGGCATGGCCGATATTGATGGCTCTGGGAGTCACGCTTTTGTTTGCATCGGCCGTAACCAGCATCGCGATTGGCGCTCTTGGTCTTGCGATCACGGCCGTTTCGATTGCAGGATGGTTCCGGGAAGTGCTTCCAAGTGAGTCCATCGAGGAAGTCGCGGTTACCGGAGATTCCGGCGCAGGCGTTAGGTCAGAGGGAGAAGTCGCCCCTATTCAGCATCACGAAACGCATCGCGCACAACTGCCGTTGGAATCATTCTCGATTTCGAGCGGCATTAAAGGCGGCATTGCCGGCGGTATCGCAATGGTAATCCCGGCGGAGATCTATGGCATCGTACGTTACCACAGCATCTGGTATGTCGTTAATCTGCTGGGCGGCGCAGGCGTGGGCGGTTGGGTAAACCCAACTGACGCTCAAATGACTCACTTCCGCTTGGGAGCATTCATTACAGCCAACATTATCCAAGGTTTGACAACCCTATTAGTCGGTCTACTCTACGGAGCCTTGCTGCCTGTTTGGCCCAAGCGTCCAATTCTGCTCGGTGGGATCATTGCGCCCGTGGCTTGGACGGGACTTCTGTACAGTGTGCTCGGAGCCGTCAATCCATTCCTGCAGCACCGTATCGATTGGTGGTCGTTCGCAGCGTCCCAACTTATCTTTGGACTGGTTGCAGGATACACGGTCACAAAACTCGGCAAGATCAAGCGATTGACTCAAGTACCGCTCGCAATTCGACTCGGGCTCGAAGCTCCCGGCCTTAAAGCAGATCGGGATGTTAATGGGGCGGAAAAATGAGAAAGTTTCCTAATCCCGCGGGGTTTCTCGCAACGACTGCCGTGCTGCTCGCCGGATGCGAAATGCCTGGGCATCCGACGCCGGGTTCGGAGGTACCGCGCCCTGAGACAGTCGTCTCGTTCGAATCTCTATATGGCCAGAATTGTTCTGGTTGCCATGGCGCGAATGGGGCAAATGGCCCCGCCACCGATCTGGCCAATCCAGAATACGAGGCGCTCATCGACGATGCATCTCTTCGCGACGTGATCGCCAACGGCGAAGAGGGCACACTTATGCCGGGATTCGGCCTGCACGCAGGAGGCAATTTGTCCGACGCACAGATCAACGCGATTGCCCAGGGAATGCGGGCGCGATGGAGAACAGGAAACCCGCTTTCAGGCGCCAACCCACCACCGTATAAAGCGGTTCGCGCCGGCAATGCCTTGAATGGAAAGGCGGATTATATGGCTGCCTGCGCTCGTTGTCATGGAGTCGCTGCACAGCACTCCGGTCAGGCAGGAACAATACTTGATGGATCTTTCCTGGCCCTCATCAATGAACAGACGATACGTACCACGATTCTCGCCGGCCGTCCCGATATTGGTGAGCCGGATTGGCGTAACCACATACCAGGCCGGCCCATGACCGATGAAGAAGTCACTGATGTAACTGCCTGGTTGATGACGCAAAAGCCCACTGCTCCCGGTCAACCTTATCCAACCAGTGCCACAACGGCAACGAGGCCACTAGCAAAGACGGATCATTCCGTCGGGGTGCATGAACCCAAATCATGAGTCGCTGGAGAAGTCATGAGTGAAAATACATCATTAAATCCGCAAGAGTCTCAGCCGAGCCCCGAAAAGCTACCCGTTTCGCGGCGTGGGTTTTTGATGACAGTTGGAGTGGCGCTGAATGCGCTCGTTGGGCTTGCTCTTGCCGCGCCAATAGTCGCCTACGTACTAGGCCCCGCCACTCGACGCAAAGACTACCTGCAGTGGATTCCGGTCGGCGACATCGATGATTTTCCACCTGGAGAAACGCGGCTCGTAACCTTCCTGGATCCCTTCGCTAATCCCTGGGATGGCGTGACAGCGAAGATCCCTGCTTACGTTCGGTGTTCCGCTACCGGCCAGTTCACGGTTTTTGCCGTCAACTGCGCTCATCTCGGATGCCCCGTGCGCTGGTTTGCCGAGTCGCAACTTTTCATGTGCCCTTGTCATGGCGGCGCCTACTATGCCGACGGCAGTCGAGCATCGGGTCCCCCAGAAAGGGGCCTCTTTGTCTATGAAATGAAAGTGGAAAACGGCAAGCTCATGATCAATGCGGGCCAGATGCCTACTTTGCGAACTCGCGCAAGCGCAACGCCTTGCTCGCCGCCCGCCGCTGACGCAAGTTCAACCCAGCAATTGATAAGGATCAAGCCATGCCCTGGTTCAAACGAATCTACGATTGGCTAGAAAAGCGTCTTCAGCTCGAAGCACCTGTCAAGGATTCTCTGTTGCACCCCGTGCCTGCGAGCACAGCGAGCTGGTGGTACGTCTTCGGAAGCGCAAGCCTGGTCCTTCTTATCTTGCAAATCGTCACGGGGATTCTGCTGGCGCTTGTTTACGCACCGTCCGCGGCCCATGCATGGGATTCGCTGCAGGTTCTAAATCATGACTTACCTCTGGGCTGGTTCCTGCGCGCAATGCATGGCTGGGGATCCAATTTCATGGTTGCCGTCGTGCTCATTCACATGGCGCAGGTTTTTCTCTTTGGCGCGTACAAGTTTCCCCGCGAGTTTACCTGGATCCTCGGCGTGTTCATGTTGTTAATGACGCTTGGCATGGCCTTCACCGGGCAGGTGCTGCGCTTCGACCAGGACGCATATTGGGGTTTGGCGATTGGTGCGTCAATTGTGGGTCGTGTCCCCGTTTTCGGCGGGTCACTCGTTCACCTCATGCTTGGTGGTCCCATCATCAGCGGCGCAACGCTCACACGCTTCTTCGCATTCCACGTCTTTGTGATTCCGGGAACGCTGCTGGCGTTCGCGGCGCTGCATGTGTGGATGGTCTTGAAGCTGGGTATCAATGAGTGGCCCATGCCCGGCCGCATCGTGCGACGCGAAGCCTACATCGAAGAGTATCACGAACTCACCCAAAAGACCGGTATTCCATTTGTGCCGGGAGCGGTCTGGAAGGACCTGATCTTCTCCGCTGCGATACTGCTTGCCGTAGCCTCCTGCGCTGCAGTATTTGGGCCCTTTGGGCCCAAGGGTATTCCCGATCCCACTATCATCGACACGGTTCCCAAGCCCGACTTTTTCTTTCTGTGGATCTACACAATTCTTTCCTATCTCCCGCCGGATTTCGAGACCCCGTTCATCCTGATTGTGCCGCCACTGGCAGTTGCCACGCTGGTTGCGCTTCCCTTTATTGCCGGGATTGGCGAAAAGAGCTGGTGGCGCCGGCCTGTAGCGGTGTTCTCTGTAATGTTTATTGCAATTTGCTGGGGCGTGTTTACGCGACTTGGCTCTTACACACCATGGAGTCCAAAGATGAATGCCTGGAGTGGCGCACCCGTGCCAGTCAAGTATTTAGAACATCGCACCCCACTCGAACGGCAAGGTGCCAATGTCTTCCAGGAGAAACAGTGCCGCAATTGTCACTCAATTGGAGGGCTCGGCGGCCAGCGCGGCCCAGCACTCGACGAGGTGGCCACTCGTCTGAACGAAGATCAGTTAATCCGCCAAGTTCTACAAGGTGGCGGCAATATGCCCGCCTATGGAAGCGCTTTATCGCCGGCTGAGACCACCGCTCTCGTCCGCTTCCTTGAAACGCTACACCCTGGCTATCAACAATCAGCTGCGGATGCATCAAGACAGGTGGCCGGGCAGTCTCCTGTACCTACCGGTTCCATCAGTGAGTTGAATCAGACTCCATCACGCTGATACCGGCTTCGAAACCGTGGAAATCAATGCTGCTTTCCTTTGTCGTTATCGATACTGAGACCCGACTGGACAACTTCCTTGGGGCGTGGACCTTCCCTCGCTTTCCGTTCATTGCTCTCTCGTCTCTGGCGCTTATCTACTTTCGAGGCTGGCGCACTGCGAGCCGGTTGCGCCCGTCGGAATTGCCTCCCTGGCGCTGCGTCTGTTTCCTTTCTGGCCTGGCGTCACTATGGCTGGCTCTCGCCTCGCCGATCGATGCACTCGACGATTATCTGCTCGCGGCACACATGATTCAGCACTTTATGCTCATGTCTGTGGCGCCGCCACTCATTCTTCTAGGAGCTCCTACCGTTCCTCTTTTGCACGGAATTCCACGAAGTATGATTCATCGCTTACTTCGCCCTCTCTTCCGACTACGGTTGTTTCATCTCTTCTGCGCAATTCTGACTCACCCGGCCGTAGCGTGGCTTGCAATGAACATCGCCTATTTGGGTTGGCATGTTCCCGCAGCTTTCGAACTCACTTTTCGCTCCGAAACAATCCATAATCTCGAACATCTCTGCTTCTTCACAACCTCTGTCATGTTTTGGTGGGTGGTGATCGCACCTTGGCCAAGTCGGCCGGCGTGGCCACGTTGGACGATCATTCCATTCCTTCTAAGTGCAGACGTTGTGAATACGGTCCTCTCAGCGACGCTCGCCTTCTCTGGCCGGGTACTTTATCCGTCCTATGCGGGTGCTGTTCGAGTCTCCGCGCTCACTCCGTTGCAGGACCAGATCGCCGCCGGCGTTGAGATGTGGGTTTTCGGCTCGCTTGTCTTCCTCATACCCGCAATTTTCGCCACCTACAAATTGTTTTCAACCCATTCCTCCGAACTCTCGCTGGGTTAGTGAGCGTGCCTCCATCGGACAGGCGACACCAAGGTATCTATCGACACCTTGGTCCAATGGAATAGCCGGCAACTTTTTGGCTTAATGGCAAGTGTAGGTATTCGTACTCTCCTATTTCTTGAGCCGTTGGAGGCGCTCGGAAACTCTGTTCGGTTCCCAGGCGAAGGAGGACAAATGATTGAATTACTCGAAACACGTGGCGATGAAGACAAGTTGGCGACGAGCATGCCAGGAATTGATACCGCTCCTGACGCGGGATTGTGGGGGCAGCATTATCTCGAGCGGCGCAATCTACAGACAAGCAATGAGACGCATGAGATTGTCGAAAGACAGCTAATCGAGATGCGACCCGGCATGGTAGAGAACTGGCTTGCGTTAATAAAGATCGCTTCAAACGGTCTGATTGGAACAACGATTGTTTTGGCCGTCTTGACACTTATTACGTTCATGGCATCTATTCTGCGGTCGCTCGTGCTTTCGTACTAAAAGGTGCATTCGAACGGCCTCCGACACAATGCAGTTGGCCGGCCATAATCGAAAAACCAGCTCGTTGAGTTCAACGATCAGGGAATCCGAAAGGCTAATTGCAAGCGTACAGCCAGCTTCAACAGCGACTCAGCTTAACGTTTTTTGAAGTTAAAGCGAATTCTCCCCTGGAGGTATTATGCGGTCTCAACTGATATTTGGCGCCATGACGAATGTCCCGAATCGGTTTCAACTGGTAAAGGTTACTGCAAAGGCAACTCGTGAATTGCACAAGCCCGGCTCACGCATTCAAGACACGATGAACAAGGTTCTCGCTCATTTCAGACACGCCAATCCGGCTGCGGAGCCATGGCGTCATAGCGGAGCCGACACCCGATCGTTTACCGATCGGAATCACCGTTCAACCCGGGTCTCGCAGTCGCAGCGCAAGCCGCAGGTTATCAAGGGAGACAACCGAATTCAGGCCGTTGAGTTCGTGTTGAGGTCAACGTCCACTGGAAGTCCTCAACAAATCCAACACTGACGATTCTGCTGTAAGTCGCCAGAACCGCAATTCTGGACATCCCCGTTGAATAGCCTGAAAACAACTCGCATCGAGAACAGTCGCCACTTACGATTCGCATCCGAGGCCGACTTTCGTCATGTTTTCAAAGAGGAAATGAATAGCCTATTCCTCCTGGCTGCAGTTCTGACAGCAGATAGAGCCAAAGCCGAAGAATGCTTTGGCCGCGCGTTTGACTCAAGCCTTAACGCGTTATGGGTTTCCACGGAACGTGCGGGTTCATGGGCACGCCGAGCTGTGGTGAACCAGGCAATTCAACTGCTTGTGCCGCGCAAAGGGAGCACACAGAGCCCAGCCGCATCGAACTTTATCTGGCCAGAGATTGCGACCTTGAAGAATTCCATCGATGCCCTCTGTTTGCTCGATACATTTGAGCGCTTTGTTGTTGTGATGACGGTGCTCGAAAGGCAGTCTGATTCTGATTGCGCGCTTCAATTGGAATGCACGAGGCGCGATGTCGGAATCGCACGAGCATCGGCGCTAAGGAAGTTGTGCGCTTCGCCTTGAGGAGACGTTGTCGGAAGCCGTGCTCTCTATTTTATGGAGTCTCGACTTTTGCGTTATGCGGTCAGACTTTCACCTTTCGCGTGAACCGACGGTCAACTTCAGGCTTATGGGGCCAACACTTCCGGTTTATGGGGCCAAACTGCAGCCTTATGGGGCCACCCACACAAAGCGAGATGGCATAAAACCGGGTTCATTAAGAAAGACGTACAGCACTCCAGATTCTGCTGCTGACCGCAGTAAAAATGTGTGTGGGCGGATTTCGCGCAGATTGGGAGATCGGATGGTGGACGATTGGGGTCGAATACAACAGCCCCAAAATCTCCCTGAGTTGCTTCAGCGCTGGGTTAACTCAGCCGACCAAAGTTTCAGCCTTCGCCTGGGATGCCGGGTAACGATCCATGAAGGAGAGCCGATCCCGGGGACCCCCCATTCACGACCGCGCAGCGAATCAGGCTTTAGAGGCAGGAACCTCGCGTTCCAAGCGGTCACGCTATTCTTTCGGCGGTCACCCGCCTTTTACTGTGATATGCCCAGGAGTCAATATTCATGCGCCTTTCGTGGATTTTCTGACGGTGGGGCGTTACCGTGAATTACTGCTGAAATCCAATGAGAGTCCCCACATTTTCCCCCACAGTTTTACGAAGCCCAAATTAGCGGTCCAAATCGCGCCAGAACGCCTCTCATTGCGTCGATGAATTCCCGCGCGGGAATTTCCCCGGCGCGCAAGGACGTGTGCCGAGGCACACAGCCCCCAAAGCTCACATCGTGCTACGTTACCGCCAAGTTATGAAACTGCTGGACTTGCGGTTCGGATTCCGGCGAAAGATATTGTGCCTGCTGGGCGCTTTGTTGGCAGGTTGCGGCGCACCCCGCATCGACGTACCGCCGGTGGTTCCGAAGACTCCTCAGATTACCTGGGTTGCTCCTGCGCCGATCAGCTATGGCACAGCTTTGAGCGCGACGCAACTGAATGCAACGGCGAATGTTCCTGGCAGCTTTGCCTACAGCCCTTCTTTGGGCTCGATGCTCTCTGCAGGTTCACATGCGCTC
>CAZGUD010000019.1:0-110549 GCA_964528915.1 uncultured Occallatibacter sp.
AGGGAACAAGGGAACAAGGGAACAAGGGAACGAGGGAACAAGGGAACAAGGGAACGAGGGAACGAGGGAACAAGGGAACGAGGGAACAAGAAAACGGGAGACGAGAAGGGCGAGCTGTTAAGCTCGCCCTTTGTTTTGGGGATTGCCGCGTGCTGAAAAACTGAAGAGAGCCGAATCAGAGGATCGTAGATCGTGGTTCGTTATCGAAATGACTGCGATCAACAAAAGACTAGCCAAGTGCGAACGATAAGTAAAATCAATTGTTACTATTGTGATGATTGCTTTAATCTATGATTGGGCAGGGTAGTTTGAACCTATGAATCTGCAGGAATTGCGATACCTGGTTGCGGTTGCTGAGCACCGGCATTTTGGCCGCGCGGCCGAGGTGTGCAACGTGAGCCAGCCGACGCTCTCGAGCCAGATTAGGAAGCTTGAGGACGAGTTAGGCGTCACTTTGCTGGAGCGGACCAACAAGCGCGTGGATTTGACGCCGGTGGGCGGGCAGATTTTGCTGCACGCGCAGCGGGCGCTGGCCGAGGCCGGGCAAATGGAGGCGGTAGCGCAGGCGGCGCGCGATCCGCTGGTGGGTCCGCTGAAGCTGGGCGTGATTCCAACGCTGGCGCCGTACCTGATGCCGATGATTTTGAAACCGCTCAAGCAGGCGTATCCGGGAATAACGCTGGAGCTGTGGGAAGACCAGACGCGGTGGCTGATTGACGGTCTGCGCAATCACCGGCTCGATGCGGCTCTGCTGGCCACTGCGCCGGGCGCAGCGGAGATCACAGATCTGATGCTCTTCAAGGAGCCGCTGCTGGCGGTGTTGCCGCAGAATCACAGGCTTGCGAAATCGGCGAAGGTGGATGAGGAAGCGCTGGCCGATGAGTTGTTGGTGCTGGCCGATGGGCACTGCCTGGCGACCCAGGCGCTTGAGGCCTGCGGAGCGAAAGTGAAGAGGGTGGGATTGGCCGCTTCAATGCAGGCCTCGACGCTGGAGACGCTGGTGAACCTGGTGGCCGCGGGATACGGCACAACGCTTCTGCCGGCACTGGCGGCCGATTCATTTCGCAAGCGGGAGATTGTATTGCGGCCGCTGGTGGGCGCGTCGAGCCGGACGATCAGGCTGGCGAGCCGGCCTGGTTTCCCCAGGCCGCAGGCGCTGCGGGCACTCGAAAAAGTGATTCGGAAAGCGGTTGGGGCGAAGCTGGATTAGACCAGATCACATCGTATCGCCGGTCTCATCAGGCTGTGGAGAAACTTTCAAACTAAACGTCCCTGCGCCCTTCCATAGCCCTGGTCATCGTCACTTCGTCGGCGTATTCAATATCGCTGCCTGCGGGCACTCCCGTAGCGATTCTGGTGATCCTCACTTGAAATCCGCGCAGCGCAGTTGCCAGCCAGTCTGCAGTTGCCTCACCTTCAAGCGTGGGGCTGGTGGCAAGAATCACTTCGTCTACCTCGCCGCGTTCAACGCGGCCCACCAGCGTGCCGGTGCGCAACTGCTCGGGTCCAACGCCGTGCAAAGGCGACAGCGTTCCGTGCAGCACGTGATAGACGCCCTGGTAGCTGCGAGTGCGTTCGACGGCGGCGATGTTGGTGGGCTCCTCAACCACACAAACCACGCGCTGGTTGCGCGAGGGGCTGGCGCAGTAGGCGCAGGGATCGACGTCAGTGACGTTGTTGCAGATGGAACAGAGACGCAGGCTGGCCTTTAGGTTCTGCACGGCCTCGGCCAGCGCGGTGGCGTCTTCGTCGCTCGAACGCAGAATGTGAAACGCGTAACGCTGCGCGCTTTTGGCGCCCACGCCGGGCAGCTTCTTCAGTTCTTCAATGAGCCGGGCCATCGGCTCGGCATAACGTGACACGATTGCCTCCGTCTCTCTTCGCTTAACTCATCCCCGGAATCTTCAACCCGCCGAGCATGCCCTGCATGCTTGACTTGATGACCTCATCGGCTTTACGCCCCGCCTCGTTCACCGCGCCAACAATCAGGTCCTGGAGCATCTCAACGTCAGCCTGGCCGCCGCTCAACGACGTCACCGCCGAGGGATCGATGCGCAGCTTCAGCAACTCTTTTTTGCCATTGAGGGTCGCAGTTACCGCGCCGCCGCCGCTCGACGCCTCGACTACTGTCTCGGCCAGCTTGCGCTGCATTTCCTCCTGCATTTGACCGGCCTGCGAAAGCATCTGCTGAATTTTGAGCGGATTGAACATTTTGATTGCTCCTGTCTTTAAGGCTTTTCGCGCATATCCACGACGCTGCGCACCTCTGCGTGGAAGATTTCTTTTGCGCGCTGCACAATTGGATGGGCGAGCGCGGTTTCCTGAATGCTGCCTGAGGTAATTACTGGCGCGGCAGCCGATGCCGAGACTGATCCTGAGCCAGAGATTGCTGAGAACTTCGCCGGGCCGCCAAGCCGTTGCAACTCCTGCCGGATAATCTTCTCAGCCAGGGCGTTGACGGTCAGGCTTACCATTTTTTTGCCGACGCCGGGAATTTCAATGAGCAGGGTCGATCCTGCAATTGACCATGAGGCCGTGTTCAGCAACTCCGCAGCCGATGCGAGGCCGCCGTTGGCAAGCGCCGCAATCACCGCGCTGCGCAACGTGTCGATGCTGGGCGCGCCAGTGCTTGCCCGCTCAACTTCAGGCGCCTTGGCTAGTGCGCCTTCAGTGATCGGAGCAGGCGGCGCAACTGCCGATGCCGGCTCCGCGACTACGCTTTGCTTCAGGCTCGGCCCGGAGTTCCAGCTCGCCTGGCTCGACTCAAAGGGGGAGATGCTGCGCGATGCTTGCGCAGCCGGCGCCGGCGCTGCCGCATGCGAAGATCGCGGAACGCTGGCTGGAGCCCGTGGCGCATTGGCTGGTGCGGATGTGCCGCGCGGGCTGCCTGTGCCTGCGCCGCTCAGCAACTCCTCGATGGGCAAAAGCCGCTGCGCGTGGATAAGCTTGAGCAGCCCCAGCTCGAGATGCAGCCGCTGCTCCTGCCGGTAGTTCAAATCGTCAAAGGTACGCAGAACAATTTGTAGATTGCGGGTCAGCTCTTCTTCGGTAAACAGCAGCGCTGAACGCGCGGCGCGGGCTCGCTCATCAGCCGAGATCTGCAGCAGCTCGGTCTGTTCGCCGCCCAGCTTGGCCATCAGGGCATTGCGCAAGTAGCGCACCATTTGCCGGGCCAGTGCCTGAGGGCTGTGGCCGGCGTTCACCAGGATACTCAATTGCTCCATCAGGTCTGCACTTTTTCCCGCGGCCACAGCCTCAAGCAGCCGTTCAAAGACGGTATTCGGCACCGCGCCCATGAGCTCGCGAATCTGCGCGGCATTGAGGATTGGCCGGCCATTCTCGACCGGCGCCGAGGCAATTGCCTGGTCCATGATGCTCAATGCGTCGCGCATCGACCCATCGCCGGCTTCGGCCAACAGAGCCAGCGCGTCGTCTTCGGCGCCAACCTGCTCGGCTTCGGCAATCATCTTCAGTTGGGTCAGAATGTCGTCGAATTTGACGGCATGAAAACTGAAGTGCTGGCAGCGCGACCGGATGGTCTGCGGAATGTTTTCGGGCTCTGTCGTGGCCATCATGAAGATCACGTGAGATGGCGGCTCTTCGAGGGTCTTCAGCAGGGCATTGAATGCAGCTTCGGTTATCTGGTGCGCCTCGTCGAGGATGTAGATCTTGTAGCGGTCGCGCGAGGGTGCATACCGCGCCGCGTCGCGCAGCTCGCGAATCTCGTCGATGCCGCGGTTGGTGGCCGCGTCAATCTCGATTACGTCCACGGCGTTGCCCTGCCGAATTTCAATGCAGGAGTCGCAGACAGCGCACGGCTCAGGCGTTGGCCGCTCGGCGCTTCCCACCTGGTTGCGGCAGTTAAGCGCCATGGCCAGGATGCGGGCGATGGTGGTTTTGCCGATGCCGCGATGGCCCGAAAAAATGTAGCCGTGGGCAATCCGGTTCTGGCTGAGCGCGTTGAGCAGGGTGCGGGTGACGTGGTCCTGTCCGGCGACGTCGGCAAAGCGCTGCGGACGGTACTTGCGGGCCAGAACCTGGTAACCCATGATGGCGTGCGCTCCTTATCGGCCGGGGAATTAGAGACGGCCTAAAGGGGATTGTATCGTTCCCGGCTGGAGGTGGTCGGGGGCTCGACCGCGCCGAGACTAATGCTGATGTCGTTAAGCCATTCGGCGATCAGGTCTTCGTCGCCGGGGTCGAGTGCGTAGGCATCATTCAGCAGCAGAACCGTGGCCCAGGCTACCAGGTCCCGCTCGGTGATGAGCTCAAAACGCTTGCGTTCAAGAGCGTTAGAAATATGCTCGCGAGTGATCACAACGCCAGGCTCGGGAATCCTGAAGTGTCCTGAGGAAGTACGCATCAACCTTTCAGAGCCAGCCGACATCAAGCCGGATTCGAATTCAATCTCCCAGACTCCTGCCAGCGACGCGCGCAAGTCATCCAGACTGGCTTCAAAGAGCGCGAACCGCTGCAGCATATCGAGCTGTTCCGCGGTCAGGGCCGGCAATTCCGATTCTTTCTTCAATCCCATCTTCATACTCTAGCGTTTTGATGCCGGCTTCGACTTCACGGCGGGCTTCCCGCCGGCCAGCCGCGCCTTCTTCTTGCGACTTTTTACCTCTTTAGGCGAATACATGGTCCGGCGGCAGGCCACCGATCCGCAATTGCAGTTGGCTTCGTCTTCGCCGCCATCATAGAGGCAGTAGTCATAGGTGATCTCTTCACCAGGTTTAATGTTGCGGATGGCCACAACATAAACGCGGCCGTCGATCTCCTCGGTTTCGCAGTTGGAATCGCAACTGTGGTTGATGAACATTGTCATGGAGTGGCCGTCGATGACCATCGAGCCGTCCCCGAGTCCAAATAAGTAGGTGACAGGCGATTTTTCGTATAGCTTGTCCGCCTCTTTTTTGGTCAGCAGGTGGCCGGTATACTCAGCTACGCGGCTGCCTTTGCGGATGGACGTAGTGGTATAGCAGCCGGCGGCGTGTATTGCCGAAGAACGAATCATGAGTGCCATGCGGGTTAGCAGTCGTATCCTTGAAGGTGGGATGTAAAACTGACCATATGGCCGAATCGTACCATTTAAGGGAGTGGAAAAAGAGAAAGTGAGGTTGCTGGCTGCAGTTGCGGTGGTTATTGCTGGGTGCGCAATGGCGACGCCCCAGGCGAATGCGCAGTCGCAACCGGCGCCGGCCCAGAATCCTCCAGCGCAGTCAACGCAGCCTGCCAACAACCAGAACAAGCCGGCCACGCCGCCTACCAACAGCAACAACCCATTTCCTGAGGATGTGAATTCGGTTCCGGTAATGCCCAACAAGAACACCATCAACCTCCCCTCGGAAAACGGGTCGGCCAACGGTCTGCTTTTGCTGCCAGGAGATGATTTCGATCCGGTGCACAGTCCCGATGACGGCGCGCCTACCGCCGAAAGCGGGTCGAGCTCCAGCCTGGCCGGCATCGACGCCATTGGGCCCGAACCCGACACCGACACCAGGCCCGCCGGCAGACATGGCAGGCGGGACGATGTGATTGAGCCGGAACATCAAGAGACAGCGGCGGAAGATGAGAGCGTTGGTAAATACTATCTTGAAGCCAAGGACTGGAAGGCCGCCCTCTCTCGGTTCGAGTCAGCGCTTGTTCTCGATCCCGATAATGCCGATGTTTACTGGGGACTGGCTGAAAGCGAACGTCATCTAGGCAGGTTCGCGGAAGCGCGGCAGAACTACCAGAAGGTTACGGAATACGATCCCGGCAGCCGTCATGCCAAAGAAGCGGGCAAGGCGCTCAAGGATCCCGAGATCGCCAATGCCAAGGCAGCTCCGGCGGCGCAGCCTGCAGGATCGCAGCCGCAATAACACACGAAATAACTGTCTTTAAATAGAACACTTTCGCGAGGGGTTGCCCGCCCCGTCAATCTACTTTCGATATTTCGGGTACCCGGTTTAGGGGATGGAAGCGCACTGCGAGAACCCCTAATCTCAAGGGTATGGCCGCTGCTGCCGTCAACACGTATCTTGACTCTGTTTGGGCCCGTCACGGAATGCGGGATTCAGACCCCGCGGGCGATCTCGCGCTCAACCTTGTTACTACTGCCACTTCCATTGAGCAGATGGCGGTACTGGACGCACTGCCGGCGCTGATCTTCCTCGAGCGGGCAGGCAAAATTGTGTATGCCAATCGCGAGGCCAGGCTGACCATTAACGAAGCCGACGGCGAGTGGATGGAGCGTCCCATTGAAGAGGTATTGTGGGGGCTTTTGCCGGGAACGGCCGAGCCTCAGACGCACCTTAAAGGCACGCGCCGCAGCCGTCCTTTCCATGCCACCATGCCGGTGGCCGGAAGCCGCATGATGCCGGTTGAGGGCACGTATTCCGTTCTGGGCGAATCCAGGAGCGACGCGGTGATCGTGGCCCATCCCAGCAGCCACGAACGCGCTCCAAAATCCAACTTTACTGAAGATGTGCTCGCCAGCTTGCCTGATGCGGTTGCCATTGCGTACGGAAATCATATTCTCTACACCAACCCGGCATTTTCCCAGATGTTCGGGTGCACGGCTGAGGAGGTTGAAGGAAGCCTGATGAGCGAATTGACGATGACCGCAGCGAATCCCTTTGAGAACGTTGTGCTGGCGGCGCTGCTCGAAGACAGTGGCAATCGAAGTTTTGAAGCCACCCTGCGCGGCCCGGTAATGAATTTGAGTGTTGAAGTTTCTCCGCTTGTGGTGAACGGCGAGTTCGCCGGCCGCGTAATTACCTTTCGCGAAGCTCAAAGGCCGGATGAGACCGAAAACTGGCAGCTCACCGAAGGGCTTGATAATCTCTGGGGCGAGAGCGTGGTTCCCTTTCCGTGAGGAATTCGGGGTCTGTTCACACCAGCCGGAGCCGAGACGTGTGCGGTGGGGACGGACCATCCTCGGGGCGCGCGCAAATGCCGCCGTTCGTTGTAGCATGAGCGAATGACGCCCTCCGGAAAGCCATCCCCGCGAAACCCTGAGAAGAGCCAGGCGCGCAAGGAACTGGTGATCGTCACCGGCATCTCCGGGGCCGGGAAGGCCTCGGCGCTGAAAGCCTTTGAAGATCTTGGTTTCGATTGCGTTGACAATCTGCCGCTCGAACTTTTGCCGCAGTTCTCTGCGCTGGTGAGTAAATCCGCTGAGGTTGAGCGCGCCGCCATCGTGGTGGATGTGCGCGAAGGTCCTACACTCGACCGCTTGCCTGAAATCCTGAAAAAAGTAAAAAAGCATTTGCCCACGCGCGTAGTATTTCTCGATGCGCAGGATGCCGCGCTGGTTCGGCGTTACTCTGAGACGCGCCGTCCGCATCCCCTGGGACGATCTGAGACTGTATGGCGCTCCATCGTTGAGGAGCGGCAGCTTCTCGACCCCATCCGCAACGTTGCCGATACGCTCATCGACACTTCGAACTTCAACGTGCATGAGCTGCGTGCGCATATTCAGTCGCGCTTCGGCCAGGAAGACGAATCCAGGCGTCTGCTGGTTTCGTGCCTCAGCTTCGGCTTCAAGAACGGCGTGCCGCTCGACGCCGACATGGTCTTCGACGTGCGCTTCCTGCCCAATCCTCATTTTGTCCCCGAGTTTCGCAAGAAGACCGGCCTGGATCCCGCAGTCGCGGCCTACGTGCGCGGCTTTCCGCAGAGCAAGGAATTCCTTTCGAAAGTGACTGCGATGATGCTCTACCTTTTGCCGCACTACGTTGAAGAGGGCAAGAGCTACCTGACGGTGGCCTTCGGTTGCACCGGCGGCCAGCACCGCAGCGTGATGATGGCCGAAGAGGTAAGAAAGCGGCTGGCCAAAGCCGGCTACCAGGTCAAAGCCCTGCACCGCGACATGGTGAAAGCCTAAACCCGTGCGCGTTGCGCAGGTCGAATTTCAGAGATAGGTTCGAGTGGCACCCGCTCTACGGACAACCATGCTCCAGGAGTTTTAATCCGTCTCGTGCGGCGGCCCGCGCCGAATGTCCTCAGCCAGATCTTCGGTGAGCTGCCGGAGTATTTCCATCAGACGCGCCGCCGTTTGCGCGCCCTCTCTGGTTTGGCAAGAGCAGACGTGCATGCACAGGTCGGCTTCCTTGCGGGCGAAGACTTCGCGTTCGTCGGCGAAGTACTCGGTGGCCTTGGCTACCAGCGATTGGCAGTACTCTTCCGTTGAGTCCACTTCGTCCAGATGGGGACAAATGAAGCGGAACTCGCGAGGTGTCTCATCCTGTAACAGGTCGCGATATTCGTAAGGCAGCGGGTGCGGATAGTTGGCCTTGATGTCTCGGGTCACCTGGCCCGATTCCACCAGCTCGTGACGGCCGTCGCGTTTGATCAGCGCCATGCCGCTCAAGAAGTTGTATTCGTTGTAGTAGTGGCCCACGGGGAACCTCCGTGACGTAGAAGGCAATTCTATCGTCCAGGCGAAAAGCCTGGCAGGATCAGCGAGGAGCGGATGCCAGATCATCGAGCCAGCGTGTGAAGGCCGCGGTTTGGTCGTACTCGATGTGAGGTGAAGGAGCCAGCCACACCATCGTCTTGCGACTCGTGATCTCGCCATAAGCCGTGGGCTCGCCGTACCCCTGGCGCAGCGATGGCGTGTCGAATTCGAGCCACAACGCGGGGACGTGTATTGCCGTAGCTGCAGCCTCCAGGTTGAACCTGTCGCGAACCAGCAGATGAGCAGGAACCAGCTTAGCGCGCGCGTCAGAGAAGATGGGATTGGTCGCATCGGCCAGCGGAGAATCGACCACGACGCCGGCCAACTCCTGGTGCGCGGCGGCAAACTCCAGCGCCAGGTTCGCGCCAAGATCCTCGCCGTAGACCACGATCGTATGCGGATCGATGTGGCGAGTGTCAGTCATATAATCAAGCGCCCAGCCTGTGTCTTCGAGCCAGTGCGCCTCGCTTGGGCGCGCGAATTTGCTTTGCCCATAACCGCGATAGTCGAAGGCGAACACGTTCACGCCTGCATCGTGTAACTGCGCGAGGGCCGGAATCGCGTCGCCAAGGTTGCCGTCCTGACGGTGAAGATAAAGCACAGTGTAGCGGCTATAGCGCGAGTCAGAAGCGGTTGGAATCCACCATCCTGAAAGCTGCGGAACGCCGTCGCCGGTGGCGGCAAAACCGATGGGGTCGAAGGCCAGACCTGCGCCGGCGGGAGTCTTCGCAACCGTCGAAGTTGGATGGTAGAGCAATTGCCAGCTACCCTGCCAGAAGAGCAGGCACAGAACCAGCCAGACGCACACTGCTGCGGCTGCAACAACGCCGGCAACCGCGCCCAGGAGCCAGCGGCCCGAGACGGTGGGCTTTGGTGACCGCGCATGGCTGCTGTTTTTTGCGCGCGCCGCAGCCGTGCCGTGGGTTTTCAATTCTGATTTGGCTTTCTGGCGCGGCATTCGAGGTCGATGAGCCTTCCCCTCAGGGGCTAAAGCCCATAACCATTGTATGAGCCTTATCGGCACGACTGAAGTCGTGCCCTGCCACATCGTGCGTTACTCATCCGATAGTTTGCACGGCGCCCCGGCCCAGCATCTGTTCGACGCGCTCAACCCAGGTGCGATCGGCGGCAACGCTCAGGCCTTCAGGCTCGAGAATCACCGCGTATTCACCTTTTTTCTCAAGCTGAAGCATCACCTTCCCGGGCCCAGGCGCGGCATCGGATGCGTTCTTGAGTTCCGAGAGAAGTTGCTCAGTGGCGAGCTCAACGTTGATGCGAATGCGCAAACCTGTAGGCAGCTTTACCTCGACTTCTTCAAGCGCCTGAATGGTGGAAAGCGAGAGCTTGGGAGCCGCGTCGTCGTCGCCCGAGAGCACTCCGCGAATCAACACCGGAGCCTCGATCCTAAGCGAGGCCGAGAGCTTTTCATAGTCGCGCGGGAATGCAATCAACTCGATCTTTCCGGTCGCATCTTCGAGAATCGCCTGCGCGTAGAGTTTTTGATCGCGGCGCGTTTTCTGCACGCGCAGACCCTGCATGATTCCGGCCACCACGATCTCGTCGGCGGGATCGCTTTGCCCGCCCCAGCGCCGCTCCGGCGGCTTGCGCTCAAGTGCCTCGGCGATGGTGATGACGCCGGTAAGGTTGCGCAGCTTTTCAGCGTAGCGATCAAGCGGATGGCCCGAGACGAAGAAGCCCAGCACTTCTTTTTCGTTTGCGAGGCGCATACTTTCTTCCCAGTCGGGCGCAGCAGGCAGATCGTCGCCGTTGCCACCCTTCCGGGGCGTCTCATCGAAGAGCCCGAACAGTCCCGACTGCCCGGCCGCAGCATCTTTCTGCGCCTTCTGGGCGCGCTCCATTGCCTTGTCGACGGCCGCGGTCAACTGCCCGCGGTTGCCCAGCGAGTCGAGCGCGCCGGCCTTGATGAGCGATTCGATCACGCGCTTATTCATTACGCGAAGATCGATCTTTTCGCAGAACTCCCAGAAGCTCTTGAACCGTCCGCCAACTTCGGCGCGTGCCTTCAATATGGATTCAATCGCATTGCCGCCCGCATTTTTAACCGCGGCCAATCCAAAACGAATCGCTTCGCCATGAGGAGTAAATTGCGCGCCTGAGACCTGGACGTCAGGAGGCTCGACGGCAATGCCCATCTCGCGGCATTCGCTGATGTACTTCACCACGTTGTCGGGCTTTGAGATTTCAGAGGTCAACAGCGCGGCCATGAATTCAATCGGGTAATGTGTCTTGAGATAAGCCGTCTGGTAGGCAACCAGGGCGTAGGCCGCCGAGTGCGACTTGTTGAAGCCGTACTCCGAGAACTTTGCCATCAGGTCGAAAATTTCGCTCACCGCAGCTTTGGGATGACCAAGCGTAGCAGCGCCTTCCATAAAGCGATCATGCTGCTTGGCCATCGCCTTGGAATCTTTCTTTCCCATCGCTCGCCGCAGCAGGTCGGCCTCGCCCAGGCTGAAGTTTGCCAGCACCTGCGCAATCAGCATCACCTGTTCCTGATAAACAATCACGCCGAGCGAGTCTTTGAGGATGGCTTCGAGCGGCGGAAGCATGTATTCAACTTTTCTGCGGCCCCATTTGCGCTCGATGAAGTCATCGATCATATTCATTGGCCCGGGGCGATAGAGCGCGTTGAGCTGGGTCAGTTCCTCAACCGTGTCGGGTTTGTAGCGGCGCAGAATGTCGCGCATGCCCGGCGACTCAAACTGGAAGACGCCCGAGGTTAGCGCGGAGTGAAAGACCTTCGCGAAAGTCTGGAGGTCGTCCATGGGGATGGTTTCGATGTCGACCTTCTCGCCGCGGTTCTGCTCGATGAGCTTGATGCAATCCACGATAACGGTGAGGGTGGCCAGGCCGAGGAAGTCCATCTTGAGAAGGCCCATCTTCTCAATCGACTTCATATCGTAGGCGGTGACGATTTCGTCGTTCTTGGTTTTATTGAGCGGTACCAGCTCTGTGAGCGGACGCGGCGCAATCACAACAGCAGAAGCGTGCACGCCCGAGCCGCGCACCAATCCTTCAAGCTTCTTGGCGGTGTCGATCAACTCCTTGACTTGCTTGTCGCTTTCGTAGGCCTTGTACAGGTCGGGCGACTCTTCGAGGGCCCTGTCGATGGTCATGCCAACCGTGGCTGGAATCAGCTTGGCTATGCGGTCCACGTCGCCGTACGGCATATCGAGCGCACGGCCGCAGTCCTTGATGGCTGCCTTGGCCGCCATGGTGTTGAAGGTGATGATCTGCGCCACCTGCTCGCGGCCGTATTTGCGCGTCACATAGTCGATGACCTCGCCGCGGCGGTTCATGCAGAAATCCACGTCGATATCGGGCATGGTCACGCGCTCGGGATTGAGAAAGCGCTCGAAGAGCAGCACATTCTGCAGCGGATCGATGTTGGTGATCTCCATGGTGTAGGCCACCAGCGATCCGGTCGCCGAGCCGCGCCCCGGCCCCACCGGAATGCCGTTGTCGCGTGCGTACTTGATAAAGTCCCAGACAATGAGAAAGTAGCCCGGGTACTTCATCTGCTTGATAATGTCGATCTCGTAGTTGAGCCGGACTTCGTATTCCTCAGGCGTGGAACGGCGAACGCCGCGCAACTCCAGTTGCCGCACCGCAGTCTCGAGTCTCTTCTTCAATCCTTCGCGGCACACGTGTTCAAAATAGCTGTCAATAGTGTGGCCCGGAGGAACAGCGAACTCAGGAAAGGAATTTTCGACCGGCTTCAGTTTAAGGTTGCAGCGCTCGGCAATCTCAATTGTGCGTTCGAGAACCGCGGGGGAATCTGGGAAGAGCCGAGACATTTCGTCGGCGCTCTTCACAAAAAACTGGTCGCTGTCGAATTTGAAACGGTCGGCCTCGTGGATCTTGGCGCCGGTCTGCACGCAGAGCATTACGTCGTGGGCATGCGAGTCTTCTCCGCACAGGTAGTGCGAGTCATTGGTAGCTACCAGCGGTATTCCCAGTTCACGCTCGAGGCGGAAGAGGTCGGCATGAATCTTCTTTTCCTCTGTCAGTCCCTGGTCCTGGATTTCGAGGTAGAAATTGCCTTTCCCGAAGATGTCCTGGTACTGGCCGGCTGCGGCCGCGGCCTTATCGTATTGGCCGGCTACCAGGGCCTCGCAGAGTTCGCCGCTCAGGCAACCGGAGAAGCCAATGAGTCCTTTGGAGTTCTCGGCCAGGTACTTCTTGCTGACGCGGGGGCGGCGGTAAAAGCCGTGCAGGCTGGCCTCGGAGGTGAGGCGGATGAGGTTCCGATATCCTTCTTCATTCTCGGCCAGCACCAGCAAGTGATTGTACTGGTCGTTGGGAGTTTCGGCGCGATGGTCCTCGGCCTTGCACACGTAGAGTTCGCAGCCAAGGATGGGCTTGATGCCTTTTTCTTTGGCCGCGTTGAAGAAGTGCACGGCGCCGTAAATGTTGCCGTGGTCGGTCATTGCCACGGACTTCTGGCCGAGTTTGGCCACGCGATCGACGAGCTTGTAAACGTCGCACGCGCCGTCGAGCAGGGAGTACTCAGTGTGCAGATGGAGGTGGGTGAACTCGGACATGGCTAATCAGATTTTAGCGTTCAGGGAGAGTTTGAGCATAAGGCGAGAGCGGTTGAAATCCCGCCTCAATGAGGAAAAGTGGCGACATGTGCCGCCGTTACACCAATGTCGCTCTTTGCACAGCGCTGAAGTTGCCAATCGCGTAGGACAGTGTTAGCTTTGTCGCCGAAACCTCGACACATCTGGAGGAAGTGATGGATACGGTTATGCTCATTCGAGTTGTCGCTGGAATGCTTGTTGTCTTTTTGATTGTGCCTTACATCTTTTACCTGCTTACTCTCTCCCGTGCCTTGAGTAAGTGTTCAATTCAGTCGAGAACCTTGGAGCCCGGCTTAGTGTGGCTAATGTTCGTGCCGGTCTTTAGCCTCGTCTGGCAATTCTTTGTGGTGCTGGGTCTTGCGAAATCGCTGGGAAACGAATTCAGGGCGAGGAATGTTCCAAGCACTGAGCCGGAGCCAGGTAAGTCGATAGGCATTGCGATGTGCGTGTGCGCAGCGTGCGGAATCATCCCTCTTGTGAACTTCCTCGCACTGCCGGTACATTTTGTTCTCTGGATAATCTACTGGGTGAAGATAGCCGAGTTCTCGCGCACCCTGGACCAGACGCCAGTAATGGCCGGCACGCTCTACGTGCCTCAAGAGGCTCCAACGGGGATGCCTCCCTCACCGCCCTGGACCGGCGCAACACCGCCCCCTGCGGTTGTCTCGCGACGCGTCCCTGTCTTTGTTTGGGTTCTGGTGGGGCTGGCTGCCTTCATCCCTATCGTGCTTATCCTCATGCTTGTCGCCATTCCAACCATCGGCGTGATGAAGAGGCACGCCAACGAGACCTCGGCGATTAACTCGTTGCGGGCCATTACACAGGCTGAGATTCAGTACGATTCCACCTTTCCGGCCAACGGCTATGCGTGCTCGTTGCAGGCTCTGGGCGGCGAGGCCGGCAGCGGGGCGCCGTCTCCGCAGTCGGCGCAATTGCTACAGGCCGATCTGGCCTCGGGCTACAAGTCCGGCTATATCTTCACCGTGGGCAACTGCACCAGGGTGACGGTGAATGATACCGACCGCATCACGGGATTTACAGTTACCGCCGTTCCGCAGGCACCGGGCAAGACGGGAGATCGCGGCTTCTGCACCGACCAATCAGGCACTGTCGAGTTCGACCCGAACGGAGGCACCGACTGCACCCGGGGACTGGGTCAGTAATCCGAGTGGGCGAGGAGGCCGATGCGAGCGCTCCAAATCCCACCGCCGCCCTTCGAGCCGGATTTGTGATGACACGCCCCCGTATACGTAACTAAAATGTAACGACAGGTAAAAACTCTATGCACGGCTCTGCGACAAGACAATTCATCAAGGGTGAAGCTCTGATGCGCGAAGGCGAGCGCGGAGAGTGCGCCTACATTATCGAATCTGGCAACGTAGAAATCGTGGTGCAGCGCGCAGGCCAGTTATTGCAGATCGGCACCCGCGGCCCGGGCTCAATGCTGGGCGAAATGGCAATGATCGACGACAAGCCGCGAACTGCCACTGTGCGCGCCCTTGAGGACTGCACGGCCATCGAGATTACGCGCGAGGATTTTGCGCACCGGGTGGAGAGTGCCGACCCGGTTCTGAAGATGGTGATGCGAATTGTGACCTCGCGCTACCGCGACATGATCGCGCGTACCGATGCTGTTCGCGTGGTGCCTGCCTCGCCGGCCGCCGAGGCGGCTGAGCAGAGCGATTCAAACAGCGCCACCGCGCTCACCACCATCCGTCTGAATAACGAGCTAAAAGAAGCGTTGGAAAAGGGCCAGCTTACGCTCTTCTATCAGCCGATCATCGACATCCAGAACATGAAGATCGGCGGTTTTGAAGGATTGATGCGCTGGCGGCATCCGGTCAACGGCATGATTTCTCCGGGCGTCTTCATTCCAGTGGCCGAGGACAGCGGCCTGATTACCGAACTGTCACAACTGGCGCTGGAACTGGCGTGCGATGCGGCAATGAAGCTGCAGGCGGCGGCGTCGCCGGACCTGGTGGGGCCGGAGCCGATTTTTGTCGGCGTGAATTTTTCGGTCAAGGACTTTTCGGCTGTGGATCTGCCCGCCCTTCTGCAGGCGGCCATTGCAAACAAGCAGATGAATCCGCTGCAGATCCATCTGGAGATTGTGGAGTCGCTGTTGATGGATGCTCCTGAGAAAGCGCGCGCCGTGCTGGAAAAGTGCCGCGAGATCGGCATCAACATCTCCATCGATGACTTCGGTTCGGGCTACTCCTCTCTCAGCTACCTGCATTTCTTCCCGATCGATACACTGAAGATCGACCAGAGCTTCATCCGCACGCTGTCAAAGGACCAGGGCAGCAAGGTGCTGGTGAAGGCCATCATCGGCCTGGCGCACAACCTGGGGATGAAGGTGATTGCCGAAGGAGTTGAAACGGCGGCCGACGCAGAGTACCTGCGCTCGCAAGGCTGCGAATATATCCAGGGCTACTTCTTCTCGAAGCCGCTAGCTTTTGAAGCGGCATCGGAGTTTGTGCAGAAGTGGCAACCGCCCAGCTTCTAAGAACTCCACAACTGGCACCCGGCGGGTAATGCTGTTCCGTCCGCCCAAGCGAAGCTTTGATGCGCCCCGCAGACGAAGACCTGCCTGTAGGACGCCGGGAGGGGCGCCCATATTTTTGGCTGGTTTCGATGATCGATTCTAGAAGTGGATCTTGAATCCTGCCGTTGCGGTTGGCGCGCCCACCGAGCCCCCGCCGGTGGTGATGTTGGTTGCGTTATTCGAGTTTGTTTTTAAAACCACAACGGTCGCAAGTGAGCCGACCGCCACAATTCCGGAGACCAGCGAAAACGCATGAGATGAGAAAAAGTGATATGGAGGCTTGGTAGTTGTCGAATTCGCGTTTCCGGGCGAAGTGTTGGGCAGCACATTGGTCTCATTGAGCGTGGTGGTAGTGGTCAGGCCGTCTTTGGATGCGGTGATCTGAAGCTGCCAGGTGCCTTTCAATTGATTCATGACCAGACCCGAGGCGCGAGCCACGCCGTTGGCGTTGGTCACGACCGAGAGAGTGCTGGCGCCATTGGCAAACAGAGCGCTGGCTCCGCCGGCGGCGGGATGAATGGCGAAGAGCACGGCAGCGCCAGCAAGCGGCTTGTGGTTCTCATCCTGCACCTGCACGATGGGCTCGCGAGCCGTGCGTTCGCTGATGTTGTTCAGCGGAGCTTCATCGTCAAGGATGACGATCTGGAGGGACTTGGCGGGGGGAGCGGCTACCTGCGCGCCGAGCGGCAGGGCCGGTTCGAGCACCAGCAGCGTGATTGCAAGCAGAGCAACCAATCGCCCGCTTATTCCTGAGTCAATGATCTTGGCCATAGTGCTCATCATCCTAGTTTGCGCTCACTGCGCGGTGACTTCATTCGATTGGCCGACGGAGTTGGTCAGAACGACACTGACGCTGCCGATGGTTGATGCGTCGTTACTCAAGTTGAACACCTGCGAATACGCGAACGAGCTTCCATATTGCGCGGATGCGTCGCTTGAGTACCAGGTATTGAATTCAGTGGAAACATCGACGTTGATCTCGGGCGGGTTGACGCTCTGTCCTGCGGCGGCCGTGAATTCGAAAATGGCATTGCTCATGTCGCGCGTGCTTGAGTAACCATCGATGTTGACGGTGAGCGTGTTGCCATCGCGGGTAAGCGTGACGCTGGTGATGACCGGCGCGGCGTTCGGCACGGTCACGGTAATCGGCACAATGCTTGGCGGCTCGATGTCCTGGCCGTTGGCCTGCAGAGTGAGCGTCACGGTGATGGTGGAAGAGATGGTACCGGTCTGGATCTGGACCGTCGGCGTGGTAGTGGAACCGGCAGGAATAGTGAAGTTGAAGGTCGTTCCTCCGGTGGAGAACTGGACAGATGGATCGGTCGGCCCTCCAGGCAAGAGTGGCTCGACGGTCAGAGTCATGGTGCCCTGAATATCGATCGGGTAGGGCTGCGACATGATCAGGCTGAGGGTCGGCTGCTCGCCCGGCGCCGCGGTGCTGGGACCGCTGAACGTGATTTGGAGGTTGGGTAACGTGACCGTGAAGGTAACCGGTCCGGTGGTCAGGTTCCTGACCGTATCGAAGACCGTGATGGTCCCGACCGAAACCTGCTGGAAGAAGCTGGCCGGAATTTGCGCGCTTATCTGCGTTGGGCCGGTGTACGTGGTGGGGATGGCTGTGCCGTTGAGCTGGGCGACGGAATTCTGCGTAAACCCAAGGCCGGTGAGGGTGATAGTAGTAGCCAGAGAACCGTAAGGCGCGCTGGTGGGGGCGATCGACGCGAGCGAGAGGCCGGCAATGACATTCACGGTGGTGGTAGCCGTGGCCGTGGCGTAGTCGGTGGTGTCGGTCGGAACGTAGGTGACGCTCAGGGTCTGCGCACCAATGGGCAGAGTAGTTCCGGCAGGCGGATTATAGGTAAATGTGCCGCCTGAGGGAGTCGCTGTGGCATTAAGCTGCGTGGCGCCGAGCGGCGTGCCGTAGCTCATGTTGCCGGGGCTTGGCCAGGTGATGACCGGGGTGGCCTGGTTCACCTGGATGGTGACCGAGCCGGTGGCGGTTGTGTAGTCAGTGACGTCAGTGGGAGTGAATGTCGCCGAAAGTGTCTGACTGCTGCCAGCCTTCAACACCGTGCCCGAAGCGGGCAGATAGGCGAAAGTTCCCGGCACTGTGGTTCCGTTAAAGGCAGCCGTCGCGTTCAACTGTGCGCTGCTCAGCGCCGTGCCGTAGGTGATAGCCGCTGGCGCTGTCCATGCGACCGTGGGCGTTGCCTGGTTGACGGTGATGGTGGTGGTCGCCGCTGCCGGAGTAGCGAAGTCGGTGGAGTCGGTTGGCGTGAAGATTACGGAGAGCGTTTGGCCGATTCCAGCCTTGAGCACCGTGCCCGAAGCAGGCGTATAGGCGAAGGTCCCCGGCACCGGGTTACCGCCAAAGGCAGCCGTCGCGTTCAACTGCGTGGCGCTCAGCGCCGTGCCGTAGGTGATAGCCGCGGGAGCCGTCCAGGTGACCGTGGGCGAGGCCTGGCTGACGGTGATGGTGGTGGTCGCCGCTGCCGGAATGGCGTAGTCGGAAGTGTCGGTCGGGGTAAAGGTCACCGAGAGCGTCTGTCCGACTCCAGCTTTCAGCACAGTGCCCGAAGCAGGGGTATAAGTGAAGGTCCCCGGCACAGTGTTGCCGCCAAATGTGGCCGTTGCGTTCAACTGAGCGGCGCTCAGCGCCGTGCCGTAAGTGATTGCCGCTGGCGCTGCCCAGGTGATTTTGGGCGTGGCCTGGCTTACGGTGATGGTGGTGGTCGCCGCTGCCGGAGTGGCGTAGTCGGTAGTATCGGTCGGCGCGAAGCTCACTGAGAGCGTCTGGTTGTTGCCCGCCTTCAAAACCGTGCCCGAAGCAGGCGTATAAGTGAAGATTCCCGGCACTGTGGTTCCGTTAACGGCAGCCGTCGCGTTCAATTGCGTGGCGCTCAGGGCCGTGCCATAAGTGATTGCCGCCGGCGCTGCCCATGTGATTTTGGGCGTGGCCTGGCTTACGGTGATGGTGGTTGTGGCCGCCGCCGGACTTGCGTAATCGGTGGTGTCGGTCGGCGTGAATGTCACTGAGAGCGTCTGGTTGTTCCCAGCCTTCATTACCGTGCCCGAAGCAGGGGTATAGGTGAAGGTTCCCGGCACCGAGTTGCCGCCAAAGGCAGCCGTTGCGTTCAACTGCGTTGCGCTCAGTGCCGTGCCGTAAGTGATTGCCGCCGGCGCTGCCCAGGTAATCGTGGGCGTGGCCTGGCCGACGCTGATGGTGGTTGTGGCCACCGCCGGAGTTGCGTAGTCGGTGGAGTCGGTTGGCGTGAATGTAACCGAGAGCGTCTGGTTGTTGCCCGCCTTCAATACCGTGCCCGAAGCAGGGGTATAAGTGAAGATTCCCGGCACGGTGTTGCCGCCAAAGGCAGCCGTTGCGTTCAACTGGGTAGCGCTCAGCGCAGTGCCGTAAGTGATTGCCGCCGGTGCTGCCCAGGTGATGGTGGGCGTGGCCTGGCTGACGCTGATGGTGGTTGTTACCGCTGCCGGAATCGCGTAGTCGGTGGTGTCAGTCGGCGTGAAAGTCGCACTGAGCGTATGCGGGCCAGCGGTCAGCAAGGTTCCGGCTGCCGGGCTGTAAGAGAATGTGCCGGGAACAGATGCCGTGGCATTGAGCTGTGTGGTGCTCAGAGCCGTTCCGTAAGTGATGGCCGCCGGCGCTGTCCAGGAAACTGTGGGCGTGGCCTGGCTGACGGTAATGGTGGTAGTCGCCGCCGGTGGAGTGGCGTAGTCGGTGGTGTCGGCCGGCGCAAAGGTCACACTGAGCGCGTGTGAGCCAGCACCTAACGTGGTTCCGGCTGCCGGAGTGTAGGTAAATGTTCCGGCAGTGGACGCTGTGGCATCGAGCTGCGTGGCGCTCAGAACCGTTCCGTAAGTGATGGCCGCGGGCGCTGTCCAGGTGATGGTGGGCGTGGCCTGGCCAACGGTGATCGTAGTAGTTGCCGCCGGCGGATTGGCGTAGTCGGTGGTGTCGGCTGGCACAAAGGTCACGCTGAGTGTGTGCGCGCCGGCAGTTAACGTGGTTCCGGCTGCCGGAGTGTACGTGAATGTGCCGCCAGTGGACGCCGTGGCATCGAGCTGCGTGGTGCTCAAAACCGTTCCGTAAGTGATAGCCGCGGGCGCTATCCAGGTGATGGTGGGCGTGGCCTGGCCAACGGAGATTGTAGTTGTCGCCGCCGGCGGAGTGGCGTAGTCGGTGGTGTCGGCCGGCGCAAAGGTCGCACTTAGCGTGTGTGAGCCAGCGCCTAAGGTGGTTCCGGCTGCCGGAGTGTAGGTAAATGTTCCGGCAGTGGACGCCGTGGCATTGAGTTGCGTGGCGCTCAGGGTCGTGCCGTAAGTGATTGCCGCCGGTGTCGACCAGGTAATTGTTGGCGTGGCCTGGCCGACGGTGATTGTAGTGGTCGCTGCCGGCGGAGTGGCGTAGTCGGTGGTGTCGGTCGGCGCGAAGGTCACACTGAGCGTATGCGAGCCAGCGCCTAACGTCGTTCCAGCGGCGGGAGTGTAAGTATATGTACCTGGAACCAGCACGTTGCTTCCGCCGATATTGTAGGTAGCAGAAGCATTGAGCTGGGTCGCGCTCAGGGTGGTGCCGTAAGTGATTGGCGTCGGTGTCGCCCAGGAAATAGTGGGCGTGGCCTTGGTTACGGTGACCGTAACGGTTTGCGTAACGGCCTGGTAATTCGGCTCGCTGGTTGGCGTAAACGTGACGGAGAGCTGAGTGTCTGACGTGACAGGCTCACCCGAAGGCGGCGAGTAGGTATACACGCCGGTCATGGGATTTGTTGTGCTTGGATAGTAGGCCTGGGCGTTGAGCTGGCTCGCGCCAAGTGCCGCGCCATAAGTAATGGAGGCTGGCGTCCAGGCGATGGTAGGCATGGCTTGGTTAACCACTTCGCTGACCGTGTTGTAAGTGGCGCCGTAGAAGCTGCTTGACGAGGCCGGCATGTACACCGTGGTAAGTGCCTGGGGACCGGCATTCAACACCAGAGGCGGATCAACGGCCTGCGCGCTGCTGTCGAGGTAGATGGTGACGCCGTTTGAGCCGACTGCGAGGTCGGTATTGCCGTCGTTGTTGAAGTCAGCCGCGGCTACGGAGCTTCCGGCTGTCGGCAGCAGCGTTTCGCCGGTCATGACCCCGGTGCTTGAGCTCAGCAGGACGGTGGTGCCAGAGCCCGCGCCCGTGCTGTTGCCGGTGACGGCGATATCGGCAAAGCCATCGCCGTTGAAGTCGGCAATGGCGATGCCCGTCGGGCTTGTGGCTACGCCGTAGATGGTTCCCGTCGGGAATCCACCGGATGCGTCGTTGATCAGTACGTCGACGGTGCTGTCGGCGCTCGAGAGCACGGCCAGGTCGGGAAAGGCGTCGCTGTTTATGTTGCCGGCCGCAATTCCAGTGGCAGATACGCCGACCGGGTAGGTGACCGGGGCACTGAAGGTGCCTTGGCCGCGGTTGTAGAGATACACGGTGACATCGGGGCCGTTTTGGCCGGAATCGTCACTGATGGCGATATCTGTGTAGCCGTCGCCGTTGAAGTCTGCGATGGCGATGCCGGTGAAATCGCTGTACATGTACGGCGAGTTCGCAGTCCAGTAAGGAGTGGTTGGGAAAGTGCCGTTCCCGTTGTCGAGGAAGGCTTCAACGCTGTTGGCTGAGATGACGACGAAGCCCTCAGCGGGGTTGAGGTTCAGCTCGCCGGCAGCCACGCCAACTACATTCGAATAGCCTGACGCGAAGGATTGGCTCAAATTGAGAACGCCGGCTGTATTGCCACTGTTGTACAGCAGTATCGCGATGTTACCGTCAGAGGCGCCAATCACCAGGGAATCCACGTAGCCGCTGCCAGTAAGGTCGGCCGCTGCCATGGAATTTGAAGTTGAGTCGACTGCATTGGTTCCGCTGGTTGTGCCATAGATGATCGGCGGCTGGAAGGTACCGTCGCCGTTGCTGCTGCCCAGGGCAATTACCAGAATAGCGGTCGAGTCGGAGTTCGTCTGCAGAGTGGCAATGTCCGGGATCCCATCGTGGTTGAAGTCGCCGGTCACAGTGGCGATAACCGTGTCGCCCGAAACGGCGGCATAGGGGTTGTTCAAAGTCGATCGCGCGAGCAGGCCGCTGTTCCCGTTCACAGGCATAAGCGCTACCGGCGATGGCGATGGAAGCTGGCTGCCGGCGTCGTCAAAAGCGATGCTGTCGGTGACCGGGGGCACGCCGAGACCGAAGGTGGTGGCATTGGCGGTCAGGGTCACAGGCGTGGGATAGGTGACGGGGTTGGCGCTGGAAGTCAAATTGACGGTCACAGGCGTCGGTGTGACGGTGAGATTCGTGTAGCCCGTTTGAGCACCGGCGTAGACGCTGTCGCCGTTGTAATAGGCCCAGACGCTGTAGGTCCCGGGCGGCAATGCTCCGTAATTGAAGCTGGCAACGCCGCTGGAGTTTATGGTCGCGGTGGGATTGTTCAGGAATGGCAGGCCGCTCAGATAGATGATTTCTCCCATCGATGTAGCGTTGAAGCCCGACACCTGGAAGTTGACCATGGAGCCAGCCGGGGCGGTTGCGCTGGACGTGGAACCATTGATCGAAAGCTCGAGGGTAAGCGTTTCGCCGTTGACCGTCAGCGATGTGTAATTGACCGGATACGAAGAATTGTAATTGCCGTCGAGCGTTGTGAATCCGATGCAGATATTGTGGTTGCCGGCGGCCAGGGTCTGCGTTGGGAGGTTGAGCGTCGCCTGCGCATAGGTTTCAACACTAGCAAGGCCCTGCGAACCAAGAGTGGTTGGACTATCAGGATTGGTGCAGTCAAAGAACGTGACCGTGCCGGTCGGCACCAATCCACCTGTTAAACCGTAGATGTTTGCGGTAAGGGAGAGTGCGGCGCCGTACCCGACAGATCCGGGACCGGAGACGGTTCCGGTGACTGCACCCGGCGCAATGGTGATCGTCGCTGGAGTTGTAGATGTGCTGTTGGCCTGGAAGAGCAGGTTCCCGGGATAAGCCAGGTTGAGCGTGTAGTTGCCGGGAGGAGGGAATTGCGGGGAGCCGTTCAGGGGCGTGGCATCGGTGGCAGTGGTGGATGTCTGAGCGTCGTTGCCGTAATAATACGGAACCAACTCTTCTTGTAACAGGTAGCCGTTGGGAATGTAGGCGGTGGCGGCATAGTCGAGAAAACCATCGCCGTTCAAGTCGGCGGCGACAATGAACCCGGGCTGGTAACCGCCCTCGGTTGCATAGGCCTGCACCCCGGTGTCAATGGGATTTGGCACCATTGTCAGGGAAGATTCGCTCGAGTTGAACTGGAGTTCACCGACGTAGATAAAGCTCGTGTCGCCGGCTACAGGGTAAGAGAAGACCAGGTTCCAGCCGGGCGCGACCGCGGCATTCGATGCGGGCGAGTTGACGAGCGGGAACGGCGGTCCGGCAACCGAAAGTTCATTAGTGACGGATGTTGATTGAAACGTCGCTATGGGGGCGGAATTAACAAAATCCGAGGAGCCAGAGCGCCAAGCGTTTTCAAAGACCTGAATGCTGCCGTTGTCGTAGACGTCCTGTGAATTGTATGCGCCACCCGGGTCGGCGATGGCCACATCCGGCCAGTTGTCGCCGAGCAGGCTGGTGATGGTCATGCCCTGCAAATAGTACGAGCTGGCGCTGAAGGTCGCGGCGTTGCCGTCCCAGGAAAAGCCGCTATACGCCCCATTGCTGGTATAGACCAGGATGGCCCCGGTTCCATCGGAATCACTGGGGGCATTGGGAGAGTAGTACTCCTCGAGTGCAATGTCGGAGAGCCCGTCCTGATTGAAATCGGCCACCCCGGCGCTGACCACGGGGCCGTAGCCATTATCGAAGTAGGTTTCGGGCCCGTAGTATGGGGAGCCAAAGGGGCTGATCACCTGGATTTCGGCGTTGACGCCGTCGATAACAGCAATGTCGTTGACTGCGTCATTGTTAAACCACCCGATAACGACCTGGGTCGGAGTGGTAACAGGAGATAGGACGCCGAACGCGACAGGAGTCTGGAAAGTACCATCGCCGTTTCCGGTGAGGTAATAGGCCTGGAGGGTGCCGGATGTTCCGGCCACTGAGCTCACCGAGCAGATGACTACCAGGTCGGGAATACCGTCGCCGTTGATGTCGCCGACAGCAAAATCCTGCGGGGTGCAGCCTGTATAGACCTGTTGCTCGGCCTGGAACCCATTGGAGCCCGTGCTCATGAGTATCTGGAGATAGGGGCCGGCTGCTGTAGATCCGGGATTAATTCCCGGCAAACCAACCACGTCGACGAATCCATCGTTATTCAGGTCGATAGCGACCATCTTCTGAGTCTGGTTTGAGTCAATCAGCCCGGCGTACGGTGGGTTTGTCGCGGACGGATTCTGATATGGGACAAGGGGCGACGTCGAAACCTGGCTCAGGCTCCCGGAGCCGAGCGAATAGCTATAGCTTGCGCTGGTGCTGTTGAGCGAGAAATTCACACTCCCATCAGGTACCGCGCCATCGCTTGTGGAAGTCCGCGTGGCCGTACCCGTTAACTGGGTGGAAGCCAGGCTCTGTCCATACGCGAATGAGGTAATCCCCGCTGAAGTCGTAGTGGTGACCGCATAGGGCGGCGAAACCTGCAGCGAGACAGGATTGGATCCCGAGACATTGATGTTGATGGGCACGCTTCCAACGGAGGTGAGATAGGTGTCGGGAACGCAGACAGTCAATTGCGTCGAACTTGAAGAGATGGTGTTCAGAGGGGTCCCATTGATCTGGGCCACGTCGGGGGTGCCATTGACGACGAGGTCGAAACCATTGAGCGTGACCTGCAATCCCGGAGTCTGGGCACCGTTCGTGGGATTCACCGAGGTGCAAGCGGTGTCGCTGTTAGATAGGACGGGGCCGGCCATGACCGAGGCCGGGACCACCGATGTAAGCGGATTCACAAAATAGAGAGATCCATTGGCGGATTGCGAGACGTAGGCGGGATCTCCGCTGGTGAACGCCGCGGAATAGTTGTAGGTTCCGGGGTTCGTGAGGTCTGTGAAATTCGGATTCTGGATCACAGCTCCGACCGCCTGGGTGACGCCGTCGGCTAAAGTGATAGTCCCAACAGGTACAGGCGATCCGACCTGATTCCCAACGTCATCGTAAAGCGTGATGGTGCTGTTTTGCGGCTGATTCTGGCCGGCGGCGTAGGTGAGGACAAAGTACAAAGTGAAATTGAGAGGGGAGCTCCAGACCGGTTGCGGTGCGGCAAAGGTGGTGAGGGTTGCGGGCCCATACACGGTGAGCACGATCGGGCCGGTACTCGCAATTATGCCAGCGTCACCGAGAGAATAATTGGCGCAGATGGGGACGGATCCAGTCTGCGTGGGAGTGAAGGTCAGATCGGCAAAGGCGATATCACCTGACCCGGAGACGGATTGGCTGCCGAGATCGTTGTTTAAGCTGTAGACGCAAGTGTCATTGTTAGTTGAAATAAAAAAGTCGATAGTGCCAGTCGGGGTAGAGCCGTCGCCGTCGACCACAAAGCCGGTCACAGTAGTGTTGCTATTGTCATAACCGGTCGGATTGGGTGACACCCCAATGCCGAGTGTGGGCGACTGGGCATGCAACCGCGGCGAGAAACCAAGAGCAAGGACTGCGGGAACGAAGAAAAAAGCCAGCGTATTTGAAATACGGCGCATCATTGTCCACTCCGTACCGGCGGGATAAACAGGACCCGCGACGTGGGGCTATCGGCCTGGATCATCCAACCTGGAGTTGTTCCAGGCGCCACCATCTCGAAGACCGCGTTGCCATTCAGCGCCGAGAGTTGCGTTGGAGAGCAGGTGCATGAGGATTGAGCCGGGGGCGTCGCCCCGGTGAGATCTACGCGAAGCAGGGAACCGTCGGCACGATCGGCGACCACGGCCCAGTGGTCGTCCTGCGACGCTGCAACAGCAATGGGCTGATTGAGGCCGTTGACTCCGGTGGCCAGGGTTGTCGCCGTTCCGCTGCGATAGCGGGCAAGGGTGTTGGCCGAGGAGTCGGCGATCAGTGCGTCTTCAGAGCCGGGAACAAAGCTCATGCCGCCAAAGCCGGCCAGCGTCGCCAGTGTCGAGCGGGCTCCGTTTGCGGTTGTCGTAGTAACGGTCACGCCTGTTGTTGCCCCGTTCGCGGCCACCAGCAGGGTTCCGGCGTCGCTTACGGCTGCTCCCTGAATCGGCGTGGTTGCAGTGACTGTAGCTACCGAAGGCGATTGGGGAATGCCAGTCACCAGCGCCAAGGAGGTGGAACCCGGAGCAAGAATTACGGCATAGCTACCATGCGGAGAAAAAACGATCTGAGATGCAGGCGAGAGGTTACCTGCAAGTGAGACCGGCTGCTGAGAAGGCAGGGTCATCACGTTGAGATTACCTTTGGGATCGATGAGTAACGCTGTTTGCGTCAAGCCGGCAAAGGCGCCTGCGGAGTAGGTTCCGGCAGGAAAGAGAGCGGGGCCAAGCTGGGTTGCGCCGGGCACACCCACAAGCGTTCGCAAGGTGGAATCGGATGAGTTCCAGATGAGGCCCAACCGCGCACCGGTTGAAACAGTTGTGCCTGCAGGAGTTGAACTTCCCGACGAGGTCGATCCGGAATCGATGCTTGACTTGCTGCATCCGGATACGAGGAGGATGGCCACACAAGTGGCACTGCCGAGCCTGGCGCCAAGGCGCCCGCGCGAGCGCAGTTTCATGGGGATGAACCGTCCTTTAAGCTTCACTCCGGAAACCCGGGGGAGTATTCAGGAGGAGAACTGCAATAAGAGAATGGCGGAACTGTAGCCTTTTCAGCACCCTTGAGTCAACTGATTTTTTGTGAAGTGAGGTGAATGTCAAGAGTTGTTGTACGCAGAAATGACGCGGGTTGCAGCGGTCTCTGATGAATACCAGCCGCAACCCGTGATTCGAGTCACGCTTCTCAAGGAAACACTTGCTGGCGGCACTTTGACTGGCCGGTCGATTTGCGCATTCCCACCCATTCCGCTGGCTGGCGTGGAGAGCGGCGGAATGGGTGGGGCACGAAGGCTGGCAGGAAGGTTGAAGGCCTGGTACCGTGACCGCTTGAACTGGTGCTATCCCAGGTCTCAAAATCGAGACCTGGGGCACCCAAGTTCCGTAGATGAGACTACAAAATCACGAAGTTACGCTACTAGTCAGCGTGCGCAAAATCGGCATCGGCAAGCGGCCCGGCAGCCGGGACCTGGTCGTAGAGCGTACCGCGCATCTGGTAGAGCGAGGCCTGGCCAGGATTCTTCCCGATCAGGTTGGAGTACGCATCGACGGCGTCGTACCACAGGCGCTGGTCAAAGAAGTACTTGGCACGGGCTGCATCTGAATCGGCGCCCTGAATCTGACCGAGACCCGCCTCGATCTGCGCGCGGTCTGCACCGCCCAGCACCACCATGATCGCAGCCGGCGGCGGTGGCCCGAGCAGCGGCGAATCGGGTTCGACCTTCCAGAGATAGATCGCCCCCGGATTCAGGGCCGGCGCATCGGCGGGATAGGCGAGGGTGGAACCCGTGACCTCGCGGTCCCACGAGAAAGTGCCCAGCGTGTCCTGGATATGGAACTTGTAAGTGGCGGACGGATCGCCCTTCCACGCAAAGTTTGGCCGCAGCGTGTACACCCGCGCCTTGTGCGGGGCGTATAGCAACGTCTTTGCCCCCTCGCCGCGCGAAGCCCCGCCGATCTGATTGGCGGTCGCCTTCTCCGGCGCCAGGTCGAATCCGTCAACCTTGGTCTTCACTCGCTTGGGAGCGTTTTGGGCGGGAGGCGCGTTGGAGGGCGCCTGCTGCCCGTTGCTCGGGGTGACGGCCCAAGACGCAAGTACCGCTAACAAGATTGCAATCGTTCGTTTCATGCCAGAACCTCCGGTTCTTTTGCTTCTACTTTTGAAGATTTAGTTTTACGGGGCCCCATACCGTACAGAGTAATCTGTTCGTCGAAACCGCGCACATGTGTGGCGCCGAGGGGATAAATACCCTCAATACGATCCTTCACACGTTCCCAGGTGCCTTCGGAAAGGATAATCTCAGTCCCGAACTCCTTGTTCAGGCTTTCGAGCCTTGACGCAAGGTTCACCGTTTCGCCGATCACCGAATACTCAAGCCGGTCGCGCGAGCCCACGCTGCCGCTGGTGAGCATTCCAGTGTGAATTCCCACGCCAATGCGGAACTCGGGGAAGTCCTCACCTTCCGGCCTCTCGGCATTCAGTTCGTCGACCCGCTTGATCATGGCGAGGGCGCTGCGCACGGCATTGCACGCATCTTCCGGCTCGCCCTGCGAGAGGGGTACGCCATACACCACCAGCAGCCCGTCGCCGATGAACTTGTTCAGGAAGCCACCGTGTGCGCGGATTACATCGTCCATTGCGGTGAAGTAGCGGTTGAGCCATTTGAGCACGGTGCGCGAGGGCTTGCCGGCCGTGATGCCGGTAAAGTTGCGAATGTCGCTGAACAGCACCGTGGCGACGCGCTCATTACCTTCGAGGCTGACCTCATCGCGGCGGTCCCAGATGGCGTTGGCCACTGCGGGATCGACGTAGCGCGAGAAGAGTTCCATAAGCTGCGCGCGCTGCTGCTCAGTCTCAGAGCGCAGCAGGTTGGCCTTCACATATTGCCATGCCACACCGCAGGGAAGGGCAGTCGACACTCCCAGCATGGTTTCGAGATAAGGGAACCAGAGGTGGAAGTTTGAAAACGTGGCCTGCGCAATGATGTAGATGGCGATGATCAAGATTGCGTCGAGGGCAAAAGCCATGCGCAGGTGCAATCGAGTGAAGGCCCACGCGGCGCCAAACAGCACCAGGAAGTCGATGGTGAATCGTTGCCAGGGCAGAACTTCGGCGATGGCGTGACCATCGAGCAGGGTTTCAATGGCCCCTGCATGCAACTCGGTTCCGCCGATGCGTTCGCGGGCGCCATTGGCGGCACGCACACGGAAGAGCGGCGAGAAGTCCTGATCTCGCGCCGCGTCGCTGCTTTGCCCAATCAGCACCAGCTTGTTTTGGAGCGCCGCTGGACCGACTGCGCCGGTGAGCACGCTCCAGGCTGAAATGTGCGTGGCCACATGCGGCGCCCAGTCGCCGATGCGAAAAGTTCCCGCCTCAGGATCGCTGAAAGGGACGCGATAGCCGCGGAACATGGCGTTGCGCTTGTCGAGAGGCGTGAGGGTGCAGTTTTTGCAATTGGGATCGACCTGGGCCAGATACTCCTCAGCCATGAAGACGGGGAAACTCTCGGCCTTCTGTTTATTGTTCCATGCGATCAGTTCGGCGTTTCGCACGTAGCCGTCGCTGTCGAACGGCATGTTGATGGCCGCGTAGGCGAAGGCTCCAGGAGCGCCATCCTTGCAGAAACCTGTGGGCAGCGCGGGATTCTCAGGCTGGCAGAACATGGGAAGCGGAAGCACCGCGGGAAGCTGGCCCGTTCCCGCCTGGATGGCGATCACAACGTTGCCGGCCGAGGTGAGTGCGCGCTGCATGGCCGCGTCTTCGTCAGGATTGCGCGGCTCTGAGAGGAAGATATCGAGACCGATGATGGCGGGCTTTGCCTGTCCGACTTTCGTGACGACATCAGCTACTGTAGAGCGGGGGATGGGGTACTTCTGAATTTGCGCGAAGGTGGCATCGTCGAAATCGACGAAGACGACTTCTTTCGAGGTGGGCGCGTAGCCGCCGTGATTCACAAGGAAGTCGTAGGTCCAGTTGGTCAAATCGCTGAATGCGGTCCAACGCTCCACCATCGACAACGCAAAGGTGAGCCCGCAGGCAATGATGCAGGCGACGATCAATCGGTCTGGAAGGCGGCGCATCATGGGGAGGGAAATCAGGGCTGGCGGGCCAACACCGCGTCGATATTCTGCACATATTTTCGTGAGCGGTCGGCCTCATTTGCGTCCGGGTTGGCCTCGATCACGTTCTCAAAGTGCTTGCGCGCGGCGGCAAGTTCAGACACGTTGCCGTTCTGGTTGTACACCTCGGAATACAGGATTCCCAGCCGGTAATTGGTAAACAGGTCGGCGGGAGTGAAGGTGAGCGCCGTCTGGCAATAGCGGATGGCCGAGTCAAAACGCTTCTGCATCCACTCACAATCGCAAAGGCCGGTATTGGCCTGGCCGCGCAGCTCCTTCCAGATGTCAGCCTGCGCGGCGCGCTTCTTTACGCCCATGCCGAACAGAGATCCCATGATGTAGTAGTTGGCCTTGCCTGCCAATCCGCTGTCGAAGTTTGACAGCGACAGGTAATCGCTGTATTGCGACTCAGCCTCGCCGCAGCCGTTTTTCTGGCGCAGCGACTCAGCCAGCCAGAAGTGTGCCTCGGCGTTGGCCGGCGTTAATGCGATGGCCTGTCGCGATGCCTGCACCGCATCGTCGTAGTCGCCCTTACGCGCAAAGGCCTGGGAGAGCAAATAGTAGGCCATCCCATTCTTAGAATCGCGCTGAGTCACGATGTTCAACTGCCGGATCGCCTCATCCATGTCGCCGGCGTCGAGCAGCGCGCCCGCATAGCTGGAGCGAGCCTCAAGGTAATCGGGATCGATGGAGATGGCCTCTTTGAAATATTGCAGCGCCATTTTGTCTTCGTAGAGCGCGTTGTAGGTGCGCCCCGCATACAGGGCAGCCTGACTGTATTTGGGATCGATCTGCAGCGCGGCCTCGAACTCTATAGCCGCCTTGTGGTAGTTCTCTTCGAATCCCTTGTTGTAAAACTGAATGCCCTGGTTGAAGTGTTCGACGGCAGCGTGGTTGCGATTGCGGGCAATGAGGATGCGGACGGTGACCGTGGTCTCCTGTCCGGGATAAACCTCTTCCTGGCGCGGGCCATCGGGCTCATAGCCCATATGGACCGCCTCAACCGTGTGCGCTCCGGGCGTAATGCCGGGCAGGCGCAGCGCGGCGGCCTTGTTCACAACCCCAACGCTGGTGCCGTCTACGAACACTTCGACACCGTCCATGTTGGTCTCAATCACCAGCGTTCCGTACTTGGGCGGCGGAAGATTCGAGGCCGTCACGTGGGTGGGATTGTAGGCCAGCACCATGTTGGGATCGAAGCTGCCTCGCTCAGAGGTAGGATTCTGAGCGGCGTTGGTGGCGTCGCGTACGTTAGTGTGCACATACTCGGCCAGTTCGTCGGCAGAAACAATGCCGTCGCCGTTGGTATCCGCCTCGCCCTCCAGGCCCTTGACCACGTAGTAGGTAAAGATACCGTGGCCGCCGCCCCATTTGTCGCTCTCAAAGCTCTGCTCGCGGTCGCGGCTGGCAGTAATTGAGAACAGCGACTTATCGAGGTCGAGCAGGGTGTGATTGACAGTGGAGCGATCGGCCTCTGGGGTGATGGCGCCGGAATGGCACGAATCGGTGATCAGCACCTTCCACTTGCCGTTGATGTGGGTGCCGATATCTTTGCCCAGCGTCTCCATGGGATAGGCAGTGGAGGCGATGTTGTTCAGGTCGATATCGTAGGGCGCAATGTAGGCGGTGCCGTTGGCCACAAAACCGTGGCCGGCGAAGTACACGACGACGCGGTCGTCAGGATGCGTGACGGACGGCAGCCAGACTTCAAGCTCATGGCGGATGTTTTCAAGTGTTGCCTGGCTGTTGATGAGCTTATGCACATTCTCGGCCGGGAACTGCCCGCCTTCAGGGCTGATGAGCACCGTGTAAATCGACTCGGCATCGGAGTCGGGAAATTGCAATTGCGCATTCTGGGGTAAATGCGCGTACTTCGAGATGCCGACGACGAGAGCGTAGCTGCGCGGAATCTGCACTGTGGTTTGAGTTTGCTGCGCAGGGCCAGATTTCTTGAAGGTAAGGTCGCGGTTCTGGTCCTGCGTGGCAGGCGGTTGTGCTGGCGTGGCTGACGCCGGCGCGTTTTGTCCGGCGAGCGCGGCGCTCGTTGAGAGTGCGAGGAGTGCCAGGCCCAATGTTTGCATTCGATTCATAGTTCCAGTCCCATTGAAGTTGGCTCAGTGACAGTTTCCAGTATCAGATCCTCGGGAAAGTGCGAATTTCCAGGTGCCCGACTGCGAGGGACCTGGGCACCCGAATTTCGTGGACACGATTAAGAAACCGCGAAGTCATGATGCTAGTTATGCGAAAGCAGAAACTCGTAAACCACGGGGCCAGCCAGTGGCGAATCGGAAGTGACCGTAGCGCTCGCCCCGTCTGAAGTGAACTTGAGGTCGCGCGATGCGCCATTGGCTGCAGTAGCCTGGGTGATCTCGCGCGGCAAGGCCTCACTCGGTCCCACCGTCTTTGGCCCGGCGCCCACATCCACGCATTCGCCGCGCGCCTTGAATACCGCGTCGTCGCAGCGCGGCTGCATTGACGAGGGCGCGATTCCCTGCGGAGGCAGATTGGAGGTGGCGCGATTCTGCATCTGGCCGATGGTGAGCTCGATAGGGCTCAGCACAAAATAGATGGTTTCGCGGCCGGCCGGCCCGGTGATCTCAAACCAGCCATTCGATGTGGCAGGCATGATGTAATCGTGCCCCTTGGCAATCCGGTTGTCGTTGCCCGTCTCAGGCCGCGGAAACAACACCTCATATTTGCCTGAAGTGTTCAGATCCATCACGTAGAGAAACCCGTCGACCGCAGGGCGCAGCCGAAACCGAACCGTGTCGCCGCCGGTAAAGACGTGAGTGGGGTCAACAGTCTGCACCTGATCGCCAAGCTTCTTTTCGAGGACGATCGAAATGAGACTAACGTTGCCGGTTGGAGCGGGTGCCGGGACAGCTTGCGGCGCCAAGGCGAGGAGCAGAGTGAAGCAAAACAGTTGCCTGCGCATAGAGCCTTTCTGCTGCGCCGGGGGAGGAGTCGGATTGAGAGCCCATATAGCTGTTTCGGAGATGGTTAAGCCAGTAAGATAGTCAAACAGTGGCCAGCGTCGCTAGATTGCGCCGGCATTATCGTGTGCTTCGGGTTGCCAAGTGCTCCGAGAGGCTCATAACGCATCCCGCGGCGAGCGAGTGAATTGTGAATCTCCTGTTTCGGGGCAAAATACCGCTCCATGATACCCCCCCAGACGGGGTATCGAATACAGATTTTGTGGGAGGCGGCTGGACTGAGGAGTTATTGCGGTCCCCCATATTCGGTGTATGCAGAATACAGGTCAGTGTTTTATGCTCTCCCCGCGTCCCCTTTTGTAAACCGTTAACTGAAAGAGATAGCGACCATGAAAGTAAGATTCCGGGGTGTGCGCGGCTCCATTCCGACGCCCGAGCCGGACCGGCTGCGCTACGGAGGCAATACCACGTGCCTTGAAATCGGCACCCCGGACGCCAGGGAGCCGGTCATTATCGACTGCGGCAGCGGCATCCGCGCGCTTGGCGATGAGATTATGAATCGTTCCGTCAGCCGCATCCACATTCTGCTTTCGCACTTTCACTGGGACCACATTCAGGGGTTACCCTCCTTCGCTCCGCTCTTCCAATCGGGCGCAGAGATTGCGATTTACACCAACCGACCGACCCTGGAAGCATGCCTGCTCCTTGCCGCCCAGATGGCCGATCCGTATTTCCCGGTCACCTTTGCCGAGCTAGGTTCTCAGGTCGAATTCCGGCAGATCGAATGCGAAAGGGAGTTCGAGATCGGCTCGCTCAAGATCAAGCCGATTCTGCTCAACCATCCGCAGGGCGCGATCGGCTTCCGGCTCGAGTCGGAGGGGCACGTGTTGGTCCACGCCTCTGATCACGAGGCCGGCGTTGCCGAGGTCGATGCAGGCCTGGTCCGCGCAGCCCGCGAAGCAAATTTGCTGGTGATGGACGCGCAATACACGCCCATGGAGTACGAATCGAAGATCGGCTGGGGACACTCCAGCTACGCCCATGCTACCGACGCAGCGCAGCAAGCTAGAGTGAAACAGCTCATGCTCTTCCACCATGACCCCGCGCACGACGATACCTTCCTGGACCAGATGCTGGCCGAGGCGCAGAAGTGCTTTGAAGCTACGGGGATGGCATGCGAGGGGAAGGTGTTTGATGTGTAACGAAGGCCACAACAATCCTTAAAAATTAAGACGCGATTGGCGCAAAATCCAGTTAGATTGGATAGAACCTATTGTATTTTCACCAGGCCCTGACTCCCCCCTTTGGTTGTGCGGGCCCGAGCTGATTCGGTGGAAGCGAAAGGATCAGGAGGAATTCTGTATGACATTCATGCGCTCTGCACGCTGGTTGCTGCTTACACTTGCTGTTTTTGCAGTTGCGGCCCTACAACAGGCAAGTGCTCAAGCACCTGGAACCACCAGAACCGGAACCTTTGTATGGGACGGCCAAAGGTGGCTGCCCGTTGAACAGCCCCCACCACCCCCACCCGCGTCATTTGAAGCGGTAATTACGGTCGAGGAGGCGCCGCCGCCTTTGCCGGTGTATGTGCAGCCACCTTGCCCCGGACCGAATCTTATGTGGGTGCCTGGTTACTGGCACCACGGTATCTTTGGCTACTACTGGGTGCCTGGTGTTTGGGTGCCTGCGCCCTACACGGGTGCGCTGTGGACGCCCGGCTACTGGAGCTGGAACGGCGGCCAGTTCGTCTGGAATGCCGGCTATTGGGGTCCGCACATCGGCTTCTATGGCGGCGTGAACTATGGCGGCGGCTACATGGGCATCGGCTTTGCGGGCGGCGCGTGGAATGGCGGCTCGTTCGCTTACAACACCGCGGTTGTTAATGTGAACCGCACGGTGGTGACCAACGTTTACGTCAACACGACGATTGTGCAACAGACGACGATCATTAATACCACCAACGTTTCTTACAACGGCGGCCCCAACGGGGTGCAGCACCAGCCCACGTCTGAGGAGCAGGTCGCCGCGCACGAGCAGCATGTGCCGCCTACCACGTTCCAGCAGCAGCATGTGGCTGCGGCTGCCGCGGACAAGAGTAACCTGGCCTCGAACAATGGCGGGCATCCGACCAATTTAGCCATAACCAAGCCGCTGGCCGCTGAACCTCATCCGGCTCCGGCGGGTTTCAAACCTCCGCCCCCGAGGCCAATGACCGAGCTGGCCAGGGCATCTGCGCCGCCAGAGACGGTGGCGGCTGCCCACGCGGCGACGACAAAAACTGCGGCGGTTGCCAAGCCAGTAGCCGCAACGCCCCAGAAGCCAATGGTGACGCCTCCAGTAAGAACTCCGCCTCCGGTTAAGCCAGAAGCTGCGCCTCCGGCCAAGACTGCCACCCCCCCTCCGGCAAAGGCGATTCCGCAGGCGGCGGGCAAGTCTGAAACCCTGCCTCCGGAAACGACTGCACCAATGCCGGCACCAATGCCGCCACCAAAGGCGGAGACCAAGCCGGCTACACCGCCTCCGACAAAGAATGAGGGAAAACCGGCGCCTAAACCTAAATCCAAGCCTGAAGACAAGGACAAACCCAAGCCCCAATAGAAGTGACGCCATTCGGGGGAGACTTCTGCTCCCGACCAATGGGGCCCACGGCCAGCCGTGGGCCTCTTTGTGTCAGCAGAGGATTGGCCCGCGCTGGTATTGATCGTCGCCAATTCGCCGACGCAACAAAAAGATCGTGTCCCCCGTCCAACTAGCAGCGAATCCTGTCAGTTCTCCCACCACCAGCGTCAATCTCAAATGCCAGGATTCGGAATCAAACCGATTGGCGTTAAACTGTGAGGCGGCTGGTAACTATGCGTTTCTACATGTCTCTGCTGCTGGCTCTTCCCCTCGCGGTGCCCGCCCTGGCGCAGGAATCCGCACCTGCTCCGGCCCAGGCACCGCAATCGGCCCAGCCCCCCACTGCTGCCCAAGCCCCCGAAGCCGGCGCCTCTGACTCCATGACGCTGCGCACCACGGTTTCTGAGGTTCTTCTGGACGTGGTGGTTCGCAACAAGAATGGAAAGATCATTCGCGATTTGAAGCCTGACGAGGTACAGGTTCTTGAGGACGGCGTCCCACAAAAAGTGCGGCACTTTGAATTTATGGACGGTCGCGCCTCTCTTCAGCCAGCCACGGCCGCGGCTTCGCCAACCGACGCAGCCGCGACCTCGAATACGGGTGCCCCGCCGGCGCCGCTCAACGTGAACCAGCTCCGCGACATGAGCGTGGTTTCCGTGGTCATAGCCAACATTGACCCTCGTGGACGCAACCTTGCCGACGCTGCCATGAAGCAGTTCATCGAGAAACAACTTGATTCAAGCACCTATGTAGGCGTCTTCAGTCTTGGGCTCGGTGGCCTGCGCCTGATGCAGCCCTATACCAACGACGGACCGAAGATCGCTGCCGCAGTAGAGCAGACGGTGAACCTCATCAATTCCGATCAACCCGTTGGCGGCGAGCTCTTCAGGCCGCAGATCGGGCTGGGCCTGGGCAATGATCCCAACGATCCCACCGCGGGATCGGTTGGGGAGGCGGGTAGCGACGTTGCAACCGGCACTTATACTCCTGACACCGGTGGAGTGACGACCCAGGCAACAGCATCCGCTAACGGCCCCGCCAATCTAGTTGCCACGCTGTCTGAGATGGAATACGTGAACGAAATGCAGGACGTTTACGCCGACAGCATGCGTTTTTTAACTCCGCTGCAGTCGCTTATTCAGGCGCAGGCTCAGATACCCGGGCGCAAAGTTGTGCTCCTGTTTACGGCGGGACTGCCGGTATCCCCTGACAGCGCTGAGCTTCTTCGCAGCGTGATCAGCACCGCCAATCGCTCAAATGTGACCGTGTACGCGGTGGATACCAGGGGAGTGACGTCGGTTGAGGACCTTGATGCTTCGCGGCGCATGTTAAACGCCGCAACCACGGCCAGCCGGCGGCAACAGCTCAACAAGGTGAGCGGGGGCGACCAGGCGGTAACTCCGGCCGAAGCCCTGGCCAACGAAATGGGCGATTCAGCGATGCACTCCGACACCCGCGAGAATCTGGTGGAGCTGGCGGACGGCACAGGTGGTGCATTGTTGCCCGACGACCTGAATCTGCTCGACCCGCTGACACGTGCGATGGAAGATGTGCGAACCCACTACGAGCTGAGCTACTCGCCCATCAACCTCGACACCGACGGACGCTTCAGGAAAATCGAAGTGAAAGTTTCGCGTTCCGGAGCGAGGGTGTTTGCCCGCGAAGGCTACTATGCGCTTCCGGTGTTGAACGGCCGCCAGGTATATCCCTTCGAAATGGCGACTTTGAAGGCGATTAACACCCGTCCGGTTCTGCACCAGTTCGACTTCCATTCCGCGGCGCTTCAATTCCGTCCCGGCTCCGCGCAGACGCAGATGGCGTTTGTCTTCCAGGCGCCGACACACGATTTGACCGTTACCAGGGATGGGCAATGGGCCAAGGTTCACGTCTGCGTCACAGCGCTGGTCAAGGACGAACAAGGCAAGATCGTTCAAAAGATCAGCAAGGACATACCATACTCGGTGCCGGCGGAAAAAATGGCTGAGTTGGAGCAGGGAACCGTGAGCTTTACCACGCCCTTCCTGCTTCCGCCGGGAACTTATACGCTTGAGACAGCCGCGGTTGACCGGATGAGTATGAAAGCCAGCGTCAGGCGATCGATACTGGTGGTCGATCAAGCCTCAGGGCTTTCGATGAGCGACGTTGCGCTGGCCCGCAGAATCGATCCAGCCAGCGGTCCTGCCGATGCTTTCGATCCTCTTCAAGAAAACGGTGAAGTAGTGACGCCGGAGATGTCGAGTGTAATTCGGTCGGTGGCCCAGGGAAATCTTGAGTTCTACGCGGTCGCGTATCCTCCGCGTCCAGTCGATGCCCCGGTCGATGCGAGCATTGAGATCTGGCAGAACGGCCGCATGGTGTTGCGCAGCCCGGCCAGCGAGATTAAGCCGGATTCGAGCGGAGCCGCAACAATTCTGGCAGGAATCCCGACCGACAAAATACCGTCGGGCATCTACGAGGCCCATGTTGTCTTCGAGTTCAAAGGCCAGAAAGTGTCCAAGGCAATTCCATTCATTCTCAATGCAGGAAGCTGACGGCAAGCGGTTCGCCAACTTCCGCACCATGTACCGCCGGTCTCCTGACCGGCTGTAGGGAGGGCCTCCCGGCCCTCCCACCAGTTCGCCAATTGCCTATGCACTATCATTGTGAGTGGAATGGCCGACCAGATCCCCAGCCTTGATGAAGCCTCAATTTCCGCAATTGTTCGCCGCGCCCTCAAAGCACATCTTGAAGCGCGCCTTTCGGATTCTGAAGATGAAAGCGACCCCTACAAGCTGTTTCACTGCCGCCGAGCGCAGGCATTGAAGGAAGAGATTGTTGCGGCCGGCAAAAAACTCTGGCAGCGGCAATATGTGGATGGGAACGGCGGCAATATTTCCGCGCGCATGTCTCCGAAATATGTAATCTGTACCCCCACGATGCTGAGCAAAGGCGACCTGCGGCCTGAGGACCTGGCGCTGGTTGATCTTGAGAACAACAGGATTGTGGGCGATCGCGCTCAGACCAGCGAAGTTTCGTTGCATCTGGAAATTTACAAAGCCGTGCCCCAGGCCCAGGCGGTCGTTCATTGCCATCCGCCCTATGCAACTGCCCATGCGGTAGCGGGAATTCTTCCCCAGGGAAACCTCATACCCGAGCAGGAAGTTTTTATTGGCCCGGTGGCTCTGGCGCCGTATGAAACACCGGGGACGCAGGAATTTGCCCGCTCGGTGCTGCCCATGGCGAAGCACCACAACACGATTCTCCTTCAAAATCACGGCATCGTTTGCTGGTCTGACACCGTGACTCACGCGGAGTGGAATGCCGAGATCATCGATACGTACTGCAAGACATCAATGATCGCGTCTCAGCTCAAGTCGCCGCTTCCCGAGATTCCGCCAGTCAAGATTGACGAGATTCTGGCCATCAAACGGTACCTTGGCTTCACTGATGCGCGCCTCGCTGAGGAAAGGGAATTGCCTCAGGCCAAAGGCAACCTGGTTCGCAATCCCTCCGGCGTTTCGGTTGCGACGACCTCAACTCTCAAGCGGCCCAAAACCAGGGAGGAGCTTGAAGAACTTGTGCGGTCGATCACGGCAGAATTACTCAACTTGCTGGATTCGAGAGGCTGAGCGCCGGCACAGGATTGCTGCGGGTTGGCATTGATGCGGCGAGCAGTCGTATGATGGTGCCCGAGTTGCGCTTCACTTCATTCTTGTAGCGAAGGCGATCATCGATTTAGAAAGAGGGCGGTAGATGACAACGTATACAGTTCCCGAAATTAAATCAGCGGAGCCGGTCGCGGCGAATGAAGTTCTACTGGTCGCCAGCGGCGATCTTCGTCAGTCAGCGAACAAGGTTTGCTGGGCCGCGCAAGCCGCCATGGAAGCCAAATTGACTGCAGCTTTCGCTGCCGAGGGAATTAAGCTGCGCCGGGCGCATCCTTACGATCCCGCGCTCGAGCATGGGTTCATTTCGAACCAGCGTATGGGCATGGATGTGTTCGCAGGCATTCATCCCGATGCGCCACTTGTGGTGGCCGAATCGGTGTGGCAATACAGCAATCATGTTCTCGGCGGGCTGGAGCACCACCGTGGACCGATTCTGACCGTTGCGAACTGGTCGGGGCAGTGGCCCGGCTTGGTGGGCATGCTGAACCTCAACGGCTGCCTCTATAAGGCTGGAGTAAAATTCTCGACGCTGTGGAGCCTGGACTTCACCGATGAGTTCTTTCTTTCGGGATTGCGCCAGTGGCTGCGCGAGCATCGCATCACCCACGACATGAAGCAGGTGCACAAGCTCGACGTAGCCAAATTGTCCAGGCCTGAGGCTGAGCTCGGCGCAAATCTGGCTCGCGCTCTGCGCGCGCGCAAAGCCATCCTGGGCGTCTTCGACGAGGGCTGCATGGGCATGTACAACGCCATCATCGAAGACTATCTGCTGAATCCCATGGGCGTGTACAAGGAGCGGTTCAGCCAGTCTGCACTGATCGCTGCAATGAACCAAGTGACGGATGCCGAGGCCGGCAAAATCCGGACCTGGCTTGATGCGAGCGGCATCGATTTCCGCACCGGCCCCAATGAAGAGAGCGATCTTACCGATGCCCAGATACTGGGCCAGTGCCGCATGTACATTGCTGCCCTGCGCATCGCCGACGACTTTGGCTGCGACGCTATCGGCATTCAGTATCAGCAGGGATTGAAAGACATGGCTCCTGCTTCAGACCTGGTGGAGGGATTGCTGAATAACGTGGAGCGCCCAGCCGCCTTCAGCACCAGCGGCAAGGAACTTTATGCCGGAAAGCCGCTGCCGCACTTCAACGAAGTTGACGAGTGCGCCGGCCTGGATGCGCTGGTGACCAATCGCGTTTGGAGCGCCATGCATCTCGATCCAGCGACCACTCTGCACGATGTGCGCTGGGGCGAGCATTACACGGGCGATGGCGTCGACGACTTCATCTGGCTCTTCCAAATCTCAGGCGCGGTGCCGGCCTCACACCTGACCGGCGGATATCGCGGCGCCATCAGCGAACGCCAACCGCCTATGTACTTCAGGCTTGGCGGCGGCACGCTCAAGGGAATCTGCAAACCCGGCCCGATCGTCTGGAGCCGAGCGTTTGTCGAAGACGGAAAGGTTCACGCCGACATGGGGCTCGCCGACGCGATTACCTTGCCGGCAGCCGAGACCGTGCGGCGCTTGAATTCCGTCACCCCGCAATGGCCCATCATGCACGTAAAGCTGCGCGGCGTTTCGCAGAACCAGTTCATGGCGCGCCACCATGCCAATCACGTAAACGTGGCATACGCGCCCGACTCTGAAACCGCCGAAAAGGCGCTTGCAGCCAAGGCTGCCATGATGGCCGAGATGGGGATCGATGTTTCGCTGTGTGGAGAGACGCCCTGGTCGTAGTCAGAAGTGCTTGCTGATGTAGGCTCAATCACATGATTGACTTCGATCGCAGGAGTTTTCTGAAGGGATTCGTGAGTTCTGCGGCGTACGTAGCTCTGCGCCCGAATGCGAAAGCCCAGCAGAAGTCCCCGCCCGCTGACGATGTGCTTTGGGACATGGCGAAGGCGTATCGCGAGTCGACTCCCACACGTGAGCGGATCTGCGTGAACGGTCTCTGGCGCTGGCAGCCGGCAGGAAGTGGGGCAGACGTTGTGCCGGCCGGCGAGTGGGGCCACCTCCGCGTGCCCGAAGCCTGGCCGGATGGCAATCACGAATGGACAGAGCCTCAACTCTACTTCCCGAATCCCTCCTGGGAAAAAACAGAAGCGAGTAACGAAACCTCCGCATGGTACGAGCGGGAGATTGCGGTGCCGCAGGATTGGACGGACCGCCGCATCACGCTTTGTGCTGGCTACTTGAACTCCTATGCGGTGGTTTACCTTGACGGCGTAAAAGTTGGGGAGATGCGCTTTCCAGGCGGCGAGCTTGATCTGACCGGCCATTGCCGCCCAGGCCAAAAACAGATTCTCAGCATGCTTGTAGCGGCCATGCCTCTCAAAGCCGTGATGATGTCGTACAGCGACAGCGCCGCTGCGCGGCAAGTGGCAGGCAGCGTGGAGCGGCGCGGACTTTGCGGCGATGTGTATCTTGTGGGCGAGCCATCCGGCGCACGTATTGCCGATGTGAAAGTTGAAACCTCGGTTCGCAGTTGGGAGATCACTTTTGATTTGGCGATCGCCGCGCTCGATCCCGAGCGAACTTACTTAGTGCGTGCACGGATTGTTGATAGCGATGGCAATGAGGCGGCAAAAGAATTTACGAGCCAGCCGTTCCAGCCTGACGAACTTAGCAGTGGCCGCATCCGGATAACTGAGAACTGGCGGCCGGAAAAACTATGGGACACGCACACGCCGCAAAATCAATTCGACGTCAGCGTCTCACTGCTTGATTCCGCCGGCAAAGTTCTCGATCAAGCGTTGCCGGTCCGTTTCGGCTTCAGGGAGTTCTGGATCGACGGAAGAGATTTCTACCTGAATGGAACGCGTTTGTATCTCGCGGCGATCCCGCTCGACAATGCCCAGGGCAGTGCGACCATGGCAAGTTACGAAGCCACGCGCGCGACCTTGCAAAGGTATAAAAGCTTCGGCATCAATTTTGTCTACACGCATAACTACGGTTGTGAACCGGGTACGCATCTGGCCTTTGAAGAGGTATTGAGGGCGGCTGACGATGAAGGCGTGCTGGTTGCTTTTTCGCAGCCTCACTTTGGCCAGTACACCTGGGACAAGCCGGATGCAGATGAAACGAATGGGTACGCGCAGCATGCGGAGTTCTATGTACGCGTGGCGCAGAATCATCCCTCGGTGGTTTGCTATTCCACCAGCCACAACGGAACCGGGTACGGCGAAGACATGAACCCCGACATGATCGACGGCCTGGTGGCTCCGCGCGAAAAATGGAGTTTGATCAACGCAGGCCGCGCGTTGCGGGCTGAGGCGATTCTTCGGCGGCTCGACCCCAGCCGCATCGTGTACCACCACGCTGGAAACCTGGGCTCAATGCATGCCATCAATTTTTATGGAAATTGGATTCCGCCGCAGGAGATGTCGGACTGGTTTGAGCACTGGGCGACAGTCGGCGTCAAGCCGGTCTTCCCGTGTGAATACAGCGTTCCCCTGCTGTGGGATTGGGGGATGTACCGCGGCTGGTACAAGGGCAAGCGGGCATTTGGCGATGCAGTGGCGCCATGGGAATTCTGCATGGCGGAATGGAATGCACAAACCCTGGGCGCGCGCGCTTACCAGATCACCGAAGCCGAGAAAGAGAATCTGCGCTGGGAAGCGGAGCAGTTTCGGCTGGGCCGCGTATGGAAGCGGTGGGATTGCCCGCATACTTTCGGCTCGCCGGAATTCGAGGACGTGTTCCGCGTGTTGGCTGCGCAGTTGGCTGAGAATTACCGCGCCATGCGTACTTGGGGAACTGCTACTTCGTCACCGTGGGATACCCAGCAGTACTGGATACAATCAACCCGCGCGAGAGACAGCGGCAACCTGAAACTGGAAATGGACTGGGAGCACTTGCAGCGGCCTGGCCCGCGCCCGGCTTACGTGCATGAAGATGAGGCTCGCGAGCTGCTGTCGTATCGTCCCGCGGACTATAAGCCAACGCCCGTCGCGGAGATGATGTACCGCAATTGCATGCCCTTGCTGGCATACATCGGCGGCAAGCCCGCAGCATTCACCAGCAAGGACCACAACTTTGTCACTGGAGAAACCGCGGAGAAACAACTGATTCTCATCAATAACTCCCGAGTGGAAGTGACGGCCAACTGCGAGTGGTCTTTCGATATTCCGCAGCCCATGAGTGGAGCGTCGACGGTCATCGTGCCTCCAGGTAATCAAAAACGCCTTCCCTTGAAGCTGGAGCTGCCGGCGGGTCTGGCGCCGGGGCAATATAGCTTGCAGACCAAAGTCGATTTCGGCAACGGTGAAGAACAGAAGGACACATTCGCAATTGATGTTCTGCCGCGGCCCGCAATTCCCCAGGCGGGCGGAAGGATCGCTCTTTTCGATCCCAAAGGAGAGACGGGAAAACTGCTCGATGGCATGGACGTTCACTGGGAACCCGTGGATGCAAGCGTCAACGTTTCGGAATATGAAGTGCTGATCATCGGGAAGGGTGCTCTGAATTTGCAAAACGCAGCGCCGAGCCTCAGCGCCGTTCGCGACGGGCTGAAAGTTATCATCTTTGAGCAGACCGGCGAGGTGCTCGAGAAACGGTTCGGATTCCGGATCGCCGAATACGGGCTGCGCTGGGTATTCAAGCGTGTGCCCGATCATCCGGTTCTGTCAGGCATTGCCGACGATCATTTGCGCAACTGGCGCGGCGACTCCACCACGCTGCCCCCGCGCTTGAGCTACGAGCTCTCGCCGCAATTCAGCGGCTCACCCGCGGTGAAGTGGGCGGGCATCGAGGTAACCCGCGTGTGGCGTTGCGGCAATCGCGGCAACGTCGCATCCGCGCTTATTGAGAAGCCTGCCTGCGGAGACTTTCTTCCCATCCTCGACGGTGGCTATGCGCTTCAATATTCATCCCTCCTCAAGCATCGGGCCGGGGAGGGAATGGTGCTTTTCTGCCAGACGGATATAAGCGGGAGGACAGAAACCGATCCGGCAGCGGAGACGCTGGCGCAGAACATCGTCGAATATGTTGAGGCATGGAAACCGGGCCCCATGCGGACGGTGGTTTACGCGGGCGATGACGCAGGCAAGAGCTATCTTGACGCGGCGGGCTTTCGGCCTGCTGTCTACGACGGCGCAGATTTAGCGGCGGCCCAGGTGCTGGTGGTTGCGCCGGGAGGAGGGAAGAAGTTGGCAGCGCGCAGCGCCGACATTCGAGAGTGGTTAAAGGCGGGTGGCCACATGCTGGCACTGGGACTCGACGCAGCGGAAGCCAATTCATTTCTGCCAATCAACGTTGCAACGGTAAGGCGCGAGCACATCGCTGCCTGCTTTGAGCCTTTTTCAGCCAGCTCTCCCCTGGCGGGCGTGTCGCCGGCAGAAGTGCACAATCGCGACCCGCGCGAACTTGACTTAATCTCTGGGGGAGCAACAGCGGTTGGCGATGGAGTGCTGGCCACGGCTGCCAATGGGCGCGTGGTCTTCTGCCAACTCGTTCCCTGGCAGTTTGATTACTCCGGCGGGAAGATGAATATCAAGCGCACCTACCGGCGTGCGGCGTGTTTGCTTGCGCGGTTGTTAGGCAATTTGCAGGCTGCAGGCGAAACGCCAATACTCGAACACATTGCAACGCCAGTCGCAGAAAATGAGAAGCGCTGGATTGAAAATGAGAAACGTGGGTCGAGGGGCCTTTATCTGGACACGCCTGAAGAGTGGGACGACCCGTATCGTTTCTTCCGCTGGTAAAAGCGGATGCGGGAGCGGGCCGACGAACGCTGCATGCACATAAGCACTCCGCCATCGACAGAACGCTTACCGGGAACAAACCGAGGAACACAAAATGACTGAGACCCACAATGGAATCTCCAGACGCGACTTTGTATCGCAGGGCGCCGCAGCGCTCGGAACTCTTGCAGCTCTGCCTGCGTTCGCCCGTGGCCTTGCCGCCCAGCCCGGCGGACAAAAGAAAGTAATTCACATCATGGGGTACTCGCACATTGACGCTGCATGGCTGTGGCCGTGGCGCGATGGGTCAGACGAGGCGCTGAATACCTTTCGCAGTGCGCTCAATCGGATGATTGAGACGCCGGATTTCTGTTACAGCCATTCCTCTTCGGCGCACTACCGCTGGGTCGAGCGCGCCGATCCGACAATGTTTGCAGAGATTAAGCAGCGGGTGAAAGAAGGGCGGTGGGAAATCATTGGCGGCTGGCCCGTTGAGCCGGACTGCAACATACCCTCTTCAGAAAGCTTCGTTCGCCATTCACTCTACGGCAAGGAGTATTGCCGGCGCGCTCTCGGTGTGGACGTCACCGTGGGATTCAACCCCGATTCCTTCGGCCATGCGGCGGGGCTTCCGACCCTCCTCAAGAACGCAGGTTATGGCTACTACTCCTTCATGCGCCCACAGGCTCACGAGATGAAACTTCCTCTGCTGTTCTGGTGGGAGGCGGCCGACGGATCTCGCGTGCTGACGCTTCGCCTATTGGGCTACGACAACGACGCTGACGAGTTGAAGCGGGCTGCCACTGAAAACTTTGCTCCTGGTTTTGATCATGCAGCTTTCATTCTCGGGGTTGGAGACCATGGCGGAGCGGTCACGAAGGAGCAGATTCGCCAGGTTCTCGAACTACGCCAGGATCCCAGCCTGCCTGAACTTCGCTTCGACACTTTTCATGGCTTCTTCAGTGCGGTTGAAGGCTCGCCTGCATTTGGATCGTTGCCGGTAGTTAAAACCGAGTTACAGCATCATTCGCGCGGATGTTATTCGGCAAACGGAGAAGGGAAGTATCTCAATCGCCGCGCCGAGCGATGGCTGGGCGAGGCCGAGACTCTCTCGTTAGTTGCCAGTGCAAGTGCCGGCCACGCGTATCCCGCGGATCAATATGCCGAGAGTTGGTGGAAGGTACTCTTCTGCCAGTTTCACGACATGATGGCGGGAACGTCGCTCTACTCCGATTATCAGGATGTGCGCGACAGTGTTGGCTATGCGTGCGAAGTCGCGCAGAGCAACAAGGTCGAAGCCCTCGAAACCATGGCCAAGCGAGTGGATTTAAGGTCAGTTGAAGAAGGCGCGGTCTTCCTCTTCAATCCGCTACCCTGGCGCCGCAAAGCGCTGGTGGAGTACTACACCGACCGAAACCCATCCGGGACTCCGGGCAAAGAGATTACCCATCTTGCTTCGAAGGATGGCAGCAAGGTTCCGGTTCAGTGGAGGCCTTCGGCCAGCATGAGCACTTTTGTTCCGCGCTTGTCTGCCTGGGTGGACTTGCCACCTTGCGGATACAAGGTTTTCCATCTTGCGCATGGCGACCCTCCAAGGGGCGATGAATTTCAAACCAGCTTTACCGTTTCAAACTCCGGCTTCGGCATTTCTTCAATCAAGGCGGCGGACGAGACGGAACTGCTCGCAGCACCTGTCGGCCTGGTGGCAATCGCCGATACCGCCGATACCTGGGCACATGGCATTAACGAATTCCGGCAGGAGATGGGCCGCCCCATGCTGATTTCTTCGACGGTGATCGAAGCCGGCCCGGTGACTCGCGTGACTCGGCAGAGAGCGCGCTGGATGGACTCTGAAATCGTGCTCGACATTGCGCAATTCTCAGGCCTCGATTTTCTCGAATTGCGCTTCGTTATCGACTGGCATCAGCAGGAGCAGATGCTGAAGCTGGAGATACCAACGGCTTTTGATCAGCCACGGTTCTTCGCAAAAGTTCCCGGCCAGGTGCTCGAACGCAAGACCAACGGCGAAGAGGAACCCTATCAGGATTGGGGCGCTGTGCAGGGCAAAATTGGAAATGCCGGCGATTACACCCTTGCTCTTCTTAATAGTTCAACCTACAGCTACGATTGCCTCAACGGACTCTTTCGCACCGTGCTGATTCGCTCCGCGCCCTTCGCGCGCCACAACCCGGGCGTCGTTCCTCACAACGACAACAATGCCTGGCAGGATCAGGGCCGTCAGGAGCGGACTTTCTGGTTGATGTGCGGCAAAGGCACTTACACCGAACTCTCGCTCGACCGCCGTGCCGAAGAGTTGCAAACCCCTGCCGAGTATGTGCAGGACTCCGCGCACGAAGGCACAGAGCCGTGGCAGAACTCTTACCTTGAGATCATGCCATCGAGCGTTTGGGTGCTGGCAGTAAAACGCCCGGAAGGCGCGCAGGAGGGAACCATCATTCGAATCCAGGAGCGCGCAGGCAAAGCTGTCCAGGCTTCGCTCAAGAGCAGCGCTCTCGGCTTGGACCACACAGTAGATCTGAATCCCTGGGAGTTGAAAACTCTTCTCGTCAAATCCGTCAAGGGAAAGCGTGCCGAGGTTCAGTCCGTATCCCTTCTGGAAAGCCTTGTTAACTCTACGGCTTCCTGAAGTTCTACTTCGCCCTGTGGGCTGCCCGATGCTTCTTGTCGGTAGATCGCAAAGGCCGACGGTAAAAGAGTTGACGCTATTTCGCGCTGCTCCCGCAATTCCGCATTTGTGTTATGTGAATAAATGAATTCGCTGGCAAATTCATCATTCACGCGCTAGACTCTTTTCATTCTGGAAATTGGTTGACGATCGCCCCTGGTCGTATGTCGCTGCTCGATTTTCTTCTGCGAAGGTGGGGTCAGCCCGCACTCTAAGACGCGCCCGTTTCGAGACCCCCCATCTCTTGACCGGCAATGCAGCGCACGCCGTTCCAACAAGTTCCCTATAGTTTCCCTATTGTTTTTCCCCATTTGAGGTCCCCTGATGTACTTCGTTGCCTGTGTTCCGAGCACGCCCTCGTGCCGTCGTGCGTCTGTTTCCTTCCGTAAAGGCATGCCCTCAACCTTCACACGTGCTGCTGTTCTTACACTGCTTTGCCTCTTCGGCATGGCCGGATTACTGCGCGCGCAAACTGGAACTTCGACAGCACTCACGGTGACAAATACTAGCGATAGTACCGTTACGTCGGTGCCATCCGGAACCATCGTAGTGCTGACGGCGAGCGTGACCAAAACGGGAGGGGGCAATGTCACCCTGGGCACCGTAAACTTCTGCGATACGGTGTCGCCCCACTGTGAAGATGAGTACCTGGCGGGCTCCGCTCAGTTGAGGTCGAACGGTACGGCGATTTTGAAGTTCAAGCCGGCCCCAGGCGAGCACGTCTACCAGGCATTTTTTCATGGAACCACTTCGAATGCGGCCAGCGTCTCGAGCGTGGCGAATCTGACTGTGACTGCCGGGCCGTTCGCGACAACCACCACGATAGCGCAGAGCGGTTCGGCGGGCAATTACACCCTCACAGCCACGCTGTCGAGTTCAGGCGAACCGCCTCTGTCACCCTCGGGACCGATCGATTTTCTTGACACCACAAACAGCAACTTTGTGCTGGGCAGCGTTTCGCCCACCGGGTTTACGTCGACGCCCACCTATGCACCATTTGTCGGCTACAATCCCGGCGGAAATATTGGTGTCCTTGTTGCGGATTTCAACCAGGACGGGATTCCGGACCTTTTAGTCTGGGGCGAGGGCACTTATGTTTATGGGGGCAATAACTATGTAGCTGTCCTGCTGGGTAAGGGCGATGGCACCTATCAAAGTCCGGTTGGATATAACTTCGATCCCAATGCTGACTCCCCTAGCGCCGTTGCGGTTTGGGACTTGAACGGGGACGGCTATCCGGATGTTGTGATGGCCGACAATCAGACGAGCAAGATTTATGTGCTTTTGAACAGTGGCAACGGCGACGGCCGCCTGGGCTGGCAGTATCAATACAGCTTTCCTGCCTTTACTGATCCAGAAGGGGAGCCGTGGGCGGTGGGTCCGGTTACCGGAATTGCCATTGGAGATGTGAATGGCGATGGCAAGCCTGATCTTGCAATCACGCTCTCGGACTATGGAGATCTCTCCTTGCCCAACTGCGGCTACGCTAACCTGAATTCGTTTGGTGTGATGCTCGGGAACGGCGATGGCAGCTTCCAGACGACTTCCTCGGAGCCCTATGTGACGGCGCGGTATCCGTCAGGATTCTGCCAGGAGGTGACGTTGCCTTGGACAGAACCCATTGAACTGGTGGACACCCGCGGGAGCGGCAAGCTGGACGTGGTTGTGACCGATCTGAATCACGGAGGAGCGTGCGTCAGCCTGAACAACGGGGACGGTACCTTTGCGGGCCCTACATGCTACTCCGCCCCCGCTGGACAGAGCGTTGCCGTAGGAGACTTGAACGGGGACGGCTTTCCAGACCTGGTTGTGAGCTCGTGGTACTACAACAACGGCCCATCGGCTGTACTTTTGGGCAAGGGGGACGGCACCTTTCAGGCTGTAACTTCTACCCTTCCTAACCCCGAGGCCGGTATCAGCGCCGTGGTACTGGCAGACCTGAACGGGGATGGCAAGCTGGACGCTGTATTGGGAAACCCTGGGGCGGAACCGGGCGAAGCTCCGGGCTCAATCTCCGTCGCATATGGAAACGGGGATGGCACCTTCGGAACCGCTATCAACTATAACGCGACAATAGTCGGCGACGCCGTAGATGACGTAGCGGTGGGGGATCTGAACGGGGATGGTGTCCTGGACCTTATAGCAGTCGACAGCCCTGCGACAGTGAACGTAATGCTTGGCTCGCTGTCGACCACAGCAACCGCAACGTTGAACGGGGTCTCGCCTGTTGGTCCGGCCAGTGCGAGTCACGCGGTAGAGGCCAGCTACCCCGGCGATGACTACTACTCCGCCAGCACTTCTGCAACCACATCGCTGACAGCGCAGCCGGTTGCAACGACACTTGCGCTGCAATCGAATGTCTCCACCGTCACAGTCGGTGGCCTGGTGACGCTGACGGGAACAATCTCACCCGGTTCTGCACAGGGCCACTCCCCGAGCAACCCGGTGACTTTTTACATGAACAGCAACAGCATCGGAACGGCGACGCCGTCAAACGGAGTTGCGGTGATGACGACCCGTCTGTCGTTTGTGCAAACTGACTCGTTCACGGCCACCTATGCGGGCGACAGCAACTTCGTCACCAGCAGTACAACTTCGCCGGTTTCGGTGACGGTGCAGCAAGCGGCAACCGCCCTTTCGCTGCAGATTTGCAGTTACACGACGACTTGGATCTGCCCGGCCACCACTAGTAATTACGGAGGGCAAAATCAAGTAACGGCAACGCTCTCACCCTATAACGTGACGGGGGGCTCAAGCACAGACGGTGAGACGGTTACCTTCTATAACCATGGAACCTTCTATGGAACCGCGACGCTCATGGACGGCGGTGCTACGCTGAGCCTCGATCAGATTCCGGCGGGAAGCTATTCGTTCACCGCATCCTATCCGGGAGACACCAGCTTTATTGCCAGTAACACGTCATCGGCAGCCGCCATGACGGTGGCGAAGGTGACGCCCAGCGTCACGTTCGCGACTTCCCCGGTAGGCACCACCACTTATGGCCAGGACGTTTTTCTTACGGCCACATTCAATACGTACCCCTACGTCCCTGACACCGACTCAGTCACTTTTTATAACGGTACAACCTCCGTTGGGACCGCGCTATTCAGCGGCAATGTCGCCACGCTCAAGCTCAGCAATCTTGCCGTGGGGAGCTATAGTTACAGCGCCAGTTATCCGGGTGATTCTAACTGGAATTCCACCAACACCAACACGGCGCCCACTTTGACCGTGCAGCAGCTTCCAACCGCACTGACGATAACTTCGGGCGCGCCGGGCGCCGTCATTTACGGCACTCCAATCACGCTGCAGGCTTCTCTCGAGCCGAATAGCGTATTGGGCGGTAACTCCACGAACGGCGAAAGCATTACCTTCTACCAAAACGGCACTCCCGTTGGAAGCGGGACGCTCAGCAAAGGCAACACCATGTTCACGGTCAACGTGCCTCTGGTGGGGAACGATTCGTTCACGGCAAGCTACGCAGGTGACACAAGCTTTGGCAACAGCACTACCTCGCAGGCGGACACCATCGATGTGCTGCAGGCGCCAACCACCATGGGGATCACAACCAACGGTGTTAATGGCTATATAGGCAGCGGCCAACCGATAACGCTGACGGCCACGGTCTCGACCTACCCCCTCAGTGTCGCCAGCACAAACGGCGATACGGTGACTTTCTACCAGGGTTCAAGCAGCCTCGGCACTGGATCGCTTTCGAACGGTGTTGCCACATTCACTATCCCCAGCGGGCTCGCCGAGGGGACTTACACTTTCTCTGCCAGTTATTCCGGCGACACAAACTTCAATGGATCCAGTTCATCCCCAGATGCCAGCCTGACGGTGCTGCAGTCGACCACTCTGACCCTGACAACCAATCCGGCAAACTTCGCCGCTGTGAACCAGGCGATCACCATTACAGCCACGCTCTCGCCCTACACGGTGGCAGGCCAAAGCACCAATGGCGAACTCGTGATCCTATATAACGGCGCCAACAACCTCGCAAATGCGCCGCTCGTGAATGGAGTTGCCACGTTCAATATTCCCAACGGGCTGCCGGAGGGGAGCTATTCGTTTACGGCACTCTACCAGGGCGATGCGTACCTGGCTGGCTCAGACACATCGGCGACGCCGCTCGCATTTTCAGTAGCTACGGTTGAGAACTTTGTAGTGAATGTCAACACCGACGATGGCGGGCCGGCCGGTAACTGCACTCCGCAGAGTTCGACAACCCATAACTCCGCAGACAGCGCCTGCTCATTGCGCGATGCACTGCTTGCCGCTGCGAATGCCCCTGAAGGCGCAAACATCACCTTCGACACCACTGCCTTTGCGGCGCCGACCACCATTGCGCTGACCAACGGCACGCTCACCGTGCCGGCAAACACGACGCTCACCGCGCCCACCACGGGCAGCGGCGCCAACCAGACGAACCTTGTGACCGTGGATGGCGGAGGCACCTCAATCTACCAGCCGTCGTCAACCATTTTTGCGGTCACCGGGGCTGGGACATCGATCAGCAACCTGATCATCTCCGGCGGCTGGCTGGAGGAGTATGGCAGTGTTCCTGCGAATGGCGGCGGCATCTTGAACTCAGGCGTGCTGACGCTGACCAACAGCACCATCACGAATAACGGAACAGTTAACTCCGGCGGCGGAATTTACAACTCCGGCACGTTGACCGTTATTGGAAGCACTATCGCCGGCAACTCGGCCGGTGCGAACGGACCCGGCAACGGCGGCGGAATCGATAACGAGAACAACGGCACGCTGAATGTTGTGAACAGCACGATTGCCAACAACCAGGGGCCGGACGCAGGTATCGCTGTCGGTTCCGGCACGGCAACAATTACCAACACCACAATTTCAGGAAACTCGGCTGTCGGGGGCAGTGGAGGCATCGCCAATAAAGTTTTCTCAAACGGCGAAGTTGTCAGTGGCGGCACCATCTCGCTCGCCAATTCCATCGTGAGCGGAAATTCAAATAGTCTCTATGGAGATATCTGGGGCAGTTACACCGATACCGGTGGAAATGACGTCGGCGTCTTCAACGAGGCTGTGGTAGATGACCCCAACAGTATGACTCTGGGCCCGCTCGGAAACTATGGTGGCCCTACGCAGACCATGCTTCCTCTTCCAGGCAGCTCGGCCATCTGCGCGGGCTCAATCTACTACAGTCCCGCCCAGTGGCAGCCACAGTCGGTTCAGATCGATATTGATCAGCGCGGCTATCTGAACTACAACCTTGTCTACGGACAGTTACGAAACACCAGTGGTCCCCTTCCTTCCGTCTGCGTTGACTCCGGCTCCGTGCAGACCAATTACACGGCGGTCCAGATTGCGCAGTCCAGTTACACAGGCGTAGCAGGCGGTGTGGTGGCGCCCACGGTCGCAGTCTCAGTTACTGAGAACGGCGCGAACCGTGGAGCGGTACCAGTAACGCTGAGCTACTCAGGCGCGGGAAACCTGAGCGGCAACAATGCCACTACTGTTGCGGGCTCCGGCGCGACCTTCCCAAGCCTTTCAGTCGATACTGCAGGCAGCGGGTCGCTTAACACCACGATGATTATCGCCGGCAGTTCGTATATCAACGCGTCGGCAAGCCTGACAGTTCTGCCGGCGCTCGTTATTTCGCCGGGCGGTGAAACCTTCTCTGCTGCAGTCGGAATTCCTTTCTCGCAAGGCTTCGCGGTCTCGAATGGTTCCGGCGACTATCAGCTGACGAGTTCTGGAACTCTTCCCGCCGGGCTTACGTTGACGCCCCCGGGAACTGCGACGGGCACAGGCTGGACGCTCATCGGCACGCCGTCACAGGACGGTACCTTTAACTTCACGCTTACAGCCACCGACGTTACTAACAGCATTGTCACTATTTCGCAGAGCTATACCCTCATCGTGGCTCCGTCCACCACAACCACGCTCGCCGCTTCGCCGGTATCTTCTGCGCCACTGGGGCAAACAGTAACGCTCACAGCCACGGTCTCTTCACCCACGGCCAACGGGACAGTGAGCTTCTTCGACGGAGGCAGTTTGCTCGGCTCCGGTGCGGTAAGCCTCAGCGGCGGCACACCCAACGTTGCCACGATTGCGCTGAACGCATCGACCCTTGGCGCTCCACTATCTTTCGGCTCGCACAGCTTCACGGCCCAGTTCTCGGGCGACGCAAATGATGCAGCCAGCAACAGCAACACCGTCCCCTACAACGTGATTGCGCCGAATCTTGTTGTGAACACAATCCTCGATGACGATGGGTCGTTCACCTGCACGACGCTCGCTTCCACAACAAGCAATACGACCGACGGCAACAACAACGGCAATCCCGGCCAGTGCACGCTGCGCGACGCTTTGAATACCGCATCTGGTCTTGGAGCGGGGACTATCTACTTCGACACAACAGTCTTTGCGGCATCCAATCTCGTCAATAGTTCCACCGCAAACACCATCTATCCGAACATTACCGGGCCTGGCTCGCTCAGCATACCGTGGAACACAACCATTCAGGGCTTGACCTCAGGCAGCGGCGGCTTGGTGACCAACCTGGTTACAGTTGACGGCAGCGGCCCAACCGTCTCCGGCAACGGAACCATCTTCGTAGTGAACGGTTCGAACTCGGCGATTAATAACCTCAACATCAACAATGGTTATGCCTCAAACGGAGGCAGCGGCGGAGCTATCACCAACACCGCGTCCTTCACCGTCTCAGGAAGCTCATTCACGGGGAATGAGGCCACAGGTTCGGGCGGTGCCATCTTCAATGCCTTCGGCGGCACCTTGACTGTTGTAAACAGCACCTTCGCTTCGAACTCCACTACAGGCGGCAATGGCGGAGCCATCGATAACTCCGACTTCTACGGCTGCGGCATTACCACGGTATCGAGCAGCACGTTCTACCAGAACTCCGCGGCCAATGGGGGCAACGGTAACGGTGGGGCAATCAACAACGACAGCAACGGCCCCTGCCAGGTGACGGTGAACAGCAGCACAATTGTTGGAAACTCCACCGACAACGGCACCCCCCTCGCCGGCTTCAGCAACGGCGGCGGAGGTGGGGGCATCTACAGTGACTTTCTCTTGTACCTCGCCAATAATGTCATTACGGGAAACACGATCAATGGATCGGCCGAGGATGACGTTGACGACAACCTATGGGATAGCAACTACTGGACCGGCAACAACATTACTCTCGGCAACAATATTATTAACGGGAACCTGATCGGCATCTGGGACGGTGAGCCGGAGAACGGTTTGAACGTCAACCTTGCGCCTCTCGGCAATTACGGCGGCCCAATGCAGACCATGATTCCGCTGCCTGGCAGCGTGGCGATTTGCGCGGGCCTTACCTCGAATATTGCGAGCGGCACAACCACCGACCAGCGCGGCGATCCGTTGCAACCAACCGGCGGCTACTGCCCATCGGGCACGGTGGACGCGGGTTCTGTGCAGACCAACTACGCCATCGGCTTCAGCACACAACCGCCGGCGAGCACAGCCGGGAACGCTCAACTCAGTCCTGCACCGGTTGTAACGCTGTCTGAGAGCGGATCTCTATTCACCGCTGCAAACGCAGGCGCCGTAAACATGACCGACAGTGCCGGCCTGCTCGGGGGCATAACCTCAGAAGCCGTGTCATCGGGGGTTGCCGGTTTCAACGACCTGGTAATCACCGCGTTTACGACCGATGACATCCTTACCGCTACGCTGCCGCTGAATCCCCCAATCAACCTCACCGCTCAGGCCACTACAGGTATCTCGGTCGTCGTCACTCCGGCCACGCTCTCGCCGTCGTCGGGTACGCTTGCGATCAGCCAACCCTTTACCTGGAGCAATGGCGCAGGGCCGTCGATGTACCAGTTGCTGCTGGGAACAAGTGGGGCAGATTCAAGCGACCTGTACCGGTCGGGCGCCACCACCAATACATTGGCAACGGTCACGATTCCCAGCAATGGTGTGACCGTGTTTGCCACGCTCAGGCAACTTATCAATGGTGTTTGGCAGAGCTCCGCTTACACCTTTACCGAGCCGGGCACACCGACGCCGGCCACGCTCACGCCTTCGTCGGGAGCGCTTTCGACCAGCCAGACCTTCACCTGGAGCAACGGCGTAGGCCCGTCGAGATACCTGCTGCAACTCGGAACCTCGGGCTTTGGCTCAACTGACATCCTAAGCACTCCGGACACCACTGCGACCACGGCCACAGTGACCATTCCGTCCAACGGCGTGAATGTTTATGCCGCCTTCTATCAGCTCATCGATGGCGCCTGGCAGAAGTCGGAGTACACCTTTACCGAGCCGGGCACTCCAACGCCGGCTACGCTTTCGCCAACTTCAGGCATGCTTCCGGCCAGCCAGACCTTCACCTGGAGCAACGGCGTCGGTCCAGCATCTTACCAGTTGTTGTTGGGAACCAGTGGGCCAAATTCAAGCAACCTGTACAACTCGGGCCCGACCACCAATACATCGGTAACGGTCACGATTCCCAGCGATGGTGTGACCGTGTTTGCCACATTGAGGCAGCTCATCAGTGGTGTGTGGCAGAGCACCGCTTACACCTTTACCGAGGCAGGCACGCTGACACCGGCCACGCTCACGCCTTCGTCAGGCTTGCTTGCGACCAGCCAGACCTTCACCTGGAGCAACGGCGTCGGTCCGGCGGAATACCAGTTGCTGCTGGGAACCAACGGGCCAGATTCGAGCGACCTGCACTCCTCCGGCGCGACCACCAATACATCGGCAACGGTTACCATTCCCAGCAATGGTGTGACCGTGTTTGCCACGCTCAGGCAACTCATCAATGGTGCGTGGCAGAGCACCGCTTACACCTTTACCGAGCCTGGCACACCGACTCCGGCCACGCTAACGCCTTCGTCGGGCATGCTTTCGACCAGCCAGACCTTCACGTGGAGCAATGGCGTAGGCCCGTCGAGATACCTGCTGCAACTAGGAACCTCGGGCTTTGGCTCAACGGACATACTCAGCACCCCGGACACGACTGCAACCACGGCTACGGTGACCATTCCGTCCAACGGCGTGAATGTTTATGCCACGTTCTATCAGCTCATCGATGGCGCCTGGCAGAAATCGGAGTACACCTTTACCGAACCGGGCACTCCAACGCCGGCCACGCTCTCGCCGTCGTCGGGCACGCTCGCGACCAGCCAGACCTTTACCTGGAGCAACGGTGCAGGACCGGCAGAGTACGTTCTGCTATTGGGAACCGCCGGCGCGGGCACATCGAACCTGTACAACTCTCAAGTGACAACGGCTACCTCGGCCACGGTCGCAATACCATCGAACGAAGTAACGGTGTATGCCACGTTCAAGCAGCTCATCGATGGCGCGTGGCAAGTGAGCCATTACACATTTACCGAGCCATGAGGAGTGGGGATCGATCACAGGCAGAACTTCGCCTCACTTCGACTTCAGGCTGGGCGGGATTCGCTGAATAATGCCCGCTCCTTCTTTGATGACAAGGATCTGATTGGGATTGAGATTGGTGAAGACTTCGGTTTTATGAGTAGTGGGCCACTTGACTTCGAGACGGTCGATCCTCGCGGCCTGACCGACACCGAAATGCAGCCGCAGATCGCTCTGCGACATCACACTCGTTCCGGAATGGACTTCATCAATTTGCGAGTGTTTTCCGGTTACAACGCGCACGCGTGCCCCAATCGCCGTTCGATTGCATTTGGTTCCGACCAGCTTCACCTTGATCCAATTGTTTTTGTTTCCGCCATCATTGCGCAGCAGTGAAGGGATCTCATTCATATTGTTCACGACGACGTCGATGTCGCCGTCATTGTCGAAATCGCCAAAGGCGCAGCCGCGACTGGAGTGGCGCGCGGTGATTCCCGGCCCCAGCTCCTTTGAGACGTCCTGGAACTTGTGGTTACCCAAGTTGCGATAGACAACTCGCGGTTCTAAGAACGTCTGGTTGGAATTCTCATCCACGCCTGGATAAACGTGACCGTCAACCTGGAGGATGTCGGGCCATCCGTCGTTGTCATAATCAATAAACCCGCATCCCCACTTCACCCCGAGGCGGTCGAGATCGACGCCTGCTTTTGACGTAACTTCAGTAAACGTTCCATCGCCATTGTTGTGGTAGAGATTCGAAGTGTCTTCAGAGAAGTTGGTTTTGAATATGTCGAGCCAGCCGTCGCAATCGTAATCGCCAACGCCTACGCCCATGCCGGCTTGTTCGTTGCCATCATCGCTATATCCGCAGCCCGACGACACGGCGATATCGGTAAAGGTTCCATCGTGATTGTTGTGATACAGGATGCTGGGTCCCGAATCGACCGCGACGTAAATGTCGGGCCAATTGTCATTGTCGAAGTCGTACGACACCGCGGTGATTGAGGTGCGAGGTCCGGGTTTGAGAATCCCCGACTTCTCAGAAACGTCGGTAAACGTGCCGTCGCCATTATTGTGGTACAGCAGATTGGTGCCCGGGGGGAGCCCGCGTGGGCCGCACATCACAGGTTGGCCCTTGTATTGGCAAGACGCGTTATCTCCAGGCGCCGGAGTGGTTGCAATATCGAACTTGAGGTAGTTCGCAACGAAGAGATCGAGAAATCCGTCGCGATCGTAGTCGATCCACGTGCAGCCCGATCCCCAGCGGACTTCATCCTTCCACAATCCTGCCTGTTTCGTCACGTCGGTGAATGTGCCATTGCCGTTGTTACGAAACAGAATATTGTGCCCCCAGAACGTGCAAAACAGATCGTCCCAGCCGTCATTGTCGAAGTCGCCGACGCACACGCCAGTCTGCCATCCGGCGCGGCCAAGGCCCGATTCGGAAGTCACGTCAGTAAACGTTCCGTCACGATTGTTGTGATAGAGCTGAGTGGTCGGCTCCTTCCCCCCAGGCCAGGCGGTATTCAGTCGCGACCCGTTGGTGAGATAAATGTCGAGCCAACCGTCCTGATCGTAATCGAAAAACGCAATGCCGCTGCCCTTGGCCTCGATAATGTAGTTCTTGCTGTCAACGCCGCCCCAGACGTTCGGCGTCGTGAGTCCTGCCTCACGAGCCACGTCAACAAAATGCACTTGCGATGCCGCGCTCTGCGTCGACGGTGCGGTAGTCGTTGCAGCTTCCAGAATGGGCAATCTCGTCCACTGCCAAGTGGGTGTGTGAAGAAAATCGAGGATTCCGGGACCTAAGATTGTGGCGGATAGTTGAAGAATTTGACGGCGTGATAAGCTCACCCCGGGATTATAGCAACGATGACATGCTCGATTGCCTGAGGTGCGCACTCGCATTGCGTGCGCCTAGATGTATTCCCTGAAGAGTTCGGGTGAGGGCGCGGGAATTACGGCGCGGCCCACCAGCATTCCCTCCTCGGCAACAGTTTTTGAGGCTGCCGTAACCGCTGCCTGAACACTTGAGATATCTCCGGCCAACAGGACAAATCCTTTGCCGCCCAGCGCCATGGCGAGGTGTACGCGAAGGAGGACGATGTTGGCAGATTTGACAGCCGTATCCGCGGCTTCGATGGCGCTGGCCGCCGAAAAAGTCTCAATGATGCCAATTGATCGCAGTTGATCGGCATTGACTTCAACCGCTTGCGATACCGCGGCCAGAACGGAGGAATGAACGCGGGCAATCTGGCGGCGCTCGATCAGAGACGGGCCGGCAGAAGCTGCTCCGGCGTGGAGCGCGGACTGGACTGAGGTGACATCGCCGGCAACAACAATGAGGAACTTGCCGGAACAGATGGTGCGCGCCAGCAGCAGACGAACCGCGGCAGCCTTCAGCATCGTGTCTTCAACCAGAATACCCGCGGCCACGCTTGAGAGTTCGATGAGTCCAATGGAGTTGATTTCAGATTCCACTTTGGTCCCTTTCAATCGCAGCGCGAGGGCAGAGAACTCATGCACGACGGCTGGGTGATTTGCTGAAGGCTTGGTATGCAGCTCATGGCAAGGCCTCAATCGAGATGGAGTCGCCGGCGACAGTCACTACGCCATCGATGCTTGCGTGGATGCGAGCGCCGAGTTTGCCGTGTTCCGGCGCGGCCAGCAGATCACCCTGGCGTACGTGTTCGCCTGTTCTTACCTGGGGCAGCGCAGCGGCTCCGGCGTGTTGTTTGAGCGGGAGAGTCACCCTGCGCGGCGCAAAGTCAAGGTCGATCAGTGGTCCTGTGTTTTTGTATTCGCTCAAACCGAGCCTGGCGATTAGGCGGCGCATTGGCACCCGTCGAAACTCCGCCATCGGGTGTGCGCTTATGGACTCGGGTGAGCCTTTGAAAAACAGGCCACGCTCTCGCGCCAGCGGCTTCGAGTGGGTGCAAACGTTCTTCGGATCGAGATCCTCAGGGCATGCATACATGGTGCAAAGATTGCACTCGCAGCAGTAGAGGGTGCCGGCAACCATGGCGTCAGCGCCCTCCGAAAACCCCAGGCTCTGCATGGCGCGATGCGGTTCAATGGGGTGGCCGAGCAGGAACCGCGGACAGAACTCAGTGCAGAACCGGCACTGGTCGCAGGATGAACGTCCGATGCGCGCGACCTGCTGCCAGGGCGCGGTGTGCCGGCGGATAAGCTTGTGCGACGAGGGCAGCACTACGATGCCGCCGATAGTTTTTGTGACGGGAGCCTCGAGGCATGCGGCGGGTTTGGCCATCATCACGCCGCCTAGTAAAACTGCGAAGTCCGAACAGGTTGCGCCGCCTGCGGCATCGATCACCTCACCAATCGATATCCCGACAGGTACGCGCAGCGTACACGGATTCTGAACGGCTCCTGCAACGGTAAGGTATTTGTACGTTACCGGTCGGTCGAGCCCGATGTTCATGAGCGTTTCGACATTGGCTACCACTGCGTCAACGTCTTTGGGCAGCCCTCCCGGCGGGATGATCCGGCCCGTCACGAGGTGGACGAGGACGAACTCGTCTCCCGCGGGATACACGTCAGGCAAAGCGACGATGCGAATACTGGCCGGAGATTGGGCGCGAAGAGCGTCGATGATCTCGTGGTACTTGTCTTTGATTCCGATGACGCCATCGCGAGCGCCAACCACTTTCATCGCGATTTGAAGACCGCGGAGAAACGGCTCGGCATGATGCAACAGGAGTTCCTTGTCTTTGTGCAGAAGGGGTTCGCATTCAGCGGCATTCGCAATCAAGGTCGAAACCTGGGTGCGGAGTTTCGCGGCCGTGGGGTACCCTCCTCCTCCGGCTCCAACGATCCCCAGTTCTTCAATCCGCGCGAGAGCCCGATTGAGTTCGCTTGGGGATAACGCGCTGAATTCAGATGGTGTTCGACTGGTCATGCAAATCTTTCGACATTTGTGATTGACTTTGATTGTTAAATTACCATATTATTCCTATAACAATCAATACTGAGCACGATTATGATCTGCCTGATTCCGAATATCGGAAGTACTTCCTTCAAGTACCGTCTCGTCGACATGCAGGAAACCGAGCGGGTGCTGGCCCAGGGGCGCATGGAGCGAATCGGCCAGCCCGGCGGGAAATTCGCCGACTTCACAGCCGCGATCGATAGGTGCATAGCGGAGATTGCCGGCCCCGGAAAAGCAATCGCGAACCTGAACCGCGTTGAGGCGGTCGGGTTCAAAGTGGTGCATGCCGGACCGTTGAACGCTACCCAGATCATCGATGACAGGTTTCTAAATGCGATGGAGGAGTTCTCGTTTTTTGCCGCGGCGCACAACCCGGCATATGTCGCGGCCATCAAGGCATTTCGGCGAGCGCTGCCCGGGACGCCGCTGGTTGCTGTGATTGAGACTGCGCCCTACCGGCAGATGGATGAATCCGCGACGACCTACGCAGTTCCTTACACGTGGCGTGAGCAGCACGGAATTAGGCGGTACGGTTTCCATGGCGCAAGCCACCGCTCGGCGAGCCAGCGAGTGAGGGAAGTGATGCCTGGCGACAGGGTCCGGCATATCTCCTGCCACCTGGGCGGGAGTTCGAGCGTGGCCGCCTTTGCCGATGGCGTTGCTGTTGACACCAGCTTTGGAACCTCGCCGCAGTCCGGGCTGCCGCAGAGCAACCGGGTAGGCGATATCGATGCGTTCGCCGTGCTCTACATGATGAAGAAACTCAACCTCGATCCGGATCAGATGGCGGCGGTGTTATGCAGCCAGTCGGGACTTGCCGGGATCGGCGGCGGCAGCGGAGACATCCGTGACCTGGAGGATGAAGCGCAGCGCGGGGACAAGCGTGCGCGGCTGGCATTAGATGTATTTGTGCGGGCGATCCGGCATTACCTGGGTGCATTCATGGTTTCGCTGGGAGGCGTGGACGCGATCAGCTTCTCCGGTGGAATTGGCGAAAACAGCGCGGCGATTCGGAAGGCCGTGTTGAGAGATTTGGCCGCATTCGGAATTGAACTGGACGAAGATAAAAATCGCGATCAACGCGGCGAAGGGACGATTTCGAGCGAAGACTCTCAAGTACGCGTGATGGTGATTCCGGCCAATGAGGAAGCGATTATTGCGCGAGAAACAGTGGCCGCCGTAGAGCGGACACGAACCTCGGTAGCACTGGTAGCGCAGACGTAACGAACTCGAGAGCCCTGAAGGTATCAATGGGAAGCAACGGAAGAATCTCGGCAGGGACAGCGGTCATTGAGCGATCGGCGGTGGAGCGAATCGTACGTGAAGTTGCGCTCGAATATCTGAAGCGAGCCGGCAATAATGGCGCGCCTGAGCTCGTAGTGCAGACTTCGTCTCGGCACATGCACATTTGCCGCGAGGATATGGACGTGCTTTTCGGGCCGGGATCGGAGCTTAGCTTCGATCGCGCACTTTACCAGGAAGGGAATTTCGCGGCCAAAGAGTCGGTGACGATCGTTGGTCCACGCAACCGCCTGATTTCGAATCTGCGAATTCTGGGCCCGATGAGAAAAAGGACGCAGGTCGAGCTCGCGTTCACCGACGCCATCATGCTCGGGATTTCCGATATACCGGTGAAAACCTCAGGCGATATCGAGGGTTCGCCGGGCGCGATCCTGATCGGGCCCAAAGGCGTGGTGGAGCTGAAAGAAGGCGTGATTCGCGCGGCCATTCACGTGCATATGAATCCGGCTGAAGCTGCATACTTTGGCGTAAGCCAGGGCGATGACATGAAGCTTCGCGTGGGCGGCGAGTCGGGGCTGACGTTCAACAAGGTTCGCGTGCGTATCGACCCGAATTCCAGGCTGAACGTTCACATGGATACCGACGAGGCCAATGCCTGCGGGTTGCATTTAACCAGGGAAATCGAGCTTTTAAAGTAGCAACAACAAGAAGGGGAAGCGATGAAGCAAGCGCTGGGAATGATAGAGACGAAGGGCCTGGTGGCATTGTTTGAAGCGATTGACGCCATGCTCAAGTCAGCGAACGTAACGTTTACGGGCTGGCAAACAGTTGGAGCCGGACTGGTAACGGCGTTCGTTGAAGGCGATGTGGCCGCCGTTAAGGCAGCGACCGATGCGGGCGCTGAAGCGGCGGCGAGGATTGGCGAGGTAGTCAGCGTGCAGGTGATCTCGCGCCCGCACGATGAGTTGCCGAGCTTTGTTCAACATTCAGCAAAAATTGAAATCGATGAGCCGGTCGCGGTATAGGCGACGGGAGGAAATGAAATGAGTCAGGCAATCGGATTGATTGAAACCAGGGGCCTGGTGGGGCTGGTTGAGGCCAGCGACGCCATGGTTAAAGCGGCCAGCGTAGAGCTGGTGAAAACGGTGCAGATCGGCGGCGGTTATGTGACCGCGATTGTGCGCGGCGATGTGGGCAGCGTGCGCGCGGCAGTGGATGCAGGTGCAGCAGCGGCAAAAACCGTTGGTGAACTGGTTTCGTCGCACGTCATTCCGCGTCCGCATGACGCGCTGGTAGCGAGCATGTTGAAGTAACCGGCAAGGGAGAAGCAGAGATGGCAAACGAAGCATTGGGAATGATCGAGACTAAAGGGCTGGTTGCGCTGGTGCAGGCGACCGACGCCATGTTGAAGGCGGCGAGCGTGGAGTTCATGGGCTGGAACAAAGTGGGCAGCGGTTTGTGCTCGGTTTATGTTTCAGGCGATGTGGGCAGCGTGCGCGCGGCCGTTGACGCGGGTGCGAGCGCCGCAAAAGAAGTAGGAGAGGTCGTCAGCGTGCACCTGATCGCTCGCCCGCACAGCAATCTTGCATCGGTGCTACCGAAGTAAGGCACGGCAAACTCTTATTGAGACGGGGTGATCGGGCATGTTTATCGCAAAGATCATCGGCAACGTGGTTGCGACGCAGAAGATCGAGAAGTTCAAAGGGATGAAGCTGTTGCTCATCCAGCCCTACATCTGCCGGGATGGCAGGCTGCAGATTTCGGGCAGCTCAGTTGTGGCCGTTGACAGTCTTGGGGCGGGCATTGGCGAATGCGTGCTGTTTACGCAGGGCAGCTCGGCCCGGCTTACACCGGCGACGAAAGAAGCTCCGGTGGATGCAGTGATTGTCGGCATCGTGGACTCGGTGGAAGCGGAAGGCACGCTACTGGAGAAGCCGTAATGCAGATTCAGGAACAGTTGGTGGCCGAGATTGCAAAAGAAGTTGTGGCCAGGCTTCGACTTCAGATGCAGCCGGCTTCAGCATCGGTTGAAGCTGTTGGCTCGCGCATTGCTGGCTCGCGCAGGCTACACGACCCGGGCGAAGACGGTGTATTCGCGACGGTGGATGACGCCGTGAGTGCAGCGTATGAGGCGCAGAAGGCTGTAGCTGTGATGAGCCTTGAGCAGCGCGGCAGGATGATCGAGATCATTCGCGGAATTTGCAACGACCGCTCGGATGAACTGGGCCGGATGGAGTACGAAGAGACCAAAGTTGGCCGTCTCGACCATAAGATTCTGAAGCTCAAAAACATGGGCTTCGTTCTCGGCGTGGAAGCCATGCGCAGCGAGGCGCGGAGCGCCAATACGGGTCTATGCATCATCGAGCATGCGCCCTGGGGCGTTATCGGGATGATGCTGCCGGTCACGCACTCTGTGCCGACCATGGTGTCAAACGCCATCAATATACTGGCAGCCGGCAACACGGCTGTCTTCGGGCCGCACCCATCGGGAGCAAACGTGGCGCGATACGCCATCAAACTATTCAATCGCGCCATCAGGAAAGAACTGGGCGTTGAGAATGTGATTGTGACGACGCGCGATGCAAGCATCGAGGCCGCGGAACAGATCTTCAATCACCCAGGGATTGCGCTCATCTGCGTGACTGGTGGCACCGCGGTTGCGAAGGCGGCGGCAAAGTCCGGCAAGCGCGTAATTGCAGGCGGCCCCGGAAATCCGCCAGTCGTGGTGGATGAGACAGCCGATCTGGATCGCGCCGCAAAGTGCATTATCGAAGGCGCCGCATTTGACAACAACCTGCTTTGCATCGGCGAGAAAGAAGTGTTTGTCGTCGCCTCCGTCGCCGATGCTTTTATGGCTGCCATGCGGCGTTCAGGGGGATTCGAACTCGACGGGGCGGCGATTGAAAGGTTGACGAAGGCGGCGTTCACCTTCGACGGCGATGGAGTAGGCTGCGGCCGAGCGCACCTGAGGAAAGACCTGGTGGGCAAAGACGTAGCGGTGCTGGCTTCGGCTGCGGGAGTCCGCGTTCCGTCCGGAACGGAGCTCCTGTTTGGCGAGACCACGGAGGACCACCCATTCGTGACTGAGGAACAGATGATGCCCTTTGTTCCAGTGGTGCGCGTGAAGGATGTGGATTCTGCGATTGAAGCATCAGTGAAAGCTGAACACGGTTATCGGCACACCGCTGTGATTCATACGCGCAATGTTGAAACGGCAACGCGGATGGCGCGGGCTATGAATACCACGCTATTCATCCACAATGCCGCATCGCCGGCTTCGCTGGGCGTTGGTGGGCCAGGATACTTCAGCCACACCATTGCAACTCCGACGGGAGAAGGCATTACCACGCCGCTTACGTTTACTCGCGAGCGGCAAATGGTTGTGGGCAACGCGCTGAGGATCATTTAGCCATGTTTCTGGCGCGTGTAAGAGGAACGGTGGTTGCCACAGCGAAGCATTGCACGCTGAAGGGATGCCGTTTTTTGCTGGTTCAGCGAATTGAAGGCGATGGCAGTATGGTCGCGGAGCCGAATGTGGTAGTGGATTGGCAGGGTGCGGCGGTCGGAACGACAGTGATCGTCTCGACGGACGGCGATATTGCACGGGCGAGGCTGGGCAACAACACTCCGGCACGTATGGTCGTGATGGGCCTGGTCGATGAGAAGTCAGCCTCAGTGACTGCCGAGTTGGTGAGCGCATGAGATTGGGAATCGTTCGCGGCAACGTGGTGCTGAACCCCGCTCTCGCATCGTTTGCGGGTAGAAGGCTGGTGGTGGTTGAGCCGGTGACGATGGAGAATGCCTGCGCGAAAAACGGGCGCGGTGGCGGCAAGGCGCTGGTTGCGCTGGATGAGTTGGGTGCGGCGGTGGGTCAGATGGTGGCGTTTACCGAAGGGCGCGAGGCATCGAATCCTTTCTGGCCTGAGAAAGTGGCCGTGGATGCATACTGTGCGCTGATTGTCGACTCGCTCGAAATCAGGCCCGAATAACTTGGTGCATGTTCAGAGGTGTGAAGTGACGCAGGGAAAAAAGAGTTTCGACATTTCAAATCGCCGGGTAATTTCAGTGCGAGATGTTGAGGACGCAGTCGCGGACGGCGCGGGGAGCTTGATCGTGGCTCAGAGCGCAGTGATTACGCCGTCGGCTCGAGACTTTCTGCAGCAGCGTGGCATTCAGGTGGCGCGGAATGGTGTGGACGGAGGAAAGAACGCGAAGGCGAATAATTCTTCGGCCGCAGCGCAAGGCCATCACGTAATGCAAAGCCATCACGACACGCAAGGCCATCAAGGGCCGGGGCGGAGCAAGAGTCCTGACCCGGCGCTGTTTTCAACACCCGAGGCTGAAGTCATCAAGGCCGAGATTTGCGCGGTTGGCCGTAAATTGTGGATGAGGCAGTTCGTCGACGGTAACGGCGGCAACATCTCTTATCGCATCGGCCCAAACGAAGTGATCTGCACGCCGACACTGGTTAGCAAATTCGATCTCACGCCCGGCGATCTGTGCCTGGTGGATCTTGAAGGCAACCAGATTGCCGGAACCAAGCCGCGGACCAGTGAGATTTTTCTGCACCTCGAGATTTATAAAGCTGTTCCCGAAGCCAAGGCCGCAGTCCATTGCCATCCTCCGCATGCGACCGCATACGCAATCACCGGCCGAGTGCCTCCCAACCTCGTTATACCCGAGTTCGAGGTATTTATCGGCAAGGTTGCAATCTCTCCTTACGAAACGCCGGGAACCGAGGCGTTTGCGCAAACGGTTCTGCCCTTCGTCAAGCAGCACAACACGGTTCTGCTATCGAATCACGGGATCGTATGCTGGGCCGACACCATTACGCATGCCGAGTGGTATGCCGAAGTGCTTGAGACCTATTGCTGGACTCTGATGCTGGCTGCGCAACTGGGCTCTCCGATTTCGTACATCTCCGAGCAGAAGGGCTCCGATCTGTTGGCAATCAAGAAGCGCCTGGGCCTTCCCGATGTTCGATTCGATCCTTCCAGGATGCAGGAGTGCCAGTTATCTGAACTCGAGATGCCTGGATCGATCGCTCTTCAACCGTGCCCTTGCGACGGCGGCAAACAAGGCATTTCGCAAACGGATGTCGATGCCCTTGTAAAGTACGTGACCGATGCAGTGATGCATGAGATGGCGGTTGGATAAATGGTTCCGGGATCGACTATTGTGATTGAATTTGATCGATTCTGACGGCCGCATCCGGTAGGATGCACATGACAATGAAAGCCGCTGAGCGCCAACTTAGAATCCGGCAGATGTTCCAGACTCGCGATTTTATCGATGTGGAGACGCTTTGCCGCGAACTGGGAACCTCGGAAGCGAGCGTGCGCCGCGACCTGGGCGCCCTCGAAAACCGGAGACTGCTTAAGCGGGTCTATGGCGGGGCCGTTCCCGTCCAGGCTGCCGGCGATTACGCAGTGGAGAGCTCAAAACTCAGCGAAGAGAAAGACCACATTGCCCATCTGGCGACCAGCCTGATTGAAGATGGGCAGACGGTAATCATCGACGGCGGCACGACTGCGACTGCGGTTGCCCGGGCGCTGGCCGGGAAGAGAATTCACGTGATTACCAACTCGCTGCCCATCGCCGAGGTGCTGGAAGCGGATCGCGACATCGAACTCACGCTGACCGGGGGCTACCTCGATCCGCGTATTCGAGTAATGCTGGGCCCTTTCTGCGAGCAGATGCTGGGGGCCATCCGCGCCGACGTGGTGATCATGGGGATGGGCGGCATTACCGAAGCCGGATTCAGCAACAACAACACGCTGGTGGTCGGCTCGGAAAAGAAGATGATCGAAGTGGCCGACAAGTTGATTGTGGTCGCCGATCACACCAAGTTCGGCCGCGGCGCAATCTTTCCGGTGGCGTCGCTCGATGCGGCAGATATCGTGGTCACGGATGCGGTGCTGGGCGCGGAGTACATCGACCTGCTGCGCCGTCATGCGATTGATGTGCGGCTGGCGTGAGAGTCGGGGCAAATCGACAATCTCCAATAAAAAGAGCGACCCGGTGGGCCGCTCTTTTGTTCTGCTGGATTGAGTTCGAGGCGTTTTTTAGAAATCAAGTCGCAGGCCGAACTGCATGCGGCGGTAGGTGCTGAGGCTTGAACTGTAGGTGCCTAGGCCGGCCTGAGTTAATTGAGGATTTAATCCAGCCGGGCTCACGTCGAATCGGTTGGAGTTGGTGATGTTGTAAACTTCGGCGGCAAACTTGAGCGACATCTTCTCCGGCAGGGTCCAGCTCTTGGTGAGCGAGGAGTCGATGTCGAAGTAGCCGTCGCCGCGGAAGAAGTTACGCTCGCCGGCTTCGCCGGGGTAGGGGTAGCGGATGGGCCCGAGGCCGGTGAAGACGCCGTTGTTGATGGCCTGCGTAGTAGCCTGATCCATCACGTGGGGCACGCCATTCTCAAAAGTCTTTTTTAACTTGAGAGGTTGGGTCACGATGCCCCAGCTCGGATTTTCATAGTTGGTGGGGTAGGCCTGGGTGAGCATCGAGAAAGGCAGGCCGCTGGTGACGCGAGCGAGGCCCGCAAATTGCCATCCACCGATGAGAGCATCGGCGATGGCGTTCGAGTCGCCCAGCACAGTCTTTCCGCGGCCGACAGGCAGAGCGTAGACCCAGTCAGCGGTGAAGAGACTATGCGTGTCGAAATCGGAGACAGCCTTGTTGAGCTTGGGATTCCAGGTGTTCTGGATGCCGAAGTCGACGTAGCCACCGTCGCCGTTGGTGAAGACATCGCCGCGTTCTGTTTCTGACTCGAGATCAAGCGACTTGGAGAAGGTGTAACCGAAATCGAGGGTCAGCCCGTGCGATGAGGGATGGCGCAGTGTGAACTGCAGGGCGTTGTAAGAGCTGTTGCCAATGGTGGTCAAGCCGTAGAGCGATGAGAACTGATCGGCCCAGAAAGTGGATTGGTTGGGACCGCCCGTGGTGAACGGGCTGCCAGGAAAGATTCCGAATGCATCGAGAAACGCGAGGGAAAGAGTTTCACCGCTGACGTAGCGGAAAGGCGACCAGGCATTGTTGAAAACTGCCTGTGTCGCGCTCTCACCGGAATAATCGTAACCCTTCATGTAAGGGAAGACATCTTCAAAATATTGGATGGTGGGAACGTTATTGTTCACCTTCTGGTAATTGCCTGCGAAGATGCCATACTGTTCGGTGCCGAAGGGCGAGGCGTCAGCGATTTTCGACAGCATGGTCGCGTTGGGGAACCATGCGCCACCGCCTCCGGGATCGACGTAATCGACGGGCTCTGAGAAATCGAGCTGCTGCAGCAAATGCCGTCCGAGGCGGCCTACGTAGGCTTGTTCAAAGATGAATCCTTTGGGGAACTCATGCTGGAACGAGAGATTGAACGACTCAGAGTAGGGGGTCTTCATCTTGTTATCGAGACCCCAGTAAATCTGGAAGCCGGTCGCAGGCGGGGTATAGGGGAAAGTCTGCGCGGTCGGAGAGGTGGCCAATGGGATATCGGGAAGGTTATTGACACCAGTGAAGCGCGGCGAGGTTTCGAAGCCGAGAGAATCAGCGCCATTGGTGATGGCTGTGGCCAGCCCCGCGGAGCCGAACTCATCGAAGTCGTTGATGAGAGCCTCGCCATAGTGGTCGTAATACATTCCAAAGCTGGCGCGGACCGATGTGTTGGGCTCAGGCGACCACACCACCCCAAGGCGGGGAGCAATGTTATCGCGCTGCTTGGGCCAGTAACCGGGAGCGTGGTTGACTTTGCCTGAAGGCGCGAGCGCGATGTCGGGCTCATAGATCTGCCCCTGCAGGGCAGCCGTTTCGCGCTGTTTATACCATGCGTCAATGTCGGTGGTGGGTGAGATCTGCTGGCCGTTCGCTTCGTAAGGCGTTTGCAGCAGGGTGTGACGCACCCCAAGAGTCACGTTCAGATTGCGGCGGGCATGCCAGGTGTCCTGAATGAAATATTCAAATTCATTATCGTGATAGTTTCTGATGACAAAGGCGCCGTCGGGCAATGCGGTACCGGTGGTGGGCGAAGTGATTTTGTAGTTGTAGACGTTGGTCAACTCCGGGATGGCACCCACCATGTTGCCCCAGCCGTAAAGCCATGAGCCCTCATAAAACGTGGGATCGATGTCGCCCGGGTCACCATTTGCCATGCTGGGTGCGGGCAGATCGCCGGTGTTGGCATAGAGAGGATTGGTTGAGGCGCCGTCAAAGGAGTCTGAGTTGGTGCCGAAGTAGTTGATGACCAGGCGCCAGTTGCCGCCGATGGAGAGGGTGTGGTTACCCTTGCTCCAGTTCATGGTGTCTGTAATCTCATTGACTGGAACGTGGCGCAGAGTGTTGCAGTCGCAGATCTCCTCAGGCTGAGTGAGTCCCGCGATGCCCACATAACTCGCCTCGCCGGGGCCGGAGATTTGAAACCCCTGGCGGACGAAACCATAACGCAGATCGTTCACGATGTGATCTGTCGGAGTCCAGGTCCATCCAGCGGCCATTCCCTTGGTGTTGTCGTCGTAAAGAGAGCTAGGCGGCTGGCCGGGCAGGTTCTCAGCGCCTGAAGCCGTGTCCTTTTGCAGATTGCCGCGGAAGAAAAGACGATTCCGGCTGCTGGCAATGTAATCAATCTTTGCGATGCTGGTGTTGAGCGTACTTGGCGCCGGCGAAGTGAAGTAATATGAGCCGCTGTTGAGGCCGCCGTCGCCGAGGGTTGTGCCGGTTGCCGTCAGTTTTGCCGAGGCAAGGTACGAGAGGACGTCCGCATTAGGGCCGGGCCCGTTGGGGCAGACGGGCTGGTTGGCAGGTGTGGTGTTCGAAGTGCAGGGTTGGTCGAGATTGGCAACCTGTGCCGAGGTGAGCATGTCGGTGCTGCCGTTAGTGTCAACGTACTGTAGCTCGCCATTCATGAAAGACTGCGTGGGCAGAGTAGCTCCGACCACGGCGTGGGTTCCTACGCGCTGGCCTTCGTAGTTGAAAAAGTAGAAGAGCTTGTCTTTCACAATGCGGCCACCCACACTGCCGCCAAACGTGTTCACCAGGTAGAATTGCGGTTCGTTTGGCAAACTGGCGGCGAGCTGGCTGTACTTGTTGAAGAACGAGTTGGCCACGACGTTGTCGGGCCGGTAGTACTCATAGAGCGAGCCGTGCAAGTGGTTGGTGCCACTTTTTGTGAGCAGGCTGACCTGCGCGCCGGACGAGCGTCCGGCTTCGGCGGTTCCATTCGACGTGGTGACCTTGAACTCCTCGGTGGAGTCGAGGGTGGAGCGGAGGATGCCGGTGAAGGCCGTGCCGTAGACCTCGTCGTTATCGTCAATGCCGTCGAGTGTGACGTTGCCCTGGTCGGAGCGTCCGCCCGCAACGGCGCCCTGGCGGCTGTCAGAGACCTCGTTGCCGATGTAGAGCACGCCGGGCTGCAAGGTGAGCAGCGAAATCGGATTGCGCCCGTCCATCGGCAGAGCCTGGATGGTTTCATTGCCGACGGCGTTGCCCATTGTGGCGTCGGTCAGGTTGAGCGCATCAGCCGCTGAGCTGACGTCGACGGTAACGGTTTCAGACTGCACGCTGAGGGTGAAATCGATGGTTGCGGGTTGACTCACGAGCAGCTCGGCAGAGCGGGTCTGGGTGCCGAATCCCTTGGCATCGAGGGTGATCAGGTAATGCGCCGGGACCAGATCGGGGAAAACATAAAAGCCGGCGTTATTAGTCTGCGCATGATTTGCAACGCCGCTCGCCTGGTTGGTGGCAGTGACTGTTACGCCGGGGACGACTGCGCCGGTTGAGTCTTTGACCGTGCCGCGCAGCGAAGTGGAAGCGATTTGACCGAAAGCAACCGCGCAGCCCAGGGAACAACACAGCGTCAAAGCGTACAGCTTTTTCATCGTGGCCACTTGCATGGCTATTCCTCCTAAAAGTTGATTCAGCTCTACTGCTCATGCCCGGCTGGCGCCGGGGTAGATTTGCATCCAATGTGGACTCTCAAGCGCTGATCGGGACGCCTGCTTGAAGCGCCTGGAGTTCTTATATAAAGCCCGGTTCACGATTTAAGAGGCCTGAATCCTGCGAATCAAGCTCACGCTTTGCCGGAAGAGCCGAGCGCGAAGAGAGCTCTGCCGGGGGAAAACGGCGTGATGGGATGTTGCAGAAGTTAAATAAAAATGAATGTAATGTCAACAAATTACCTGCGGAAACAACTACTGACGGAGACGTGGTTATTTATAGTCTCGACACTAAATGGGGCCTTGGAGTTATAAGAATGTTAACCCCGGTTCTACCCGATTGAGGAGAACTCAGTGGAGCTCAGCGGGTTTTTTAGAAGCAAGTTACAAAACGATCGAAGAGGAGTTTTTCCGCAGTGCATGGCACAGAGCGACGCCTACTGCGATGTCTTCGGTGTGCTCGTTCCACTCTGCGAAGCAGCGGCGGGCTGTTGCGCCGGCGCCTGAGCGGGCTTGTCAGCAGTTGAGGCCGGGGTCGGAGCCTTTTGATGCTGGGCGGCTTTTTGCTCCGCTTCCTGCGCCTTCTTTTCCTTTTCGGCGGCAGCCTCAGCATCGTTCACATACTGAAACTCCTGCAGGCGGCCGGGATACTGTTCGGTGGTGAAGACCCGGTTGTTCTTGTCGATGGCGACTCCGATGAGCGCCTGGAACTGGCCGGGAAGACCGCCGTGCTTGTAGCCGATGTAAGTGAGCAACTGGCCCTCTTTATTGAAGACCTGCAGACGGTCCTGCACCTCGTCGGCAACCCAGATATGCCCGTCGCCGTCGATGGCAATCCCTTTAGGCCGCTCGAAGAAACCGGGCCCGTCGCCGTTCTTGCCGAAGGTGCTGATGAAGTTGCCGTCTGCGTCGAATATCTCAACGCGATCGTTCAGCGTGTCAGTGACGTAGACGTTGCCGTCGGGATCAACGGCCACGCCCTGCGGCGCTCCAAAGTCTCCCTGGCTGGTGAGGGTGTGGTTCTTTCCTCCGGTGCCGATTCGGCGCAGTAACTTGAGAGTATCGGCATCGTAAACAATCACCTGGTCCTGCTGGGTATCCACAACGTAGAGGAATCGATTGGTAGTGTCGATGGCCAGGCCAACCGGGTCCACCAGGCCTTCGGTGATCTGATCCTGCATTTCATGCTTGGGACTGAAGACCAGGACGTGGTGCAATTTGCCGTCCGATACAAACAGCCGATCATCATCGTCGATGGCCAGTCCGTTGATCCACTCAAAATGCGCTTCGTAACCATTGCGAATCATATCGGTATCGTGCGTATCTGTGTTGAAGATGAACACCGCTCCGACCTTCTGGTCGGCGACATAGACTCTTCCTTTGGAATCGATGGCAATGCCGTATGGGCCGATGAGTTGATAGGGGAACGTCTTCGGATTGACTTTTTCCTGATCGGATTGCGTGCCTGCCAGCCTGTCCATCCAGGACTGTTTGGCCTTGCTGGCGGCAGGTGCGGAATAGTCGATCTTGGCTCCGGCAAAATAGTCGACCCAGCGAACACGCGCGATGTCGGGAGGGTTGGGCCACACCAGTTTCTTGGGATCGAAGTTGAACTTGCGCGGTCCGTTAGATGTTTGGGTAGTATCGGTCGTGGTCTTTTTCTTGCTCGACGCAGAAGCCGCAAAAGGAGTGGCAATGCCCAGTGCGGCGATCAGCAACAGGGCGGGCGTCCTGGTGGCGCGAGTCGAATTGAAGAGGAAGCTGGACATTTGAAATCTCCAATCAATTCCCAGGGGAAACCGTGTCTTCCATGTTGAGCCGGTTCTTATGACACATGTCGCAGAACTGCATGTTGTTGGCCTGATCCTTTACCAGCAGGTCGGGCTGCGCCGAGGCATGCGGCTGGTGGCAGGAGAGGCAGGTGAGATGGGCCTTGATCTTTGACAGATTCTTGGGGTCCATCACGTCGGAGACAGGGTGGTTATCAACGGGGTGTCCCAAGCCATACTTGAGCGGCAGTACCGGAACTTTGTTGGTCTGGTAATAGTCGGCGGGCAGTTTGATTTGTCCGTTGAAGATGGCCAGCATGCCGTCGTCAGTTTTTTGCGGAACTGAGTCAGGGCCGTGGCACTCGAGGCACAAAGCGTTGCCTGTGGCGCGCAAGAGGTGATCGTTGTCGCCGCCATGAGGGGTGTGGCAGGTGGCGCAGCCTAGGCCGAAGACAGGCTGGTGGTGGACAGGTTTCTTGCCCTCATCCTGCACGTCGGTGTGGCAGCCGAGGCAGATGCTCACGGAGTCAGTTTTCGGCAATCCGGGTTGGTTGCTGGCGTGTGGGCTATGGCAATCGGTGCAGTCGCCGGCGGCGCCCGGATGCGGCACCTTGGCGTTGTCGATGAGCTTGGCCTTGTCGTCGTGGCAGGTGACGCAGAGCGACTTCACGTCGGCCTGAGTCAACACTACTTTGCCGTCCTTCGCGGGCGCGTGGCAGGTATCGCAGCCGCCCGCCTGGAACGGGGCGTGCTCGAATTTAGCCATCAGCTTGGGCTGGTCAGACTGGTGAGGATCGTGGCACTCCACGCAGTTCGCGGTTCCGAAGGGTTGGTTGTTATGCGCCTTCTCGAGATCGGCGTCCTTGGGGTCGTGGCAGTCGACGCACAGCGCGGGAGTCGTCTTGGTGAGATGGAACCTGTTCTCTATGGTCGGCTCGGGTCCGGTTTTGTGGGTCAGGTGGCAGGTATCGCAACCCATGTCGAGGGCAGCGTGGCGGCTGCCGCCGGGGTGAGTGTTCATGCCTGTGGTGTGGCAGGTCAGGCACAGATTGTCCTTAGCCTCGCCCGACTCCGGCTTCAGCAACTGGTTCTTGTTGTCACTCGAGTGGGGATCGTGGCAGACGAGGCAGTCGCGCACGGCGGGCGGATGGACCGTGCCCTTGATGTCGGAGGCCTTCTTGTCGGCGTGGCAGGTGAGGCAGAGCGAAAGCGAGGTGGCCGTGATGAGCTTGACACGCGTAATGTCTTTGTTCACGCGGATTTCATGGCAACTCGTGCAGCCCAATTGCATGGCGGAATGCACTGACTTGCCCTTGGTCTTGTCTTCGTGGCACTGCAGGCAGGTTGACGAATCGGCCTTGGGGTCGAGCGGAACGGGATGAATGGCGGCCGTCGCGCGCGTCGCGAAAATAACCAGGAACGCAGCCAAGCTGAGAATTCTGAAGACGAAGGCGCGGCCGCTTGATGGAGCGACCTGACTCAAGAACCGGACGCGATGACGGAGAAGATTCATAAACCTGGAAATAAGCCAATCTACGTGCCTGCCGACCCAACACGCAAGTGCGGCTGCGCGGCTGCTTCGTCGACGTACAAGTGGAATGAAAACGACTGCGCAGGTTTATTAGAAACTGAATGGCCTGCTTGAAAAGTGATACAAATCACACGCATATGCTCCTCAGGCAACCAGCGGCGCGATTACCATTGTGACGTGCACAGCCTCTGGCGTGACGTGGATCGCATCATATTATTCTTCAATGAATTACAAGAGTTCTCCTCCCCAATTAGGCTTATAATGCCCACCGTAATATCTACACAACTTAGAAACTGCCGATAACTCGATGGACAGGTCAGAGGTCCTAAGAGATGCGGCATACCCTGCTATTCCTATTGATCGTTGTTGGCGTTCCATGCCTCGTTGCGGCCCAGACCCCGATGGGGGCAGGAGACGCACTTGGCGCTCACTTGAATGGCGGCCGCGGTTGCAACGCGTGTCACGCAGGACATACGGGGTACGCCAGCCATGGCGGAAATACCGTCGACGATTCTTCCGGCGCCGCATCCCCTCTCTGGGGCCAGGATGTATCCGGCCTGTACGGAAAGACGATTTCAACGGGCGGCGGCCAGGACACAGAGGTTCTTCCCGCCAGTATGTCGGCCGGGACACCCGATGTGGAGGGCATGTTGACCTGCCTGAGTTGCCACGACGGGAATTACGCGTCTTCCTCGATGATGAAGAACAAAATCTATGAGACTCTGCCCGCGACCTATGGCCATCAAAACAACATCCCTACGCTGTTCGGCACAAGAGAAAGCAGCTATCTGTCCCAACACCCCATGGGACTGAATACGCGGGTGCGTTGTGGAGGAACTCAGGGCTGGGATTGCACCGATTCGAACGGTGCGATCAGTATGAGCGGCCCCATGTCGAGCAAATTCGTACGGAATTACGGTTTCTTTGTCGCACCGGGCGTCTACAACAACGCGGGGGTGGTAGTTTGCACCACCTGCCACGACCCCCATTCGATGAGAGCGGTGAGTATTACCAGCAGTTCGAATTCAGGCCTGCCCCCGGGGACTTACCCCACTATGTTCTTCCTCCGCGCTCCCTACAACCCGAACAACACCAATTCCCACGCTAACTCGACGTCGCAGTTCTGCCGGCAGTGCCATGCCGGCCAGTCAAACGAGATGAACGGAAGTTCGGCGGGAACGGTGATCTGAGCGTCCGGTCCTTGGTCTCCCATGTTCCGGAAGCGGGACTTTGGCACCCGCATCTCCAATTTTCCAGTCCATGCCAGGTAATGAGAATCGGTGGAAACGGGGAGCCCGTCCCTGTAAGTAGCGCGGTACCGGCTCTCTCTTGATCCCATGTCGAGAAAAAGTTCGCCCCCACGGATGGTCACAAAACATTGAGCGCAAATATCTTCCGAACATTTAAGTTCAACGGCAGCGCCAATGTGTGTAGAAGTGACCATGCAAATTGTGAAGAGAGAAGCATACTGGCAACAGCTAGGTCTTCCCCCCGAACCATCGCTAAGTGGCGGCCATGTCCGCCAGGACCTCACTTCAACGGCTAGACCCCAACAATTAAGAGCTCTCCGGCTCGACGAGAGTCGCTTAAACATACTTAGACAGCCGAAAGTGTCTAGTTCGCTGAAAGGTTTCGCGATGAGTTCCAAACAGAATCAGAATGGAAACGCAATGCCAACTGCCGATGGACGTGAAGTCCGTGACATGAGGCAGCCTGTCCACGTCGAGTTATTCAGCACGGGAATCGATGGCCTCGACGACATTCTTGGTGGGGGCCTGGCGCGCAATCATCTTTATTTGATTGAGGGAGAGCCGGGCACGGGAAAGACCACCATCGCCATGCAGTTCCTGATGGAGGGCGCCCGACGCGGCCAAAAAGGCCTTTATGTGACTCTCTCTGAGTCAACAGTTGAGCTGTTGGAGATCGCGGATTCGCACGGCTGGTCGATTGATGATATCGACACGTTTGAACTTGAGCATGACGAAACGCAGCTCAAGCCAGAAAAGTTGTACACGGTCTTCAGTCCCACCGAAATCGAGCTATCCGACACCACCAACGCAGTGCTGGCGGAAGTTGAGCGGCTGCAGCCGGCCCGCGTCGTACTCGATTCCCTCTCTGAAGTGCGTCTTCTTGCCCGTGATTCACTGCGCTATCGCAGGCAGATTCTCGGACTCAAGCAGTATTTCTCCGGACGTAAATGCACCGTGCTTTTGCTCGACGATCGCACCGCCGACGGGCACGATCTCCAGCTCCAGAGCATCGCGCATGGCGTCATCCTGCTGGAAAGCGTGGAGCGCGAATACGGCATCATGAAGCGGCGCCTGGAAGTGAAAAAGCTGCGCGGCGCTCAGTTCCGCGAAGGCTTCCATGATTACTGCATCAAGCATGGCGGCGTTCAAGTCTATCCCCGGCTTGTGGCTCCAGAGCATCTTTTGACGTTCGAGCCCACGCAGTTAAAAAGTGGTATTGCCGCGCTCGATACGTTGTTGGGCGGCGGGCTTGATAGCGGCACGAGCACGCTTCTGCTTGGGCCCGCGGGCTGTGGCAAATCCACGATCGCTGTCCGCTATGCGGTGACCTCGGCCGAACAGGGCCTCCACACCGCGCTCTTCGCTTTCGATGAAACGTTGGCGACGCTGGCCGTTCGGGCAAGAGGCCTGGGCCTCGATATAAAGAAACACGTTGAAAGCAAGACGCTACTGCTTCGCCGCGTCGATGCCGCGGAACTTTCGCCCGGCCAATTTGTTCACGAAATCAGAAACCTGGTAGAAAAGCACGATTTGAAGCTGTTGATCATCGATAGCCTGAACGGCTTTCTCAATGCCATGCCGGGCGAACAATTCCTGGCCATGCAATTGCACGAATTGCTTGGGTATTTGAGCCAGAAGGGCGTGGCAACGCTGTTGACCGTGGCGCAGCGCGGCTTTGTGGGAACCAACATCGATACGCCAGTTGACGTGAGTTACCTGGCCGACACTGTTCTGCTGTTTCGGTATTTCGAGGCGGCGGGCGAGGTGCGGCAGGCGCTCTCTGTCATTAAGAAGCGCAGCGGAGAACACGAACGCACCATTCGGGAACTGGTCATGAAGAACGGGAAGATTGTCGTAGGCTCGGTCCTCACCGAGTTTGAAGGTGTGCTTACCGGCGCCCCCACCTACCGCGGACGGATCGAAAGCCTGCAAGGCTCCAGATCGTTCGCAGAACAAGGCCAGTGAAATGACAGACAAGGTAGACGGGCTTAGCGTCCTCCTGGTTGCTCCCTCGGGGCGAGACGGAGAACTCATTTGCAACCTTCTTGCAGGCCACAACATTTCCTGTCTGGTGTTCCCCAATTCCCGGGAGGCACGCAAAGGAATGGAAACAGGAGTAGGCGTCGTCATCATTGCGGAAGAGGCCCTGCCGCAGCCTGAAATCGACTTATGGGTGGCGCTGGTTCGCGAACAGCCCTCATGGTCCGACCTGTTCTTCATTCTCCTGACCATTCCCGGCGAGCGGAGCCGGAAAAGAATGCTGGCGCAGCAGCCGCTGGGCAAGATGGAACTGCTGGAGCGGCCGATTCGGCCTGAGACGTTTATCGGCACGGTGCTGGCCGCGCTGCGCAGCCGCAGGCGCCAGTATGAGATGAGAGACCACCTGAAGGCGATCAGGCTTGCGGACGATGCGCTTCGTAAATCGGAGAAACTGGCGGTTGCGGGACGATTGGCCCTTAGTATCTCCCACGAGATTAATAACCCTCTCGAGTCAGTCACTAATCTGCTCTACCTGATCGGGCGGTCAACTTCACTGCCGGATGCCAAGGCCTTCGCCGAAACTGCCGCTCAAGAACTGGCGCGCGTATCTGAGATCGTCACCCAGACTCTACGGTTCTACCGCAGTCCGAGCAAACCCACTCTCGTGAACATCGGCGAGATTGTGGATTCCGCCCTCACTATTTATCAGCGCAGGCTCGCCTCTGCACAGATTTTGGTCGAACGCGATTTCCGCGACTGTTCGCCGATTCTCGCCATGGCCGGCGAAATTCGCCAGGTGACTTTGCATCTGATTGGGAATGCATTCGATGCGATTGGGCGCGGCGGTATGCTGAAGATCCGCGCTGCCAATGCCCGGCAGCACAACAACGGATCGTTGCGGGGAGTCCGTTTGACCATCGCCGATACCGGGTCCGGGATTCATCCTGACATCCGCTATTCGATCTTCGAGCCATTTGTCAGCACCAAGGGCGATACCGGGACGGGCCTGGGTCTCTGGCTGAGTTCGCAGATCGTCCGCAAACACGGTGGAACTATCCAGGTGAAGAGTCGCGCGCTCCCCGCGCGTTCGGGAACCGTCTTCTCCGTTTTTCTTCCCTTGGAGTTTCAATCTGGCGCCCACGCCGAAGCGCAACGGAAGTTTCATGACGATGTGGCGCCGCTTGCGTGACCGAATGTGCATTCCGGGCAGAATCGTTCAACTCCGGAACCGTCAGGCTGAACTGCACACATCAGAGGATCTGCACTCAGGCTGTCGGTCGATGCTTGATCGCTCAGGATTACTACTTGATTCCGATGCGGGCTCTAGCGACAGAACAATGGATACCCGCAGTTATTTGTGTGTCGAGAATCCCGCCCTCACTCCTATTGTAGTGACGGTTCCATTGGCGTTGTGAGCTGCCTGGTGGCAGACCAGCACGCAACTGTTGGTGGCGTGATTGTACGAGACGGGCTGGCCGTTGTTGGGGGCAACAACGTTGGCGTCAAAGTTGATGAGCCGTTCTCCCGTGATGGTTGCGCTGGTGGCGCCCATGCCGTGAGCGGTGTGGCACACGGAGCAGGAGAATCCGGTATTGATGTGCGTGCTGTGATATTTCCAACTGCTGTTTTTCACTACCTGGGTGGAAAGATTGTGGCACTTGTCGCACATTGCGTAGGGGCCGGTAACGGTGAGGTCGGGAGTGGGGAAGAGATTGTTGATCAAGCCACCCGGCATCGCGGTCTGGCTGAACTCGTAACGGCGTTCGAGTATATGCGTCCATTTTGAGCCGTGAGGGCCGTTCGAACCGGTACCTCCGAACTCGCGATTGTCATCGCTGTTATGGCAATCGGTGCAGAAGATCCGGGTGCCCATGGCGCGACCCAGGGTGATGCCGTCAATCTGGAGCATGCGGGTGCGCAGGCTGGGCTGAGCGAGCACGCTGTTGCTCACATGCATCACCGGATGGCTTGAGCTGGCGGTGACGGCGAACTGCGGAATCAGATTAAGCTGATCGCCGCCGGAAACGGCGCGGTTGGGAAAGTAGCCGTAGATTGGGAGCACCTGCTTGCCCGCACTGGCGCCGTGGCAACGCAAACAGTTTTCAAACTGATTCACAGCAGGCGTAAGAACAGTTGTGCCGTCGGTGGCGCTTATGCCTTTAGTGTTGCGTTGTGAAATACGAATAAGCGGAGACGCCGTAAATGTTCCCACGATCTGGGAGCCGTGCGCGTTGTGGCAATCGACGCAGGTAGCATGGCGGTTGTTGTTCAATAGCACGCTCTCAGCGGCGTCATGGGGATTATTTGAGGTTGGAAATGGATGGCCGATCTTGGGCGAAGCATATTCGGCAAAGACGTCGGCATAGGCCGGCATGGGCGATACATTGGATCCGTTGTGACAGCCAATGCAATCCTGCTCATTAGCGCCGCGGAGCAGGTGTGACCCCGCCGCGGTATTGTGCTCGGCATGGCATGATTCGCAGGCGTTTGCCGAAACCGTGGGGTAGCCGCCGAGGGAGGCAGACAACGAGATTTTTGCCGTAGATAGAGCGTGAGCGCCGGTCGACCAGTCGGCGATGGGGTTGACCTGGCTGCTGATTTTTCGATTGGGATTATGGCAGGCAAGACAGAGCTGTCCATTCGCGCTGTTTTCGACCAGGAAGTTGAGGGCGATGGGGTCTTTGGCCTCAACGTGAGGATCGTGGCATGATGTGCACTCCACATTGTTGTTTACCAGGGTCACTGCTCCGGTGGGATCGTTGGTGCGATGGTTTGCGGCCAGCGAAGCATAGAGGTCGATACTGTCTTTGAGCGGTAGCACCATGCTGTAGGGATGAGTCGTCTGCATATTCGCGCCGAAGATATCCTGCGAATACATAGATCCGTGAGTGGTGACTTGTCCGTAGACCACAGTTGAGCCCATGGCGACGGTGCCGTCGTGGCAACTGAGGCAATGGTTGCTTACGCCGCCCAGCGTCGGCTGCGTACCGGTGTTCTTCTCAGTGGCACTGCTATAGGTTGAGTAGATCTGCTTGGTAAGCTTCTGGTTCCAGAGGCCGGCGTTGAGGCCTGAATGGGGCGCATGGCAGTAAGCGCAACTCTCGGGCCGGGCGCCCTTCACGGGCGAAATCCCGGTAGGGGCAAAATTGTGCTTGCCCATCGCGTCGCCGGTAATTTGACCGCTTGCCGCATCAGCGGCAGATACGATGGCAAGCGCGACGAGGAGTAAGCCGAGCCTCACTTGGTCGCCTCCCCAGCCGGCTTGTCCAAACCGAAGTAGTGGAATACCTGCACGCGCCTGTTGAATGAATCGACCACGTAAACATGGTCGTCATGATCAATGTATAACCCCGAGGGCATTTGAAACTCGCCGGTGTGCGTTCCTGATTCGCCGAAGGTATACAGTAACTGACCCTTTCGATTAAAAACCTGCACGACTCCCAGCGAAGAATCGACTACATAGACGTCGCCTTCGGAGTCGACCCCGACGGCTTTGGGACGGAAGAACGAGCCTTGACCGTCGCCCAGGGTTCCCATCGCCGACTCAAATCTGCCGGAGCGATCGAAGAACTGAATTCGAAAGTTCATGGCGTCGACGACGATGAGATCTTGACCAACGAGTCGCAACTCGGTGGGGTAGTAGAAGTCGCCGTCATCGTGACCCTTCTTGCCGATGAGTTGAAGGACTTTGCCCTGCATGTCGAGGATGAGAACTTTATTGCGCAGGGTGTCGCTGACGTAGATGCGGCCAGCGGCAGAATCGACGGCGATGCCGGTTGGCCGTTCAAAGTAGCCTTCACCCCCGCGCAGGCTCCCGATAATTCGCTGGAATTTGCCATTCACGTCGAAGACAAATATCACGCCGGCGTTGGAGTCGGTCACATAGATGTTGTCCTCGGCGTCGACGGCGACGCACTGCGGCGAGAGCATGGAATCGTGCTCGTTCTTGATGTGCTGGATGAATTTGTATTTGTGGGTGGCGAAGTCGAAGATGTGCACGCCGGCTGCGCCCGGATCGGTAACGATGATGCGGCCGTGCGAGTCGGTGACGACGCTGTATGGGCGCACCATGGAGTGCATCTCCGGCGCACCCGCAACCACGTCGACAACCTTGCCCCAGAAACCGACCTTTCTTACCTCGGCCTCTGAGCGGAAGCTATGCTCCCAAACCAGCTTGCGGCCGCCTTCGAGCGAGAGTTCCCACACATCGGGAGTGGTGGTTTTAGGCTTTGCCAGGGCCAGGGCCGGGATGAGCAGCAGGGGAATGAGAACTCGTAATGTACCGCGGCGCAGCCGATTTTCCATTAGAAGAAGTTGAACCAACGCGTTATCCCCGCATAGTACGACGACAGAATCTGGGGCGGCGTGGCCGACCCGCCAAAGCCCTGCTCCAGTCGTGCATAGCCGCTTGTAAATCCCATTTTGCGAACCTGATATTGAATGATCGCATTGTACTGCTCATTCTGACTAACGGTGGCAATCCCACTGTTTAAGGTGTTGCTGTTCGACCTGGAAAAGCCGGCCGACATGGTCAATCCCTTTGCCGGCGAACTTGAGACCGCGCCAGAATAGCTGGTTCCTCCGTAGAAGATAAACGCATCGGAGGGCAGAGCAGAGATTGGGACAGGGGCCGAGATCAGACCTGCACCGGTTGCCAGAGCCAGGCCGCTTGACTTGGAATAGTTGCCGTTGGCGGTGATCACGGTGCCGTAGCCGATGCTTGCGTTGTAATCCTGGTTGCTGCTGGCGGTGCCGGGCTGATCGGTCAATGCCGTTCTCGATCCGCCGCCGCCGGCGCTGAATCCCAACTTGCCGAATCGCCGCCTTACGCCGCCGGAAAAGTTGTAAGAAGAATTCAGGTAGGTGATCAGCAGAGTCTGCATGTTCTGTGCATAGCCAAAAGAACCATCGAGGTGCCAGCCTGCGATTTCATTCGAATAATGTTCGGTGGTTGCAAATCCCAGTGAATCCTCACCGCCCTGCGCCCCTTCATTGCCTGAGAACGTGACCGAGGCACTGAAATTGCCTCCGCGCAACTGGTGCGAAAAGTTGGCGTTGCCACCGTAAGAGCTGACTGAATAGAGCTCAGACTCGAAGAGCTGCGAACGGCGGTCGACAAAGAGCGAGGTCTCAAGATAGGTGGCCACGATGTAAGAGGCAGAGGCCTGGGAATCAATCGAATAGGAAGTCTGGTTTTCCAAAGACAATGGAGCAGTGGCGCCCTGGTTGATGACCGCTTCAATCAACTGTCCGGCCAGATTGTCAGAGTATTCAAGGCTCCCGTTAAGGCTGAGTTTGGCTGCCGGGTGCATGGTGACGAACATATTCGCCGTGTCAACCGAACCGGTCGATGTAGCGCCTTGATAACCGGTGTTCCAGCTGGAACGGTTGGCGTTAACCGACACGGCGCCTCCGAAAGGAAGCTTATGCGACACCCCGCCGCCGAAGCCATCCGAGCCCGATTGAATCTCGCTGTTTGCACTCCCGCTGATGACTTCAGGAATGGTTGAGTGGTTGCCGCCTTTCGCGTAGAAACCGTTCATATCCAGTCCCGCGACTTCGTAGTTAGAGCGCAAGTTGAAGCTGTGAAAAGAACTGCTCCCCTGGTCATTGGTTCCGTAGACCGAGTAATCGTTATTGCCCAGTTGGTAACCGGCAGAGAGAGATGGCATGTGGGGAAGATTCATGCCCCACGAAAGGCCGAGTTCGTCGTTATTGCCGTGGGTGACGTAGTTGGCGATGCCGGGGATACCGTAATTACCCGCGCTGTCGTAGCTCTTGGAATACGAAACCGCGCCGGGAAACTTGCTGCCGCCAAAGATGCCGGCGGAGGCCGAAAACCCGCTCGCGTCGGAGATGGATTGGAAATCGGAGTTGGCGCGCGACTGGTTGAGATATGCGGAGACTGCGTAGTTGAGGAAGTTGGGGTTGTAAAAGCTACCAGACAGGACGGTTTGACCTCCGACCGACCAGCCATGGTCTGAAGCCTCCTGGTTCCCGAAGTCGGCGGTGTAGCCTGACGAAACGGTGCCGCTCGCGTTGTTGCTGAATTCGCCGAGTTTGATCTGCGCGACCAGCGGGGCAGCCAGAAGCAGCAGCCCTGCGGGCAAAATCAACGCGACTCGAAAGGTACCCGGCACTGTATGCGATCCATCACTTCACTGGCTTGATCTTGCGGTTAACTGTTTCTTTCTGGCGTCGTCTTGCGAGGGACCTCAACGCTGGCGAGGCCCTTCGGGGAGGTCTATGGTTCTTCAATCCGTGCGCTTTGCCGCAGCTTCTGGTCAAATGCGGCGCGAACCTGGTTGGTCTTGTTCTGCTGAAGGAGGCCGGTAAGCTTGGCACGAACATCTACGAACTTTTGCTTGCCTGCAGGCATATGCGCATTGAGCCGCAAAATGGTAAAGATCGTACCGACCTGGATCACGTTGCTGACATCGCCTACCTTCATCGTTTTGAGCGCCTGAACCACTTGCGGCGGAAGCTGATCGACTGGCGTAGCCTTGTGCTGGCCCTCCATGACGCGGTAGTCGTCGTCGGAGATTTTTTCGGCCAGCAGGCCAAATTCATTGTTCGTCTTTGTCGCCTTGGCCTGGGGCAGCGCCTTATCGGCACGCGCGCGCGCCGACTTCAACTGCTCGGGAGTTGCCTTATCCGGTGCGATAGCCGAGAGCGTTTGGAAGATGTAGGCCTCAGGAATCTTGAAACGGTCAGGATTCTTATCGTAGAAAGCCCGAACCTCGACCAGAGTTACGGCGCTCTTGCTCTGCACCTCCACCTTGAGCAGGGCATCGATAAGCAGCGAGCGCCGGATCTTTTCGTCGAGCAACTGCTGCGAGCCATGAAACTCGCTTTGCATGAACGCGTTGTACGCTTCGGGCGTGGCAAAGGTCTTGCGGAAATCCATCTCGGCCTTCTGTATGCGCGCCGGCGGGATGGTCAATTTGCGGCGCAAGGCCTCCTGGTAGACCAGTTCTTCAAAGATCATCATTCGCATGGCGCCCTGGCGAATGTCGGGTTCCATGTCTTTGGGAATTCCGTTGTGCTGGCGGGCGTAAGGGAAAATTGCGTATTCCTCGCGGACCAGGTCGGCCTGGGTCAGGACGGCGCCGTTCACGTGAGCCACGGGCTGCGAAGTGACTACGATCGGATCCATCATCGACGCGGCAGGAGTGGGCGTGGACCTGAGCGCGGGTGCGTGAGAAGCGATCTGAGCGCTGGCTGCACCAACGGCCAGGAGAAGGAAAAGGCCGGATGTTGAAAGTTTTGTATTCATGTTTGACCCCCAATTAAGAGAACGGGGAGGGAGGGAAATTTCGGCCCTCCCCGTTCGATTGCGTAGAGCGAATTACCAGGTGGTGGGAATCTTTCCTCCGCCGTTCATTTCGTTCGACTCGCCACCATGGCACTGCCGGCAGAATTGGGCCGCAGTGTTGCTGGCGAGGTTGCTTGGGTTATATGGACCGCGCAGGAAGAACATGGTCTGGTAAGTTCCCGGGGTGATTCCGGACAGGCCGGTGGATACCGCGCTGCCGGGTATGACGCCGGTGGTCTGGGCGACATTGACCACATTCATTGAGTGCTGGTTGTGGCAGCTGGTGCAAACCACGATAGGAGAAGTGGTAGCAGTGCTGGTGCCTAGCTGCACAAAGAAGCCATAGTTGTTGATGAACTGGGCCATGTTCGGACCGGCCACGATTGCAGTGCCGCTCAGGGTGCAGTCCCAGTTGTAGCCGCTTTCGCCGAAGCCACCGGAAGCTGTCGTGGCATTGCAGCCAAACTTAGCATCGGAGCCCACCGGGTGGTCGTTCAAGTAGTTGCCCTTGGTGGTACCGTCGTTGCCCAGCAGGGTGGGAATGGGGTTGGCGGTGCCGTAGGTCCAGGGCAGTTGCTCATAGACCTTGTTCTGCATCATGGCGCCTTCTGCAAGGTTGCCGTCGTGGCAGCTCAGGCAGGTGAGAATGCCCGTTGCCTCAGACGTACTCGGCATGTTCCCAATGCTGGTAATGCCAGTGGGGCTCGCCGTGATGTCGGTCGGCAGTGTCTCAGCGCGGCCGCCTGCGAAGGTGAGGGTCTGGCCATACAGGGGCTCGACATTTTCGCCCCACAGAATCGTATTGCCTGAGGTCGTATCGGCGTTCTTGGCGATGCCGTTGCCGTATGCGCCACTGTGCGGTGCGTGACAGGCCGCGCAGCCGCGGCCGTAGTTAAGGTGGGCGCCCAGGATATCAGTCGGGGGCGCGTAGGTCTGGGCGGCCGCAAATCCGGCCGTTGCCACGAACATAACTGCGAAGAGTAGATTGCGTTTCATTGAATAGAGCCTCCTGGTGCACATTCTGTTGCTCGGCTGAACTTCGACTTCGAACCGTGCTGAGGTTTGGTCAGTTCAGATTCCTGAATTTGCCTGCGCAGCAATCGTGCTGTTGTTGCGAGATTGAGCCTGGAAGCTCTCAAAACTCGCATTGTGTTGATGTCAACGACGGTTCGAAGTCCCAACTTAAAGCAATGCGTTATGTGTGTGAGCGAGATCAGCATCGGGCGAGGGAACGATGGAGAGCGGTAAAAATCACCAAAGTCACCGGTTTTTGCCGTCGCTGTGTACAAAAGTGAGAACCGTCACTTTCTTCGACCATCTGTGACCTCCCTCGCTGTGTCTCCACACTCTGGGAGTTCCGATTGAATATTTACAGGTGATGAGCCTCACGGAAGTGACCGTAATCACACTTGCTTAGAACCCTCTAAGATTGTGATCTGCGTCACTCTCAAAGTGGCCGCTTAATGGTCCACTAAAGCTGTTGTTACTCGGCAGTTGAGCCCTCCTGAAAGAAGTGGCACAATTCATTCCGCGCTAAAGCGGAATGTGCCGGGAACAGGTGATCGGAGCCTATGCAGCAGTAAGCATGGCGGCTCGAAAGCAACTCCGATCGGAGGGGAATACGGCATGGCAAATGAATCGAACACTGCGCCTGCCGCCGAGGTCTATTTACAGGCGACACGGGTTTACGCAATGGCGGCCATCTGTCTGGGCGTTGGCCTGGCGGTTGGATATCTGATAAGAACTTCGATGGCGAATCCGGCTTCGGCGGCTCCTGTTGCAAAGGCCGCTGTGACATCGCCGCACACTGGGGCGATGACTTCGGGTGGCCACATGCCGAGCCTCGCCGAGATGCACCAGATTGCCGGCCAGGCAGCGGCGCCCCTGCTTGCAAAGCTGAAGAAGGACCCGAACAACAGCGTCCTTCTGTTGCAGATTGGGACGGTTTACCATTCGGCCCATCAGTTCAAAGATGCCGCCACGTATTACGGGATGGCGGTTCAACTAGATCCCAAGAACGTCGATGCGCACACCAAGCTGGCCATCAGTCTCTTTCGGTCAGGCGACGTTGACGCGGCGATTACCGAGCTCAATCGCGCATTGAGCCTTGACCCCAGGAATCCCAATGCACTCTTCAACCTGGGAATGATCCGGCTGCAGGGGAAAAACGATTCCAAAGGCGCGCTGGCCGCATGGCAGAAGCTTCTAAAGTTGAATCCTCAACTGGATCCGGAACGCAGGGCACAGGTGCAGAGACTGATGGCCGGAGTAGTGGCAGCCTCAAATGGGGGGAACGCCGGGAAGGGAGCAGGATCCAATGACTAAGGCGAAGCGGAAACCATCACAACATTGGACGCAGAAGCAAGCTGTGGTTCTGTCACTGGGTTGTCTTGCGCTTGGTATTTGCGGTGGACTGACGATTCACGGATCACAGAAGAGCGTTGATGCAGCGGCAGCCAAAAGCGCGAATGCAACCCCGCCAACCAGCCCGCCGGTGGCGGCAGTACCGGCCAAAGATCCCGCTCAGTTGAAAGCGCTGGCTGATTCGCAGGCCGCGCCGCTGCTTGACCAGCTCAAGTCGCAACCCAACAATGCCGAACTGCTAACCAGCGTGGGAAACCTTTACTACGATGCCAAGCAGTACCCGGTAGCGGTGGAATATTACGGGCGCGCATTGAAAGTAAATCCCGCAGACGCATCGGTGCGTACCGACATGGGTACAGGCTACTGGTATCTGGGCGACGCTGATCGGGCGATCGAAGAGTTCAACCAGGCGCTCAGCTACTCACCCAACAATCCGAACACGCTATTCAATCGGGGGCTGGTGAAGTGGCAGGGTAAGAAAGACGCAGCCGGAGCTTTGGCCGATTGGCAGAAGTTACTGGCGGCGAACCCTGAATACCAGGGGAAGAGCCAGGTGGAACAGATGATGGCAGAGGTAAAGTCGCAGGGGAAGCATTGAAACGGTGCGGCAGTAAACCAGGAGCTGTCACTTCACTGCGAGCAGGCTTTCATTCATCACCAGAGCCACCGCGGTGCGCAGCCTGGCGCGGCTGCCGCCGCCTGCAGGGCGAAGCCGCGGAACGTGGACCAGCCGGTTGCGCTTCATCTCCGATTCGATGATTGGAGCGGCCATTTGCCACACAGTAGTTATGTCGCCCACAACTACAATTTCGCTGGGCGCCAGCGCAGAGGCTACCATGTGCATGCCGCGACCGAGCGCCCTGCACATTTTTTCGATGGCCGCGCACGCCGCCGTATCGCCGGCTTCGGTCATTCGCAATAATTGGTCAAATCCCGGCGAAGGTTTTTGCGCGAGTTCTGAGTAGTAGCGCATCCCGGCACGATTTGAAGCGATGGTTTCCCAACAGCCGCGGTTTCCACATGCGCAAGGCAGCCCAGAAGGTTCGAGTTGCACATGGCCGAATTCGCCGGCAACACCACCTTCTCCGCGCAGCAATCGGCCGTTGGCGACGATGCCTGTGCCAATTCCCTCGGTCACGCTCACGGCAACCAGGTCGTGCAGTCCATCACTATATCCAAACCAGATTTCAGAGAGCGCGCAGGCGTTGGCCACGTTATCCGCCACCACCGGCAATCCCGTGGCCTGTTCTACACGCGCCTTGATGTTGCCGATCGGCCAGTCAATATTGGGGGCGAAGATGAACTGCTCCAGGTTGGCATCGAGCCTGCCGGGCAGATTGATTCCGATGCCGTCGAAGGAGCGATCGCGATGGGTGGCGATCATGGCGCGCACCGCATCGACAATCGCTCCCACCACTTTCGCTGGATTCTCAGGAGGTACGACCATCTCCTCGGCGATGATGTTACCGCCCAGATCGGTCACGGCAAGCCTGGTTTGACTGGGATGGATATCGAGGGCGAGTACCCCGCGCTGATTGTTGATTTTGAGAAAGGTCGGTCTGCGCCCGCGGGGAATCTGCCCGGTCGGGCCCTCGACGATCCAGCGTTCTGCCAGCAGTTCTTCAACGATGAGTGAAACCGTGCTGCGCTGCAGCCCTGAGCATCGCGCCAGGTCAGCTCGCGAGATGGGCTGCCTGGTTCGAATCTGATTGAAGATTAGATTCCGGTTGATCTGTCGAGGCATCTTGTTGGATGCGCTCAGATGATTAGCAAGGAACTGTGAGGTGGGCATTGGGCCGATCTGTCCCTCCCAAAAAACCCGGGTATGGAACTCAAAAGAGTTTCCCTCCCGAGCGTCGGGTCGTTCAGCGATGGATTCGACGTCCGCTTGAAACCGCCATCGATATTAACATGCTGGCGGGGCCCTTTGCGGGACGGAAGCAGCGAGGGGCCGGATCAAGCTAAATGCGTTTACTTAAGGCCCTTGGATCGCACCGGCGCCGGTAAACGTTATCATTTATAAGGGTCGCTTGCGATGGCTGGTTCCGGCTCGCGAACAGAGCTCGATTCTGCCCCATGAGAGGACGGGATTTGAGTGCGGCGACCGGTCAACCGGGCACGGGTAAACTTGTGCATACAGCCGGGTAGAGACGCACTCAGAGCGACTCTGGTTTTCGATTTCATGACATTCGCGATGTTTTTAATCTTGGAATGGTGAGAAATGCTGACTGGTTTTTCAATCGTCGATGGCAAGCCCCTTGAAGCGAGTAGTGAGAGGGGTGGGGGAAGTTTTCGCGGCATTGATCCTGCAACCGGAACCAAGCTCGAGCCGGTCTACCACTATGCCTCGCTTGACGAGCTGGATCGCGCGGCAAATCTGGCCGAGGATTCGTTTGCGGTGTACAGCAAATTGCCCGGTCTGGAGCGGGGACGGTTTCTACGCCACATTGCAGCCGGCATTGAGTCGATAGGCGCGGAGATTGTTGATCGGGCGCATCGCGAGACCGCGTTGCCCGAAGCGCGACTGAAAGGCGAGCTGGCTCGAACCGTAAATCAATTGCGGCTTTTTGCGCTGGTGGTTGAAGAGGGTTCTTGGGCGAATGCCCGCATCGATCCTGCCCAGCCGGATCGCAAGCCATTGCCCCGCGCCGATATTCGTTCGGTGCTTCGCCCGCTTGGCACTGTTGCAGTATTTGGTTCCAGCAACTTTCCGCTGGCGTTTTCAGTGGCGGGAGGAGATACCGCATCAGCTCTGGCGGCAGGGAATCCGGTGATTGTGAAGGCGCACTCGGCGCATCCGGGGACGAGCGAGCTGGTGGGCCAGGTGGTGGCTGCAAGTGTGGCCGCCTGTGGGCTGCCCACCGGCGTGTTCTCGCTTCTTTTTGGAGCCGGATCTGAACTTGGCGCTGCCCTGGTCGCTCATCCCGCGGTGAAAGCGGTTGGATTCACAGGTTCATTGACGGCGGGCCGGTCGCTTATGAAGGTAGCAGCGTCGCGCCCTGAGCCTATTCCATGCTTTATGGAGATGAGCAGCTCTAATCCGCTGGTGGTGCTGCCTGAAGCGTTGGCTACGCGGGGCACGCAGATTGCGAACGGATTGTTTGGCTCGTTCACGCTGGGCGTGGGGCAGTTCTGCACCAAGCCGGGATTGGTATATCTGCCGCGGAACCACGAGGCCGATGAATTTGTGGCGACGCTGAGGTCTCTCGTCGAGAAATCGCAGGCGTCGCCGATGCTGACTGAAACAATCTGCGGGAATCACGTGTCGGGAGTAGCAGCTCGCAAGCGAAACAGCGAGGTTGCAACGCTTGCTGAAGGCGCTGCCGGTTCGGGAGGGTCGTATGCGGTGCCCGCACTGTTTGAGGTAAGCGGCAGCCAGATGCTGCATTCGCCTGAATTGGCGCACGAGATCTTCGGCCCCAGTACGCTGGTGATTCGCTACCAAGATCGCGCCGAGTTGCTGGCGCTGCAGAATGCCGTTGAAGGGCAGCTAACGGCCACGGTGCATGGGACCGATGCCGACATCGCCGCTAACGCCGACCTGATTGCAATCCTCGAGCGCAAGGCGGGCAGGCTCGTGGTGAATGGATTCCCGACCGGGGTCGAAGTGTGCCACGCGATGGTGCATGGCGGGCCGTTTCCGGCCACCAGTGAAAGCCGCATGACGTCGGTCGGTACGCAAGCAATTTATCGCTTCGTGCGGCCGGTCTGTTACCAGGATTTTCCGCAGGCTGCGTTGCCCGATGAATTAAAGAATGAAAATCCGCTGGCGATTTGGCGTCTGGTTGATGGCGAATTCACGCGGGCCGAAGTTGTTGCCGGTGTGCCAGCGTCCGCAGGCAAAGTGTAAGTAAGCCGGCAGTCAGTAATGCAATTGACATGCTTAGAAATCCGGCGCGCGAGTTGCCGGTGAGCGCCTGCAGCCAGCCCACCAGCCATGTGCCGGCGAATCCGCCCAGCGCTCCGCAGGTGTTGATGAGCGCGAACACTTGCCCTGAGACGGTGCTGGGCAGCATCTCAGGAATGATGGCGAAAAATGGACCGTAGGGCGCGTACATTGCGCCGCCGGCAATGATGAGCGCGGCGTAGGCGAGCCAGAAGTTGTGTCCCGCGGTTGCGTACGATGCGAAAAGGGCGACTCCGGCGAGCATAAGAAAAGGCCACACAAAGGCGCGGCGCTTGAGAATGCGGTCAGAGAAGTAAGCCACAATCAGCATCAGGATCACGCCCAGCAGGAATGGCGCGGCGCTCAGGACCCCGACCGCTTCGATTCCCCGCGACAGGCCCGAATGGATCATTGCCGGAATCCAGAGCACGAGGCCGTAGACTCCAAAACTCCAGAAGAAAAACTGGAAGCACAGCAAAACTACGCCCGGCACTCGCAGGGTCGCGGTCCAGTTGCTGTAATTGGGCAGCGCAGTTTGTTCGTTTGCGAGGGCCTGGGTGAGTTCCGTGCTCGATTCCGGTGAAAGCCACTTGGCCTGAACCGGCTTGTCGCGCGCTACCGTGATCCACACGAAGGCCCACACGACCGACGGAATGCCCTCGAGGATGAACGTAATTTGCCAGCCCACGGCGCGAATCAGATACCCGGTCACAGCGGCCATCCACGTCACAGTCACCGGATTGCCCAGGATGAGCACCGCGTTGGCCCGCGAACGCTCTGCCCGCGTAAACCAGTTGGTGAGCAGGATGAGCATGGAGGGAAAGATGAGACTTTCAGCCACGCCGAGGGCCAGGCGATCGGCCACGAGCAGCCAGAAATTGTGGATGACTCCGGTGAGCGCTGAGAAGATTCCCCAACTGATGAGAGCCGCAAAGATCAGCCGTGTAGCGCCTTTGCGCACCGCATACGCGGCGGCAGGAATCTGGAAAAGAAAATAGCCCAGAAAGAATGCCGAACTTAAGAAGGCCGCGCGCGACTCGGTGATGTTGAGCGATTTGGCCAGCCCTGCCGCCGCGCCGAAGCCGAAGTTGGAGCGGCCCAGGTAGGCGAGGCTGTAAGTAATGAAGACCACCGGCATCAGGTAGAACCAGCGGCGTCGCAGGTCACCCCGGCTATTCAAATTCGAGTAGGATGCTTCGGCAGGCACACAAGGGTTATAGCACCCCCGGCCCGAAAGCAGGCGCAACCTCTACACAGTTGACTTTCTCGTGAAAGAGCAAGAAGGTTAGCGAAAAAAGGCGGGCCAACCGACTCGAATCACTGCATGTGACAAGCTTTCGCGATTGTCCTCGTCTCCCAAATTTCGATGCCGGCTTTTTTCTGGTTTTCGGTGGGCGTGTCTGAATCGATGGCTCCCGCCAACATACTGCCATCCGGGCTCAACGCTCCACTGACGCTGAGCAGTTGTGGCGATAGACAGGTCTTTCCAGTTTTCAAATCCAACGCCCACAGTTGACCACTCGAGTGACCGAAAACAAGGTCCGAATGAGGATCGATAGCGGCGAATGCAGAAGTATCGTAAAGTGCCGTCGATTTCGGAAGGTCAGCCAGCTTCACGCCGGGCGGCATTTGTCCATCGCTGAGCCGAGCCGCAATGAAAAGGTGGGAGTCCGTTCCGTCTCCGAACAAGTACAACCCGCTTGCAATGTCCACGAACGCCGGCCACTCATAGGGAGTCAATTTGGGTAGTGTCTTTTGTAGCTTCCAATCTTTCACGCTTCGGAGGATGACTGCGGCACTCGACACAGTCATCACTGCGCTACCGTCGGTCGAAAGGACTGGCGAGCGCTCGCCGGGGAAGTCTGCCACGTGTGCTCCTGATACTGGATCGAGCACATAAGACGACACCGAGGCAACGATGAGAGAGTTGGGATTCTGAGTGTAGATCAGGTGACTTACGCCACCTTGGGCATCAACGGTATTTATTAATCGGCCTTCCGGGATATGCCAAATCTTGATGATCGGCTGGGTTAATCCAGCGGCGGCAACGAACTGATTATCCGCCGAGATGGCAATCGGGCCAACCCGGATGAGCCCGGTCTCGATGACGCAGACAACATGTTGGCTCGGAACGTCCCACACTACCAATCGTCCATAATCCTTACCGGCAGCAAGCATCTTTCCGTCCCGGCTGAATACAAGTGAATTGATCCGCGTGGGTGTTGGGTCAACGCGTACGAAGCGGCGCCCTTCTACGTACGAATACTTGCCAGCCTCCGGGGGAGCCGGCTCAGTGACTTTGAATTCTACGTCGTGAAGTTTCACAGATGGCGAGGGAAAAGTCCTCTGGGCGAAGAGATTTCCTGCCAGCATTAAGCAGGCGCCTAACTGCAAGGCAATAAAAGTACGGGACATGCCGCCAAGGTAGTTTCGCACCTTGCGTTTGTCAACCGAAAGATCGAGTTGCAGCCTGGGTGCTTCGGCACTGAGTTCGCGCACTATACTTGTCTGCGGAAGGGAGCTTCTCATCGAAATCATTTCCTTGAGTTCCGTACTTGGCGAAGATCGAGCCCCCGATGATCCCGATGTGCTTGCTGTTCGGACCCACTCTCCCGGGCCTGCCGGCGCGCTGCCGCTCACGGCCGAGATGCTGCTCACCGAGCCTTCGGGAAACCTCTTCGGCCTGACGCAAAACGCAGGCATGGGCTGGGAGCCGAACCGCCTTCTCGATCCCGAATTCCTGATTCTGAGCACGCATGGCGGCCTTCGAGCAGAAAATGGCCAACCGATCGCGCTGGGATTTCACTCCGGCCACTGGGAAGTCGGGCTGCTGGTGGCCGAAGCCGCGCGTGAAATAAAGGCCATGCATGCCACGCCCTTCGCCGGTGCGTGCACCGATCCCTGTGATGGCCGCACGCAGGGCACCACAGGCATGATGGATTCGCTGCCGTACCGCAACGACGCGGCGACGGTGCTGCGGCGACTGATGCGATCTTTACCCACGAGCAAGGGGACGCTGGGCGTGGCCACGTGCGACAAGGGACTGCCGGCGATGATGATGGCGCTGGCGTCGTCGGGCGCCAAGCCCGCGGTGCTTGTGCCCGGAGGCGTGACGCTGCTGCCTGAGTCGGGCGAGGACGCCGCGAAAATTCAGACCATTGGCGCGCGCTTTGCGCAGAACCAGATCACGCTGGAGTATGCGGCCGATGTGGGCTGCCGCGCCTGCGCATCGCCCGGCGGAGGCTGTCAGTTCCTGGGCACCGCGGCAACGTCGCAGGTAGTTGGCGAGGCGCTGGGACTTAGCTTGCCGCACACCGCGCTTGCGCCCTCAGGGCAGCCCATCTGGCTCGATGCTGCTCGGCGCTCGGCTCGCGCCTTGTTGCGGTTGCACGAACTCGGGCTCGGCGTGAAAGATGTGCTGAGCGCGGCAGCCGTCGAGAACGCCATGGTGCTGCACGCGGCATTTGGCGGGTCGACCAATCTGCTCATTCATCTGCCGGCGATTGCATATTCCGCGGGCCTGGCGCGACCCTCTGCGGGCGACTGGGCAGCCGTCAATCGCCAGGTTCCACGCCTCGTTGACGCGCTTCCAAATGGTCCGCGGGGGTTTGCTACTGTGCAGGTGTTTCTGGCCGGCGGAGTGCCTGAAGTCATGCTGGCGCTCCGGGCGACAGGCCTCCTGGATGAGAGCGTGTTGACTGTAAGCGGCGAAACGCTGGGCGCATGTCTCGACTGGTGGCAGCAGAGCGACCGGCGGGCAGCATTGCGGCGCACGCTCATCGACCTTGACGGCATCGACCCTGATGACGTGATCATGTCGCCCGATCGCGCGCGTTCGCGCGGACTTACTTCTACCGTTTGCTTTCCAGTGGGCAACCTCGCGCCTGAGGGCTCGGTAATCAAGAGCACGGCCATCGATCCGGCGCTGGTGAGCGTGGATCAGGTCTACCGTCACGCTGGCCCGGCCAAGGTTTTTATCTCAGAGCCCGCCGCAGTGGGAGCCATAAAAAGCGGCGAGATTGCCCAGGGCGACGTGATGGTACTGGTGTGCGGCGGGCCAGCCGGCGCGGGCATGCAGGAGATTTACCAGATCACCGGCGCACTCAAACAACTGCCACACTGCAAGCACGTGGCTGTGCTCACCGACGCGCGCTTCAGCGGCGTCTCGACTGGCGCATGCATCGGGCACATCTCGCCCGAGGCGCTTGCCGCGGGGCCCATCGGCAAGGTGCGCGACGGCGACCTGATCGAGATCGTCATCGACCGTGCATCGTTGACCGGAACCGTAAACCTGGTGGGCGAGGGTGGCGAGATATTTGGCGCCGAAGAAGGCACGCGCAGGCTCGCGGCGCGCGCGCCCCGAACAGATCTGCGGCCCGACCCGAACCTGCCCTCGGACACGCGCCTGTGGGCGGCGCTGGTTGAGGCGAGCGGCGGCGTTTGGGGCGGCTGCGTGTACGACGTGGACAAGATTATCGCTCGATTGGAGACCAACAAGTGAAGCTTTACCGCACCGATGCCGGCATTTTTGTTGAGCGCGGCGGTATTTTTTTCTCGATGCCTGAAACATCGTGGGACGAGCTGATCGCCCATCCCGATCTGGCCGGCTATCTCAGCTCGATTCCCAGCGCGAACACAGTAGGCAGCAGTCTGCCGGGCAGGATTCTAGCGCCCATCGGCAGCCAGGAGGTGTGGGCTGCGGGAGTGACCTACCACCGCAGCCGCAGTGCGCGCATGGCTGAGTCGAAGGATGCGGGCGGGGGCGATTTTTACGATCGCGTTTATTCTGCCGAGCGGCCTGAGCTGTTTTTCAAGGCGACCCCCAACCGCGTAGCCGCGCCGGGAACGCCGGTGCGCATTCGCAGCGATGCCAAGTGGTCGGTACCTGAGCCCGAGCTCACACTGGTCATCGATCCCCGCGGCCAGATTATTGGTTACACAATCGGCGACGATATGAGCTCCCGCGATATCGAAGGCGAGAACCCGCTCTACCTGCCGCAGGCCAAGGTTTACGATCGCTCGTGTGCACTGGGGCCGTGCGTACTGGTGACGAACGACCCGCTTACGACCACCACGTCAATCCGTTTGAGCATCGAGCGCGGCGGCGCGGTAGTTTTCAGCGGCGAAACCACGCTGGCATCTCTCAAACGGTCGCCACAGGTGCTGGTCGGGTATCTTTTCCGCGAAAACCATTTTCCGTCGGGCGCATATTTGATGACCGGCACGGGCATTGTTCCGCCCGACTCATTCACGCTGGCGAGCGGCGACAAGGTGAGCATCACGATTGACGGGATCGGAACGCTCGAGAACCAAGTGGTGCAAGGTGGTACAGTACCACTTTCGTAGTGTGCCGGCAACCCGGTTGATGTAGGCCGAACGCGCGGCAATAGCGCATCTTTTTGGCGTGCCATGCGTCTTTATCAAATGGGGACAATTGGAGTATAGACCGATTTGGACTGCGCTTTCCGTGGCTTGACGGTTCAGATGCTGGCGGGAATTTTCTTACTCCTGTAACCTCAGTTGATGCACAATGATCGGATGGGGGATTTAAGCTAGTGCCGCGCATACACTTCCATCAGCAGCTCGCCGAACTCAAGGACAAGCTCCTTGCGATGGCTGCCCTTGCGCAGCAGGCGGTTGAGTCTGCCGTCGAAGCTTATTTGCAGCGGGACAAGGGTCTGTGCAAGTTCGTGAAGCAGAATGAGACCGCGATCAACACCGCGCAGCGCGAACTTGACGAGATGGCCTATGAGCTGCTGGCCAAAGAGCAGCCGATGGCCGTGGACCTGCGCTTTATTCTCGCGGTGATCAAGATCAATGGCGATCTGGAGCGCGTGGGCGATCAGGCGATGGCGATTGCGCGGCGCACCAAGGATATTCTGAGTTTCGGCGAAGTGGAGCTGCCTGTCGATTTTGCTGCAATGGGTGAATACGCCGCACGCATGATCAGGACTTCGCTGCAGGCGCTTCTCGATGGGGACGCGCGGCTGGCCGACTCGGTGCGCGGGATGGACGACGAAATCGATCGCATGAACCGTCGTGCCCACGCTGACTTATTGAAACTTATTGAAGAAAAGCCTCAGCTTACGCAGCAGGCCATGAACGGCATCCTGGTGGCAAAGAATCTTGAACGGATCTCGGACCACGCGTCGAATATTGCGACGGACGTGATCTTCTGGATTCGGGGCGCCGATGTGCGCCACCAGCTCAGCGCAGCGATGGACTGATAAGACAGCCGTTAGCTATTAGCTTTTAGCCTTTAGCTGCTTCGGGGGAGAATTGCTGGTTCTCCTGAAGAAGAGCTAAAAGCTAAAAGCTCATTCCTACACGCCGATGATGTCGCAAAGCTCCTTCACGGCCGCGGCGCTCTTTTTCAGCGCGGCATCTTCTTCGGGCGTGAGCTTGATCTCGACAATCTCTTCAAGGCCCTTGGCGCCGAGCTTGCAGGGCACGCCGATGAAGTAGCCATCGATTCCGTACTCACCCTGGAGATACGCCGCACAGGGAAGAATCTTTTTCTTGTCTTTGAGGATGGCCTCGGCCATCTCGACGCATGCAGCCGAGGGCGCGTAATAGGCGCTTCCGGTCTTAAGGTGTTTGACGATTTCGGCGCCCCCGTCACGGGTGCGCTGCACAATGGCATCGATTCGTTCCTTTGAGAGCAATTCGGTAATCGGAATGCCGGCCACGGTAGTGTGGCCAACAAGAGGCACCATGGTATCCCCGTGCCCACCCAGAACCAGGCAGCTCATATTGTGCACGCTGACATTCAATTCGGTGGCAATGAAACTCTTGAAGCGGCCGGAGTCGAGGATGCCGGCCATACCTAGAACTCGCTCGCGATTGAACCCTGACTGGCGAAAGGCCGTTTGCACCATGGCGTCGAGCGGGTTGGAGACCACGATCAGAATGGATTCAGGTGAATAGGGAACCACCTTGGAGACCACGTCGGACATGATTTTGAAATTCGTGTGCAGCAGGTCGTCGCGGCTCATGCCGGGCTTGCGGGGAATGCCGGCCGTGATAATCACAATGTCGCTGTGTGCAGTATCGGCGTAGTCGTTGGTGCCGGTTATGTGAACGTCGGATCGCTCGATGGGAATAGCCTGTTGCAGATCGAGCGCCTTGCCCTGCGGAATGCCTTCGACGACATCGATAAGCACCACATCGGCCAGTTCCTTGGCCATGATCCAGTGCGCGGCAGTGGAGCCGACATTGCCGGCGCCGACTATGGTGATCTTCTTTCGCATTTGTTCTCCTTAGAATCCCGCAGGGGCTAAAGCCCCGCTGCCTTGTTTGGAATCTTTGCGGCACGGCTAAAGCCGAGCCCTGATACAAAACTCGTTGAGGTTCGTGCTTTCCCACCCTTACGGCAGCAAGAAGCCGAAAGGATGGGGCACCCCTTTTTCTTGCTTGAACGATAAGGGCGATCGCTGATAACTGATCACTGACAACTGACAACTTTCTTCACATGTTGCCAATCATTCTTGTGGCAAACTCGCTCGTTCCCACTTTCGTCGCGCCGCTGAGCTGGCGCTCAAAGTCGTAGGTGACAAACTTTGACTGGATGGTTCTTTCCATCGCCGTCTCAATCATCTTGGCCGCTTCTTTCCAGCCGATGAAGTCGAGCAGCATTACGCCCGACAGAATCACCGATCCGGGATTGATGACGTCTTTATCCGCGTATTTGGGAGCGGTGCCGTGCGTGGCCTCGAAGACCGCGTATCCGTCGCCGATATTGGCGCCGGGCGCGATGCCCAGGCCGCCCACCTGCGCGGCTGCCGCGTCGGAGATGTAGTCGCCGTTGAGGTTGGGCGTAGCCAGAATGCTGTAGTCCGATGGGCGAATGATGATTTGCTGGAAGATGGAATCGGCAATGCGATCGTTGATGAGGATTTTCGACTTCCACGCGCCGTTGCCGTGGGACGCGCCGATCTTTTCGATGACCGATCTGATTTCAGCGTAGAGCGAATCGCGGAAGGCCTGGTTGCCGAACTCGAGGCCGGGCTCGATGAGCGCGGCGTTCTCTTCGACAGTGATCTTTGGATTGGCGTCAATATTGCCAAGGATCCACGACTCGCGCTCGTTGACCACCTGGTCGCGGAACTCGTCGATCGCCACTTCGTAGCCCCACTCGCGAAACGCGCCCTCAGTGAACTTCTGAATGTTGCCCTTGTGGACGAGCGTTACCGTCTTGCGGCCGGATTCGATCGCGTGGCGGATGGCGGCGCGTACCAGCCGCTTGGTGCCGAAGATGGAAATGGGCTTGATGCCCACGCCCGAGTCAGTGCGGATTTTCTTCTTGCCGCCCTTAAGCAGGTCGTCGTTCAGGAAACTGATGAGTCGCGCACAATCCTCGGTGCCTTGCTTGAATTCGATGCCCGCGTACACATCTTCAGTGTTTTCGCGGAAGATTACGATGTCGACTCGCTCGGGGTGCTTCACCGGGCTGGGCACGCCCTGGTAGTACTTCACCGGCCGCACGCAGGAGTAAAGATCGAGAATCTGGCGCAGGGCAACGTTTAACGAACGAATGCCGCCACCAACCGGCGTGGTGAGCGGTCCTTTGATTGAGACGCGCAGATCGCGCGCAGCGGCCACCGAGTCGTCCGGCAGCCAGTTACTGAACTTGCGGAAGGATTTTTCGCCGGCGTAGATTTCGAACCAGCGAATGGCGCGCTTGCCGCCGTAGGCCTTTTCAACGGCCGCGTCAAAGACGCGCTGCGATGCCTTCCAGATGTCGCGGCCGGTGCCGTCGCCTTCAATGTAGGGAATGATGGGGTTGTCAGGGACTGAGAAATGGCCGTTCTCATAGGTAATAGGCTGGCCGTTTTCAGGCAACGACAGGCCGTTATAGGTGCTTTGCATTTTGCTGGGTTCTTCCTCCGCGCATGGTCAAACTAGAGGCTAACACCTTGGATTTTTGAGTGGCAATGTTCCCTGCGGATCCGGATCGACGCCCACCCCCGAAGAGTTTCTAGTCCGCTCAAGCAGAGCTTGGGCGGGGCACCCCCGGTTATGGCGTAATTGACGTGCGCGCTGAGCTACTTGGCGTCTTGAAAGTCGCCGGCGTTGAAGTTGGGAATGCCGAATTTTCCGCGCAGGTGCATGATGTCGACCGGGCTGATGTTGCCGGCTAGCGTCACCAGCGTAAGGCTTCTCGGAGTTTCAGCCAGCACCACGCCGCCCTTCACGTTGGCGCCGTCGAGAACGATCCACACGTCAGTGACGTTGTCGTGGATGGGTCCGCCGCTGCCGGTGGTGCTCACCAGGTGTTTCCAGCCGCGCAGGTGGTAGGCCTGGCGAATGGAGTCGACCGCGGATTCGTCCGGGATCCCGGACTGGCCGAAGCGAAGAGTATGGACGCTTACACCGTCGATCTTGGCGATAGTTTGTTTGGTCTGAGCATCGGAGCTGGAGAGCAGGCTGGAGGCTGCCACAAGCATGTCGTGGTCAAATGTGAAGCTGTTTTTAACGGCCGCTTGCGTGCTGAGCCGATGAAGCGCGGGAGGGACATAATCCAGATCAATAGGCCCCTGGTTGGCGGCGGTGGGCGGGGGTGCGTCGGGAGCGGGCCGCGGAGCCGGTGATTGGGCAAATGCGCTGCCGGAAACCAATGCGGCGGTAAGGGCCGGAATGCCGGCCAGAGACAGGAAAATCCTCATGCATAGTTAAACGAAGAAGTCGCGAGAAAGTTGCTGGGTTCGAGCGGGAAAGACAAGTTTCAACCCATTTTTCCGCACCCGCCGTGGGTTGCTCAGGGCTCGCTGCAGGGCGGGCGAGGCGGGATTGCGTCGACGAGCAAGACATGAACCGGAGATGAATTTGCGCTATATTCTGTTCGCACCGGCCCGAATGCGATAGACTCATGCGGGAACGATTCAAAATCCATCATCTTAAGAACCCATGGAGGGCACATAGAAATTGGGAAAAAGCATGGTCCCGAGAAGGATTTTCTTCACCAAGGGCGTTGGCAAGCACAAGGAGAGACTAACCTCGTTTGAGCTGGCGCTCCGGGATGCCGGCATCGCCTCGCAGAACCTTGTTCGCGTATCGTCGATCTTTCCGCCGCAGTGCAAGTTAATTCCCCGCAAGGAAGGCCTCAAGTTCCTCAACCACGGCGAAGTGGTGTTTTCGGTAATCGCCGAGAACTCAACGCGCGAACCGCATCGACTTATCGTTTCAAGCATCGGCGTAGCCATTCCTGCCGACCGCAATACCTACGGCTACCTGAGCGAGCACCACAGCTTTGGGGAGACCGAGGAGCAGGCAGGCGAGTACGCTGAAGAGCTTGCTGCCGAGATGCTGGCCACTACTCTCGACGTCGATTTCGATCCCGACAAGAGCTGGGACGAGAAGAAGGAAATCTACCGCATCTCAAACAAGATTGTGCGTACCAGCAACGTTACGCAGTCGGCTGTCGGCGACAAGAACGGCAAGTGGACCACGACGATTGCCGCGGCAGTGCTGATCATGGACGAATAGGGCGCTCCGTGCCGCGGGCCCTTGGTTGAGAGAATCGGCCGGCGGCAGAGGCTGCGGGCATTGCAGTAATGCACAGGCCAACTCCCTATGCGGGGTTGGCCTTGTTGCGTAGGCGCGGGTTATTGAATATTAACCGCGCCTGTGCGCATCATTGAGTAGAGACCGATGACCGAAAAACGCAAATACAAGGTAGGCCTGGTGCAGATGAGCATGGGCCCCGATCCTGTGGCGAACTTTGCCTCCGCCGTCGCGCACATTCGCGAAGCCGCACGGCGGGGCGCCAACATTGTCTGCCTGCCCGAGCTGTTCAGAACGCAGTATTTCTGCCAGCGAGAAGACCTTGCGCTCTTCGACCTTGCGGAGCCGATTCCAGGCCCGTCTACCAAGCAACTGGGCGAAGTGGCACGCGAGGCGGGGGTTGCTATTGTGGCGTCGCTGTTTGAGCGGCGCGCGCCAGGGCTCTACCACAACACAGCGGTAACGCTTGGTGCCGATGGAGAGATTGCCAGCGTCTACCGTAAGATGCACATACCCGACGATCCTCTTTACTACGAGAAGTATTATTTTGCGCCCGGCGACCTTGGCTTTCAGGCTGTCGACCTCGAAGTTGGCCGCGTGGGCACGCTGGTGTGCTGGGACCAGTGGTATCCCGAAGGCGCGCGGTTGACGGCGTTGCAGGGGGCCGAAGTGCTGTTCTATCCCACGGCCATCGGCTGGCACCCGGCCGAGAAAGAAGAATTCGGTGTGGCTCAATATGACGCGTGGCAAACCATCCAGCGCTCTCATGCCATTGCCAACGGCGTGTACGTGGCCGGGGTGAACCGCGTGGGCCTTGAACATGGCGACATTCTGGGTAATCGCGTCGCGGGGCCGGGGCTGCAGTTCTGGGGCGGCAGCTTCCTCGCCGATCCGTTTGGGCGCGTGATTGCGAAGGCCTCGCACGAACAGGAAGAGATACTGATCGGCGAAATCGACACTGGCCTGATTGAGGAAACAAGGCGCAACTGGCCGTTCCTGCGCGACCGCCGCATTGACGCCTACTCGCCGATCTCGCGGCGATTTATTGACACCGCGCATCTGCGAAGCAATGGCGGAGAGTCGAAATAGGAATGCGGGTGCCCCATGTCCCGCTTTTTGGGGCCTGGGAAATCACGCCACACGAGGCGAGGGAAGCTGGTCTTGAGCGAAGAGATTAAAACGCCGCGCGAACTTGGCTACCGCATGCCCGCCGAGTGGGAGCCACACCAAGCCACCTGGCTCGCGTGGCCGCATAATCCTGAGGACTGGCCGGGCAAGTTTGCTCCCATCCCCTGGCTCTATGCCGAGATTGTGCGCCTGCTGGCCGCACGCGAGCGCGTTCACCTGATCGTGGAGAACGTGGCTGCCGAGAAGCGTGTGCGTTCGATGCTCAGGCGCGCCGGCGCCGATCTGGGCAAGGTCGATTTTCACCAATGGCCTACCGATCGTGGATGGACGCGCGACTCGGGACCGATTTTTGTGCGCGACGGCGCGGGCAAGCTCGCCATTACCAACTGGCAGTTCAACGGCTGGGCCAAGTACGACGACTGGAAACTCGACACACAGCTCCCCGGGCGTGTGACGGAACTGCTTGGTCTTCCCACCTGGCAACCATCAATCCAAAATGAGAACGGCGCGAAGCGCATAGTCCTTGAAGGCGGATCGATCGATGTGAACGGTGCTGGGCTGATGCTGACCACCGAGGAGTGCCTGCTGAGCATGGTTCAGCAACGTAATCCCGGAGTGGGCCGTGAGCGGTTGGAGAAAGTTTTTTTGGATTATCTCGGCGTGGATCAGGTGATCTGGATGAATCGCGGCATTGCCGGCGACGACACGCACGGTCACGTTGACGACATTACCCGGTTTGCCGGCGTGGACACGATCATTACGGCCGTCGAGCCGAACACCAAAGACCCGAACCACCAGCCGCTGGCGGAAAATCTCGCCCGACTGAGAGCGGCGCGCACGCCCCAGGGCAAGCAGTTCACGATTGTCGAGCTGCCCATGCCGCGGCCGGTCATCTTCCGCGGGCAAAGAGTGCCCGCCAGCTACGCGAACTTCTACCTCGCCAATGGCGTGGTGCTGATGCCCACGTTTCACGACGCCAATGATCGCGTGGCGCTGAACATTCTTGGCCATGCGTTCCCGCAGCGGGAAGTAATTGGCGTGCACAGCGTCGACCTCATCTGGGGCCTGGGCGCGCTGCACTGCATGACGCAGCAGCAGCCGGCGTAATAAAAAGCTCAGCTCCGCGCATCGCCAATTAGAATTCCGATTGACTTACGAAGGGGCGGGAGCGCGCATGGAAAAGTTTGACAAACATTTGCTGCGAGATTTCTTGAAAAGCAGCCGGGCTGTTGCAGCGGTTGCGTTGGCCGTTGCAGTTTTGCTGACGATCGGCGTTTCGAGCATGGGAACTGTGCGGGCCCAGGCGGGGCAGGGACAAACGCCAGCAAAGGCGCAACCGGCCGCGAATACTCCTGCGCCAGCCACAAAAAAGCCGGCGCCTGCGGGATTCCACCAGCCCGACCCCATCGACTTTAACGACCACGAGGGTTACGTTTCGATCTTCGACGGTAGCAGCCTGAAGAATTGGGACGGCGATCCGGCTATCTGGCACCTCGAAAATGGCGCCATCGTGGGCGTTTCGACCAAAGAAAAGCCAGTGGAGAACAGCTATATCGTCTATCGCGGTCTTCAGGCCAAGGACTTCGACCTGAAGCTCGAGATCAAGGTGGAGGAGGGTGGCGGCAGCGGCATTCAATATCGCAGTCAGACGGGATTGCCGTGGAACCGGCCTACCAAGACTCCGCCAAATTTGAACTGGATGATGACCGGGCCGCAGGCGGATTACTGGTACCCGGTGGGGCCGTGGGCGGCAGAGTGGAGCGGCCAGTTCTACAGTGAAAATACGCCGCTGGGCATTTTGGCTTGGCGCGGGCAGGTGGTGGAGTCGGGCCCGCAAGAGGGTCCGCGGCTCATGGGTAACATTGCCGATCGCACGCCGCTGGGCGGATATGTGCGCGTGAATGACTGGAACCAGTATGTGGTGATGGCGCGCGGCGGCACGTTCATCCATATTCTGAACGGGCAGTTGATGGCCGTTTACATTGACGACGATCCAGCCTCGTCGAACAACCAGACGGGCTTTATCGGGATTGAGATTGAGAGCTCGCCGTCAAAGGTTTCTGTGCGTAACGTATGGATCAAGAAACTGGACTAAGAATCCGCCTTTAAAACTTCGTCAAAGCCAAATTCGATTGCCGAGGATTTCGCATCCCCGTTGCACAATACGAACAGGTACTAACTTTCCACTATGAACTTGACCGTCAATCCCGCGAGCTTTGAAAGCCGGAATAGGGACCTGAAACTGCCACTTAAGCACCCAATAAGGTCACTTAACGGCCACTTACAGGCACTTAAGCGCACTCCAAATCTCGCTAACTGCCACCATTTCAATCAGTTGATTCGAAAAAATACCTCACCCCCCTCCCCCCCTCCTCACAGCCACTGTGAAACTGTGAACCTGTGCGGGGTCGTATGTTCGCTTGATCGGACTCTTTGCGTGCCGCAACTGTGCAATCTGCGCGGGGCAATCAATGACCGATTCTGAGGCCATGAATGCGGCGCTCGCTGAGGCGCGAGCGGCGGCTGAGGCCGGCGAAGTGCCGATAGGCGCGGTCCTGGTGCATGAGGGCGCGATTATTGCGCGCGGACAGAACCGCGTGCTGCGTGATGTTGACCCTACGGCCCACGCTGAAATTGCAGCCATGCGCGCGGCGGCAACGGCGCTCGGCAACTACCGTCTGAATGGCTGCACGCTCTTCGTGACGCTTGAGCCTTGTGCCATGTGCGCCGGAGCGATGATTCATGCGCGGATTGACCGGCTGGTGTTTGCCGCAGTCGACCCCAAGGCCGGCGCGTGCGGATCGGTGCTGAGCGTCTTGAATCATCCTCAGCTCAATCACCAGATGCAGGTGGAGCAGGGAATTGCCGCTGACGAAGCAGCGGAGATGCTGCGCGGGTTTTTTCGCGAGCGGCGGTAAGGTAAGCCGGCCTCGCATCACACGAAGGCCGGCTCACGTGCGGGGCTAACCTACGGGGGTGTATATGGATCGGAGTCGAGTGGCGAATCTGAGCCTCGGTATCAGCGTTGCTCTTTCCATTGGAATGGTAGCCGGTATTGAATACGCAGGGTGGCTCGCACTATTCCATGAACCTCACTCGGCATTGTCGAACGCGAATGAAATGTACAGACGAGCAAATCACGCCTTTTCGAAATTTGTGATGGCTGCTCTCGTCGTTCCCTTTTTTCTCGCGTGGTTGCGGTCGATCAACCTAGGCAGGAAAATGGCGAAATTCGGTGCTGACGCGTTTTCGGTTTTGCAAGAAAAGCAGGAGATCTTTGGGGATCTTGCGATGACCTACCTCGTCATTCTGCTATGTGTGAATGCGCTTGCGAGGTAAATTAAATTGGCAATTCACCGCCTATCTATCTCTTGCCAGCTTGCGAATGCGTTCGGCTTCATGTGGCCACCGCGCAATAAGCTCGACGGCCGGCGCGTTTCGGTAGTCCGCGAAGTCGAATCCTGGCGTAACAGTGCATCCAAGCAGCGCAACCTTGCCGCCGTCGATAAGCCGCGCGCCCTGCCAGACCCCGGCAGGCACCACAAGCTGGACGTGCTGGCCAGCCTGCAAATCCGATCCAAGCGTATAAACAGCGGAGCCGCCGTCAGGCAATAGCTGGAGCATCTCAACCGGGTCGCCGTAGTAGAAGTGGAAAATTTCGTCGGAGGCCAGCACGTGCATCTCAGAGAAGGCGCCTTCTTCAAGCAGGTAGTAGATGGCGGTTCCGTAGGGCCGCACGCCGCGCAGCAGGGCCACGCTTACGTCGGAAGTGTAGGTGCGGCGGTACCATCCACCCTCCACGGGGTGGGGCTCCAGCCGGAGCAGTTGCCGAAGCTGATCGGCAGTCATAGGTGCCGGGGTCATGGTCACAGATAATAGCAGTGGTCAGCAGCTAAAATAAGAATATGACAGTGCAGGTTTATTCGGCGGCATGGTGCCGCGACTGCAGGGCCGCGAAGCAGTTTCTCGACTCGCATGGAATTGTTTACACCGAAATCAACGTCGACACCGATCCTGGGGCTTCAGATGAAGTGATGCGGCACGTAGGCAAACGGGCCATTCCGCAACTGGTGATTGACGGGGAGTGGTTTCAGCCATACAAACCGGGGCGCGGGCTGCTGATCGATGAACTGCGTAAGCGGCTGGGGATTGCGCGATAATTTGGGTTGCGAAAGGCAACTGCAGATCCCTCCGCTAAGTCCGTCGCGGCGGACTTCGGTCGGGATGACAGCGGTTTTGGCGTGGGGGAAGAACCGCAGCCACTGTCCAGGTGGAAAGAGAGAAGGGCTAAAAGCTAAAAGCTTGCAGCCAGGAGCTGGAATTGATCGAGCGTTATACGCGTGCGGCGATGGGCCGCATCTGGACGGACGAGAACAAGTACGGCTGCTGGCTCAAGGTTGAGTCGGCGGCGAGCGCGGTGCTGGCCGAGGACGGCGTGATTCCGGCTGCGGCGGCCGAGGCCATTGCCGAGAAGGCGACAGTGAGCGCGGCGCGTGTTGCCGAAATCGAGGCCGAAGTGAAGCACGACGTGATCGCCTTCACCACGGCAGTTGCAGAAAGTTTGAAGGCGCAGGGGCTGGATGCCGAATCAAGGTGGCTGCATTACGGCCTAACGTCGAACGATATTGTGGATACGGCGCAGGCGCTTCAGGTGGACGAGGCTTCGGGGCTTATCCGGGCCGGACTTACCGCGTTGCTGGAGGTGCTGAAGCGTCGCGCGCTTGAGTTCAAGCACACGCCCACCATCGGGCGCACGCACGGAATCCACGCGGAACCGACAACCTTCGGGCTCAAACTGCTGAACTGGTACGCCGAGATGGAGCGCAACCTGAAGCGCTTTGACGCGGCGGCCGAAGACATGCGCGTGGGCAAGCTGTCGGGCGCTGTTGGCACATTTGGGCATCTCAGTCCAGGACAAGAAGAGAAAGTTTGCGCGCGGCTTGGATTGAAGCCGGCGCCGGTGGCGACGCAGGTAATCCAGCGCGACCGGCACGCGGCGTACATTGCAACGCTGGCGATCGTTGGCAGCACGCTCGACAAGATTGCGGTTGAAGTGCGGCACTTGCAGAGGACCGAGGTGCGCGAGGCGCAGGAGTATTTCAGCGAGAAACAGAAGGGCTCATCAGCCATGCCGCACAAGAAGAATCCCATCACCAGTGAACAGATCAGCGGGCTGGCGCGGGTGCTGCGCGGCAATGCGCAGGCGGCACTCGAAGATATTGCGCTGTGGCATGAGCGGGATATCTCGCACTCGTCGGTGGAGCGGGTGATTTTTCCCGACTCAACGATTCTGGTTGATTATCTGCTGGCCAAGGCGACGGACTTGATCGACCGACTGCTGGTTTATCCAGAGCGAATGAAGAAGAATCTCGAATCGACGGGCGGGCTGATTTTCTCTGGTCAGTTACTGCTCGATCTGGCCGAGGCAGGTATGCTGCGCGAGGACGCGTATCGGCTGGTACAGGGGCACGCGATGCGGGCGTGGAAAGAGGACTTGAACTTCCGCGAAGAGGTTGGGCAGGATGCTGCGATCACAGCACTGCTTTCACCCGAAAAGTTGGAAAAGACCTTCGATTACACGCGGCAGTTGGGCAATGTGGATGCGATCTTTGCAAGAGTGCTGGGAGAGTAAAACCAGTAGTCAGTTGTCAGTGATCAAAGGTCAGTTTTTTCGTGCAAATGCCGACGTACGTGCCCGAAGCCGTCGCCTGCCGGGAGCGAATCCAGGCGCATCCGCTTCTCAGCGCTGCGGGGCCTGCGGCGGGCTGGAAGCCTGTCCGTTTTGTGCGCGAGCGATGTTGTGGCGGATCTCCCACTCGACGGTGATCTGAGTGATGATCGTTGCGGCGATGGTGATCCAGAAAAGGGCCCAGCCGGGATGGGCGGGCGAGACGATTCTCCCAATGCCGAGTAACCAGCCGCCCGTGCCTACGGCGGTGCCGACTGCGGTGGCCCACCATGTCGATCTTTTGACCATCATGCAATTTCTCCTGGGAATGTTACGGGAATTATAGGTTGATTGTTCCCGATGGGTGATCAATTCCGGAGGCAGGCGACACGCGCATTGTTTCCCGTGGCGTGGACGCCGCAGGTACAGCCGGTCTGGAGACCAGCGCTACATGTTTGGTAGCATCGGACTTCGGGAGAATGCTGCGTGAACCGGGGGGGGGGGGCAGACAGCCATGAGCCAGATTCCTGACGAAGCGGCGGAACGGGTGCTGGGCGTTATTCGCGAGGTTATCGAGATGGACGCGAACGACCAGCACGCCGAGGCTGAGGCATTTTTCAGGCCGCTGCTCGAGGAGTTTCCGCAGGCGTCGCTGGTGCACGCATACATGTCCTGGATTCTGTCACGCTCGGGCAAGCATCGCGAGGCGATTGAACATGGGCGGGTGGCAGTGCGGCTGCAGCCGGAGTCGGAACTCTCGTCGGTGATGCTGTTCAGGGCGCTGTGGGGCGCGGGCGAGCATGCGCTGGCGTTTGAGGAGATGAAGCGGCTGGAGAAGTACGGGCACTCCGAGGAGTACGCTCGGATGATGCATGAGTGGGACGAGGCTATAAAAGACGATGCCGCGAGCGAAACAATTCAATAAAATCCGGGTGCCCCAGGTCCCGCCTTTGGGACCTGGGAAAGCTCCTAACCTCAAGGCTGCACAGAAGAACCCGACGCCAGGAGTCGGAAGGTTGCATTTAACGCTGGCCATGACCGGTGCGTCGGGTGCGGTGATGGCGCGCGAGGCGCTGCGTGCGCTTGATGCAGATGCTCGCGTGGAGCGGGTGCATTTTGTGGCGAGTGAAAACTCTCTGCGCGTGCTGGCCGAGGAACTGGGTGTGGCGGGCCGGACAAATCTCCTGGAAAAGCTGCTGGGAGCAAAGTCGAACAAGATTGTGCAGCACTTCGATGCAGAAGTAGGTGCTGCCATTGCCAGCGGGAGCCATCCTTCAGACGGAATGATCGTGCTGCCTTGTTCGATGGGTACGCTGGCGAAGATTGCTTTGGGGCTGGCCGATTCATTGATTGCACGCGCGGCCGATGTAACGCTCAAGGAGCGGCGGCCGCTGATTTTGTGCGTGCGCGAGACGCCGTTCAACCGGATTCACCTGCGCAATATGACGCTGGCGGCAGAGGCTGGCGCAACCATCTTCCCGTGCATCCCGGCGTTCTATAACCGGCCCACCGATTCGGTTGAGATGGCGCGGCAGTTTGCTTATCGGGTGCTGGCGCACGTGGGGCTGCCGCAGCGGGGAGCGTATGTTTGGAAGGCGGATGAGGGCAGGTAATAGGCAATAGGGACTAGTGTCCTGTCTCTGAAATAAATAGAATAATGTACCATGCTTGCCTCATCGG
>CAZGUD010000020.1:0-110526 GCA_964528915.1 uncultured Occallatibacter sp.
GTTCCCTTGTTCCCTTGTTCCCTTGTTCCCTCGTTCCCTTGTTCCCTTGTTCCCTTGTTCCCTCGTTCCCTTGTTCCCTTGTTCCCTTGTTCCCTCGTTCCCTGTCTCTACGGCGTAAACAAGAATCCCCACGACGGATCGAGGTACACCCAGCGCGGCGCCTGGAACCAGCTCGTCGGCAACGCGGGAACATGCAGCAGCGTGTGCCCTCCCGCGCAAAACATCTCAGTGCCGTTCCAGCCGAGAAAAGTGTGTGACGCCAGGCCCACCCGCGTAGGATTCGTGACGGGTCGCAGGCAAATCGGGCAGCGGTGCTTCTGGTCGAACAGCGCCCAGCGCAGCCCCAAAAGACTAAGCACAAATCCTGTGGCGAATTGGGCCAGCTCCGCCGTCGGCGAATACGCACTCGTGAATCCGTAGGCCAGCACCATCGAAGCGCAAAAAGCGATTGCGATCACCAACCCCATCTTCGCCGCCAGAAAAAGCCAGCGTATGCACTGCCGCTTCAACGAAGGCCGGTATGCGCTGAAGTTCGATTCGCCCAGCGAGACCGACACCACCGCAGGCAGCGCTAGAAAAGCCAGAAACAGCGCAAAACCAGCCAGCGCGCCCGGCCCTTTGCTCTGATCCCACAGCGCCGCGCCTGCGAGGCTCGCTTCGTCGGGATCTTCGCCCGCGACCGCTATCGGTATCTGATCGCCGTGCGCGACGAACGCAGCCTGCCCCCGTCTCGACAAGTGGGCAATCACAAATCCCTCCGGGTCGCCGGCGCGCTCTCGATCGCCCACTGAGCCAAGCACCCACATCGCCGGATTGCCGGGCAGCGGCAATGAAGTCGACGGCGCCACGCCCGCAATCCGGAATGTCTCGCTACCGATTTGCACGACGCGCCCAATCACCGCCGGATTCCCGTGAAACTCGCGCACCCACATCCGGTAACTCAATACAGCCTCCGGCGTTGAACTCGTATCGGCGGCCTGTGTTGTCTCGAAGAGCAATGGCACGCCCAGCACCGCAAAAAAGTTTGCACTTACCCGCGCCACCCGCAACGTCAGCGTGCTGCCGCCATCGACGGCAACTCGCTCGCGGAAGCTGCGATAGTACGAAATCGAATCAAAAAAACGCTGCCTGGTCGCTTGCCAGTCGCGAAACTCCCCGGGTGAAACCGCCGCGATGGGAAAGCTCGACGACTGGGCGTCCTGGATCAGTACCACTCCCGGGCGCACGTGGTAGCGTGTCGCATCTAATTCAGCGCGCACGCCGGGTAAGCTGCGCGCCAACACTGCGCACACGCACAGCGCGCAAGCCAGCCACATAAGGCAGTCGAGCGCGGGGCGATGCACGAGCGCCGGTCGTATTGAAAATCGCCCGCGGAGACACCATGCATCGGCGAACGCGCCCAGGCAGAAGCTGACCCGCTCCTTTTCTGTGCTAAGCAGAGACTCGGCCGTTCGCGCTGTCTCGTGACGCACGTGCCAAAGTTCGCCACGCCACTCCTTGCGCCAGTCGGAACGCCGTTCGTACGCCACCATCAACGCCGCAGTGTCAAGCATCCCGCGCTGCGCACTGTGAGACAGGTTTTCAAGCAGAGAGCGCATCATACCGACGACTTCACCCCCTCTGATGGGATTAACCGCTCCAGAAGTGGATACCGTCTCCGCGCGCCCGCGAGGGTCGACCTTCCCGCCGCGGTCACCTTGTAATATTTGCGCGGAGGCCGCTGCTCGGCATCGGCAATCGCCTGCCGTTCCCACTGCGAGCGAATCAGCTCATCGCGCTCCAGGCGCCGCAGCGCCGGATACACCGTCCCGCTGGGCAGGCCGGTTACCTCCATCAGGTTGAAACCGTACATGCTCCCGGCGTCGATCGCCTGAAGGATCAGCGCGGCCGTATGCGAGAGCTTGATCTCCCCAGCCATGCCGGAATTGTACCTATGTAGAAATCTACTTGACAAGAGGCTATGCTGAAAGCTACATAGGGTATAACAGATCAGGCCCCAGGTGAATTCCGGGACCGGTCAGGCTGCCCGTTTCTGAAAGGAGCTCCCCATGCTCCAGGCGCAAGGTCTTTATCGCAGCTATCGCGGCATTCCCGCCGTGCAGGATGTGAGTTTTACCGTTGCCGCCGGCGAGATCGCCGGGTTTCTCGGTCCCAACGGAGCCGGCAAATCTACAACCGTGAAGATGATTACCGGCATGCTGCGCCCCGACGATGGCCGCGTGCTCTTTAATGGCCGCGACATTCGCGACGATCTGCCGGCTTATCGCAGCCTGCTCGGTTACGTGCCCGAAGAGGCGCACCTTTACAACTATCTTTCCGGCCTAGAATACCTTCAACTCGTTGGCCGGCTGCGTGGCATTGCTGAAAGGCCCCTGCGCACCCGGGCTGCAGAATTGCTGCGTCTCCTCGAGCTCGATTCGTGGCAGCATTCGCCCATGTCCTCATACTCCAAGGGCATGCGCCAGCGCGTCCTGCTTGCCGCAGCGCTGATGCACAATCCAACCCTGCTCATTTTCGATGAGCCGCTCTCCGGCCTCGATGTCGTCTCCGCGCGCCTCTTCAAAGACTTGCTTGAGATTCTCGCCGAACAGGGAAAAGCCATCCTCTACATCTCGCATGTGCTCGAAACGGTCGAGCAAGTCTGCAACCGCGTGATCGTCATCGCCAAAGGCAGGGTGCTGGCTGACGCGCGCACGGCCGAATTGGTCAAACTCAAAGGCTTGCCCAACCTCGAAAGCGTCTTTACGCAACTTGTAGAACAGCGGGAAACCCGCCGCGTTGCCCGTGACATCGTGGAGGTTATTGAAACCAGCCATGCATGATACCTTCCAGCGATTGCTTACTATGTCGGGCCCTGACGTGATGGCGCTGGGAGCGCAGGCACGTCTCGGCGTACCTGTGCCGCCCGAGCGCACTCAGTTTGCGCACCTGGTGCGACATTTTTTGGCCCGCTTCTTCAATCACGAAACCGCATCCCCCGATGGCGACGCCAAAACAAGGCTCGTACAAATTGCATTCGCCGCGGGGCTTCCGCCGCTTCTGGTTGCAATCTACCTGTGGCCCGTCTATCACCCGGTGATTGCAGATTCGATGCTCCACCAAGCGTCACCCGGACCGCCGCCGTACTGGGTTCAGGCCAATCACCACTTCTTCTTCGTGGTCTATTCGTTTGCTGTCGTCGGTATCGCCACCGTCTTTGAGTGGGACCTCTTTTTCCCCGACCTCACCGATCTCTTCGTTCTCACCGTTCTGCCCGTTCCCGCGCGACGATTGTTCTCAGCCCGCGTGGCCGCCATTGCGATTCTGGTGGCAGGGTTCCTCATTGATACAAGCTGCCTGGCGCCGTTGGTTATGCCTGCAGCTACCGATCCGCCCAGCCTGCCGCGCTTGATGATTGCCCATGTTGCCGCGGTCTTGGCTGCAGGACTCTTCGCCGCGGCCCTGGTGCTGAGTGCGCAAAGCGTGGTTCTCGCGCTCTTTGGCGAGCGCATCTTCCGCCGCTTCGCCCTCGCCGCGCAGGGAATTGCCGTCACCGCTTTCACCGTACTGCTGCTCTTCTTTCCCGTCCTCTCGCAGTTCACTCGAGACCTTCTCGAATCGGGCAGCAAGAATGTTTTCCTCTTCCCGCCTTACTGGTTTCTCGGCATCTACCAGCGCATTCTGGCTGGCCCCGCCGCGCAACCCACCATCACCAACCTGGCTCGCACCGGAGTTTTAGCTCTGCTCGCAAGCGTCATGCTCGTGATCGCCGCCTACCCCGTCGCCTACCTGCGCAGGACTCACCAGTTGCTGGTGGGCGCAAACGCTCGCTCGTCGCAAAGCCGATTCTTCAGTTCCCTGCTCGCTCCGCTCAACGCACTCGTCGCCCGCACGCCCGTTGGCCGCGCAGTTTTTCATTTCATCGGTCAAACCATGCTGCGTGTCCCGCGATATCGCATCTACCTGGTGCTCTACGGCGGTGTCGGTCTCTCCTGGGTTGCCGTTACGGTGCTCCGTCTTCGCGTCAGCCATCAACAGCTTCAATTCAGCATCGATCCCGACGGTCTGCGTGCCTCCATCGGCCTCATCGCCTACTGGATCGTCGTCGGGCTGCGCACCACATTTACCTCGGCAGGCAATCGTCAGGGCGCGTGGATCTGGCGCATGATCCACGGCGAACCGCCCGTGTTTGCCAACGCACTTGAACGGGCCGCTGCCGCCAAACGGTGGGCCATGCTCGCGAGCCTCGCTGTCACTTTGGCCATGCTTGCATTGCTGCGCTTTTTCGCTCCACTCGAAGTCAGGACCGGCCTCTCAACAGTCGCGCAGATTGTGCTCGCCGCCGCATGCTGTCTGCTGCTCACTGACATCGTCTTCCTGCGCATCGACACAGTTCCTTTTACGGGGTCCCCGACCCGGCAACAAAGCAATCTCGCGTTCACTGTGATGGGTTATTTCTTTTTGCTGCCGCTCATCATGGCTTTATCGCTCGGCTGTGAAATCTGGATGGAACGCGACATTCGCAATCTTGGCATCGCCGTAGTCATCGCCGCGGTCGTTCACCTGTGGCTGCGTAAGCTGAGCCATGGGCACCTTCGCCTCTACTGTGACGAGCCTGCCATTGAGGAAGACGAACAGCAAATCTACCATCCTCTCGGTCTCCGGTCCTGACAGCCCTGGGACCTGGCGCGTCTGTTCCCTGATCCCTGAACCCTGGTCACTGTCCATATCCGCACATCCCGTCTCGCATACGAACATTCTGCGATCCGACGCTGGTTCATAATTCCTTTGTTATCAATTGCCACATTTGGTTCGGCACTTGCACTGATCGTGTACAGTAACCCCCTGATTCGTGACACTGCCATCCGGTTCATACCCGGCCGGGTGGCAGTTTTTGCGGCATGTGCTTTGGTGCCCTTTACTTTTGTGATTCGCCGCACAGGCCGAACAAACGCTCACGGCGTAGAAAGAGGCAGCATGATGCTCTTGCTTCTTCGCGATCTTCGCTTCGCAATCCGCAAATTCTGGCGTGCGCCCGGCCTCACGCTGGCCGCCATCGTCACGCTTGCTCTCGGCATCGGCGTCAACACGGCCATCTTCAGCCTGATCGACGGCGCATGGATGCGGCCCCTCGACATCGCCGATCCATCGCACCTGCTGGTCGTCCAGAGCGTCAAGCAGCACGCCGCCGCCGACTCCGATCGCGAAACCGGCTCTTCCTATGCGGAGTTCGAAGACCTCCGTCAGCGCGTCCCGGCTTTCTCTGACGTCATCGCTGCAAGTGGACGCGGCATCGTCATTGAACAGGGTGACGACCTGAAGATTCTTATGGGCCGCATGGTCAGCGAGAACTACTTCGATTTCATGGGCGCACGCGCGCAACTCGGCCGTTTGCCCAGCCAGCAGGAGATGCTGCATGCCGAAACCCCGGTGATGATGCTGAGTTATGCGGCGTGGAAGGGCGTCTTTGCCGGCAATCCCGCCGTGGTTGGGACTACCGTCAAGATGAATCACGGATTCGCGCACATTATCGGCGTTCTGCCGCAAGGGTTTCACGGCACCGATCGCATGATCGATCCGCAGGCCTATTTTTCACATTCCGGCTGGGTACTCTGGGATCCGGACGAACAGAAATCGCCGCGCACGATTCGTGAATTCAACCTCTATGCGCGCCTTCGCCCCGGCGCCACCCTCGATCAAGCGCGCCAACAACTCAGCGCTGCCGGTCTCCAACTCGCGGCCGCCTATCCCGAATCCAACAACGGCCGCACTTTCACCGCCGAATGGGAGCCGCGGACCGTCGAGGGGGGCATCAAGATGCTGAGCGCGATGCTACAGACCATCGCCCTGGCCGTCCTGCTCATCGCCTGCACCAATATCGCCAACCTGCTGCTTGCTTTGGGCGATAGCCGTCGCCACGAGATCGCCACGCGCGTGGCCCTGGGAGCATCGCGCGCGCAACTTCTTCGTCAACTGGTTACCGAGTATTGTCTGCTCGCCACGGTCAGCATCGCCGGTGCAGTATTCCTGGCGCAACGGCTTATCGACTCCGTGCCGTTATTGATCCCCGACCTCGGGTTTCCCTTAGGCATCGACCTGCGCATCGACCATCGCGTGCTCGCCTTCACCATTGCCGCCGGACTGCTGTCGGTCCTTCTCTGCGGCCTGATTCCCGCCATCCGGTCCAGCCAGGTCTCTCCCCTTGAAGCGGCGCGTCAGCGCGTTGCGCCAACCGGCCGCCTCAGGATGCCCGTGCGCAAGATCCTGGTTGTCGCGCAGCTTTCCGTCTCCATGGCTTTTATGATGGCAACGGCGCTGCTGGTCCGCACCCTCATCAATATGGAGGCCATCGATCTCGGCTTCAATCGTGCGCAAAACGCCCTGCTGCTCAATGTAGGTGTCAACGGCAGCCGTCCGGGCCAGCAGTCCATCTACCAGGCGTTGACCGATCGCATGAGAGCGCTGCCCGGTGTTCGCGACGCCAGCGTGGCCCGTGTTGTGCCGTTTTCTTTAAACGGAGGCGGCGCGACGCAAACAGTACTTGCGCCCGGCGAAGTCCCTTCACCTACCGCCGGAACTCCGGTATGGTTCAACGTGGTTGACGATGCTTACTTCCGCGTCATCGGCATTCCGCTCATGCGCGGCCGCTCGTTCGATAGCCGCGATACCGCTGCAGGCCAGCGTGTCGCGATCCTCAACCAGACCCTCGCGAAGAAACTCTTCGGCAGCGAAGATGTTGCCGGCCGCCACATTCGCCTCGGCAACGACAAGCCTGTCGACGTTGAGATCGTCGGCGTGGCGCGTGACAGCCGTTATAACCGAATGAACGAAACACCCCAGCCCTACCTGTATCTGCCATTCACCCAGAATCCGTGGGGTGAAGTCACCATCATCGTCTCGACCGCCGGCAATCCGGGTGCGCTGGTCAACGCCGCGCGCAAGGCGGTACGGCAGGTCGATCCCATGTCGTTAATCCTGTCCACTGAAACCCTCACCGACCATGTGCGTCTATCCACTTACCTCAATCGAATGATCGCGGGGCTCACCGCCTCGCTTGGCCTGCTCGCACTTCTGCTCACGGCCGTCGGACTCTACGGCGTGACCGCCTATTCTGTCTCTCGCCGCACCCGCGAGATCGGCATCCGTGTAGCGGTCGGCGCCCAGCGCTCGACCATTTTCGTTGGCGTTCTTCGCGACGGACTCAAGCTGGCACTGGCAGGCCTGGTCATCGGCGCGGGATTGGCAATCCTGGCCGGCCGCGCCATGAGTTCCATGCTCTATGGAGTCTCGGCCCTCGATCCCCTGGCCTTCGTCGCCGTCTCGGCGTTGCTTCTCGCGGTCTCATTCGGGGCTCTCGCTGCTCCGGCCCGCCGCGCCCTTCGCGTCGACCCCATCGAGGCCTTGCGCGAGGAATAGCCGCAGCTCGGGCTCACAATCTTGCTCCGCTTCGGGAAACTGCATCTCGGAATGTGTCTTAGCTGGCCGTTTCCTGCAGTGCGGCGGGCAGCAGCGACGCAGCGGCATCTGCGGTCACCGTCCCGGGTTCCCACACAGGCTGGGCTTCCACCCGGTTGCGGCCCAGCAGCTTGGCGCGGTAGAGAGCGTCGTCCGCGTAGGAAATAAGCGACTCAAGCGGCAAGTCGCGCGCTTGCTGCAGTGACGCGGCGCCAATGCTCAGGGTTACGGTTCCGTCGGCCGCCTTGAATGCACGGGCGCTGAAACGCTTGCGTAATTCCTCCGCCAGCGCCAGCGCTTCCTGATGCGAAATTCCAGGCAGCAACAAGGCGAATTCGTCGCCGCCAAGGCGAGAACAATGACTGCCGGCCACGTCCAACGCCAATCCTTCAAGCTCTCTCGCCAGGCCGACCAGAACCTTGTCGCCATGCAAATGGCCGTGGCAGTCATTCACCTGCTTGAAGCAATCGATATCCATCACGAAGAGCGAGAGATTCTCGCCGCCGGCCGAGTCGCGCAGCCGGCTGTAGACTCCGGCCAGCGAGCGCCGGTTACCGATGCCCGTCAGGGGATCGCGAACCGCCAGGCCTTCCAGGTGCTCGTTGCGGATCTCAAGAAGCGCCTTCTCGTGCGCAGTCTGGGTGTGCAGCAGTGCGGTCCGAAGCACGTAAAACATTACCGATAAAGTGATGGCAACTGACGCAAGTGGAACCGAGATGCGCAACACAAAAAGGCCAAGCATCAGGTTGATGAGCGCCAGGAACGAAGGCATCAGGCTGCGCACAATCACGCTGGGAGAACGCAGCGGCTCTGTGTCCTCATCGTGCGCCGTCGCCAGGCGGTTTGTGTAGAGCAGGTATAGCGCAAAGCCCGACAAAAGTGCGGTCCCCAACACATCCCACAAACTGCAGTGGAAGCGTCCCAGCCATACGAAAGAAACCTGGTCTGAAGCGAAAAAGGAGATCAGGCGCAGGCCGAAGAACCAGGCCAGAATGCGCAGCAGTTTAAGCTCGGCGCGCGAGGCAGCTCCAAGGCAGGCGACCATCGCGGCCAAAAACAGGAAGAGTGCCATGAGCTGACTGGTCAGCAGGTGATCGAGCACAAAGTGATCGCGGGTTACGGGTGAGTAGACGAGGTTGAAGCGCAGAACCACGAATAGCGCCGCTTGCAGCATGTCAACTATCACGATGGAACGGGCCACTCCGGCGGAGAACAGCACGATTGCCAGCAGGAAGAGTGCCTCGCTCGCGTTGAATAATGGCGTCTGCAGCAGCCTTGCAGGCCCAGTGCTCAGCACAACCTCGGTGAATGAAGGGGCAAAGCCCAGGGACGATGCCAGCGCGCCCGCCCCAACCAGAAACCAGCGGATGCGCAGCGTTCCCTGTGTGGCTCGCGCGCGTTCCCTGAAGGCCATCGCACATCCGAAGAGAGCAAGCGAAAAACATAAGTAGCCGATGGCTGCCGCCCGCTCGGTATTCTCTGCTGCCACCGCTAAATGGACGCATAAATCGAGTGCGGCTGCAACAGCCGCCAGAATCAGGATTGCCGGACGGGATACCCGCCAAGTCAAGAATCGACCGTAACTGGGAATGTCCGGCCGAATCGTCAACGGTTCGGCGCTCGATCCGAATGAATCTCTCATAAGCTGGATTCCGAGTCAGAATATGGTTCGATGATGATAGGGAAGTCCGGTAAAGCCCGATCTATCGGGAACGGGATCGCTTCAAAAGACTTTAACTTATCCGGGCGGCCAGGAAAAGTAGCACAAAAGGAGCATGTCCGGCAGCGGCCGGAACAGCCTCTGCCCTCAGGGTTTCGCCCCCGCCTTGCGCCCCCATCCCCGCGACCAATATGGTTGAAGCAGCCCAACATATCCACGGCAAGTACTCTATGGACGTTTTAAAACAGCAGTTTGAAAAACACTTCGGGTTTCCCCCGGAGACCGTCAAGCCTTTGCAGGGCGCGCTGGGCGGCTCGGGCCGCGTCATTGTTCGCCTGGCCGGCCGGGGGTTAACCGCCATCGGCATTCTCTACGGGGTTCGCGAAGAGAACACCGCGTTCCTCGAATTCTCGCGCCACTTTCACCGCCTCGGCCTCCCGGTTCCCGAGATTTACATTCAGGATCTCGATCGCGGCGCTTATCTTGAAGAGGATCTCGGCGACACCACGCTCTTCGATTTCCTGAGCGCCAACCGCAGCGGCGAATCCGTTGCGCCCGAAGTTCTCACCGCCTATCGCAGCGTGGTCTCGGTGCTGCCGCGTTTCCAGGTCCAGGCTGGCCGCGACCTCAATTACAAGGTCTGCTACCCGCGCCACAGCTTCGATCGCCAATCAATCTCCTGGGACCTGAACTACTTCAAGTACTATTTCCTGCGCCTGGCCGGCATTCCCTTCAACGAGCAGGACCTTGAGAACGACTTTGCGCGGCTCACCAAATTTCTGCTCGCTGCCGATCACGAGTATTTTCTCTACCGCGACTTCCAGTCGCGCAACATCATGCTGCGCTCTGGCCAGCCCTTCTTCATTGACTATCAGGGCGGCCGCCGCGGCGCTCTGCAGTATGACATCGCCTCACTGCTCTACGACGGCAAGGCCGATCTTTCGCCCGCGCTACGCCAGCAACTGCTCGATGAATATCTCGACTGCCTCGCTACCCACATCCCGCTCAATCGCGAGCGCTTCATGGAGCACTACTACGCCTACGTCTATGTCCGCCTGATGCAGGCACTCGGCGCATACGGCTTCCGCGGCTTCTACGAGCGCAAGACCCACTTCCTGCAGTCTGTGCCTTACGCGCTCAAGAGCCTGCGCTGGCTGCATCACAACGTGCAACTGCCCATCGCCATCCCCGCTCTGCTCAATGCCTTTCACTCCATGCTTGGCTCTCAAAAGCTTCAGGCTCTCGCCGCCCCGGCTGAAGGCCTCACAGTGCGCATCTTCAGCTTCTCGTTCCATCGCGAGCCGCCAATCGATGAAGAAGGTAACGGCGGCGGCTTTGTGTTCGATGGACGCAGCCTGCCCAATCCCGGCCGCGAAGACCGCTTCCGCCAGCTCACCGGCCAGGACGCACCCGTCATCGAGTATCTCGATGCGCAGGAGAGCGTGCGGCAGTTTCTCTCTCATGTCGAAGCGCTCGTCGACACCAGCGTGGCCAGCTATCAGCGCCGCGACTTTCGCAGCCTGATGGTCTCGTTTGGATGCACCGGCGGCCAGCATCGTTCGGTCTATCTCGCCGAGCATCTTGCCGCGCATCTCTGCGGCCGCAGCGGCGTTCGCGTGGTGTTGCGCCACATCGAGCTTGAGAAGATGGGCCGCGCCGGCGAGGCTGCGTAAATGAAAGCGATGGTGCTGGCCGCTGGTCTCGGGACGCGGCTGCGACCGCTTACCGGCGATCGGCCCAAAGCTCTGGTCACAGTGGCTGGTCGCAACATGCTTGAGATCGTGCTTGCCCGTCTGCGCGCCGCCGGAGTCACCGAGGTTATCGTCAATGCACACCACTTCGCGGATCAGATCGAGCAGTTTTTGACGGGCGGCGAAAACTTCGGCATGCGCGTCGAGATCTCGCGCGAAGCGGAGTTGCTTGACACAGGCGGCGGACTCAAACACGCTGCGTGGTTCTTCCTCGAAGACGGTCCTGATCGCGAGGCGCCCTTTATTGTGCATAACGTCGACGTCATCAGCACCATCGACCTCACGCGCATGATCCGCGCCCACACTGAAAGCTTCGCGCTGGCAACGCTTGCCGTAGCCGCCCGCGATTCCTCACGCCAACTCATTTTAGATCAGGACGGACTTCTCTGCGGACGCCGGGCAGGTCGCGATGCGCATCCGGAACTCGCGAGGCCCGCCAAACAAACCTCGCAATTCGCATTCTCGGGAATTCACGTCATCTCGCCCCGCATCTTTTCGTTGATGCACGAATCAGGCGCATTCTCGATCATCGATGCCTATCTGCGCCTCGCCGCTGAGGGTGAGAAGATTTTGGCTTTCCGTACAGATGAGTATTACTGGCGCGATCTTGGAAAGCCCGAAAGCATCGCCGCAGCCGAGCGCGATTTTTTGAGCGGCGCACTCAAGCAATTCAACAGTTGAGCGGTTGAATCGCCTCAGATCGATGTTTTTCGCAGCCGCGGCCTTCCCGCTAAACTGGAATCATGGTTCACGTTTTGCGGCCGATCCCGGTTGAGCAGCTCAAGCTGCTGGTCTTCGACCTCGACGGCACCCTCATTGACTCGGCGCAGGATCTGTGCAACAGCGTGAATGCGGCGCTCGAGCAGTTTCATCTGAATCCCCTGCCCGACCCCGCAATTGCGGGCTTCGTGGGCAATGGCGCGCCCATGCTGATGCGTCGCTCGCTCGCGTTAGCCGGCAACATGACGCCAGAATCGGTGAACCAGGAGCTATTGGACCAAAGCTACCAGTTCTTTTTGCAGTACTATCGCGAACACAAGCTTGACTTTACCTACGCATACGAAGGCGTGCTTGAGGCCCTGAAGGCGCTGCACGAACTGCATGAAGGGCCGGTGGGCGTCGCGCGTTCAATGGCCGTGCTCACCAACAAGCCGGTGCGGCCGGCACGCGGCATCTGCGAGGGGCTGGGGCTGGCCGATTATTTCCTCCATATTTATGGCGGCGATAGCTTTCCCGTAAAGAAGCCTGACCCGACGGGGCTGCGATCGCTGATGGAAGAGGTGGGCGCGAAACCGGAAGAGACTGCAATGATTGGCGATAGCAAGGTTGACGTGCAGACTGCTCGCAATGCCGGTGCCTGGGCGATTGGCTGCGCTTTCGGATTCGGGCCGCAGAATCTGATGGAGATTCCTCCCGACATCCTGGTGGACCGCGCTTTGGACTGGACGGCAGCCTTGACTCCTGCGAAAATCTCCTTGTAGCCCCTTGAGTGTCTCCTGGCAGTGAAAGTTACCGCAAAATGATAGCGTTTTCATTCCTGGGCTAAATTGATTTCAAATGAGACACCGACAGGCTTCGCTCGAACGCGCCGAAGAGAGTTAAAACAGGCGTGTCACGTTACGGCCAGTGCGTGACTGGACTTCCGGAATGATTCATATCCGGAATCGGCGCGGCTCCTGCGAAAGATGGGGGCCGATTAAACGACGCTTGACGTACTTTGTCCAACTTCATTGCCTGAGGTATCTGATGCGCTCCATTTTCTCTGGCCTTGCCTGCTTTGCATTTGCGCCGCTCGTAGCGCTAGCCTGCACAACCGCAACTCCCACCCCCCCGCAAAGCCCCACTCTCCGCGGCACTGTCTCTGCATCGAACGGAAACGGGATTGCCAATGCTGAAATTGACCTGATGGATGCGACCGGCGCGACCGTCGGCAAATTCCAGTCGGCAGCAGACGGCACATTTCAGGTGACTGCTCCTCACGCAGGCTCTTACACCATAGTGGTGAGCGCTAACGGATTCAAGACTGTTCAGTCCGCGGTAAATCTCACTGCTCCCGGCGCGCCTGCCGTCACAACCCAGGCAGCGGTCAAGCTTGCCGCACCCACGCACATTGTGATGGCGGTTGCGTCGGCGGCCACCAACATTGTGGTCAACGCCGAGACCAGCGTGGATCTGACTTCGACCGATGAGAATCGCGACTCTTCGGTATTGACTGCGAACGACCTCAAGTCTCTGCCGATTTTCGATAACGATTTTGTGGGTGCAATGGGCGCGTTTCTCGACTCGGACGTTGCTGCGACCGGGGGCAGCGGTCTGATGGTGGATGGCGTCGAGGCCAACCGCGTGACTGTCTCGGCCTCTGCCGTGCAGGAGGTCCAGATCAACCAGGACCCATACTCCGCCCGCTACTACTATCCCGGCAGGGGGCAGATGGAGATCATCACCAAGTCTGCTGCCGATGCCTATCACGGCGAATTCAACTTCCACTTCCGCGACTCGGCCATGAATGCGCAGAACGCGCTGGCCCCGTCGAAGCCCTTCGAGCAGCGCCGCATCTATGAAGGCAGCACGACAGGCCCCATTCCCCACTCGAAGAACTCCGGATTCCTGGTCTCGTTCAATCGCGCTGAAGAGGATCTGGATTCGGTGATCAGCGCCAGCGTCGTTCCTACGCTTTCAAATCCCAGCGGCGCGTTCAACGCCAATGTACCTGCGCCCACGCGCGACACTGAGTTCAGCGTGCGCGCTTCGCACCAGTTCGGAAATAACGCGGCTTACGCGCAGTACAGCTTTCAGGATTGGACCGGTCAGAATCAGGGCGTAGGCGGCCAAGCGCTGGCCTCGGCCGGTTATAACGGCCGATTCCGCGAGGACGACTTCGTCGCACACGTCGACTCGGCGCTTTCTGCCACTACGCTCAACCAGATTTCTCTGGTTGCCGAGCATGACGGCAGCCGCAACCAGAACGTTGCCGAGGCGCCGCGCATCAGCTTGCCGGGATATTTTCTTTCCGGCTCGGCACAAAATGACTCGTTCGGAACGGAGTACAACGCGCGGCTTTCAGAAATTGTGACCTGGACCCATGGGCGCAACCTGGTGAAGTATGGCATCGGCATCCCTCATATAGACCGCCGCGCCTTCGACGACGAGACCAACGAGCTGGGCACATACACATTCGGTCCCACCGTCGCCGCCGATGGTGTGACCGTTCTCGAGACCACGCTTCAGAATTACACTGCCAATCTGCCTTCAGCTTACTCACTGAACACCGGCGATACTCACTTCATCTACCACCAGCAGGAAGTGGGCGCCTTTGTTCAGGATCAGATCAAGATCAACGCCCGCTTTGCCATCAATCCCGGCCTGCGCTACGACTGGCAGAATTTCCTGGCTGAACGACGGCTTGGTTTTTCGCCGCGGCTCTCGTTCGCGTGGGTCGTCGATCCAGACTCCAAGTTGATTGTGCGCGGCGGGGGCGGCATCTATTACGATCGCTTCGGTGGCGGCCCGCTCCTCGATCTCGAGCGCTATTCCAATGCGCGCCGGCGCTCCATTGTGCTCTCGTTCAATCCAGCTTCGCTGCCCAAAACCGGCTGCGTCCCCATCACCGCTTGCATGGCCGTTACGGCTCAACCGCCCAATATCGTTCAACTCGAGCCGAACGCCAAGATCCCCTACCAGATTCACTACGGCCTCTCGATCGAACGCCAGTTAGGTGAAAAGGCTACTGGGACGATCAGCCTCTATTCCATGCGCGGCATCGACATGTTCCGCTCGGTCGACATGAATGCGCCTACACCCGAATCCGGCTATACCGTTCGCCCTAACCTCGATTACGGGCGCATCCGCCAGATGCAACCCCAGGGGTTCTATGTTGGCAACGGCTTCGATATCTCTTACCGGGGCCGCTGGAACAAGTACTTTACCGGCTTCGGCCGCTACACGTGGTCGCACTATGAAGCAAATACCGGCGGAATGTGGTGGTATCCGCAGAATCAGTACGCCCCGAACGACGAGTGGTCCGATTCAAACTGGGACCGCCGCCAACGCGTGGGCATGTACGCCATCTTTGACCAGAAGAGCCTGCTGAACCTTGCGGCCGGCGTCTTTGCAAATAGCGGCACGCCCTGGACCATCCTGACCGGCACCGACCCCTACGGCGACGGACTGTTTAACGCCCGGCCCGAAGGCGTGGGCCGCAACACCGAGACTGGTCCCGGTTACGTAGACCTGGACCTGCGCTGGGGACACGATTTCGCCATCACCGCGAACAAGGCCGACGAGGCTCCCCGCCTGGGCTTCTCGGCAAGCGCCTACAACGTCATGAATCACGTGAACGGCTCGGGAATCGACACCGTCGAGACTTCAAGCTCTTTCGGCGAAATCACCAGCGTGGCGCCTCCGCGCCGCATCCAGTTGGCTATGCGGTTCCAGTTCTGACCATCCACTGGATTCCCCGGGCGAAAGAATTTTGACCGCCGGGGAACCATTTCCAATCCCGGCGCGTATAGTGATTTCAATGCCGGGGAAACTGTCTATCCTCGTCGCTCTCTTGATTGCCGCCGCGGGCCTCGCGGCCGGCCCGGCGGTTGCGCACGCCGATGACGACGCTGTTTCGTTCTTCGGCAACATTGACGTGACGCCCGATTCACATGTCCACGACGCCGTCTGCTTCTTTTGCAGCGTCCGCGTCGAGGGTAAAGTCAATCACGACATGGTCGTCTTTTTTGGCAACGTTCGCCTCAACGGCCAGGTGGAGCACGACTCGGTCAGCTTTTTCAGCAGTGTTCGCGCCACCGATAACTCCTCGATAGGCCATGACATGGTGAGCTTCTTCACTGACACTCATCTGGGCGAGAACGTCAGCGTCGGCCACGATTTGGTCTCGATGCTTGGCGTCGTTCATGCTCCTCAGTCCGTGTCTGTCGGTCACGATCGAGTCCAGTTTCCCGGCTTCTTCGTCTCTCTCCCGGCCTTTGTCATTTTCGTCATCATCGTGGTTATCATCCATGAGCGCCGCGCCCATCGCCGCCGCTTGATGATGCAGGGCTACCCGTTCCCGCCTCGGACTTAACTATCGATCGGCCGTAGTTCGCTCTCACTAGCAGGACGACATCACGGTCATTACGCTCACCTTTGCCTCTGCGAGATTGGTATAAATGCTCCCGCGTCTCCCCCCTCTGGGGTGTCGTTCAAAAATATTTCGAACATGTTCAAAATTATTCTTGACATGGCCGGCGAACAGGTCTACTTTGTATTTGAACGTGTTCAAATATTCCCAGGAGGTAAAACATGTACGTCGCCGGATGTTACCTGAGCTACCTTGCCATCAGCATTGCGGTCACCATCTGGGTGGCCAGAACTCTCCATCGCAGCGGTCGAGTTTTCCTGATTGACGCCTTCCACGGCAACGACGCGCTCGCCGACTCAGTCAATCAGTTGCTGGTTGTCGGGTTCTACCTCATCAATGTGGGCTACATCGCCCTCGCGCTCAAAACTGCCGATCCCTTGGCCAACTTCCGCGGGGTCATCGAGCTCGAAAGCACCAAGATCGGAATCGTATTGCTGATTCTTGGCGCAATGCACTTCTTCAACATGTTCGTCCTGACCAGAATGCGCCGTCACCGGACGCAGCTTGTCACGGAATAACCGAAGGTTTGGAGGTGGGATCATGCTTCTTGGAATGTACTATGCGATTTATCTTGGCTGCTGCGCGATTGTGATCGCCGTGCTCGGTTTGATCCTTCATCGTTCGGGCGCCATCTTCCTCAACAACGCGTTTGCCGGCAACCATACGCTCGCACGCGCAGTGGGAACGCTACTGGATATGGGGTTCTACCTGCTCAGTTTGGGATACGTCGGGATCTCATGCGTGATGGATTGGGCGCTCAGCGACTATGCAATGTTGGCAAAGAGCGTCACGGGGAAGATTGGTGGGCTGCTCCTGTTGCTGGGCGTCGCACACATCTTCAACATGCTGCTGCTTGCGCTGTTCCGCCAACGGTCGGCACGACAATACTCTCAAGGAGCATGAGATGCCTCGCCAGACCCAAAAATCCGAAGATACTCATGCACGCATTCTTGCCGCGGCGCTGCAGGTATTTCGCGAGCGTGGATTCGAGGCTGCCACCATGCGCGAGATCGCGGCCGCTGCGCAGATGGCGGTTGGCGCGGCTTATTACTACTTCGATTCGAAAGACGCGCTGGTGATGGCCTATTACGAGCGGGCGCAAAACGAGATGGCCCCGCTGGTCGACGCGCAACTCGCCTCAGGCCGGACGCTTGAGCAACGGTTGCGCGCCATCATCGGCCAGAAGCTTGACTACTTTGAACCCGACCGCAAATTGGTCAGCGCGCTGACTGCACACATCGATCCCGCGCATCCGCTCTCGCCCTTCAGCGAGGCTACCGCACCCATTCGCAGCCACGACATTGCGTTCTTCGCCCGCGCCCTCGACGACTCCGGCCTCAAAATGCCAAAGTCGATTCAACCCCATCTACCGCGCCTGCTCTGGCTCTATCAGATGGGCATCGTTCTCTTCTGGGTGTACGATCGCTCTCTGAACCAGTCGCGCACCCAATTGCTGCTCGATAAAACTCTGGCTATCGTGCTGCTTGGTTTAAAGCTTGCCCAGTTGCCGCCACTGCGTCCTCTCTTTCGCCCCGCCGGCGAACTGCTGGACGCTCTTTTCGGAGAAGCCTGACCATGGAGACCCGCCCTCTGCGCATCGTGATTCCCGGCGGCAGCGGCCAGGTGGGCCAAATGCTGGCCGGCCACTTTCAAGAGCGCGGCCATCATGTCACCGTGCTCACGCGCGGACCATACACGGCGAACTGGCTGACGGTGCACTGGGATGGAATGAATCCCGGCCCATGGGTGGAGACGCTCGAGGGCGCGGATGTCGTGATCCATCTCTCGGGACGCAGCGTGAACTGCCGCGCTACTGAGCATAACAAGCGCGAGCTTTATGACTCGCGCATTGGGCCAACACGGCTGCTGGGCCATGTGATTGCCGGCATGGCAAACCCGCCGCGGTTGTGGATGAACGCTTCGACAGCAACCATTTACCGGCATGCGCTCGACAGGCCGATGGATGAAGCTACCGGTGAGATCGGCGGCGGCGAGATGATTTCGAAGCGCAACCGTGCGCCGAAAAAGTGGGACTGGACCATCAAATTGGTCAAAGATTGGGAGGACGCGCTCTATGAGTCTGCGACTCCGAATACGCGACGCATCGCCATGCGTACTTCGCTGGTCTTCAGCCCCGCTCCAGGCAACATCTTTGCCGTACTTTCGAACCTGGTGCGCCTGGGATTCGGCGGCACGCAGGGCAACGGTCGCCAATATGTTTCGTGGATGCACGAGGCCGATTATGCGCGCTCGATTGAGTTCCTGATTGAGCATGACGAGCTCGAGGGGCCTGTGAACCTGGCTTCGCCAAACCCCATTCCCAATCGCGAATTCATGGCCGCGCTGCGTGATGCCTGGAATATGCCGAATGGACTGCCCGCCCCGGCGCCGCTGATTAAACTGGGCGCGATTTTTCTGCGCACCGAGCCGGAACTGGTGCTGAAGAGCCGGCGCGTGGTTCCGGGGCGATTGACGGTTGCGGGCTTCGAATTTGAATTTCCGGAGTGGCCGGAAGCTGCGGCTGATTTAGTGCGCAAGTGGAGGACGCGAGAGTAGCTAAGATCGCTTCCCGCTCGAGCAAGCTTGAACGGAGCACCCGCGTTGTTCCCTGTTCCCTAGTCCCTATTCCCTGTCTTGCCTACTTCGGCGTTATGTTCGTCACCGGCAAATCCCAGTGGCCGAGCAGGATCTCGAAGCGCCGCTGTTCCTCGCGCTTGTAGGTCTCCTGGTCGGGCCAGAGCTCCTTGATGAAGCCCGCTTCGTCGGGATTCGACGTGGTGGCCACGGTCGAGTCCTTATACGTGATGGTCACGCGGTAATCCCAGCGGCCGTCTTCGGTAGTGTGGTATGCCGGCGACTCGATCTTGAGCGCGATGATGCGGCCGGTTGACTCGATCTTTTTGAGCACCGGCCAGTGATTCTTGAGAAACAGGTCGAGGAATTCCTGCTGATGTCCCCACTGGCACTTGTAGTAGTACTCGATGGTGTAGGGCTGGCCCGCGCCCGTCTGTGGCGGAGCGCCCTGCGCCAGCAATTGATGAGAGAACCCCGCTGCCAATGCAATAAAAACCAGAACCAGGAGAATCCTGCGCATGATGCCTCCACGATTTGAGAGATGGAAGCATTGTAACGTCTCTACTATTCAATGCGCGTCAAATCGCGGCGTTTCACGCCAGGTCGATGACCGGGAAGCAGGTGAATGGCTCGCTGACAACCTGCCAGTATGGGACATATTTGAGCTGTGGATAGCCATCGATATTGAAATGCAGCGGCCGGAACGGGTCCTGTTGCAAGCGGCTGAGAATCGCTTCATGCTGCCCACCCGATGCGGTCAGCATCGCGTTGGCCGAGCCAATCACCGCCATCAGCACCGGCCCGTACTCAAGCGCGAAACGCTGGTGGCCCTCAATCTGGTCGAGACCCTCGTAACGGGTAAGCTTGAACTGCATCGGCAGCGTGAAGTGAATGGTGTCGCCAATAAACCAATTGCGCTGGAGAGTTGCGTAGGTGCCTGGCGCACCGGTCGCGGCTAACTTCCCGTTAGCCCGCAACTCAACCGGCGAGGCAGCCCACGAGGGAATGCGAATGCGTATCTTAGCGTTAGTTGGACGCGAGGAAGTTATTGCCAAAGCTATCTCTGACTTATAGGGGAAGTTACCTGACATACTCACTTTCATGTCTGCGCCAGAAAGCGGCCATTGAATTGAAGCCGGCTCAAATAGGTTGACGTAGAGACCATCGGGGGCTGTCGAAAAGATGTACTCCGGCATCGACGCGATGAGGCGCGTTCCCTGCCCTTCGCAGCAAGAGTTAGTGCAAAGTGGAACTTCGAGATCGCCTTTCATGCCCGCGAGCCGCGTGTGATAAATGATTCCTTTGTCGCCGACCTGGTTGGCGAGAGCCACATTGTAGATGGATCTTTCAATCTCCGACGCGTACTTCTCTTCTTCAGGATGCATGGCCAGGAAGCGCTGGTTGAACCGCACCCAGAAACTGCTGCCGCAAGTCTCGCCCGTTTCGCAGAATGGAAACTGCGCCGCAATCCGGTAGGACTTGGGCGGAAACTGGCCGAATTCCGTGATTGCGATCGATCCGCCTACATGCTCCCAGTTATCGTGGTATAACTCCCACGCTCCTTCCATAGCGCGAAGATACTTTGTATCTCCTGTGGCGCGATAAATATCGAGATAGGCCTCAAAGTCGGTGATGAGATAGTTATGCGGCCGGTCGTACGGATACTGCCACACCACATCCGTATCTCGCTTCGCCAGTCCCTCAAGCCAGTAATTCTCCTGATAGTACCGCTGAATCACCTGAATATCTTCCGGCTTGCCGGCCGGCGTAAAGTACATGCGCGTATTGGCAATCATCCCTTGTACGCCCTGCGTGCCGCCGCGCATCAACCTGGGCAGATACTCGCAGTTATCAAACCAATCGTAAAAGCCCCGCAGCAGCGCGAAAGCTTTGGGATTGCCCGCATAGCCCGCTTCGATGAGGCCATGCGTAACCCACGAGCGGGTATAGCCGCCTCGCTCCGACTTGAGAATCAGTTCTTCGGGATAGGCCATGATGTAGCCGTTCGGCGCGCGGCACTCCTCGATGCCGTCGACGATTGCGTTCATTCTCGCGCGAAGCTCGGGATGGTCGATCCAGCGCAGAGTGTTGCCGGCGCCCATGAGAAAGCGGCCTGCGCTCGAACCAGGCAGCGTTGTATCCCAGAATGGAATGGGTTTGCGCAGCCCATCCGCCACTGGTCTGCCAGCGCGCTCCCTGAAGGGACGCAGCATCTCGTCCACTGAAAACGAGCCGAGCAGATAGTTGATGTTATTTTCCATGGCGCGGCGAAAAATCTCGCCTTGCGGCGTAACGCCTGAAACCGGGATGGTGACGGCAAAGGGTACCGGGCGCCATTGCGCTACGGGGATAACGTTCGATGGGTTATCGGTAACGATTCCCTCGCCCATGGGCCGCGCAGCGCGTGTGAGCTGAGCGAAATCGTTCGAGTTGGCGTAGCCAGGATCGCCGGTGACTGTCCGCCCTTCAGCCGCATCGCTGCCTGCTGAGAGCACCTCGAACTTGGCCAGCGCAAGCTGGTAGCCAACTCCTTCTGAGGAATTGCGAAGTTGCGTCGCAGTCAGGCGTACATAGCGCGCGTTCACGGGCGCAGGCGCATGGAATGCCGTGATCGCATCATGCGGATCGGGAAAGTCGGCAGCTTGATCTGCAAGAAGCGTTGAGCCGCCATGGGTGGGGTCGAACGAGGGGTCGCCTGACGCCTCGATGCGGAAGCGGAGCGGAAAGCCGAAGCTGTTGGCGTGCAGATCGCCCGGCGTGAAAGCTGGATAGAGCCGCACTCCGTCGATGGGCTTTGACGCTCCGAGATCGATCTGCAACCACATCGGCGTATCAGGATGGTGAGCGAGCTGCGATGCGTAAGGCCGGTACCAGGTGGCAGGGTCATAGGCCATCGGTCCTTCCTGCACCGCCTTCCAGCCGGTTCCGCTGTTTTGATCCGCGAAGACTCCGCGTGGCAATAATGCTCCCGCTGCGGCAAGTGCTCCTGTGCTTTTCATGAATTCGCGGCGATCGATCGACACCCAGTTTCCTCCGTCATTGCGCACCGCTTTTTGATCGCGCTCACCGAGCGCTCGCGGCTGCCAAACGCACTTTAGGCTCGTTGCAGGGGGATGTCAATTCATGGCGGAAGGACGGTGACAGCCTTGCAGCGGCGGTTGCATACGCACACAAAAAACGGCCCCCGTATTAACGGGGGCCAAGTTGCCTTGGTTCTCTCGCGTTGCGAGAGCTTGTTTGGCGGCCTAACGGCGGGGGGACCGTCAGGGTAGGAACAGAGCCTCGGGGGAGGATGACCGCTAAATTACGGCTGTTCCACCTTTGCTGAGCCACCAGCACTTTGGGGGGACGCTGATGCCTGGGCCGCCAAGCTGTTTTCCATCAACAGGATGTGCACGGAGCTTTTTCTTACCCGCTCGGGCTTTGAGTTTTCATCGTCAGACGTTGACGCCTGTACGTTGCCCAATGCCACTGCGTGCAGCCTGTAGACGGGAATTTGATGTTCCTCGACGAGGTAGCGCTTGACTGCGTCATTCAGCCGTTCAGAGCTTTGCAGTCCCGCTGAACCCGCCGCGGGGGTGTGAGCTTCCATTTCGAGAATGTAACCTTCGCGGCCGGTGAGCCCTGCTGCAAGCTGATCGAGCTTCTGCTTCGAATCGCTGCTCAGGACGGCTGAACCGTTGCGGAAGGAAACTTCGAGGTCGGTGATTTGCTTGTATTGATCAATTCCGTTGACGGTACTATTGATCTGGTCGACGTGCCCCGACGCCTGCTGGGCGGTGTTGCTTGCCGTCTGCGCCTGGCTGTTTGCGGTAGTCGCGGTCTGGTTGGCTTGATCGGCGGACGACTGAGCTTGCTTGATACCAGCCTGGGCGCGCTCGTCCACATCCTTGATGGCCTGCGCGTTCTTGGCATTCACTTCATCCAGCTCACTGAGCCGATCGTTAATCGGGTCGAGCCGCTTCTTCACCCACTTTTTGCGAGCAAAGGGGTTCACGCGTCCCCAGAACCCCTCCTTCTGGTCGGTCAGCGAGGGCTGAACCTCGGGGGAGGGCTGCTGCTGCGCGACCGAAGGAGGAGTAGTCTGGGCATCATTCCCGGTCTGCGCCTGTTGAGCGTAAACAGGGAATCCAATAGCTGAGGCCAGTAAAGCTACGGCACAATGCCGGGATATAGATACATAAACGCTACGACTATTCATATATTTTTTTACCTCTTTGAGGGAGTGCTTTCGCAGGCCATCCACAGGGTGAGCCTCTTCCACTTGCCCCGTATAGATGCAATGCCGGTGCCAAAGATTGCCTCCCAGGGATCGGCAATTTAATCGATTGAAAATAAACTAGTTAATGATCATTAACCTCTTGAAATCCACATCGAATCCCAAAAAATACGGCTCCGCAACCGTGTAATTTCTTCACGGTTGGGTAGTTTCTACTGTGTAAGGGAAACCTGCTGGGGCCCCGCAATCGCTCTCGCTCGGGCTAAACAGCCTGCGGAAACCGGCGCTGCTACACCCTAACGGCTCTCGACATGGATGATACGGACTTCGGGGTAGGCGCCATCCCAATCCCGCGCGACATTGTCGAAGATCAGCCTGAAATCCTGCTGGTCGCCGGGTTTGAGAGGCGCGGCCGAAACCGGCTCCACGTCAATGTAAGGCTGGCGCATTCTGATCAGCTTCAGCGGACAGGTCTCGTTCTGTGCCACTTCGCGCGCTGGATCGCGAAACAGGATCTGGACGGTCACTCCAGTGATAGTCCGGTTTCCAGTGTTCACGATATGGCCGTCGAGATACGTGACCTTGCCGCCGGCCAGGTTGGCCGATTCGCTCATGGCCAACTGGCTGATGGGCAGGCTGGCCGCGTAAGGGTCGAGTGCCGCCGAGATGGGGGTGGCCTGCGGCGTTGGCTTGGCGCGTTCAAAGTACATCGTTAGACCGCCAACAACAGCCAGTACCACCGCGGCGGCAACCGCCATCGGCAACCAGTTACGCTCCGGCGGCGCTTCAGGGCGAACGAGTTGAGGACCTGCGCTCACGTGCGAGATTGTACACCGGATTGGTCCTCGATGGTTTCCTGACGCATCGTGCAGCGCGGAATACGAACGCCCGATCTGGGGCGCCGGTGATAGCGTATGAATTTTTCGGTGATTTTCTAAAACCAAGAATCACAAGGACAATTCCCGGCGTCTAATTGAAGCAAAAGCCTCAGCCATGAGCAGAGGCGCACGATCTAAAACTTTGCTGAGAGGCATGAAAGCAGGCCAGGGATGCACACCTCTTCCCCCAAGAGTGGATCCGCAACATTCACCGCGCCAGGCTGCTACCAACAGCCTGAACAAATCTCAAACCGCACCTCGGAATTTGTCTACCAGAGTCTGACCCTCGCGGCGATGCTGCTTCTGCTAGCCAGTTTGTGGGTGTTTTAGAAGCAGTGGCTTGTTGTCAGTCATCAGTGGTCAGATTGTTCGGCTGCAGAACCGGTTTCGGCGGCTCGGCCCGAAATGCCCCGGCGCCCGGTTCGCTACTCTGAAGTTCTTGCAGCGCGGAACATGGGCACGAAATACCCGATAATCGTCACAAACAGAACGGCCACAAACACGCCCACTGGGTAAGGCTTGAAGCCTCGCTCCGAATTGCGGGCTGCCTGAACCATCGCAAATTCCATCCACGCAAAGAAGACGAGGAACTCGGCCTTGGTCAATGAGAGCAGACTCAAGGACAATTGCTCGAGCTGCGCCCGATTGGCTGCGGTGACTTTGACGGGATAGTTGAACTTCGAGGGAAAACGGGAAATCACCGTCAGCAAGAGATACATCGCGGCAGCAAAGATCGGAAAGAACAGCAGGGTTTGAGACGAGCCCCATCCATTGACTTGTCCGAGCGCGTCAAAGTGGGTTGGAATGCGTCCGGGCAGCGGGTGGGGGCCGTAGAACGCGTTGATAGTGACAAAGACGAGCGCAGCGAGCGCTGCGAGACTCAAAAGTTCTGCGGTCTTGCGCATGGTTGGGTTCCTGGCGGAATTCTAACGCAACTGGAACTAATGCGCCGTGATGAGTGGTTAGCCGGAGGGGTGCGGGCCGGGATGCCGGCTGTATGAGTGTTGAGCGCGATGGTCACCCGAAGCGGGCGCGCTTGACGGTCTGGCGGAAATCCTCGCCCGTTATCTCCACGCGAATGCACATTTCAGCCAGGCGCGACCTCATGCGATCGCCGATGCGGTCACCGAGGGTCTGCTCCCGGGCGGCACGTTCCACTTCGCTGATGGCCCCGGAACCCGCCGGCAGATCGGAATAATTCGTCGTGATGATCGTGGTCTGGCGGTCGTTGTAACGCGAGTTGAGCACCAGTGCAACCGTATCCCAGACCCAGTCGTTTGGCTTTTGGGCGCCGAGATCGTCAAGGACAAGCACTTCAGCGGCAAAGACGGGTTTCAGGAGTTCCAGCTCGGTGGTCCTCACTTGCGGGTTGTAGCTGTTCTGGATGTTCTTGAGCAGTTCCCGGTAATCGCAGAAGAGGCCGCGGGCGCCGCGCTCTCGCACCAGACGATGCAATACGCCCACCGCAAGGTGCGTTTTACCAAGACCTACCGAGCCTACAAACATCAGTCCCTTGCCCGCGGTATCGACAGGATATTCGTCTACGAAGCGCCGCGCGGTCACAAGAGCTGTGCGGACCGTTTCGTTCGCGCCTCGATACGACGGCTCGAATGAGTCCAGCGTGCAGTACCGGTAGCGGTCGGGGATATGCGCGGCGGCAAGCCGGCGCTCCTCGCGCTCCATTTGCTGGCATTCGCAGGCGCGCGAAACCCAGCGCCCGGCCTCGTCAACCACCCGAACCAGTCCCACACCTCCGCAAATGGAGCAAGCAGTCATCTCTCAAGCCTAGCCGATGCGGTGCGAGTCGCGCCGGTGCGAAGCAGGGACGCAAATGTGGAAAAGACAAGGCTATCCGTTTCCCTAACTTCCCCGACGCCAGCCAAGTTTGAATTCCAGCACTGCGTGTGCCTTACTCTATTCACCCCGGCAAAAAACATCCCCGCACCGTTCCGCGCTTCTCTACAATCGGAAGCGCAATAGTGCGAGAGTTTATTTGATCTGCTGACGGAACCTGTTCCGTTGCCGAAATTGTGTGCGAACCATAGGAGAAGTCGAGATGCACCAGAAAAAGGAATTCATTTCAGCGGTAGGATTTGCTCCAGCAGTCCTGACGGTGCTGACGTTATGCGTAACTGCGCCCTCACTCTTTTCGCAAGCCACAGGCGCCGCGCCCCAGCCGCCCAAACCAGCGCCGCAATCCGTTGACTACAAGAATCAGCACGACCACCAACTGGCGGTGGATTTTGGCGGCCTGGAACGTTATAAAGCCGACGACGCCACGTTGTCGCCGCCCGCCTCCGGAGAAAAGCGCGTCGTGTTCATGGGCGACTCCATCACCGACGGCTGGAAGATCTCAGGCCCCGATGGCTCGTTCCCCGGCAAGCCTTATGTGAATCGTGGCATCAGCGGCCAGACCACGCCGCAGATGCTGGTGCGCTTCAGGCAGGACGTGATCGATCTTAAGCCAAGCGCAGTGGTCATCCTGGCGGGCACCAACGATCTGGCGGGCAACACCGGGCCAATGACACTGGAACAGACCGAAGAGAATTTTGCGTCGATGGCCGATCTGGCCTCCGCAAACGGGATTCAGGTGGTTCTCTGCTCGATTTTGCCGGCTTTCGATTATCCGTGGAGCCCGGGATTGGAGCCCGCACCTAAGATAGCAACACTGAACCAGTGGATCAGGAGTTATGCTGCTCAAAAGGGCTATGTATACGTCGACTACCACTCGGCCATGAAGGACGACCGAGGCGGGCTTCCCCCGGCCCTGAGCAAAGACGGTGTTCATCCCTTGCCGGCAGGCTACGCCGTGATGGCGCCGCTGGTTGAGGCAGGAATCGAACAAGCGTTGAAGAAATAGCCCAAAGCACCACGGGCTCCCGGAATGAGAAGAACCTTCTGGGTTCAGGGAAAAGGAGAATCATGGCAAAGACGCCGTCGCCAACACCAACTGCATGGGGTGTTGTGGGGATCATGGCATCGTGTTTTTTCGGAGTGATGTGCTTTTATCACGCTGTTTATTGGGTGTGGCAGATAGTCGCTTTCCACTCTGACAAAAAGGACGCCTGGACGCACATTACCATCTGGCTGGTCCTTGGAGCCGGCGCCGCGCTGGCATGGTGTCGGCTGGTGTGGGTCATGTATTTTCCGAAGAAGGACTAGAACTGAAGCCTCCCGGCCGTGTCTATCCGGCAATTGCCGGATAGAACCCAGGATCGGCAACTTCTACCCCTGGCCCGATCCAACGTAAAATCTGCACTTTGCGGCAAGCGCCTCGGCCCACGCTCAGTCATGGACTTTCCTTGCAAATGCCCCTAAAATAGATATATTGCAGGAAAGGTCTTCGAGCTAACGAGATGCCCAAGGAAAAGATTCATCCCAATTACGCCGCGGTGAGGGTGCTTTGCGCCTGCGGAAACAACTTTGAGACGCGTTCGACCCACAAGGGAGACATTCACGTGGAAATCTGCTCGGTTTGCCATCCGTTCTTTACCGGCAAGCAGAGGTTGGTTGACACGGCGGGACGCGTAGAGCGCTTCCGGCGCAAGTACGCAAAGGCCGGCGAGACTTCGGCAGCAGCCAAGTAGTCTGGACGCAGAAAGCACGAAATCATCGGGCCTCCGCTTCGGCGGGGGCTCACGTTTGTTTGGATATATAGACAGCTTCTAGCTGCCGGTTTCAGGAGTGCCGCACTTGCCTCGCAAGGGATTCACGGTGAAGAAGAACTGGGACAACCCGGTGGAGCACGCGATGCCGGCGGAAGCGCGGGTTCCGGCCGAGGTGCGCATTGGTGCAGTCGCCGTGCGCCCGGCTACCGTGCTTGCGCCCATGGCGGGAGTCACGGATACGGTATTCAGGCGTTTTATTCGCCACGCAAGTTTGTTTAACGAAAACAGGGAACAAGGGAACGAGGGAAAAAGGGAACGAGAAAGCACGGCGCAGGGATCAGGGGTCAGGGATCAGGGCTCGGAGAGCGATTCAATTGATGGAGCGATCACCAACGCGCAGTCAGGATGCGGCCTCATCATGACGGAGTTCACGTCGGCTGACGGCCTGGCGCGCATGCGCGAGACCAAGCGCCGCCGCTACCTGACCTTCTACGACGACGAGCACCCCATCGGCGCGCAGCTTTTCGGGTCGAATGCCGAGACCCTTTCCGAGGCCGCGCGGATCGTGGAAGAAACCGGCTTCGATACCGTGGACCTCAATCTCGGCTGCCCTGCCAAGCGCGTGGTTGGATGCAACGGCGGGTCGGGCCTCCTGCGCGATTTGCCGAAAATCGGCGAGATCTTCAAAGCCATTCGTAAGACCGTCACCATTCCCTTCACCGTCAAGTTCCGGCTGGGTTGGAACGACTCGCAGATTGTGTGCGTGGAACTGGCGCGGATGGCCGAGAGCGAAGGCTTGAACGCCGTTGCGCTGCATGCGCGAACCCGCGAGCAGGGCTACAACGGACAGGCGCGCTGGGAGTGGATTGCGGCGGTCAAGCAGGCAGTGGGGATTCCAGTGATCGGCAACGGCGACATTCGCAGTCCCGAAGATGCAGCGGCAATCGTGGAGAAGACCGGCTGCGATGCCGTAATGATTGGCCGCGCCGCGCCTGCCAATCCCTGGATCTTTCGCCAGATTGCGCAGTACACCGCCACCGGCAGTTACGATGTGCCAGGAGTCGGGGATCGCTACAACATGATCCGCGCCTACTTTGAAATGCTGCTGGCCGAGGAGATTGCAACCCGCGACCTGCCTCGCGATGCCCGCATGGGCGACCCGGTGGGCAAGATGAAGCAATTTGCCACGTGGTTCACTCATGGCGTGCCCGGTGGCGCAAAACTGCGCGCAGCCATCTATCACGCGCACACAGGCAACGAGGTTCTGGCCGAGGTGGAACGGTTCTTTATAGCGCGGCTCGAAGCCGGAGATGATGCGGAACTCGAGCCGGCCGAAAGCACTGAGAACGAGCCAGCGGGCTTGGCCGACGCAATACTGGTTTGCGACTAAGCTTCAAGTCTCACCAACTTCGAAATCCCTCTCGGTCAGATTCTGCCGGCGGCGCGAAGATCGCGAATCTCATTTTCGTCGAAGACGCGCCCACGGATAAGAAAGCGCACGCCCTCCGCGTTGTCGAGCGAGAATTGGCCGCCGCGGCCGGTAACCACGTCGAGGATGAGCTGCGTATGCTTCCAGTACTCAAACTGGCTGCGGCTCATGTAGAAAGGCTCGCCATCAACCTCGCCAAGCTGAACATCGCTGTCGCCGACCCAGAACTCGCCGCGCGGGTAGCACATGGGCGAGCTGCCGTCGCAGCAGCCTCCTGACTGGTGAAACATCAGTTCCCCATGCTTCTCGCGCAGCACCCTGATGAGGTGGATGGCGAGATCGGTCGCGAGAACCTGTTGCGGTAAGTCGGGCATGAAGCCTCGGGTGGGTCGGTAAGTGAATGAGTGAGTGAGTGAATAGGTGAATAAAACGAACGATTGTGCAGGCGGAATCGGTGGTATCCCAGGTCTCAAAATCGAGACCTGGGGCACTCGGCATTCGAGATCAATGACGAGGGATTCGAGTCCGGAACCGGCTCGCGGGCCTACTCCCTATTCCCTACTCCGTATTCCCTGTATTTAGAAGAAGCCCAGCTTCTTGGGGCTGTAGCTCACCAGCAGATTCTTCGTCTGTTGATAGTGGTCAAGCATCATGCTGTGGGTTTCGCGGCCAATGCCGGACTGCTTGTATCCGCCGAAGGCAGCGTGCGCCGGATAGGCGTGATAACAGTTGGTCCAGACTCGGCCGGCCTGGATGCCGCGGCCAAGGTGATAGCAGCGGTTGGCGTCGCGGCTCCAGATGCCCGCGCCGAGTCCGTAGAGCGTGTCGTTGGCGATGGCAAGCGCATCGGCCTCAGTCTTGAAGGTGGTCACCGAAACTACCGGGCCAAAGATTTCTTCCTGAAAGATGCGCATGCGGTTGTGGCCCTTGAACACGGTGGGCTCAACGTAAAAGCCTTCGTCGAGTTCGCCGCCCAGGCGCGCGCGCTTTCCGCCCGCCAGCAACTCAGCGCCTTCCTGCTTGCCGATGTCGATGTAGCTGAGAATCTTCTCCATCTGCTCGTTCGACACCTGCGCGCCGATCATGGTGGATGGTTCAAGCGGATTGGCCTGCTTGATAGCCGCCACCCGCTTCAACGCGTGCTCCATGAACTTGTCGTAGATGCCTTCCTGAATGAGCGCGCGGCTCGGGCATGTGCACACTTCGCCCTGGTTGAGCGCGAACATCACGAAGCCCTCAATCGCCTTGTCGAAAAAGTCGTCGTCTTCGCGGCACACATCGTCAAAAAAGATATTGGGAGACTTGCCGCCCAACTCGAGAGTGACAGGAATCAGATTCTGGCTGGCGTACTGCATGATCAAACGGCCGGTGGTGGTTTCGCCGGTGAAGGCGATCTTGGCCACGCGTGAGCTTGAGGCCAGCGGCTTGCCCGCTTCAAGGCCGAAGCCGTTCACGATGTTCAGCACTCCAGGAGGCAGCAGGTCGCCGACCAGCTCGGCCCAGACAAGAATGCTGGCCGGAGTCTGCTCGGCCGGCTTGAGCACCACGCAGTTGCCCGCGGCCAAAGCCGGAGCCAGCTTCCACGTAGCCATCAGGATGGGGAAGTTCCACGGAATGATTTGGCCGACCACGCCGAGCGGTTCATGGAAGTGGTAGGCCACGGTGTCGTGGTCGATCTCTGAGATCGTCCCTTCCTGGGCGCGGATACAGCCGGCAAAGTAGCGCCAGTGATCGATAGCCAGCGGCAGATCGGCGGCCGTGGTTTCGCGAATCGGCTTACCGTTGTCCCAGGTTTCAGCCAGCGCCAGGATGTCGAGGTTGTCCTCCATGCGCTGCGCAATCTGGTTCAGGATGACGGCGCGGTGCGTGGGGCTGGTCTTGCCCCATGAATCCCGTGCCGCATGGGCCGCGTCGAGGGCGCGCTCTATGTCCTGAGCGTTGGAGCGCGGTATCTCGCAGAATGTTTTGCCGGTGATGGGCGTGATGTTCTCGAAATACTGGCCTGAAGCGGGCTCAACCCACTTGCCGCCAATATAGTTGCCGTAGCGTGATAAGAAGCTCACGCGATCGCTGAGCTTGCCGGGATGCGTTGCCGTGGTTGCGGCCATATCAATACCTCCTCGCGGGAATCCATGTGCGCTCAAAAGCGCTCAGTAGGCTGGAATTGGCCGCGGACCCTTGGGTTCGCGACGCAAATGCCCGCCTTGAAAGAGCGCGCCCTTCAGCGTTGGAACCGGCCTGTATGCCGAAATACGAGTGCGAGGTTTGACCGCGAAGGGGACGCAGCGGGAAAATCATACACCTCAAGCACAACAACTGGCACCAACGGTTTGAAAAGATTCAATCCAAGGTTTATTGCCGGGAGGCCGACAGGCCACGCGAAGCTACTAAAATGATTTACATAGAGAGTTGGACGACAAAATGCTTTCACGCCGTGAGTTTATCGCCAAGGGAACAGGAACCGCCGTATCAATGGCGGCCGCCGCGAGCACAGGCTTGCTGGCAGGCTGCGCCAACAGTGCCGCAAGCCATCCGCCCACAGTCAGTTCATTTCACGATCTAGCCGGGCCGCGTTCGCTGCGCGCACACGCACGGCGTCATAGGCTCATCTATGGCTCGGCGGTGGTGATTCCCGTAGTCCAGAAGAACACTGATTTCGCCTCCCTGCTCAGTGAACAGTGCGGCATCCTGGTGCCTTCGAATGAACTGAAGATGGTTGCACTGCGGCCATCACGCGACGCATTCAATTTTGGCCCTCCCGACTTTCTCTACGACTTTACTCAGAGCCACCAGATGCTGATGCGCGGCCACACCCTCTGCTGGCATGAATCGGTTCCCGCGTGGATGAGAAAGATCGACAAAAAGGACGAGATCAAGCAGATCTTTGTGGATCACATCACAACGGTTTGCAAGCATTACGCGGGCAAGCTGCATTCCTGGGATGTGGTGAACGAAGCCATTGACCCCAACGGCAAACTGCCGGGCGGACTGAGAAAGTCGTTCTGGTACGACAATCTAGGGCCCGATTACATCGACCTTGCCTTCCACACCGCGCGCGCCGCCGACCCCAACGTCAAGCTCACCTACAACGACTACGGAGTTGAGGGAGACAACGACGGCGATGCGGAGAGACGCCGGCTCATTCTTGAAATGGTGAAGGGGATGAAGAGCCGCGGTGTGCCCATTGATGCAATCGGCATTCAAAGCCATCTGAACGCCGGTCAAAAATACGGCCAGGGCGTTGCCGATTACATTGAAACCTTCCGTCAGATGGGGCTTGAGGTTTTCCTCACCGAGCTTGACGTGAACGACGACTCGACCGCTTCCAACGACGTGGCGGAGCGCGACGCGATTATTGCTAAAACCTACACAGAGTTTCTTACGGCGGCGCTGCCCAACCCGGCGGTGAAGCTGGTTCTGACGTGGGATTTGAGCGACAAGTACACCTGGCTCAACAGCATTGGATCGCATTTCAAGAAACAGCCCAATCGGCAGCAGCGGCCCCTGCCTTTTGACGCCGACTTCAAGCCGAAGGATTGCTTCTACGCGCTGCGCGACAGCTTCGATCGCCGCAAGCGCGCTCAGCAATCAACTCATTTGGAGCTTACCTGAGGCACTCCAGCCAGGGTGAAGTCGACCTTCCTGGTCAGTTTCTCGCCGTTGTACAGAAACGATATCCGCGCCTCGAAGTGGCCTGCCCCAAGCTTGGCGGCAGGTACGCTGGCCAGCACTGAAGCCGCACCTTTCGGATCAGTCGGAATCCTGCTTGCCGGGCTCCGCATCACCAGTTGATCGCCGCGCCAGACTTCGATGTTCATAAGAACTGGCGCATCTGACAACGCGGGCGCGTAGGCCACGGCGTAAAACTTCACTGCGCCGCTCGAGTCCGGAAACACGGTATCGGAGAGATCGGGCGTCACCTTCCCGCCGTGCGCTTCAAGCGGATCGTCGCCGTTCACCAGCCCCTGGACCCCATCTACACGCCGCGCCACTGCTACGTCGCTCATGGCAAACCTGGTGGGCGGAGGCACGTTCAACTCGGTGCGACTCACGCTGGCCTTCATGCTCTGCCGGTCGACCGCCGCGGTCTCAACCGTGTAGTGGCCGGGAGGTAGCTGGAACGGCGCTGCAAAGCTCACAATTCCCTGCTCCAGCGCAGCCTTCTTATCAATCGGCACGTCGTAGGGAATGTCCTTGCTGAGCTTGTCAACTACCTGCCCCTTGTCATCCTTGATCAGCGCGGTCACGCAGACGTGGACCTTGGCCCACTGCTTATCGGTCACCACGTCCAGATCGCGCGTGGGTGCCTGAAAAACATACGCGTATTGATTCTTCTCGGCCCCGGGACGAAACTCCATGGTTGCGGAGCGAAAATCGAACTGGTGCAGATCAGGCGTAGCGTCGATGGCCTTCATGGTCGCAATTTCAAACGGGTACAACTGCTCGCCATTCAGGATCGGCAGAGCATAATACCCTTCGCGCGCAAAAACCTTGACGCCCGGGCGCAATACCTTGACTTCGATTTTTCTGAAGCTGCCGTCGGCTGCGGTGTTGACAGGAGCATAGGTCAGTTCGTAGTGCGTGCGCACATCTTCAAGCGCATCGCGCAGGGGTTCGCGCATGTCGAGAGAGGCGGGCAGCATCGCGCCGCCAGTGCTTTCAGCAAGGTGAAGCAGATTACCGTGGGTGTCAGCGTGGATCGAAGCCTCAGCGATCTCGCCCGCTCTTACCGCGTCGGGTCTCACCGTCTGGTCGACACTGCTCACTTCGCCCATCATCTGTTGCTGGCTGGCGACCGCAGCGGCCATCAACAGGCGTTTGTTATTCGCAAGTTCCGATTGATCGGTGAAGCCGCGCGGATCGACCGCATAGATAGAAACGTTGGCGCGATTGGCGTTGCTGATGACGTGGTTCAGCAGCTCATTTGTATCTGAGGTCATGGGCAACCCGGCAGCAAAGAGGAGAATGACCTTGCGCCCCGGAATGCCGGCCTGCGCCGCAGCGAGTTGGCTCAGAGGGCCGAGGAATCTTGCGCTGTCAGTGTAGACATCCTGCAATTCCTGATCCCAGCGCGTCCCCATGATGCGGCTGACCGTCTGGATCAGACCGAAATATGCAGTTACCCCGGCCCCGCCTGGTCCGGCCGGCGGTTGTCCGACCATCGCCGTCGTATTGACGCCGGCTGAGACATCTGTGCCGCCAACCGTGGGATCTGAGGATTCGTCGCCGTTGCTGGTAGGGAAATCCTGGCTGGCAAATCTGCCGCTGGCCGAGCCGAGCGCGTAGTCGGGCAACATTTCCTGGTCAAGAGCGTTGAGCTGGTCGGTGGTGGCGGAATCGAGAGCACTCTCGACCGCTGCCGTGATCTTGTCGCCGTCGTTGGTGTATTGCTGGCGAGTATTGAGCCCCGTCATGCCGAGATTGAAGACACCTACGAATACGCTCGGCTTGAGCTCGTTCTTCACAAACTCACTCAAGGCAGCCTGGGTCAGCTTGCGTCCGCGCGGATCAAGGTTGGCAATGACGATGGATACAACGCTGATGTCGCGAAGCGCGTTCACGGTGACCGATTTGGCAGCGCCCGCATCGGTCGCAGATGCAGAGGTCGGCCCATTCGGAGCCTCAGCACGTCCATCGAAAAACTCGAAGTGTTTCACGGTTTGAGGAACGCCGTCCTCAAGAACCTGCACCTCATCGGGGCGCAGATCGTGGATAACGTGGGCGCTTTTGTCGCGCGCCACAAAGTCGAGAAGTACTTCAGACGTGGTGGTTTTGATACTTGGCTCGGGCGCCTGCGCAGGCACGGCCAGAGGAAGAGCGATCAGGAGACACAGCAAATGTCGCATAAATACCAGCCGTGCATAAGTTTACTCTCAATTCAAGCGAGAGGAGTCGCAAGGTTTCCGAGCATTAAGCCTTGATGGAGTGACGGTTTCCGGCCGGGAAAGTTTACGAAAAACGCGCAATCGTATTGAATAATCGCGCGTTGCGAGAAAGGCGGCTGGCGCGCTTAAACGCGTCAGCCGCCTAGGTGCAGGCTCGCAGCGTGAATCTGGCTTAATGCACCGCGTCAGCTCAGCGCAATCCTCACCGCCGCGCCGTAATCGTTTGCCTGCCACGACTGGCGGGGCAACTCGAGCTTCAGCGCATCCGCGTCCTGGGTCCACTTGATCTTTTCCCCGGTGCCGAGCAGGGTCACGTTCTGGATCTTGCCCGGGCTCGTCTTGCTCGCGAGTCCCAATGACGCAATCTGCGCAGGGCCAAACGGCCATCCCAGGAAGATGGCATAGATCACGTTGTTCGCCTTGTTGCGCGTAAAGCGGATGTCTTTTTCGCCGAGGGCGCTGATGCTCTGGCCCTTGAACGATCCGCTCTCCACCTTGTTCGGCCCTTCGCCGGAGACGGTCCACGGCCGCGTTTCGTAGATGGCTTCTCCGTTGATCTTGAGCCACGCTGCGATCTCATCCACTACGGCCATCTCTTTGCTGTCGATGGTGCCGTCAGGCCTGCCCGGCACATTCAAAATGAAGGTGCCGTTCTTGCTCACCGTATCCACCATCCAGTGAATCGCGTCGCGCGGAGCCAGGTAACCACCGTATTCGCCCGGCATCTCGTACAGTCTGCGCTGGTAGTGCCACTCGCCGATACACGTCTCAGATTGCCACGCGTAAGGCATGATCTCGCTGGTAAGGCCACGCTCGTAATCGGCCACCACCGACTTGGCCAATTTGTCGGGCACGTTCTTGATGTTCAGCACCGCTTCCATTTTGCCGCGCGTCTTCAGGTTGTGGTTGTAGAAGTACGCGCCCACATTCATGCCGCCCCAGCCCAGCGGCAATAGCGCGTTGTCGAAGTAAAGCAGGTCGGGATCGTGCTGATCGATCAGGTCGCGGGTGCGATCGTAAAAGTGCTTTACATACGACGCGTCGGGCAACGCGTTCTTGGGATGCTTCACCCCGTAAAGCATCTGCGGATCGAGCCCCTCCCACCATTGATTCTTTCCATCGGCTTTTGCCATGCGGCCGTCGTAGGGCACACCGGCCAGCGGGCCGATCTTGTCGGCATTGTGCGAGGTTTGGAACCACCACCAGTTGCGCGCCTGGTGCACGGTCACGCCGAAGCGCAGTCCCTGCCGGCGCGCAGCCGCGGCCCACTCACCCACAACGTCGCGATGCGGGCCATGATTCTTCGCGTTCCACGGCTGATGCTTCGAATCCCACGAGTCGAAACCGTCGTGATGGTTGGCCAGCGAGATGAACAACCGCGCGCCCGCCTTCTTGTAACGCTCGATCATCGCTTCCGGTTCCCAGTTGAGCAGCGTCCACTGCGCGGTCAGATCCTTGTAGCCGAACTGCGACGGGTGGCCGTAGTGCGAGTTCTGGAATTTGTAATCGGGAGAGCCCTCCTGGTACAGCGCGCGGCCGTACCAGTCGCCAAATTCCGGCACGCATTGCGGGCTCCAGTGCGCCCAGATGCCGAACTTGGCGTCGCGATACCATTCGGGTGCATCGTAATTCAACAGCGAATCCCAATTGGCCTGATAAGGGCCTTCGCCGCTCAACCCGTCAATCGGGGCCTGCATGGGCACGCCATCCCACGACCCGCCGGGCAACTCAGGCGGCTCGCCCCATTCCGTCGGCGACCAGTCGGCCTCGCTCAGCCTGGTCTCGGCAATCTTGCCATCGACCAACGCATAGAAGACCCGCTCCTTCTCCGGCAGCGCGCAAAACTCTTCATAACTCAGATGAAGCTTGTTGAAACCAGCAGGCGCGCCGGAACCTGCCTGCCCCTTCATCGACACCGCATTAGCCGCTGCCGCGGCTGCAATCAGCTTGCAGAAATCTCTACGTTGCATTCTTCCTTGCTCCTTTATTGCTTGTTGCGGGCCAGCAGTCAGCGCCGGCACCGGCATCAGTCGTTTCACGATATAGCGGTTGTATCTGCAATCGAACTCCTCAGCCGTTTTTCCGCATCCGGATTCCAATAGCCGCAATCCAGTTCCAGAAAGACCGAGGTGTAGGGTATGGCGAGCGTCGATTTCAGAATCACGATGTTAAAGAGTTTGGCGCTTTCATCGAGCTTCGCAATGATCTGCTCGTGTTGGAGTAAGCGCGCCTTCAGGCCTACAAGTCGTTCGATTTCGTCACGAACTTCCGTGACGCCCGCAGCATCCTTCTCAGGCACCTGCGCCAGTTCGGCGTCAAGATAAATATTGGCGCGAACATGAGGTTGAGCGGCCACTGAATACAAAACCTTGCCCAGCAACCGAAGGTGATCCTCGCCGGTGTAGATGGTTTCGATGCCGGGGTTCGACTGGGCCGGATAGGCTGAATCGGCGACTACGATCCAGTTGCGATGGCCAAGCAGCGGCAGCAGGCGTTGCAAGCGCTGTTCCCAGGTTTGCGTTTCACTATCAAGACGAGTAATCACTTTGAACCTCGTTGAGCAGCGGCCGGCAAGGCTTTGTTGAACGGTGTCAGGCGCACTCCCCAATAGGCAAACACTGCCACCGCTGCATAGCACACCAGTGGCACTGTCATGCTGGCGGCCATGCTCTTCGTTATCTGGAAGGTCAGCCCGATCATCAACGTGATCAACGCGCCGCCAATAATCGCCATTACCAGCAGCGATGCACCTTCCTTGGTGTGCTCGCCCAGGTCTCTGATGCCCAACGCGAAGATGGTGGGGAACATGAGCGACATGAAGAAACTCGTGAGAAGCACGGCAATCAGGCCGCCCCATCCCGGCCGCAGAATTCCAACCAGCAGAAGTGCAATGTTAATCAGCGCGAATGCACCCAGCATCTTCTCAGGCCGGAATCGCTTCATCACAAAGCTCGAAGTAAACCGACCCACGGCGAATGCGCCCAGTGTACCCACCAGCAGATACCCGGCAAGCTTTTCCGATACATGGGCGTAATCCTGGCAGTACTGGATGAAGTAGCTCCAGGTGCCCACCTGCGCACCCACATAGCAAAACTGCGCTAACACCGCGGTGAGAAAGTGAGGATAGCGAAACAGCGCGCGATATCCGCCGCTTTTGCGCACATTCACGGCCTGCGAGTCTCCTTCGATGGCCGGAAATTTAGTCCGCAAGATGAACAAGGCCCACACAAGCACCACAACCCCCAGCACCATGTAGGGCGCAATTACGCGCAGTGTCTCGTGCCTGAGAAAGTTATCGTAAATGCCCTGCGCCTTCATCTTTGCAATTTCGCTGACGCCCGGTTCGATACCCGAAAAGATAAAAACGGTTCCGATCCAAGCTCCCGTAATTGAACCCAGCGGATTGAATGCCTGCGAAAAGTTCAGCCGTCTGACTGCCGTCGACGAATCGCCCAGCTGGGCTATGAGCGGATTTGAGCCGGTTTCGAGAAATCCCAGGCCGCTGGCGATCACGAACAGTGCAAGAAGAAAAAGCGGGTAGCTGCGCGCCATTGCCGCCGGATAAAAGAGAAACGTACCGGTCGCATACAGCAACAAACCGGTGATCAGCCCGGTCTTATATCCAAAACGGCGCATCACCAGCGCCGCCGGAATCGCGAGCAAAAAATACCCAAGATAAAACGCGAATTGAACCAGGCCAGCCTCAAGCCGGTTGATCTCGAACGACTTCATGAACTGGCGAATGAGAACGTCGTTCAGGTTATTGGGAATCGCCCAGAGAAAGAACAGTCCTGTGACAAGAAAGAAGGCGATCTTGCCGGTACGCGGCAGAAGCGGCGCAGACGAGGATTGGGGCGAGCTGGATTCAGGTGGTGCAGTGTGCATTGATTACTCCGCAGTGGGACAAACCGCGACCTTACCACAGCGACCCGACGCCATCAAACTGTAAGCCTGGTCTGCCTGGTCGAGAGTGAAGCGGTGCGTGACGATGTCTTCAGGGTGAAGATTCCAGCGAACCAGCCGCTCCACCAGCTCCTCCATGAGCCAGGTTGAAGTAACCCAGGAACCGTAAATGGTTTTCTGATCGTGAATAATGTCGGGAGAAGGATTGAAGGTAACGGCGCCGCCCTCGCCCACCATCACCATCTTTCCCCATTTGCGGGTGGCGCGAATTGCTGTTGCGCGTGCTTCGGCGTTGGCGCTGCAATCCACCGCGCGCTCCACCCCGTAGCCTCCTGTAAGCTCGCGAACCAGGCTCACGTTGTCAGGGCCGGCGGTGAGAACCGTGTCGCATAAACCGAGGCGCATGGCAATCTCGCGGCGCTCGGCAGAGATATCGATGCCAATAATCTTCTCTGCGCCCAGCTTGCGGCACAGTGCTCCGGCGGCAAGGCCAACCGGACCGAGACCGGTAATCAGCACCGCGTGGTTGCCATTGATTCCAACCTTCTCCAGTGCTTCGTACACCGTCCCAAATCCACATGCCACCTGCGCCCCATCGAGATAAGTGAGCGAGTCGGGCAGCAGAATGAGGTCCTTCTCCTCGGCAAGCAGATACGGAGCCATGCCGCCGTCGCGCTGCCAGCCATAGGCCCGGCGATATTCCGTACTGGTGCACGAGATCATGTACCCGCGCCGGCAATCGTTGCACACGCCGCAGCCCGAAATGTGATACACAATCACGCGGTCGCCGGCCTTGAAGCGGCGGCAGCCCGGACCGGTCTCGACAATCAGCCCGGCTGGTTCATGACCCGCAATTACGCCCTGGTAACCCTCTGGCCCTTTGCCCAGATGCTCGTGATAAATGGCGCGAATATCGGAACCGCAGATAGTAGATGCCTTGACTTCGATCAGCACCTCGCCGTACCCCGGCGCCGGAACCTCTACTTCTTTCATCTCTACCGTGCTGTTTCCCGGAAGATATGCCGCTTTCATGGTGTTGCGCATTGCTGCTTGCTCCTCATTCTCGGGCCGCTTCAAGATGGTTGAATTCTCCCCGGCCCACTCCTTCATGCCGGCGTAATCACTCCGTTCACATCCCACAGATCTTCCCATGACTGGTTGTCCTTCCACAGAAAGACCTGTCCCTTGATCAAACGGCAGTTGCGGTCAATTCTCTCAATCGCGCCCATGTCTTCGGCGCTGAGCGGCTCACCAACCACGCCCAGCAAGTTGCCCAATATATTGCGCCGATTGGCTGAAAACGGGATCGGAACCTGGCCGCGCTGCACTGCCCACTTGATGCACACCACTGCGGGGTGCACGCCAATCCGCCGCGCAATCTCCACGATCACCGGATCCTCAGTCGGCGAGGTATCTTCAGGAGTGCGGTCTCGCTCTGGCCGGCCCGGCGAGCCAATGGGCGAGTAGCCGATGGGCTGAACTCCCTTCTCCACCAGGTAACGGAAAAACTCCGTCTGCTGAAAGTGCGGATGCAGTTCCATTTCATTGGCTGCGGGCTTGATGCGCGCGTCACGCAGAAGTAGCTCCATCTTGGGAATAGTCATGTTCGAGCTGCCTATGTGGCGCACCAACCCCCGATCCACCAACTCCTCCATCTTGCGCCATGTGCGCATGTAATTCTCATGAATGTAGGGAATGGCATGGGGGTTGCGCGCACTCACGTCGCAGCCCGGAGGATGATGGTTGGGAAACGGCCAGTGGACCAGAAAGAGGTCGAGGTATCCGGCCTGAAGATCGGCCAACGACTTTTCGCACGACGCGATCACGTCGTCTTCGCCGTGCATGTCGTTCCACAGCTTTGAGGTGATCCACAGTTCTTCCCGTCGAACGCCTTTTTCCAGTAGCTTCTTGATCGATTCGCCGATCTTGTCTTCGTTTCCGTACACCCTGGCGCAATCGAAATGCCTATATCCCACTGAAGCGGCATATAAAACTGCCTCGGCGACCGCGTCGTGCGATACGTGGTCTGAGCCAAAGGTTCCCAGGCCAATAGCGGGCATTCGCGCGCCCGAACTCAACACCCGGAATGGAACAGTCGCAGGGTCTACTCCCACGGCTCGCTGGTCGGCAATATCATTTGCAGATTGCATCACTTTTCGGCTCCGTAATCGATAACTTAAACCATAACATCCCAGCCAATAGCCGACAAGCACGCCAGCCGGTGGCGCAAAAGGACGCTAGCCCGGTACATCGGCGTAGGAAGCCGGCACAGATTCCTTCGCCAGTCCGGAAGGGCGCCCCAGTGCGCTGAACCCACGCAGCAAAGCAATGCACTAGACTGAAATGGCAATTCAGATGACCAACCGGGACCTCCGCATCCGGGCAAGCTTCAGCAAGAAAGGTGAACGCCATGGCCGTGCGAATGAAAGACATAGCAACAGAGCTGGGTCTATCGGTCGTGACGGTCTCAAAGGTGCTCAGGAACCACCCCGACATCGGCGAGGAGACCCGCAAACGCGTCCTCAAGCGAATGAAGGAGTTGGACTATCAGCCCAACTTCGCCGCGCGGTCACTCATCACCGGGCATAGCTGGTCGATTGGCCTCGTTGTGCCTGACTTGCTGCACCCATTTTTCGCGCAAATTGCCAAGGCCATCTCGGGCGAAATCCGCAGCCGCGGCTATTGCCTGCTCATCTCCTCCTCCGACGAGGACCCACAGGTTGAGGAACAGGAGATCAGGCAACTGGTCGCCCGGCGCGTGGATGCGCTGCTGATCGCTTCGGCGCGCTCATCGCCGGCAAGCTTCAAGTTTCTCGACGACCAGAAGGTGCCCTACATTCTGCTTGACCGCCAAATCGACGGCCTGAACGCGAACTTCATCGGGGTCAACGATGTTGAAGCTGGCCTCATCGCCACTCGCCACCTGATTGAGCAGGGGTGCAGGCGCATTGCGCACATTCGCGGACCAGAGGTAAGCACCGCGCGGGGCCGGTTGCAGGGCTACCGGCAGGCACTCGCCGAGTTCAAAGGCCGTCCCTTGCCGGAGCAGATTGTTTCTTTGGGCAGTTCAGGAGATCACCGCGGCGAAAAGGGCGGCTACACGGCCGCCATGAAACTGCTTCAGGCCAAGACTCGACCCGACGCAATCTTCTGCTTCAACGATCCTTCGGCGCTGGGCGCCATCCGAGCGATCGATGAGGCCGGGCTTCGCATTCCGAACGACATTGCGGTGGTTGGATGCGGAAACCTGCCTTACAACGATATGTTGCGGGTGCCACTTACCTCAGTCGACCAGGAAAGCGAGAGCATCGGCAAACTCGCCGCAACATTCGCTCTCAAGCTGGCCGACAACAAATCCAGTCCGCCAAAGCCAAAGTTGATCAACCCTCATATCGTGGTGCGAGCCTCCAGCCTGCGGAAGCGGCCTAAAGCGTAGTCGCTCTCTCAAGCAGTTTTCCATAGCCTCTCCAGTACGGCGCCCCGCCGTCGATTCCTGAGCTGGTACCGCGACTCCCACGCCGGTCAAATTGCAGACGGCGGATGGCAGTTCAGACTACAATTTCATTCGTAGAACCCGAAACGTTTCAACCCGCGGGCTCGTCCTGCGGCAGAAACAACTTCCCCTTGGTAGACCACTCCGCAATGCTTTCTAGGCCTTCGTCGACGCACGTCACAAATGGCGGCCTGCACTCTCGATGGCGCATGCTCACAAGTCATGCGCAGCGCTCTTTGCTGCTGGTCGTGGCTGCTCTGTTGCTGGCTTCGCTCAGCCGGGCGCAGGACCCGTCCCCAGGATTCGACGACCTGGCCCGGCAGGCGGCCGCGGCCCGGGATCAGCAAAATATTCCCCTCGCCACGGAGCTCTATGGCAAAGCTCTCCAGCTTAACCCCAACTGGGCTGAGGGTTGGTGGAACCTTGGCCTCATCAACTACACCGTCGATCTATATCCGCAAGCCATTGACGCGCTCAATCATCTGCTCATGCTTGATCCCCATGCCGTTCCGGCGCTGGCCATTCGCGGATTGAGCGAGTTCGATACCGGCGACTATACCGGCTCGCTCAAAGATCTTGAGCTGGCAATGCAACACGGTGCGGCCAACGATAAGGACCACGAACAGATCCTTAGGTATCACCTGGGCTTGCTGCTCACCCGCGCGGGTCGCTATTGGGACGCGCTCTCGCAGTACAGAACCCTGGCTGGCGAGCACTTCGACTCTCCGGACTTTGAGGTTGCCCTTGGCCTGGCAGGAATGCGGATTCCGAGCCTGCCCGCGGATTTGAATGCGCACGATACCGAGCTCGCCGGGGCTTTGGGAAAAGCCGCCTATGCATTTCTCGTCGATGACAGCGATGCCGCGGACGCCCAGTTCAATGACCTGTTTGCGCGCTATCCCACTGCGCCCAATCTGCATTACTTCTACGGATTTCTGCTCTTCCCGCACGATCGCGACATGGCCGTGGAACAATTCCAGAGAGAGATCGCGATCAATCCGTCAAACCAACTGGATACGGGAATGCTGGCCTTCACACTGATGTACATCGGCAGATACAAAGAAGCGTTGCCGATGGCCCAACAAGCGCTGGATGAGGAGCCAGGATTGGTAATTGCCCAGCTTGCCATGGGCCGTTCGTTGATTGAAACGGGTGATGAAAAGCGCGGAGTGGAAATCATAAACAAGATCCTCGAGCGCGATCCTAATAATCTTGAGGCGCATATGGGGCTGGCTGCCGCCTATTCCCTGGACGGAAGAAAAGAGGACGCATATCGTGAGCGCATGGTCTGCCTTGGCCTGGGCAAGTAGGGTTCGTGCCTGCGCCGGCGCTAAGATTGGAACGCTCGCGGGCGCGGCGCTTGTCATTTCGGCGCTCGCTCCCGCTGCGGCCCAGCATGCTCCATCGCCCGCGCCTGCAGTCGCTTGTGCGAACTGCCATCAACGCGTTGCAGATCTCTACGCTCATTCGCCCATGCGGAATGCCATGACCGAAGAGGGCACCGATCCCAGCCTCGATGCTCATCCCAACTTGAGCGCGCAAAAGAACGGCTACACCTACACCGTCCGGACCAGGAACGGCAAGAGCACCTACACCGTGTCAGACGGGACGGGCTCGATCAGCCTTCCCATCCGATGGAGCCTGGGCATGCGCTCGCTGACCTTTGTGCTTGAAAAGGATGGCCGCTACTATGAGAGCCTGATGAGCTATTTCCATCAGGACCATAGCCTGGCCACCACGCCCGGCGATGAAAGTATTACGCCCCACACGCTCACTGAGGCCATGGGCCGCCAGCTCTCTTATTGGGAAGTGCGCAATTGTTTTACCTGCCATGCGTCGGGCTACCATCCGGATGAGAAGCTGGATGGACAGAAGCTGACTCCCGGCCTGAATTGCGAGCGGTGCCATGAGGGCGCCGTGGAGCACATGGCAGACGCCGAACGCAAAGACCTGACTTCACTTCCCGACTCGCTTGACGAGATGAACGCCGGAGAGACCTCGGAGTTCTGCGGAAAATGCCATCGCACATGGGATAGAGTTATGCGCGAAGGCTGGCGTGGACCCCCGACAGTGCGTTTCCAGCCCTATCGCATCGCGGACAGCAGGTGCTTCGACGCGAAAGACAAACGCATCAGTTGCCTGGCCTGCCACGATCCCCACCAGGAGGCCAACCAGAGCCCATCCTTCTACGATGCGAAGTGTCTCGCTTGCCACTCGGGCGCAAATACGGCGCGGACTTCATCGGCTTCGGCAACTTCAGCAGTTGAAGCGCCCAAGACCTGCCCCGTGGCAAAAGAGAACTGTGTAAGCTGCCACATGCCAAAGATCGCCGTGGCGGGCGGCCATGCCATCTACACCGATCACCAAATCCGGATCGCGCGTCCCGGAGATCCGTACCCAAACTAGTCGCGATTAAAATTTTTTGCCTGGGATTGAGCCTGGGAACAATGGCGATTGTTATTGCCGTTCGCTAACATTGCTGAGTATGGCATCTTCGAACCCAATATTAATTGACATTCCGATGCCAATCCGCACGCCTCGCCTGGTTATCAGGCCCAAACAGGCGGGCGATGGGGCAACTACGGCTGCTGCGGTTGCTGAGACCTGGGACGAACTGCACAAGTGGATGCGATGGGCAGAATATCGAGATGCAATCACAGCCGAATCAATGGAGATCAGAAATCGGCAGGTAATGGCCAACTTTATCCTTCGTCAGGGCATAGAGCTGATTGGAGTCGAGGCCGCAACCGGCGCAGCCGTCATTTGGTGCGGCTTTCATGACATCGACTGGCAGGGGCGCCAATGCGACACCGGGTACTGGGTGCGCAAGAGCGCCCAAAGCCAGGGGTTCGCGACCGAGGCAGCAAACGCATTGGTGCGTTATGCCTTTGGTGCTCTCGGGATGCGGCGAGTCGGTCTCACCCACTCAGGCGGTAATGAGCCCAGCCGGCGCATTGCCGAAAGACTTGGCTTTTCACTCGAGGGTATACAGAAGGGTGCGAATATACTTCCGGGAGGCAAGTGCGCGGACAGGTTCTGCTACGCTCGGTTCGATGTTGCCGGTCTGCCGGACCTGGAGGTGCAGTGGCGCCCATAGGAGTCTCGCGATAGTCTGCTGTCCCTGGCGTCAAAGCTCGTTGTCGTCCGCGTTCCGCACCGATCTCTCTTTCTGCATTGCGTAGAGCACCGGGACCAGGATCAGAACGTGGATCGCGGAGGTGACCATTCCGCCCACGATGGGCGCGGCAATCGGCTTCATCACATCTGATCCGACGCCAGTCATCCACAGAATTGGAATCAGGCTGGCGAGCACCGCCGTCACCGTCATCAGTTTGGGCCGCAACCGCCGCACTGCGCCTTCAATGACTGCGGATTCTATCTCTTCACGTGTCATGCCGTTGGAGTTGGACGCCCGCTTGTCGAAAGCCTCGTGCAGATAGATCACCATTACGACTCCGGTTTCAACAGCAATTCCAAACAACGCGATATAGCCAACCCACACTGCAACGCTGAAGTTGTAATGCAGAATCCATTGCAGCAATAAACCGCCGGTCAGAGCGTAGAGAGTCGGGAAAATGAGGATGAGCGCTTCGCGCACCGAGTGGAAAGTGAGATAAAGCAGCACGAAGATGAGAAAGAACACCACGGGCAAAATGAGTTTGAGGCGTTCTCGCGCGCGCATCTGGAATTCGTACTCGCCGGACCACTGATAAACGCAACCCTGCGGTAGTTGGAGGTGAGTGCGCAATTGCTGCGTGGCCTGATTCACAAATCCGCCATAGTCGGAGTTGTTGAGATCGATGTAGATGTATCCGGTGAGCAGGCCTTCTTCGTCGCGAATCATGGCCGGACCGCGCGAGTAAGAAATATCTGCCACTTGTCCAAGCGGAACCTGGGCGCCCGAGGGTGTTGCCAGCAGCACGTCGCGCATTCGCTCGATGCTGTTGCGAAAATCGTTGGAGTATCGCACATTGATGGGAAAGCGATTTCGGCCCTCGATATTCTGCGCGATGTTTTCGCCGCCTATGCCGGATGCGACCGCTGTTTGCACGTCGGCCACTGAGAGACCATATCGCGCCGCCTCGGCCCGGTTCACGTCTACATCGATGTAGAAACCCTGCGAGATGCGTTCCGCGTAGACCGATCGCACCTGCGGCATGGAGGCAAGCGCGTTCTGAATTTGCGCGGCAGACGCTTCAATCGCCTCAACAGATGGGCCCTGCACCTTCATGCCGAGAGGCGTCTTGATGCCGGTGAGTTCCATGTCGAGCCGGCTTTCGACAGGCATGGTCCAGGTATTGGTGATGCCGGGATATTGAAGTTTCTTGTCCATCTCCCCTACCAGCGCATCGTAGGTCATACCGGCGCGCCACTGATCGCGGGGCCTGAGCGTGACGGTGGTGTCGAACATGTCGAGCGGCGCATTGTCGGTCGCGCTGTCAGACCGGCCCACGGTACCGAAAACTCGCTCCACCTCAGGAAAACTACGTAGCGTGCGATCCTGCGCCTCCATCAGGGTCTTGGCCTGCTCAATGGCGATGCCCGGAAGAGCGCTTGGCATGTAGAGCGCGGATCCTTCATAAAGCGGAGGCATGAACTGGCTTCCCAGTCTGAAAGCCAGCGGTACGGTGAAGATGAGGAAGAGGAGATTGAGACATATGGTCGCGGTGCGATGGCGCAGGCACCAGCGCAGCACCGGCAGGTAAACCGCCTGTGTCGCGCACGAAATCGGGTTCGCGCTTTCCGGGCGCAGTTTGCCGCGAATCAGCATCGTCATCAGCGCGGGAACCAGGGTGATTGCCAGAAGCGAGGAGCAGCCGACGGCAAGGGTCTTGGTCCAGGCCAATGGCCGGAACATTCGCCCTTCCTGTTCTTCAAGCAGAAATACGGGAAGAAACGAAATGACGATGATAAGCAGAGAGAAAAAGATTGCCGGACCGACCTGTTTGGCTGCGTCGATGAGGATGGTGTGACGCTCGGCGGCCGAGACTGGTTCGGGATCGCGCTCCTGGCGCTCCGCAAGCCGGCGGTGGCCGTTCTCGACCATCACGATCGCAGCATCAACTAACACGCCGATGGCCAGCGCCAGCCCACCGAGAGACATAATGTTTGAACTCACACCCAGCAGGTACATGGGCAGGAATGAGATAAGTACCGCAATGGGCAAAGTGACGATGGCAATGAGGGCCGAACGGAAGTGAAGCAAAAAAACGATAATCACCACGCTGACGATCAGTGCTTCTTCAAGCAGGCTGTGTTGAAGTGTCGCGATGGAGGCATGGATGAGCGAGGAACGATCGTAGCCAGCGATGATTTGGACGCCCGGCGGCAGGGACGAGGCGAGCTGTTTGATCTTGCTCTCCACGCCGCGAATGACATTCAGTGCGTTCATGCCTTGCCGCATGACCACGATGCCCCCCACCGTTTCGCCTTCCCCGTTCCATTCAGCCGCGCCCTCGCGGATATCGGGACCAAAGGTGACTTGTCCGAGGTCGCGGAGCAGCACGGGCGCTCCGTCCTTGCTGCCCACCGAAACTGTTTCAAGATCGCTGAGCGAGCGCAGATAGCCGAGTCCGCGGATCATGTAGCGCGCGCCATTCAGGTCGATCACGCGCCCACCCACTTCGTTGGAACTCTTCTGCACGCGATCGATGACCACCGAAAGTGGAATGTTATAGGACAGCAACTTTTGCGGATCGAGCTGGACCTGGTACTGCTGCACATATCCGCCGATAGTGGCGACTTCGGCCACGCCCGGCACTGTTTCAAGCTGATAACGAAGCTGCCAGTCCTGCAGAGTGCGAAGATCGGCGAGACTATGCGTGTGAGTCTTGTCGACGATTGCATATTCGTAAATCCAGCCCGCGCCCGTGGCGTCGGGGCCTATCACCGGATGCACCTGGGCCGGCAAACGTCCGGCAAGCTGTTGCAGGTACTCGATCACGCGCGACCGCGCCCAGTAAATGTCGGTCCCATCCTGGAACAGAACATAAACATAGGAGTCGCCAAACATGGTCTGGCCGCGGACGGCCTTCACGTGGGGCGCAGCAAGCAGGCTGGTAACGATGGGGTACGTGACCTGGTCTTCGATAAGGTCAGGCGGTTCGCCCGGCCAGTTGGTGTGCACAACCACCTGCACATCTGAGATGTCGGGCAGCGCGTCGAGGGGGATGCGGCCGAGGCTCCATACGCCGGCCAGAGTGAGCAACAGAACTGTCGCGAAGACCAGGAATCGATTGCGTGCGCAGAGGTCGATCAGGCGGGCCAGCATCTACATGCCGCCTTCTGCGTGCACGGTGAGTTGCTTCACGGCCAATTGTTGCCCGTTCTGCCTCACCCGCACGGTGACCTGGTAGCTGCCGCCAAATGGGAGCGAAAGCAATCCGCGATAGACTCCGGATCCGCTTTCGCGGAGATTGGCCAGGGCGTTAACCGCGGCCATATTCATCTCGGGCATTGCCGGCATGAAAAACAGCACGCTCACATCAGCCTGCGTCAGCGGCGTGCCGTCTTCACGGGTAAGCTTGACTATCAACTTGTTATCCGAGCCCCTGCGCGGCGGTGCGGGATCGGTTGCAAAGTCGATGTGCAAAGCAGGCGCGGACGCAGCAGTTTGCTGCGGCGAAGCGGAGGCAGCGGCGCCCGCGCCGGCCTCGAGCTGACTTTCAGAATCGATGAGGAAATTGGCCGAAGTGACGATGCGATCGTTCGGCGCTAGGCCCTTGGTGACTACAAATAAATCACCAACGCGTTCGCCAACCGAGATCTCTCTTGGCTCCAGGTTTCCATTGCCGCGATCGAGAAATGCAATTTGCCGCAGACCGGTTTGAAACACCGCCGACGCCGGAACCACGAGCTTGCGGCCGAGGTTCGATTTCAAATCCACGTTCACAAACATTCCGGGTTTGAGCTTTAGATCGGCGTTCATCACATCCAGGCGTACCTTCACGGTTCGCGTGGTTGCGTCCACCTGGGGAAGAATACTTTCGATCTTGGCGTGGAAGACCTGGCCCGGGTAACTGTCGACCGTGATTGCGGCCGTTTCGCCCTCGTGAACCTGGCCAATCTCGTTCTGATAGATCTGGGCGTTCACCCAAACTTGCGACAAGTCGGCAATGGCGTAAAGCCGCGTGGAAAGATCGGCGTACATATTGGGCAGAGCGTTGCGCTCCACAATGTATCCCGTGACCGGGGAGCTGATGGTCATATCCGCCGTCGGCTGGCCGGTCTGTTCGAGTCTCGTAATCTCCTCTTCAGGGATTGCCCATTGGCGAAGCCGGTCCTCGGCCGCGCTGCCCATTGAAACCGCACCCTCCTTCACACCGTCAACGCTGCTGCCGCGCAATTGATACTGGCTTTTTTGCGCCAGCAAAAACTCCTTTTGCGTTTGCAACAGGTCGGGGCTGTACACCGTGAAGAGCGGATCGCCCTTGTGCACAAACAGATAAGTAGCATTGGCAAACACCTGCCGGATGTAGCCGGGGAAGCGTATCTGCACATACGTAATGAGGCGTTCGTTGACATCGACCGTTCCGGTGGCGCGAAGGTCGTCAGTCAAATCGCGATATTCCACTGCGCCGGTCTTTACGCCGATGCTCTGCATTTTCTCTGGCGACAACTGCAAAGCGGCCAATGGCGCATCCGTAGGCGTTTGCATTTGCTGCGTCGACGCTTGCGGCGTGGCATCGGGACCCGTTGCCACAGGCTCAATGGAATCGGCCTTCGGAACGGGAGACTGAGGATTGTGGTCGTGAAGCACCAGGATCGCCGCGACCACCGCGAGAATCGCCAACCAAACAAGAGAGGTACGCACAACGTATTTATTCATCGCAGCTTCTCTCCTGTAAGCGTTTCGAGATGCGCCAATGACGTTTCATGTTCAAGAATGGCTTGCAGGTAATCGTCTTCAAATGTGAGCTCGTTCAAGAACGCTTGAATTACTGCGCCGAATTTTTCCTGCGCGGTCTGATATGCGGCGAGCTTCGAATCGTAAAGTGCTTTCGACTGAGGAATAAGCCCGTCCTTGCACTCCCGCATCAGTTCTTCGCTGCTGATGACGAAGGTGTATTGCCGTTCGACCTCGGCAAGCTGTCGCAAACGGTCCTCGCTCTGCTCGGATCGGGAACTGTAAAGAATTTCAGCCGCCTGACCGGCTTCGGATCCCGAAGGCGCGGCGCTCGTATGAGCGACGAGCAGATAGTTGTCTGGATCGTCGACACCGGTGTGGCGAAGCATAAATCCAATCGTGGAGTCAGGCTCGACACCATGCTTGATTGAATCGAGCCGCGAAGATTCCGCATCAATGATGGCGCGATCGGCGATCAATGTTGGGTTCTGTTTGCCGGCCGCCGCCAATAACTCGCTCACCGATTGATTCAGCTTGGATAGAGTTGTCGGCTCTGGGACAATTTCAGGCGAGTCGGGCTCGCGATGCAGCAGGCCCTTCAGCTCCGCCTCCAATCCTCCCACTTCTTCGTGGTGCAAAGTGGTCTCGCGCAAGATTTTAGTGCGCTCGATCTGCGCCTCGATCACGTCGGATTGGCTGCCCAGCCCACGGCCGTACTTCGATAGCTGAGTCTGGATCAGGGCTGAAAGGTCATCCTCACCGCGTTCGTCCAGATCGTACATCTGGAAGAGGTACGCGAGCCTGAGGTAGATGGTCTTCACGCGGTCCGCAATTCCGGCGCGAAGCGTGTCAATTTGCGCGCGTTGCGTGGCGGCCTCAAGCTCGGAGGTTGCGGCGGGTGACTCACTTGGATTCGCTGCAGGAGTTCCGGCAGCCGGCTGCGACCGCAGCTCCGCAGCGCGCCACGTGTGCTCGGCGGCGGCAATCTCAGTATTGTTGTTCTCAGCCTCAATTAACAAGTCGGCGAGAGGAGTTGGCCCTGAATGCCCACCACCACCTCCGTTTTGCGCAACGATCGGCGGCGCTCCTGTATAAACAAGAGCCGAAGCAAGCACGACGCATTGAAACACGAATTGTGGTCGGGACATCATTTGATCGTGGCGACGGATTTGTCGCCAGGCACAGGAATTGGTTTTCGGTCGAGCTTGGTGTAGTCGGTTGCAAATTCCTTGATGAGCAAGTACTGATTTTTGCCGACCGCGGTGAAATGCTGATGCGTATCGGATGTGGGCCACCAGATGTCGACGCTTAGAATGCGAGCGCCATGGCCGAGACCGATATGTTGCTCTGTTGGATTGCCACCAAACGAACTTCCGTACCCGACTGTGCGGACAATCGTATGCGCGTCGCCTCCGTCATTCTGAACTGTGACGGTGATACTGGCGCCGAACGCGGCCCGATTGGTCTTGACGCCGGCCAGCCTGATGTTAACCCAGTCGTTATCGTTGCCCGGGTTGTGGAAGAATCGCAGAGCGTGTTTATCGCCTGGAATTGCTCCACCACAATTCGCAACGATATCCTCGTGTCCGCTGCGGAATACATCGGCAAATGCAATGCCATGGCCTTTATGCAGGTCGCCGGTGCCGGATGAATCCGAGATGTCGGTAAACTTCTTTCCCCCATCATTCTTCAGCAGCACATGGGGCATGATCGAAGCATACGAAGGCATTCCCATACCCATGTAAATATCGAGGAAACCATCGTTGTCCACATCGCCGAAGTTGGCGCCCATGGGGATGTACGCCTTATTTAAACCCACCTTCGCTGTTACGTCTTCAAATGTCCCGTTGTGAAGGTTCCTGTATAACTTGGCGGTGTTCACCTGGAACGGTAGATTCATGTAACTGCGGACAACCTGATCGATGAAGAAGCCGGGGTAGGAGGTCACAAACAGGTCGGGCCAACCATCGTTGTCATAGTCAAAGAACCAGGTAGGAAAGCCGTCGCCCGGCGCTTGCACTCCTGCCTGGCGTGCAATCTCTGTGAATGTATTGTCGTGGTTGTTGTGATACAGAAAGTTTGCTCCGTCAAGGTTGGAGACATAGAAATCAACGTACCCGTCATGGTCGTAGTCTGATGCAGTAACGCCTTTGCTCCATTGAGTTCTGTCAACGCCCGACTTATGCGAGATATCTTCGAATGTTCCATCGCCGCGGTTACGGAAAAGCTGACTCGGAGATCTTTCGTTTGCAATAAACAGATCGAGATTGCCGTCGTTGTCAATGTCGGCCCACGCGGCAGACTGCGTCGCGGTAACCGTGCCGCCTAATCCGCTTTGCTCGGTTACATCGGTGAACGTTCCGTCGCAGTTGTTGCGCAGCAGGGACTTCCTCATGGGGAATTCCCATCCGCCGCGGAGCACCAGCAGGTCCATGCATCCGTCGTTGTTGTAATCGGCCTGGACGATGTTCAATCCGCCTAATTGATCGGATAAGCCCGCCTGAACGGATCGATCGGTGAAGGTTCCATCGCCGTTGTTGTGATAGAAGTGCAAGGGCTCGCACGCATCCATGCTCGAAGCGACGATATCGAGCAATCCGTTGTTTTCAAAATCGTCGATGACCACGCCTCCGGCCATCAGGAATGGATTGACCCCGGCCGCCGCGGCGATATCTTTGAATCGTCCTATGCCTTCCGTTGACTGAAATACGCTCGGCGGAATGAGTTGATCCGGCGGCACTTTGCCGGGATACTCTCCCAGCATTGCATAGGCAACGTTCAACAGCCACCGCACCTGGTAATCGTCAGGATCCTCAGAAAACGACTGGCTGAAGTACTGAATTGCCGATCGCACGTTCTCCTGTTTCTCGAAATGCGGGTTTCCGGGGGCGGGAGGGAATATTCCTAAATCGCCAGCGCTCCGATAGACGCCATTCTCCATTTCGGCAAGATGAAGGTAATCGGTGGCGATAAAATTCCGCACAAGGTAAACAGCCTTGGCTCCACGCACTCCCTTCTGGGCCAATGCGTAGGCCTGCTTCAGTTGTTCGATCGACTCCTCCATTTGACCGTTATAGGCATACAACTCCGCCAGGTCCGACCGATCGGTGAGGATTTGGCCCGCATCCCTCTGGGCGTTCCCAGGGGCAGATAGACGCGCCTGCAGCGATGCGATCGCGTCAGAAACAGATCGCTTTCGCAATTCGCATATCTGGTGGAGATCGCGGTCCCACCCTTCCGGCTTTGAAGCCTGAAGGAGCAGCTTGTCGGTGCTTACGAGTCCCGCAATGTCGATGCTTCTGTGAATGGTTTCGTCACTGAAAAGCGCGCGAATCGGGCTGAGGTCGAGGTCGTGAGTCTTGGGCGCTATCGGAAAAACAGTGAGAATGGAGTATCCACTTTCGGTGCGAATCGGGTTGGAAAACTGGCCAGCTTTAAGACCAGTCGCCGCATCCCTGAGTTCCGGAGAAAGTTGTATCGGACTCAAACGGCCAAGGTAGCCGCCATCATTCGCAGTCTGGTCGGTGGAGACTTCCTTGGCGAGCACACCAAAATCAGTTCCTGCCTTCAGTTTGGCGACCACGGTCTGCGCCTGCGCCAGCGTAGGCACAACAATGATGCCAAGCTCAACGTTTGGCGAGCCGCTTCCAGTCTGTGCCCAGACCGCCTGAGGCGGCGACAGCAGAATAAATGCACCCAGGGCGAGCGCCAACGCGGCAACCAGGAGGGACGATTTCATCACCAGTCGTGCCTCCTGAATCATTTCGTTGGGCATCCTTCCCGAAGTGTCTTCAATGCGCTGCAAACCCGGCAACACGCAGCATTACATTCTCCCGAAATGGTGGGCGCAATTGGCATAGTGCCATTCCTTCTCCTGAAGAAGTCCAATGGTGCCCGGAAGAAGGTGAGTGATCGAGTCAATTTTACGCCCCGGCAGCGCGGGCTTTCCAGGCTTGGCAAAGCTAACCAATCGAGACCTGTCCTACCCCGTTCAGGCCCGGAATTGCGGGTAGCTTGAAAAACGGAAGAAAGCTTCTCTAAACGAATCGAAGCGTCTAAGCTCAATAGTAAGAGGCTTCGTTTTCCCAGATGATAAAGATCTTGATCTCCACTATTGTGCTGGAGACGTGCGCCACATTATGCGGGCAATCGCCAGCCGAATTGCCCAACTTCGTCGACATCAGTCAATCGGCGGGCCTCTCGGTCCCTAACATCTCCACAGCCGACAAGAAGTACATGATTGAATCGATGAGCGGGGGCGTTGGTTTTATCGATTGCGACAACGACGGCAAACTCGACATCGTCACGGTGAACGGATCGTCGGTGGACCGGTACAAGGCGGGTGGAGACCTGCTGATCACGCTGTACCATCAGGAACCCGGACTGAAATTCAAAGACATCACTCTCGAAGCGGGCTTGACCCGCAAGGGCTGGGGAATGGGGGTCGCGGTCGCGGATTACGACAACGACGGCTGGCAGGACATCTACGTAACCGGGTACGGCGGCTCGGTGCTCTACCGCAACAAGGGCAACTGCAAGTTTGAAGACGTGACCGCCCAGGCAGGTGTGGCTGCGGACGGCTTTCCAACCGGCGCGGCCTGGGGAGATTATGACCGCGATGGACTTGTGGACCTGTTCGTATCGCGCTACACGCACATCGATGTTGGGCGGTACGGCCCCAACGATCCCTGGTGCGCATTTTTGGGCATAAAGGTCTTCTGTGGGCCTTGGGGATTTGGCGGTGAAACCGACCTGCTGTTCCACAACAAGGGGAACGGCCAATTCGAAGACGTATCGAAGAAAGCCGGCGTCAGCAACGATGAACATCGGCACGGTATGCAGGCCGTCTGGAGCGACTTTGAAAATGATGGCTGGCCTGACTTATACGTTGCGAACGACCGCGGCGGTAATTATTTCTACCACAACAAGCGTGATGGAACATTCGAAGAAACGGGCGTAATTTCCGGTACTTCTTTTAATAGAGCTGCTGGTGAAATGGGCTCAATGGGAGTGGCCGCCGCCGATTTTCTGCACAACGGAAATCTGGGCATTTTCGTGACCAACTTCCAGCAAGAGTCCGACGTGCTTTTCCGCAACCTTGGGGACCTTGGATTTGAAGATGTCAGCACGCCGGCGGGAATCAGGCAGGCAACTTTTCCGTATGTGGGATGGGGTACTGGTTTCGTCGATTTCACCAATAGTGGCTGGGACGATCTAATGGTCGCAAACGGCCATATCTACCCGCAGATCGACGAGGGGCACCTCGGATACTCATATCTCGAGCCGTTGCTGCTCTTTCACAACGATCGCAACGGCACATTTCGAAACGTTACGAGCCTTACATCGCTGGACAAATTGCCACTGCAATCTCGGCGCGGAATGGCCTTCGGCGACATTAACAACGACGGCAAACCCGACGTTCTGATCCTGAATATAGGCGAGCCGCCAACCTTGCTACTAAACTGCTCGAAGAACGAGAGCCATGCGGTGCTACTTAAACTTATCGGTACCAAAAGCAATCGCTCGGCAATCGGCGCTCGTGTGACCGTAACCGCGGGAGACCTCAAGCAAATGAGCGAGGTTCGAAGCGGCGAAAGCTATCTTTCACAAAACGATCTGCGCCAGCATTTCGGATTGGGCAGCCACACCAACATCGATTCGCTCGACATCGACTGGCCGAGCGGGACCAGGCAATCACTGCACGGTTTAGCAGCGGATTTCATTTACACCATCGAGGAAGGAGCTGGCGTCCGCAAAGCCGATCCATTCGCAGCTTTCCCTCAGGCTTGCCAGGACCATCAATCGCCCTCCGATCAAAACCCTCAAAAGAAGTAGCACTGACTGTATTTCACCGGCGGACGGTACTGCTGCCAAGACCAGGAACCGAAGCACGCAACGCGCACCTCATCAGGGATTCTGCTTCGCACTTCACTTTGTCGCGGCAAGAGGTTTGTCGCCGGGAACGGGAATTGGTTTTCGATCGAGCTTGGTATAGTCGGTGGCAAATTCCTTGATCTGCAGAAACTGATCTTTCCCGACCGAGGTGAAATGCTGGCGCGAGTTGGACGCGGGCCACAATATGTCGATACTTAGAATCAGAGCGCCGTGGCCGAGGCCGATGTGCTGCTCCATGGGGTTGTTGCCAAAGGAGCTGCCATATCCCACCGTACGGACGATGGTGCGCGCCGCACCGCCGTCGTTCTGAACTGTGACCGTAATCCTGGCGCCATAGGCGGCCCGGTTGCTCTTGACGCCAACCAGCTTGAGATTGATCCAATCATTGTCGTTGCCGGGATTGTGGAAGAACCGCAGCGTGTGCGCGTCTCCAAAAGTCGCGCCGCCAAAGTTCGCGACGATGTCTTCGTGTCCCGTCCTGAAAATATCGGCGAACGTGATTCCATGCCCCTTGTGCAGGTCGCCCGTACCTGAAGACTCAGTAATATCTGAAAACTTCTTTCCCCCATCGTTCTTCAGCAGCACATGAGGCATCATCGATCCGTAGGAGGGCGATCCCATACCCAGGTAGATATCGAGGAATCCATCGTTGTCTACGTCGCCGAAGTTTGCGCCCATGGGCAGGAACACCGTATCGAGGTCCACGTCGGCGGTAACGTCTTTGAAGGTTCCGTTACGCATGTTCTTGTAGAGCTTGATGGTGTCGCTCTGGGAGGGCAGATGCATGTAGCTGCGAACGATCTGGTCGATGGAGTAGCCCGGATACGCTCCCACGTACAAATCGGGCCATCCATCGTTGTCGTAGTCAAAGAACCACGTGGTAAAGCCGACTCCTGGCGCCTGCACGCCGGCCTGGCGGGCGATCTCGGTAAATGTGAGGTCGTGATTATTGTGATACAGCAAGTTCGCGCCATCGAGATTTGAGACATAGAAATCGACATAGCCGTCGTTGTCGAAATCGCCCGCGGCCACTCCCTTGCTCCACTGGGTCTTATCAATTCCCGCCGAATGCGAAATATCTTCAAAGGTTCCATCCCCACGGTTGCGGAAGAGCTGGCTCGGCGAGCGTTCGTTGGCGATGAACAGATCGAGATAGCCGTCATTGTCAATGTCGGCCCAGGCGGCGGAATTCGTTGCAGTGACTGTGTCACCCAGCCCGCTCTGCTGGGTTACATCGGTAAACGTTCCATCGCAGTTGTTGCGCAGCAGCGACTTCCTCATGGGAAATTCCCAGCCGCCGCGAAGCACCAGGATGTCGATGCATCCGTCGTTGTTATAGTCGGTCTCGGTCATGTTCAGACCGCCCAACTGATCGGCGAGCCCCGCCTGAACTGCCCGATCGGTAAACGTTCCATCCCCGTTGTTGTGGTAGAAGTGCATGGGCTCGCACGCGTCCATGCTCGACGTCACGATATCGAGCAGCCCATTATTCTCAAAGTCATCCACCAACACGCCTCCAGCCATGAAGAATGGATTGACGCCGGCTGCCGGGCCAATATCCTTGAATCGCCCAATAGTCTCCGGCGATTGAAAGACGCTGAGGGGAATCAGTTCCGCAGCCGGTACCTTGCCGGGATACTCCCCCAGGTACGCATAAGTTAGATTCAACATCCAGCGCATCTGGTAGTTATCGGGATCATCGTTGAATGCCTGCTCCAGATACTGGATTGCCTGTCTTGCGTTCTCCTGCTTCTCGAAGTGCGGACTCGAAGGCGGCGGCGGAAATATTCCCAGGTCGTTGTTGCTGTGGTAGACGCCGTTCTCCATCTCGGCAAGATGGAAGTACGCAATGCCGATCATCTTGAGCAGGACCGGCGCATTCTGCGGCAGGAGCGATTGGGCCGCCGTGTAAGCCGGCTTCAGTTGCTCGATCGACTCGGCCATCTGGCCGGTAGCTGCATATAGCTGCGCCAAGCCGACGCGCTGCCGTAAGACCTCCGACGGGGACTCCTGCCGTTGGCCCGCATCCACTGAATCGAGCAGGTTTTTCAAAGCGTCGATTGCGCCCCGATCGGATTGTTTGCGCAATTCGCATATTTCATGAAGATCGCGATCCCAACCTTCAGGCTTGGCGTACTGCAGAAGAACCTTGTCAGTTTCACCAAATCCCGAGATGTCGATGCTCTTATGGATTGAGCCCGAGTTGATCAGACCCAGGAGCCGCTGCACATCGAGATCTTTAAGGTTGGGAGTGTCGGCAAAGACCGTGAGGATGGCAAAACCATCATCTGTCTTGACGGGGCTGGAGAACTGGCCCGCCTTTAGGCCGGTGGCCGCGTCTCGTAACGCAGGCGGCAACTCGGCAGGGCTGAGACGGCCCATGTAGCCGCCATCCTTGGCAGTCGGGTCACCGGAAACTTCCTTCGCAAGCACAGCAAAATCAGCTCCAGCCTTCAATTTTGCGAAGGCATTCTGTGCCTGTTCGAGCGTGGGCACAACGATGATGCCGAATTCAACGCTCGGTGAAGCTTCCTGCTGCGCCTGGAGGGGTGGAAAGGCTGAGGGGAGGAAAACTGAAAACACGCCGAACAGCAGCGCGATTGTCATGGTCGCTCGCATGTGCCCCGCGGGTTTCAGCTTCAGAGTCATAATCTTGCCAGTCAGGTAAAGGAAACTAATGATTGATGTTATCTGAGTGGAAGAGCCCTGAGATGTGATCCTGCTTACATTCGGAATGGGATCAAGTGGTTGAAGCAATTGGCCGCTCCTGACCGTGGTATCGCGAATCAAGAGCGGCGAAACTGCCAAAGGCCCTGTTGCCGCGGGGCTCGTATTCCCACTACTTCATTGTTACCGAATACACATTCACCGGTCCCAGAAGTCCTGAGAGCTGAAGCGGCGAATCGGCCTTATAAGGCTTTGAGGTAGTCAAGGTGTACTTTGTGGTCGCGCCTGGCTGCAAATCGCCGATCAGCCGGTTGACCCAGGCATTGATCACCATGATCTTCACTTCATTGGCTCCCGGCTTGAGAGCGGCGGTGGCGTCTACGCGATACGGCGCATGCCACACGATGCCCAGCGATTTGCCATTTACCGTGACTTCCGCGAGGTTCTTAACGTCTCCCAGGTCAATCCAGACATGCGCGCCGTTCTTGAACCAATCGGGGCTTGCGTCGATGGTCTTGGTGTAGGTTCCCGCTCCTGAGAAGTACTTCACGCCCGTGTCCTGGTTGTCACTCCACGACGAAAGCGTGTCGAGCGTGATGGACGCCGGCGCGCCTTTGCCAGGCTGGAAGCTTACAGTCCACGGGCCTTCCACGGTGGCAATCTGCGTCTCGGTTCTCTCTGGCGAGCTGAAAGAAGTTTTCGCTGTGGGCTTGCGGAAGACGACGAACACTGTGCCCCAAGGCTCGAGTGTCAGGGGAACAGTAGTGCGCCCGTCCGCGATCTTGAAGGTTGCTGATTCCGAGCTTCCATTCTCCGCATGCCAAAGCTCGGGCGCCTTGCCGGTTACACGGAAAGTGGCATCGACAGTCGCCGCCTTATCGCTGCGATTGTCGACGAAGTAGAGATCGCCGTCCGCAACTTTGCGGTGAAGAAATTCCAAGCGAGTGTCTGACTCAGGTTTGGTGTATTCAAAGTCCGGCTTCACATTCATTGCCGCGAAAACATCCGCGAGATTCTGCCCTGCGTAGACCGTGCCTTTTCCAACTTTTTGTGTTCCCGTGCCGTCGCCGAACAACTCATTGCTTAGCTTGTTGAACTCCGCCTGATCGTCGGCAAGACTGGGATCGTCAGTCGGCTTCGAACCGGCAACAACGGCGCCTTCCTCCACCAATTTGTGAATTGCGCGCAGTACCGGCAGAGACATGTGCCTGCTGTAAGCGTCTAGTCCGAGTAGCCGGTAGCTCATGCCGCCCGGAGTCTTGATGCGGCCGTCGACAACGCTCAGCGCGTGGATGAGCGCGTCAGCGTTCACGTAGTCGAAACCGTAGCCTGCCGGCACATCGGGCGATTTTTCATTGAAGATTGCGGTCAGGTTTGAATCCTCGCCGTAGAAGTAGATCAGGTCCGCGCCGAAATGTCCCTGCTGAAGCATGAAGCTGGTGCGCGCGATATAGCTGATCCAGGGGCCGGCTTGTTCGGCCCATGTTTCATTGCGATTGAACCATTGCCCGTAAGGCCCAAGCGAGAGTCCGGGGGCTTTGCCGATGAGTGGCTGGTGAGCCGACTCGTGAATCACAAAGCGGTTAATGCCGTTGATGAATTCCTGATCGGCGGTGGGCTTGAGAGTTGCCGGAGACCATGCCCAGGGCGCGGCTGCGGCGGTCATGGATTCAGCGGCGGCAAGGTTTTGCCCATAGATGTGCGCCACCGAGGCTGACTCGCGATCGTCCGCGTTGTAGTCGTACTGCTCATGATTGACCCCGGGGGTCTGCGTCCACATGGCGCTCATGGGCACTTCGTTCCACTTCTTCACTTCCATGCCGTCTGCAATCAGGGCGCGTCCCCCTTCGTGCGACTCGCCATAGTGACCCATGCCGCGCTCATGCAGCACATTTTCCAGCGTGTGGTAGTGCTCTTCGGCCATCAGGTCTGAGAGAGTTTTGCGAAAATCCCAAAGGAACTTGTCGCTCGCTTCGGAACTGACTACAACGCGGCCAGCCAACACCGGCAGCCATGGAGTGGGATCATAGCCGCGTAGCCTGGTGAAATCCGCAATCATGTTATCGGTCCAGTTTTGCGCACCGGCTTCGTAACTGTCGTTGATCACGTAGCGGATGCCGCGCTTGCCCATCATGTCAGGGCCCACGATCTGCTTGTAGCTGTCAAGATACTTTTCGAAGTAGTCTTTTACGTCGGCGCGATTCAGCTTGTCCACTTCAAGGCCGGTGGCCTCAGCGGTGGCGGGATGGTTGGTGGTTCCGATCAGAGAATATCCGAAACGGATTACCACCCATTCGCCCGGCGGCGGAGTCCATTCGAGCGTGCCATCGGATTGCATCTTCGAAGTAAGGTCGATCACCTCGGACGTTTGGATGGCATCGCTCTGCGAAACCGGTGGGGTTGCATATCCGTAGAGGTCGGGCTCAATATCGAATGCTGCCTTTGTTTCAAATTGATTCACCCGCGCACCCGGATGCAGTACAAGTTCGGCGATGCGCACATTCGCTGGCGAAGCCGAATTGGACTCAGCTCTGTCGCGATTGGTTGCCGGCAGTGTCTTGAAGGTTACGCGGAAATACTTCGCCGTCGCCGGTGAGAATTCAATCGTGTTTTCCGGCGCCTCGCTGTGGGGCAGATTCGCCACAACATTGAAGTTCTGACCATCGTCGCTCGCCTCCAATGCCTCGCCATTATTCCCGGTACCCTCGTCACCCCATCGAGGCGGGTTGTCATTGCCCACGACGTACGTGACTGAGCGAATGGTCTGAGGCTGCGGATACTCAAATTGAATCCAGGCCTTTTCGCCTTCCGGCGCCTTGGGCAGCAAAACCGTCTTCACCACATCGCCATCGCTCAAGAGCGCGCTATCGATAGTGCCGCTGCTCCAGGTAATCTTCGGTTGGATCGCATCGGCTGCCGCCTCGCTTGACGGTACCTTGTAGGCCACAACTTTTGAATCCGCGTAGAACACGGGGCTCTTCGAGGAATCTCTCCAAAACCCTTCATTCGTTCGCAGATTCTGGAACAAGCCTGTCTCTGTTGGCGGGTGGGGCAACGTGCCGGTGAATGGCTTGCCGCCCTCGACATGTGTCTCACTCCACACATACTTCTTCATGCCGTGAGAGGCGGGAACCCAAGGACCGCCGCTTTCGCTCCAGCCCGGCGACCCGGCGATGGCCATTTCCATCCCGAGCTGATCGCCAAGAGTAATCGCATACTTGAACGCGTCCTTCCATTCCGGCGTCATGTACGCCAGGCGCTTCGCTACTACCTGGGGCGTGTCAAGTTGGGCGTCGAAGTTCTGGAATCCGCCGATGCCAACCCGGTGCATCCATTCCTCGTCCAGCTTGATGCCGTCCTTCGAGATGTTGCCGTTCATCCAGTGCCACCATACGCGCGGCTTCGCACTCTCGGGCGGATTTTGAAATCCACTCTTGAGTGGATCAGGAGTGCTTTGTGCCCAGCCCGCGCCGAGCGAAACCACCACTACACAACCTGCAGCAAGCAATCTGATGGCAGTCCGTTTCATTGATTCTCCTTGTTAGAGCGCACCAAATCCGTATCTCTGCTGAGCGAGAGACAGTATCTTCCCGTACAGAAATATTGTGCCATCTGGAATACTAGCCCCGCGCGGATCGATGTGGCAACGGGAATTAGACCAGCCACTTCTCGAACCGTGTGTCTTTGCGAGGAGGCTGCGCTGGAAATCGCGCGAATGGCGCCTCAAATCGTTTTCCCGCAATCAACCTCGTCTTCCATTTCGACCGCGGGCATCCACGGCCTCATCAGCATGTGCGGGGGAACACAGACTGCGGTCCTTTCGGGGAGAAATAGTCTCCAGCGGCCCGAGGAAGCATTTGCGGTCGCCGCCAGATTTTCCGGCGCCTGTTCCAGCTTCCCGGTAATTCCGCGCATGTCTTTGATTGCGCTCGAGCGAAAGGAATTCAAATGCTGCATCTTGATACGGGAAATACCGGGTTCATGCTCTTGTGCACCAGCTTGGTGATGCTGATGACGCCCGGTCTGGCTTTCTTTTACGGCGGCCTGGTCGGTCGCAAAAATGTGCTGGCAATCATGATCCAGAGCTTTGTTTCAATGGGCTGGACCACGGTGATCTGGTACGCATACGGTTATTCGCTCTGCTTCAGCGGAGATTGGCACGGGGTGATTGGCGATCTGCATTACGCTTTTCTGCGCAACATCTCGCTCAGTACTCCATCGCCGTCGAATGACAGCATTCCGTTGTTTGTGTTCGTCGCTTACCAGATGATGTTCGCCATCATCACCCCGGCGCTGATCTCCGGTGCGTTCACCAACCGGGTCACCTTCAAAGCCTATATGCTGTTCCTCACCGGTTGGCTCACATTTGTCTATTTCCCGTTTGTCCACATGATATGGGGCGGTGGATTCCTGCAAAGGTGGGGCGTGCTTGATTTCGCCGGCGGAATCGTGGTGCACAACATTGCAGGCATGGCAGCTCTGGCCAGCGTCCTCTATGTGGGCCGGCGGCGCGTATTGGATCGCGGACCGCACAGCGTTCCGCTCGTCGCGCTTGGCACCGGGTTGCTCTGGTTTGGCTGGTATGGTTTCAATTCAGGCAGCGAATTCCGGGTGGATGCCGTAACCGCAACAGCCTTTTTGAACACCGATGTGGCCGCGTCTTTTGCCGCTGTTACCTGGCTGATCGTTGCGTGGCTCAACGAAAAAAAGCCGACCTTCCTGGGCTTGCTCACCGGCGCGGTCGCGGGCCTCGCCACCATTACCCCGGCGGCCGGCTACGTATCGCCTACCACTGCGGTCATCATCGGTATCATCTCCGGAGTGGTTTGCTACTATGCCGTGGCCATGAAGAACAAACTGCATTGGGACGACGCGCTCGATGTCTGGGGTGTGCACGGGGTGGGCGGATTCCTGGGCATCGTCATGCTCGGTGTCTTCGCCGACAAGGCCTTCAATCCCGCCGGGACAAATGGCCTGCTGCAGGGCAACCATGCGTTCTTCTTCAAGCAGCTGGCGGCCACAGTATTCTCTTCGGTGTGGGCGTTCGCCTTTACCTACGGCATGTTGAGGGTTATCGACCTTTTCACACCGGTAAAGGTGACGCAGTCTGAAGAGCAATCCGGGCTGGATAGCTTCGAGTTTGGCGAACAAGCCTATGAAGATGCTTTAGAAGAGGATCTTCCCGAGCCGATAGGCTCAGGGGTCTGAATCCGAAGCAGTTTTTGCGTTGGGGCGGTGCAAGCGCTGCCCCAACCACTCTCACAGCCGGTTCGGTCCCCTTCTATCAAGAATGCTCTGCTCGTGTTCTATGCCACCGAAGAGTGGCCATAGCCCTTGCGCAGAGATCACCTCCGGCCAACAACACTTTGGCCACGGAAGAAATCCGCGTAAGTCATTGATTTGTCAAAGTGGTAGGCGAGGCGGGAATCGAACCCACAACCCCCGGCTTAGAAGGCCGGTGCTCTATCCAATTGAGCTACTCGCCCATAGTTCTATTCTAGCGAAGAAATTGCTCATTATCTTGTGACGATTTGGGCGGGCACTGTCCACGCAACCCCAGCTCGCGCCTGCTACGGCTTCAACTGCAGCCACGTTACCCCGTAGCCGGCCATTGTGATTGTCATGCGCGGCGCCGGAGTGACAGTCACCGGTACCGGCGCGGCGCTCGCGCTGCTCTGGGCGTTGATGCTCAGCTCGCTCGCAGAACTGAAGTTGCCCAAACTCGAAATGTCCACAATCACTGTTCGCGGAGCGCCGCTCCCGTTGTTATCCGACAACGAAGCTACCGCATGGTCGTCCACCATTACTGTCACCGAACCATCCGCATTCTGCGTCGCCAGCGTCTCCACCGAGGTTGTGTCTGTAGCTGAGAGTCCCAGAATGTTTGGCCCCGGCGAAGTCGGCGTGGAAGGATAGATTGTCGCCAGCGCCTGGTCTACCCAATAACTCAGATAGGTATTGCCATTGGGGTCAACCTCGCCGTACTGCTGATCGGCGTCGTAGGACCAGTGATACAGCGCCTGGTTGCCAACCTTGCCCAACTGCGAGAACACATACGGACGCCACGCGGCAAAAAATGCGCTGGTGCCGCGATGGTCGTCCACGAATACCTGGTTGGGATTGCAGGTGCTCATGCCGTTAGGGCCCTCGTAATCGGCATTCACATTGTTTTCAGTCACCCATACCGGCACGTTCGCCAAGTTCGAATTGGTCTGCAATTCCTGGTAGAAGTAACTCACGTTTTGAGCAAACACCGGAACCGTATTCATCAGGGTTTGGTCCGAGTCGCTCTGGTTGCAGGAGCTGTAAAAATGCGTTGAAACAATGTTCACCTGAGAATTCAAGCCGCCGGAACTTGCGGGAGCAAAGAGAACGGGCAACCAGGTCATCGGGTCGCCCCCGTCGCCTGATCCAAGGCCATAGTCAGAAAACTCAATCGCCGAAAACTTGATGGTCGGGTCCACTGCCAGCATGGCCGGGACCACGGCGTTATAAATCGTCACGTACTGCTGAGCGGTAATCCCGTTGCCGTTGGGCTCGTTGAAGATTCCCCACCACGTAATCGGATAATTGCTTGGCGATTTAAAATGCGTCCCGCCCCAGTCGAATCCGCCTTTGTTGTAGTAGCGCACCAAGTTCGCAGCGTAGGCCGCAAAATCGTTCACGTGGTTGGCCACATCCAGTTGCCCGTTGGGATAGCACATCCAGGCCGGCGCCGTGGCAATCTGAAACTCCGGGCTATGATCCCCTGACGCCAGCACTGGCTGCACAGTCTGATCCATGATGGTAAAGTTCCAGTCGCTCGCCGTGCCCGTGTCAGTCGACATGGCCACCCCTTGAGAAACGACCTGCAGACGGATATGCTGCGGACCCATCGCCGTCATCTGGCTCTCCAGCGACGCGGCATTCGAGCCACCGAAATAGTCGCCATCCCATTCCGCCACCTGGAATGAAGTGGCCATGAATTGCTTGAGCACGCCGCCGATTCCCAACGTGGTATCGGATGCGCTGAGCACTTTGGCCACCACAGCGCTCACCAGGGTAAAGTTCGCCATTGCCGTCTGGCTGCCTTCGCTCACTTGAACAACAGCCGGGTAACTCCCAGCCGGCAAAGTGGCGCTGCCCACAAAAGTGATGTTGTAAACGGTGGGGCTGCTACCCACTGCGTACTGCTCGGTGATTCCGGCGGGCAAACCGGCCACATTGATGGTTACGGTTCCAGTCGCCACGTTCAGCGTCACGGCAAGCGAGGCAGGCGTTCCATCCTGGGGAACCACGAGAGATGAAGCCCCCACGCTCGCAGTCAGCGTCACAGGCGGCGTTGAGCTGCTGCCTCCGCCGCAGCCCGCCAATGCGAAACCTAAAAAGCAAAGTCCTGAAAGCGATGCCAGAGACCGATGTGCGACGTGCATGGAGTTCTCACCTCAGTGAGCCCTGTGGCTCAACGCCGCCAATTATATGCCGAATCTCCCCTGGCGGAGCTGAATCCCATCACCGCAGAGCGCCCCCGGCCGCATCGGCGATGTAGCGCACCACCACTGCCTCGGCCCAGTGAATATCGTCTCCCGCGTCTGGACCCAGGAACGCGCAATGTCCGCCATGGCGTGGCTCTACAAAAACAATGTGCGGGTTGGCAGCCAGCCGTGCTCGGGTCTCGGCGAAGAGCCGGATGAACGGATCGTCCTGCGCGCAAAGAATGAGTGAAGGCACCTGGATGTGATCGACAACGCGTGCGCTGGCGGCGCGGAAGTAGTAGTCGTCGGCATTCGCGAAGCCGCAATAGCGGGCCACAATCTTGTGGTCGAACTCGCGGATCGACCGCACCGGCCCGATGTCCGCTGGCCTATAAATCCCGGGGAAAAGCTCGGCCTTGCGGCGAAACCTGCGCATCAGTCCCTGCAGAAAACGCCACTCATAGATGCGGTTGGCTAGTTCATGCAGCGCATCGGCGCCGGCTGCAAGGTCGATGGCGGGACACACCGTTGCGACCGCCACAAGCGGCGCACGGCTGCCCCACTCGCCGGCCAGCTTCAGCACCATGTTGCCGCCCATCGAGTAGCCGATCAGGGCCACGCGCTCCAGGCCGTATCGGCCAGTGAAGTGCTCAATCACCGCGCCCAGGTCGCCGGAGAGGCCGGAGTGATAGAGCGTGGGAGTAAGCGAATCGGTGCCGCCGCAGTTGCGCATGTTCATGCGCACCACGTTCATGCCGGCGGCAAATGCGCGCGCGGCAATGCCCCGGATATAGCGCGAGTCAGACGAACCCTCGAGTCCATGAACAAGGATGACTGTGAGCCGCGACCCGCGTACTGGCTCCGCTTGCCAATGGCAATGGCACAGCACGCGGCTGCCGTCGGCTGGATCAACCAGAACCATTTCGGCTTCATCTTTAAGAGGAAAGACCGGCCGGGGATAGAAGTTGCCGACGATGGTTTGCAGGTGGCCGTTAGAGAGCCCGCGCCGAGGCGCAAAGTTCACCAGCCACGAAGGAACGCCGAAGGCGCAATTGCCTGACGTCGGATCTGCCTGAAAATTAGAAATCACTTGGGGTCCGCGCAGCGTCTGGGGAGCGGAAATAACTTGTTTTGGCGCCCACTCACGATCGACGATCAAAACCGGCTTTGCCGTCTGTAACTGACTGAAAACAGATTATCACGGGATCAGCGCGCCGATGCGGCGACTCCACGGGGCAATCGCCGGACCCAGGTCCGCATTGCAGCAAATCAACTTCTAGACGCAACTCTGCCTCGATACGTGACACATATCACGGCTCGCGCTCACGTCGCCCCCTAAGATTCTCTTACCCACTTCTTCTCCGAACAAAGCAGGGGGGAGAGCTTTGGTTCGTTCCAGATTGCCGCTGTTGCGCAGAATCTCGCAGATCGTTTTTCTGCTGCTCTTTCTTGTACTGCTTGTGCTTACTTCGTTGCGCTCGGCCTCGGGCGCAGTTAACGAAGCAGGACTGCGCGCTCCCGTTCGCTTGTTTTTCTTGTTAGACCCGCTGGTGGCGATCGCCAATGCGCTGGCCAGTCACGCCCTCTACCGCGGCCTGCTCTGGAGCCTGGTCATTCTGCTTCCTACCCTGTTCATGGGCCGCTTTTTCTGCGGCTGGATTTGTCCGCTGGGAACGTTGCAGCAGTTCGTGGGCAGCATGCCTTCTGAATCCAAGCGTGGCAAGCAACGCATCGAGTCGAACCGCTATAAACGCTGGCAGACAGTCAAATATGTAGTTCTCCTCGCCGGCCTGGTGGCAGCAACGTTCGGGTCAATGGCGATTGGCTGGCTCGACCCTTTCAGCGTGCTGGTTCGCTCCATCGGACTCGCGATCTTTCCGGCTCTCAATCTTGCGTCGGGCGCTGTGCTTGCACCTCTCGAACACAGCCATGTAGCAGCGCTTCAAATCACCGGCCAGGTCACTCATGCCATTTTGCAGGCCCTGGTGTTCGACTTTCGCCAGGCGCACTTTACCCAGGGTCTTTTGCTGGGGGTTTTGTTCCTGCTGATTCTGGCGGCGGGGCTGCATGTAACGCGCTTCTGGTGCCGCGCCATTTGCCCGCTGGGCGCATTGCTGGGCGCGGTCTCCCGATTCTCTATCCTGGGACTGCATAAGGACGCGGAGAAGTGCAATCAGTGCAATCGCTGCCTGCTTCACTGCCAGGGCGGCGACGATCCCGTGGGCGGCAAGCCGTGGCGCAAAGCCGAGTGCCTCATGTGCATGAACTGCATGGACGCCTGCCCTGACCATGCGCTTTCGTTCCGGTTTTTCAGGAAGGAAAAAGAGGTTGCTTCGCCCGATCTCGGCCGCCGCAGGACAGTCACCGGGCTGGCCGCAGGCGCGGCCATAGTTCCGTTGATGCGCGTGGGCACAAGCCTTGGCAAAGATCGCGACGGACACCTCTTGCGGCCGCCGGGCGCTCTCGACGAACCCGATTTCCTGTCCCGGTGCATCCGCTGCGGCGAGTGCATGAAGGTGTGCCCCAACAACGCGCTGCAGCCAACGCTTGCGCAGGCCGGCATTGAAGGCATTTGGACCCCGACGCTGGTTCCTCGCATTGGCTATTGCGAGCCAAGCTGCGTGCTCTGCTCCACCGTTTGTCCCACCGGCGCAATCTGGCAGATTACAGCCAAAGAAAAAGGCTGGGTTGCCGACAGCGCTTCTCCGGCCGATGTTCCGCGCACCGGAACAGGCCAGCCCATCCGCCTGGGCACAGCCTTTTACGACCGCGGCCATTGCCTGCCGTGGGCCATGGACACCGATTGCATTGTTTGCGAGGAGTGGTGCCCCGTTTCGCCCAAGGCGATTTTTCTCGAAGAGGTTCAGGTCACTGACTCGGGCGGCAACACGAAATCGCTCAAGCGGCCTCACGTCGATCCCACGCGCTGCGTGGGCTGCGGCGCCTGCGAGTATGCGTGTCCGTTGCAGGAGCACCCGGCAGTATATGTAACCAGCATCGGCGAAAGCCGTTCACCCGGCAGCCAGGTGTTGCTGAGCCGAAGGTAAAGGGAGATTGTTTACTGATGTTTTCGACGAAGGGTTTTAAGTCAGCAGTTGCGGGTGTTGCCATCGCAGTCGTTCTTGCCGGCGCGGGTTGCAAAAAGACCAATGTCGATCCCTTCCCTGCCTCGGGCGCGATTGCCGGTTGGCAAAAAACCAGCGACACGCGCGCGTTTGCCGCCAAGGACCTTTGGCAGTACATAGATGGCGACGCCGATCAGTACATTCAGGCCGGCGTCGTCGCCACCTCCACTTCCGATTACAACTATCAAAACCATCTTGAAGCGGTGGTAGACGTTTACACGATGGGCGACTCAGCGGGAGCGCACAAGATTCTTACAGGCGACGAATCGAAAAGCGGCAAAAGCGTTTCGCTGGGCGACGAAGGCGTCGCCTTTGAACAGAGCGTGACCTTTCGCAAGGGCGTGGCGCTGGTGCGCATTGTTGCCTATAGCTCTACGCCCGATACTCCGCAGGCGCTGCTGGCTCTGGCGCATGGCGTTGCAGCCAAACTCTGACCGGCGCGTTTGCCGCCAAATACATGAAAACTTAAGCGAGGGAAATGATGAAAGACCGCAGAGAGTTTCTGAAAGAAGTTGCAGCAGGAGCAGTTTTGATAGGCTCGGGCAGCAAATTGAGCGTAGCAGCCATCCGCGGCGAAAGTGCGCCGGCGGGCAAATCCAAAATCGTTATCGCCCGCGATCCGGAGTTGCATGGCAAAGGCGCGAACACGAGTGCCCAGCCTGACGAAAAGCGCGTCCGCAATCTGCTCGACCGCGCGATTGCCGCGTACACCGGCCACGCCAACCCGGTCGCGGCCTGGAAGTCCCTGGTGCCGATGGACAAGGTAATTGGACTCAAGGTGAACGGGCTGGGCAGCAAAGGCATTGCCACCCACCCGGCGCTGATCATGGCCGTCGCCGAGCGGCTGCAGCAGGCAGGCGTAAAGCCCGGCAACATTGTTGTCTGGGATCAGAATGTGCACTTTCTTCAGGCGTGCGGCATGACCGTCAACACTGACCCGGCCAAAATGCGCGCCTATTCCTCCGATGTTGCAGGCTGGGATGACGAGGAATCGACGTGGGGCGTTGCGCGAATCCGCTTGACCAAAATTCTCAGCCGCGACTGCGACATGGTCATCAACATGCCGATCCTCAAAGATCACGAGGGAGCCGGCGTGACCTTTGCCATGAAAAACATGTACGGCGTGGTTGACAAGCCGTTCACGCTGCATGCCAATCATTGCAATCCCGCCGTCGCCGACTTGAATTGCATTCCTGTGATTCGCAACAAAGTGCGGTTCACGATCGGCGATGCCATGTCTTCGGTCTTCGACGGCGGTCCCGGCTTCCATCCCGAGCGGCTCTGGTATCCAAATACGTTGCTCATCGGCGAAGACCGCGTGGCTCTCGACACCATTGCGTGGGAGATGATCGAGCACAAACGCGCCGAAGCGGGGCTGCCGACGCTCGAAGCCGCAGGACGGCCGCCGCATTACATTGCCGCTGCCGCCGATCCCTCGCGCGGCCTTGGAACCAACGATCCTAAGCGCATCTTGAGAGTGGAAATCTGAAGCGGGAGATGGCGATGAGTTTGGAAGCCGGCCACACCACAAGCCCAACACCCAAGCCAAACGAAGCGCCGATGACGCGGCGCGAGGCGATGCTGCAACTGCTTCGCGTCGGCGGTATCGCCGCGGGTGCAGGCGGCCTGGGCGTCTGGCTCAGCGAGCGCAGCTCACGACCGGTTCCGATTGTGGCCGAGCATTCGCGCCGCGACCATCGCGTCGCCGCCGATGCTAAGTTTCCGCAATTGACCATCGTTCAGAACGGAGAGCCCGCCGAGCTTGTTCGGCAGGCTCTTGATAACCTGGGTGGCATCGGCCGCTTCATCGGCAGGCAAGATGTTGTGGTTCTCAAGCCGAACATGGCTTGGGACCGCACGCCGGAGCAGGCTGCAAACACCAATCCCGACCTGGTGGCCGAAGTGGTGAGGCAGTGCTGGCAGGCAGGCGCAAAGCGGGTCATCGTCACCGACGTAAGCTGCAACGATCCGCGCCGTTGCTTTATGCGCTCCGGGATCGAGCAGGCCGCTCGCGCACAGGGCGCGGAAGTAATTCTTCCCGATCCTTCCCTTTTCCGCGAGGTCGACCTTGGCGGCGTGGTGCTCAAGAGCTGGCCGGTGTTTACGCCATTTCTTGAGGCGGACAAAATTATTAATCTACCCATCGCTAAACAGCACAGCCTGCTGGGCGCCACGCTGGGGATGAAGAACTGGTACGGCATCCTGGGCGGAGAACGCAACCGGCTGCACCAGCAGATTCACCAGAGCCTCACTGACCTGGCAAGCTTTATGCTGCCCACCGTCACGCTGTTGGATTGCTATCGCGTACTGCTGCGCAACGGTCCCACAGGCGGCAACCTTGAAGACGTTGCGCTGAAAAAGACGATGGTGGCGGGAACCGATCCCGTGGCCATCGACGCGTATGTGGCCAAGGCTTACTGGGATCTGGACCCCGCGAAGTTGCCCTATCTCGAAATGTCCGCCGCGCGCGGTCTGGGGATCGTGGAGTTCGAGAAATTACAGGTGAAAGTCAGCAAGCTGGGGTAGTTATGGCTCGGGCCATTGCCCTACTCGTGGGATTCACAGCCGGCATCGGACAAATCGTTCTGATGCGCGAAGTCATTGTCCTGTTCAACGGAAATGAACTTTCGTTGGGACTGGTGCTGGCGGCGTGGCTGGCATGGACCGCGGCTGGCAGTGCCTTAACGGGATGGCTTTCACGAAAATGCGACGACGTTTCGAACGCGGCAGCCATCGTGGTGTGCCTCTGTGGCCTGAGCCTGCCCCTCACTGTTTTCGCGCTGCGCGACTCAAGAGCGCTGCTGCAGACTGTACCCGGTGAGTTGTTCTCACCGCTTCGCACGGCCCTGATTTGCCTTGCTTGCGTCAGCATTTTTTGTGCGCTCTCAGGTGCGCTCTTTGCGCTTGCGGCACAACTGGTGCGCGGTAAGCGCGCAGTTCCGCCGCAATTGGCAAGCAGTTCGGCTTACCTGCTTGAGACCGCGGGATGCGCGCTGGGCGGAATCGTCACCAGTTTCGTGCTGCTGCGATTCCTGGTCAGCAGCCAGATCGCGATGCTTGTCGCCATGCTGTGCGTGGGAGCGGCGGCGAGCCTCTTCTTGAGGACCCGCCTGGGAACCACAATTTCGATGGCGGCCGTCGCGGCAATCGCACTTCCTTTGCTCTTGTACGTTGCCCCGCGCGCAGACGGGTTCACTTTCAAGCGTCTTTGGACCGGGTTCGATCTGATCGACTCACGCGACTCGATTTACGGCCGGCTTACTGTAATCGGTGCAGCCAGCATGCAAAGCATCTACGACAATGGCTCGATTCTCTTGAGCGTGCCCGATCCCGCGGCGGCAGAAGAGAGCGTCCACTATGCATTGCTCGAGCATCCGGCGCCCCGAAAAGTCCTGCTGATCGGCGGGGGTATGAACGGAAGCATTACCGAAGCGCTCAAGCACCCCACCGTCGAGCGTCTCGATTACGTCGAGCTCGATCCGGCCCTCATAGCCATGTACCGGCAGCAATTCCCGTTGCAATACAAGCTCGTGTTTTCCGATCGCCGTGTGGGCGTTCACCTGATGGACGGCCGGCTTTTTCTCGCCAACTCGCAGGATCGCTTCGACGTCGTCATCGTCAACGTTCCCGATCCGGCCAATGCGCAACTCAACCGCTTCTACACAACTGAGTTCTTCAGAAATGTGCGAGAACACCTTGCCCCCGGCGGATTGCTTGCGCTCCAGTTGCATTCGTCGGAAGACTATGTAAGTCCCGAACTGGCCTCGTTTCTGCGCTGCGTGATGCGCTCTCTTAAAGAGGTATTTCCAAAGGTCGCCGTCATTCCGGGTGAATCGCTGCACTTGTTTGCGGCGACCGATCCCGGCACGCTCACTGAAGATCCCCAGGTCTTGATCGCGCGGCTCAAATCGCGCAACCTGCACACCCAATTCGTGCGCGAGTACTTCATCCCGTTTCGCATGATGCCCGACCGCATGAATCAGATCCACGCGTTGCTCGAGCCCCGCGCTGACACTCCCATCAATCGCGACTTCCATCCGGCAGCATATTACTTCAATGGAATTCTCTGGAGCGCGCAGTTCGGCCACGGTTACGCCCGCTTGCTTCAGAATGCCGAACGCATTTCATTTTCAAAGCTGCTTGCTGCCGCCATAGGGTCTTCGATTGCGCTGCTGTTGATTATTGTCTTCGCGGCTGCACCGCGCGGGCGCCCTCGAGCCTCCGCCGTGTGGTGCGTCGTTGCCGGCGGCTTCACGCTGATGACGCTTGAAATTCTACTGCTGCTCTCGTTCCAGGCGATCTTCGGTTTTCTTTATCGTGAACTGGCGCTGCTCATCGGAATGTTTATGGCCGGCATCGCAGCTGGGAGCTGGCTGGGAATGAAATACCTTTGCTGCCGGCGCACAAATCTGCTCCGCGCGGCTGCGACGGCCCAGTTAGTTCTCGCGTGTTCGGCGCCGCTCTTGCTCGCTCTCGTATACTTCTGCGCACAGAGTATTCATGCAGGCGTAGCGTTTGCGCCTATGCGGATTGGCTTTCCTGTCCTGGCTTTGGTCTGCGGCATTCCCGGCGGCTACTTGTTCCCCATCGCGTCAGCCATAACTCTCGATGGCCGGAACGCGAACGCGAGCCTGGCCACGCTCTACGCGCTCGACCTGGCAGGGGGCTGCGCAGGCGCGTTGCTGCTGGCAGCGTTTCTGATCCCGCTCTTCGGCCTGTGGATGGTCGCTTGGCTCACCGCCGCCATTTGCATTGGCCCGGCGGTGCTGGCGGCATGCGTCAGCCTTCAGCGCACCGGCTAATTACTCGTAAGCGAATGTTCGTTGAAAACAAACGCTGTGAACCGGAAGATGTCGGTATCCTCATCCTTCCAGCAGTCGCGCGGCATGCCGGCCTTTACGCAGGTCTGCTCAAGAAACGTGGCGCGGTCCCAGTGCTGCTCCACCGGCACTTGCGGCAGAAGAAGGCCCTCGCGATCCCTGTTCTTCATGATCAATCCGTGTTGGCCGACAACGATCTGATTCACATCGAGAACGCGCACGAGCGACGATAGAACCGAAATCTCATATTCAAGTGTTGGCAGTTCCTGCTCTGTCACTGGAGGGAACCGGGGATCTTCTACGGCCGCCTTGGCCGCAGTGACGTTGACCGCGCTGTAAAGGGGCACCACCGGCATGATGTAGCCGATGCAGCCGCGCAGCTCCCCTGCAATGCTCAGCGTGACAAACGCGCCGCGTTCCTGATCGAGGGCCATGTCTCCTGTGGCTGCTGCGTCGTTGAGCCTGCGATCGCGAACTGCGCGCTCCACCGATTTATGCGCCAGCGCCAGCAACTGTTTCTCCTCCTCCTCGTTGAGCGTGAAAGGAGCTTCCATTGCGCTTACGCCCTGTGCCTTCAAGAAAAGGTCCGCGCTGTAACCCACCACGCGCGAGTGGTCGCCGGTTACATCGCCGGTATTGGCGTAATCGAGCACTTGCGCCACGTGCGCGCCCATCCGCTCCGATGCAATCATGGCGGCAACGATGGGCGCTCCGCCACAGGCCTCCCATATGCGGGACTCGAAGTTGCGCGACATGCTCAGATAGTCCCAGGCCTGAAGGGCGTTCAGCGTCTTGTGATCGATTTTTTCCGCGTCTTCGTAAGTGTGATAGTGCGAAAGGTCTGAGCTGGCCAGGATCAGCGTTTCCCCGGCGGCCTCTTGCGTATCTGTAGCCTTGCGCTGCTGTTCTTTCTTGATCAGTTTCGCCAGCGCCAATCCCAGTGCGCGGCTCGACTCGTAACTCTGATCCCCCATCACGATGGGCACCAGCGTAAAGTTGCCCAGCACATGCTGCAACCAGGGCAATTCAACTTCGATTGCGTGTTCCGCGCCCGCGCTCGTAGCTGTGTGCCCGCGCTCCGAAAGCATGATCGACGAGTCCATCTTTGCCAGTTCACGCGCAAAAGTCTTGTCCACCGAAACCGTTCCCAGAGGAGTGACGTAACCATCGCCATCGTAAACCGATGTGTAATCGAATGCCTCATAGTGCGACGGGGCAATCACCACCACGCGTGAGTACTTGTGCCCCTGGAGCGCAGCGTAGGTGTAGGCCGCGACGGGTCCTGAGTACGGGTAGCCCGCATGCGGCGCCACCACCGCGATGATTTGCCCGTTGATTTTGGGCAGCGAGACCTGGTGAAGCATGGTGTCCATCATGGCCCTCAACGCTGCCGGATCGGCGGGATAGAAGGTGCCCGCCACACCCGCGGGACGCAGCTTCAGGGGCTGCGCCCCGCTCGGCGGCTGCTGTGCCGCAAGACTGGCTATCGCAAATATTAAGCTTGCCATAATGCATTTCCCTGATCTTGTTAACTGGTTCATAATTGCTTCCTGTTCCTTCGCCCTCAGGCGTGCCAGATTCCGGGAATCGCGTGCGAGCAGAACGGGCACGCATTCTTCTTGATGAGCATTTGCGTAACTTCAAAGCCGGCGCGTTCCACCAGCATCCGCTTGCATTGCGGGCAATATGTGTTTTCTGCCGGATGCCCCGGGACGTTGCCGATGTACACGTAATGCAGCCCTTCGGCGTCGGCAATCGCCTTGGCGCGTTCCAGCGTGGGCACCGGCGTGATGGGCAGGTTCTTGAGCAGATATTCGGGATGAAACTGCGAGAAATGCAGCGGAACATCCACGCCGAGGTTAGATTTGATCCACGTCGCCAAGCCGCGAAATTCGACATCGCTGTCATTGAGCGTGGGCACCACCAGGTAGACAATCTCGGTCCACTTGCCCATCTTGCGCAAGGTGACAAGAGAATCGAGAACAGGTTTTAGCTTGCCCGTGACAACCTTCTGGTAATAGGTTTCTGAGAACGATTTCAGATCGATTTTCACCGCATCCATCTTGCCGTAGGCGGCGCGCAGCGACTCCTCCTGCATGTAGCCGTTTGAAACCACGATGCTGCGAATCCCTGCTTCGTGCGCGGCGTCCGCGGTGTCCATCAGGAATTCGCTGAAGACTACCGGCTCGCTGTAGGTGTAGGCGATCGTGGGGCAGCGGTACTGCGAGGCCAGCTCGGCTATGTCGCGTGGCGGCAGGTATTGCGAGGGAACCTGCTCCGGGCGGGACTGCGAGATATCCCAGTTCTGGCAGAATTTGCAGTTGACGTTGCAGCCGGCCGTGGCCAGTGAAAATGCGAGTGAGCCGGGCAGGTAATGGAAGAGCGGCTTCTTCTCAATGGGATCGATATGCGCCGCGCAGACGCGCGAATGCACCAGCGTATAGTAAGTTCCGCCGCGATTCTCGCGCACGCCGCAATAGCCGCGCTCCTTATCGCCAACCGAACACTCGCGCGGGCAAAGTTTGCATTTCACTTTGCGGTTGGGCTGTTTTTCGTAGAATCGTGCCTCCACTGCATAACGCGAGTCATCGTCAACTGCTTGCGTGTCCCGCGGCGCCGCTGCCGGCAATGGCTGGGCGAGTCCGCTGACGCTGCCCATCATTCCTGCCGATGCGGCGCACATCAGAAAAGCGCGCCGGTCGATTGTTTCAGAGATGTTCATTTGCATAGCCACCATCCTTCACGCCACGCGTGTTTCAGTTAGCACAATGCGCCGCGGATCGTTGATGCCGAGGCCATGCGCGGCATCGGCAGCGGTGGCGATGTAGCGCGGGGGTCGGCCTTCGGCCTCCAGCGTCTTCAATCCCATTTCCGCCCGCCTTCGCTCAATAATCTGCCATCCCACCTGGTCGAGCGCCACCGGATCCTCCGAGACAAGCAGCGCATTTTCAGCCCACGCAAATTGCGGCTTGAATGCCGGTCCACCTTCATAACATGCCGTCGTCGCGTCGCAGATGTGAAGTCGCAGCTTGGACCGAATCTCAGGCAGCATGTTCACATCGGCAACGTAGGGATCGCAGCCGTTGGGATGGTACTTGTTGGGGTTGTGAATTACACCGTACATGTTTTTGAGCGCGATCGATACACCAGCGCCGTCGTGGTCCTTCAGCACCGGCACGTTGATCAGCAGATCGCACTGGCGGGTGAGAATCTTTGAAACCAGGCTGCCCGCTTCGCCGAACTCCGAGAGATCGTCTTCAAAGCCCGTACGGTCGGTGCCGAAGCACTGCACCTGGTTGCCGCCCATCTTCGCGTGGAAACCGGCGCGCTCCAGCTCCGCGGTGTCGCGGTCGAAGATCACGATATCCTGCGCGCGAATTCCCGCCTTCTGCAGGCGCTCGCAGATGGCTTCGACAAGCTGCACATTCGTCGAAAGCCCACGGCCCCCAAGGGTATTCACCTTGAGAGCGACTCTCTGGCCGGGCTGCACGATCCTTGACCAGCAACGCTCCGGATCGCCGCAGCCGTAGAGAGTTTGGATGGCACGGTCGAGCAGATCGCCAATGCGCCCGGGATCCACGCTCCCGCCTGAGCCGCGCAGTTGCGCATCCCGGGCATGCACCACTTTGGATTGATGGGGTTTTGTCCCCTGCGACTGCGCATCCGTGCGAGGCATGGCTGCGCCAGAGGCAAAACTTACCGCCCCTGCGAGACAATTAGTAAGGAAATCGCGTCGATTCGCGATGCGCCTGTTGCGCATGATGCGGCTTCAAGGCTGGATGGAGAACACAACCTTCCGCTTCTCTTGTACCGCCGTCGGCCCTCAAACTCAGTGATCTGAAACACAGTTTCCCGACGCAAATCCATCGTGGCTCTTTGCCGTCGTTCATTCCTGCTCCCCGGGGTGATCGCTCTCACCCAAAATCCCCCGGGCAAAGCGACGCCACTACGTTCGCATCAACCGCCGCTGGAGTTGTTCGAGCGTCTGGCCCTTGGTCTCGGGATACACCATCAGCACCACAATGAATTGCACCACCGTCATCGCCGCGAAGAAGATGAATGGCGAAGCTGTACTCATCTTGTTCACGATTACGGGAAACATCTGCGCGATCAAAGCATTCATGAACCAGTGGCTGGCGCTGCCCACGCCCTGCCCCTTCGAGCGCACCGACGTGGGAAATACCTCGCCAAGGTAAACCCAGATCACCGAGCCTTGCGAGACGCTGAAGAACGCGATGTAAACCACCAGCAGCCACAGCAGCGCGCCATGATGCAATTGCGAACTGAACACCCACGCCACGCCGCCCAGGCAACTAGCACATCCAGCAGCGCCAATCAGCAGCAACGTCTTTCGTCCGGCCTTGTCAATCAGCGACATGCCCACCAGGCAAAACACCAGATTGGTTGCGCCGATCACGATAGCCTGCAAGTCGCTCGAGACCTGGTTGAAGCCGGCATAGGCAAAGATGTCGTTCAGGTAGTAGAGAATTGCGTTGATGCCGGCAAGCTGATTGAATGCTCCAATCGAGATGGCGAGAAAAAGCGGGTAACGATACTTCCACTGAAACACCGGCTCGTGCGCCGTGGCATGCTCCTGCGCAATCGCCGCCTGAATGTCGGCAAGCTCGGCTTTGGGATCGGGATCGCCCATCATCTTCAACACGGCCAGCGCATCGTCGATCTGGTTGCGCGAGGCCGACCAGCGCGGACTGCGCGGAATGCCGAAAAGAAGCGCGAAAAACGCCAGCGCGGGCAGCGTGGCGATGCCCACCTGCAAACGCCACTCCGCAGCGCCCAGGTGCATGGTGCGAATCACGTAGTTTGAAACGTAAGCCAGCATAATGCCGAAGACCACGTTGAACTGAAATGTGGCCACCAGCCGGCCGCGCCACTTAGCCGGCGCCAGCTCTGCAATGTACACCGGGCCCAGCACCGAGGATGCGCCGATCCCCAGCCCCCCGATAAAGCGAAACACCAGGAACGCTGGCCAGCTCCACGCCAGCCCGCAGCCCAGCGCCGAGGCAATATACAGCAGCGCCGTGATTCGCAGCGTTTCGCGACTGCCCAGCCTTTGCCCAATGTGACCTGCACTCAAAGCGCCAATCACCGTGCCCACCAAGCCAATCGCCACGGTGAATCCCTTGTCGTGCGGATTCAGCCCGTACAGACGAACCAGCGCGTCGATTGCGCCGGAGATCACTACCGTGTCGAATCCAAAGAGCAAGCCGCCCAATGCACCCGTCAGCGTGGCCCTGATTAGCTTCGAGTTAAGTTGCATTCTCAATTCCTTAGTTCAACTGGCATTCTATCTTCTCAGGTCTGCTTGTTGGCCAGTCTTGCGGGCGAAGTCCCTCTCTCGAACGCGTTTGCGGGCATGTGCAATTGACTCGCGACCACAGAAACGCGGCTCAGCGGCACTCAACAGCAGACGAGATGCCGATTCTACGAATTTGATTGGATGAGGATTGGTGCCTGGAGGCGGGACTTTTCAGGCTTTGTTTGGGGCGGCTAGTGGGGATCGAAGTCGAGCCACATATTGACGCCTCGTAAGTTACAGAATACACGTTGCCGTAAATGCCATCAGCGCCCGGGTTGCCGGTGCGCGTTGGCCCATATTGGCCCACAAAGCTAGGTCATCCGCTCGGCTGATACGACTCGACGTTCGAACCCGCGACCTCTGTAGTGACAGCAAGGCGGAGACGCGTAACTCATTGAAACCAGGCGCAACGGATGGCTGCTGTAGGCGCCCTGGGAATTGATTATCGAACCCTTAACGATCCCACGACCTCTGTCCACCTGACCTCTGTCCAGATCGTTTATTGGCAACGGAAATCGGTGCTTCGAGCCTCTCTTCCAGGGCGAATCAAGAAGCTACTTGTTCCTCGCCAAAATTCCGCCCGGCCGAGAAACTGAACAAAAGTCCCGATATCTTAACGGTTAAGAGTAGGTTGGATCGCCCGATTCGCGCTAGCTGGAGAGCTATGAAAACAAAGGCAGACATAATTCTGGCGAGGGACACCTCCGAGAAGAAACCAAACCCGCGGACAATCCCGGCTCAATCTTGTGGGTCAGTTGCAGGCCATGCTCACACCATTCTCATTTGATCGTGTCCTTCCGGATGATGTCGTTGCCAGTATCAGCGATATAAATATCTCCAGAGGAATCCAAAGCGACGCCGTAGGGACTATTCAGCTTGGCGCTCGTTGACTTACCATTGTCCCCGCTATAGCCCGAAGCGCCCGTGCCGGCGACCGTCTTGATTTCGCTGGAGGAAGCCACTATCTCGCGGATCACATTGTTGCCCGTGTCGGCGACGTAAGTGTTCCCGGAGGAGTCCACCGCTACGCCGTTGGGAATGCTCAACTTGGCGCTAGTCGCAGCGCCATTGTCCCCGCTATAGCCCGACGTGCCGTCCCCGGCAATCGTCGTGATATCGCCGGAGGAAGCTGAGACCTCGCGAATGACGTTGTTGCCCGTGTCGGCAATATAAATGTTTCCGGAAGAATCTACCGCTACGCTGTCTGGAATGGTTAGCTTGGCGCTGGTCGCCGCGCCTTTGTCCCCGCTATAGCCGGCGCTTCCGCTACCTGCGACTGTCGTGATGATGTCGTTGGAGGCCGTTACTTTGCGTATAACGTCGTTATTCGTATCAGCAATATAGATATCTCCGGAGGAGTCCAATGCGACGCCGTTTGGACTATTCAGAGTTGCGCTCGTGGCATAGCCCTCGTCCCCACTGTAGCCAGAAGTCCCTTTCCCCGCGACCCTCTCGATGACTCCCGAGGAAGCCGAAACCTCGCGAATGACATTGTTTCCGGTGTCGGCGATGTAAATGTTGCCAGAGGAATCCACCGCCACACCGTTTGGGCTGTTCAGTGCGGCTTTTGTCGCCACACCATTGTCGCCGCTATTGCCGGGCGTCCCGATTCCCGCAACAGTAGTGATGATGCCGGTTGATGCCGTTACCTTGCGGATAGCGTTATTGACAGTGTCTGCGATATAAAGATTTCCGGAGGAGTCCAGCGCAATTTTCCGTGGATTGTCCAGCTTGGCGCTTGTGGCGGCTGCGGCATCTCCCGCATAGCCTGCGTTACCCGCGGTTCCCGCAACTGTTGTGATGGTCCCGCCTGATCCGCTTGAGGAAAAACATCCGATAAGACCTGCAACCGGCAGAAACACCGAGGTCAAATGTAGAATCGGTTGGCGGAATCGCCTGAACTTGGACATTATTTGCATTTTGACCCCTTGGAGAGAGAAATCGGTGCTTCCGAGTAACCTTTGGCATTTGAGCGACTGCAAATTAAGACGAACACTCACGCGATTCCGCTTGTAAAGATTTGTAAAGATATGCGGCATTTCCACTGACTCAGGTGACAATCAGAATGACACAACATAAATTCTGCACATGACTATTGGTCCCACGATGCTCGAGCTCATTGAATGACACAGATCAACTTAGGTTTCCCAGACGCGAAGGCACCAGAGTCCATAATCCTTCGCAATTTGACGGCTGACGCCTACGCAACCAGGCAAGAGAGAGTGCTGACGGAGGCGAATTCCGGCCGAATCACGGGCCAACCGGGAGCGATCTCAACTTCCTGTTTGCCGACCATCCACTCAGAATACGAACCAGTACCTCCTCGATGAGCGCATTGGTGGTCGGAGTAATCAATCTTCAACACCGCCTCACAAGGGGTAACCCGATGACTCCGCTCCCCTTAGCATCAAAACGTCTCCGTTCAGCCCGTTGCTGCATGCGGCCAGCGTGTGGTCTTAATCTCGGTCCAAATCCCCAACACAATCGAATCGAATCGGCGGTGAGCGATGAAAACGCCGCCGCGAAAAGCAACGTGCTTAAAAGTTGAAACTCATCTGCATGTCGATGCTGCGATTGGATGCGGCAGATGAAAAGAACCCTCCCGCGAGGGCAGTCGATTTTCCGAATAGCGGCGAACCGAGAACTCCGACCGGCTGCGCCCGGTTGACATTGTTGAAGATGTTTCTGCCCATTACCGCAAAAGTCAGGGAATAACGCCGAGGGACAGCTTGATCGAGCCGCGGCGGCCCACCATTTCCGCTTAAGCCGCCAGGGCCAAGACCACCGCCGCCACCACCGGGGCCGCCGCCCGGAGGTGGACCGCCGCCCCCGGGGCCGCCAGGTCCACCAGGTCCGCCGGGTCCACCCGCAGGTGCCGCCGATCCCTCGGTCACCTTTGGCCCTATGCCAAAGGACTTGCTGAGCCGCAGGTTCATGCTGAATTGCGACGGCCCGTTGCCATAGTTGTAGGGGATGCGCGATTGGTTCCATGCCGGGTCAAGGTCGAACGTTCCGTAGCTGGTCTTTACCGTGCTGGTGCTGCTGGAACTTGCAAATGAGGGCCGGTCATTGAACTGGTTATCACCGTTTAAGTCTTGGTCCAAGGTGACGCTGAAGGGCTGACCGGAGTCGGCCACCAGCATGGGGCTCATGGACACCCCGTAGGGGGCCTGGATGTTTCCGCCCAGCAGGAATCGATTCCGCACATCGAAGTTGGCTCGGCCGTAGTCGGCGCCCGGATCGAATTGGTTGGAGGGGAAATAGGTTGCGCCCGAAGTATCGGCCTTGGCAAAGTTCATCATGTAGAAACCGAAGAGGGAAACGCGGCTTGCTCGCACTGAGTAATTGACCATGAGTTGATTCTGGTTGTAAACGCCGCCAGACTGAAATTGGTAGATATTCTCGTTGATTCCGTTGGGCCGCGTGCCCGCGCCGGTGGCAAGATCGTATGTGCCAGGCAGGTAGGCGTTGATATTATCGCTCAAATACTGGTGTACGCCGTGGGAGTTGATATAAGTTGCGGAGGCGGTGGCTATTTTTCCAAACTGGTGTTCGACTCCGAGGGCCACCTGCATGTTCACAGCGGCTTTGAGATGAGGAGCCACCTGATAAATTGTGGGCGCCGCTGAGCTATCGATCGCAAGTTGAGAGGCCGACGGTGCATTCTGGTAGAAGCTCGGATTCGTGATGACGTACTGTTGCTGATTGATTCCGTTCTGCCGGATGGCATCCAGCACATAGGTTGAGCTGAACCGGTCGAAGAACCAGCCATAGCCGCCCCGAATCACGGTCTTCGCCACAGTATTGTTCCGAGTGCGGGGTGCCCAGGCGAATGAGATGCGCGGAGCCCAGTCGTCGTGGTCGCTGATGCGGTTCTGCGTTTCGTATCGCAGGCCATAGCTGAGGGTCAGGTTGGATCGTGCCTTATAGTCGTCCTGGAAGAAAAGCCCGGCGTCGAAGAGATTGACACGCGCGCCGGGCGTTCCGGCCGTCACGTTGTATTCGGATGGAGTGTTCGCCTTGTAAGCGCTCAGCGAAGAATAAATATAGCTGCCGTTGAAACCCGACGTCGAATAGCTGAAGTCTCGTGTAAGGCGCAGACGCGCGCCGAGGTACAACGAATGAGCCCCTTTCGCCGCCGTCATGTAATTCTGGAGTTCATAGCGATCCTGATTGTCGCGGACCACGCCTTGATTGTTTCCTCCGCCGGTGAAGGCTCCCTGTACGGTGATTGTGGGATCGCTGCTTTGCGCAACCTGGTTGTCACGATCGCGCGTGTACTGAAAACGGGTCTCATTGATCAGGTTGGCGCCCAGCACCTGAGTATCGCTCACCTGGATCGTGTTCTCGTGATTGAGCGTGTCGTAAGCCTGGCTTTCGAGCGCGGACTGTGAAACACCGCTATTGGTCTCCTTCTGCCGATCGAACATGTAGCGGATGCTGAGTGTGTTACTGCTACCGAGTTGGAAGTCGAAACGAGGGCTGATGTCGAGTCGCGATTGCGGGTTGGCAACGGCCGCGGTGTAGTTATATGAATTGCCGCTGGCGTCCAGAAGCTCCGCGTTCACAATGGAGTTTGACTGGTTGTCGCGGCGGAACACATTGCCAAACCAGGATGCGCTCTTGCTCAACGCTCCGCTGGCATTGCCGGCCAGAAACGTGCTGTAATACGGCGGCTCTTTGGTCACAAAGGGGTTGAGTGAATTGAAGGCGGAATCGTTGCCGTTGACCATCAACATGCCGTGGAGCTTGTCGGTCCCCGGTTTGGTAAGAATCTCGATTCGCCCGTAGCCCAGTTTGTCGTATTGTGCTGAAAATGGATTCTGGTTAATACGTATCTCGCGAATGGAGGATTTCGGAGGAAGTTGTCCGCCGGTGAATCCGTCAATGTAAATCTGTCCGCCATTTGGGCCTGCCGACGGTCCAGCGAGAGCATTCAGCTCATTCTGTAACTCATCCGGATCGTCAGAGAGTGCATCGAGATCCTTGCCCTTGATCACAATTGCGCTGGCGTTGTTGTCGGCGCCGGTATTGACGCTGAGCCCCTCGGCGGTGACTTGAACTTGCTGCTGTTCGACCGGCAACTGCAGCCTGACACGATTGACGGTCACTTTATCACTGAAAACTTCCACACCGGGTATCGTGGCAGGCGCAAAGCCGGAAGCAGTGACAATGAGCGAATACCGGCCCGGAATCACATGATCGATCACAAAACCGCCGTCGCTTCCGGCAGTGACGGTTTTTACGACCCCGCTCTCGTTGGAGAGCACAATCGTGGCCGAGGGAATCAGGGCTCCAGTGGGATCGGCGACGGTTCCGTGGATGCTCCCGTTCGGTGTCTGGGCCTTCACGGGACTCGCATATACGATTGCGACGATGAAAAGCGAAATACGGACGTTTCTCAGCATGGATCGCGAGATATTCATTATTTCTCCGGTTACATACAAGAGTCATATTCAGGAGACATCAGGCCCTCGCACAGTGCGGTCATATTCAGTAATGCTGTGTAAAGAATTGTCACGGCGCCATTACTCTTTGTTACATTTCTGCTGTGTCTTTTGAGGTCGGAAAGCTTAGGCTCAGAGAGGTGGGATTTTCCTATGGAAGACGTTCTGCTGATTGACGACGACGTTGAACTCTGCTCGATGCTGAAGGACTACCTTGTAAAGTATGGCTTTCGTGTTTCTGCCGTTCACCGCGGCGATACGGGCCTCAAGGCGGCGCTTGACTACCGTTATTCCCTCGTCCTTCTCGATGTAATGCTTCCCGGTATTGACGGCTTTGAGATCCTGAAGAGGATACGCGCGGACTCGGCTATGAACGTGCTGATGCTGACGGCGCGCGGGGAAGACGTGGACCGCATCGTGGGATTGGAGATCGGAGCCGACGATTATTTGCCAAAGCCGTTTAACCCCCGGGAACTGTTAGCCAGGATGCGCGCGATTCTGCGAAGGACCGCCGCCGCCGGAACATCGAATGAGCACATCGTGCTGCGTGTCGACGATTTGGAACTTGATTCCGCTGCGCGCACTGTCGTTCAGAATGGCAGGAGCGTTGAGCTGACGGGCGTAGAGTTCGCACTTCTGGAAGTTCTGATGCATTCTCCTGGGAAAGTTATCGCGCGCGAGGAGTTGGCAGAAGAAGTTCTTGGGCGCAAGTTCAACCCGCTCGATCGTAGCCTCGATATGCACTTAAGCCGGCTGCGGAAGAAACTCGCTGAGGGCAGCTCCCACGAGGACCGCGTAAAAACGATTCGCGGAATGGGGTATCAACTGACAATTCACAGAAATCAATCAGAAGCAAAGGACTGAGAGATGCGGGGCCTCTTTTTTAAGATATTTGTCATTTTCTGGATTGCGCAGAGTCTGATTTTCATCATCTCTACGGCACTGATCGTTCAACACCGCTTTCCCGGTCCAGATGTCCTGATGGATTCGCTGTTCAGCAGCCTGCGCAACCAAGGAAGAGAGAGTGTGGACGCTTTCGAGACCGGCGGATGCGGATCCCTCAGAGCCTATGCTGCCACTCACGGACAAATCATCGCTCTCACCGACGAGGCAGGGAAGAATATCTGTCCTGAGATGCCCGATCTGGCCAGTGGAAACGGAGACGGGACTCGGTTCCAGGACCACATCGTCGGCAGGCAAGTGGGACAGCAATACGTTTGGAGCGCGCCTGTCACTTCCGCCACACATAAGAACTATGTATTTCTGCTTGCCCAGCTGCACTCTCCCGAAAGCCATGGTCCGAATCCGGACCTGCTGCGCTTCGCATTTCCGCAGTTGCCTGTGGCAATCGCGGTAGGCGGCGCAACCACATTTGTGCTTGTGCTGCTGTTCACCCGGCCATTGGTCAAGCTGCGGAAGGCGGCACGTGAATTGGCGCACGGCAACTTGAGAACGCGCGTAACCGAATCTGCGTCAAAGTCCAGTTTCTTTCGAGGAGACGAGTTTCAGGCCCTGGTTCATGATTTTAACCACATGGCCGAGAGGCTAGAGTCGCTTGTGGGCGCGCAACAGTTGTTGCTTCGGGATGTTTCGCACGAGTTGCGCTCACCTCTGGCTCGTCTCAATGTGGCCTTGGAGCTAGCGCGTGAAGACGCAGACCCCGACACGGAGATAGAGACACACCTGGGCCGTATCGAACGAGAAACCGAGAGACTCAGCAAGTTGATCAGCCAGCTTCTTACGCTCTCATCGATGGAAGCAATGAATCAGGTCAACAACTTTGGGCCCGTACTGCTTAATGAACTGATCCACCAGATGATTCCGGACGCCGAGTTCGAAGCCCAACAACGGCAGTGCACAGTTTCCTTTCATGCCGGCGCAGAATGCGTGATTCTGGGAAATCGCGAACTGCTCTATCGGGCTGTTGAAAATGTCCTGCGCAACGCCATCCGATACACGAAGGAGAATTCCGAGGTGGAAATTCGGCTGGCCATCGTTACCGAAGAAAAGGGTGGTGTAGCCGTACTCGAAATCAGCGATCGCGGGCCCGGAATTCCAGAGGGCGAGCTCAGCTCTATCTTTCAACCCTTCTATCGCGTGGATCGCGCACGCAGCGCGGAAACCGGGGGATTCGGTGTCGGACTTGCGATTGCAGAGCGTGCCGTGAAGCTCCACCACGGAGAGATGCGCGCATACAATCGCGCCGGCGGCGGTACAACAATTCGTTTACAACTTCCGCTTGCTGAGCGGTAATGATAGCCAAAGAGAAGGATTTCGAATTGCAAATCAGGTTGGTTGATCCGTTCTGAGACCTCACGGGCGCATAGTCGAGTAGCGGTCGAAAGGCCACTGGATCGTGTCATGCCTTGGGACACTGGAACGATGACCTTGGAATTGTGAGTATTGCTCGACAACAACGCCGGGCACGTGCGCAACGGGGTGCACACGTGCCCATTCTGGGGAAACGACCATCCATTCTCCAGGAGGAAAATGAGGCCGGAACGGCGATACTGGAATCGCATCTGTATCGCCACTATCCAGCGCCACCGCGTATCCTCCGCTACGCCGCGCTGGAGCTTGAGCTACCACCATCTGCCAATCTGTTTCTCCTTGCTACGCCCGTAGGCCAAAACGAGCTGACTAACTTCCGGGATGCACCGGCCCGTTCCCTCCATTACGAGCCTGACAGGTTAGTCGATAACAAGGGTCATCGAGGCGGTGGCGGTCAGGCTTGAGTCCGAGCTGTCTTGGCCATCGATCGTTAGCGTGTAACTGCCCGTCGGAATGCCCGATGTTCCCGCAGAAACAGTGACGGTCGAAGGCGAGACAGACAAGGAGAAGCTCTTGGAAGACGAACTGGAGCTTGATCCGCCGCAGCCGGAGAGGACAAAACCCAGAGCAGCAAGAGCCAGCATGCACGAGAGGGCGCGGATTCGACGGAAACGCCAGCCGATAAAGCCCGCCAGGAGTAATCCGGTCGAACCAAGAACCGGTGCCGTGATAGGGAGCATGGAGTTGGAGGAAATCTTGGCAGTTTTGGCATTGTGGAAGGTGTGCATCTTCCCGCTTCGGACCGAGGCACTGGAGCAATTCGCTGTGCCGGTGTAGAGTGTCAACGTTTCGCTCACCGCACTGGTGCCGCTCACCGTAGCGTCCAAGATGTCATAGCAGGCGTAGTCATGGAGATATGTGCTGGAAGTGGACAGTGACAAGTCCACTGTTCCGGTGTAGCCGCCCGACGGAGTTACGGTTACAGTAGTCGAGCCCGAACCGCCGGAGCCGGTACCAGAGGACGAGCCGATTGTGACTGTGGTCGTGCCGAAGGAAGCCGCAAATGTTGAATTGCCCGAGTACGTCGCAGTGATGACGTGCGATCCTGACGTAGTGGAAGAGAAGGTGTAGGTGGCCGAGCCGCTCGACAGCGCAAGAGACGATGTTTCGGTTGTGCCATCAACTGTGACGGTCAAGGTTCCGGTCGGGATTGTCGTGATGGAACTCGATTCTGGAGCCACCGAGATGGTGATAACATCGCTCGCGCCGGATGAGGGTGTGCTACTTGCCGCAGAGAGAGTGGTTGTACTGGCCTCCAGGGATGAGACTGAACTCGACGGCCACGCGGTGAGCAGGTTGTAGAGATCGACCGATCCAAGGCCGCTGGCCTCGTCGTATCCCGTGCCCGCATAGTATTCCGACTCGCCGGCCGATGAGCAGTAGCTCGATCCGGCGGTGCACTCATTACCTCCGCTGGTGATGTCATGAAAGGCGGATGCGTACGTTGTGGAATTAGCCGCCAACGTATACAGGGTCGAGTTGATCAGGCCCTGCCCAGTCGAATTCTCCTTCTGATTGATGAGGGCGAGCATTCCCGCGAAGATGGGCGCGGCGAAACTGGTTCCTCCCGCCACGGTCAGGTACTCATCGTTCGAGTCGCGAAATCCATCCGAACAACTGCCGGTGATACCGGTTGCGGTGGAATCGCTGGTGCAATAGAGATAGCCGGCATTGCTGGGAGAAGAATCAAGAGAAATGTCCGGCACCAGCCGATAGCTTCCCGAGGGAATGCCTGTTATACCGCTCTGCCAACTGGGTCTCGCAGTCAGGGTGCTCGTGCCTCCGCCTCCCGACGAGAGCGCGTCTTCTGCGCCATCTTCCGAGCCCACTGTGGCACTATCGTCGTTCCAAACCTGTTCTGGAATGTAAGACAGGGCGGAACTGATGACATCGCTGCCGCTTGCCGACTCCCAGTAAGTGGTATTGGAAGAGGACACATCGGCAGCCGGAAACTCGGTTCCGCCCATAGCCGTTGCATACGCGCTGCTGGCGGGATAATTGACGGCCAGTTCCTCCTCTTGCGCGGTAGGAGTCGTGTTGCTCGTGAGATCGGCGTAGCAAGCGGTGGATCCGTCGTCGCCCGCCGCCACGATAACACTCTGCCCCTGGCTGGCCCCTTGCTCCAGAATGGCCTCAAGGGTCGAGTAATCGCCGGAGTCCAAATCGGATTCGCATCCGCCGTAACTCATGCTGATGATCGGCGCAATTTTGGTATCGACTGCGTATTGGAGCGAGTCCCACACGTTGTAGTTGGAATTGTTGCCAACATAAACCAGGTAGATCGTCGCGCCTTTAGCGATTCCGCCGGAATACTCAAGATCGAGATCCGACTCCGCTTCGTCTCCAGAAGAAACCACCGCTGTTCCGGAGCCCGGTACCAGAACCAGCGCAGGATCTTTGACGGTAAGGCCAGCCGCGCTCTGGAAGTTCTCGATGTCCGATACCTCGATCTCCGACTGGCCTACTACTGCGATCGACTGACTGGTTCCCGTGTAGCCCGCGTTATAGGCCGCATTGATGTCGTAAATCGTGGCGACATCCTTCGGCGTCAGGTAGTGGTCGCCGGATTGGCTGGATGTAAAAGTTGGACTCACCTTGCTCGATTGCGCTGTACGAAACCGTACCTGTGGCTTCGGACGGAAATCATCGAGATTGCGCACGGACTGGACAACGCCTGAGAGCGCCGAGGGCACCGATATCGGCGTCGCATTGGCGAAATGAGTTTGGTTGTCGATTTTGTAGCTGTGGATTTCAGTTTGAAAGGCTGCCTCAGCCTGCGCTATCGTTCCGGAGAAACTGATGCTGTTGTGGCTGTTGGCAACGCGATCTATAGAGAATCCCTGTTGTTCAAGCCAGCTTTGGACTTTCGCGAGATCGTTGTCGCTCAAGCCGAAGAGGCTGGCGTACTCTGCGGGAGTAAGCCACTTGTGGTAGGACGCCGAGCCGGGCGTTTGTTGCGCTTTCACCAACGCATCGAGTTCGGCCTTCTGCTCCGCGGAAGGTTTGAAATACATGGTGACGCCGCTGATCTTGGTACCGCCGTTGGTGCGTCCAATGTCGTATTGTGCGGCAGCATGCGGATTCACGGTACCCGGAAGCAACACAACGGATTGTGAATCGATCTCCTGAGTCACGCGATCGGTGACCGTCTGCGCCAGAACGAGGGTGCAACCTGGAAGTAGCGTCACGAAAGCTATTCGAGCCAAAGACGGAATCATCTTCATACGCATTGTGCTTCACTTCCTTTTCGCAGACCTGCACGAACTACAAAGGTCAGACGAATTCCTTGCGAATTCCGCTTGTAAAGAAACGTAACGATATGTAACGGAGTACCATGTGTCTTCTCCCAATTCGACTCAACTCAGTGAAGCGGCAGAAGCAACATTGCGCCGGCCGCCTCCCGGTGAGTTAGGCGGACGATATGCGGAGTAACCAGAATTACCAGATCCAGACTGTCGGTTGTGTTCTGCCGATCCGTTGCATTGCTAAGACCGGGTATCTCGCTCAACCCGGGAATTCCAGTGATTGCTAATGAATCCTCTTTTGACATGGCGCTGGTAACGAGCGCACTTTCTCCGAGCCGCAGGGAGACGACACTTGAGTACTGCCGGCTCGCAAGCACAGGTATGTCATTGATGGTCGAGCCAGCAAGAGACTCCACCTTCAGATTCATATCCAGCGACACTTCATTTTCCCCTTCAACATGCGGCCTCACTTTCAGGGTCAGACCGAGATCCTCGTATTGGACCTGCGGAGTTGTGACCGTCGAGGAAGTGGAAGACGAACTGCTTGCCAGGGCTGTATAACTTGAAGTCATGATTGGATACCGCTCCCCACTGCGAAAAGTCGCTTCCTCTTGATCGAGAACGCGCAGCTGCATTTGGTTGAGCGATCTCACATCGGACGAGCTCAACAGCATATTGGCGCTTGTTGTATTCCATTCCGCGCCCGTCTCCGTCCATCCTCCGCCGAATAGCACGAGCGAACTATTGAAGACCGTCCCCGAGAGCTCTCCGGATGCAAGCAAGATCGCCAGGATCGCCGTATAGTCCCCCGCGCTCGCCAGGCCGCTGGAAATGATCTCGTCTACCAGGGTTGAATTATTTACGATGATGCTGTTGATCTGCGATTTAGCGTTGAACAAGGTTGCGGAGTTCGGCCGTACTACGCCGACATTCGGGCTCCTGGTCTTGTCGACCTCGTAAACGCCGACATCGAGCAAGATCTCGCTCCTTCCGGCCAGCAATTCCGCATAAGCCTGGTTCATTGCCTCAACTTGTGCGCCAGGGGAGCGAACAGTCATTTTGCTTTGGCCAGGCTCCACCACGCTGCGCTCCGCTCCGAAGACATTGCGCGCGATGTTCTGCATTTCGTTCAATTCGTTCGCGTTGAGGCCAGGAAAAGAGAAGGTTTCCATCACCTGCCTCTCATATTGAGTCCGGTTTGTCTTTGTGTCGGCGGCTGCAAGCACACGCTTTGAATCGAGTGGCACAAGAAAGGTATCGGTTGCGAGCTTCACCATGCTGGAGGCCTCTGTGAAGTCCACATCGTCAACATCGAAGCGTACGATCTGGCTCCGTACCGATGAATCCATCGCCACCTGAATCCCGTATGCATTCAACACCTGCCGAATCAGGCTCTGTTCATCCGCGCGTAAGTGGAAGCTGCGGCGTATGGTGTCCGGTGCAAGTGCGATAGGGACAGCCCCGTCAGCATCCTCCATGCTCAGCCTGGGCAGATCCGCAGCCTGATGAAGCGCTGGAACCGAGCCAGTCAAGGCCGGCGAACCGCTAACGATCGTAGCGGACGATGAAGCAGTGATTGCCTGTTGCGCTCCCACGCCAGACGCGAACGTTATCGCCACCAGCACTAATCCAGAGAGTTGCCTATTATCCATATTTCACCGCTCCCTGATTCAGAACCCATCATCTTCCATCCAATGCCGCGCGCACTTTCAGTAGCGCCCGCGAAAGGTGCGCTTTCACGGCACCCACTTTCAGGCCGGCGGCTTGCGCAATTTCTCTTAACTCCATGTCTTCCACAAAACGCAACAAGAAGACCGTTCGCTGCCGCTCGCTGAGGCAGTCGACTGCTCTCCAGACCTTTCCCACCTGCTCGCGGGCCAGCACGTGTTCCTCGGGCGAACGCTCACTGCTCGGTAGCCACTCGCTGGCCTCGTCCATATCCACCGCGCTGGTGCGTGTCTGTCGCCAAAACTGCATCCGCCGGTTTCGCCAGTGGTCCTTCTCCAGGTTGATGGCAATGCGCATCAGCCAGGTCATCACGCTCGACTCGTCACGAAAGCTCAACCAGTTGCGGTACGCCCTCAGGAAACAGTCCTGAGTCAGCGTCTCAGCTAGATCCGCGTCGCGCGTTGAGGCCAGCAGAAACCGAAAGATCCGCGGCCGGTGGGTCTCAACGATAGTGGAAAACCTCTGCGCGGCGGGACCAGGGCGCACTGCTCGACTATCTCGCTTTGCCTGAATTAGCTTCTCCTTCATTGCCCAGTCTCCAACTGCGTCCACGCATTTATCCAGGGCGCATACACCTCGTACGAAAACACTGCAGGACACCGTTCCTTGCGCATCGGCCGGTGGCCTGGAGATTCCCCTGCTGTTCGATCCTCTCCAATTGCTGCCCCTGAACTGTGCGCATGACTCACCTGTGATCGCTCTGCGACGAATCCTTGGCTGCAGGAACCTCCCGGATTTGGACTGCCTTATCTGTTCCCGTGTCAATCTGGCGCCCTGCGTCTGTCTCCGATCCCGGAACGCGGACGATATGGGGAACGATCATAAAGACCAACTCATCATCGTCAACTTCATGCTTCTGCGTGGTGAAGAAATATTTCATGAAAGGAATCTGCCCAAAGCCAGGCCATCCGCTTACCGTTTGGCTCACCGATTTCTTTACCAGGCCCGCAAGAATGCTTGTTTCGCCGTCTTTCAATCGAATGGTCTGCTCCGCCTTCTCTTGGCTGATGATTGGCTCATCCACATCGTCAATAGTTTCGGTTCCCGATTCTGAGGAGACTTCCACACTCAGCTTCAGCGTCACCTCCCGGTCACTGTGGATAGTCGGAGTCATCTCAACATTTACGCCTACGTCGAGATACTGGAACTGGGTTTCCGCCGCCGCAGAGGTTGAGGACGAGGCTAAAGTGTATGTACCGGTTGCCACGGGAAGTTTCTCACCGAGTTTGAGTGTCGCCTTCTGACCATCCACAGCGCGGAGGCGCGGGCTCTGGAGAATCCGCGTATCTGAGTCGGTGAGCAGGAACTGAACTGCTGCTGTTCCAACTGAGATGCTGTAGGACGAGTTCCTGCCGATCTCGTTCAGCGTCTGTGACGATCCTGAACTGACCGTCAGCGAAGTTGGAGGAGAGAGGCCGATCTCACGGATTTTGTCGCGGCTTACCTCCATTACGGTGATATCCACCAGGACTTCCGGTTTTGGCATGTCGAGGCCCGCGATCAGCACCCTCGCCAACATAAGCTCATCAGGTGTACCGCGCATAATTATGGCGTTTTGGCTGGCCACTCCGAAGAGTTTTGCTGTCGGAAGTACGTTGCGGATGCCTGTCTGAATATCGTTGAAGTCATTTTGCTGGGAGACATTTTTCAAATAAAAGATCTGGACAGCCTGTTGGCTCAGTGCCTGCCGTTTAGGCCTGGTATCCTGTGCCACGAAAATCGTATTGTGGGTAACAGGTTTCCAGAAGGTATTAGAAATCTCGCCTATGATCCCTAATGCCTCTGTCGCCGTCACGTCCTTTAGATCGACCTGAATGCGCTTCGATGTATAGTCCGGATCGAAGAGCACGTTGATACCCGCGCTTTTGCCAACGGCTTGGTACACAACCTTGCTGTCTTCGGTCATGCGCAATGTATTGGGTTCATTTGCGGGAATGTCCAGACTGACGGGAGACGCAGGATTCATGGACGCACGCTCAGCGCTCGCACCCGTCTCCTCCTGTCGATTCTTCCGGTGAAGCTCATTTTGAATTTTCCGAACGTCGGAATCCGCCAATTCGTTACTGGGATCGATGTCCAGAGCTTTCAGAAAAGCCGCAAGAGCAGACGGAAGATTATCTCTTGCAGCGAACTTCTCCCCCAGCGAAACGTATTCGGTTGAGGCGGCGACACGAACTCGCTCGCAGGTTGTGCGGTACTTAATCTCCCCGGGTTTCAGATCGTAGGCCTTCTTGTATGCCTCGTATGCGGTAATCACGTCGTTCCGGTCTTCTGCAGCCCGAGCTCTCTTGTAATAATCGTTTGCCGAATCGGCCCATGTGCTCTGGCTCGCACAAACAATGGAGAGCGCCAGAGCTAGACCAATCGAGGTCGCCAAAGAGGTACGCTTGGAAAACTTCATCAATGACAACCTCTGTCTGTCGCCGGCTAAGAACCCGGGGGCGCGGTTTTGGCCGAAACTCGCCCTCACAGCAACGTCCGCATGAAGGTCCGCTACGAGCGTGATATCCCTTTTCTCAGTTCTCCGATGATGTTTCTCCGGCCCCCAAGCGATTCATGGCTTCGTGGGATCTGCTTGCGGCTCGCATTGCTGCTCTATGCCGGATGGAATGCCATCCTTGTTCCATTGGGCTCACATCGTCCATTGGCCGAGGACGCCTGCGTGTGTTAGGACCGCGTACATCAGATTCTCCAGCCCTTCTGCCGTAGCCATTCCGGAAACTGTCGCCCTAATCGGTCCGGCCGAGAGGTACTCAAGTTGCCGGAACAGCGCGAGCACTCGCTCGGGTGGTGTTTTCATCCAGTCATCCATGAGCTCGCTTAAGTAGTCACGGTCTTCAGCATTGAGACTTACTTGCCAATCGTGACGGATGATGATTATCGGGACCGTGTTCTGATGAAGGACAACCGCAAGGGGCACCGGCTTATCCGCAGCTTCAGAAAGGGGCAAAAAGTTCAACAGCACATAAGGATGCAGGGCCGGCGCCATTTCACACAGCATCGCGTCGGGTCGATCGGATCTTAGCTGATCCAGTTCCCCGGATGGATTCTCATCGGGATCGGCCGCCTTGTTGGCTGAATGCAAATGCACATGCGGATACACAATCACCTCCGTGTCAGAAAAGCACGCTCTCACTCCGGACACGTGCTTGTTCTCGAAGCCCATACCGCAGAGTTATTCCTGTCTGCTAATGCGTTCTTGAATTGCTCAGCACGCTATCGCCATATGAATCCTTCGAGACAGATAACACACGCGTATCATCCACGAGTCGACCAACAGAGGAGTCTTTGCCGATTGAGTGCAAGCAAATCTCAATCAGCTTATTCAGAGGACGCACCGATACTCAACTCCCTGGCGGAGGAGGCGGTCCGCCACCGCCATCTCCGGGCGGAGGCGGGCCGTCCGGAGGGCCGTCGCCCTGATCGTGCGCCTCTCGCTCCGTGTCCTTCTGATATTTCGCGCGCTGCTCGTCGGAAAGGACTGCGAGAATCCGCGATGTTTGCTCTTCATGAATTGCTCGCATCCTTTGCATCCATTCACCGAACTCCATCGACGAATCTTTGGACAAGGCATCCATCTTTGCCTTTACGTCCACCAAGACGGGCCGTATCTTGGCCTTTTGGCTCTCAGATAGCCCGTACCGTTTTGTCATCCGCGCGAGTTCCTTATCCACATCCATTTTGGGCATATCGGGATGAGGCATTTCCATACCATCCGGAGGAGGGGGAGGCGGTTCCTGGGCGCCCGCCGCGTATGTTGCCGCAAGCCATGTGCATGTCACCAGTCCGAAAATCACTCCTTGAAGTCGAACCATCACGTGCCTCATCCTAGTTTCCTCCGCCACTAAAGCTCTCGATTTCGCGCATCGCGCCGCAGGCTTACAGAGAACGTGAAACAATCTTCACGGCCAGTAAAGCGAAACGTCGATTGCTAACTGTTCAGACGGGCACTGTGGCCGTTCCGCTTGTAAAGATATGTAACGAAGCGTAACGAACTACAACCAGACGCAGCATATTCCTTAGACAGCATCAGGCCGTACACGACGAATACGTCTATAGCGTGACCGAGGCACTTCTCTTCCCGCCAGCGAGAAGAGGTAAGCAGGAAACCTGGTTGCGGCCATTTTGTTTAGAGCGATATAGGGCTTGGTCTGCTGTTTGAAGCAACATATCCGGCTTGAGTTCCGGAGTAGGCTTCACAGTGACCCAGCCTATACTCAGGGTGCAATGCGCGCTTGAGGCCTCGAACTGACCCCGTATTCTCTCGGTCAAGCTCTGGGCAGCATGCGCGTCGATTCCTGTAAGCAAGACAACGAATTCATCGCCGCCAACGCGGGCAACTAAATCTTCCTCACGACGGAATATCTCCCTTAACAACGATGCAAGCATCTTGAGACAAGCGTCACCTGCAGGATGTCCGCATGTGTCATTGAGCTCCTTGAAATGATCGACGTCGATCGCGATAAGGGAAAGGCTGTCATGCTCACTGCGCATCGCCCTCCGCCATTCGACGGCGAGATGTCTTTCCAGAGAACGGCGGTTCGCCAGATTCGTAAGAGGATCAATCCCCGCAAGACGGTCCAATTCGAGATTCGCCGTCGTTAACTGTTCCATGGTCTGATCCAGGCTCTGCCGTATCTTTCGATGTTTGTGGACGACAACGTTTACCATCCCCAGGATGATCAAGCCGGAGGTAGCAGACTGAAGGAGGAGGACCGACAGATACACGGACGCTTGGGGACTAGGCCCGCCAAGCGGGGCAGAGTTGTGTAACGCGAAAGCTGCCGACAGAAGGAGCTTTGGCACGAGGCTTAAAAACTTCAATCCGCAACCGACAGCAAGAACCCTGGTGGCTTTCCTCCGAAAGCCCAAAATTGCGATGTAGAGAGCGACGCTTGCCATCGCCAAGTCTCCAAAGAGCAACAAACCAAGGAACTGGACCTGCCCGCCCCAGAGAGCCGCGTTTGTCAAGACAACCCCGCCGCACAGGAATGCTAGAGGAACGTAGATGCGGTTTTTGGAGGATAGCGACCGACCAACCGCTTCCCGGAATCCTTGAAACAGGAAAAGCGGTCCGAGTCCCCCTATGAGGAAAGTGACTATAGCCGATCCTGTCTGAATGACGTGCTGCCCTGTGGGGAGAGATTCGTGAAACAACAGAAAGAGAGTTCCAGACAGAAAGACCATCTGTGAGAACTCGAAGATCATCCAGGAGCGCAGGAATCGTTCGTCGCGGAGACCGCGATAAAGAACGAGAAGCAACAGAGCGCCGAGCGCGGATAAGGGGATCTCCGCGCCTAGTATACCCACGCCACTGAAAAGGTTCGGCATTGAGACTTCAACGATGCCAGCCTGAATCGATGGTACGCCACTCCAGTTGATGAGAGAACAATTCGACCTGTCCCTCGCCAAAATTAAATCCGTGCAACCGGTGACCGGTTCTTAACGGTTAAGAAAGTCGGGGGATAGATCCATCGCCCTTCACTCTGGGATCAAGTATTCGGCCAGATTTCCACTGTGCTTTGTTTGGTATAACCGACTCATGGCCCGGTTGTTGAGGCTCTTAATTATCCTGCTCATACGGTCCCTACGCTCACGCCATCATCTTCTTTTGGAAAACCTTGCGCTGCGTCAGCAGTTGTCGGTTCTGGCGCAACGTCACCCGCGGCCACGGTTTTCCAATGCCGATCGATTCCTCTGGGTTACGCTGGAGCGTGTCTGGTCGAGATGGCGAAGATCCCTGATCCTCGTTCAACCCGAGACTGTTGTTCGCTGGCATCGCGCCGGCTTCAAGATTTACTGGACCTGGCTATCCTGGCATCGCACGCATGCGGGAAGAAGATGCGTAAGCAAGGAACTTCGTGAGCTCATCTTCTGCATGGTAGCCGACAACAGGACTTGGGGAGCGCCGCGAATCCACGGCGAGTTGAAAATTCTTGGCTTCGATGTTTCGGAAAGAACCGTCTTGCGCTGGATGAGGAAAGCGCCGCGAAATCTCGAGCCGGCGAAGCGTTGGGCGGCGTTTCTGAGTAACCATCGCGAGGCCATCGCCGCCATGGATTTCTTCACCGTGCCGACGCTCACTTTTGGCGTCCTCTACTGCTTCTTCATCGTTGCCCACGACCGGCGCCGCATCCTTCACTTCAATGTGACCAAGCATCCAACGAGCGCATGGGTCATCCAGCAATTGCGCGAGGCTTTTCCTTACGACTCCGCACCGCGCTACCTGATCTTCGATCGCGGGGCGAACTTCAACTGCGATGTAATCGAAACTGTGAAGAGCTTTGGCGTCCAGCCCAAGCGGACCAGCTACCGAAGTCCCTGGCAGAATGGCGTGGCCGAGCGATTCGTTGGCTCCTGTCGCCGCGATTTGCTGGACCATGTGATTGTGCTCAACGAACATCATCTCAAGCGCTTGATGACCGATTACGTCCGTTACTACCACGACGACCGAACACATCTCGGGTTGGCGAAGCAAACTCCCGACCGCCGAGCGGCGGCAAAGCAGACGACGCTCGCGCGTGAGGTTGTCTCAATGCCGCGCCTTGGCGGTCTGCATCATCGCTACGACCTCGCGGCGTGACTTACCCGAATCTCGGTCAGGCCTGATGCAATATCGGCGGGAGAATTGCGCCCCGATACGGTCATTCAGCCCAGTCGCGTCGTCGCTCACGCTCTTCCGTCGTCTCACCACTTCAGTCGATGGTCTCTCCCAAGCCGCTCCAACCTCGTTTAACCGTTAAGAATCGACAACTTTTCCTGCGGATTGAGTTTTGGCGAGGTACAGCTGCTCTCCCGCCCTCTCCCGCGCAAGATGAAGAAAGTTGATAACCGCACAGTCGAGTTTGCGAAGGCGGAGATCGGCGCCGCCAACATTCTCCGGTGTTTGAGCGCCGGAGGCGGCGACGACCGATTGGAAGCTAGCATAGGCTGCTTCGATGGCATGGACGCCGTTGGAACTGATAAGGTCCAGGCAGAATCCGGGGTCGACCACTGCGCCGACCACGAATGGCTCTGCCTCCCGGCCTTCCTTCTTGAGAATTCTCTCTGCCCGTTCGTGAGCCCATTCGAGAGCCCGATCGGGGTTTGCTTCCCAGAAGTAGATCCCGGAGCCGAGCCAATCGTAGTCGTTCTCGCTGCGCTGAAAAGCCTCATTCGAGAGCAGACGTTCGCCCGTTTCGCGGTCACAGCCGTGATAGCCAAGAATGAAGGATGTGGAAAGGTTATGCACCCTGCCGGTATGGCTTGGTGAGCTCCCCGGAGGTCGTGACGATGCCGGCCTGGACGAGGAACGCCAAGGCCTTCTCTTTGGAGGTGGTCAGGTCGTTCCGGAGGTTCTGCATGGCTTCAACGGACTTCTTCAGTTCCTGTTCGCTCATCGCGGGCCTCCTCTCGGAACGAATTCCGACTCTTTCAGTATACATCCGAATGTGAATCTCTCGCCGTGGCCCATTGCGTTCATGACCCCTTTCAGACTCGAAATATCGCTGGGCGGGTGTGTGGAACGCGGCTGTGCCGGCCCTATCGCGCACAGACCAAGGGCAAGGTGGAAGTGGGCGCAAAGTATGTGCGGCGCAACTTCCTGTGCGGACTGTTGGGTCGCGAGCCGTCGGGCTTGATCGATCTGAACGGACAGCTGCGCTGGTGGCTCGCCGAAGTGGCCAACCGGCGCATTCACGGCACCACGCACGAACAGGTAATGGCTCGCTGGGAAGCCGATGAAACCCGGAGTGCGCATCGATTTCCGGAATGGAGGTAGAGTCTGGGGAGAACATCTTTGGTCGGGGAAAGTCTCTTGACGACTTCACTATTCGCTTTTTCATTCGGAAGAATCCGTGCGAACACGTTAGAGCATCGCGCGCACGACCGTAAAGAAAAGTTGGTCTACTTAGCCAGCGGACGAGGGAAAGGCGATCAATCCCAGACACGGCAGGCGATAACCTCAGGAACCAAGAAGCGGGCGGCGCTTACGGACCAGGAACTGCCCTAATAAGGCGGCTCGACAGCCGGCGGCCTCGGTAGAATCGCTCTATGCCGATTCGGAGACAAAGGCGCCCCGGGGTTTTGACCTACTTCGTGGTGGACCGCGAAGAGTCGGCGCAAGAGCTGGTTTATTCCCGCGGATTCATAACTTTTAAGGAAGCCGGACCGTTCAAGATGGAATAAGCGGAGAGGCCGGACCCTGTGGGCCGTACTGCCGATGTCACCATCGAAGTTCTCCCCACCGGGACCCTGCCTGAGAAGTTCAAGCCGAAGCGCTAGTTGTCTCTTCGATCTCGTTGGCCGTAAGCCATTGCCCATGATTGCCGGCCTGCTTCAGCTCCCACACGATGCGTGGCGGTTTTCGATCGGCTATCCCGAGCGTCTCTCCTACTCCCGAGTTAAACCACCAATGATTTCGACCCGAGTCTTCCACATTAAAGCTGCATTTTCCGACTTTTTCACAGTGGGATGAGCGGCTTATAAGTCCCCCCATCGGTGCTAACTTCACGATCAGGGAGTGCATCCGGTGGCAAAGACGCTCAGAATGTCGGCTCCGCGATTGCCGTTCTCGAAGCTGGCAGGGCGGATACAGCCCGCCGAGGGTCTGTTGAGAGAGGACTGGGCAAGCCACGCGAACGGAGGCGGTTGGGTTCAAAAGACCGCGTTCGTGGCCGAGACGGCATTTGTGGGTCCCTATGCCATTGTGAGCGGAAATGCTCAGGTTCTTGATTACGCAGAGATCATGGACGAAGCCTCGATCACCGATACCGCAATGATCGCGGGAAATGCAGTGGTCGCCGGCAAAGCATCGGTCGGCGGGCACGCGAGAATTATTGGGACGGCGCAGATCCTGGGAGATGCAGAAGTGGGTGGCGAGTTCTTTCTGCAAAGCGGGGAGTTGCGGAAAGGCGTCAACCTTGGCTCTCATGTTCAAAGCCGCCGCCGGACACCTGCGGCGATTCAGATGCGACTTGAAGTTTGACCTCATCCGCGAGCTTCTGGAGGAACAGCTCGCATTCGTCAACTTTGGGAGTTGTGCTCAAGCGAGTCTCAGCGGCCGAATTGACTCCTTCGTAATTCGCCACATTTTCCTCTTTGATATAACCCTTCCTGAGACACCAATTGATCAGCTCCGCTATCTCTTCCCTTTCCAGGCGATCATCTCGGTCATGATGCGTCAGACCCCGCTTGAAGGTTTCATCAATAACAACTTCGCGCTTGACCCGAATCTCCTGATGATTGTGGAGCCAGACGACAATGGCAGCAGTGGCACGCCAGGTAATAATCTTCGCGTCCGGAGAAAGCCGATAGCCGTTCGGCGGTGGTCCGGGAATTCGAGAGCTCTTCTTGGATTCTCCGTATTCCACCAACCCCTCCGCCTTGAGCTGGCGCAGAGTTTTCTTGAGCGCATCGACTTGGAGATCTTGCGAAAACTCGTACTTGCCTAAGCCCTTAAGGAGCTCCTCATGTATAACTTTGGCCGGAACCAGGGAGCCATCCTTGTCGCGGCGGCGTTTCCATAGGCGGTACAGGACTGCTGCGGCAATGTGATCAAGCGTCACAATGGAAAATGAGTATACTCCAGGTTCTTAGAGAACGCACGCAATATGTGGAAGTTGAACCAGTTCGAACCAGATTCGGTTCATGGCGATCTTGGACGAACCTGTTCCAAGACACGCCCGACCTAGCCGCTCAGGATCAAAACAGAACTGCCTTCGTTTGCAAATAGTTTATAAATCATATATTTACAAGAGTTTGTTCATCAAATCTTCAAGAATGAAGATGCAGAATTGCCTCAAATTCGTTGCTGAATCGCGAAAGGAGACGATCGGTGAGCCACAAGCGGAAATTGAGCTTCGAGGAAGCGGCCGGCCAGTGGATCTGCCATGCCGTATCGATCCTGATAAGTGCGATAATGGCGGTCTTCGCCTTGCCTGGGGCGGTGGCCGTCTGGCCGGCGCATCCCAAAATCGGTTCCGGCCTTGCCCTGCTTTGCGCGCTGGCAGCTTGCGTCGGCCACATTCGGTTTTGCGCTCAATTCGGGACGACACGGCCGACACAGAGTCGCAGCCTGCTCGGGGCAGTCATCGTGATTTTTTCGGTCGTCTCAATCATGCTGGGTGCGATCGCGGAATATCAGCAATATGGAGAACCTTCGATTCGAAGCGATTCGGGACCGATCGCCCAAGCGCACTATGCTGACTACGGGAATAAGGGCGATGGCGCCGAAGACTACATGGCTGATCGCACTAGGTCTCAGCCCTCTATATTGGTAGTTTCCTTCTTCGGCGCACTTCGCCGCGCATCCGCTGAGGCGCTTGTTCCTTTCCTCATCGGGTGCTTCCTCGAGGTTTTGCCCATCGCAACTCTGCTTCTCCTGGTCCCGCGAAAGCGCAGAAACCGCTCTGCGGCCGAGCCGCGAATGGCTAAATCACCGGTCGAGGCAGAGGCCTGACGCGAGAGTCATTTGGGGGGGCGCCGTGGATTGGCGATTGTCGGAACTGGACTGTATGTTGTCGATCCGGGTGGTTCCGCGTTCGTATGACAGCAGGCTCGTCCCCTCAGAATGCACTCACCGAACCGGTAAAGCACCCTCCAGCAGAGCCAGCGAAAGCATCCGTACCCGAACCCGGACCCTGTACCGGTCAAATACGATCCGCTGGAGTCTGCGTTGTTCAGCTTCGATCGAGGCCGACCCCTCCGTGCCGGGCTCGGGAAGACCATACAGTTGGCCTTCAGATCGCTGCCGGCGCGCATACAGGTGTTCGAGCTGGGCTAGTTCCGTCCGCCGCCTCTCACCCAGCCTGCGGAGCGCCTGCTGCACATCGGGCAACACCTGATACCTGTTGCAGGCTTCGAGGGTCCCGCGGGAGAGCGCTTTCGTACTTTGCTCGACCCAGCGCGGCAAAGTGCTGAGAATCGCCGTCTGCGCCCCGGTCTCGGACGGTAGAAGTCCGCCTTGCTCGATTGCGGCCTGTCGCGCGCCTTGTTCAAGCGTCACCGCGTAGCGCCGGACCAGAGGCTCGCCGACCGAAAGCGAGAGTCCGACGCTCAGCCTCAGCAACGCCCTGGCGGGCTTCGCCGCCTTCCTTGTCGGCCAGACCATCGAGATCACCACGGGCGGATTGCGCAGGATGATTGCGGCCTGCTTTTCAACGCGCTCGAATCGGACTTTCCACTCGTCCGGGTCGGCCGGATCACGACTCACGACGATGGGCGCGTGGTCGTCCCGAAAGTTGATCCGCAACCGGTCGTCTTCAGCCACAACGCTGCTGCCTTCCAGTGCGGACAACGTTCGGAGGAAATTATCAATCGCGCGGCCGCCAGGTCCATTCCGATGGCGCTTGCTTTTCGTAGTCGACATAGCTTCCCACGTACCGGTCCAGCTCGCCTTGTCCAAGACGGCTCATCCTTCTCCTCATATCCTCGGCATCGGTCGACTCCATCAGAGCGTTTCCGATGCCCATCGTAAGCTTGTCCTCGTAGATCTTCTCAACTTCCAGGGGAGAACTGAAGTCGCCAAGAACGCTGCGGCATTCCTTGAGCTTGCTCGTCAGCACAATCTGGACGTATTCTTCCACGGTTCCGAGCGTTCGGATGTTGATGACGCGGATATTCTTGCTCTTCTGGCTGGCGCGGTCGACGCGTCCGACTCGTTGTTCGACGCGCATCGGGTTCCAGGGAAAATCGTAATTCACGACGCAATCAGCAGCCTGCAGGTTCAGGCCCTGGCCACCTGCATCGGTCGAGACAAGACAGGAGCGAATCGACTTATCGTTGAAGACTCTGATCGCTTCGTCCTTATCCGCCCGGTCCAGTGTCCCCTCGTATTTCAGGATGCGCCAGTCCGGATGCGCTCTCTTCAGAAGTTTTATCAAGATGCCGTGGGTCTTGAGATAGTTGACGTACACGATGAACTTTCGGTCGGCCGCAAATAGGCGTCCAGCTTCGTCGAGAAACCGCTCGGATTTCGCGTGCTGCGTCACATCCCACTTTTGGCCGGTGTAGCGGCTTATGAATGCATCGAGCTTTACCAGATCGGAGTCGTCCCGTGTGAGCCGAGCGAACTCCGTTACTCTCTTCCTGAGCGCCGTCTTGAGCGTCTCTATAGCCGATAAAGGATGACTGGCCATTTCCCGCAGGACAAGCATGGCTATCAGAACAAACTGTGAAACGTGCTGCCTCCTCGCCGAAGGACGCATTATTTCAGCGCCTGCCCCCATATGGCGCCGGTAGATCCCCCGCAAAAGTCCAAGCAGTTCGTCATAGAGCACCTCTTCCTGTGCCTTGAACTCCTCAACCTTGATCGTGGTAAATTTCCGTTTGACGAAGGGCATGCCGGATTCGGGTCTCAGCGTCCGGGTCATCAGCGTCCTGAGGCTATCCTGAAGCCCGCTGCTGTCCTTCACGGCGCGCTCGCTCGCCATGTAGTGCTCCGAAAAGCTGCTTCGGGGGCCGAGACACCCCGGCTTGAGCAATGTCGCCAGCGTGAAGATGTCATAGCCGCTGTTATGCACCGGCGTCGCGGTCAGAAAAACGCGCCGGCGCGCCCGCAACGAATACACGAATCTGAAGCGGATACTCTCGGCGTTCTTGCAGTCGTGTGCTTCATCCAGAATGACCAGGTCCCAGCGTCGCTGCATGAGAATCGTCGCCAGCGCGTTGTCCTCAGCATCCCCTTTCGCATGGTCGAGCGCAAACAGAATCACCGGTTCCTGGGCAGCGGCCTGAAGCAGATCGCCCCCAAAATCCCATGCAACATTGCGGCCGAAGAAGCCGGGCAGTTCCTCTTCCGCCCACTGCTTGCGGAGATTGCCTGGAACGAGAATGAGGACATGGGCGTCAGGCTCGTGCATCAGCAGGTCCTCAAGGATCAGGCCTGCGACGATAGTCTTCCCCAGCCCGACTTCGTCCGCCACTATCCCCACGCCGCACATCTCTTCGAGAACTCGTTTGGCGGTTGCAATCTGGTGGCGGTATGCCACCCTTCCGTCGCGAGCCGCCCCGTGCCCCTCCAGGAACAAATCGCTGCTCTCCATCCCGACATCAAAAGACAGGTCCGCTAGACGGGCTGCAGCAGCAGCCGAAACTCCGCCAGGTAACTGGGAGGTTCGGAGGCTTCGACTCCCCTGGAGCATAGCCCCGATTGCCGATTCGGTCGGAAGCTCGAGCGACAGGTCGTAGGATTCGAGCGCCTCGCGCTCGACTTCGTCCCGCCACGCAACTGCCTTCCAGTAGAGTGCATGCGGGGTTACGGTGTTGCCGGTGTCGAGGCTTATGCTACGAGAAAGAAAATCGCTCTTCACTTCCCGCGGTGGCACGTCTTCGAGCGCGGAAATCAACTCCGCAGCCGGCATCGACACTTTGTCCACGCGGAGGCGGTTCAGAACCGTGACGTAATAAAGGACCCTCTCAGCAAGCGTCATAGTTTGGCGCCATCAATACCGCCTCAGCGCGCGGCCGGCAGGCCTCCTTTATCTCACTTTTTGAAGAATGATTTGATTCCGACGCGCCAGCCCTTAAGGTATACGGCCAGCAACTGGATGGCCGAGACTGATGAGAGGCCCAGGAGTATCCAATAAAACAGCGAACCGCGCAGCAGAGAGGCAGGCCCGGCATCGCCAGAAAGTCCTATCGCGGCCAGCGCGCCGTCCGGTCCGATTCGAACAACCAGGCCAAGGAAAGCGATTGGAATCAGGACCAGCAAAACATAGACAATGACACCGTAGGTCCACAGCGAGCCAAACAAACTCTTCCGCTTATTACGCAAAAAGGACGTTGCGCTCTCTGGGTCGTTGAGTGCAGCCTCGAGTTCCTTGGTTTTCTTCTCGACCGGATCCAGCGAACTCTTAAACAATCCGACTCCGTTTGCCGAGCCGTAGATCAGCGCTAGAACTGCGAGGAGCGTCTTTACATCGTCGTCCATCTAGCCAGCCTCTCACTGATCCGGAATCTTGTACATGGCATAAAGTCGCTGACGCAACTCGTCGTTGGTCTTGATGACATCGACTGCTTCAACATCCATCCACATATAGTTCAGTTCGCGATCCCAGAGGTATGGCGCGTCCATCTTTTTGTTTGGCAGTTCCGTGTGGATATCGTCCACCAGATTCTGCGCCGCGTCCACCAGACGGCGGGTGGGAACTTTATAGATGTATCCGTTGGCATTATGCCTTGGGTGTTTCTCAGGCTTTTCAAAAACTGGCTGGCTCGTATTAATGAGGTGATACACCCGGCGCAGAGCCGCCGGGTAAATCACCGTCTTCCGAAAGCGCGCAATAAAGTCCGCAGCCAGGTTCCCAGCCCTCCGTTTGGTCAAATTGAAGATCATGGCCAGGTCGTCGTCGTCCGGAAGGTTCCAGAACCAGACATACTGGACGAATTGGCGGAGCCGCCAGATCTGCAGCTCTCGAGGTGTGACGAACGGTTGTTGTCCGTTAATCCAGCCCCGGTATTCCAGATCCGCCAGCTGGCCAAGCCGCTCTTCGACAAAGTCTCGCAGAAATACTTGGCGCATTTCGCCGTTGAGTGGACCGTTGTATGAAGGGTGTTTTGCGGACAGGCAATAAGGGTGACAGCTATCGGGGATATTGTTGGCAAACGTCAACAGCACATTGTGCATGTAGACGACGCCAGTCGGAATCGGGACCGCGAAGTGTGCTTCGTAGTCGACCGCTGCGGCCCTGGTCTTGGTCTTGGGGACGGCCATGCGATGATCCTTCCGCTCGCCTCAGGCTCGTTGGCACTCACTTGTGAAAAGAACTTCTCAATTCAGTATGCCTCAACCGACGGGGTTACGCGAAATTCCTGAATGCCCATCTTCCCTGCTCTCGTGGGTCGGGGAAATCAGAGCCAGTCGCGGGATCACCAAACGGTCAAGTGATCGAAGAGCGCGCCATCGCAGTGGAGTAGGCCCTGGCACACAGACGGCACGCCCGTGCGCTCTCGCGTCGGCGAAACGCCGCGTTTGATTTGCAAACCGTCCGTCGAGCTTAATCAGGCAAATCAGGGTGGCTAAAATGTCGAGGCCTAGGGCTGCCGCCGAATACTCCACAATTCCCGGGCCACGGCGCCAAGTCATTTAACTCTCAGATGCCATCCCCGCCGGAGTTCTGCGCCTGGGACCTGTTCCATCCGCTGGATTGCCGCTTTGATTGAATCTGAATCCGGTTTGGTCTCCTCGACTCCGGCTTCGAGCATCTTTGATAGAACGTCAGGGAGATTCGCCAGAACTGTCTCCCAAAGGACGCCCTCGATGCGCACAACAATTTTCCGAAAGGACACCGGCAGTGCTGACTCATCGGTGATCCGCACCGAGTCCTGGCTGTTCTTCTGTGCGCGCAATGTGAACTGGTAGCCTTCGATCTTCTTGAGGTCTCGGCTGAGCAGGTAGTAGAGCACCATGTTCTTGGTACGTTCCACCCTGCCGGCTGCGGCCCGAGCTCTGTCGGCAAGCCGCGCAGCCTCGCTCCGGCAATACTGTTCTCGAGCCTCCATGATGCGCACAAAGCGGCCGATCCGGTCGACCTTCTCGCCGTGCGCCTCGCAAAATTGCTGAAACCGAGCAACCAGATCTTCCGCGGCCTGACCTTCTGACTCGACCTGCCCTTCGATCTCTTCGAGGAGTCCGTCGAGTTCCATGTCGATTTCAAACAACGAGCTTGCTTCCGCAATCGATGCCATCTGTGTTTCTCCTTCTTGAACGATCAGAATTCTTCGCCGGCATTATGCCGCCAGCTTTTGTTGCACCCAGAGCGACCGGGCGGCTTCATACGCGAGTTCGTCCGCACGGCTCTGGTCGCGATGCCCGTTGTGCCCTTTGACCCACTTCCATCGGATAGAAAGCCGTGTATTCAACTCGATAAGCTCCGCCCACACCTCGCGGTGCTGCAGCTGGGTCCCGCGCCGATTCCGCCAGCCATGACGTTGCCAATGGAAAACGAATGCGCGCATTCCATAGATCAGGTATTCGGAATCTGAGTGCAACTCGATCCGCGCTCGGCCTCGCAACGACCGAAGCGCCTGAACAGCCGCAACAAGTTCCATCTCGGAGATGGTCGTCCAGGGATGTGAGCCCGACATCTCCCGGCGTTCCCTTCCCTGGATTACGACGACGCCCCATCCGCCTGGGCCCGGATTGCCGATCGCGGAGCCGTCCGTGAAAATGCGATAGGTCTGATCCACAGAGAGCCTCCTTCCCGCAAACCAATTTGGGCGTTCACCGACAGACTGGTGAGATCAAGATTCGCGTTTGCCGCTGGGTACGCATGGCAAGCCTTCGGCCCTTTGGACTACGCAGCCTGCATCGGGATGACCGCGCCGAAGGGAGCCTTCCGGCTCCCGGTCGAAGCCCATAGGACGGGATAGGCGGGAGCGGACGGCGGGAACGAGCCATACAGATCCGTCAGAAAGACGAGGGTCTGCGGCAGAATTCCATGGTCATCCAGCCACTCGAAGCATGGGCCAAAGTCGGTTCCTCCGCCCCCGACGGGGTTAAGGTGGACCGGCTGGCCGGCTTCGTATGTCTCCGCCTTCTGCACTTCTGAATCGAAGTAGAGAACATGGACACGCTCCGGTCGTGCCCCGTCGAGAATCGAACGCACCTCGGCCTCGAAGAGCCTCAGTTGCCGCGCATTTACGGAACCGGAGCAGTCGACGGCGATCGCGATCTCCCCGACGCCCTCGCGTATCACTCCTGGCAAGTAGAGACCCGCCCAGACATGGCGACGGTTAGGGCGCATCCAGCTATAGTCGGCCGGGATCGTATCCGACCAGAGCCGCCGCAGCATCTCCCGCCAGTCGACCGAAGCCTCTGCCGCCCCTTCCAGGGTTCGCTTGAGGCCGGCCGGAACCTTGCCCGCTTGGCGGGCAACCGTCGTGGCCTGGTTGACCGCCACATCCCACTCCCTCGCCTGTTCTTCTATGGTTGGAGTGTCCTCGTCCGGCTGTGGCGCGTCGAGCACCTGGCCAATTCCGCCTTCGGTAACGGGAGCGGAAGGTTCTTCTGAATTGCCGCGACCTGATGTCTCGTCTTTCGAATCCTCTCCTCCGGGCTCGTCGTCTTCATCCTCTTTGCTTGAGTCTTGCTCTGTTTCCGATTCCGAACCAAGGAGGTTGTAGATCTGCTCCGCGCTCAATCCGCGAAAGCGGTCGTCGATGAGCACGCCATCGGGCAACGAGAGTCCGGCGTCAACAAGCAAAGGATTGATGGCGAAGTCGCAGGCTACATTCCACCGTTTCGGATCGCGCCCGGAGCGGCGCACATGATGGTGCAGGGCCGGGTGCATGACCTCGTGAGCCAGGGTCCCGGCCAGTGTCGCCGCGTTCAGCGTTTCAACAAAATCAGGGTTGTAGAAGAGCGACACTCCATCGGTCGCCATCGTTGGAATCGACAGGCACTCGCGCCCCTTCAGGCGAAACAGAAGCGAGCCGAAGAATGGATGGTCCAGGATGAGAGAGGTGCGCGCCTTCTGAATACGCAGTGAGGTTGGCGTCTCATGTCTCATGCCGCAGCGGGCGCCTCCATGTACGCGGACATACGATTGAAGATGTCGTCGGCGCTCGGGCTCTCAGCGGGTTCTGTCGCCTCGCGGCTGCGCAACAGGCCATCCATTTCGGCGACGATGTTTGCGGCATCGGCGGCCGTCGTGACGCGCAGAAGGTCATGCTTCTTGAGATCCTGAGCGGAGTAGTTGCACAGCCGCTCTTTGACCTGGTCCGCAAAGCGGTTGAGGTCCGTGTCGCCGCTCACGTTGAGCCGCGGCAGGATCTCCACCAGGTCCAGAACATTGGTGACCAAGGAACCGTGGAAGCGCGACTCCGGTTCGTTCAGCCGGTCGACCATGTGGGCGACCACCTCGCGCAGCCGCTTCCAGAGGTCTTCCGTTCCGCGCATCAGCGATTCGCGGACGTTGGCGTCGATCTCGCGCGAGACCCGCGCCTGCTCCTCGGCCGACATCTGGACGCGGAAGTCGGCGCCAGACGGAACGGGCAGAACTTCGAGCTTGACGCCGAACTTCTTCCGCAGCTTTTCCGGAGATGGGTAATCTTCCTCGCGGAAGAGACCTTTCAACTCCGGCCTGACCTGCTCGATGTACTGCGGATAAACGCGGAGAAAGCTCTCCACGCCCTGCTCAAATCCGGCCTCGAACTCGCGCATCCGCGCCATGAGATCGAAGTAGAAGTTCGCCGGCAGGAGCCGGAACCCTTCGTCCGACCACGGCAGAGTGATCTTGTAGAAATGCTGCCGGATCTGCCCGGCGAGCGTGCGCAGCTCATCCAGCTTGTCTGCGCCGCGCAAGAGTTGCTTGTTGTAGCGGCCCGCGCCCTGGTGCGCCCCATGTTGATCGGCGACATCGCGGCTGACCTTGCGGTCGTGTTTGACGGCCGTCCAGATGCTGATGTGGACGGCGGCGAGCATTGCCTTTTCCGTAATCATTGAATGACCTCCCGATATTCCACTCCGAAGCGAACGAACTCCGGAGTGTGGGTTATGGCGGTATCCCGCGCCGCCGCATCGCGCATGGCCATCACCCGCATCTCAGTTGGCATCCGGTCGAGATACGCGATTCCTCTCCCTACCGAGGTGTCGCTCAAGGCCCTGCCCAGGGCGGTAGCAATGGCGATTTGCGCGGAAGGCTCCGTGGGAAGCGGCGCCGTCGTGGGGTTCAGAAGGATTTCGTCGATCGAAGGCAACTGGCGAA